>DASTLB010000104.1:0-136444 GCA_035715365.1 Kofleriaceae bacterium | reverse complement strand
GTGCGGCGTGTCCGGGACGCGATCGCGATCGTCGGGCGTGTCCGGGACGCGATCGTCCGGCATGTCCGGGACCGATCGTCCGGCGTGTCCGGGACGCGATTGTCCGGCGTGTCCTGGACGCGTGTCCGGGACGCGATCGTCCGAGCGTGTCCGGGACGCGATCGTCTGGCGTGTCCGGGACCGATCGTCCGGCGTGTCCGGGACGCGATCGCGATCGTCTGGCGTGTCCGGGACGCGAACGTCCGGCGTGTCCGGGACCGCCTACGCTTACGCTTACGCTTACGCCTACGTCGACGTTCTTCGCGCGGCGATCACTGGACGGCGTCGCACTTGGCGACACCCTCGAGATCGGTCGCGGCGAGCGCGCATTCGACGCGGTCCCGTGCGGTCTTGTCGACGCACGCGGTCTGGAACTCGGGCCACTTGTTCTCGGCGACCTTCTTCTTCTCGACGGCGAGGTCAGCCTTCTGCTTGTCGGCCGCGCTCGCGCCCGCCTTCTTGAACTCGAGATCGACGAGGTGGTCGAGGAGCTGCTTGCACTGATCCTCGGACGGGCCTTTTCCACAGGCCGCCACGAGGAGCACCGCTGCCAACCAGCGTTTCATGGAGCCCATCGTATCACCGACCCGCGAGGCGTGCGCGCAGGGTCTCGATCCGGCGCTGGATGTGGGCAGGCGGGTGCAGCGTGGCGGCGCTGTCGAGCGTGGCGAGGCCGGTGCGCGGTGCGCCGTCGGCGGCCCAGGCGGCGGCGAGGTGATAGAGAATTTCGGGCTCGCGCGGCGCGAACCGGGAGGCGCGGTCGAGCGCGCGGACGGCGGCGCGGTACTCGCCCTTGCGGTAGAGCAGCCAGCCCCAGCTGTCGAGGATCGCGGGGTCGCCGGGCGACAGCTCGCGCGCGTGCCGCAGGTAGCGCTCGGCGTCGGCGAGCCGCTGGTTCGCATCGGCGAGCAGGAAGCCGGCGAGGTTGAGCGCGGCGACGAGGTCGGGCTTCTCGCGGACGAGACCCTCGACGAGCGCGAGCGCGGTCGTGACATCACCGGCGTGATCGGCGAGCCGGGCCTTCGCGTAGGTCTGGGCGGCACCGGTGCCGAGCTTGTCGAGCAGCGCGCGCGCATCGGCGAGCTTGCCCTGGTCCGCGAGCGCGAACGCTGCGGCGGTCGCGAGGTCGACGTCGTCGGGCTTCGCAGTGCGCGCAGGGGCGAGCACCTCGCCCGCACGCTTCGGATCGCCGGCGGCGAGCAGCGCGGCGGCGGCGAACTTGCGCGCGTCGGTGAAGCGGTCGGACTTCTCGGGGATCGCGAGCGTGCGCTTGACCGCGGCGGCGTGATCGCCGGCGGCGAGGTCGACATCGGCGAGGACGAGTGCGCCGAGCTCGCCGTCCTGCTTGGCGATCCGCGTGCCGATCGCGCGCGCATCGTCGAGCCGGCCCATGCCGCGATGCAGGCGTGCGACGGTCGCGAGCGCGTCGGGATCGCTGCGATCGTCGTCGAGCAGCGTCAGCAGATCGAGCGCGGCGGTGCGATCGTCGGCCTCGAGCAGCAGGTAGAACAGCTCCTCGGCGAGGTCGATCGCCTGGCCGCTGCGGTCGAACGCGCTGCGCGTCTGCGCGATCGCATCGGCGAGGTGGCCTTGTCGGCGCAGCGCTCGCGCGAGATCGATGCGCGCGTCGATGTGATCGGGGTCGAGCTCGAGCACCTTGCGGAGCTCCTTGATCGCGGGCTCGAGCTGGCGGGCGGTCGCGAGCCGGACGCCGAGCCGGTAGTGGCCCTCGATCGACGTCGGCACGCGCTTGACCAGGCGGCGCAGCGTTGCGAGCGCGTTCGGCGGCTGCTCGAGCTTCGCGAGGCCGAGGTACGGGCGCTCGTCGGTCGGCTCGAGCTCGATCGCGCGGCGGTACGCGCGGATCGCCTCGAGCGGCGCGGTCGTCGAGAGCAGATCTCCGGACGCGAGCCACACCTGCGCGTGCTTCGGCCAGCGTACGCGAGCGTCGGCGAGCGTCCGGCGGGCGGCGGCGTCCTGCTTCGCGCGTTGCTGGGCGCGCGCGAGCTCGACGGCGACCATCGGTTGATCGGGCGCGGCGCGCGACGCGTCGTCGAGTGCGGCGGCGGCTCCGCTCCAGTCGTCGCGATATGCGGACAGCTTGCCGTCGAGGTAATGCGCGTACGCCGCGTGCGGCAGCGGCGGCAATGGGCGCGGTGGCTTGTTGCGATGACACGCGACGAGCGCGATCAGCAGGACCGCGCGTCGCATGTCTCAGCTCAGCTTGAGCGTCAGGCTCAGGCAGTCGGGCTCGGCGACAATGACGGTGTCGCCATCCTTGAGCGGCACCTTGCTGATCCGGCCGTGGTGGACATCGTTGACGAACGTGCCGTTCGTGGTCCCCTGATCGACGGCGACGAGCTGACCGTTCTCGAAGCCGATCCACACGTGCTTGCCCGACGCGCGCGAGTCATTGACGACGATCTGCGCGACGCCCGGCTGGCGACCGATCAGCAAACCCTGCTGCGACAGGCTGAACCGCTGGCCGTGGAGCAGCCCGCGCGTGCACGTCAGGCTGCCCATCGTGAACGATGCGAACGCGGTCTTCGCGATCGGCTGGCTCGCCGAGGCGCCGATCGCGACGGTCTTCGCGACCGGAGCCGGGCCGGAGTGCCCTGCCATCATCGGATTCATCGGCTGGCTCTGGTGCGCCATCGGTCCGGTCGCGTGCGCGGGATGCTGCGGTGGCATCTGCATCGGGTGCTGTCCGGGATGCAGGCCCGGCGGTGCGTGACCCGCGTGGAGCGGCGCGGCCGCCGGCTTCTTGCGCTTCACCATCACGATCACGCCGATCACGACGAACACGAGCACGATCACGATCGCGACCGCGACGCCGTTGTTGCTGCCGCCCGGCGCGTCGACCGCGGCCTGCTTCGGCTTGCCCTTGCCTTCCTTCTTGAGCTGGCGCGCCTGCTTCAGCATCCGAGGCGCCTCCGAGTGCGTCGGGAACAGCGTCAGCACTTCCTCGAAGTCGGTGATCGCGGCATCGAGATCGCCGGCCCACAGCTCGTCGAGTGCCTTCTTCCAGGCGACCATCGTCTTGCTCGGCGTGTTGTCGGCCTTCGCCTCGCGGACGAACTTCTGCACCGTCGACGACGCGACGAGGAAGTTGAAGCCCTGGACCTCGTTGCGGCTGCCGAACGTGGTCAGGCCGATCACCTCGCCGTGATCGTTGATCGCCGGGCCGCCGGAGTTGCCGTGCGTGATCGGCACGCTGACCTGCAGCACCGGCTCGCCATCGGCGGTGCGCTTGAGCGCGGACACCGCACCGTCGGTGATCGACGCCTCGAGCTGCGACTTGCTGTCGAGCAGCCCGTTCATGTCGGCGGCGCCCGGATAGCCGATCGCGAGCACCTTGTCCTGGATCTGCACCTTCTCGGAGTCGCCGATCGTCAGGTTCGGCGCGTCCTTGAGGTCGACCTTGATGATCGCGACGTCCTTGCCCTCGCCGACCGGCGCGCCGTACGCCTTGACCTCGTACTTCAGCTTCGTGCCGTCGGGCAGCACGACGTCGTTGTTCTCGACGACGCGCGCGCTGCGCCGCAGCTCCTCGACGATCGCGGCGTCGAGATCCGCGCCGAACTGCCGGCGCAGCTTGCCCATCAGCTGCGAGAACGCGGCCTGCTTCGCCCGCTGCTCGCCGTTCTTGATGTCCTCGACGACGTGCGCGTTCGTCGCGATGAAGCCGTCGGCGCTGATGAAGAAGCCCGAGCCCATGCCGCCGACGAACTCCTTCGCCTCGCGGCCCGCGAGCGAGAACGTCACCTCCCAGTAGCCGACGACGCGGACGACCGACGCCTTCGCGTAGATCGCCTGCTTCTGCGCCGGGCTCGGACCGTCATCCGCCCGCGCTGTCGGGCTCGCGACCACGGCCGACGCGACGAGCGCCAGCACGAACCACCCTCGGAACATGGCTGGCATCGTACCAGCGCCGCTTTCAGAGCGGAATGTTCCCGTGCTTGCGCGGCAGGTTCGACTGGCGCTTGTTCGCGAGCGTGCGCAGCGAGCGGATGATCGTCAGGCGCGTGTCGCGCGGCCGGATGATCTCGTCGATATATCCGAGCGATGCGGCCTTGTACGGGTTCGCGAACCGCTCGCGGTACTCGTCGGTGAATCTCGCGCGCGCTTCGGCCCGCGCCTTGTCGTCGGTGATCTTGTCGAGCTCGCCGCGGAAGATGATGTTGACCGCGCCATCGGGGCCCATCACTGCGATCTCGGCGGCGGGGTACGAGACGTTGACGTCGGCGCGGATGTGCTTGGACGACATGACGTCGTACGCGCCGCCGTACGCCTTGCGCGTGATCACCGTGATCTTCGGGACCGTCGCCTCGGCGAACGCGTAGAGCAGCTTTGCGCCGTGCTTGATGATGCCGCCGTACTCCTGGTTCGTGCCGGGCAAGAAACCGGGCACGTCGACGAACGTGACGAGCGGGATGTTGAAGCAGTCGCAGAACCGCACGAACCGCGCGGCCTTGATCGACGCGTCGATGTCGAGGCAGCCGGCGAGGTGCGCGGGCTGGTTCGCGACGATGCCGGCGGGCCGGCCGTCGAAGCGCGCGAACCCGCACACGATGTTCTTCGCGTAGTCCTTGTGGACCTCGACGAACTTCCCGTCGTCGACGACCGCGTGGATGATCTTCTTGATGTCGTACGGCTTGTTCGACTCGCGCGGCACGACGCTGTCGAGCGCGGCGTCCGCGCGGTCCGCCGGATCCTTCGTCGGCCGGATCGGCGGATCCTCCGCGTTGTTGCTCGGCATGAACGACAGCAGCTCGCGGATCCGCTCGATGCACGCGAGCTCGTCGGGCTCGGTGAAGTGGGAGACGCCGGACCGGCTCGCGTGCGTCGACGCGCCGCCGAGTTGCTCTTTGGTGACCTCCTCGTGCGTCACGGTCCGGATCACCTCGGGGCCGGTGATGAACATGTAGGACGTGCGCTCGACCATCAGGATGAAGTCGGTGATCGCGGGCGAGTACACTGCGCCACCGGCACACGGCCCCATGATCGCGGACAGCTGCGGCACGACGCCGCTCGTCAGCACGTTGCGCAGGAAGATGTCGGCGTAGCCGGCGAGCGACTCGACGCCTTCCTGGATGCGCGCGCCGCCGGAGTCGTTGAGGCCGATCACCGGGCAGCCGATCTTCGTCGCGAGGTCCATGACCTTGCAGATCTTCTGCGCGTAGGCGCCGGACAGCGATCCACCGAACACCGTGAAATCCTGCGCGAACACGCAGACCGGGCGGCCGTCGACGGTGCCGTGCCCGGTCACCACGCCGTCACCGAGGATCTTCTGCTCCTGCATGCCGAAGTCGGCGCAGCGATGGGTCACGAACTTGTCGAGCTCGACGAAGCTGCCGTCGTCGAGCAGCGCCGCGATGCGCTCGCGCGCCGTCAGCTTGCCGGCCTCGTGCTGCTTGGCGATGCGATGCTTGCCGCCGGCCTGCTGGGCCCTCGCTTCCATGTCTTCGAGGCGCCGGATGGGATCGATGGGATCGATGGGATCGATGGGATCGCTCACGGGTGCGGCGTATAGTAGGGGCGTGGCGAACGTCAAGGGAAGCGCGATGGCCTCGCGCGTCCTGTGGGTGCAGCTGGGGCATGGTGCCGCGGGGATCGAGCGCCTCGTCGCGCAGTGTTCGCCGGAGCTGCGCGCGAACGTCGAAGCCGGTTTCGAGAAGGCGAAGTGGTATCCGTTCGAGCAGTTCGTCGAGCTGAACGTCGCGATCGACCGCCTGTTCGGCAAGGGTGACCTCGGCCTCGTCCAGGAGCTCGGGCGGTTCGGCGCCGACGCGAACCTCACGACGATCTATCGCTTGTTCTTCAAGGTCGGCACGACGCACTGGATCCTCGGACGCGCCGTGCGGCTGTGGAGCGCGCACTACGACTCGGGCTACCTCGAGGTGTTGACGCGCGGCCCGAACACGGCGGTGCTACGGATCCGCGGGTTCGCGACGCCGGACAAGGCGCACTGCCTGTCGGTGAGCGGCTGGTGCCAGCGCTCGATCGAGCTGTCCGGCGGCGAGAACGTCCGGATCAGCGAGCCGCTGTGCCGGACCGCGGGCGACGAGCTGTGTCAGCTCGAGTGCGTCTGGGACTGAGCGAGCTGGTTCATCAGCTTCGCGAGCTCGACGTCGAGCATGCTGATGCCGCCCGCATCGTGCGTCGTCAGGTCGACGCGCACCGTGTGATAGACGTTGAACCACTCGGGGTGATGGTTCATCCGCTCGGCGACGAGCGCGACCGCCGACATGAAGCTCCACGCGCTCACGAAGTCGGTGAACCGGTACTCGCGGTGCAGCTTCCCGGCCTTCACCGCCCAGCCATCGAGCGTGGTGAGCTCCTGGGCGAGGCGGGCGTCATCGAGCTTCTCGATCATCCCTGCATCAAACAACAATCGCCCGCCACCCGGACACGCGAGGCAGTGAATTCGCGTGCCAGAAACGGGTGACGGGCGATCGAACCGACTGGCCTAGCGGCCCGACGAGAACGTCAGCGGCACGCGGAACTGACCCGCCGCGGTGCCCTCGACGTGCATGTACATGAGCGCCTGCTCGACACAGCGCTGCGCGACCTCGGTGCCGGCGGGGCCGGTCGCACGGGTCTGCGTCTGGCCGCTGGCGTCGACGGTGATCGTCAGCATCAGCCGGCCGCGCGCGTCCGGGTTCGTCATCAGGTACGTCGTGAAGCACGCCTGGATGGAGTCCGAGCGCGCGAGCATCACGCGGCGGGCGACCGGGTTCGGGATGTGGCCGAAGCCGACCTTCGCGTTGTTCGGATCGAGCGTCTCCACGCGCTCCTCGAGGCCGATCGTCAGCCGGCCGACGCCCTTGTGCGAGCCGGTGAGCTCGAACGGCAGCGACTTCTTCGTGCCGAGCACGGTGATGTCGAGCGTGCCGCGCGCCGGCACCGTCGACGGGTTCGCGCCGCCGCGGCCGATCTCGATCAGGTAGTTGCCCTTCTTGATCGACTTGAGCGCGAGCTGCTCGTGCGCGGTGTTCGTCGCGTCGCTGACGTGGACGTCGGTGCGGCCGCCCATCCACGAGATCCGCGTGCCTTCCGGCGTCACGAGCGAGACGTCGAGGTCATCGCCGCCGTCCCACCGCGCGTCGATCACGACGTCGTCCTTGCCCTTCGCGGGCGCCGGCGCGTCGAGCAGCGCCTTCTCGGCGGCGCTGCGCGTCTCGGTCGCGAGCGAGGCGAGCACGAGCTCGGCATCGGCGTCGCGCGACAGCGAACGCAGGCAGCGGACCGCGGCGGCCGCGGCCTTGCCATCCTTCGGCGCGATCGCGGTCAGCGCGATGCGATGGCTGCACGCCTGCGACATCCGGCCGACGTGCTCGTACGCGGTCACCATGCGCTCGTGGGCCTCGCTGCGATCGGCGTCGAGGTCGACGATGCCGGCGAGCATGCGCAGCGCGAGCTCGCGCTTGCCGTCGCGGCCGAGCAGGTCGGCCTGGTAGCCGAGCGCCTGCGGATCGAGCCGGTCGCGATCGAGCCACTTCGCCGCGAGCTGGTTTGCGCGGTCGAGCTCGCCGGCGTACGACAGCGCCTGGACGAGCGCGCGGTGGCGCTCGCGGCTATCGGGGCTCTTCGCGAGCGCACGCTCGGCGTCGCCGATCGCCTTCGAGATGCTCGGCGACACGCCGTCGTACGCGCTGACGCTCGGCACCTTCACCCACGTGCGGCGCATCGCGATCATGCCGCCGCCCCAGCCGCGCCGGCCACGGCCGTTGCCCATGAAACCACCCGCGGCGACCGGTCCATCGGCCCCGCCGAGGTCACCGGCGACCGGCGCCTTGTTCGGCATCGGCGTCGCGGCGGGCGCGCTCGTCGTCGGCTCCGCCAGGTCCAGGTCGGCCTTCTTCGACTTCGTCGCACGCGCCATGTCCTTCGCGTCGTCGCGCGGCGTCTGATGCTGGATCGTGCCGGCGCTCGTGGTCTCCTCGATCGCCTCGGTACCGGTCCACTTCGCCGCGGGCACGCTGCGATCGACGCCGAACGCGTCGAACATCGCCGGCGACTCGAGGACGAGCAGCGACGTCTCCTTCGACATCACGCCGTAGCCTTGCGACAGCGCGACCATCCGCGTGCGCTCGTCACCAGTCGGCTTGTCGGTCGTGCGCTCGAGCTGCTCGATCGCGAGCGACGCCCACAGCCGCGGCACGAAGCCATTGCCCGGCGACGTCGACACCGCGAGCTTCAGCGGATAGCGCTGCTCGAACGCCTGGCCACCGACGGTGCCCTTGACGACGACATCGCCCGCGACCTCGCCGGTGATGCGCGCCGCGACGAGCACCTCGTCGCCGTTGCGCAGCGTCGGCAGCACGGTCGGCGCGACGTCCGCGAGGCCCTGCGGCAGCTCGATCTTCGCGTCGCGCAGCGCGCTGCCGTACGTCGACTCGAGGCCTGCGATCGCGGCGGTCTTCACCGACTGGCCGGGCAGCCACGCGAGGTAGCTGCCGCCACCACCGCGCGCGACCGCGGCGAGCACGGCGGCATCCGCGTCCGTGCCGATGCCGATCGTGGTGACGTTGACGCCCTTCGTGGTCTGCGCGATCGCCTTCTCGACGTCGCCCGCCTTGCGGAAGCCGGTCGAGGCGAAGCCGTCGCCGACGTAGATCACCCAGCGCTCGTGGTCCTGCGCGGCCGGCAGCTCGGTCGCGGCGGTCCGGATCGCGGCGACGATGTCGCTCGCACCGGCGGCCGGCTGCGCCTTGAGCCACGTCGCGAGCTCGCCCGCGGCCGCGACCGACGGCGACTTCAGATCACCGAGCTTCTTGCACTCGCTGTCGCACGCCATGACCGTGAACCGATCGCGGCGGTCCATCTGCTCGACGAGGCGCGCCGCGAGCTCGCCGGCCCGCGTGTAGCGCTCGCCGACCATCGACTGGCTCGAGTCGATCACGATCATGTAGTCGCGCGCTTTCGCCTCGCGCCAGCGCGGCAGCTTCGGCTTGAGCGCGAGCACGGCGGTCGGCCGCGTGTCGCTCGCGATCTGGCGCTGGGCGTCGACGACCTTCATGTCGATGCCGACGTTCTTCTTGTCGGCGAGCTTCGCGTCGGGCGCGACGGCGAATCCGCCGGCGAACGTCCACGCGCGCAGCTCGGCGTCATTGTCGGCGCGGTAGTCGACGACGAGGTCGCCGCGCGGCACGAACCCGGTCTGCTTGAGCGTCAGCGCGTTGACATCCGCGCGCACCGGATCGGCCTGCAGATCGTAGCCGGCCGCGCGCACCTGGCCGGGCTTCGCGCCGCGGACCTCGACGTCGACGGTCAGCTGATCGGCGACGGTCGAGCCATCGGCCGAGTGCGGCAGCGGATAGACGTACTGTCGCCACGGACCGCGCGGCGTCACGATCTGCGTGTACGCGATCTTGATCGTGCGCTGGCCCTTCGCCGGGATCGGGAAGATCTTCAGCTCGAAGCGACCACCGCGCTTCCAGTCGAGCAGCGCCGGGTCACGCCACGAGCCGTCGACCCAGATGATCTCGTCCTGCGCGATCTCGAGCTTCTTCGGCGCGGCCTTGTCGATCACGCCGCGCCAGATCTTCTGCGCGCGCTCCTTGTCGACGAACGCGCCTTGCTCGAAGCCACCCGGTGCATTCGCGACGTCGAGCGCGAGGGCGTCGATCTGCGCGTCCGCCGGCAGCGGGAACTGATAGACGCCCTCGAGCTGCTGATCCGAGTCGTTGCGGAACGTCTCGGTGATCTCGGTGCGCGCGACCGGCCCGACGATACGGACCTTGACGTCGTGGCTCGCGAGCGTGAGGTTCCAGTCGCGATCGCGGGTCTCGCCGGGCTTGTACGCGCGCAGCGCGCCGAGCCCTGCGCCGGCCTCGGTGTCCTGCGGCTTCGGGCCGAGCTCGGACCACTCGACCTCGCGCGCGAGCCCGGGCGCCGCGTTGACCGCGAGCGCGCCGTTCTCGATCACGCCTTCCTCGCCGGCGCGCACCTGGTCGCGCTTGCCATCGGGCGTCGACAGCGCGATCTCGCCGCGCACGACCTGCACCGACGTCAGCTTGTCGGTCGCGGTCACGGCGAACCGCGTGCCGATCACGTCGATGTGACCGGTCGGCGTCTCGACCGCGGCAGGGCGATCGTCGACATGGACGACGTCGGCGACGATCCGGCCTGCGGTCAGCCGCGTGCGGCGCGCCTCGACGGGATCGAACGCGAGCGCGGTCTTGTGATCGAGGACGAACCGCGTGCCGTCGGCGAGCTCGATCGCGGCGCGCGTGCGCTCGTCGGTGCGAACCTGCGCGCCGGCCGGGACGAGCTCGCCCGGACGCAGTGCGCGCCACGCGTTGCCATCCTTGACCTCGAGGCCGCCAGTCTTGTCCTTCGCGGCGCGATCGATCGTCTGGACCTTGCCGATCGCACCGCCGGGCAGCGACGCGACCTGCGACGACCCGGCGTCGTGGTGCGTGGCCGCATAGATGCCGAGGCCACCGGCCGCCATCGCAGCCGCGGCACCGAGCGCGAGCCACACGCGCGTGCGCTTGCGAGGCGCCGCGGTGATCGGCGTGACCTGCTTGTCGGCGACCGGTGCCGGTGCGGGCGCGGGCGCGGCGATCGGATCGTTGCCGGCCGCGATCAGCACGCGCTCGACGAGATCCGCGGGCAGCACGTAGTCCGAGCCGGCGTGCGCGAGCGACTTCGCGAGCTGGCTCGCGTCGTGGCGCGCGTCGCGACAGTCGTCGCACGTCGCGAGGTGAGCGGAGTGGCGCTCGATCGTGTCGGGGTTGCCCGCGACGAGATCGGCGAGATCATCCTGGACGGGAGAGCACTCGGGGCGCGTCATGGCTACAGATCCTTCTCGGGCATGGCGGAGCGCAGGCGCGCGAGTGCACGGCTGAGCCGCTTGCGCGCAGTTGCTTCGTCGAGGTTGCACGTGGTGGCGATCTCGCGATGGCTGAGGTCTGCGACGTAGCGCAGGACGAGCACATCGCGCTCGCTGGGTTTGAGGTTGGCCATCGCGTCGCGGATCGCGCGCGCACGCTGGCGGTTGGCGAACTGCTCGCGCGCCTCGCCGGTGTCGGGCACCGGGACGAGCTCCGAGAGCTCACGTCCCTTGCGCCGCGTCTCGAGCATGTGCGCGCAGACGTGACGCGCGATCCCGCAGAGCCATGCCTTGATCGATCCCTCGCCGCGATACGTCGCCATCGCGCGGTGTGCGCGCAGCAGCGTCTCCTGCGTCGCCTCGTCCGCGTCGGCCTGCGAGCCGAGCAGCGCCATGCACAGCCGGCCGACCACGTGACCGTGGTGCCGGGCGCAGGCGGCGAGCGCCTCGCGATGCTTGCCGCCGGCGACGAGCGCCGCGATCGTGTCTTGCGTGGGATCGACGAGCGTCGGCTCGTCGGGCCGTGTCACGGAGGGTGATAAAGCACGGGCCTGCATTTCATCCCCCACGTGCGGAGGAGCCGCGATTTCGTGACCGTCGATTCGCGCGAAATCGCCAACCGTCGAAGATCCGTGCGTTTTGTCCGTCGGTACGAGGCCCATAGGTCGTACCAACGCGCGAGGGCACTTTTGGTGTCGTCCTACATTGGACCGCGCGGGCCGTGCATCACGACAGCACGGCGCGCGTGATCGCGAACGCCAGGCCCGCCATGATCAGCGCGCCGATCACGAGCATCCATGGCTTGAGCACGAGCCGCTTCGGCGGGCCCTGGAAGCCGGCGACCTGCGGCGTCGAGCTCCGGTTCTGCGGATACACCGGCCGCTCGTACATGTCCTGCGCCGTCGGCGACGCGCCGCGCGGCGGCAGCTGCGGATGCACGCCCCAGTTCGGATACTGGTTCTGCATCGGCATCGGCATCGGAGGCTGCGGCTGCGGCATCGGCGGCTGCGGCATCGGCGGCTGCGGACGCTGCATCGGCGTCGGCGGCAGCATCGGCGACGGTGGCAGCGGGGTCGGCGTGGGCGTCTGCTGCACCGGCGGCGAGGGCGATGGCGGACGCGCGGGTGGCTGCATCGCGGGCGGCACACCCGGCAAGCCGCTGCGCTGGTGCACGGTGCCGGGCATCGGGCCGGGCGTGCCGCCACGCGGACGCTGCAACCCCGTCGGCATCTCCGGCGGCATGCCGGCGACCGCGCGCGGGGCAGGGGCGGGCGTACGGCGATCGCGCGGCGCGACGAGCCGGGTGCTCTCGTCGGAGTCGAAGTGCAGGTGCGGCGTGGACGGATCCGCGACCGGGATCGGCTCGCGCGCGACCGTCGGCTCGTCGGTGGGACGGCGCGCACGCGGCGCCGCGACGACGGGCGCTGCGGTGCTGTCGTTACTGTCACGACGATTCGACCGCAGCATGCGCATCTGATCGCCGGACAGCTGCGCGAGCCGCGTCTCTTCCTCCTCGAACCGATCGATCACCTTGCGCGCCTTCGCGACCGCGGCGCCATCCTTGTCGCGCATCTGGAACTCGTCGGCGGTCCGGATCCGGATCACCGTCGCCTCGCCGCCATCGATCGAATCCGGCCCACGCCCCGAATCCGCCGCACCCGCGTCGAACGTGCTCGAGCGCGGCAGCTGCGGCGCGATCATCTGCTGGCTCTGGCGCTCGACCTCGTCGGCGTTGTCGATGATCTTCGCGAGCTCGCTCGCCGGATCACCGACGGTGACGTCGAGTGCGTAGCGCATCGAGCGCAGCTTCGCGCCGAACTGTCCGGCGGTCGGACGGTTCTTCGGATCGCGCGACAGCGCCGCCATCAGCAGCTGGCTGACCTCGGGCGACAGCCGCGGATCGATCTCGGTCGGCCGCGGCACCTGCGCCTCGCGCACCGCGCGCAGCGCCTCGAGGTCGCCGAGCCCCGAGAACAGCCGGCGGTTCGTGATCAGCTCCCACAGCACGACGGCGACGGAGAAGACGTCGCTGCGTGGATCGACGTGCTCGTTGCGCGCCTGCTCGGGCGAGATGTACGCGAACTTGCCGCGCACCGCGCCGTGCCCCGTCTGCTCCTGCTCGGCGCGCTTCGCGATCCCGAAGTCGGTGAGCTTGATCTCGCCGGCGCGCGACAGCAGCACATTCGACGGCGACACGTCGCGATGGACGAGCGACATCGGCTTGCCGTCGGGCGCGCGCGCCGAGTGCGCGTGCTCGAGCGCCTCGCAGATCTCGGCACCGATGTGGAGCGCGAGATCGTACGGCATCCGCCGCCGACGCACCTCGAGCCCGCGCTGGACGCCGCCGAGGTCCTTGCCGTCGACGTACTCCATGACGAGGAAGTACTGACCGTCGTCGCCGAGCCCGACGTCGAAGATCTGGACGATGTTGCGGTGCTTGAGCAGCGACAGCACCTTCGCCTCGGCGATCAGCAGCTCGACGAACCGCTTGTCCTGCGAGAGGTGCGGAAGGATGCGCTTGATCGCGACGGGCTTCTCGAAGCCGCCGGCGGCCACGGCCTTGCCGCGGAAGATCTCCGCCATGCCGCCGACGCCGATCCGGTCGAGCAGCTCGTACCGTGTCACGCGGCGTCAATCTACCATGCCCGACGGGGCACCGCTCGCGTAGCATCGCGAGGTGGACCGGATTGTTGCGCTCGTCGAGGACGCCCTCGCGCGGCACGTCGGCTCGGCGGCCGCGGTCTCGATCGGCGACGCTGGCGTCGAGGTCGAGCGGTTCGTGCGCGGTCACACGCAACGCATCCCCGCGCTCGGCCCCGCGATCGACGACAGCTCGCTGTTCGATCTCGCGTCGGTGACCAAGCCGATGGCGACGGTCGCCTGCGCGATGGTGCTCGTCGGCGAGGGCCGGCTCGACCTCGGCGCACCGGTCCGCCGGTTCCTGCCCGACGCGGCGACCACCGGCACCGTCGCGCAGCTGATCGGGCACGCCGCCGGCTGCGTCGCGCACGTCGAGTTCTTCCGCGAGATGCGCGTCGGCGAGCACCCCGAGCCACGGCGCGAGCTCGTCGAGCGCGCCGCCCGCGTGCCGACGAACGCGCCCGGCATCGCGACGATCTACAGCGACCTCGGCTACCTCCAGCTCGGCGCGATCGTCGAGCGCGCCGCCGGGTTGCCGCTCGAGCAGGCGTTCGCCGATCTGGTCGCCGGCCCGCTCGCGCTCGACGCCGCCCGTTACCCGGGCACGACCGCGATCGATCACGCGGTCGCGACCGAGCTGTGCGACTTCCGCGGCCTCGTGTGCGGCCGCGTCCACGACGACAACGCGTACTTCGGCGGCGGCGTCTGCGGCCACGCCGGGCTGTTCGCGCCGATCGGCGATGTCGCGAAGTTCGCGCAGGCGATCGTCGAGACCCACGCCGGGCGCGCGCGCGGCAAGCTGCTGCCGGCGATCGTCCAGCAGTTCGCGCGCGAGTCCGCCGCGCCGGCGACGAGCTGGCGGCTCGGCTGGGACACGCCGTCGCACGAGCCCGGCGTGTCGTCGGCGGGTGACCGCTGGCCGCGCGACGGCGCGATCGGCCACACCGGGTTCACCGGCACCTCGTTGTGGCTCGACCTGCCGCGCCGCCGCTGGGTCATCGTGCTCGCGAACCGTGTGCACCCGACGCGCGGCGGCACGAGCGCCGAGGACATCAAGCAGCTGCGTCGCGCGGTCGCCGACGCCGCGGTCGAGCTGCTCGACGCGTGACGACCGAGGACGAGCTGATCGCCGCGATCGTCGCCGCGCCCGACGACGATGCGCCGCGCCTCGTCTACGCGGACTGGCTCACCGAGCGTGGCGATCTGCGCGGCGAGCTGATCGTCGTCGGCTGCGCGCTCGCGCGCCTCGATCGCTACGATCCCCGGTGGCGACCGCTGCGCCGGCGCGAGCTCGACCTCGAGTCGCAGCTGAAGCTCGGCAACATCGAGCGCGGGTTTCCGAAGGTGCTCGGCCTCAAGATGGAGGATCTCTCGACGCTGCCGCAGCGCCTGCAGCAGTGTCCCTACGAGCACCTCGACATCACCGTGCGCGACGACAACATCGGTCCGCTGCTCGCGCACAAGTCGCTCGGCACCGTGAAGCGACTGAAGCTGACGCTCGGTGCGCCGCTCGCACATCGCCGCGCGATCGCGTTCGCGTGCTGGGAGCCGCTCGCGCAGCTCGACGCACTCGAGCTCGAAGGGCTGCTCGCCGAGGACCTCACGTTCGGCGTGCTGTTCGAGAGCCCGCACCTGAGGCGCCTGCGTCACCTGTTCCTCGCGCACTACAAGACGCGGCCGACCGCGCCACTACGCGTGCTGTGCGGCAGCGGCCTCGCGGCGACGCTGCAGGAGCTGACGCTCGCCGGCTTCACGTTGCCGATCCCGGACATGCCGCGCATCGGATACCTGCGCGCGCTGCGCAGGTTGTCGCTGCTCGGCTGCGAACCGCACGACCAGCTCGGCGCCCTCGACACCGCGTGGGTGCGCCTCGAGACGCTGTTCCTGTCGGCGTCCGGAATCGACGATCGCATCGCCTCGCTGCTCGAGGGCGAGAGCCGGCTCCGCCGACTCTCGATCGACGGCGAGCGCAGCTTCGACACCGCGAGCCTGCGCCGGCTCGTCGGCACCCCGGCGCTGCGCGCGGTGTCCTCGCTCGGCGTGCGAGACAGCAAGCTCGACGACGATGCGATCGCGACGCTCGTCGATCGCGGCGCGCTGTCGGGCCTCCAGGTGCTCTCGATGGACGACGGCATCGGCGATCGTGGCGCCGAGCTGCTCGCAGCAACCCCCGAGGCGCGTCACCTGCGCGAGCTCGATCTCGGGAACCGGATCGGCGTCGCGGGGCTGCGCGCGCTCGCCGCGTCGCCGCACCTGCAGAACCTCGTGTTCGTCGGGCTGTTCCGCAATCGCGCGACCCGCGAGATTGCCGACGAGCTGCGCGCGCGGTTCGGAGAGTGGCTGTACCTGTGAGGCTAGCGACGTGACCGTCGAGGCCGAGCTGCTTGCCGCGATCCTCGCTGATCCCGACGACGATGCGCCGCGCCTCGTCTATGCCGACTGGCTGAGCGAGCGCGGCGACCCGCGTGGCGCGCAGATCGTCGCGGCGTGCGAGCTCGCGCGCATGGATCGCCGCGATCCGCGCTACCGCGCCACGGCCGCGCAAGCCCATGCTGACACGCCGCCGATCCCGGTCGACGCGCTCCCGCGCGGTGCCACCGCGGCGCGGCCACGCCGGGGCTTCTACACCGAGCTCCAGCTCGACATCGAGGCGCTGCCTGCGCTCCGCGGCTATCTCGACCGCCAGCCCGTCGAGCGCATCGTGCTGTCGATCGGGCACAAGACGCAGCTTCGCGAGCTGCGCCGGACCACGCTCGGCCGGGTCCGCGAGCTCGCGCTGAAGCTGTCGTTCCTGCTCGAGCCGAGCCGCACGCTCGAGCGCTGCGCGCCGATGCTGTCCGAGATCCGGACACTCGAGATCGACGCGCCCGGGATCGACGACCGCGCGCTCGCGACCCTGCTCGCGCATGCGCCGGAGCTGCGCGCGCTCGTGATCCGCGGTGGCGGCGCGACCGGACGCAGCGCGCGCACGATCGTCGACGGCGCGCCGAACCTCGAGCGCCTCGAGCTGCGCGGCTACACACTCGACCAGCTCGCGCCATTTGCCGAGCTGCCGCACCGGCGCGACCTCACGGCGAGCTACGTGCGCGGCCACGACGCCCGCGAGCTCGACGCGCTGTTCGGCCCGTTGGACCGGATCGCGCTGATCGGCGCGCGTGACCCACTCGCCGAGCGGATCGCAGCCGCGGCGCGATCGTTGACGTCGCTGAGGCTCGCGCATGATGTCGGAGATCGCGGGCTGGCCGCGGCCGCACGCATCGCTGGCTTGCGTGCGCTCGCCATCGACGGCGGCGCTGGCGCTCCAGGGGGCGCCGCGTTGCTCGACAGCGCCACGTTTGCGAACCTGTATGACCTCGCGCTCGATAGTCGGATCGACGACGCGCTTACCGAGCAGCTCGTGACCGATCCGCGCGCCGCCGGGCTGCGGACGTTGCGGCTGTCGAGCGCGCTCACCGATCGTGGCGCCCGCGTGCTCGCCGAGTCGCCGTACCTCGACGATCTCGAGGAGCTCCACGTCCGGTACAACGCGCTGATCACGCCGGCGGGCTGCGCGGCATTGACGGCGCGCTTCGGCGACCGCGTCCACCTGCCGCTCGTCGAGCCACGCACCGAGATGTATTGAGGCGCTAACGTTTGCCGTTGCTGCGGCCCTTGCGGCGCTTCGGCGACTGCGACGGTCGCGCGTCGGCGCCGGGCGAGCCGAACATGCTGTTGATGCCGCGATCCGCGCACGCCCACAGCGAGATCAGGATCGCGAGATCGGCGAGCGCGCGGCGCGACATCGACGCCGGGATCACGAGGCCGTAGGTCTCCGACACGAAGCGCAGGTCGCGCAGCACGCGCGTGACCTCGTCGCGCGAGACGTCGCCGTGCCAGTACACGACGCGCGTCAGCAGCAGCTCCTGGTGACGGCGCAGGAACTCGCCCATCGACAGTGGCTCGGCGATCCGCACCGACGGCGGCTTGCAGATCTCGAGCAGATCCTCGAGGTACTCGTTCCAGTGGCGCGCGAGCCGGCGGTTCTCGGGGCGGCGGAGGAACTTGACGCGCTCGACGGAGAAGTCGGCCTTGACGGTCGTGCGAAACCGCGGCGAGACCGCCATCAGATCGTAGAGCGTCGGCGGCTTGTCGGTCGCGTAGTCGGTGTCGTGGTAGCGCCACCAGTTGCGGAGCTGCGGCCAGGTCCGAACCGACAGCAGCGGATCGTCGGTCGAGTCGACGACGACGAACCGGCGGTCCTCGGCGCGCAGCACGGTGATCCAGTGCGACCACTCGTCGACGCACAGCAGGACCGGCGTCTGCTCGCGCAGGTGCTTCGTCAGCACCTTGCGTGCCTCCTCGGCATCGGAGCGACGCTCGAGCACGAGGTCGCACTCGAACGCGCGCGCGGCGCGAGCGAGCTGGATCTCGTTCGTGCCCGACCACCAGTGGGTGCGGGCGGTCGAGGCGATCTGCGACACGTCGACCATGCGGCCGAGCGCGAGCAACGCGTGCTTCAGCGCGAATGGACCACAGGTCCACTCGTTTGGCTGCGGATAGAAGCCCGGTCCACCTGTCTGGCCTGTCTGCCCAGCGGCCACGGCGGAACTCTAGCACCGCGCGCCTCGTTCGCGGCCGTGTGCAAGGGCGAGATCTATGGCGATTTCGCCTGAAATCTCATGCAGTTGGCTGCCAAGACCACAGCCGTCCGAACTGTACAGAATCGCGCGGATGTGCCTCGATCATCGCGGCCCAGCGAGCGAGTGCGCGGGAATGCTCCGAGGATTCCGCAGCGCGCGCGATCGCGGCGACGACGAAGTCGCGCTGGCGATCGAAGTTCGTCGGCGTCCACGCGAGGTCGCTGACGTCGATCGCGGCGGTGGCCGCGGCGCGCGCTTCGAGCCAGCGCACGAGCTCGAGCTCCCAGCGCGCCGAGGCTTCCGGGCGGGCGGCGTCGGCGATCGCGCGCAGCATGCTCTGCGCGACATCGACCGAGACCAGCAGCTCCGCGGCGGGCCCGAGGCGGCGGTTCGAGAACACGATCACGAGACCACCCTATCGAAACTGTCTGACAGCTCAACTCAAATCGGCGGGCTCGGGCCGGATCGGCAGCGGCTCGACACCGGGTGCGATCACGTCGCGCGCCAGCCCGTCCGCGGCGAGCTGGTCGACGAGCCGCGCGCAGACAATGCACGGATCGACCGGATCGTCGTCGAGAAACAGGGCCGAGGCACCCGCGGCGATCACGATCGAGCCGGGACCAAGCCGCACGAGCGCGTCGCGCAGCGCTGGTCCGGACAGCCGTCCGGGCTCGACGCCGAGCTCGGCCTCGCAGTGTGCGAGGTAGCCGCCGAGCGCGTTCGGTAGCGGGCACACGCCGTCGGGGACGTAGCCCTCCGGCCACGCGGCATGGGCGAGTCGATCGATCCAGTCGAGGTAGAACGCGGTGAAGCTCGGGGCGATCGGGCGGACGAGCCCGACGGACCGCGCATCGAGCCAGATCTCGCCGCGCGCATCGCCGTCGAGCGGCAGCACCGCCGCGTAACCACAGCCGAGGTGGGCGATCGGCAGCGCGCGCTGCCACGTCGACACGCCACGCGGGGCGGTCGTCGGGCGGTCGAGCACGCGCGCGAGCGGCAGCCAGCCGTAGTACGGGCCCGCGCCGCCGGCGCCGACGGTCGATGCGAGCTCGCGCAGGTCGTCGGGCAGCGCCGCGACCTGGTCGGCGGGCAGTGGCGGCGCGAGCTCGTAGCGGTGGGTGCGCGCGCCAAATCTGCGCAGCCCGCGATCGGACGCGGCGAGGGCGGCGAGCGTCTCGCGCGTCGCGGTCGCGAGCTCACTCACCGATCACGGTCACCGTGACCTTGCGCTGGTGCGGCGAGGTCCGGTGCTCCCACAGATAGAGGCCTTGCCACGTGCCGAGCACGAGCCGGCCGTCGGCGACCGGGATGCCGATCGACGTCTGGGTCAGGACGGTGCGGACGTGCGCCGGCATGTCGTCGTCGCCCTCGGCGTCGTGGGTGAACAGCCGGTCCCCGTCGGGGACGAGCCGGGCGACGAACGCCTCGAGGTCACGGCGCACCGACGGATCCGCGTTCTCGCAGATGATCAGCGACGCGCTCGTGTGATGGATCCAGACGGTCGCGAGCCCGTCGCGGATGCCGCTCGCGGTGACGGCGCGCACGGTCTCTCGCGTGATGTCGACAGTGCCGCGACCACGTGTCGCGATCGAGAGCTCGGCGCGATGGATCATGCGCAGTTGCGTACCGGCCGCGCCCTGCCGGCGCAATCGCAAATATGACAACCCTCACCCGGAGGAGTAATGTCCACGCCAGGGTGCTGAAGCGCGGGCTGCGGTACGTCGACGAGCTGTCCGACAAGTTTCGAAGCCAGCTCGCCCTCGCCTACAGCGCGAAGGAGCTGCTCGGCTACGGCCTCAAGCAGCGGCTTCGCGAGGGCTACTCGGCGAAGGATTTTCGCGCCGACCTGCTGTCCGCGCTCGTCGTCGGGGTCGTCGCGCTGCCGCTGTCGATGGCGCTCGCGATCGCGTGTGACGTCAGCCCGCAGCACGGCCTGTACACCGCGATCATCGCGGGCGTGCTGTGCGCGCTGCTCGGCGGCACGCGGTTTCAGGTCACCGGCCCGACGGCCGCGTTTGTCGTCATCCTGCTGCCGATCGTCCACCAGTACGGGCTCGGCGGCCTGCTCGTCGCCGGGATGATGGCCGGCGTCATGCTCGTCGCGATGGGCCTGTTACGGCTCGGCCGGCTGATGCAGTTCGTGCCGCATCCGGTGACGACCGGCTTCACCGCCGGCATTGCGGTCGTGATCGCGCTGTTCCAGCTCAAGGACGCGTTCGGCATCCCCGGCTGCAAGCCCGAGCAGCTCGCCCAGCCCGGCTTCGATCACGTGGCCGCCGGCTGCCTGCCGCGCACCGAGGGCACCGTCGAGTACGTCCACGCGCTGTGGACGGTGAAGCACGTGATCAACCCGTGGGATGTCGGGATCGCGGTCGCGACGGTCGCGCTGTTGCTCCTGCTGCCGAGGATCCTGAAGCGAATCCCGGCGCCGCTCGTCGCGCTCACCGCGCTCGCGCTCATCGTCGTGATCCTCGATCGCGTCGTCCCGGGCTTTCACGCGACGACGATCGCCTCGAAGTTTCACTACACGATCGACGGCCACCAGATGCCGGGCATCCCGCCGCTGCCGCCGCTGCCGGTCATCCCGTGGCAGCAGGGCGAGCACGCGTTCACGCTCGACTACGCGACGATCCGCGCGCTGCTGCCGTCGGCGTTCGCGATCGCGATGCTCGGCGCGATCGAGTCGCTGATGTCCGCGGTCGTCGCCGACGGCATGAGCGGCACCACGCACGATCCGAACTCCGAGCTGATCGCGCTCGGCATCGCGAACATCATCTGCCCGTTCTTCGGCGGCATCGCCGCGACCGGTGCGCTGGCACGTACCGCGACGAACATCCGGGCCGGCGCACGCTCGCCGTTCTCCGCCGCGATGCACTCGATCTTCATCCTCGCCTGCACGATCGCGCTCGCGCCGCTGGTGGGCTACCTGCCGATGGCGGCGCTCGCCGGGCTGCTGCTGATCGTCGCGCGCAACATGTCCGAGGCGCGCCACTTCGTCCGCCTCGCGCGGATCGCACCGCGCAGCGACGTGATGGTGATGCTGACGTGCTTCGGCCTCACCGTGCTGTTCGACATGGTGATCGCGGTGACGTTCGGCGTGCTGCTCGCCGCGGTGCTGTTCATGCGCCGCATGGCGGTGCTGACGCGCGCCGAGCTGCAGACCGTCACCGACACGAAGGTCGACGTGCCCGCCGGCGTGCGCGTCTACGAGATCGCCGGGCCGCTGTTCTTCGGCGCCGCGAAGACCGCGATGGAGGCGCTGCACACCGTCGGCGGCAACCACCACACGCTCGTGCTCGCGATGCAGCACGTGCCGACGATGGACGCGACCGGGCTCGTCGCGCTCGAGTCGGTGCTCGACCGGCTGTACCGCTCGAAGATCAAGGTGATCTTCGCCGGGCTGACGCCCGAGCTCACCGAGCTGCTCGAGCGCGCCGGCATCAAGCGCGAGATCGGCAAGCTCGCGTACGCGCCCGATGTCGAGACCGCGATCAGCATGGCGATCGTCCACGCGGCCCGCATCGGCAAGGCCGCTTGACGCTACCGCGATGACGTCCTCAGCGGACGCACGATGATCGCACCGTCGCGTCCGCCGCTCGCGATCAGGGAGCGCGTCGGATCGACGGCGACCGCCGTCACGTACCACGCGTGCACCTGCTCCGACGCGAGGTCGACCTTGGCGAGCGCGTCGCGCAGCGCGATGCGGCCGGTCTCGTCGCCGACGACGAGCACGTTGCCCGCTGCCGCGCACACGTGATGATCGCCGCGCAAGAACTCGACGCGTTCGCCGTCGCGCGTGTAGATGTCCAGGTATTCTTTGTTGCACGCGGCGATGAAGCCGTCGCCGACGACGATGCCCGACTGCGCACGAGGCGTCTTCACCTCGCGGCGCGGCTGCCCCTCGCGGTAGACGAACGAGCCGTTGTCGAACACGACGAGGAGGTCGTGTGGCGCGAGAAACCAGAGCCCTTCGACCGCCGCCGGGTCATCGCTCGACCACGGGTTCGCAGACCACAGCGAGTAGCGCTCGACGATGCCATTACCACCGTGAGCGACGAGCAGCGCGCCGTTGCCACCGTCGAAGACGAGCGGCGTCACGGTCGCGCCGCGTGGGGCGAGCGCCACGCGGCTGCCGTCGTCGCTGATCGCGGCGAGCTGGATCGACGCCGTCGCGGGCGCGAGCTCGGCGATCCGCGCGCCGTCGCGGTCGAACAGCGCGGCGCCGTTCCCCCACGCGACGATGCGCTCGCCACCGGCGGCGACGTGCGAGTAGCCTCCGAGCGTCGCGACCACGCTCCCATCGGCGACGTCGCGCAGCACCGCGCCGCTCTCGCTACCGCATGCGAGTCGCGCGTCGGCGACAAACGCGAGCGACAGCGCGTCGGCCGACGCCGGCACCGCCGAGATTCGCACCGAGCGATCGACGAGATCGACCGCCGCCAGCTCGCCGCGCGTGCCTCCGAGGACCACCGTGCGGTCCTCGTCGAACGCGGCGCGCATCGCGAGGAACGGGATCTCGACCGACCAGCGCTCGCCATCGGGTCCGAGGACCTGCGCCGTCAGCGGATCGTCTGCGGCCGCCCCCTTGTCGATCGGGTGGCGATTGTCGTGCAGCACCACCCGCTGGGTACGCGCGCACACGCCGAGGCGAGCCAGGCCGCGCACGCCTCGCGCACTCGCGCGGAGCCCGCCACCGTCGAGATCGCGCCACTCCACGGCCGCGTCGGGACCTAGCGTGGTCGCGACGAGCGCGTCGCCCGCGACCCACGCGTAATCCGGCAGCGAGCCGAAGGTCGTCACCTCGCCCGACGACGTCACGACGTGCACCTGGTGATCCGCGCCGAACGCGATGCCGCTCGCCGTGTGCCCGAGCAGCTTTGCGTATTGCATGTCGAGCCGGGCGACCACGGTGCCCGTTCGCGCGTCGAGCAACGTGAGCGCCGATCGATCGAAGTGCGCGACGGCGGCGTCATCCGGTGTCCACGCAACGGACTGATCCGTCGCTTTCTCGGAGACCTTGCTCTCCCAGATCGGCGCGAACGAACCGTCGAGGACGCGCACGCCGAGATCGCCGAGGCCGAGCGCCACGCGATCGCCGGCATGCGACACGGCCGCCGTACGCGCGGTCGCGTCGCGCAGGCGCACGGCTCCCGTCGCGAGATCGAACACGGCCACCGAGCGCGCCTGGCGGCGGCCCTCGCTCGCGGCCACGATCACCCCGCCACGCACCGAAATGCTGACGATCGCGTCGGGCATGCGCAGGTTGTCGCCGCCGATCTTCATGCATCCCTCTCAACGGACCGGCGGCGCGGCCTCGAGGATCGACGCGCCGAACGCGTCGGACGCGACGAGGATCGCGAACCGCTCGACGTGATCGAGGTCGTTCGTCGACAGCGATGCGTAGTCGAACCAGCCGCGCAGGTCGGTGTAGCCGTCCTTGTAGAACGCGACCGAGCCGCCCTGCTTGCGCGCGTAGACCTTGACGTACGTCGCCGGCAGCGCCGCGCGATCGGACGCGCGCTGGATGCGCAGCTGACCGACCTGGCTCGACAGCGTCGCGGTCAGATCGTTCGCGTAGTGCACCTTCGCCTTGCGCTGACCGGCGCCGACCGCCTCGACGACGACGTTCTTGCCACGCAGCGCGGCGGGCCACGCGAGCCGGTACTCCGGCGGTAGCTCGCCGAGTTGCTCGCGATGACCGGGCTCGATGAACGAGAACCGCGAGACGTCGCTCTGCACGAATGGCTGGCGCGAGAACAGCAGCTCGATGTCCATCTCGAAGAACCGCAGCTCGAGGCTCGTCACGTGCTGGCTGCGCAGCGTGATGCCATCGCGATCGAGCGCGAGCTCGAACGTGGGCTGGCGGGCGGCGGCATCGGCCTGCTGCTGGTCGCGGCTGCGCGGATCGAGGATCGCCGGCGCGGTGCCGGGAGCGGTGACCTCGTCGAGCATCGCGTGCAGCGCACCGAACTTGTAGCGCCAGCGATCGACCGGGTGGTCGCGCCAACGTGCCGCGAGGTCGCGCGCGCGGCCGACATCGCCGACGATGCACGCGAGGTACGCGGCGAGGTAGTCGTGCTGCATGCGATCGGCGACCGCGTCGGGACGCACGCGCGCGAGCAGCCCGAGCGCGTCGTCGTGGCGATCCTGCGTCACGAGGTACATCGCGCCGGCGAGCAGATCCTCGGCGGTCGGCACGGGGCGATGGGTGACGAGCTCGAGGTAGCGGTCGTACTGCGCGGCGAGGCCGTCGTTGAGGATCCGCAGCTTCGGGCCGAGCCGGTGCGCGCGCGCGTTGACGAGCGGCGCGAGCTCGAGGTGCTCGTAGCCCGCGAGCTTCTCGGCGTCGGTGCCGAGCATGTCGAGCACCGGGCCGGCGGCGAGCAGCTCGTCGGCCTTCGCGCGCAGCCACGTCCGGATCCGTGCGGCGTCGCGATGCAATAGCGCGTAGCCCCACAGGTCCTCGTCGTAGACGCGGCGCTGCTCGAGCACGGACAGGATCGCGTCGTACGCCGCGCGATCGCGCAGCCGCCACGCAACGCGTTCGAGATCGATCGCCGCGAGGTTCGCGGTCGCGAGGTAGCTCACGACGTCGGCGATCGTGCCGCGCTGCGAGACGTGCGACCACGATCGCGGATCGGCGACCGCGCCGCCGGTCGTGACGGCGAGCGTGCGCGGCGCGTCCGCGGCGACGATCGCACCGGCGCGCGTGACGTGGACCGGGAAGTGCGTCCACTGGCCGGGCGCCGGGAAGTAGAACGAGTACTCGTGGCCGTGCGTGCCGTACGGCTCGAGCACGATGTCGAGCGTGTGCGTGACGCGCGACGACGCGACCGGGACGCTGCCGCGCGGGATCTGGACGAGCGCCGCGATCCGCTGGCGCGTGCTCGTCGGATTCGCGAGCACGACCTGGCACGTGTAGACGATGCCGGTCGCGAACGCGGTGACGTACTTGTCGCGCTGCTCGCCGGACTCCCACTCGTAGCGGTCGTCGGTGCGGACGTAGCTCGTGCCGACGACGAGCGGCAAGCCGCCCGGCACGAGCGGCGCCTCGACGAGCTGCGAGCATCCGGCGAGCAGGTTGCCGGCCGCGGTGATCGCGAGCCGCGGACCGTCGGCGACCATCGCGTGCTGCGCGGCGACGAACGGCAGATCGATCACCGCGAGCGCGCACATTGCCTCGTGGAACGAGCTCGTCGCGAGCCCGAGCGCGCCCGACAGAAAGCCGCGGCCGTCGCGATGCGCGGCGAGATCGCGCCACAGCCGGTTCGGCTCGATCAGATCGGCGTCGCAGTCGGCGGCGGTCTCGTGCCACCAGTTGTTCTCGGCCCACTCCTGCGTCTTGTCGACGCTGCGGAAGAACGCCGGCGCGGCATCGCGCTTGCCGACATCGCGAGCGAGGTCGTCGTCGCCGGCCTCCTCGTCGTAGTCGGCAGCCATCTCCGCCGCCGGCATCGCCGCCTTCCGCTTCGCCGGCGCTGCCGCGCGCGTCACCGCATCCATCGGCGCGCCACCGGGCGGGCCGAACGAGGGCGCGGCCGCGACCGCCTGACCCGCCGCGAGCATCGTCGTCGCCGCGCGCTGGCGCGCTCCGCCGACCGCGGCTTCCTGGAGCTCGGCCATCTTCTCGTCGGCATCGAGCGTCGACGCGCCGAGCATCGCGTCGATCAGGCGCGTGTCGGTCAACGGATCCGGCGGCTGGATCGCGACCTGATCGCCGAGCACGCGCGCGAGCTGATCGTCGGGCGGCAGGCGCTGGGCGAGCAGCGCGCGCTCGACCGCGTTGAGCCGCGCGAGTGCCATCGGCTCGAGGTAGCGCGTCAGGTCGGCGTCGAGCAGCCAGTGATCGAGGAACGTCTTCGTCCGCTTGTGCGCGAGGTAGGGCCGCACGATCGCGTCGAAGAACGCGCGGTCCTTGAAGTACAGGAACAGGTGCAGCTCGTGACACGCGTACTTGCTGTAGCGTTCGCGGCGCTCGCCATCGGGCAGCGTGTGCCACTTCGTGACGAACGAGAGCTCGCGCAGCGTCGGCTCGTCGGACAGCGACAGCAGGTACGCGTGCGCGCGCTCGACGGTGTCGACGAGGTGGACGCGCGCGGTCGCGAGATCCTCGATCACGAGCATGCCGCCCGGTGGCAGCGGCGTGATCGACTTCTGCTGCGTCGCGTGGCGATCGGGCTCGAGCGCGAGCTGGAGCCGGAGGTCGCGCGGCGCGAGCGGACGCTCCGGCAGCACGACGCGGCGCAGGGTCGTGCCACTCGGATCGTCGACGACGATCGTCACGCACGTCGCATCGCCGAGCGCGGTCGCCGCGATCGCGACGACCCCGGACGCGTCGGGCGCGAGGTTCGCGAGGTACGCGGTCGGCGCAGGCAGGAAGTCGTAGCTCGCGAACGCCTCGTCGTAGCCTTGCGCCGGCTGCGGTCGCGCCGGTGCCGGGGCCGCGGCGGCCACCGGCGGTGGCCCGTACGCGTGAAACTGATCGCCGGCGCGCGCGTCCGCGACGCCGGTCGTCGTCGTGCGGCGCGACCACGGATTGAGCAGCAGCCCGGGCTTGTCGAGCAGCAGGCTCGGGTAGCGCTTCTGGCTGCGACGGTCGAGGATGTAGCGGTACTCGTCGCCGAGCTCGCGGCCCGACACGTAGCGGATCGCGCGCTCGCGATCGACGCGGCGATCGGGCACGCGCGACGGTCCGAGCCGCAGCTGCTCGACGAGCGCGGACGAGAACCGCGTCGCGATCACGTGGACGCGCGTCGCGGCGCCGTGACCGCGCAGCGCGATCCGCAGCCCGTCGCTCGTGGCGGCAACCGAGGCGACGACCGCCGGCGGGCGCGGCGTCTCGAGCAGCTCGCCGGGCGTGACGATCGTGCCCGCGAGCTCGGGTCCAGCCGGCGCGACGGTGATCGCGGCGTTGATCCCGGGCGCGCGCAGATCGTAGTCGCCGGCGGGCAGGCCGCGCAGCACGACGCCTCCCTCGAGTGCCTCGATCGCGAGCGCGGGCGCGAGCAGGTGGCGCGCGGGAGCACCGCCGCGCAGCTCGACGAGCGACATCCGCCGGATCACGTCGTCGGCGGTGCGGCCGGGCGGCACCGGGACGACGACGTCGCGGCCCTCGACGACGGCGAGCGAGCAGCCGATGCCGTGCTCGCCCGCGAGCCAGCGCTGGGTCAGGCTGCCGAGCGTCGCCACGATCCACTCGACGCCGGGGAGCGGTCCGAGCTCGACGCGGCCGTGCGCGTCGGTCGCGAGCTCGACGGTGAGCTGCGTGCGTGCCCAGCGATGGACGACCGCGATCGACATCGGTCGCTGCGCGCGCGGCTCGCCGGTCTTGCCGAGTGCCGACACGACCCACCCCGCGGCGGTGCGCGCGAGATACATCGCCTCGATGCCCGTCCCGGCGTGGATCGTCCCGACCGCGTAGCTGCGCGCGTCGACGAGCTCCTGCTCGCGCTGCTCGCTGCGCACCTCGACGACGCCGCGGATCGCGATCGCGACCTGCGCGGTGTCCTCGCCGATCGGCCACTCGAGCACGGCGGCGCTGCGGTCGACGAGCTCGAGCGGCTGCGACTTCGTCGTCGACACGCCGGCACGATCGGTGAGCGTGACCTCCCACGTCGCGCGCTTGACGAGCGCGAGCGACGCAGGTGCCCCGGCGACGGTCAGCGCGACGCGCGCGATCGCCTTCGCCGTGCGACCGGCCGCGAGCGTCTCGCGATCGAGCACGAGGTTCATCGCGAGCTGGTAGGTCTCGCGCACGAGCTGGAGGTACGCGACGGTCGTGACGTCGCCGCACACGAGCAGCATCGGCGCGCGCGACGGCTGCGTCGAGAACGGCACCACGATCTGCGCGCGCTCGTCCGGCACGTACTCGCGGTCACCGAGCCAGGCGCGCGCATCGGGGCGCGGTCGTCCGGCGTCGTCGAGGATCGTGACGACGTGACCGGCGGCGCCGACGCGCACGAGGTGACGCAGCCGGCCCTTGTGGACGAGCGCGCGGCTCGACTTCCCGTTGCCGATGAGATCGATCACGTACGTGCCCGGACGCAGCGTCTGCGGCAGCTCGATCGACCGCCGCACGCGCCGGACCGGGGGCTCGGCGATGCGCATCACGAGCTCGTGGCTCGCGGCGAGCCCGTCGAGATCGAGATCGGTATCGACCTCGCGCCGGTGGTGCTGGAAGTACGCGACCGGATCGATCCGGAACACCTTGACCACGAGCTCGCCGACATTCTTGACGTCGGCGTCGAGCGCGATCGGCTGATCGGCGGCGAACCGCGTCGGGTTGTGGACGCACCACGCGAGCTCGATCCGATCGCGCAGCGCCGCCGCGCGCTCCGGTCCGAGCACGAGCGTCGCGCGGTCAGCATCGCGATGGCCGGCGAGCAGCTGCGCCTCGGCGAGCTCGCGCTCGAGCCAGGCGCGATCGAGCCACTGCGCGTACTGCATCGCGTTCGCGAGGTCGCGCTGCAGCAGATCGCGGACCAGCTCCTCGTCCTGGCCGGGCGCGGGCAGCCCGGTGACCCCGCGCAGATCCTGGCCGAGCTGCGCGACGTGCTCGCGGCGCTCGCGCTCGAGCCACTTCTCGGCGACGTAGCTCGCGGACCGCGGCAGCGACAGGTACGTGCGGACGAGCGCGGGATCGATCGGCGCGTCCGGCGCGCGGCGGCGCAGCGTATCGAGCAGGTGCCACAGCACGTGCGCCTTGAGTGTGTTGATCGCGGGCGGCAGCGCGCCGACGAACGACCACAGCTGCTCGAGGTACACGGTGCGGGTCTCGCGATCGAGGTCGAGATCGATCGAGTGGTGCGGCCGCATCCGGCGAACGACCGCGCTCACCCAGCCGAAGTGGCCGCGCAGCTCGGGCATCCGGTCGGCGAGCGCGCGCAGCTGGTCGAGCGTGAGCTGGTCGTGGATCGCGAGCGAGCCAAAGCCGCTGCTGCCGCGCGTGCCGAGGTCGTCGGCGACGAGCTGCACGATCTCGGGCTGCGGCGTGTGGCGGATCCGAGACAGCAGGACGCGCCGGCGCGCGGGATCGAGCGGGCGCGCGACGAGCTCGAGCAGGCCCTCGTCGGTGACCTGGGACAGGTTCGTGTCGTAGTCGATTGCTTGCTGCAGCAACGAATTCGGATCGAAGACACCGTCGGCGAGCCGGGTCGGGCGCGTCGGATCGATCTCCTCGACCTCGGCCTCGTGCCAGTGCGAGACGCTGAAGTGATCGCGGACCTCGTCGGCGGCGCGCGCCGGCTCGCGCGTGACCCGGTACAAAAGTTGACGCAGCCGCAGCCGCTCGTACCGTTCGGTATGACCATGCCGCTCGGGCCACGCGTGGAGGATCTGGTCGGCCTCGTCGAGTGCGCCGGCGTGCTGCGCGTGCAGGCAGCGATAGAAGTCGTGGTCCTCGCTGCCGGGCAACAGCTGCCCGAGGGCCGCGGTCCGGTCATCAGAAAGCGCCAGCGCTTCACGGATCTCGAGGTCCATCGCGGCAGAGTATCTGGTAGGTTCGCCGCCAACATGTTCCGGGCTGCACTGGTTCTCATGCTGATCGCGGGAGTGGCGCGCGTCGATGCCGCTCCCGACCGCGACAGGTCCTCGGATTCGAAGCGCAGCAGCAAGCCCAGCAAGCAGTCATCGAGCTCGAAGACCGAGGCGAAGAAATCGAAGAAGAAGAGCCGCTCCGACGACGACACGCGCGTGTCGAGCAAGCGCCGCGACAAGAAGAAGGGCCGCAAGTCGAAGGAAGCGCGCGTCTCGTGGACCCCGAGCCGCAGCACGATCAACAACTTCGATCACATGCCGCACGGCTTCACGTGGCCGCCGACGCCGGCGATGCGCGCTGCCGAGAAGGAGTGCGAGGCGAAGCTGCAGCGCGCCGGCGTCGAGTTCAAGTCGGGCACCGAGGAAGGCCGGATCGTCAATCCGATCGTCGTGCCGTCGATGACGTTCGGCGGCGTGAAGTACACGAACACGTGGGGCTCCGAAGGCCCGCACACGATGGACTGCCAGCTCGCGCTCGCGCTCGAGACGATCGGCCCCGAGCTCTACGCGCTCGGGGTCCGCGAGGTGAAGTTCGGCAGCATCTACCGGTGGTCGAACGTGCGCGCGCACGGTGTCACGAAGCCGATCCTGTCGCGCCACGGCCTCGGCCTCGCGATGGACATCGCGTCGTTCGTCGACGAGAGCGGGCGCACCGCGGTCGTCGCGAAGGACTACACCTCTGACGATCCGCTACTGCTCGGGATCGAGCAGACGATCAACGCGAACGGCAACTTCCGCACGCTGCTGACGCCGAAGAACGATCCGATCTCGCACGACGATCACTTCCACATCGAAGCCCGCGCCGAGTTCTCCGCGGACCATCCGTGATCCGGCGCGCCGTCCTGGCGCTCGCGATCGCCGCGTGCGGTGGGGGCGACGACGATCCGGCAGCTCCCGATGCGTCGACCGTCGACCCGCGGCCCGATGCGCCACCGGGATGCACGCGCCCGGCGCTCGATCCGGGCGTGATCGGCCCGTACGTGCAGCAGACCGTCACCGAGCTCGCCGCGTCGCCGCGCGCGACGACGACCGAGCGCGAGGCCGCGCGCACGTATCTGACACAGCAGCTCGCTGCCGCCGGGTGGACGCCGACGCTCCAGATCTACGCGGGCGGCGCGAACGTGGTCGCCGACATCCCGGCGACGATGGGCGCCGACCCGCGGATCGTCGTCGGCGCGCACTTCGATACGGTGTCCGGCAGTCCCGGCGCGAACGACAACGCGAGCGGCGTCGCGGTCGTGCTCGCGGTCGCGCGGCTGCTCGCGGACGTGCCGTGCCGGCGCTCGCCGGTCAGCATCGTGCTGTTCGATCAGGAGGAGCTCGGTCTGTTCGGCAGCCGCGCGTTCGCGCAGACGCTCGCGCCGGCGGACGTGCTCGCGGTGCACACGATCGACCAGGTGTCGTGGGACAGCGACGGCGATCGCGTGTTCGAGCTCGAGCTGCCGACGCCCGCGCTCGAGCAGGCGTGGCGCGCGGCAGCGCAGGTGATCGGCGTGACCGTCGTGCGGACCTCGACGAGCGGCACCGATCACGAGGCGTTTCGCGATCGCGGGTTCGCCGCGGTCGGGTTGACCGAGGAGTTCGTGGGTGGGGACACGTCGCCGTTTCGCCACCAGAGCGGCGACACCGCGGCCACCGTGGACGCCGATTACCTGACGCTCGCGGCACGACTGACCGCGCAGGTCGTAATCGAGCAAACCAGTTTGTAGCGCGGCGGTCGCGGCACGATCTGGCACGAACACTTGTGACGCCGTGGACTGCGGCAACTCCTCGGCTCGTGTTTCAATCGACAGCGGGGGAATCCATGAAGCTTGTTTCTTCGTTGGTCTTCACGTCGTTCGTCGCCGTCGCCTCGCCCGCGCTCGCCCAGCCAGCGCCGCCCGAGATGCCGCTGCCGAACATCATGAGCACGGCTCCCGGGCTCTCGCTCGAGGCCCGGTTCGACTACACCGACTTCGACTTCCTCGCCGACAACGTCGACGTGCTCGGGCTCAACGTCCAGCTCCAGTACGTCGGGCCGCGCAACTGGGGCGGCTACCTGAACATCCCGTTCGGCTTCGTCGACGGTCCGACCGACAACGAGGGCGCGATCGGCAACCTCGAGCTCGGCGGCCTCTACGTGATCCGCTCGGGCCCCGGCACGGACTTCTACATCCAGCCCGCGCTCGCGCTCGACACCGCGGATCGCGACGGCGAGCTGTTCGTGCCGCTCGCGCACGTGCTCGCGCGTCCCGCGGACGCATTTCCGACCGGGCTCGACACGAACTGGCTCCGCATCCACGGCGGCCTCCAGCATACGGCGGGCGCGCTGCGCATCGGCGGTCGCGTCGGACTCGATTTCACGCTCGACAACGACGACGACAACGCGCTGCTCGTCGCCGCGGGCTCGGTCGGCATCCAGCAGCGCGGCTGGGGGATCTCCGGCGGTCTGACGCTGCTCGACGTGCTCGACGACAACAACAACAACGATGACGACACCATCGTCGCGCTCAACATCATGGCCGACTTCAACGTCGGTCAGACCGCGCTGCTGTTCGTCTCGCTCGGCACGAACTTCGAGGACGACTACGACGGCTACTCGCTCGGCGTCGGCGTGCGGTTCGGCCTCTGATCACACGCCGATCGACGTGATCACACCGTTGTCGTCGACGAGGACGAACGTCATGCCACCGGTCTCGATCGCACCGATCGCGTAGCCGGGGGCACGCGCGATGGCGCGCTCGCCGGAGCGCACGAGCGTCGTCGGCTTGCCGTCGCGCTGGTAGAACGTGACGAGGCGCGTGGTCTTCACCGTCGAGACCGCGAGATCCTTCGGCGCCATGCCGCGGACGCTCTGCGCCTGCAGCCACCGAACATCCGAGGCGTCCGCGGCGCCGCGCGTTGCCTCGAGCCACGTCGTCGACGACTGATCGCCCGCGAGCGCGATCCGGAAGTCCCACCGCGTGGCCACCGGGTCGGGATCGATCTCGAGCGCGGCCATCGGTCCGCTGCGGTACGTCTTCAAGTACGCACGGCGCTGCGCGGTGACGACGCGCGTACCGGCCGGACCGACGAGCGTCAGCTTGTACGCGCGGTCGAGCGGCTCGCGATCCGCGATCTGCGTCGAGTCGTAGCTCATCGGCGCGAGCTGTCGCCACACGAGGTGCGGCGGCGCGAGCTCGCGCGACAGGATGAACATGCGCGTGCGATCCGAACCGTCGCGCGCCGGGACGAAGTGCGTGGTGACGAGCATCGGTTGCGGGAACCGGACGTAGCCGCCGCACGCATCGGCGGGGCGCGCGGTGACGAGGGCCGCGAGGGCAGGGACGACGAGGAGGGCGCGAGAGGTCAGCATGATCTCTCAACGGAGCGGCGCGCCGACCGGCGCACGAAAATCGATCGCTGAAATCCCGCGCACTTACGGCGATGCGCCGATCGAGCGGCGCGGCCGTTGATCGGTATGCGCCTACGCCGGCCGCGAGATCTCGATCGACGCGAGCAGCCGCTCGACGCTGAGCTCGACGCGGCTCTTCACGAGCTCGAAGATCTCGTCGAGCTCGTCCGGCGGTGCGCCGAGCCGGGACTGCACGTGCTCGCGCGTTGCCGAGAACACGGCCTCGCGCGCGGCGGCGAGCCAGCGCACGACGGTCGCGCGATGGACGCCGTACATCTGGGCGAGCTGCTCGAGCGTGACGCCGCCGAGGAAGTGCAGCCGCAGCAGGTTGCGATCGCGGCGCGATGCCGATGCGACCGCCTGCGCGAACCCGGCGGAGAACGCGTCGCGGTATTGCGCCTTGATCAGCGACATCGCGACATCGGTCGACGCGGCGAGCTCGCGCGCCGGCAGCTCGGCCTCGCGCTCCTCGAGCCGGATCCGATCGATCGCGGTGCGCGTCGCGGTGACCTGGACGAGGCCGCGCAGCCGGCCGCGCCCGGCGTAGTCGAGGATGCGCGGCGCGCGGTCGCCATCGGCGAGCAGCAGCTTGTCGCGCACCGCGGAGCGCACGTCCTCGACCGTCGCGGGCGGCAGCTTCATCCCGGCAAGCGCGTGTGGCACGACATCGAGGTACGCGCGGTCGAACGCCGCGACCGCCGCGTTGTCGCCGCGCGCGCACGCGATCGCGAGGTGCACCTCGGCGAGCGCGGTCGCGGTCAGCGCGGGCGCATCGTCGCCGGCGAGCTTGCCGGCGAACGCGCGGATCACGTCCGCCGGCTCGACGACGATGCCCGGCCATGCCGCCGCGGCCTCGCTGCACAGCGCGGCGAGCGCGCGCTCGGCCTCGTCGGGTGCGCCGAGCGCACGGGCAGCATCGGGGGCGGCGGCGGCGAGCAGATCGTGAAGCGGCGTGGCCACGAGCGCGATGGTACCCTGGTGCGGTTGGGACGGATCGCGTGATGCCGGCGTGCCTCGACGACGAGACGGTGCTCGGCCTCGTGGAGGGCCGGCTCCCGCCGCCCGCGCTCGCCGCGGTCGACGATCACCTCGATGCGTGCGCGACCTGTCGCGACGTGATCGCCCAGCTGTCGCGCGCGCAGGCGCCGTCGATCCTCGCGCGCGGCGCGACGCTCGGCCGCTACGTGATCGGTGACCTGCTCGGCAGCGGCGCGATGGGCCGCGTGTACTCGGCGTGGCAGCCCGAGCTCGATCGCTCGGTCGCGATCAAGGTGCTGCGCGAGGACGTCGCGGCCGGCCGCGATCGCCTGCTGCGCGAGGCCCAGGCGATGGCGCGGCTCGATCACCCGAATGTCGTCGGCGTGCACGAGGTCGGGACGTCCGACGCCGGCGTCCACGTCGTGATGGATCTCGTCGAGGGCGCGACGCTGCGCGCGTGGGCCGACACCGCGCGGCCATGGCGGGACGTCGTCCGCGTGCTCGCCGACATCGCGCGCGGCCTCGCCGCAGTCCACGCCGCCGGCGTCCTGCATCGCGACGTCAAGCCGGACAACATCATCGTCGGGCGCGACGGTCGCGCGCGGCTCGGCGACTTCGGGCTCGCGCGCGCGCACGGCGCCCCGGCGGATCCGCCGCGCGAGGTCGCCGCGATCGGCACGCCCGCGACCGCGATCGCCGGCACGCCGGCGTACATGGCGCCCGAGCTGCTGCGCGGAGGCCCGGCGACGATGGCGAGCGACCAGTTCGCGTTCGGCATCACCGCGTACGAGGTGCTGTGCGGCAAGCGTCCGGTGTCCGGACAGACCTGGTCCGACCTGCTCGCGGCCTACGAGCGAGGCGCGATCGCCGGCGTACGTGGCGTGCCGCGCGCGGTCGACGCCGCGATCCGGCGCTGCCTCGCCGTCGCGCCCGGCCGCCGGCATGCGTCGATGACCGACGTCGCGGACGAGCTGACCCGAGCCGTCGATCGGCGGCGGCCGCTCGGCTGGGTCGCCGCGGCGGTCGTCGTCGCGAGCGGCACGACGTGGTTCGTCGCGAGCCGCGGTGGCTCGACCGCGCCGGCGTGCGAGCTCGGCGCGGCCCAGGTCGAGCGCGTGTGGAGCCCGCCGGTCCGCGACCGCATCGCCGCGCTCGACCGCCGGACCGAGCGCCCGCTCGCGCCCGCGTTCGAGCGCTGGGCGCACGCGTGGGCCGCCGAGCAGGACGCGCTGTGCACCGCCGCGACGCGCGAGCCGCCGGCGACGATCGCGGCGCGCGCGAGCTGCCTCGACCATCAGCGCGCCGAGATCGCGGCGCTGCTCGATCGGATGACGAAGCTCGACGCGGTCGCCGCCGACGCGCGCGTGCTCGACGCGGTCGCCGGCCTCGTCCCCGGCGAGTGCCGGCAGGCGGTGCCGAACACCGCCGATCCTCGGCCCGCCGATCCGGATCTCGCGGCGGCCGCCGGTGACGTCGAGCGCCGGCTCCCGGAGATCCGCGCCGTGCTCGCGCTCGGCGATCCGCGCCCGGCGCGCGACCAGCTCGCGCCGATCGTCGAGCGCGCGCGAGCGAGCGGCCACGCGCCGACGCTCGCCGAGGCGCTGCTCGTCGACGCAGAGGCCGCACGCGCCGCCGGCGATCTCGACGCCGCGACGATCGCCGCCCGCGCTGCGCTCGCCGCGGCCGAGCGCGGCCACGACGATCTCGCCGCCGCGCGCGCGTGGATCGTGCGGCTGCAGATCGCCGGCGATCGCCGCACGCTCGTCGGGGATCCGCGCGAGCTCACCGGGATCGACGATCTCGTCGAGCTCGCGACCGCCGCGATCGATCGCGCCGGCACGCCGCCGCGGCTCGCGGCCGAGCTGCTGCGGTCGCGCGCGCTGATCGCCTACAACCGCGGCCACTACGAGGAGGCGAAGACGTTGCTCCACGACGCCGCGAGCCGGTTCTCGAAGCTCGCTGGCGAGGGCTCGCTCGAGATCGCGTCGATCGAGTCCGCGCTCGGCTCGACCGCGCGCGCGGCCGGCGATCTCGAGCTCGCCGAGACCCACCACGAGCGCGCGCTCGCGATCGATCGCGAGCTTCGCGGTCCCGCCCACCCCGACGTCGCGCGCGATCTCCACAACCTCGCCGGCGTCCACCGCCTGCGCGGCTCGCTCGACACCGCCGAGCGGCTGTATCGCGAGGCGCTCGCGATCGAGGTCGCGATGCGCGGCGCCGCGAGCGTCGAGGCCGCGCTCACCCACAACTCCCTCGGGCTCGTCGCGATGGCGCGCGCGGACTGGCCGACCGCGCAGCGCGAGCTCGAGACCGCGCTCGCGGCGCTCACCGCCGCCGGCCACGGGGACCGCGCGTTCGCCGAGCACAACCTCGGCATCGTCGCCGCGGCGCGCGGCGACACCGCGGCCGCGCTCGCGCACTACGACCGCGCCGCGCAGCTCTACGCGCGCACGATCGGACCCGACGCGCCGTCGGCGATTCGCCTCGACCTCGACCGCGCCCACGCCCAGCTCGCGACGTCGCCCGCGGCCGCACGCGCCTCGGCGCAGCGCGCGCTCGACGCCGCGACGCGCGCCGACATCCAGTGGATCGCCGACGACGCCCGCGCGTTGCTCGCCCGTCCGGCCCGACCCGCCGCGACGCTCGTCCGCACCGTCGAGCCGCCGCCCCAGCTCGACCGCGCCGCCGATCCGCCGCAGCGCGCCGACGAGCCCGCGATCCCCGCGATCCCGCCGGCGAAGCCGCAGCCGAAACGTGACGTCGGTACGTATGGTGCGAGTCAGGGCTGGTAACGCGTGCGCCGGTCGCGCCCGGTCTCCGTTGCGAGATCATGGCGCTCTCTCGACGCAGCTTCCTCACCACCGGTCTCGGCTCGCTCCTCGTCGCCTGTAGCTCGCGCAGCTTCGCGGGCCCGCTCGCCCGCGAGACGTGCACCGAGACCGCGGACAACATCGAAGGCCCGTTCTACAAGCCGCGCGCACCGTCGCGGGCGACGTTCGTCACCGACGACGATCCGGGCGAGCGGCTCGTGCTATCCGGCACCGTGCGCGGCGGCGACTGCAAGCCGCTCGCGAACGCCGTGCTCGACATCTGGCACGCCGACGCGCGCGGCGACTACGACAACGACGGCTTCCACCTGCGCGGCACGCTCGCGACCGACGCGCGCGGACGCTGGGAGCTCCACACGGTCGTCCCGGGCCGCTATCTGAACGGCAAGCGCTACCGGCCGTCACACATCCACGTCAAGCTGCGCGCGCGCGGCCACCACGAGCTGACGACGCAGCTCTACTTCGACGGCGATCCGTACCTCGACGGCGATCCGTTCGTCGTCGAGTCGCTCGTGATGCCGCATCGCGCCGAGCGCGGCGTGCGGCATGCCGAGTATCACTTCGTGCTCGGCTAGGGCGAGCTTGCGAGCCCGCATCCGTACAGGCGAGCGCCGCGCGAGCCGATCATGCGACGGAGTCAGCAGGCATAGCCGAAGGCTATGCCCTACTGACTCCTAGAGCCCCGCTTGGGCGCGCGCCGCGACGAACGCGTCGACGCCATCGCCGCCGCTGATCGCGTTCCACACGTCGGCGTCGTAGGTGTCACCCGCGCGCTCGAGCTCGGCGCGCAGCCGCGTCGCGTCGCCGATCACGGCGTGCAGTGCCGCCGCGACGTGCAGCAGCGTGAACGTGCGATGCGTCGGGACGTAGCGCGGCGATCCGAACGACCGCCGGCACGCCGCGGCGATCTCGTACGCGGCCTGCTGGTTCGCGACGAGCTGCGGGCGCGCGCGCCGCTCGTCGACCGCGCGCACGTACTGCACGAAGTGCGCGAGCGCCGGCACGAACGCGACGTCGACGCCCTCGGGGACCGAGCCCGCGATGCTGCGCGCGAGCTGGAACATCGAGTCGGCGGAGCGCTCGGCACTCTCGTCGCAGATCGACAGCACGTGCAGCATCTGCTCGTGCGCCTCGTAGAGCTCGGGCGCTCGCGCCTGCGCGGCGATGTATGCCTCGGTCGCGCGCTCGAACGCCTTGCGACGATCGCGCATGCCGCGCGCCGCGAAGATCTCGATCACGAATGGCGTCGGGTCGCGGTCGTCGCGCTCGACCGCGAGCTCGCAGTCGGCGAGCGCTTCGCGCAGGTTGCGCTCGCGGGCGTGGCGGTACGCGCTCGTCGCGAGCCAGCATGCATCGCCATCGCGCGCGAGCTCGTCGATCCGCCGGCCCGACGTGACGTGCTCGTCGACGAGCCGGACGATCGCGAGCCGCAGTCCCCAGGCGCCGTCGCGACTCGCGTGAAACACCCCGTGCGCCGGGCCGAGATCGCCGCGCGCGAGCGCCTCTGCGACACTCGCGAGCGCCGGGACCCGGGCACGAGTCGGCACGAAACCGTCGGGCATCTTCTTCATGGCTCGACCACGCGGCGGAAGGTCTATCTTACGACGTCCGCGCGGCCGCGCTCCTGCGGGATTCGACAATTGCAACACCGTTGCAACTCGTTGCAAGCCGCAAACCTCTCGCGTAGAGTCCGGCCCATGGCGAAGAACCTCGACGAGCTACGCACCGTGGTTCGGGCTCGTGGGCTCCGCGCCACGCCGTCGCGGTTGGCCGTGCTCGAGCTCGTGCGCGCGAGCGATTCGCCGATGTCGCACAGCGAGGTCGCCGACCGGCTCGACAACCAGGCGTGGGATCGCGCGACCATCTACCGCAACCTGGTCGACCTCGCCGAGGCCGGCCTGTTGCGGCGCACCGATGTCGGCGATCACGTGTGGCGGTTCGAGGCGATGGGCGACGATCGCGACGGTGCGCACCCGCACTTCGTGTGCACCGAGTGCGGCACCGTCGAGTGCCTGCCGGATCTCGAGCTCTCGATGACGAACGCGTCGCGCCGCACGAAGGCACCGAAGGCCGTCCGCCAGCAGAAGGTGGAAGTTCACGTGCGTGGGCTATGCGATGCGTGCATGTGATCGTGCTCGCCGCGGTCGCGAGCTGCTCGGCGGGCGACGACGTCCCGGCGCCGCTCGTCGGTAGCGTGTTCCCCGATCACGCGGCCGCCGGCACCGTCGTCGAGGTCCGCGGCGACTACTTCTGCCAGCGCGCCGAGGAGCTCGAGGATCCGCTGTGCGATCCCGGCGGCGCGGTGCACTTCGGCGCGGTTCCCGGCATCACCGTGACGTGGAGCGAGACGCTGATCCAGACCGAGGTGCCGAACGCCGGCGCCGGCCACGTGTCGCTGACGGTGATCGTCTCCGGCCGCGCGTCGAACGCGATCGGCTTCACGATCGAGTGACTTACTCCGGCACGACCCGGATACAGCTCTCGTACCACTCGGCGCCGAGCCGCTCGTCGCGCTGCACGATCCAGATCGGGATGTCCGTGACGCCGTCGATCTCGTCGGCCGCGGGTGCCCGGAAGTCGCTGAACAGCGGCGGCGGATTGCCGGTGACATCGCGCGGCCCGCCGGTGAACCCGCTCGAGTAGCTGCCGCCGCCGGCGAGCCACTGGTACGTCAGGCTCTCGGTGAACGTCTCCTGCTTGCCGTCGATCGTCGGCACGACGTAGACCTCGCGCGCGCCGTCGGGCTCGACCGGCGTGATGCGCACGCGCTGCGTCGGCACGATCTCGAGCGGCGCGGTCTGATCGACGCAGCGGCCCATCGGCAGCGGCTGCGGATCGACACCATCTTTGGCGGCATCGAAGTGATCGACGCGCGGGTTCGTGTTCGCGGTGCGCGCCGCCGGGATCCGCGGCGACACGCGCAGCGTCTTGCCGGCGAACAGGTCGAGCGCCGGATCGACGCCGTCGCCGCCGACGCGCAGCGCGACGCCATAATCGACGCCGCCGAGCCCTTGCAGCACGTCGCCGTCGAGCGCCTCGAGGACGATGCCGAGCAGGTTGCCGTCGGGCTCGACGGTGCCGCACATCTGCGGCTCGGGAACCGTGGTGTCCGGATCGCCAAGCAAGCCCTGCGCGAGCACGACCTTCGCGCCGTCCTCGCGGCAACGCTCGTCGTTGTTCAGCACGCACAGCGTCAGCGAGTAGCGCAGCGGCCGATCGAAGTTCGGATCCGCGACGAGAGCGCACATCGTCGTCGGCACGAGCTGGTCGAGCAGCTCGACCGGATCCTGCGGGTTCGCGAGATCGACGTCGACGATCTGATCGGGCACCGTCGCCTTCATCGCGAGCACGCGGGTGTCGATCACGATGTTCGGATCCTCGAACTTCGTGCACGCCGCAAGACCGACGAGCAGCAGCGCGCGCATGACCTCAGGATAGCGCCTCACCATGTCCCCCGGATGCCGAGCGTCGGCAGGATCGGATAGCTCGTGATCGGCGCCGACTCGCGATAGCGATAGTCGTACTCGATCGCCTCGACGTTCTTGAAGTTCGCGACGTTGATGATGTCGAGGTAGAGCCCGAGGCTCCACGTGTTGTAGAGCCACTGCTTCTCGATGCGGACGTCGATCTGGCGGAACGCCGGATCGCGGATCGAGCGGCGCGGACCGGTGACCGGATCGTAGCTGCCGGTGTCCGCATCGTACGTCGCGCCGAGCACCGGGGTGTCGGGCCGGCCGGTCGCGTACTGCAGCCGGATGCCGGTCTCGAAGCCCTTGCCCGGCTTGTAGCTCGCGACCGCGTTCATGACGTGCGGCTGGTCGAACGCGGTCGGGATGAAGTCGTTGCCGATGAAGTTGCGCTGGCGCGCCTTGCTGTACGTGTACGACAGCCAGCCGAACGCGCGCTCGGTGATCTGGCGCTTGATCATCAGCTCGAGGCCCATCGAGTCGCGGCGGCCTTCGTTCTTGAAGTTGACGTAGCTGAACGTGCCGTCGGCGTTCGGCACGATCTCGGTCGTGAACACGACGAGGTCGCGGCGCCGCGCGTAGTAGATCTCGCTGTCGACGCTCCACAGCCGCGTCGGCTTCCACTCGTAGCCAAGGCCCATGTGGGTCGCGTGCTCGAGCCCGACGTTCGGGTTGCCGAACCGCGTGTCGACCGCCTCCGGCTGTGGCGGCTGGCTGAACTCGCCGAGGTACGCCTTCAGCGTCCACGTCGGCGTCAGCGCGTAGCGCGCGACGATCCGTGGATCGATCGAGAACCGGTCCTCGCCTTCGATCAGGTAGCTGTCGAGCCGCAGGCTCGGGATCAGCTTGAGCCGCGCGTTGACGTCGACGCCGAGATCGATGTACGCGCCGAGCCCGACGGTCGAGGCGCCGCGGAACACCGCCGAGGGCGGCACGTCGACGCCCTCGGACGAGATCAGCGTGTCGTCGATCGGCACGAGCGCCTCGTAGCGCGTCACGCGCGACAGCAGATCGATCCCGGTGTCGAGCGTGAACGTCTTGTCGACGCGGCCGAACGCGCGCAGCCGGTACGACAGCGTGTTGTTGACGATGCCGACGCTCGTGAACGGGCCAGCGGCCTCGGCCTGCGCGCCGGTGAACGACAGCGTGTCGCGACCCCACGCCGGCGACAGCGTCAGCTTGAGGTCGCCCCCGAGCGAGCGCGTGTAGTTGCCGATCACGCGCAGGAACTTCACCGACGTCTTGAGATCGGTCGACACCTGCGCGTCCGGATCCTGGTCGAGCACGCGCAGCGCGTCCGACGAGCCGATGACGAACAACCCGAGCCGGCCGTCCTCGTGCAGGTTGTAGTCGAACCGCGTCGCGTAGTCGTAGTAGACCGGCGTCACGATCCGCTGCGCGCCCGGCGGCGGCTCGGGCAGCACGAAGCCGAGGAACGCGTCGACGTACGACCGCCGGCCCGCGAACGCGAACGACAGATCCTTCGTCAGCGGCGCGCGCAGGTACGCACCCGAGTCGAGGAAGTCGACCTTCGCCGAGCCGTGGATGCCATCGCTCTGCGTCGGCCGCAGCTCGAGCGCGACCGCGCCGCCGTGGTGGCGACCGAACCGCGCCGGAAACCCGCCGGGGTAGAGGTCGAGCGACTCGAGCATCTCGGCGTTGAAGATCGAGGGGCCGCCGAGGAAGTGAAACACCGACGGCACCTCGTGGCCGTCGACGAAGATCCCGGTGTCGTCGGGGTTGCTGCCGCGCACGAGCAGCACGCCGAGCCCGAACGGTGCGCGCTGCATGCCGGGCAGCGTCTGGATCACGCGGATCGGATCGCCGAACGTGCCGGGCACGCTCGTCAGCTGCTGGCGCTGCAGCGTGCGCTTCGTGACCTCGAGGACCTCGCGCTCGCCCTCGACGACGGTCTCGTACGGGTTGCCACCGCGCGGCCGCATCCACAGCCGGACCTCGATCGACTCGCGCTTCTCGAGCGTGATCTCGCGCGACAGCTGGTCGTACTTCGGATCGACCGCGAGCACCTTGTACTTGCCGGCGGGGACGCCGTGAAAATAGAACGAGCCGTCGACGCCGGTGACGCAGTCGAGGCCGAGCTCGGTGATCGAGACGATGATGCCGGCGAGCTTCTTGCGCGTGCCACGCTCGACCGCCTCGCCCTGCAGCGTGACCGGGGCGTTCATTGGCCCGGCGTGGTTCGGCGGTCCGGCGGACGGCTGCGTGTGCGGCTTCGGTGGCTCGGGCTCGGGCTGGGTCTCGATCACGAAGTTGATCGCGGTCTCGACGGCGATCGCGGCCGGCTTGCCGTCGATCTCGGCGGGCTCGAACACGTACTGCAGCGCGGCGGCGACCGCGGCCTCGTCGAAGCCGTCGCCGACTTTCTCGAGCACGTCGACCTTCGTGACGATGCCGGTCGCGTCGATGTAGATCTTGACCTTGACCTTCGCGGTCTTGCCGGCGGCGAGCGCGGCCGGCGGATACTCGGGCGCGACCGCCTGCAGGAGCTTCGGCGGCTTCGTCACGACGCCGGTCGGCGCGGGCGCGGGCGCCGGTGGATCGTCGGCGCGGGCGGTCGCGACCCAGGCCGCAAGCCCGAGCATCACGATCACGATGCGCGACATCGTCCGCGAGCGTAGCTTGGATCGCGCGGGTGCGATCGGTCCGGCGCGGCGGCAGGCGCGCTCTACATCACACTTCACACGCGGCTACGACGTCGAGCGATCTCGCAGGTGGGCGAGCAGCTTGTCGAACAGCCCGCGCACCGCGTTCTCGAGCGCCTCGCGCCGCAGGTTCGGCAGGTAGCGCGCGTCGAACGTGCGCTTCGGGACCTGGACCTTCGCGCCGCCGGACAGAAACGACAGCATCTTGCCCTTGTCGTCGGAGATCGCGAGCCGGAGCTGCGCCTCGACCTCGACGAACTGGCCGTTCTGCAGGACGTCCATCTTGACGACGGAGAGATCGATGTTGCGGAGGTCGAGCCCCCAGCGCTGCGCGTCCGCCGCGACGCTCGTCACGTTCGGCGCCGACCGGCACTGCGCCGCGAGCGTCTCGCGCACGATGTCCGCGTGGACCTTGCGCGTCTTCTTGTCGGCGCGCCCGGGCGAGTCGTCGTTCGCGGACTTGATGACGACATAGAGGTCGGGGTGCGGCTCGATCGCGCGCGGCGAGTTGCCGAACCCGGCGCGCGCCTTGCGGCGTGGCTCGGTCGTCGCGAGGGCGTTGTTCGTGGTCGCGGGCGGGGTCGTCGCCGACGTCGGCTCGGCCGCGAACGGGTCCGGCAGCTGATTCGCCTTCGCGATCGCGCGGGCGCTGTCGCGCGCGTGGTTGCGAACGTCGATGTCCGCGTCCTCGCTGGCGACCGTCTTGAGCGCCGGCAATGCGGCCTTGTGGAGCAGCTTGCCGAGGCCGACCGCGGCAACCGCGCGGATCTTCGCGCTCGGATCCGCGAGCGCCGTGACGAGCGGCTTCATCGCGCGCTTGTCGCCGAGCCGGGCGAGCGCGGCCGCGGCCGCGAGCCGGTCCTTTTCATTCGAGCTCTTGGCGAGCGTCGTGCCGAGCGCGGCGATCCGATCGTCGGCGCGCGCCGGCGACGGGCGAAGCACGGTCAGGAGCATCACCGCGATCGCGAGGCGCGCGATGATGGTGACTCCAGACCTCCTCACGACGTCGATTAGGCGCTGCGAATTCGATCGCAGTCAATGTTTTTGGACACCCACCTGCGCGTGCTTGGTGCGCCTGCAAGAACACGTGTATGTTGGGAACATCGTGGCGATCTCCGACGCGCAGTTCCGGATCGGAGCGATCGGCGTCGGGATCGTGCTGGCCGCGAGCATCACCGCGCTGCGATTCTGCGGGAGCTTGTCATTACCGCCGCGTCCCGATGCGGTGACCTCGACGGCGCCTGCGGCCACGGACTCGAACGCGTCGCCGGTGATCTACCAGGACTACCTCGCGAAGGACGCGCAGCTCGCGGGAGTTCGCACGCCGACGATCGACGAGATGTCGCGCAAGCTGCCGTATCACGTCGACTCCGATCGCCACGTGCTCGAGGTCGGCGCGCCGCCGATCGAGCTCGCCGGCTTGCGGCTCCAGCTCGAGCGCGATGGCGCGACGATCGTGCTCGATATCGCGAACACCACGAGCGCAGACGTCGCGTACCAGGTCGTCACCGCGCCGACGCCGGCGACGAACACGTGTGGCAACGCGCAGGCGATCGCGCTCAACGCGATGGTGATCGCGAAGGGACAGCACGAACGACGGGTCGAGTGCGTGTGGCGACGTGGGCTCGCGATCGCGGTGACGCGGGTCGAGACGATCGAGGTGCCGCCGCTGTCCGCCTGGTACTTGAGCCAGGTCAACCCGCTGATGGTGGGCGGCGATCCGCGGCTCGCGCGGGCGCACCGCGCGCCGAAAACCAAGGATCGATGTAGCGATCTGCTGCCTCGCGTGGTCCAGGCCGGGCTCGAAAACGGCGAAATCGGCTGGAGAGATCTCGTGGATTTCTATGCGCGGCACCGATGTCAGACCTACTCGTTTCCGCCGACATATCGCGCACTTGACGCCGATCGCCAGCGCCCGATCCCCGCGGTCGCTGCTGGCATGTAATTGATTCCACGGCGTTATGCTTGCTATTCGGCCGCGGGCTTGCGAGCCTATCTCTAGTTACGCGGAGTTACGGGTGACCAAGTCCGAGCTCATCGAGAAGATCTCCGAGACGTTGAAGCTGCCGGCTGGTAAGGCGGAGGCCATCGTCAACACCATCTTCGACTCCATGGTGAAGGCACTCGAACGCGGGGAAGGCATCGAGATCCGCGGCTTTGGTAGCTTCACCGTACGCAAATACAAAGCGTACGAGGGTCGGAACCCGCGGACAGGCGAGACGGTTCACGTCGCCGAGAAGCGATTGCCTTTCTTCAAGGTCGGCAAAGACTTGCGAGAGCGAGTCAACGCCGGCCTGGGCACGCCGCTTCCCGCCGACAAACCGGACGAGCCTGACGACACCGATCCGAACGAGCCCGAGTACGACGACGACGAGGACTAGATCCTCGTCGAAGATCTCGGGATCAACGAGTTACGGTTCCGGCATCGCCGTCGACCGTGACGATCATGCCGTCGTAAAGTAGCGACCACGCGTCGTGGCAGCCGACGACGCACGGGATGCCGAGCTCGCGCGCCATCGCCGCGCCGTGATCGAGCAAGCCACCGGTCTCGCTCACGATCGCGGCGCAACCCATGACGATCACCGCGAGTGCCGGCGTGATCGCGCGCGTCACCACGACGTCGCCGTGACCGACCGAGATCACCGAGCCGAGCGTCGCGAGCCGGACCACGCGTCCGGTCACCCGTGGACCGGTACCGACCCCGGTGAGTGGCGGCATCGACTCCGGAGCTGGCGCACCGACGACGATCGGCATCTGCCACTCGGCGGCGCGGGTCGCAGCCGCGCGTGCACCGGCGGCGCGGCGGCGCGCATCGTCGCGATCGAGGCCGGAGGTGGTCGCGATCTCGTCGAGTGGAAGCCACCAGATATCCTCGGGATCGATCGCCAGCGCGTGCGCGCGTTCGAGCAGTGCGCGCCGCACGACGTGCTGGGCGCGCGCGAAGTACAGGTCATCGCGCTCGGCGAGATCGGCGGCGGTCCGACCGAGCGCACGCTCGGTGGCGGCGGCCGCGACGCCCGACGGGATGCGACGGATTGCCACACGTGCGCGCTCGATCGCCGACAGCAACACGGCCGGCTGCTCGCCGAACGACGCCATCGCGACGTCCCATGCCGGCGCGTAGACGCCGAGCCGCTCGAACGCCGCTGCCTCGTCGAGCTCGCCACGCGCCGCGGCGAACAGCACGTGCTCGATCGCGGACGGCCGCGCGCCGAGTAGCGAGTCTGGCGTCAGATCGTGGCGCGCGACCCGGATCAGCGGCACGAGCTCGCGCGACCAGATCTCGTAAAAGCGGACGTAACAGTCGATCGCGTCGCGCAGCTCCGGCACGGGAGCGGTCGGCCGCAGGAGCTGATCGAGCCGCGCCTCGATCTCGGCCGCGAGGTCCTCGAGCTGCTCGACGCTCGTGACGTCGGGCGGCGCGATCTCCTCGCGCGGCGAAAAGTACAGGTAGCCGGCGCACACGCGCATCGACCACGGCGCGACGCGCGCGCGATCGACGTGATCGACCAGCCCGGCCTGCGCGAGCGACAGCGGATCGGGATTGTGCGCGATGTCCCACGTCCACACGCGACCGTCGTCGAGCGGCGCGAGCACGACCTGCGGCGGCGGATGGCGGACGCGCACGACCGGATGGACGATCGCGCGCGCCTGGACGACCGCGATGTGGCCATCGTCGGCGACGACCAGCTCGACGTCCGCGCCGGTCTTCACGCCGATCGCGGTCTCCGCGCGCAGCGCGAGCTCGACGATCGGATCCGCGCTCGACCGCGACACGTGCGCGACCGTGCCGGCGCGCTGGATCCACACCTCGTCGGCGCCGGGCGACCCGGGCGGCCGGGTGTACGCGGTGACGCGGTCGCCTGGCACGAACCGCTGCACGATCACGTTCATCTCGGCGCGCACGTCGAGATCGTGGTCGTTCGCTCGGCGCGCGTACGCGATCGCGAGCGGGGCAAGCGCGCTCTTCCACACCGTGCGCACCGCGGTCCACAGCTCGGCGGGCGCGACGTCGACCACCGACGCGTAGACGCCGGGCGCCGCGCCGCTCGCGCGATCCTCGATCGCGGCCGACGATCGCACTGCGAGCGGACCGAGACCATGCGCGGCCGCGGTGACCGCGTGGTCGAGCTCGGCCGGGATCGGCGCGGTGTCGAGCGCGCGCGCCATCGCCTCGAGCCGGTGGCCGATCTCGTCGAGCGCGACCGCCGCGAGCGAGTCTCCGAGCACGATCTCGAGCGCGATCGGCTCGATCACGAACCCGGGAGGCACCGGCAGGCCGGCCGCGATCAGGCGTGCGAGGCCATGGGCCTTGCCACCCGCGCGGGCATCGCACTCGACCAGGGCACGAACCCACATGCCGTGGTTGTACCGCGATCACGATGCTTGCTCCGGACGCGGAGCCCTGTACGATCGTGAGGTGCGGCTCGGTCTGTTCGTTGTGGCGGCGTCGCTCGCCTGGGCGAGCGCTGCACACGCCGACGACAGCAAGCTCGCGAAGGAGCAGGTCCCGCTCCAGCACAAGGCGACCCTGCGCGGCAAGAACAAGCTGTGCTGCGGCTACCCGCTCGTCGACGATCAGCAGTGGGCGCTGCGCTTCTACTGGCTGACCCAGGAAGCCGACTACCAGGAGACCCAGGGCGTCAACGTGCCGCGCGGTGGCGCGTGCGCGCTGCCGGCGAACAAGTGGGTCGAGATCTACACGCGCGAGGGCTTCTTCATCGGCCGCGTGCAGGAGAAGTTCGCCTGCTCGCTCAAGCTCGAGGGCTCGGGCCTGATGATGGACGACCGGGTCATCAACTACACCGGCAAGTGTCCATTCGGCTACGGCACGTGCTTCGAGACCCTCGATCCCGAGGAGCATCCGTTCGGTCGCGGCGCCGGCACGCGGCCGCTGATCCCGTTCAAGTCGGTCGCGGTCGATTCGCGGCACATCCAGATCGGCGAGCCGATCTACGTCCCCGAGTTCGACGGCCTCGTGCTGCCGGACGGCTCGATCCACGACGGCTGCGTCCGCGCCGACGACACCGGCGGTGGCATCAAGAAGCGCAAGATGGACTTCTTCGTCGTCACCTACGGCAACTTTCGGTTCCTGCTCGACCAGCTGCTCGGCGTCACGTGGATCACCCCGCACATCGAAGCCCCGCGCTGCGAGTACCTGCGCGACCTGTAGTAGCTTCCCGGGATGCTCGAGGGCCTGTTCCTCACGCCCGCCGTCACCGCGATCCACGAGGCGCTCGCGTCGGCGCACGCGGACGGTCCGATCGCCGTGGTCGGTAACGTCAAGCTCGCCGAGGCGCTCGCCGAGAAGCGCGAGGTCCGCGCGATCGGCCTGACCGCGCGCGGCGCGAAGGCGTGGAACGCGAAGCACGACCCGGCGCTCGACGATCCGTCGACGATCGAGCCGCGCTCGCTCGCGGCGGTCGTCGCCGTCGATGTCACGATCGACGACGCGTGGTTTCGCGAGGTCCGCGCGTGGTCGCACGTCGTGCGCGATGGCGGGCTGCTCGTGTTCGTCGATCGCGGCCGCGAGACCGAGGCGAGCCGGCGCGCGCTATGCGCCGGGCTGACCGAGCTCGAGCAGCGCCACGCCGGGCGCACGGTCGTGACGAGCGGGCTGGTCACGCATCTCTGACTACGGCTTCGACTTCTTGCGCTTCGCGATCGCCTCGGCCGCGAGCTGCTTCGCCTTGTCGAGGGCTTCCGCCGCCGGGACCTGGACGTCGGGCTTCACGCCCGTGCCTTCCCAGTTCGTCTTCGTGATCGGATTGATCGCGCGCGCGAACGGCACCGCGATCATGAAGTGATCGTCGATCCGGCGGCCCATCGTCGGGTGCGCGCCGCCGCCGGTCGTCTCGCCGACGATCGTCGCGCGCTTGAGGTTCTTCAGGTTGTAGGAGAACTCCTCGGCGCCCGAGAACGTGCGGCTCGACGTCAGCACGTAGACCGGCTGCTTCGCGAGCTTCGCGCCCGGCACGCCGGGCTTCGTCCAGTACTGCGTCGTCTTGTTCTCCTTGCGGTCGTAGAGGTCGTTGAGGTGCGTGCGCTTCGCGAACAGGTACGACGACACGAACGCGACCATGTCCGGCTGGCCGCCGCCGTTGTCGCGCAGGTCGAAGATCACGGCGTCGACGTTGCCGAGCGAGCCGAACGCGGCGGTCGCCTTCGCGCCGCAGATCTCGGCGTCGGCGAACATGTTGAACTTGATGTAGCCGATGTTGCCGTCGAGCGTCTCGACCTTCTCGAAGCCGCAGTTCATCTTCTCGAGCTCGGCCTTGTAGTCCGCCTTCTCCTGATCGGTCGGCTCCTGCTCGATCTCTGGGAGCTTCTCCGGCATGAACCCGACGCGCAGGTGGCGATCGTGACTCACCGCCTGCAGGTGCTCGGTGAGCAGCGCCGCGAGCGCCGGCGCCTCGGTGACGGCGTCGTACGCGCCCTGCTTCTGATGGTCGCGCAGCGCCTGCACCATCTTCTTCGCGGTCTCGGGATAGACGTAGGATTCGGTCAGCTTCGCGATCGCGCCGTCGATCACGCGCGTGCGCGCCGCGGCATCGATCGAGACGTTGACGTCGGCCGCGGTCAGGTTCGGCGGGATCGCGAGCACGTCGAAGAACGTGATCTCGGCGGGCTCGCCGGCCTTGACCTTGATCCAGCCGACCGCCTTCGTCGTCCCCGTCTTCTCCTTGACGACGAACGTCAGCGCGAGCGGCTCGGTCTTCTCGATCGCGACCAGCTCGAAGCCACCGGTCTGGTTGCGAAACATCATCATCTCGCCGGCGGTGCGCGGGAACTTGTGCTGCGCGACGAACGCCTCGAGTCGCGCCTGATCGCCGCTGTTGAACGCGTCGAGCCACGCCGCGAGCGTCTTGCCCGCCGGCGTGTCGGGCAGGACCGGCGTCGTCGGTGCGGGAGGCGTCGGCGCGGGCGCTGGCTGCGCGACCGGTACCGCGGGCTCGCTGCGGGGCGCCGCGACCGGCACGCGATCGCCGCCGCCACACGCCGCCCATGCCATCACCAGGACTCCGATCCACCGCATCATCGCGGCACCGTGGCACGCACCGCCGCGAACGGTCAAGCGACGCTCAGACCGGCGGTCGATCCGGGTCGTCGCCGTCCTTCTTGCCGGCGGCGGGACCCTTGTAGATCAGATCCATGCGCGGGCCCTTCTGGCCCTTGCTGTACTCGCCGCGATCGTCCTTGTTGACGCCCGGCGGTAGCTCCCACGGGATCGTCGGGTTCGGATAGCTCTTCGCCGCTTCCTGCATGTACCTCGCCCACACCGGCACGACCGTGATGTACGCGGCGTCGGTGCGGCCGAGCGCGCGCTCGCGCTTGTCGTCGCCCATCCACACGACGGTGATGAACTTCGACGTGTACGCGATGAACACGGTGTCGAACGTGTCGCTCGAGGTGCCGGTCTTGCCGGCGGCGTTCATGCCGATCGCGCGGATCATCTGCGTGAAGCCGTGCTGGACCTCCTCGGCGAGCAGCTTCGACATCAGGTACGCGGCGCGCGGCGGGATCGCCTGCGGCGCCTGGACGCCTGCGAGCGCGGCGAGCCGGTCGTAGCGGTCACCGGGCGCGAGCTGCGCGTCGTTCGCGAGCGTGTTGTCCTCGACGGTGTTGCCGTCGCGATCGACGATCCGCCGGACGTAGATCCAGTCCTTCTCGTGGCCGGGCGGGCGCGGCAACCACTTGCCGTTGCGCGCGAACACCGCGTACGCGCGCGCCATCTCGTGCATGTACGTGCAGGACGCGCCGAGCGCGAGCGCGTCGTCGGCGTAGATCTTCGTCGTGAACCCGAGGCGGCGCGCCCACGCCTCGACGTTCTTCGCGCCCAATCGCTGGAACAGATCGATCGACGGAATGTTCTTCGAGAACACGAGCGCGTACTCGAGCGTCACCGCGTTATCCATCGTGTCGCCGAGGTTGTTCGGTGACCACTCCTCGCCGGTGTCCGGATCGACGATCGTGATCGGGATGTCCTTGAGCACGGTGTCGAAGCCGTAGCCCTCCTGGAAGCCGAGCGAGTAGTAGATCGGCTTGTACGTCGAGCCCGGCGACCGGCACGCGCTCGGATGCAGCATGCGGTTGTAGACCGAGCGATCGTAGTCGTAGCCGCCGACCGCCGCGACGACGTGGCCGTTCTGGTGATCCGCGGTGAACAGCGCGACCTGCGGATGCGGCACCTGCTCGAGCCGGACGTACGTCGTGTTCTTCGCGTCCCACTCGGCCTGGTTGTCCGCCGCGGTCCACTGCGGGTTCTTCTTCACCGGATCGCCGTAGTTCCACACGCGGTAGCGCGGCACGGTGCGGACCTCGCGCGACACCCACACGACGTAGCCGGGCTTGAGCGCGGACGTCGCGTTGCCGATCTGCTGATCGTTCTCGGCGTTGCCGGGCTCCCACTTCGCCGCCCAGCTCATGTTGCGGATCGGCAGCTGGTAGCGGCGATCGCCGATCAGCACCTCGGCGCCGCTCGATTGCACCTTGTCGACGAGCGCGAGGTAGCGCTTGTCCGGCTTGAGGTCGGCGTCGCCGTAAAGCTGCTTCTGGCGCGCGATGAACATGTCACGCGCCGGGCCGTCGACGCGCCACTCGGGACCACGCCAGCCCTGGCGCTTGTCCTGGTTGTACGCGCTGTAGTTCACGTTGTTGTACGCGGCCGCTTCCCACGTCGGCTCGGCCGCGCTCTCGACGCGGTAGCCCGCCCCGAAGAACACCGCCTCGCCGTACTTCTTCGTGACGTACGTCTTCACGTAGTCCGCGTAGTAGGGCATCCGGTTCGGGAACACGTCCTTGTGCATGCGCAGCGTGATCGGCTCGGCCTTCGCCTTCGCGACCTCGTCGGCGGTGGCGAGCCCGTAGGCCTGCATCTTCTCGAGCACGATGTTGCGGCGCTCGATCGCGAGCTGCTTCTGGTTGATCGGCGAGTACTTCGTCGGCGCCTTCGCGAGCCCGGCGATCAGCGCGCTCTCGGCGAGCGTCAGATCCTCGAGCTTCTTCTGGAAGTACGTCTCGGACGCGGCGGCGACGCCCCACGCGCCGGCGCCGAGGTAGATGTGGTTCAAGTACACCGCGAGGATCGCGCGCTTGGAGTAGCGAGCCTCGAGCCGGCGCGCCATCACCGCTTCCTTGCCCTTGCGCGACAGCGACTTCTCGGCGCCGAGGAACTGCTTCGCGACCTGCTGCGTGATCGTCGAGCCGCCCTGCGCGAAGTCACCGGACGTGATGTTGCGCCACAGCGCGCGCAGGATGCCCTTGTAGTAGAGGCCGCGATGCTCGAAGAACTCGTGATCCTCGACCGACAGGAACGCGTCGACGAGCCGCTTCGGGATCCGCTCGAACGGCACGACCTCGCGACGCTCCTTCGCGAACTCGCCGAGCAGCGTGCCGTCGGCGGCGTAGATCCGCGTCACGCTCGGCGCGGTCGTCGCGTAGCGCTCGAGGTTCGGGACCGCGGGGGCATTGATCGAGAAGTACGAGTAGATGCCGAACAGCGTCGCGCACAGCGCCGCGAGCAGGACGAGCGCCGCGAACCCGTAGAGCTTGCCGATCCAGTAGAACACCCCGCCATCGGCGCGGTTCGCGACGACGACGCGCGGCCGGACCGGCGGCGGCGTCACGATCGTCTGCGCGCGCTCGAACTGCGTCGTCAGCTCGTCGTCGCTCAGCGTGGTACTGCGAGCCGGTTCGGACACTCGCAGAGGATCTAGCCAGACGCGCACACCCGCGGCAAGTGCTAGGCTCGTCAGGAAATGGTCTTGCGGTCCGCGATCATCGCCGGCGTCGTGCTGACGTGTGGGTGTCGCGATCGCGAGGCACCACCACGCGCAAAAGCGACCGGATCGGACCCTCTCACCGCGCCGGTTGCGGCACCGGAGCCGCCGCGCCTCGGTTCAGCGAATCCCGGATCGGGCTCCGCTCCCGCGCTGCCGCCGACGCCGAGCGCGAATGCCGCGTTCGAGGCGCAGGCGCGCGACGACGTGTGGGCCGCGCCGACCGAGGGCGAGATCAAGCGCCGGTTCGGCAAGCTCAAGGCAGGCGCGAAGCTCGACGCCGTCGAGTGCCGGCAGGATCAATGTCGGCTGACGATCGCCGGCACCCCCGCCGCGATGACCCAGACGATCGCGGACCTCGAGAGCGCGCGCGGGCTCCACGGGTTCGCGGCGAACGTCCTGCTCACGACGCCCGAGAAGCAGGCGGACGGGACGCTCGTGATGCGCGCGATCGCGTCGTTCGATCGCTAGCGCTCAGGCAGCGGCGCTGGCGAGATCCGCGATCGGGCTGTCGCCGGCGAGGTTCTGCAGGCAACGGACGAGGTGCGCGCGGATCTTGTGCTTCTTCGAGTACACGGTCTTCAGGCTGATCTGCATCTCCGCCGCGATCTCGTCGGCCTCGAGTCCCTTCTGGTAGTAGAGCTCGACGAACGTGCGGTCCTTGTCCGTGAAGTCGGAGAGCAGCTCGTTCAGGTGATCCCAGCGCTCCTTCTCGATCAGCTGATCGAGCGGCGTGCGATCGCACTCCTCGTGCGGGTCGAGCGCGCCGTCGACCTTGTCGAGCAGCGGGCGGCGGCCGGCGCTGCGCAGGAAGTCGTAGGCGGCGTTGACCGAGATCATCCCGATCCACGATCCGAGCTTGGTGCCGCGCGCCGGGTTGTAGATGCGGAGCTTGTGCATGTCATCGCGCACGAGCTGCATCATCACGTCAGCGTAGATCTCGTCGAGGTCGGCGCTGCCCAGCGTCGGGGCGTACTTCAGCGTGACCTTCGTGATGCAGCGGTAGATCAGCGGGCGGAAACGACGGATCAGCTCGGCCCAGCCACGCGCATCGCTGCGGAGCACGAACTTCAGCAACTCGCGATCCGACCAGTCGGCAGCATTCTTCGAAACGCGAGTAGCGAGTAGAGCCATGTCATTACCCTCCGTGTGGACCGGCTCTTACAGCAACCCGAGTGCCACGGGGTAAGCTGGCGAAACCACAGGGACGATCGCTGTCAGGGCCGGTCGAACCCACCATTCGTTGGTGAAAACGACCAGGCAGGGGAAGAAGCCAGGTGTGACCTGCGTAGCGACACTCCCGTTCGCGCGGCAGATCGTCCAGACACGGCGCGTCGCGTTACCGTCCGCGCATGTTCCAGCCTCATGACGGCCGACGCGTCGCGGTGCCGCCGTATCGCCGGATGATGGGCTTCTTGATGCGCGGCCGGAACCAGTCGGCCGTGTACTTCGAGCAGCATCTCGATCTCACCGCGACGCTGCCGTGGCTCGCCGAGCACAACGCGAGTGGCCGCGGCCGCGCGACGCTGTTTCATCTGATCCTGCACGCGCTCGCGAGCGTGCTGCACGACCGCGAACGGCTCAACCGCTTCACCGTCGGGCGGCGCACGTTCCAGCGCACGCACGTGCTGCTGTCATTCGCGGCGAAGAAGGCGATGTCCGACGACGCGCCGCTCGCGACGATCAAGCGCCGGTTCGATCGCGAGGAGCGCTTCGACACGCTCGTCGATCAGCTGACCGGCGAGATCGGCGGCGCGCGCTCGGTCGAGCCGTCCGCGATGGACAAGGAGCTCAAGATCCTGCTCGCGCTGCCGGGCTTCCTGCTCGCGTTCCTGATCTGGGTGCTGCGCGGCCTCTACGCGATCGGCCTCGCGCCGCGCGGCCTCGTCGACACCGATCCGATGTACACGAGCGCGTTCGTCGCGAACCTCGGCAGCATCAAGATCGACGCCGCCTATCACCACCTCTACGAGCACGGCAACTGCCCGCTGTTCGTCACGATCGGCAAGGTGACCGACGTCCCGGCGGTCGAGGGCGATCGCGTCGTCGTCAGGAAGCAGCTGACGATCCGCTACACGTTCGACGAGCGCGTCGAGGATGGCCTGTACTGCGCGAAGTCCTTGCAGCTATTGACCCGGCGGATCGAGGATCCGGCGAGCTGGATCGACGGGGCCGCTCGTGCGTAGAAGGAGCATGCTGCGCATCGCGCTCGTCGTGCTCGCCCTGTTCGCCGTCCCGGCCCACGCCTCGGAAGAACAGATCCATCACTGGAAGACCGCGACGCTCAGTGCGGACACCGACCTGTTCGGCACCGTCGAGGTCAAGGCGACCGCGGACGCCGGCGGCAACGTCAAGACGCTCGCGGTGACCGCGAAGGGCAAGACGATCGTCGTGCCCGAGGCGTGGCTGAAGACGCTGCCGAGCCTGCCACTCGCGTCGATCCAGATCCGCACCGAGCGCGGCTACGACCCGCAGCCGTGGCTCTACGTGTTCTTCCAGACGCCGAGCACGCCGCAAATACAGACGCACATCTCGTTTCAGGGCGGCAAGCTCGTCCAGGCGTCGATCACGAAGCTGAACGCGAAGGGCGCGACGACCGAGTTCAAGAAGGCGCCGTGACGTAAGGTTCGCCGCATGGCGAACCGGTCCTATCTCTACACGTGCGACGAGCTACCGGGCGGCGAGGGCTTCTACGCGCGCGGGCTGTCCGAATACAACTGGGACATCCCGCTCGTCCACAAGCTGATGATCGCGAACGAGTCGCGCGTCGTGCGGTCGGCGATCTGGGACCGCGACATCGGCATCGTCGCGAATCGGGCCGGCGCGTTCGAGCGTGTGATCCGGTTCTTCGACAAGGTGGGGGAGGGCGCGCTCGAGGACCGCGAGCAGTTCGATCAGGCCCTGCGCCACGCGAAGGAGTTCTTGTCGACGACGCCGGACACGAAGTACCTGCTGCTCGAGGCCGGCGAGATCTACGATCTGCAGGGCGGCGATCTCACCGCCGAGGCGCAGCTCGTGTGCACGGAGGCCGCGCGGCTCGGCGCACGGGCGGATCGCGCGCTCGCGGGCACCGAGGCGGAGTGGCTCGACGAGCTGCGCGCGGGCTGGCAGGAGCAGTGTCACCCGGGCTGGTGGAGCCAGGTGCTGTACTTCAGCTTCAAGCAGCCGGCTTAAGCTTTGGCGACCGCCGCGTCCCAGCGCGCGAGGTGCGCGGCGATCTTCGCGCGGTCGGCGGTCGGCGTGAAGTGGCGATCCTCGCGCCACGTCTTCTTCACCTCGGTCTGATCCTTCCACACGCCGGTCCCGAGGCCGGCGAGGAACGCGGCGCCGAGCGCGGTCGTCTCGACGAGCGCGGGCCGCGCGATCTCGACGCCGAGCACGTCGGACTGGAACTGCATCAGCAAATTATTCGCGGCCGCGCCGCCGTCGACCTTGAGCACGGTGAGCTTCTTGCCGGAGTCGCGCTCCATCGCACGCAGGATGTCGACGTTCTGCAGCGCGATGCCCTCGAGCGTCGCGCGGGCGACGTGCGCGCGCGTCGTGCCACGCGTCAGGCCGGTGATCGACGCGCGCGCCTCCGGCCGCCAGTGCGGTGCGCCGAGCCCTGCGAACGCGGGAACGACGATCACGCCGCCGGAATCCGGCACCGTCATCGCGAGCGTCTCGACCTCGGCCGCCGACGCGAAGAACTGCAGGCCATCGCGCAGCCACTGCACCGCGGCGCCGGCGATGAATGCAGAGCCCTCGAGCGCGTAGCGCAGCTCGCCGGTGTGGAGCTGCCACGCGACCGTCGTCAGCAGCCCGGACTTCGATGCGACCGGCGCATCGCCGGTGTTCATCAGGATGAACGCGCCGGTGCCGTACGTGCACTTCGCGTCGCCGGGCGTGAAGCACGCCTGGCCGAACAGCGCGGACTGCTGATCGCCCGCGATGCCCGCGATCGGGATCCCGTCGGGCAGGCCGGGCACGCCCTTCGTGGTGCCGATCGGTCCGGACGATGGGACCACGTTCGGCAGGATCGCGCGCGGCACGCCGATCACCTCGCAGAGCTCGTCGGACCACGCGAGCTTGGTGATGTCGAACAGCAGCGTGCGCGACGCGTTCGTGACGTCGGTCGCGTGCACCGCGCCGCCGGTCAGCCGCCACACGAGGTACGTGTCGACGGTGCCGAACGCGATCTGGCCCGCGCGCGCCGGCGCCGCGAGCTCGCTGATGTGCGACAGCATCCAGTGGATCTTCGTGCCCGAGAAGTACGGGTCGAGCGTCAGTCCGGTCAGCTCGCGGACGCGCGCCTCGCGGCCCTGGCTCTTCAGCTCGGCGCAGCGATCCGCGGTGCGGCGGTCCTGCCAGACGATCGCGTTGTGCACAGCCTTCGACGTCTTGCGATCCCACAGCACCGCGGTCTCGCGCTGGTTCGTGATCCCGATCGCCGCGATCGACGACGGCTCGATGCCCTGCAGCGCCTGCTTCAGCGCGTGCGTCACCGACGCCCAGATGTCCTCGGGATCGTGCTCGACCCAGCCCGGCGTCGGGTAGATCTGGCGAAACTCCTTGTAGCCGCGGCCGCGGACGGCGAGCTGCTCGTCGAGCACGAGCACGGTCGAGCCGGTGGTTCCTTGATCGATCGCGATCACATGGCGCATGAGGTGGTCTCCGTCGGGCGAGTGCCTGCGTGCGTGCGCAGGAACGTGATGACTTCCGCGGCGACGATGTCGCGTTCGACGTCGGCCGCGATCAGGTGATAGCTGTGCGGCAGGATCCGGATCCGGACCGCGCGCGTCTGCTCGGCGATCCGTGGCGCGCACGCGACCGGCGCGGTGTGATCCTGGCGCGCGTGCAGCACGAGCACCGGCTGCGTGATCGCCGGCAGCGCGGCGTCGACGAGCGGCATGAATTCCATCAGCTGGCCGAGCGCGCGCACCGGGATCGCCGGGTAGCACGGGTTCTCGGCGCGGACCTTGCGATCGCGGACGTCCGAGCCGCCGAGCTTCGGCAGCTTGCGCAGCGGCAGCTTGCCGGTCGTCGTCCAGTGCGCGACGCGCGCGGACAGCCCGACGAGCCACAGCGGGGCCGCGAGCGACGCGACCGCGACGAGGTCACGCCGCCGGCTCGCGAGCTCGAGCGCGAGCAGGCCGCCGAGCGACTGGCCGACGATCGCGACCCGCGCGCACCGCACGCGCAGCGCATCGACCGCACGCTCGACGTGCTCGGACCAGTCGCGCCACGTCGTGCGATCGAGATCGTCGATCGTCGTGCCGTGGCCCGGGAGCAGCGGGGCGCGCACCGTGTAGCCCGCTTTCGCGAGCTGCTCGCCGAGGTAGCGCACCTCGTACGGCGAGCCGGTGAAGCCGTGCACGAGCACGACGCCGAGGTCATCGTCGCCGACGAGATCGAACGGATCGCCGACCGCCACGACCGGGGCTTATCACACCGGCGCGCACATTGTCCTTGCGCCTGGGTTCATTGACAGATCGCAACCGTTGCGATGAGATCGAGGTTGCGCGGCGACGAGCTCGCCCATGTCATGAGCGAGTGGAAGACACGCATCACGAAGGTCCAGGTCGTCAAACCGCCCAAGGAATCGGGCGAGGCCTGTCTCGTGCTGATCTATCCGCCGGGCCCGGACATGGGGAAGCGGTTCCCGCTCGCGCGCAGTGAGGTCGTGCTCGGGCGCGGCGCGGATTGCGATATCCAGGTCGATCGCGACAGCGTCTCGCGACGCCACGCGCGCGTGTATCGCACCGGCGAGCAGTGGACCGTCGAGGATCTGCAGTCGACGAACGGCACCTACGTCAACGACGTGCCGGTCACGAAGTCCGTGCTGCGCGACGCCGACTTCGTGAAGATCGGCGCGGCGATCTTCAAGTTCCTCTCGGGCAGCGGCATCGAAGCCAGCTACCACGAGGAGATCTACAAGATGACGATCGTGGACGCCCTCACCGGCGCCCACAACAAGCGCTACTTCCTCGAGTTCCTCGAGCGCGAGATCGCTCGCTGCGCACGCTACCGCCGGCCGCTGTCGCTGCTGATGTTCGACATCGACCACTTCAAGCAGATCAACGACAAGCACGGCCACCTCACCGGCGACTACGTGCTGCGCGAGATGAGCCGCCGCCTGCTCGGCCGCGTCCGTCGCGAGGAGCTGCTCGCGCGCTACGGCGGCGAGGAGTTCGCGGCCGTGCTGCCCGAGACCGACATCACCGGCGCGCGCACGTTCGGCGAGCAGATCCGCCGGATCGTCGGCGACGCGCCGTTCGAGTACGAGGGCGACACGTTCCCGGTCACGGTCTCGGTTGGCGTCGCGACGGTCGAGGGCGAGGACGTCGACGTCACGCAGTTCATCAAGATCGCCGACGACAACCTGTATCGAGCGAAGCGCGAAGGCCGCAATCGCGTCGTCGGCTAAAGCAGCTTGAACCAGCGCATCAGCGCGATCAGGCCGCCGACGATCATCAGCGCGGTGATCCAGAAGAACGCGTAGCCGTGCTCCCACTTGAGCTCGGGGATGAAGTCGAAGTTCATGCCGTAGACGCCGCAGAGGAACGTCAGCGGCAGGAAGATGATGCTGACGACGGTCAGCCGGCCCATGACCTTGTTGGTCTTGTGCGCGACGAGGGACATGTAGTTGTTGAGCGAGCCGGACAGGATGTCGCGATCGACGAGCACGTCCTGCAGCACGCGCTCGATCGTGCCGACCATGTTGCCGAGGTACGGCTGCGTTGCCTCGCTGACGAACGGTGACTTGCGCGTCGACAGATCGGTCAGCACCGCGCGCGCCGGCAGCACGACCTTGCGCAGGTGCAGCAGGTCGGCGCCGAGCTCGGACGCCTCGCCGAAGATGCTCTCGTCGACCTGGCCGATCAGCCGCGACTGCACGGTGTCGACGCGCTCCTCGAACTTCTTGTGGACCGCGAGGTAGTTCTCGATCAGGTGGTCCCACAGCTCGTAGAGCAGGAAGCTCGGGCTCTGCGCGAACCGCACGAAGTCCTGGAGGTACGACTTGCGCACCGCCTCGAGGAACACCGGCTGGCCCTTGTGCAGCGTGAGCAGGAAGTGCTCGCCCATCATCGCGTCGACGCGCTCGAGGTCGAACTTGTGGCCCTGCAGCCGGCAGCCGGACAGCACGAGGTGGAGGTAGTGCTCGTAGCGGCCGATCTGCGTCGCCGGCTCGCGGGTGAGCGCGTCCTCGACGATCTCGGGCGCGCACAGGTCGAGCTTCCCGAGCAGCTTGCGCGCGTCCTCGGTGGCCGCGACGTCGACATCGATCCACACGAACTTGCCGGCCTCCATCGAGGCGGCCACGTCGTCCGGCGTGATCCGGCGGTACAGCTTCGACTTGAAGTCGAGCTCGACGACACTGACGAGCGGATCGACGCACGCCTCGAGCCGCGGCTGCGACTGCGCGAGCCCGCGACCGCTCGCGCGCGGCGTGCCGTCACCGTTCGCCGACGGTGCTACCTCGTCTTCTCGCACCGCGCGATGGTACTACGTGTTCTGCGCCTCGGAGGCAGCAGCCTGCTCGCGCAGCATCTTGTCCCGGATGCGCTTGTCGAGGAAGTAGTCGCGGCCGCGCCAGAACTCCGCAGCTACGCCGAACACCGACACCGCCGCCGCGACGATCGCGAACCACGTCGCGTACGCGGGGAGTAGCAGCGCGGCGCCGAGCAGCGCGCTGATCCCGAGGACGCGGCCGCCCCAGGCGAGCGCCTTCGTCGCGACCTTGTGGTGCGACAGCAGGTTGTCGAGGCCGCCGACCGCGAGCTCGAGCGACAGGATCGTGAAGATCGGCCACGGCTGCGCCGGCGTCTCGACGAGCACCGCGAACAGCAGCGCCGGCAATAGCAGCGCACCGAGCAGCCGCACGCCGTCGGCCTTCGTGAAGTCGCCGCGGCCGCGCAGCTGCTTCCAGCCGACGACGATGTAGTCGATGCCGCTGACCCACGTCAGGCCGACGACCGCGAACATGATCCAGCGCAGCGTCAGCGTGGTGTCGCCGTGCAGCGCGAGCAGGAACACCGGCAGCACCGAGCCGCTCATGATGAGCGCTCCGCGCCACAGCTTGCGCGTCGTCACGTACTGCACGAGCATCAGCGCGATCGGCGCGATCGTCAGCACGCCGAGGCCCCAGGTCAGGATGTACTGGTGGCTGCGCGGGACGAGCGGGAACAGCAGCATCACGCCGATGCCCTGCATCTGGGTCCACGTCTTGACCTTCGCGAGGTAGCTCGTCTTCAGCGTCAGCGCGCGCTGCTCGTAGGCCGAGCGCAGCGCGGTGATGAAGAACTCGCGCGTGAACATCAGCGCGACGACCCACGCCGGGACGAGGCTCTCGAAGTGGCCGTCGACCGCGACGATGTTGTCCGCGAACGGCGTGTACGCGAACGCGATGAACACCTTGTCGGCGATCGGATCGAGCAGGCCGCCGAGCACGGTCGGCCCGTACTTGCGCGCGATCTTGCCGTCGACCCAGTCGGTGCAGCCGATCAGGATGCCCGCGATCAGCGCGAACCACATGTACGGGTTGTTCTCGTACCCCTGCGATGCGCCCTGGTAGATCAGCCAGCTCAGCACCGGCATCGGGATCAGTCGCGCCAGTGTGACCTGGTTCGCGGTGATCAGAGGGCGGCCCGGGCTGGACACGCCCCGGACCCTATCACGTCACAGCGTCGGTCCCGAAGACGCGGACACGGTCGTAACACAGCTGGCCTTGACACGCGTGCCGGCGTCCGGCGGCACGCCGTTGCGGTCGATCACGATCGCGAGGTGCGGATCGGCGCTCGTGTAGTAGCAGTGCGTCGGGTCGTCGACGATCTTCCAGCACGGGAACCGGCCCTTGTCGCAGCTCGGCAGCACCGCGATCTCCTGATCCGGCTCGCCTTCGACCCGGCGGACCTCGACGACCGAGCAGTCGTACTGCGCGCCATCGGTCTCCGGATCGACGTCGAGCAGGTTCGAGTCGAAGCAGCCGCTGCCGCCCTGATCCTTGATCAGCTTGCCGATCTCGGTGAGCCCGGTCGACAGATCGCCGTCGCAGATCGACGTCCGCACGCGGTTCGTGAACCGCGACAGAAAGTCGTTCGTGCGCACCGCGGGGAACGCGACCTGCGCCGCCTGCGGGCACGAGCTCTTGAGCACCGGGTTGCCGCCGGGGCTCGTCACGATCTCGAATGGATCCGGGTTGCCGACGATGCCGGCGACGACGATGTCGCGCTCGTCGGACTTCAGCGTCTTCAGGAAGTCGACGTAGCGATCGACCTGCTCGACCTGCGTCGGCTCGAACCGCGGATGGCAGTCCTCGCGCACGCCATCGGCGGCGTCGAACGGCGTCGACGGCGAATCGCACGCGACGCCCTGCGACGTGCAGCGAAAGTTGATGCGCTCGCCGTACGTCGCGTCCTGCGTGCCCTCGAACAGCTTGCTGCTCGCGAGCGAGCAGTCGTCCTCGTCGGCGATCACGATCACCGCGAGGTACGCGTCCGGCCGCAGGAACCCGGCGTTCGCGGGGTTGCCGTCGAGCGCGCGCTTCGCCGCCTCGAGGTGCTGCTCGATGCCGCAGCCGTTGATCCCGACGTCCGCGAGCTGCGAGAACGCATCGGTGAGCGTGCCGGTGTAGTTGCGCTGCCGGCCGCCCGCGCCATCGTCGACGTCGCGCAAGAACGTCGGCCCGCCACCGGGCACCGCGCGCAGCGCCCCGTCGAGCCCGCGCCCACTGCACGTGCCGATCGGCGCCGCGGTGGTGCCGTCGGTCGCGCTCGTCCCGAGGTTCGGCGTGACGACGCCGATCTGGACGTCCGGCAGCCCGCCCTCGAGCGTCTCGAGCACGTTGACCAGGCGCGAGAAGTTCGCGCGCAGCGACGCCTGCTCGTCCTCCATCGACGGCGAGTCGTCGATCACGAACAGAATGTCGACGCCGCGGCGTTCGGCATCGAGCTCCCTCGTCTCCACCTTGCCCTGACTCGGCGGCACCGCCTGGATCGTGCGATCCGGACAGCCGGCGAGCAGCGCGAGCAGCCACAGCTTCTTCGCGTGCATCACTACCTCTTGGTTGGCCCGTCGCGAGACGAGCGATTTGCGAGGTACGTGCGGCGAGCGCGGCGTTTCCGTCAGCCGAAAATGCAAACGGGCGGGAATCACCCGCCCGCTCGACACCTGGAGATGTCGATCTAGATCGCTTCGGTCACGCAGTTCGCGATGATGTGCGTGTCGAGCGGCGGCGTGCCCGGATCGTTGACCTTGAGGATCAGGTTGTCGCCGAGCGGACACTGCGCCGCGTCGACGAGCAGCTCCCAGCACGGCTGCGCGCCGGCGGTGCACGGCGGGATCACGGTCTCGGTCTGGTTCGGCTTGCCGTAGTTGTTCACGTACGAGACGGTGCAGTCGTACTGGTCGCCCGGCGTGTTCGGATCGACGTCGGCGAGGTTGCCCTCGATGCACGGGTTACCGATCGCCGTCTTCAGCAGCTCGGCGATCTGCTGCAGACCACCGGAGAGGTCGGCCTGGCAGATCGTCGTCGCCGTCGAGCGGTTCGGGAACTGATCGAGGAAGAACTGGATGCGCACCGGCGGGTCCGCGAAGTTCGTCGTCGTGCCGGACTGGTACGAGCACGAGTGCGCGAGCGCCGGCTGGCTGACGCCGTTGATCGTGCGGAGCTCGACCGCGAACGGCTCGGTCGTGCCGATGATGCCGGCGACGATCACCTGCAGCGGGTCCGGCTTCAGGCTCTTGAGGAACGACACGTACGACGCGACGTTCTTCAGGTACTGCGACTGCTCGTTCGAGTGGCACTGATCCTTCACACCGACCTGGTTCATCTCGGTGTCGTTCGTGCCGCCGACATCGCAGGTCACGCCGAACCGCGTGCAGCGGAACGACTGCTGCGGACCGAGCGGCCCGCCGTCGGGACCGAGCAGCGTCGAGTGCGACATCGAGCAGTCGTCCTCGTCGGCGAGAAAGATCACCGCGAGGAACGCGTCCGGGCGGAGGAAGCCGGCGTTCGCGGAGTTGTTGTTGAGCGCGGCGTGCATCGAGTGCAGGTGCTGCTCGAAGCCGCAGCCGACCGCGCCGACCGACGCCATCTGACCGAACACGGTCGACAGGTCGCCGGTGTAGTTGCGGACGCGCATGCCGGTCGCGTCCTGGATGTCGCTGAGGAACACGCCGGTGACCGGCGCGCCGTTCGTCTTCATGTTGCCGCTGTCGCCCGTGTTGGCGCAGCCACCCTGGCCGACGGCACCGACCTGCGGGCCGGGCGTCGCGTCGTCCTCGCCCTTCGTACCCATGTCGGACGTCACGACGCCGATGTGCACGTCGGGCAGACCGCCCTGGATGCTGTTGAGGACGTTGATGAAGTTCGGGAAGTTCGTCCGTAGATTTGCCTGCTCCTCGGACATCGACCCCGAGTTGTCGATGACGAACAGGATGTCGATGTTCCGGTTCAGGTTGACCGGAATGTCCTTGAACTCGACGCGCCCCTGCTCGGGGTTCACCTTCGAGATCGTGCGGTCGGGGCAGCCGGTCAGAAGACCGACGAGGCCCAGGCAAAGGAACGAGGATGTAGTAATGGCGTTGCGCATGCGCCCTCCAGGTGCTCGAGCAGAATAAAGCAACTGCGCGACCAAGTTCAGTCTCGAGCAGTTTCAATCGCTTGGTTTTCTTCTGTCAACGTCTGCGTGCCAACGTTGTTGGCAGATCCGATCGATCGTTGGCAGCGCCGCGCTAGCGATTCTCGACAGTTGATGGCAGCCAGGGCCCGCGCAGCTCCACCTCGCAGAGCGGTGCAGGTGCGTCCGGGTCGTCTGGATCGATCGTGATCCACGCGCGATCTCGACGCGTACCGGATCGCGGATCGAACGCGAGCCCTTCGACCTTCACCGGATGGCCCTCGCGATCGACGAGCGGCGCGCAGCGCACGCGCTCGCCATCGATCACGCCGAGCCGCGAGCCGACCACGACGCCATCGGCGATCGCGTCGATCGACGCCTCGCCGGCGATCACGACGAACACGCGATCGTCGACCGCGCACGCGTCGGTGAACCCGAGCCGCACGCCGTCGATCGATCCGAGATCGTAGCGATCGATCCACGACCGTGCGGCCACCGGATAGCCGTTCAGCCGGTCGCGCAGCGCCGCGAACGGCAGCCGCACGACCGCGGGTCCCGGATCATCGGGCCCGGTGTTGCCGCGATGGAACAGCCACAGCTCGCCACCGACGCGCGCCGCGCCCTCGAGGTTGAGCACGCCGCCGCACGCGCGCCGCAGCGCCTCGTACATCGACGGCATCGCGACGACGCGCGGCTCGCCGTCGCCGATCACGACGACGTGCTCGCGCACGCCCGGGATCGAGCCCGAGCCGAACGCGATCAGCTCGTTGTCGTCGACGAGACACGCCTCGAGATCGAGCTTGTCGAGCTTGTTGCCGAGCCGGCTCTCGAACCGCCGCCGGCCGCCCGCGCCCGCGGGCAGCGCGATCGCCTCGACGTCGGCGTCGCGGATCCGGGCGACGAACGCGGCGTCGTCCTGGATCACGAGCAGGTCGTCACCGAGGAACGCGAGCCCCGAGGCCGCGCGCACGTGTGCGGGACGATCGTCGTCGGTCGGCGCGTCGCGCGTGTAGTGCAGCGGGCGCGCCGACACGATCGTGGCGGACAGCGCGGGATCGAGCTCGGCGCGACGCACGGGCGCAGCGTATCAGCGTGTCACGGTGCGACGCACTCGAACACCGCCAGCGTGTGGTCCGCGTCCGTGGCGCCGAACGTGTTCGCGACCTTCGCGACGCCGTACGGACAGCCGAGGTTCGGCTCCGGCGTGATCGTCCAGCACGCTGTCGGTCCGCCCGTGCACTCGTAGATCAACCGCTCCTCGACGCGATCCGGATAGACGTCGCGCAGCGACACCGAGCACTCGTATTGATCGCCCGGCGTCTGCGGATCGATGTCGAGCAGCGGCGTGTCGATGCACGGCAGGCCGAGCGAGACCTTCGGCAGCTGCGCGATCTGCGCGAACGCGCCGGACAGGTCGGCCTGACAGATCGACGAGAACGTCGAGCGGTTCGGAAACTGATCCAGGAACGCCTGCAGCCGGACTGCCGGCTCGGCCGAGACCGGGCCGGTCGCGGTGTCGAACGTGCAGCTCGGCTCGATCGTGCGCTGCGACTCGTCGATCACGAACGGCGACGCCGGTCCGGAGATCGCGGCGACCGCGACGTCGTACGGGTCGAGCTTCGCGCCCTGGAGGACGGCCGCGAATTCCTCGACCGGCTCGAGCGCCGACGGCATCGTCACGCAGCCGAACGTGTCGACCGCGCCCTCGGCGAAGCTCGAGCGCGTGAACGAGCAGTCGTCGCGTGCCGTGATGACGAGGACGCCGAGGTACGCGCGGTCGCGCAGAAAGCCAACGTTGTTCGGATTCGCGAGCGCGCGGCGGATCGCCTCGAGCGGACGGACGAACGAGCAGCCGGTCGCGCCGGCATCGAGCAGCGACGCGAGGACGTTGCCGAGGTCGCCCGTGTAGTTGCGGACCCGGTTGCCGGTCGTGTTTGGGAAGTCAGCGAGGAAGCGTCCGGTGATCTCTGGCAGCGTGCGCAGCCGTCCGGCGTCGCCGTCCGCGGTGCAGTCGCCCGATGCGGTCGACGTCGGGTCGTCCGCGCCACGCGTGCCGACGTCGGTCGTGATGACACCGATGTGGACGTCCGGCAGGCCACCGGCGAACGACTCGAGCACGGCGGCGAACCGGTGCGCGTTGTCGACGAGGTTCGCGCGATGGGCGGCGATCGCGGGCGAGTTGTCGACGACGAACAGCAGATCGAGCTTCGCCGGCGCCGCGATCGGAAACTCCTTGTGGACGACGCGGCTCTCGACGGACGGACCGGACGTCCCGCCCTCGGACGCACATGCGGCGAGCAGCAGGATCGACAGCACCCGGACACCGGACATCGGCCGGACACGGAGCAAGCGGCTCGCCAACCGGACACGTCCGTGTTTCGCAGCGTTGGCTGACGCACACCGCCAACCCGGTTGGCAGGCGCATCGCTGGTGACGTCGATCGTCCGTGGTAACGTGACCCCTCGTGACGTCGGGGACCACGCATGGCTCCGCTGCACCGACCGTGGTGCAACGCGTGCTGCTGCTCGGTCCCGACGACGAGGCGCGGCGCGCGATGCACCTGATGCTCGATCGCGCCGGCAAGCAGGTCGCGGCGATGGCCGAGGTCGATGGCGCGAAGCGCTACCTCGAGCAGCACGCGTGCGACGCGGTGATCGCGGCGGCGGATGCGGCGAAGCAGCTCGCGGGCAACGGCGCGCCGCCGATCGTGGCGGTGATCCGGCCGCGCGATGTCGGCCGTGCGGTCGCGCTGCTCGATGCGGGCGTCGCGGATGTCGTCAGCGAGCCGATCGACGAGCTCGCGCTGACGCTCGCGCTGCGGCATGTCGCGACGTTGCCGCGGCGACGCGTCGAGGCGAACGGGGCCGGGGCGCCGCCATCGCTCGTCGGTGATTCGGAGGCGATGCACAAGCTACGCGCGACGATCGAGCAGATCGCGAAGACGCGGTCGACCGTGCTGATCCTCGGCGAGAGCGGCACCGGCAAGGAGCTCGTGGCGCGGTCGATCCACGAGCTATCGCCGCGGCGTGGCCGGCGGTTCGTCGCGATCAACTGCGCGGCGATCCCGGCGGCGCTGCTCGAGAGCGAGCTGTTCGGCCACAAGCGCGGCGCGTTCACCGATGCGGTGCGCGACAAGCCGGGGCTGTTCGAGGATGCCGATGGCGGGACGCTGTTCCTCGACGAGGTCGGCGAGCTGCCGCTGCCGCTGCAGGCAAAATTGCTGCGCGCGCTGCAGGAGGGCGAGATCCGGCGCGTTGGCGACACCGTGTCGGTCAAGGTCGACGTCCGGCTCGTCGCGGCGACGCTGCGCGATCTCGCGGACGACGTCGCGGCCGGGCGGTTTCGCGAGGACCTGTATTACCGGCTCAACGTGCTGCCGCTGCGGATCCCGCCGCTGCGCGAGCGCAGCTCGGACATCCCGATGCTCGCGCGGTTCTTCGCGGCGCGGCACGCCGAGCGCCATGGGCTGGCGTCGAGCGAGCTGTCCGACGAGGTCTGCGAGCTGCTGCGCGCCGAGCCGTGGCCCGGCAACGTGCGCGAGCTCGAGAACGTCGTCGAGCGCGCGCTCGTGCTCGCGGACGGGCCGATCGACGCGGAGTTCCTCGCGACCGTGATGCACGTGCGCGGCGGGTCGCGGCCGGCGTCCGAAGATGAATCATCGGCGGCCGGGAACGAGCTGTCGATCAAGAAGGCGACGCGGGAGCTCGAGCAGGATCTGATCAAGCGCGCGCTCGTCGCGACGCAGGGCAACCGCACGAACGCGGCGAAGCTGCTCGAGATCAGCCACCGCGCGCTGCTCTACAAGATGAAGGAGTACGGCATTTCCTGACCCTGGCGTCGGCGATGCCCGGTCGTACCCGGCAGGCGCGCGGCAATTTTTGGAGATCGCCCGATTACGGCCTACCATTATCGGCGACGTCCGGGCCCGGCTCGGCGTCGACCTCGTCATGGCGAAACAGTGCATCGGGCTCGATATTGGCTCCAGCAGCGTCAAGGCTGTGCAGCTGCGCAAGAAGGGGCAGGGTTGGGCACTGCAGGCGTTCGGCATGCAGCCGCTCGTGCCGCAGACGATCGTCGACGGCACGATCATGGATCAGGGCGCGGTGTCCGATGCGATCCGCCAGCTGTGGGCACGGCTCAAGCTGAAGCAGAAGGAAGTCGCGATCGCGATCGCCGGGCACTCGGTGATCATCAAGAAGATCTCGGTGCCGCAGATGTCGGCCGAGACGCTCGCCGCGAACATCCGCAGCGAGGCCGAGCACCACATCCCGTTCGGGCGTGACGACGTCGAGATCGACTATCACGTCACGAACCCGGCGAGCGCGAGTGGCCAGACCGAGCTGCTGCTCGTCGCGGCGAAGAAGGAAGTCGTCAACGACTACGTGCAGTGCGTGCGCGATGCCGGGCTGTCGCCGCAGGTCGTCGATGTCGCCGCGTTCTCGTGCCAGAACGGCTTCGAGCTCAACTATCCGCTCGATCCGCGCGAGACCGTCGTGCTGATCAACATCGGCGCGGCGATCTCGAACATCAACATCGTGCGCAGCGGCGTGTCGCTGTTCACGCGCGACGTCACGATCGGTGGCAACGCGTACACCGAGGAGATCCAGAAACAGCTCGGGATCCCCGTCGACGAGGCCGAGGCGTACAAGGTCGGCGGCTCGCAGACCGAGGACGGCGTGGTGCCGCAGGAGGTGCTGCGCGTGATGGACGGCGTGTCCGAGGTCATGGCCGGCGAGTTCCAGCGCTCGCTCGACTTCTTCCTCGCGACCACGGCCGAGGCGAACGTCACGCGGATCGTGCTCGCAGGCGGCAGCTCGAAGGTGAGCTCGCTGCATCGCGCGATCGAGCGGCGGTCGCGGCTTCCCGTCGAGGTCGCGGATGCGTGGAAGCGGATCGACATCGATCCGTCGCTCGACCGCACGTATCTCGACGCGCACGCGCCGGAGGCGCTCGTCGGCGTCGGGCTGTCGCTCCGCGCGGCCGGGGACAAGTGAGGGCGCGCCGATGATCAGGATCAACCTGCTCCCACAGAAGCGCGCACGCCGAGGCGTGGCGAAGGCGACGAAGGCGCCGGGGACGGACGCGGCCGCGCGCGAGATGGCGCTCGGCATCGGCTCGCTGCTCGCGGCCGCGGCGCTCGTGTTCTTCTTCCTCGACATGCCGACGCGGTCGGCGATCGCCGACTACAAGCACAAGACCGAGTCGCTGAAGAAGTCGATCGCCGATGCGAAGGTGGCGCTCGCCGGCTACGACGTGATGCAGGCCGAGGAGGCCGACGCGGTCAAGAAGATCCAGTCGATCAACCGGCTGCTCGAGGCGAAGGTCGTGCCCGCGCACGTGCTGCACGAGCTCGGGCTGATCCTCAACAACCAGAGCCCGACGATGACGGTCCGCATGCGTGACCTCATCAAGAGCGATCCGAACAAGCGCTGGCAGAACGACTGGGATCCGAACCACGTCTGGCTGCGGTCGTTCGTCGACACCGGCGGCAAGTTCAAGCTCGAGGGCGGCGCACAGTCCAAGGAGGACGTCACGCAGCTGTCGAAGCGGCTCGCGGCGTCGGTGTACTTCGTCGACGTGACGCCCGAGGGCGGCGAGCGCGTCACCGACCTCGAGTCCGGGCTCAACTACTACAAGTTCACGATCAGCGGAAAGGTGGCCTACTGATGGCGGCGCAGACCGGCGTCATGGCCGACTTCGCGCGCATGCCGACGGGCCGCAAGGTCCTCGTGTTCGCGGTGATCGGGCTCGTGCTCGGCCTGTTGTACTTCCGGTTCTTCTACAAGCCGCTGCAAGCCGACGAGCGGGCGGCGAAGGCCGAGTGGGAGCAGAAGGCGGCCGAGAACTCCAAGCTGGCGGGCGACATCCCGAAGTTCAAGGACCTGCGCGCGAAGAAGCAGCTGCTCGACGACACGATCCGCGAGCAGCAGAAGGCGCTGCCGACCGGCGCCGAGGTCCCCGCGTTCTTCGAGACGCTCGAGCGCAAGGTGACCGAGGCCGGCGTCGACGTGATCAAGTGGAACAAGAAGCCCGAGGAGGCGGTCGAGGGCTTCGTCAAGGTGCCGCTCGACGTCGAGATCCAGGGCACGTTCATGCAGATCAAGCGGTTCTTCGCGTCGCTCGTCGAGAAGAAGAAGCCGGAAGTGCTCGTGCCCGGGCAGGAGCAGCAGCCCGAGGAGCGCGAGCGCATCGTGTCGATCGAGAACCTCGCGCTGACCGATCCGGTCGTTCGCAACCGCGAGATCATCCTGACCGCGAAGTTCACCGCGGTGACGTTCCGCCAGGGCGACGCGCCGGCCGCCGCGCCGACCGCGCCGGGCACGGTGCCGCCGAACTCGCCTCCGCCGAGCGCGCCGTCGACGGTGCCGGGCGCGCCGCCGATGCCGACCGTCGGCTCGAACGCGCCGCCCGCGCTGCCGAGCGCGGACACGCCAGCGGGCGCGAAGGCGCGCGTCGAGGATTCGATGAAGAAGGACGAGCAGCGCGTGCAGGACGGCACGACGCCGCCACCGCCCGCCGGCTCGGGCTCGGCGCCCGCGGGCTCCGCGACCGGTTCCAACCGGCTCCAGGGAGGGCTGTGATGCGCGCGCTCGCGATCGCCGTCATCTCGTGCGTGATCGGCTGCGGCGGCGGGGACGAGCCGTCGACCGCGAACCGCGGCGCCTCGACACCGGCACCGGCCGCGAATGCGTCCGCGCCGCCCGCCGGTGCGGGCTCGGGCAGCGCGCTCGTGCCGATGATGCGCGCCGAGAGCCGCGTCGACTGCCCGGTGCCCGCGAAGGGCAGCAAGTCGTGCGATCCGAACGCGCCGCGGCCGGTCCAGATCGGCGGCGTCAAGGATCCGAACGCGCCGGCGACGCCGGATCTGTCGTGTCCCGAGGATCAGTTCTGCCTGCCGACGTCCGAGGGCTTTCTGTGCGGGCGGTGCGACGAGCGGCTGTCGCTGCGCGCGCAGTTCAAGGATCGCGACTTCGTCGCCGAGGCGAACCGCGATCCGTTCCAGTCGTTCATCATCAAGACGCCCGGGCAGAGCAACTCGACCGACAAGACGACGAATTCGACGCCGATCGACGCTGGCAGCCGGTGCCAGCGCCCCGATCAGCTCGTCGCACAGAACTACGGCTTTCAGGACCTCAAGCTCGTCGGCATCGTCGCGCAGGGCACCCAGCGCAAGGTGCTGATGATGGATCCGAGCAACTACGGCCGGATCATTCGGCGCGGTGACTGCGTCGGCAAAGAGAAGGCGTGGGTCAAGGATATCGGCGATAACTTCGTCTGCTTCGAGGTCGTGCAGAACGACCGGCCGACGAACCAGCACTGCGTCGAGCTGCACTCGAAGACGGTCGCCAGCCAGCTGCCAACCGAGTCGCCGACGAACCCGCCGCCGCCGCGGACGCCGAACACGCCGAACACGGCGCCGCCGTCGACCCAGCCGCAGCGCGACGGTGCGCTGCAGCCGCCGGCCATGCCGCCCTCGCAGGGCGCGCCCGGGACGACGACGATCAAGCCTGTCACGCCGTGACCTGATCAAGCCCGTCACGCCCTGACGCGATAAAATTTGGACCCGTGCACCGGGCGGGCGAAAATTTTTTTCGCTCCGAGGAGTGTGCACATGATCCGACCAACGACCTGGATCGCAGCCGCTGCGATCGTGCTCGCGATCTCGCCAGCGCGCGCGGATTCGCCGAACGAGATCCGCGCGGTGACGTACAGCGAGGACGCCGGTACCACGCGCATCGTGGTGCGCGGCGCGCAGACACCCACGTTCACGGTGTACAAGCTCGAGCGACCGAGTCGCGTCGTGCTCGACGTGCCGCGCGCGAAGCTCGCCGAGTCACTGCGCGGCCACGAGGGCGCGACCGTGCTGACCACGAACACGTGGGCGGTATCGACGGTCGCCGCGCAACAGCTCGACGACGGTGGTCAGGTCGTGCGCGTGATCGTGTCGCTCGCGCGACCGGGACGCTACGACGTCAAGACGACCGGCAACGAGGTCGTGGTCATGGTGACCGCGCGCGATCCGGCCCCGAAGACCGCGAGCCCCGAGGCGCTCGCGAAGGCGCAGGCCGATAGCGAACAGGCCCGCCGCGTCGCCGAGCAGGCACAGCAGCGCGCGGCGCAATCGATCGCCGCGGCGCAGGCCGAGGCGCAGAAGGCGCAGGCCGAGGCCGAGCGACTGCGCAAGCTCGCCGATGCAGCGCAGCGCGCGGCCGCGGGTTCGCAGGCGAACGCGGCGGACGTCCAGCGCGCACGCGCGGATGCGATCAAGGCGCAGCAGGCGGCCGCGGTCGCGCAGGCCGAGGCCGAGCGCGTGAAGCGAGAAGCCGATGCCGCGAAGCTCGCGGCGGCGCGCGATGTCGACGCCGCGGCGCGGACGCGCGCCGAGGCCGAAGCGGCGAAGCAGGCCGCGCTGCGCGATGTCCAGGCGGCCGCGAAGACGCGCGCCGACGCCGAGGCGGCAAAGCAGCAGGCGCTGCGCGATGCCGAGACCGCGAAGCAGCAGGCGATCCGCGGCGCCGAGGCCGCGAAGCAGCAGGCGATGCGCGATGCCGAGGCCGCGAAGCAAGCGATCCGCGATGCCGAGATCGCGAAGCAAGCCGCGGCGCGCGAGGTGAGTGCGGCGCGCCAGGCAGCGCTGCGCGATGCCGAGGCGGCGAAGCAGCAGGCGCTGCGTGACGCCGACGCCGCGCGACGCGCGATGCAGGCGGCCGAGGCCGCGAAGCAGCAGGCGCTGCGCGACGCCGAGACCGCGAAGCAGCAGGCCGTCGAGACTGCGAAGCAGGCGATGCGCGATGCCGAGGTGATGAAGCAGGCTGCCGCGCGCGACATCGAGGCGGCGAAGCAGCAGGCAGAATCGACGAAGCAGGCCGCGGCGCGCGATGCGAACGCGGCGAAGCAGGCGGCCGAGGCGGCGAAGGCGCAGGCCGCGCGCGAGGCCGAGGCGGCGAAGCAAGCGGCCGCACGCGAGGCGATCGCCGCGAAGCAGGCGGCGGATGCGGCGAAGGCAGCGGCGGCACGCGAGGCCGAGGCGGCGAAGCAGGCGGCCACGCGCGAGGCCGAGGCGGCGCGCCAGGATCTCGCGCGCACGCGCGCCGAGGCGGAAGCCGCGCGTCGCGAGGCCGAGCGGATCAAGGCGGAAGCCGCGGCGACGCAGGCCGCTGCCGCGAAGCAGATGGATGCGGCGGCGCGCGCGAAGGCGGATGCCGAACGTGCGCAGCGCGAGGCGCTCGCGGCGCGCACCGAGGCCGCGAAGACGAAGGATCTCGCGACCCGCACGCAGGCCGATGCCGAGGCGGCGCGTCGCGATGCCGAGCGCGCGCGCACCGAGGCGGCGCGGACGAAGGCCGATGCCGAGCTCGCGTTCCGTCAGGCGGAAGCAGCGAAGAAGGAGGCCGCGGCGAAGCGCGCCGAGGCAGCGGCCGCGCGCAACGACGCCGCGATCACGAAGGACATGGTCGCGAAGGCGAAGGCCGAGGCCGATGCCGCGCGTGGTGAGGCCGAGCGTGCTCGGGTCGAGGCGACGCGTACGAAGGCCGAGGCAGAGGCCGCGGTTCGCCAGGCCGAAGCGGCGCGCCGCGAGCTCGTCGCGAAGAAGGCCGAAGCCGAGGCCGCGCAGCGCGATGCCGCGGCGAAGCAGGCCGAGGCCGAGGCGGCGAAGACGGCGGCAGCGTCGAACAGCACGCTCGTCGCGAAGATGAGGCAGGAGGCCGAGGCGGCGCGGCGCGATGCGATGGCCGCGCGGACCGAGGCGACGCGGACGAAGGCGGAAGCGCAGGCGGCGCTCGCGCAGGCGGAGGCCGCGCGCCGCGAGCTCGTCGCGAAGAAGGCGGAAGCCGACGCGGCGCTGCGCGATGCGGCGGCGAAGCAGGCCGAGGCGAACGCGGCACGCAATGCGGCGGCGTCGAACAGCACGCTCGTCGCGAAGCTGAAGCAGGAGGCCGAGGCAGCGCGGCGCGATGCGATGGCGGCGCGGACCGAGGCCGCACGCACGCGCGCGGACGCCGAGACTGCACAGCACCAGGCCGAGGCCGCACGCGCGGATGCGCAGGCCTCGAAGGATCTGATCGCGAAGACGCAGGCGGATGCGACCGCGGCGCGCGGCGAGGCGAATGCCGCGAAGGCGGATGCCGCACGGGCGCGCGCCGACGCCGACGCCGCGCGGCGCGATGCCGAGGCCGCGAAGCTCGCGGCGGCGAACGACCGCAAGACCGCCGAGCGCGCGCGCGCCGACGCCGACAAGATGCTCGCCGACGCGAAGCAGCAGCTCGCGCAGCTCGAGAAGAAGACGCTGTCGGCGCAAGCACTCGAGGATCGAGCGCGCGCGGCGAATGCAGCGGCGCAGGCACGCGAGGAGGCCGCGCGCGTCGAGGCCGACAAGGCGCGGCGCGAGCGCGAGGCTGCCGAGACCGCGGCGAAGCTCGCGGCGCAGCGAGCGGCCGATGCCGCGGCGGCGTCCGAGCGCCAGCGCCTCGCGCAGGACGCGAAGCGCGCCGAGGAGCGGCTCGCGCAGGCACGCCGCGCGACCGAGGAGGCCGAGGCGCGCCGCAAGGCGGCCGAGGTCGCGGCCGCGACCGCGCGCACCGAGCTCGATCAGACGCGGACGTCGCTCGCGACCGTCGAGCAGCAGCGCGCCGCCGCCGAGGCCGCCGCGACGAACGCCGCCCGCAAGCGCGGCGAGGCCGAGGCCGCCGCGAGCGATGCCACGCGCCGGCGGACCGAGGCCGAGACCGCCGCGCTCGACGCGGCGAAGAAGCGGAAGGAAGCCGAGCAGGCCGCGACGCTCGCGGCGCAGCGCCGTAGCGAGGCCGAGCAGCAACGGCTCGTCGCCGAGAACCAGAAGAAGGCGGCCGAGGACGCGGCGCGCGTCGCGAAGGCGGCCGCGGATGCCGCCGAGCAGCAGCGCGTCGTCGCCGAGAAGGCGGCGCGCGATGCGATGGGCGCGAAGCAGCAGGCCGAGCGCTCGCTCGCGGAGCTATCGTCGCGCCGCCAGGCGGCCGAGACCGCCGCCGCCGAGCTCGAGGCGCGCAGCAAGGCCGAGGCAAAGGCGCAGGCCGAGGTCACGCTCGCGACGGCGCGCAAGGCCGGCGATGCCGAGCTCGCGCGCGCTCGCGCCGAGGCCGCACGACTCGCCGACGAGCGCAAGCGCGCCGAGACCGAGCTCGCGGATCGCCGCAAGGCGGTCGTCGCGCAGCAGACCGAGACCCGGCGGCTCGAGCTCGCGGCCGCGCAGGCGCGCGATGCCGCCGCGCGCGAGGAGGCGCGCCGCACGAAGCTCGCCGAGCAGCGCGCGATCGAGGAGCAGGAGCTCGCGCGGCTCAAGGCGCAGCGCGATGCCGCGACCCGCGTCGCCGCGGCGCCCGCGGTCACGCCCGCGAAGCCGGCGCCCGTGCCACCGGCCGCGAAGGTCACCGATGTCGCGTTCCGCGGCAGCGACGGCAGCGGCCAGGTCGACATCGCGCTCGCCGGCGACGCGCAGGTCACGCTCGGTGCGGTCACCGCGACCGCGGTCGAGCTGATCGTCGATCGCGCCGAGCTCGCGCACAAGCTCGAGCGCAAGCTCGACGTCACGAAGTTCGGCAGCCCGGTGCGCGCGGTCAGCTCGTTCCAGGATCGCCGGACGCCGAACCGCGTGCGGCTGATCGCCGAGCTCGCGCAGCCGGTGACGCCGACGCTCGATCGCGACGCGTCCGGCGTGCACTGGCGCCTGATCTCGAACAAGCGCGTCGCGCAGACCCGCACGCAGAACGTGCCGTCGCCGATCGTCGGCGGGTTCGGCGCGACGTCGACGCCGATCGCGCAGCAGTCGGTCGCGCAGCTGCCGCCGCAGGGCCAGCGCCGGCGCGTCTATCGCGGCGCGACGGTCGACCTCGACTTCAAGGACGCGCCGATCCACGACCTGCTGCGCATCATCGCGGACACCGGGCGCGTCAGCATCGTCGTGCCCGACGACATCAACGCGAAGGTCACGGTCCGGCTCAAGCGCGTGCCGTGGGATCAGGCGCTCGAGGTGATCCTGTCGTCGCACGGCCTGTGGTACCGGCGCGAGGGCAACATCTTCCGCGTCGCCGATCGCAAGCAGCTCGACAAGGAAGATCAGGAAGCGGCGGCGCGCGCGGCCGCGCAGCAGCAGGCCGAGGTGCCGCGCCCCGATGTCGTGCGCCTCAACTACGCGAACGCGTCGGAGCTCGCGCCGAAGTTCAAGGGCATGCTATCGCAGAAGGGCACGATCGAGGTCGACGAGCGCCAGAACGCGCTGATCATCACCGACGTCGCCGGCAACCGCGAGCAGATCACGCGGCTCGCGCTCAGCCTCGACACCCAGACGCCGCAGATCTCGATCGAGGCGCGCATCGTCGAGGCGCGGTCGACGTTCCTCCGTCAGTTCGGCGTCCAGTGGGGTGGTCGCGCGGTCGCGAGCGCGGCGGGCGGTAACGCGACCGGCCTCGTGTTCCCGTCGTCGATCAGCCTGATCGGCGGCAACGAGGACGCGCAGACGATCCGCACCGGCGTCGCGACACCGTCGGACTTCGCGATCAACCTGCCGGCCGCGACCGGCTCCGGCGAAGGTGGCGCGATCGGCCTCTCGCTCGGCTCGGTCGGCGGCAACTTCAACATCAACCTCCGGCTGTCCGCCCTCGAGGACACCGGCACGGTCCGCATCGTGTCGGCGCCAAAGATCACCGTGCTCAACAACAAGCCCGCGAAGATCACGCAGGGCGTGTCGATCCCGATCCAGGTGATCTCGGCCGCCGGTACGAACACCCAGCTCGTCCAGGCCGACCTCGCGCTCGAGGTCACACCGAAGGTCTCGGCGCGCGACTGTGCGATCGAGCTGCGCGTCAACGTCACGAAGAACGAGCCCGACTTCGTCAACGTCGGCGCGCGTGGCGACCCGTCGTTCCTGCGCAAGGAAGCGAGCACGACGATGCTCGTCAACGATGGCGACACCTCGGTGCTCGGCGGCATCTACACCCGCAACAGCGGCCTCGCCTACAAGAAGGTGCCGTTCTTCGGCGACATCCCGGTGCTCGGCTGGTTCTTCAAGAACCGCCGCGAGAACGACGACCGCACCGAGATCCTCGTGTTCATCACGCCGAAGATCACGAACAAGGGCGCGCTGACCTGCCAGTAGGCCGATTCGGCGGCAGAGTGTGAGGGTGGCGCCGCTGTTCCTGATCGGCTTCATGGCCGCTGGCAAGACGTCGGTCGGCCGTGCGATCGCCGCGGCGAGCGGGCGCGCGTTCGTCGATCTCGACGACGCGATCGCCGCGATGGGCGAGCCGGTCGCCGAGCTGGTCGCGCGCGACGAGCCCGAGTTTCGCCGCCGCGAGGCGCGCGCGCTCGCCGAGCTGTGCACGCGCGATGACCTCGTGATCGCGACCGGCGGGGGCGCCGCCGCGTACGGCGACAACCTCGAGCGGATGCGCGGCGCGGGCCTCGTCGTCGCGCTCGGCGTCGACGTCGACGAGGCACAGCGCCGTGCTGCCGGCGGCCCGACGCGCCCGCTGCTCGCATCCGCGGACCGGCTCGCGCGGGTGCGCGCCCCGATCTACCGCCGCGCGCACGCGGTCGTCGACACCATGGGCAAGTCGATCGCCGACGTCGTCGATGCGGTCGCCGCGGTCGAGCGCGCGTGGCGCACGCTGCCGGCCACGTATCGCGGCGCGACGCTGCTCGCGCTCGGCGACCGCACGTACCCGGTCACGGTCGCCGACGCGCTCGATCCCGAGCTGATCCGCGCGCGGCTCGGCACGACGACGAAGCTCGCGGTGATCACCGACGCGAACGTCGCGCGCTACCTGCCGCAGCTCGCCGCGCTCGGCGCCGAGCCGATCACGATCCCGCCTGGCGAGGCGAGCAAGTCGTTCGCGATGTTCGAGCGCACGTGCAACGAGCTCGTCGCGCGCGGCCTCGATCGCGGCTCGGCGATCGTCGCGCTCGGCGGTGGCGTCGTCGGCGATCTCGCCGGGTTTGTCGCGGCCTCGCTGTTCCGCGGCATCCCGATCGTCCAGGTCCCGACGACGATCGTCGCGATGACCGACGCCGCGATCGGCGGCAAGACCGCGATCGACATCCCCGCCGGCAAGAACCTCGTCGGTGCGTTCTGGCAGCCGCGGCTCGTCGCGTGCGCGACCGACACGCTCGCGACGTTGCCCGCGCGCGAGCGCCGCGCCGGGTTCGGCGAGCTGTGGAAGTACGCGCTGCTCGATGGCCCCGAGCTGTGGCAGCTCGTCGCCGCCTGCGCGCCGTGGGCCGCGGCCGGCGAGGGCGCGCCACCGCCGCGCGAGCTGCGGACCGTGATCGATCGCGCGATCGCCTACAAGGCCGCGATCGTCGGCCGCGACGAGCGCGAGCGCACGGGCCACCGCGCGCTGCTGAACCTCGGCCACACGATCGGCCACGCGATCGAGACCGCGTCCGGCCTGCTGCACGGCGAGGCGGTCGGGCTCGGCCTGCTCGCCGCGGCCCGCGTGTCGCGTGCGCTCGGCGCCCCCGACCTCGAGCGCGACCTCACCGACGCGCTCGCCGCCTCGGGCCTGCCGCACGACCTCGACCGCTACCTCGTCGGTCGGGCCGACGACGTACTCGCCCGCATCAGTGTCGACAAGAAGCGATCGGGTAGCCAGCTGCGATTCATCGTGATCCGCGAGGTGGGCTCGTGTGAGCCCGTCGAGATCGCGGTCACCGAGGTCAGAAGAATTTTGCGCCCGCAAACAGGCGCTTGATACGATTTCACGTCGGAGGAAGCATGCGCTCGCTCGTTCCCATCCTGATCCCGCTCGTCGGTGCCGCCATCGGATGTGCCGCCGATAACGGAGACGAGGGCATCTTCGTCATCAAGAACGTCGCGCCGAGCAATGGCGCGTGCGAATTCACCGGCGACGAGAACGAGCCGTTCGTCGCGCACGGCGCGCTCGACATCGCGACGCCCGCGCCCTACCTGTTCGTCGCGCAGATGAAGAGCCGTGTGACTGCCGAGGAAGGCCAGGAAGACGCGCGCACGATCATCACGTCGCACGCGAACGTCGACATCACGTTCCCCGCGAACCCCGAGCTCGCCGATCTCGAGGGCGTCGATGGCCTGACGCACTTCAAGTCGCTGTTCACCGCGCCGCTGGTGCCGAACGGTGGTGTCACCGACGCCGGGTTCACGCTGATCCCGGCCGCCGTCGGCCAGGAGCTCGCGGCGCGCGGCATCACCGGGCCCGTCGAGGCCGTCGGCACGTTCACGATCATCGGCGACATGTCCGGCGCCGAGCAGACGAGCAATCAGTTCAGCTTCGGCGTCACGCTGGGCAAGAACATCGTGATCAACGTGCTCGGCACGTGCGACACCGTGCCGATGAGCTTCACGGGCCGGCAGGGCAACGCGTGCAACTTCGCGCAGGACGGCATCGTCGACTGCTGCACGCGCACCGATGGCTCGCTCGCGTGTCCCGCGGTCGGCACGATGCCGTCGACCTGATCGTGCACGTCACGTTCGGCGAGTCTGCCGCCGGCAGCCTGCGGGCAGCGATGAGGACCCTGGATCGCCGAGCAGCGGTGATCCATCTCGTCGACGACCTCAGCCACGGACCGATCGATCCCGGGGCTCCTCGGCAGCGCATGCAATGGGCCATCGACGAGCTCGGCTTCGAAGACGAGCCGGACGTCGAAGCGCAGATCGCCGAGTTCTGGCAGTGCGTGACGACGACGAACGCGGAGCTCGTGGTCTGGCTGAGCAGCCGCAGCGCGAGCGAATCGTGCGGCTTGCTCGAGCTGGTGTGGCGCGTGAAGCAGACCGCGATCAGCGTCGTCGATGTGGCGGACCGAACGGCGTCGTTCGCGTTCGTGACCGACGGCGATATCGTCGCGCAGCAGCTGCACGAGCGCGCCACGCGCATCTCGGATCTCGAACGCAAGCGGCACGAGCTCGCGTGGCAGCGTCTCCGCAAGGAGAATGCGGCGTTCCGCGTGCTCACCGACTCCGGTCTTGCGTCGGCGAGCATCACGTTCTTCGACGACATCCTGCTCGCACACGCCACGGACGACTGGCGGAGCTTCGCGAGCGTGGTGCGCGACACCTCGGTCCAGCTGTCGCAGCCCTATCGTCAGTGCTCGGAGGAGGTGCTGTTCGCTCGGCTGCTCGCGCTCGTCGAGGCTGGCGTCCTCGAGGGCGAAGCCAACGGCGAGCTCTGGTCCTACGCCAGCGCGGTCCGGCGCGCGAACGGTGAGCGGTGAAGCGGAACCTGAGTCGAGAATGTCCTACACGCAAATCCAGGCACCGGCGCTGGCATCGGTCGCGAGCGGTCCTGTACGATCGATCTCAGGTGGTGACCCTTGTTCGCTGAGACCCTGAAACGAGTCGTCGACAACGTCGATGGTGCGATCGCGGCCGTGGTCATGGGCCTCGACGGCATTCCCGTCGAGACCTACGCCAAGACCGACCGCGTCGACGTCAACACCGTCGGAATGGAGTTCTCCTTCATCCTCACGCAGGTCCGCAAGGCCGGCGAGAGCCTCGCGGTCGGCAACCTCGAGGAGCTGTCGGTGAAGGCGCAGCGCCTGATCCTGATCTGCCGCATGATCTCGCCGCAGTACTTCGTCGCGCTCGCGCTCGCACCCGAGGGCAACTTCGGCAAGTGCCGGTACATGATGCGCATGGCGACGCCGGCGCTCGTCGCGCAGCTGTGAGCTCGCGCCGCAAAGGCGCTGTCCGGATCCAGGTCCTGCACGGACCGAACCTCAACTTGCTCGGGTCGCGCGATCCCGCGACGTACGGCAAGACCACGCTCGCCGAGATCGATGCCGAGCTCGTGCGGCGCGGCGAGCAGCGCGGCGCCGAGGTCCGGTGCGCGCAGAGCAACGTCGAGGGCGAGCTGGTGACGCTGATCCAGCAGGCGAAGGGGTGGGCGGACGCGATCGTGATCAACCCCGGCGGCTACACGCATACGTCGGTCGCGATCCGCGACGCGATCGACGCGGTCGCGCTGCCGACCGTCGAGGTTCACTTGTCGAACCTCCACGCGCGCGAGATCTTCCGCCAGCAATCGATCACCGCCGCGAAGTGCATCGGTCAGATCTGCGGATTCGGTGCACAAAGCTACTACCTGGGACTGGACGCCGCCCTCGCGCATGTGGAAGCTACCGCTCGCGATGGCTTCCCGAAAAAACAAGAACGACGACGCCAGTGACGAGCCGCTGGTCGCGATGGCGCGCGGGCTCGCCGAAGTCGTTGCCACGCACAACCTGTCCGAGCTGATCCTCGACACCAAGGACGTCAAGCTCACCGTGCGTCGCGGCGCGCTGCCGCACCCGACCGGCCCGCAGAACGGCGTGCCCGCGATGATGCCGCACCACATGCTGATGCCGCCGCCGATGCCGGCCGCCGCGTTCGCGCCCGCACCGCAGGCCGGGCTGCCCGCCGCGGGTGGCTCGTCGGCAGCGCCCGCCGCACAGGCAGCGCCCGCGATCGACGACAAGGCGCACGTCGTGACGTCGCCGTTCGTCGGCACGTTCTATCGCAAGCCGAACCCGGACTCGCCGGCCTACGTCTCGCTCAACGAGAAGGTCGAGAAGGGTCAGGTGCTGTGCATCGTCGAGGCGATGAAGCTGATGAACGAGATCGAGGCTGATGTCGCGGGCACGGTCGTCGGCATCCTCGTCGAGGATGGCGCGCCGGTCGAGTACGGTCAGCCGCTGTTCCGGATCCTCGTCTAATGTTCAAGAAGGTCCTGATCGCCAACCGTGGTGAGATCGCGTTGCGCGTGATCCGCGCGTGTCGCGAGATGGGGCTCGAGTCGGTCGCGGTGCACTCGACCGCCGACGCCGACGCGCTGCACGTGAAGTTCGCCGATCAGGCGGTCTGCATCGGGCCGCCGCCATCGCGCCAGAGCTACCTGAACGTGCCGATGATCATCTCGGCGGCCGAGGTGACCGGCGCGGATGCGGTGCATCCCGGCTACGGGTTTCTGTCGGAGAACGCCGAGTTCGCCGAGGTCTGCCGCAAGTGCAAGCTGACGTGGATCGGTCCGCCGCCGGATGCGATGCGCCTCATGGGTGACAAGATCCGCGCGCGCGAGGCGATGTCGAAGGCCGGCGTGCCCGTGCTGCCCGGCTCGACGGGGCTCAACGTCGAGGCAGACGTGTTCGAGGGCGCCGAGAAGATCGGCTATCCGCTGATCCTGAAGGCGAGCGCCGGCGGTGGTGGCCGCGGCATGAAGATCGTCTTCGAGCGGGACAAGCTGATCGAGGCGTGGGCGATGGGACGCACCGAGGCGCAGGCCGCGTTCGGCAATCCCGAGATGTACATGGAGCGGTACTGCCAGAAGCCGCGCCACATCGAGATCCAGGTCGTCGCCGACAAGCACGGTCACTACACGCACCTCGGCGAGCGCGAGTGCTCGATCCAGCGCCGTCACCAGAAGGTGATCGAGGAGGCGCCGTCCGCTGCGCTGCCCGACGTCACGCGCGCGAAGCTGACCGCCGCCGCCGTCCGCGCGATCGAGGCGATCGGCTACACGAACGTCGGCACGCTCGAGTTTCTGCTCGACTCCGACGGCAGCTTCTACTTCATGGAGATGAACACGCGGCTGCAGGTCGAGCACCCCGTCACCGAGCTCGTGACCGGCCTCGATCTCGTGCGCGAGCAGATCCGGATCGCGGCCGGCGAGCCGCTGTCGTTCACCGACGAGCGCCGCGCGCGCGGTCACGCGATCGAGCTGCGGATCAACGCCGAGGATCCGAACACGTTCGCGCCGTGGCCGGGCAAGATCACCGCGCTGCACATGCCCGGTGGCCTCGGTGTGCGTGTGGATACCCACGTGTACGCGGGGTACGTCGTGCCGCCGAACTACGACTCGCTGCTCGCGAAGGTAATCGTCCACGACGTCGATCGACCTGCGGCGTTGCGACGCGCCCGACGCTGCCTCGACGAGATGGTGATCGAAGGGATCCGCACCAACATCCCGTTCTTGCGCCGGATCATCAACAACCCCGACTTCATCAAGGGCGACTTCGACACCGGCTTCGTCGGGCGTTTGCTGGCGGAGCGAGCGTCAGCGGCCTGACGATTCGACCGCGTCACCGATACGTGATCAGATGTGAGTATCGATCACGCGGTTCTTCCGGGTAACGCTCGGGATTCCTTCGCCCTTTTGCTTGACCCTCGGGCAGGCTGGGCCGTACGCTTACGAGGATCGGCACGGCATCTTGCCGTGACAGTCAATCAGACGTTGTGATGCGCCGCACCCGGAGGCTCTAGCGCTCGTGGCCTTCAACAAAGAAAAGGTCATGGATGCGGCGAGGAAGTTCGTCGACAAGGGACAGATCGACAAAGCGGTCAAGGAATACCTCCGCATTGTCCACGAGGATCCCAAGGACGTTCGCGTCTGGCTGAAGATCGGCGATCTCTACGCGAAGAAGGGCAGCAAGCAGGACGCGATCGAGACGTACCTGAAGGTCGCGCGCTTCTATCACGAGCAGGGTTTCTTCCTCAAAGCGGTCGCGGTCTACAAGCAGATCCTCAAGCTCGATCCGCGTCTCGTCGACGTGATCCTGAAGCTCGCCGAGCTCTACCGGCAGCTCGGTCTCATGTCCGATGCGATGCAGCACTTCGAGTCGGTCGCGGCGCACTTCCATCGCGAAGGCAACACGAAGGAAGCGCTCGCGACGGTCAAGAAGCTCGTCGATCTCGATCAGGAGAACATCGCGACGCGCATCAAGCTCGCCGAGCTGTACTCGAAGGAAGGGCTCGTCGACGACGCCGCGAAGGAGTTCACCGTCGCGTGCGATCAGCTGCGCCGGCAGAACCGCCAGGATGACTTCATCAAGGTCGCCGAGCGCCTGCTCTGGCACAAGCCGCAGAACCACGCGCTGAACCGCGAGCTCGCGAGCCTCTACCTGCGGCGCAACGATCCGCGCCGCGCGCTGCAGAAGCTGCAAGCGTGCTTCAAGGCCGATCCGCGCGACGTCGAGACGCTCGCGCTGCTCGCGCAGGCGTTCCAGGCGCTCGACCAGAAGGCGAAGACGGTCTCGGTGCTCAAGGAGCTCGCGCGCGTTCACGTCGAGAACAAGCAGCGCGACAAGGCGTCCGAGGTCTATCGCAAGATCCTCGAGTTCGTGCCGAACGACCAGGACGCGATCGGCTTCCTCGGTCCGAACGCCGCAGCGCAGCCGCAAGCGCAGGCGCCGTCGACGCGGCCATCGTCCGGCGGTGCCGGCTGGCCGGACGCTGCGCCTTCGGGCCGGCCGCCGCTGCCGCCGATCCCGCCGTCGCGGCCGCAGACGCCGATCCCCGCGATCGTGCGCGCGGCGACCGCCGAGGCGAAGTTCAACATCACGAGCGATCTGCCGGCATTCCCGGCGCCGGCGTCGGCGCGGATGACCGGCTCGATGCCGCTCGTCGACGAGCAGAGCCTGTCCGGCGTCGACTTCGCGCTGCCCGAGTACGACGACGCCGACTTCTCGGCGGACATGGAGCCGGCGCCGGATCCGCGGCAGATGTCCGCCGCCGGCGAGCAGCACGCCGAGGAGATCGCGAAGATCCTCGCCGAGACCGACGTCTACGTGAAGTACGGCCTGCACCAGAAGGCCGTCGATCACCTGCGCCGCGTGTTCGCGCTCGATCCGGAGAACGTCGAGGCGCACGAGCGGCTCAAGGACATCTTCATCTCGCAGGGCCGCGAGCAGGAAGCCGAGGTCGAGCTGCTGAAGCTCGCCGAGCTCGTCGCGCCGGGCGATCCGGATCGCGCCGAGCAGTACCTGCAGGAGCTGCTCGCGATGAACGGCACGCATACCGGTGCGTTCGATCTCGCGCGCCGGTTCCGGCTGCGCGTCGCGCGGATGAACTCGTCGGTGTCGTCCGAGGTCGAGTATGGCGCGGTCGCCGCCGTCGACATCGAGATGGACGAGCTCGATCTCGCGCAGCCGCCGCGCAGCGCCGTCGGGATCGCGCGCAAGCGCGACTCGATCGACGAGTTCGATCCCGACGAGCTACTCGGTCGCGTCGCGCACGGCAGCCCGACGCCGCAGCGTCCGCCCGTCGCGCCGGCCGCGCGCAAGGCACCGGTCTACGAGACCGGCAACTTCGAGCTCGAGTTCGAGCCGTCGCCGTCGCAGTCGACGCGCCAGATGTCGCCGGAACACGTCGAGGCGCTCGCGAACCAGCCGATCGACGAGCTCGACGATCCGGTGATCGTCGACCGCCCGCCGCAGTGGCAGGACATCGGCCCGACGAAGTTCGATCCGCACAACGAGGCGCTGATGTCCGCCGTCGAGGCGCACCTCCACGACGACGACGAGCTCGATGACGAGATCGCGTCCGAGATGAGCGGCTCCGATCTGCCGTTCGATCCCGACGAGGCGCGCGCGTTCGACGCCGCGGTGCCGAAGGTCGCCGACGACGGATACGCGTACGAGGAGCCCGCGCCGGACACCAATTCGTACGAGCACGAGGATCCGCTCAGCATCTCCGGTGGCTACGATCCGTACGGCACGCAGGCCCAGCAGTCGGCGTACGAGGCGACCACGGCGAATCCGCTCGATCCACAGATCGGGCTCGACGATCTCGACGACAACAGCATGCAGCCGCAGCGCGCGGAGACCGGCGTCGAGGACGAGCTCGACGAGGCGGACTTCTACGCCGGCCAGGGCATGTACGCCGAGGCGATCGAGTCGCTGCGCAACCTGCTCGCGCGCTATCCGCAGCACCGGCTCGTGACTGCGAAGCTGCGCGAGATCGAGGCGCTCGCGGCCGGCGGCGACGCGATCGACGTCGCGCACGATTCGATCGAGCAGGAGATCCACACCGGCACCGACGCGATCGATCTCGACGAGATCGAGGAGCTGCAGGAGTTCGAGGAGATCCACTCCGAGGTCCGCGACGCGCCGGCGCAGATCCAGCCCGCGAAGAAGCGCCGGCCGACCGTGATGCTCGAGAAGCCGCTCGACGAGAGTGACGCCGACACGCACTACGATCTCGGCCTCGCGTACAAGGAGATGGGCCTCTACGACGAGGCGGTGAAGGCGTTCGAGAAGGTGCTGCGCGCCCCGGGCCGCGAGGTCCAGTGCCACGTGATGATCGGCATGTGCTATCGCGAGATGGGCAACCCGTCGGAGGCGATCCAGCAGTTCAAGCAGGGCCTCCACGCCGAGCCGCAGGAGCGCGAGCAGCAGAGCCTGTTCTACGAGATCGGCGTGACCTACGAGGCGATGGGCGACGAGGGCGAGGCGCTCTACTACTTCGAGAAGGTCACGAAGCGCGATCCCGGCTTCGCCGACGCTGCGATGCGCGCGGATCGGCTGCGCAGCCGCGTCGGTCACGGCATTCGCCCCGAAGACGACGACCTCTGAACCGGCTGCGCGTCGTCTCCGGCGAGCTCGTCGAGCGCTTCCATCGCGGCCTGTACACGGACGCGTTCGCTCACCAGTGCGAGCCGCTCGACGTCTGGCTGCGCGCGCTCGCCGGCGAGCTGCCGTACCGGATGACGCTCGAGCTCGTCGTCGACGCGGACGACATCGCGGGCGGCATCGCGTACGAGCACTATCCGCGCAGCGGCTGCGGGCTCGTCACGTACCTCGTGATCGCGCCGGCGATGCGCGGTCGCGGGCTCGGGCGCCAGCTGCTCGGCGATGCGGCGATCGAGCTGCACGCCGCCGGGGCGCGCGCGGTGCTGGGCGAGGTCAACGATCCGCGGCGCGCTTCCCCCGACGCTGCCGTCGCCGCGTGGGCCCGGCTGCACCGGTTCGAGCGCTGGGGCGCGCGCGTCGTCGATGCTCGCTACATCCAGCCGGCGCTCGGTCCCGGGCTCGCGCGCGATCGCCAGCTCGTGCTGATCGCGCTGGCCGGCGCGACGCCACTGCCGGACGCGCTGCCGGGCGCGGTCGTGCGCGCGTTCGTCGACGAGCTGTACGCGGTCACCGAGGGCGGACCGCCGGATCCGGAGACGGCGATCGGCGATCGCGCGTCACTTCTGCTGCTGTGACTCGCCGGTCATCGGCACGAACCGGACGTCCATCAGCGTCTCGCTCGTGGTGCCGCGAGGTCCGCGGGTCACGACCTTGAGCTGCTGATCACCGGATTCTCCGACGGGAATCACGAGCCGACCGCCCTCCGCGAGCTGATCGATCAGCGGCTGCGGGATCTTCTCCGGCGCGGCGGTCACGATGATCGCGTGGAACGGCGCGGCCTCGGGCCAGCCGCGATAGCCGTCGCCGATCCGCAGGTGGATCTGCTTGTAGCCGAGCCGCTCGAGATCACCGGCGGTGCGCTTCGCGAGTGGCTCGATGATTTCGATCGAGTAGACGTCGGCGCCGAGCTCGGCGAGCACTGCCGCCTGATAGCCGCTGCCGGTCCCGACCTCGAGCACGCGATCGCCACGCTGGACACGCGCGGCCTCGGTCATCGCCGCGACGATGTATGGCTGGCTGATCGTGACGTCGAAGCCGATCGGCAGCGGCCGGTCCTCGTACGCGTGCGCGCGCACGTCGTCGGGCACGAGCTCGTGACGCGGCACCTTGCGCATCGCCTCGAGCACGCGCGGATCGCGAATCCCGCGGCCGCGCACCTGGTCATCGACCATCGCGGCGCGCTCCTTCGCGAACGGCTTGGGCTTCGCGGCGGGCGGCGACGGCGCGGGCGGCGACGTCGGAGGCTCGGACTGACAGCCCGCGATCACGAACGCGACCAGAGCACCGCACCAGATCCGCCACATGCTCGAGGGTACCCGAGCGCTCACCGCGAGGCATGGGTGATCTCGCCGAGCATCGGACCGAACCGCACCGGGAACAGCACGTCCTCGGTGCGATCGTCGCGCAGCTTCGTGATCACCTTCAGGTACTGGTCGTCATCGCCGACGGGAATCACCATCCGGCCGCCGATCGCGAGCTGATCGTAGAGCGGCTCGGGGATCGTCGGAGCGGCTGCGGTCACGAGGATCGCGTCGAACGGTGCGTGCTCGCGCCAGCCGCGATACCCGTCGCCGGCGCGGACCTCGACCTCGCGATAGCCGAGCCGCTGCAGATCGTCGCGCGCGCGGTTCGCGAGCGGCTCGAGGATCTCGATCGTGTAGACCTCGGCGCCGAGCTCGGCGAGCAGCGCCGCCTGGTAGCCGCTGCCGGTTCCGATCTCGAGCACGCGATCCCCGGCGTGGAGCTTCGCGGCCTCGGTCATCACCGCGATGATGTACGGCTGGCTGATCGTCTTGTCGAAGCCGATCGGCAGCGGGCGATCGTCGTACGCGTCGGCGCGCACGTCCGCGGGCACGAGCTCGTGGCGCGGCACCGAGCGCATCGCCTCGAGCACGCGTGGATCGCGAACGCCACGCGACGCGATCGTGTCGACCATGCGCTCGCGATCCGACCGGTACGGATCGAGCTTCGCGACCGCACGGCGTTCGGTGCGTGCCTGCGCGTCAGGCTCTGACTTCGAGCCACAGCCGAGCACACAGCTCGCGACCACGACGACGGAGATGGCGCCAGTCCACACCGTCGAAGGTATATCGAAGTGGACGTCTGGACGCGGACTACATTCGTCATACACGAACTGTGCACGCAACGACGCTTACCAATTGTGCAAGGTGAGCAAACGCGTCGACATCGCTGCACGGAATGCGAAGCGTCTCGCGACGATGACGCACCGGCACGCTTGGTGCTCGGTATTTCCTCATGATCATCGACGGTCGGTATCGCGTCATCGAAACACTTCGCGAGTCGGAGACCCGCACGGTGTTCCTGACAGAGCACCTGCTGATCAAGCGCCGCATGGTGGTCAAGGTACTCCGCGAGGCGGCGGCGACCGACGCTGACATCCTCGCGCAGTTCATCCAGGAAGCCGAGATCGCGAGCAAGCTGCGGCACCCGAACATCATCGAGTCGACGGACATGGGCTCGCACGACGGCCGGCCGTACGTCGTGTTCGAGCACGTGCAGGGTGTCCGGCTGGCGGACGAGCGGACGCGCCTGACGCGGCTGCCGGTGCGCCGCTCGGTTCACATCGCGCGCCAGATCGCAGCCGCGCTCGGTGCCGCGCATATCGAGTCGATCGTCCACGGCCGGCTCGACGCGACGAACGTGTTCCTCGCCGATCGCGAGACCACGACCGACTTCGTCAAGGTGCTCGGGCTCGGCCGCAACGGCGGCAAGCGCGCGCTGCGCGTGCCGGCGCCCGAGCAGATCGTCGGCGATCCCGTCGATCACCGCGCCGATATCTGGGCGCTCGGCGTGCTGCTCTACGAGATGGTGATGGGCCGGTTGCCGTTCGCGGCCGATGCCGACTCGGCGTCGGGACGCCGGCGGATCGTCTCGAACCCGCCGCTCGCGATCGATCGCGACGACGTGCCGGCGGGCGTCGCCGACGTGATCCGCACGTGTCTGCAGAAGCAGCCCGACGACCGGTTCGCGGACATGGCAGACGTGTTCGACGACCTCGAGCCGTTCGAGAATCGCGGCACGCGTAGCTCGTCGGTGACCGTGCCGCCGCCGGTCCGCAGCGTCACGCCGTCGCGGCTCAGCGACCTCGGCGCCAGCGTCGCGTTCGCGCGCTCGTCGTCGCTCCAGATCCCGGCGCCGACGACGAGCCAGATCGAGATCGCGAAGCTGCCTCCGGCCCCGCCGAAGTCGCGCGCGAAGCTGTACGTGGGCCTGCTCGGCGGCATCGGTGCAGCCGGCGCGGGCATCTTCTTCATGCTCGGATCCGAGCGGGCACCGAGCCCGAAGCTCGCGGCAGCGGCAACGCCGTCGAGCGACGTGGCGCCGGCGGCGGCAGCGCCGGCAACGCCGGACTCCGAGCATGCAGCGACCGTCGAGCGGGTCCAGCTCGTCGTGCGCGCGAACGCGCCGGATGCGAAGGTCACGTTCCGTCGCAAGATCAGCCAGGCGCCGTACACGATCGAGGTCACCGCGAGCGACACGCCCGAGCTCGTCGAGGTCTCCGCGCCCGGTCGCAAGACGATGCGCTACTGGGTGCAGACCCAGCTGCCGCGCGAGCTCAATGCGCGGCTGCCGCGCGGCATCGGCGTCGTCGAGGCCGACGAGCTCGAGACCGCGGTCGCGCTCGGCGAGGCGTTCGAGGTCGTCGACAGCGCGCCGCAGTCCGCGCCCGCGGCGAAGCAGCCCAAGCAGGTCGACAAGCGCCGCGCGCCGCTCGCGAAGCTCGTGAAGCAGACCGGCGTCGACACCGGCGCCGAGCCCGCGCCCGAGGCTACCGACGACACGAAGGCCGAGGCCGCGGCGCCATCGATCGCCGAGCTCGCGCCGGCCCCGAAGGTCGAGACCCCGGTCGCGCTGCCGAAGGTCGTCAAGCAGACGGCGCCGCAGACCGTGGCCCCGAGCGTGCTCGAGGCGAACCGGCTCGCCGGCAGCGCGCACATCGCGGCGGACAACGCCACGCGCCAGGCGGTCACCCACATGGGGACGAAGCGGATCGTCGGCCGGTTCAAGGTCTGCGTCGCGCAGTCCGGCGCGGTGACCGCGACGATGACCGCGTCGTCGGGCGTCGCCGAGTACGACGCGAAGGTGCTCGCCGAGATGAAGGGCTGGCGGTTCAAGCCGATCGCGATCAACGGCGAGCCCGCGAACGTGTGCGCACCGGTCGCCATCGCGTACTCGCAGGAGTGACCGCGGAAAGAGCCTCGTGAGAGCGAGGCGCGGTCGGGCTGCCACGCGACGCCGCGTGGTAAGCCCCCGCCATGGCGACCCGCACCGAGACCGACACGATGGGCCCGATCGACGTCGACGACGCGCGCTACTGGGGCGCGCAGACGCAGCGCTCGCTCCAGAACTTTCGCATCGGCACCGAGCGGATGCCGCGCGAGCTCGTGCTGGCGCTCGCGACGATCAAGAAGGCCTCGGCGCTCGTCAACCGCGAGCTCGGCCTGCTGCCCGAGGATCGCGCGGGCTGGATCGTCGCCGCCGCCGATGAGGTGATCGCGGGCCAGCACGACGGCGAGTTCCCGCTCGTCGTCTGGCAGACCGGCAGCGGCACGCAGACGAACATGAACGTCAACGAGGTGATCGCGAACCGTGCGAACGAGCTCGCCGGCGGCAAGCGCGGCCACAAGCAGCCGGTGCACCCGAACGATCACGTCAACATGTCGCAGAGCAGCAACGACGTATTCCCGACGGCGATGCACGTCGCGATCGCGGGCCGGGTCGAGGATCACCTCGTCCCCGCGGTGCAGACGCTGCGCACGACGCTCGAGATGAAGTCCGAGGCGTTCGCGGACATCGTCAAGATCGGCCGCACGCACCTCCAGGATGCGACGCCGCTCACCGTCGGCCAGGAGATCAGCGGCTGGGTCGCACAGCTCGACTACGCGCTCGCCGCGATCCATGCCGCGCAGCCCGCGATCCACGAGCTCGCGCTCGGCGGCACCGCGGTCGGCACCGGGCTCAACGCGCACCCGCAGTACGCCGTGCGCGTCGCCGCGAAGCTCGCCGAGCTGACCGGCCGGCCGTTCGTGACCGCGCCGAACAAGTTCGCGGCGCTCGCCGGTCACGAGCCGCTCGTCGCCGCGCACGGCGCGCTCAAGACGCTCGCGACCGCGCTGTTCAAGATCGCGAACGACGTCCGCTGGCTGTCGAGCGGGCCGCGCTCCGGCCTCGGCGAGCTGCGGATCCCCGAGAACGAGCCCGGCAGCTCGATCATGCCCGGCAAGGTCAACCCGACGCAGTGCGAGGCGATGACGATGGTCTGCGCCCAGGTGTTCGGCAACGACGTCACGGTCTCGATCGCCGGCGCGAGCGGCAACTTCGAGCTCAACGTGTTCAAGCCGGTGCTCGCGAACGCGGTGCTGCAATCGATCCGGCTGCTCGGCGACGCGTGCGTGTCGTTCGACGAGCACTGCGCGCGCGGCATCGAGCCGAACCGCGCCGAGATCGATCGCAAGCTGCACGGCAGCCTGATGCTCGTCACCGCGCTCGCGCCGCACATCGGCTACGACAAGGCGGCGAAGATCGCGAAGCACGCGCACGCGCAGGGCAGCACGCTGCGCGATGCCGCCGTCGAGCTCGGGTTCGTCACCGCCGAGCAGTTCGAGCAATGGGTGCGGCCCGAGCAGATGGTGCGGCCCGGCGAGCCGGGGTAAATTTCGGCTCGTGATCGCACGACAGCTCGGGGTGCTGGCGCTCGTCGCCGCCTGCGGTGGCGGCAAGTCCGACGACAAGAAGCAGCCGGAGTCGAAGCCGACCGAGTCCGGCTCCGACGAGCCCGTCGTGCTGCCGAAAGATCCCGCGCCGGATCTCGAGAAGCTGACGGTCACGCTCGACGGCAAGCCGCTCGCGATGCAGCGCGCGTTCATCAAGCGCGTGTCGCCGGATCACTGGCGCGTCCAGATCGGCGACGCGGTCGGCTCGTGCGACGAGCTGCTGTCCGGCGTCACGAACGCGAAGCCAGGCGCGACGTTCTTCGTGATCACGCTCGCGAAGCGCCTCCATCCCTACGGCAGCGACGTCATCGCGATCACCGACTTCACGTCGGGCAAGGAGCCGATCCTGTCGGCGTACGACCAGCCGGTGAAGCTGACCGGCTCGACGGACAAGGACGGCCGCGCAGTGATCGAGCTGCCGGCGATCGCGGACGTGATCGGCAAGAAGACGTTCGCGATGCAGGGCGCGCTCACCGCGACCGGCTGCGGCGATCAGCCGGACACCGGCGCCGGCGTCCCGAAGGCGAGCCACGTCTCCGCCGCGACGCTCACGATCGCCGGCAAGTCACTCGAGCTGCACGGCGCGATCCTGCGCGGATCCGACGTCGTGCTGTCGACGGGGCCGAAGGATTGCTCGCCGGTCACGCCGTTCGCGCAGGTGATCGTGTCGGTGCGCGGTGGCCGGTGGGAGCTCGCCGGGACGTGGATCCCGAAGCCGATCACGGCGTCCGACGGGATGAAGGACGTCAAGTTCCGCGTCGGTGCATCCGGCACGAGCGCCGACGGCCCGACCGCCGCGCTCGAGCTGTCCGGCAGCGGCACGCTCGGCGGCTACCCGCTCGTGTTCAGCGGCAAGCTCGAGGCGCTCGACTGTCCGACGAAGTGATCTAGCTCTGCTTGCCGGCGAGCTGCAGCATCAGGTTCGTCGCGGTGACGCGATGGATCACGACGTTGACGCACTTCGGGTGAAACCCGTCGAACTCGACCACGAGCTCGTCGAGCCCGTCGAAGTGCAGGCGATCCGCGGTCAGGAGCGCGGGGCCGAGCCGCACGTCCTTGATCGTCGTGTCGATGCTGCCGATCGCGCCCGACAGCCGGCCAGGGCGCTGATCGTTGATCGCGCCGCTGACCTTGAGGTCGACCATGCCCGGCTGGTCGTCGCCGCCGAACATGATCACGCCGCCCGCCGCCTCGACGGAGCGCGGTGCGAGCAGCGACAGCGCGACGTCGATCGCGTCGAGCGACAGCGCCTTCAGCACGCCGCCGCCCTTCTTCGACTCGCCGTTGTCCTTCGACTTGCCGCGCATCCGGAAGTCGGACAGCGACCGCACCGGCACGCGGCCGAACGACGCGAGCGTCTGCGCCTCGTCGTCGAGCGTCCACGACACGAGGTCACGCGAGCTGCCGAACACCGGCACCTTGAACGCGACCGATAGCTTGTCCTCGTCGTGCTTGATGTCGAGGAACGTGCCCTCGAGCCAGTCGAGGCTGTCCTCGAGCGCGCGGAAGTCGAGGCTACCCTCCTGGACCGGCACGCGCAGCTGCTGGTCGAGCGTGCGCTTGCCGATCACCGGCAGGTCGAGCACGACCTTGACCGTCAGGTAGATGCGCCCCGACAGGCTGTCGAGGAACCGCAGCTTCGTCTGCCGGAGCGCGTGCTCCTCGGGCAGTGCCGGCACGGGGATCGATGGCTGGGTCGCGGCGCGCGGCGTCGGCGGTGGCGACGGCGGCGGCGGCGGAATCGGCTCCTTGCGCCCGAACGGCCCCTTCACGGTGAGCTTCATCTCGGACAGCGAGACGTGCGGCGCGACGATCTCGACCCCGCGATCCGCGCGCGTCAGCATCAGCCCGCGCGACATCTCGATCCGCTGGACCTGCATGTCGATGCGCCCGGCGTCGTCGCGCAGCCAGGCCGCGCCGAGCGACGCGGCATCCGCGGTCCACCGCAGCGTATCGAGCCGGCCCTCGAGCCCGTCGAAGATGAGGTCCCGCGCTCCGTAGCCGACCGCCCCCGACCGACCTTCCGTCTCGCGCAGCTCGGCGCGCGGAAAGATCAGTCGTTTGCCTTGCGGATCCCCCGAGTATCCGAAGCGTTGCACTGTGATGTCGGTCTCGACGTGATGGGCCATCGGGGCGCTGACTCTACGCTGCCGCGCGCCGATGGTGTATAGACGCGCCCGCCTCGCAGAGTGCCTAAAGGAGACCTGGATGAGATTCCTTCGGATTGCGGCTTGCGTCTTGTTCGTGGTGGGGGTCGGGTGCGGGGACAACAAGAAGGGCGGCGACGTGCCCGTCGATGGCTCGCCTCCGGGTGACGATGCGCCGCCGATCGACGGCGCGGTCGACGCGTCGATCGACGCACCGGACATCGACGCACCTCCCGGCGTGGCCGACGGCATCGCCGAGGCGCGCGCGGCCGGCGACGGAACCGGGCTCAACCTCGCGATCGTCGGCGTCACGGTCACGTACATCAAGCCGGCGCTCGGCAACCTGACGAACGATCCGGCCGGCTTCACGATCCAGCACGACCAGCAGGGCCCGGCGCTGTTCGTCTCGGTCGATCCCGCGACGCTGTCGCCCGCGCTCCAGGTCGGCGACGTCGTCAGCTTCACGATCACGACGATGGGCACCGTCGGTGGCCAGCGCCGCGCCCAGGCGATCGCGAACCTGACGCGCGACGCGCAGGGCGCGAACGTCGGTGCGCTGTCGCAGAACCTCTCGACCGCGACCGACGTCGTCAGCGCGATCGACACCTACGACAGCGAGCTCGTCACGATCACCGGCACGATCACGCAGGACTTCGCCGCGAGCGGCTCGGGCTTCCAGCGCGCCGCGGTCGACACCGCCGGCATCACGGGCGACACGAACTTCCAGCTGCGCGCGCCGATCTCGCTCGTCGACGCGATCGACATGGTCAACACCTGCCAGTTCACGGCGACGAACGTGCCGATGGGCCGGTTCAACGCGCAGGCCCAGATCGGCGTGTTCAGCACGTCGGACATCACGCTCACGAGCTGCCCGGCGCCGGTCGTCGCGAACGCGATCGCGCTGAGCTCGACGTCGGTGCGCATCACGTTCTCGCGCAACGTGCTCGCGTCGAGCGTCGCCGCGGATGGCTCGCAGTTCACGTTCGACAACGGCCTCACGGCGACGGCCGCGACGGTCAACGGCCGCACCGTCACCGTCACGACGAGCGCGCAGGCCGTCGGCACGAACTTCACGGTCACGGTCGCGAACACGGTGACCGATCTGCAGGGCAGCCCGGTCGCGACGCCGAACACCGCGACGTTCGGCGGCTTCGTCACGCCGGCGGTCGTCCGGATCAACGAGCTCAACGCGAACATCGGCGGCGGCTGCGATCTGATCGAGCTTCGCGTCGTCTCCGGCGGCAGCATGACCGGCTACAAGCTGACCGAGCGCACCGGCGCCGTCGCGTCGGGCGAGCTGTCGTTCACGTTCCCGAGCTTCACCGTCGCCACGAACGACATCGTCGTGGTCCACATGGGTGCGACGAGCGCGACGTGCAATCCGGGCGGCGCAACGGCGGAGACCGCGAGCATCATCGGCGAGCCGTCGGCGACGCACGCCGGCAACTTCGACACCGCGTTCGACTTCTGGTCGCCGGATGCGGGCCTCACCGCGACCGACAACGTGTTCACGCTGTTCGACGCAGCGAACGCGATCATGGATGCGGTGTTCGTGTCCAATGACCCGGCGGGCGCGTTGACGGCGGCAGCGACGGAGACCGCCGCGGCAACCGTCGGCCAGGCGAACCAGTGGGATCCCGCGCTCGCGGCCTATATCGACACGGTGTTCCGCACGAACGCGGTCGATGACCTCGACGCGACCGGCACAGCGGCCACCGGCAGCTCGATCCAGCGCCTCGACAACACCGACGACAACAACGTCGGTGACTGGACGACCGGCGCCGGCGTGGCGTCGACGTTTGGCCTGATCAATATTGGCCAGACGCCGTTCTGAGCTGTTCCGCGGACTTGGCCGGCGTGACACAAAAACGATCCGGCGCGTGATCCGATAGCCGCGGTCCTCCGTATCTGGCGCACACAGCCAGGGAGGGCCGCACATGGCCAAACGTGTCCTGGTGGCATTGACGACGGCGCCTGTCGCGCTGGTCGGCTGCCACTCCGATGATGGTCTGCCTACTGATCCGCCAACGTCCGTCACCAAGGTCGCGTCGGGAGGATTCACCTCGCCGACGGACGCCGTCGCGAGTCCCGACGGATCCACGTTCTACTTCGCCGCCTACGACGACCTGAAGGAGCCGACGATCTTCAAGACGTCGTCGGCGCCCGGCAGCGCCGCCGAGCCGCTCGCGACCAGCGCGCCGCTCGAGGCGCCGATCGGCCTCGTGCTGTCGTGCGACGGCGCGACGCTGTTCGTCGGCGACATGGGCGCGACCCAGGGCGACGCGGATCTCGCCGAGACCGGCGCGGTGTTCTCGCTGCCGACGAGCGGTGGCGCGGTCGCCAACCTCGGCGCGACCGGCATCGTCCGCCCCGCCGGCATGGCGATGGGCCCCGATTGCAAGACGCTGTTCATCACCGGTCGCACCGAGGATGGCCGGCCCGGTCTGTTCTCGATGCCGATCGGCGGCGGCGCGGCCTCGATCGTCTACGCCGGCGCGCCGCTCGTCTCGCCGACCGGCCTCCACGTCGACAGCGACGGCGTCGCGTGGGTGATGGATCACCTCGCGCACGGCGCGGCCGGCGAGGGCGTGCTGTTCGCGATCCCCAAGGACGGCAGCGCCGCCACCGAGGTCGCGAGCGATCTGCGGATGGGCACGCCGGGCGGCGTCTCGCTCACCGCGGGCGGCGGCACCGCCGTCATCCCGACCGTCGACAAGACCGGTGCGGGGCAGCTCACCACCGTCGACATCGCCTCCGGCGAGATCAGCCAGCTCGCCGCCCCCGACATGATCGATCCCGCTGGCCTGCGCACCGCGCGCAAGGCAGGCGTCTTTGCCGTCGTCGATTCAGAAGCCGGCGCGATCTACCGCGCGGAATGAAAGGAAGCATCTCCACATGAAGAAGAAGCTCATCGGTTCCGTCGTCGGTCTCGCACTCGCAGCCGGCGGCACCCTCAACCTGCTCAGCGCATCGAGCCACCGCGAGGCGCCCGAGATCGGCAAGGATCCGTTCGCCGACAACACGGACGTCTACGCGTTCATCAGCCCGTCCGACCCCAACAACCTCGTCGTCGTCGCGAACTACGTGCCGCTGCTGCTCGGTCCCTCGGGCCCGAACTTCTACGGCTTCGATCCGAGCGTCCGCTACGAGGTCGACATCGACAACGATGGCGACGCGATCGGCGACGTCACCTACCGCTGGGAGTTCGAGGATCACCTGAAGAACGGCAATACGTTCCTCTACAACACCGGCCCGGTCGACTCGTTCGACAGCCCGAACCTCAACAAGACCCAGACCTACACGCTGACGAAGATCGATCACGCGGCGAACAACAAGAAGACCGTGATCCTGCAGGACGCGCCGGTCGCGCCGTGGAACGTCGGCAAGCGGTCGTTCGCGAACTACGAGCAGGTCGCGCTCGGAACCGTCGCGTCGGCCAACGGCTACAAGGCGTTCGCCGGCCCGCGTGACGAGCCGTTCTTCGTCGACCTCCACGTGTTCGATCTGCTCGGCGTCGGCGGCGCCCCGACCACCGACGGCGTCAACGTGATGTCGCTCGTGCTCGAGCTGCCGATCACCGAGATCGCCGCGGGCGGCACGCGCCCGGCCGCGGGCTCGACCGACAAGACCGCGGTCGTCGGCATCCACGCCCGCGCGATGCGCTCGCAGATCCGCATCCTCCGCAAGGGCCGCACCGAGGACGAGTTCGGCAAGTACGTCCAGGTCTCGCGCCTCGGCTGGCCGCTCGTCAACGAGGTGATCATCCCGCTCAAGGACAAGGACAAGTACAACCGCAGCCAGCCCAAGGACGACGTCGCGAACTTCGGCGCGTACATCCTCGATCCCGAGGTGCCGAAGCTCCTGAACCTCGTCCTCAACGCCGGCTGCCCGGCGACGCCGGCCGGTGGCCGCACCGACATCGTCGGCCTGCTCGCCCCGAACGGCACCACGCCGGCCGACCTGCTGCGCATCAACATCAGCCAGGACCAGACGAACGCGCAGTCGCACTTCCCGAACGGCCGCGCGCTCGCCGACGACGTCACCGACACGCTGCTCACGGTCGCCTGCAACAACGGCGGCGCGCTCGGCGACGGCGTCAACGCGAACGACAAGGCGTTCACCCAGACCTTCCCGTACCTGGCCTCCCCGGTCTCCGGCAACCCGTGATCCGCCACGCACGCTAGCTCGTACAGGAGTCACGCCATGCATCGCACCCTGCCACTGCTCGCGCTCCTCCTCGCCTCGGCGTGCCGCGGCGACGATCGTCCGCCGGCCCCCGCACCCGCGGCGGTTGCGCCACCCGCGCTTGCCGACGCGACGCAGACCGCGCTCGCACGCGACGTCGACGACGCCGATCGCCGCGGCACCTGGTACGAGGTGAAGCACAAGTGGCAGGGCCAGCAGGTGCGGTGGACGGTGACGCGGCAGCGCGTGCTCTGTGCGAGCGCAGATGCCTGCCACGTCGCAGCGTTCCCGATCCAGCGGCCGGCGAAGCAGGGCTGGCTCCCGAAGCTCGAGCTCGCGCCCGGCCAGTACGCGGCGATCGAGTCGACGTGCGGCGCGCGCGCCCAGTGCGAGATCACCGTCGAAGGCACGCTGTCCCGGCTCGAGCTATCCGCCGAGCTGCCGACGAGCGTGACGCTGTCGAACGTCAAGCTGGTACAGACGACCGCACAGCGATAACCGATCTGACTCTCGATCTCGACAGCACGACTTTCACGAGTCGTGCTGTTCGTGTTTTCAGTGCATCAGCAGCGTTGCCGTCCACTCGATCCCGGCGCGCTCCGCGGCAGCTCGCGCGAGCTCGGCCGCCTGCTCGCGCGGGATCGCGGGCTGGTCGCCGCGCACGAGGTGCCAGTGCACCTTGCGCTTGCCGGTCGACCGCATACCGGCGCGCAGCTTCGGCGTGCCGAGCGGATCGTCGAGCCAGCCCTCAAGCTGGAGCCCCGATGGACTGCCATACGCGACGCGGGTCGACGTCGCGTGCTGGAACGCGAGCCCGAGCTCGGCCGCGATCGGACCGAGCTTGTCTCGAAGCCGCGCGGCCACATCGAAGCCGACGATCGTGCGCAGCCGGCGGGCCGCGATCTCGTGCAGCCCCGCCGCGAGCGCGTCGAACCGCGCCTGCGTCAGCTCCGCGAGTGATGGCGCCGGCGAGATCACGAGGTTGCGCGGCGCCTCGACCGCGACGAGCCCGGCGAGCGGCGGGCGGTCGGCGAGCGCGGCGACGGCATCGACGGGAAACACCCGCGACGCGCGCGGCGCGAGCACCATGATCCAGCCGGGGCGCGCGACGCCGAGGTCGCGCAGCTCGAGCTGGAACGGCCCGAGCCCCGTGGGCTCGATCGCGCCCTTCTCGAACGTGCCGAGCGCGAGTAGCCGGACGAGCCACGCGACGAGCTCGTCGCGCGAGCGCTCGACGCAGCAGCGCACGTACGTCGCGCCCAGCCGCTCGGACCGTCCGAGCCCCGCGCGCTCGGGATGGCCATCGCGGACGAGCATCACCTCCTCGATCTTCGGGTTCGCGGCCCACTTCGCGAGCCGCGCGACCGGATCCTTGCCGAGCGGCCGCAACGCCGAGCCGTGGCCGACGTGCATCGCGTCGTAGTGCGGCTCGAGCTCGCCGAGCACGTCCCACACCGCCGCGATCTTCGCCGGGTCGAGTAACCCGCCGCCGGCGAGCTTGACCTCGAGCACGACCCCGGCGCGCGCCGCCTCCGAGGGCACGCGGTCCCACGGCACGTCGAGCTGCTCGAGCTGCGTGAACCGCGACAGCGCCTCGGCGAGCCGCACGCGATCCTCGGCGTCGAGCATCAGCTTGCGCCCGGCGTCGACGACGATCGTGCGCGGCCAGCGCTGCGGGATGCACGCGAGCGCGGTGACGAGCTCGGTCGCGAACCGCGACGTCGGCGCGCGATCGCTGCTGCGGTAGTGGACGTGCACCGTCGAGAATTCGTCGGGCGCGCGCGATCGCGACAGCCGCACGTGACAGCCATCCTCGCGCACGAGCGAGCCATCGCGGCTCGCGACCAGCTCGATCTCGCGCAGCGCGCCGTCGCAGCGGGCGAGCGGCTCGAGCCACGATCGGACCGGCGCGCCCGGTGCGATCATCAGCCGCTCGATGCGCTCGAACACCGGCGCGTCGCGCAGCTGCGCCGCGAGCGTGTCGTCGAGATCGACGATCGCGAGCACCCGCAGGTCCGGCAGCGCCCGGCAGTGCGCGAGCGGGTGCTCCTCCGTCGGGTCGCTGACCTCGCCGATGAACCCGAGCTCGGCGAGCCCGGTCAGCGCACCGGACGCGATCCGCGCCGCCGTGCGCTCGGTGAGGCCGTGGACCGCGCGCAAGCTGCGCAGCGCCGGCGTCGCGACGAGCTGCTCGAGCAGCGCGTCCGTGCTCCAGCCGTCGCCGATCAGCACGCGCACGAGCGACCACGCCGGATCGCCGAACGTCGCATCCTCGACGCGCCGCAGCCGGCCACCGACGAGGAACCCACCCTCGAAGATCCGGTCGTGGCGCTCGAAGAAGCTGTCGGGCCCGCCGGCCCACGCCCGGCCGTGCTCGTCGAGCAGCTTGCGCTCGCGCGCGATCGCCGCCGCGCTCGGCTCGCCATGGAGCCGCGCGAGCTGCAGCGTGATGAATTCGCCGCGCGGATCGCCGTGCTCCTGCAGCCAGTCCGCGTACACCGCGCGCGCCTCGAGATCATCGGGATGTTCGTGGATCGCGGCGAGGTACTCGGCGTCGCCGCGCGTCTTGCGCGCGCGCCGCGCGATCGGCTCGGCATACAGCGCCTCGATCGCGGCGAGCGCGGCCCCGGTCGGCTCGTCGAGCGCAGGCGGCCCGTCGGGGAACGCGTCCTCGAGCGCCTCGACCGACGCCTCCTCGTAGCGCCGCATCACGCGCGCATAGAACGGCGGCTTGTCCTTGCCGAGCTGCGCGCGCAACAGCGGCAGCGTGCGGACGTCGCCCAGCTCGTCGAGCCGGCGGATCAGCGGGATGTAGAACTGGCTCGACGACCACGTCACGTACTGCGTCGCATCGACGGTGCGCGCGAGGTGCATCGCGAGCCGCGGATCGTCGTCGAACCGCACGAGCGCCTGCAGCATCGGCAGCGCCTTCTGCCACGTCCCCGGCCACGGATGCGCGAGCAGCCGGCCGAGGTCTGCGGGATCGCGGTTCGCGGCCACGGCCTGCCACGTCTCGAGCTTCGCCGCGAGCGTCTTGCCCGGGAACCGCTCGCCGCCGAGCTGCTCGGACACGAAGTCGATCAGGTCCGCGATCCGCGGATGCCGCACCTCGCGCCACGCGTCGAGCAGGGCGAGCAGCGCCGTGCGTCGATCCTCGACGACGAGTGCCTGCTGCGCGGCCACGAGTCGTTTCACGATGCGGGTCGTCACCGCTTCGCCTGCCGCTGCCGACCGGTCGTGAAATCCCACGGCTGCACGACGCGCACGTCGTCCCCGACCCACTCGATCGCGCCTTCCAGCTCCGCACGCTCCTCGCGGGAGAGCGGCCCGCGCGCCGCCGGCTCGACGACGAGCTCGCGCAGCCAGCCCTTCGGGACCTCGAACAGCAAGCCGCTGAGGTTCTCGATCGATCGCACGCTGCTCCCGCGAAACCGCACATCGGGCCGGAACCGCGCGACCGCACGCGTGAACGGACCCGGTGCCTCGTCCCGCTCGAGCACGAGCCACCACCCTGCGGTCGACGTCCCGACCACGTCGCCGCGCGTTAGCTCGAGCCGGCGCAGCCGACCACCCAGCCGGGCGACCGCCTCGAGGAACGGCCGCAATGGATTGCGCCGGTACAGGCGGACGCACTCGATCCGCTTCATCACCGGCGTCCCCGGCAGCCACTCGAGCGTGTCGCCATCGGCGTCGCGGATCCCGATCAGCCGCAGCTTTGGAAGCGCCTTGCACGTCCCGAGCGGTGCGCGCTGACGACGCGTCCACTGTTCCATGCGCCAGCCGAGCTCGACGAGCGGTCGCCTCGGCCCGCGCGCGATTCGCGCCGCGTGCAGCACGGGCAGGTCGTGCACGGCGCGCAGCCCGGCGAGCTGCGGCCAGTCGACGATCTCGTCGGCATCCTCTCCAGAGATCTCGCGCACCATCGCCCACGCAGGATCGTCCCGGGCCGCCGCGCGCACGCCCTCGTACGTCGGCTGCCCACCGACGAGGAATCCCGCTTGCCACACGCGCTCGTGCACGTCGAACACGCGATCGAGCTTGCCGGCCCATCGCCTGCCGTACTTCGCCAGCAGCTCGCGCTCGCGCGTCTCCACCGCCGGCGTCACCGCGCGCCCTTGCTCGCGTGCGAGCTGCAGCATGATCAGCTCGCCGCGCGGATCGTCGCGCTCCTGCAGCCAGTCCGCGTACACCTCACGCAGCCCCATCGCATCCGGCTCGGCATAGATCGCCGCGAGGAAGTCCGCCTCGCCGCGCAACTTCGCCGCCGGAGCGCCGCCGCGCCCCGCTTCGATGCGCTCGACGATCCGCTCCGTCTCCGGCGACATCGGCATCACGTCCGCGTCCTCGAAGCTGAGCTCGCCGCGACCGTCGCGCGCCCGCCCCTCGAGAGTCCACGTCGCGCCCTGCACCATCGCGACCGTTCGGGCATCCGGCCGCTTCATCACCTCGCGCACGATCGCGAGCGCACGCTCGTCGCGCAGCTCCGCGACGCGCACCAGCATCGGCCGGTAGTGCCAGGTCGCCGTTCCGGTATCCGGCTCGCGCATCTGCTCGAGCAGCTCCGCGAAGAACATCGCGATCCGCGGATCGTCGGGCCACTCCGCGAGCGTGCGCGCCATCAGCACCTGCGTGTCGATCGATGGCCGCCACGGCGGCTTCACGAGTCGCCCGACATCCGCCGGATCGCGCCGCGCCGCGACTGCCTTCCACGCGGCCAGCCGCGTGCGCAGCCGCCCGCTCGCGATCGGCTCGCGCGCCCGCGTCACCGCCGCCGACACCACGTCGATCAGATCGGCGATCCGCGGCTGCCGGCACGCGCGCCACGCCTCGAGCAGATGCCCGAGCGCCGCGACCCGGTCGTCGCGACCGAGCGCCGTCTCCGCCTTGCCGAGTGCCTCGCCGACGTCCATCCGCCGTCGACGATAGCGCGACTCACGCCGCGCGCTGCTCGATGACCGCGCCGATCTCGCGCGATTCCTCGACGGAGATCGGATCGCGATGCGGCGCGAGGATCCACCCCACGTAGCTCTTCACCGGCTCGCCCGGCAACCCGAGCGCGTGGTCCTGGTGCGGCGGACAGTGGTACGTCCCGAACACGACGTCGGTCCACGGCGCGAGGTTCGAGAAGTTGTGCAGCGTGCGCGGCACGTTCGCGTGATGCCAGTGATGCAGCTCCGGCGCGCCGACGACGTAGCGCAGTGGACCCAACGGCAGCCGCACGTTCGAATGAATAAACGCCGCCCACACGCCGCGAAACACGATCAGCCATGCGAGCCCGTGCAGGCTGACGCCGAACACGAGTGCCGGCAGGTTCATCGCGATCTGCGTCAGCAGCCCATCGACCGGATGCTCGCGATGCGCCGCGAGCCAGTCGAGCGACAGGCTCGAGTGGTGCACGCGATGGAACGTCCACAGCCACGGCACGTCGTGCGACGCGCGGTGATACCAGTACGTCAGCACGTCGCCGACGAGGACGATCTCGAGCGCCTGCACCACCCACGGCTGCGACGCGAACCACGCGCCCCACGCCGCCGGCACGACGAGCGCGAACCCCTTCGCCACGAGCACTAGCCCCGCGAGCTCGACGCCGAGCCACACGAGGTGCTGCCCGAAGTAGAACGCGAGGTCGGTCCACACCTGCGGCCTCAGCCGCCGCTGCTCCGCGCGGTTCGGATAGCACCACTCGACGGCGCCGAGCACGACACCGAGCCCGATCAGCTGCAGCGTCGCGTAGCCGACGTGCGCGAGCATCAGTACATCATCCCTGGCGCCTTCGTCGCCGGGAACGACTCGCGCGGCTGCTTGCCCATCTTGCCTTCCTCGCGCTTCATCTCGGTGCCGCTGCCGCCGTTCTGCTCCTCGTTCGACGGCTGCGTCTCGGGCGTCGGCGCCTGCTGCACCTGCGACGCAGGCGGATTCGTCGGCGCCGGCTTGCTGCGCGCACACATCGCGAGCCCGAGGCACGCGACCGCAGCGACGAGGATGGCAATCCGCAGGGCAGGGGGTGGACGCTTCATCCAGCGATGGTGCCCTGACGGCGGCGGCGGCTGCGTAAGATTCGTGTCAGGCGTCATGGCGACGACGACACGCATCGCCGTCCCGTGTTGCACGCTCGCTCACGCGCGCCGCGCACCGCGCGCGATCATGTGATCGATCCACACATCGCACGCGCGTTCACCTTCGGGATCCACCCTCCTGCTCCGCCGCGAGCGTGCGCGCCGGATACGCCCGGCGCTCCGCCGCACGCCGTCCCGCCGCATCGATCAGCTCGACGAGCTCGACGAGCGGACGCGCTCGATACGCCTCGAGCAACGTGCCGAGCAGCTCGTCCTCGGTCGCGGCATCGCGCGCGCGGAGCAGCACGTCGGTGACGTCGCGCGCACGTCCACGCCGGCGGCTCACGATGGCCATCGCTCCGGCGCGATCACGCACCCGGTATGCGCCTTGCTCCATCGATCTGCAACGCCTGTGTGTTGCAGGCCGGCCGGAGTGCGGCTCACGTCGCCTCCGGCCACATCTTGTTCGTCGTTACCGGCGTTGCTGTTTCGCGAGCTCGATGACCTCGGTCTCGGACAGCTGCTCGGTCTGCATCAGCGAGCGCTCGCACCGGATCTCCGCCGAGCGTCCGGGCGTCAGCACGAAGAACTGCCCGGTCGATTGCGTGGCCAGCCGGCTCGCGACGTTCGGGTACTGACCGATCAGGTTGCGCATCTTCTCGATCGCGCGGTCCTGCGCGACTCGTCCGACGAGCCACGTCCCGATGTTGTCGCGTGCCTTGTAGTCGAAGTCTCCCGGATTCTGTGTCGCGAGCAGGATGCCGAGCCCGCCGGAGCGCGCACGCCGCAGCAGATCGAACATCGGATCCTTCGTCGGCGGCGAGCTCGTCGCGGGCACGTACGCATCCGCCTCGTCGAAGAACGCGACGCCCTGCAACGTCGGCGACGGCCGCTTGCGCGACAGCCGCGCCAGCTCGACGAGCAAGCGCGACACCCAGAACTGCAGCACGCTGACGTCGGTGAGCGCCGACGTGTTGATGATCGACAGCCGAGGCTTGCCGGCCCCCGTTGGCGGCAACAGCGCGGCGACGTCTAGCGGCTCGCCATCCCCCGACAGCAGCGCGTTGCGCTGGATTCGCAGCGACTGCAGATCCTCGGACAGCCCCGCGAAGTACCGCTGCAGCGCACCGACGCTGCTCAGCAGCTCGGGGTCCGGTCGATCGATCGTGTCGAGCAGGACGTCGAGCGTGACGTCGCGCTCGCCGGTGTGCAGCTGGATCGCACACTGCAAGACCGACTTCTTGTGGCGATGCGTCGAGCTGTTGCCGTAGCCCATCATCGCGGCAAGCCCACCGGCGGCGAACTGCGCGAGCTGCTGGCGATCCTGCGCCGTCGCGCCTTCGAGCGACGGGATCAGCGGCAGCCGCAGCGGCCGACCCTGCGGATTGCCGGGCGTGTACAGCGCGACGTCGATCCGCTCGCGCAGCGCTCGCTTGCGCGCGTGGTCCGGATGCGACGCATCGTTCCACCACGCATCGCTCGCGTAGCGCGCGAGATCGCCCTTGCGATCGAGGAGCAACGCCGACACGCCACGCTCGAGCAGCTGCTCGACGACATGGAGCGCCGCGGTCGTCTTGCCGCTGCCGGTCGTGCCGAGGAACGTGACGTGCGTCTTGACCTGCTCGAGGGACAGCAGCTGCGGCTCGGCACGCAGCGTGGTCGTGACGCCGAGCCGGATCTGCAGCGGATCGAACGTCGTCAGCGGCCCGCTGTTGCGCTTCGGCGGGCTCGCGGTGGGCTGCGCCGCCGGCTTCGGTGCCTCGAACACCAGCGGATACGGCCGCGTCTCGATCGCGGGCGCGGGCGCCGCCGTCACCTGCGCATTCTCGACGTCGAGGATCTGCCGGACGAAGTCGAGCTTCGAGAGCGGCCGCTTCGTGCGGCGCCACGTCGCGAATCCGGGTGCGTTCGCCGACGCGAGCAGGTTCGCGACGACGACGGTCCGCAGCTCCACCTCCTCGAGTACGACCGGCAAGCCGCCGACCTTGCGGAACTCGCCGACCTGCTTCGCGGTCTTCGAGCCGCGCCCGAACTGGAAGTCCGAGTTGCGCAGCGCGATCGGGACGACGCCCTTCGCGGCGAGCGCGCCGAGACTCTCGAGGTCACGCCCCAGATGCCCGCCCTGCGGCTGCTTGTTGCAGATCACGGCGAGCCGGCGCTTGATCGTCGGACCCTCGATCGCGAGCCGCGGCGTCGCGCCCGCATCCTCGCGTCGCACGGTGATCCGCAGCTCGAGCTCCTCGGCGGCACCGCGCAGTGCATCGGCGACGAGCGCGAGCATCGCCGCATCGTCGTCGGGAACCGCCGCGCCGGCGACCAGCGCATCGTTCCACGCACGATCGAGCTCGAGCGTGCTCGGCGGCGGTTGTGGAGGCACCGGTGCCTCGTCGAACACGAATCCGGTCTGCGCCGGTGTCTCCTCGACGACGGGCCGCGCCGTCGCATCGCCCGAGGTCCGGGTGGGAACGACGCGCGCAGCCTCGATGCACGCCGCGTGGTACTCGCGAAACTTCGCGAGGCAGTCGCGCGCGCGAAACTTGCTGACCGCCTCGATCTGCGCCGGGGTGAACGGATAGATCGGCTCGTCCTCGCGCCACGGCACGTCGAATGACGTGTACAGGTACTCGAGCCGACGGCTCAGCATCTGCTCGATCTCGTCGGGCTGGCGCTGGCTCGTCAGCCGTACCGGCGCCGGTTCGTGCTCGATGCGATCGACCAGCGAGCGCGACAGCTTCGGGCGCACCGCAGCATAGACATCGTCGAGGCACGAGATCACGACCACCGCCGACGGAATCGAGTCCGCGATCGCGCGCAGCGAATCGAACGCCTGCTGCAACCGCGTGACGGTCACGCCATCGGGCACGGTCTCCTCGATCTGGTCGACGACCAGCACGAGCGCCGCCATCTGCAGCTCGTACATGATGCGCGCGAGCTGGCGCAGCGTGCGCAGTGGATCCTCGGGAAGCTCGCGTGGCGCCAGGCCGCCGAGCAGCGACCGGTCGTACCCGGTCAGGCTCTCGCAGCGCAGGAACCGGATCACGCGGCGCTGGATCGCGGGATCGCGGCGTTGCAGCAGCAACAGCGCGTGCAACAGGTCGACCTCGAGATCGCCGAGTCCCTCGGTCCGCACGATCCGATCGACGATCTTGCCGACCACGCGATCGAGCTCGGCCGATGACAGCTCCGCGGTCCGCAGCTGCTCGAGCTCGTCGGGCGGCACCGGGATCCGACCGTCCGCGAGCCCGTCGGAGAGGTACATGAGCGCGGACTCCGACAGCGTCGGCGCGTCGTACGGGCGCTCCATCGAGTCGATCAGGTTGCGCAGCACGTAGCGCGTGTAATCGCTGACCTCCGACGTCATCTGCAGATAGCCGACGTAGCCGGCGCGGTGCTCGTGCACCTGCGTCCGGAACGCGCGCAGCACGTGCGTCTTGCCAGAGCCCGACTCGCCGAGGATCAGCAACGTCCGGCCGTGACCGCGCTGGTGATGCTCGGGTGTGACCGCGCGATCGACGAGCCGGTGAAACGCATCCCGCGCCTCGGCATGAATCGACTCGACATCGAATGGATCTCGCTCGTGGATCTGGGAGCCGTGCTCGATCGACGCGAACACCTCCGGCCCGTCCGCGCGACAGAACGCATCGGCGCGCGGATCGTTCCCGGTCACAGGCGCCGGCTCGAACAGCTCGCGCAGCTTGCGGCGCGCCGTGCGCTCGATCTCGGTCGCGCGACCGCCGAACACCTCGTCCATGATCCGCGCGAGCATCCACTCGTGGTCGCGCAGCGGCGAGGCATTGCGCGTGTGCTGCTCGACGCAGCGCGCGAGCTCGAGCCCGCGCCACTGCGTCTCCGAGCCATACCCGAACGGACCCGTGTCACTGCGGTGCACGCGCATGAACCGCGCGACGTCATCGAGCGTCATCGCCGAGTCATCGAATGCGTCATACGGCGCGAGTGCCGCGAAGTACTTCGGCGCGGCGACGCGCACGAGATGCTCGACGCGCGCGAGCTCGTCGCGTTCGATCTTGCCGTCGGCTTCGATCGCGAGGTGCGCGACGCGCAGGCAGTCTGCGAGCAGCGCGAGCTGCGCGAGCACGGGCATCCCGGCGCGCGTGCCGTCGAGCCCGCTCGCGAGGGCCGCCATCGCCTCGCTGCGCGCCGGGCCGTTCAAGCTGCGATCGATCGTCTGTGCGACGCGCGTCAGCCACGACGTCACGTCCGCGGCATCCAGCTGAGAGATCTGACTCATCACACCGCCTCCCGTACGATGAAGTGAAAGCTCGCGCCGTCGGTCTGGGTCTCCGACGCCGCCACGAGCTCGGGGTTCATGGCCGCGACGAGGTCCGCACGCGCGAGCACGACGTCCCCCGCACGATGCGCCGTCAGCAGCCGATGCTTGAAGTCGTCGAGCGTCAGCGACGACCACGACGGCCGCCGCCGCAGGTCATCCCATACCGACGAGATGAACACCTTGCGATCGCCGAACACGCCCTGCCGCGCCTCGCGCGCGGCCGCCTTCACCTCGCTCGCGAACGACGCCCGCGGTGATGACACCTCGACGGTGGCGAGCTCGCGCCCCATCAGCCAGCGCCGCACGAGTGCATCGCGCAGCACGCGCAGCTCCGGGCGAGGTGCCTCGAGCTCGCGCGCGACGTACAGCCGCAGCAACCGATCGGGCGCGCCGACCTCGGTCGCCAGCTCGCGTTGCAAGAACATCGCGCGGATCTCCGGCGGGCAGCGCTTCGGCTTTCCCGCGAGCCCGAGCCGATGCCATGCGTAGGCATCGCATACCGCGGCGAGCGACGGCGGTGCCCCGTCGCGCCACAGCCCGAGCAGCCGGCCGGCGATCGCGGCCGTCCACGCATCGCGGCTCGACAGCCGCGCGCTCACCTTCGCATCCCCGGCCGCGACCCCGAGGCCCAGCAGCGGCAGCACGCGATCGGCGAGGTGCGCCCACGTCCTGGCGCCGTGCTTGCCGATCCGCTCGACGAGCATCGAGGGATCGGCGCTGCCGCTCACGGACGCTGCGGCGTCGTGCACGCGCGTCGCCCACTCGCTGTCGGTCAGCGTCGGCGGTGCGAAGCGACGCAGCGCACGTGCGAGCTCGGCTTCGTTCAGCGGCGCGGTGCTCGTGCACGTACGCGCGATGATCAGGGTCTGCATGCGGTCGGGGAGCAGCGTCATCTCGCACCTTCCTCGAGGCGGTACGCCAGGGCCTGGCACACGAAGTTCACGGCCTCGCGCGGATCGCGCAGCACGTCCTCGGCGAGCACGCGGATCACGAGCAGCCCCTGCGTCTGCAGGAGCACGTCCTTGCGACGATCGCGACGATAGCCATCGGGATCCGTGAAGTGATGGAAGCCGTCGACCTCGATCGCGATCCGATCGCCGCGCGACAGCAAGTCGACCTCGGCGGCGCGCGAGCCGAACCGGATCGACAAGCTCTCGTTGAGGCGGAACCGACCCGACGTCGCCGGCGTCGCTTCGAGCGCATCGAAGAGCGCCGCTTCGGCCGCGCTCCTCGCATCGAACGTATGGGCGGTCTGCGGTACGGATTCGAGCGGCGGCTCGGCGATCTCGAGGAGCCCCTCGTCGAACATGGCGGCACTTCGATCCGTGCGACCGCGGCGCCACGCCTGCAATGCCTGCGGGCTCGCGGTGATCGCGATCGGTTCTCGCGGCGCGGCGACTGCACGTGCGATCGCACCACGCACCAACGCATCGACATCGCCGTCGTCGAGTAGCGCACCCGCGAGGCCACTGACCTCGAGCCAGCTCGACCACAGCCGCTTGGCGTACGCGCCGCCCGCGAGCACGGTGACGCGCGGCGTGCCGTGCCAGCGCACCCACTGGTCGCGCACGAGCCGTCGCACGATCTGCTGTTCCTGGTGCTCACGCTCCGTCCCCACGCTCGTCCTCACGACTGGAGGTCGGCGACAGTAACGCACAACCACGTGCCCTCGCAGCCGTGGAGAGATCCCGTCTCATCACGATGGAATCCGGAGCTCGGTTGCCAGCTCGACGAAGCGGACCAGTGCGCTCGCGAGGTGCAGCTGGCGCGGTGTCGTGCACGCCGGCCGCAGCAGGGCAGGGCTCGCGACGACGATGCTCGCGCAGCGCGCCCGCGACGTCGCGACGTTCAGCCGATGTCGGTCGTAGAGGAACGCGAGCCCACGCGGCGCGTCTTCGGGGATCGACGTCGCCATCGCGTAGATCGCGATCGCGGCCTCCTGGCCCTGGAACTTGTCGACGGTGCCGACGCGAACGCCGTCGTGACCGCGCGCCGCGAGCGCCTCGCGGATCGCGTGCACGTGGGCGTTGAACGGCGCGACGACGAGGACATCGCCGGCCGCGAGCGGGCGACCGCGGCCGCGCGCGTCGGTCCACCGCGAACCGGCTGCGAGGCAGCGCCCGATCAGCGCCGCGACGGCAGCCGCTTCCTCGGCGCTGCGGTTCTGGTTCCCGCGATGCTCGACCGGCACCCAGTACAGCCCGGGCGAGGCGAACACCGGCGTCGTGATCGACTGTAGCGACGTCGCGCCGGCGGCCGCGAGCCGGCCCTCGTAGAACTGCTCCGACGTGAACCGCGCGATCTGCGGATGCAGACGGTGCGTCTCGTCGAGCAAGAGGCCGCGGTCGGGCGCGATCGTCTGGCAGCCCTCGCCGGCGACGTGCTGCAGCACCGACACCGCGACGCCATCGGGATGCGTGCCCTGGATCGGCTGCTCGAGCTGCTGCGGATCGCCGAGCAGCACCATGCGCGGCGACGCGTCGCTGACCGCGAGCGCATCGGCGAGTGACATCTGGCCGGCCTCGTCGACGAACAGCACGTCGACGCTGCGCCGCATCCCGGGACGTGCCCACTGCCAGGCGGTCGCGCCGAGCAGCTGGAGCTCCGACAGCTCGGCCTCGACGTCCTGCGCGCTCTCGATCACCTCGATCGCCTCGTCGCCGGTGTACTCGGTGTCGCGCTTCAGCACGGTTCGCATCCGCACGCCACGCTCGCGCGCGTACGCGGCCGCCCGCGCGACGAGGTTCTCGATCACGGCGTGGCTCGTCGCGGTGACGCCGACGCGCTGACCGGTGCGGACGAGCTCGACGATCATCTGCGCCGCGGTGGTCGTCTTGCCAGTCCCGGGCGGTCCCTGGATCGGCAGCACGCCACCGTCGAGCGCGAGCACGAGCCGCACCGCGCACGCCTGCGCGCTCTCGCCGGCGCGGCGCAACGGTGCCGTCAGGCCGCGCGGCGGCACGCGGAACAGCAGATCGCGCGCGAGCGGCCGCGCGTCGAACCCGCGATCCGCGACCGCGGCGCCGAGCTCGACGAGCGCGGCATCCTTCGGCTTCGGATCGACATGGTCGAACGCGAACACCGACGCCGGATGGACGTCGATCGTCGCCCGCGTCTTCTTGATGTCGACGAGGCCGGTCGCCGCGTCGATCGCGAGCACCGTCCCGAGCTTCGTGTCCGCATCGATCTTCACGTCGGTGCCGGCGACGAGCAGCACCTCCTGCGGCGGGAACCGGTAGCGATCGATCGGCACGCGCTGGCGGCCCGTCACCGGGATCCGCTCGACGTGCTCGAGCCCGGCGAGCGCCTGCGGCTCCTCGATGCGCTCGTCATCGGACGTCGCCGCGAGCCGGAAGTGCTCCCACCATCCCACGCGCGCCTCTCGGCGATACCAGCCGAGCAGATGGCCGAGCAGCCAGCGCGCCTGCTCGTCGTCGGTGCGCGCCGCGCGATCGATCGGCACGCCGGCGTGCAGCCGATCGGTCACCAGCGCCGCCTGCGTGCGGACCTCGGTGACCACCTCGGGCTCGCCGTCGAGCAGCGGTGGTCGCGACAGCCGCGGGTCGCGACGCGCCTCGAGCCAGTCGCGCAGCGCGCGGGCCGCCTCGCAGTCACCGCGGTTGTACGCCTCGACCTCGATGCGCCACGGTGCCGTCACCACCTCGGGCAACCCGCGCTGCAGCGCGAGCCGCACGGCGCGCACGCTCGGCCCGGTCTCGTCGAGCGTGCGCGGCCGCGTGTACCCGACGAGCGGCTCGAGGCACTTGATGCTGTAGCTCTCGACGCCGACCCGCATCGCCTGCCGCGCGATCGAGTACAGATCGACGAGCCGGCGCCCGCGCAGCATGCGGCTGAGCTCGTCGGCGCGCGTGCCGTACCGCCCGACGAGCCGCTTCAGCGCGGTCGGCTCGTACGCCGCGTAGTGATAGACGTGCATCTCCGGATACCGCGCCCACCGCTCGAGCAGCAGGTCGAGCAGCCGCTCGAGCGCCGCGCGCTCCCCGGCGTCGTCGAACGCCCACACTGCCTCGTAGCCGCGATCGCGCGTCGACCACCCGAACAGATACTCGCGCCCGTGCTCGCCGATGAACGGATCGCCCTCGAAGTCGAGGAACACGTCGCCGTCGCACGGCGCCGGCAGTCGCGCGAGCCCGCGCTCGGCCTCGATCTCCAGCAGCTCGTACGGCGGGATGTCGAGGCCTCGCGCCGCGTACTGCAGCCGCGCCTGCTGCGCGAGCTTGTCGAACGTCGCTCGCGAGCCACGCTCGGGACGGTGCGGCCACGGCGGTCGGATCGCCGCGAGCTGCGACAGCGTGTGGATCTCGACGCGCGCGAGCTCGCGCCGGTGCAGCCGTCCGAGATCCGCGACCAGCGACAGGTGATCGTCACCGCGCCGGCGCGCCTCGCAGTCCGCGCGCCATGAACAGCTGTCGCAGTGCGCGACGGGCTCGGGATACGTGATCGCAACGTCGTGTGTGCGCTGCTCGAGATCGCGCCGCACCGCGCGATAGATCGCCGCGTACTCGTCGAACCGGAACGATTCGCGCGGAAACCCAGGTCCGGGTGTCACGACGTGCATCTCCGCGGGCGCGGCGCCCTGCAGCGCGGCGAGCAGCTCGGAGTACGCGCACAGCTGGAGCACGGTGCCGGCGCGCGTCGTCGTCGCGAGCTTCGTGTCGCTCACCTCGTACGACCACGCCCAGCGCGCACACGGCCGGTCGACGCGCTCGAGGAAGTCCGCGCGGCCTTGCCACGAGCCACGCGCGAGCGACGCCTGCGTGATCACGTCGACCCCCGCCGCCATCAACTCGACGACGCTCGCCTCGGACGCGGACACCACGCGCAGGCCGCGCGCCTTCAGGTACGTCGCGTAGTCGGCTTCGTGCACGCGCCCGCGCTCGGCGAGGATCTCGATCAGCGGATCGAAGCTCGGTGGCGCCGACCGTCGGCCGTGCGCGCGCTCCAGCTCGAGCGTCGTCAGGTGCTCGCACGCGAGGTGGTTCGAGACATCGGTCGCTGCGAGCAGCAGCATGCCGTCGACGACCCTCATCCCCGCCTCCCCACACCGAGGCGAATCGGCCATCCCATGCCAGACGTGTAGGCCCTCTGCTGTCGAGTGTTCGTGACCATCCCTTCCGTCGTGCGCCCCGACCGCTGCAGCCCGCGCGGCGGATCTCGCGCCCGGCCGATCCCGCCCACCCGACCGCCGCGCACCTCGAGGCGGTTCGATCGCAGCGTGGTCGTGCATGGCGAAACTGTCGAAAGCACAAGCAGCGCAGGAGAAGGCCCGGCTCGACGCCGCCGCCGAGACGATCCTCGTCACCACCGGCGACGTCCAGGCCAAGTACCAGCCGCTCCACATCGTGTTCGCGGTTGGCGGCTCGTCGGGCGGCCTATTCACGGCGGCGTCGCCGCAGCAGGCGTTCGAGGCCGCGCGCAACCAGCTCCAGCTCGCGGCGGTCGCGCTCGGAGGCAACGCGGTCGTCTACTGCAGCTTCGGCTACCACTCGTACTCGACGCAGAACCTCGGCTGCTCGTCGACGGGCTTCCACGTCAGCGGCTACGGCACCGTGGTCAGGTTCGTGTGATGCGCTGGCTCGGCATCCTCGCCATCCTCGGCTATCGCCTCTGCGTGCGGCCGTTCCTGCGCCGGCGCTGCCTGCACGACGAGTCGTGCTCCGCGCACGCGATCCGCCTGCTGCGCACGCGAGGCATCGCCGCACTCCCCGCGATCCGCGCGCGCGTCCGTGCCTGCCGGCTGCCGGTCACCGCGTGCTTCATCCTCGACGCGGACGGCACCGCGCACCTGCTCGCGGTATCGACGCGCGATGGCTCGCCGCCACCACCGCGCGCGCTCGCGATCCTCGCGGACCAAGCCCGGGCCGGAGGCCGGTGATGGACGCGCTCGCCGGCCTCCTCGTCCTCGCGGCCGTCGTCGCCGCCGCGGTCTGGATGATCCACCGCCACGAGCGCGAGCGCGCCACGCGCGCCGATGCCGCGCTCGCCGGCGCGCGCCAGCACCGCCGCAGCGGCGACTACCCGTCGTCGTGCAGCTGGTGCAAGAACACCGCGCTCGCCCGCAAGCTGTTCGTGTTCGAGCGCGTCGACGGCATCTGGACGCCCTGCGACGTGCTCGCGCGCCTGCAGGCCTGCCCCGACGCCGAGGTCGATGCCGTCGCGCAGGCATTCGCGTCGCACCAGCTCCAGTTCCGCCGGTTCTGCAGCGAGCGCTGCACGAACGACTTCTTCGCCGCCGCGAACCTCACCGTCCCCGATGCGTTCTCGACGTGCGACTACTGCTCCGCCCGCTCGCCGTCCACGCCGTTGCGGTGCCCGAACTGCGGCGCCCCGCGCCTCGCGCGCCACGCAGCGGGAGCGAAGTGATTCTCGCGACTACGCACCGCTGTCGCACACGTTGTCAGTCCTCGATCCGATACTGGCTATCGTGAGTGGTCGTGTGATGGGCAGTCCGAACACCAGACGTCCCGATTCGCAGCAACTCGTCCGGCAGTGGGCGCTGCTCCGCCTGCTCGCCGACGCAGTCGAGCCGTACAGCGTCAAGCAGCTCGCCGACCAGCTCGGCACGAGCAAGGCCACGATCGAGCGCGACCTCGCCACGCTCGATCACGACTTCGCGATCCTCGAGGAGACCGCGGGCAAGCAGAAGAAGCTCTACAAGATCGACCACCGCATCCGCGCGCTCGACGCGATCTCGTTCGGCACCACCGAGCTGCTCGCGATCTACGCCGCGTCGTCGGCGCTTGCCAGCCTTGCCGGCACGCCGCTGCACGACGACCTGCGCTCCGTCCTCCTGAAGATCCGCGGCTTCCTCAGCCCGCGCCACAACGGCGGCCTCGACGCGATCGCCCGCGTGTTCCAGCCGCACACGCGTGGCCACGTCGACTACGAGCCGCAGCGCGACCTCATCGACGAGCTCACCGACGCGATCGCGCGCCGCCGCGTCTGCGAGCTGACCTATTACGCCGCTTCGAAGGGCACGACGCGTCAGCACCGCGCCCGGCCGCTCAAGCTGGTCTGGCACCGCTCGGCGCTCTACCTGCTCGCGTGCCTCGGCGACCACCAGCGGATCACGACGATGGCGGTCCACCGGATCCGCAAGCTCGACGTCACCGCCGAGGAGTTCGCCGCGCCGCGCGTCGACGTCGATGGCCACGTCCAGCGTGCGTTCGGCATCTTCGTCAGCGATCAGGAGGAGGACGTCGAGATCGTCTTCGAGGCCGAGCTCGCCTGGAAGATCGAGGAGCGCACGTTCCACCCCGACGAGCACAAGCAGCGCCGGCCCGACGGCAAGCTCGTGTACCGCGTGCGGTCGAGTGCGCAGTGGGAGATCATTCCGTGGGTCCAGAGTTTCGGCCCGTACGCCGAGCTCGTCGCGCCGGCGAGCTGGCGGACCGCGCTGCAGAGCAACGTCGAGGCGATGCTCGAGAAGTACCGCTCGCCCACCACGTAGCCCGCGCGGCGACGTCTGCTGCTACCGTCGCGGCCATGGCGATCAGAGGAATTCACGGCCTGCTGTATTCGTCGGACCCGGACGGCACGCGCGCGTTCTTCCGCGATGCGATGAAGCTGCCGCACAGCGATGTCGGCGGTGGCTGGCTGATCTTCGACTTCCCGGAGGGCGACCTCGGCATCCACCCCACCGACGAGGACGGCGAGCCGAAACCGAACACCCACGACGTCTCGTTCTACTGCGACGACATCCACGCGACGATGGCGGAGCTGCGCGCGCGGGGTGTCGAGTTCAAGCAGGAGCCGGCCGATCACGGCTACGGCCACGTCACGTACTTCACGGCGCCGGGCGGCGTCGAGTGCCAGCTCTACGAGCCGAAGTACGAGAAGCGCGTGCGTAAGCCGAAACCTAAGGCGAAGGCGAAACCGAAGACGAAGGCGAAGGCGAAGCCGCGACGCCGATGATGACGTAGTCGTTCGCGATCTCGTCGGGCACGAGCTTCGCGTCGATGCCGCCGGCCGCGAGCTCGGCGAGCACGCGCTTCGCTGCGATCCCGTGCGTCGCGTGCTTCGACGCCTTCTCGAAGTCGACGATCACGACCTTGCCGCCGGGCGCGAGTGCCTGCGCGATCCGCGCCGCGTACTGCCTGCGATCCGGCAGGTGATGCCACACGTGGAGGATGACGATTCGGTCCGCCGTCCCCGCGGCGACGCCGACGTCCTTCGCCGGCGCCTTGACCGCCTCGACGTTCGCGAGCTGCTCGCGCGCCGCGCGCTTCGCGAGCTTCTTGACCAGCGGCTTCGACACCTCGGTCGCGATCACGTGCCCGCTCGCCCCGACCGCGCTCGACAGCCGGCACAGCAGGTACCCGGTCCCCGATCCGAGATCGACGACCGTCATCCCGTCGGTGAGCTCGGCGAGCTGCACGATGTGATCGGGCTTCTGCGACTTGTCGCGGTTGTCCTCGGGGCACGGCGCGGCCGACGCGATGGACACGAGCAGCAAGCTGACGACGAGGACGCGCATCAATCGAACACGACGGTCTTCCCTGCATAGACAAGCACACGATCCTCGAGATGCCAGCGCACGGCGTTCGCGAGCACGCGCTTCTCGAGATCCTTGCCCTTGCGCACGAGATCCTCGACGGAATCGCGGTGCGAGCACCGGATCGTCGCCTGCTCGATGATCGGCCCCTGGTCCAGCTCGCTCGTGACGTAGTGGCTGGTCGCGCCGATCAGCTTGACGCCCTTCGTGTATGCCTGGCGATACGGATTCGCGCCGACGAACGCGGGCAAGAACGAGTGATGGATGTTGATGATGCGCGCCGGAAACCGCTCGACGAACGCCGGCGACAGGATCTGCATGTAGCGCGCGAGCACGATCAGATCGACGCCCGCGCCCTCGACGAGCTCGATCGCGCGCGCCTCCTGCGCCGCCCTCGTCTCCGCCGTCACCGGCAGGTGATGAAACGCGACGTCGAAGTGCCGCGCGATCGCCTCCGCCTCGCCGTGGTTACTCACCACCATCGCCACCTCGCACGCCAGCTCGCCCGCGCGATAGCGAATCAGCAGGTCATACAGACAGTGCTCCTGCTTCGACGCGAACACCGCCACCCGCCGGACCTGACTGCCATACGACACGCGCCACTCCATCGCGAACCGCTCCGCCACCTCGCGGATCGCGTTCTCGAGCGATACCCGATCCGTCATCAGCGACGACAGATCGAACCGGATCCGCTGAAAGAACATCCCGGCCATCGCATCGGTGTGCTGGTCGGCGTCGAGGATGTTCGCGCCGTGCCCGTACAGCACCTGGGCCAGCGTCGCGACGATCCCCTTCCGATCCGGACACGCGACGAGCAGGGTCGCGACCTGTGCGGACATGCCCCTATCGTAGCGCGCCAGGCCCGACGTAAGCCGCCGTAAGGCTTGGTCAGCGCGCGCCCGCCCGAACGAGGCTATCCTCGGGGCTCCCATGCGCAGTCTCGCCGTCGTCGGCCTCGTGATCCTCGCGATGACGACCGCGCCGGCGCTCGCGAAGCCCAAGGTCGCCGTCGCGCCGATCAAGGGCGACAAGGACGACAAGGTCGCGACCCTGATCGTCGACGCCCTCGACGGCAAGGCGATCGTCACCGGCCCGAAGGCGACCGCGCGCGAGATGCGCGAGCTCGAGCTCGAGCCACCGGTCGAGGGCACCGACGCCAAGCGCCTGCGCACCAAGCTCGCGGTCGCCGCGCTCGTCCAGGGCACGCTCGAGAAGGACGGCGCCAAGCGCAAGCTCGAGGTCCTCGTGGTCGCGCGCGGCAAGAAGCCGAGCACCTTCACGATCCGCTACAAGACGATGCCGTCGAAGGACGACCGCCGCGAGCTGCGCGCCGAGCTGCTGCAGCGGCTCGAGGGCGCCGAGGACGCGCCCGATGCCGACGAGGAGGACGACAAGATCACGCGGGCCATGCGGGCGCGCGAGGAGAAGAAGGCGGAGAAGCGGGCGGAGAAGAAGCCCGAGAAGAAGTCGAAGAAGAAGAAGAAGCGCGTCGCCGATGACGACGACGAGGAGCTCACCGACGAGGAAGTCGAGGAGGCGAACGACTCGTCGTCGAAGCGTGACCCCAAGCTGCGCGCCGCGCGGGTCGCGGCCGGTGCGTCGTACGGGCTACGGCGCCTGACGTACACGGCCGACATGCCGCCGCCGCGGGTCGGCACGACGGCGCCCGCGGGCCGCGTCGAGGGGGAGCTCTACCTCGTGGTCGCGGACCTCAAGGGCGCGCTCGCGCGGCTCGGCCTCGCCGCGCACTACGACAAGACCTTCGGCCTCTCGATCCAGGTCCCCGGCACGACGACGAAGGCCGCGATCGATCAGGCCGAGTACGGCATCGGCCTGCGCTACCAGATCCCGATCGGCGCCGCCTCGCGCATCACGCTCGGCCTCGACTACGCGCGCCGCAAGTACGTCGCCGACCGCTCGGCGCTGATGAACCCCGGCGACCTCGACGCCCCCGACGTCAACTACAAGGCGTTCGAGACCGGCGTCGCCGCCGAGACGCCGGTCGCCAAGACCGCGATGCTGTTCGGCGGCATCGCCGGCCTGCTCGTCCGCGACACCGGCGGCATCCAGCAATCGGACCAGTATGGCGGCGCCTCGGTGCTCGGCGTCACGCTCGACGGCGGCGTCGACCTCATGCTGTCGAAGCAGCTCTACGTCCGGCTCGGCCTCGAGTACACGCAGATCAACTTCAAGTTCAACGGCAACGGCACGCTCGCGATGCAACGGGGCGTGACCAACGCGACCGACCGCTACGTCGTCGGGGCGGCGACGCTCGGCGTCAGCTACTAGAACGGGCGGTCACCCTTCGACAGCACGACCAAGCCGCGCACGATGCTGATTGTGCCGGCCGCGATCGCGCCGATGTAGACGGTGTTCTTCGACGTCGCCGTCGCCATGATGCCGATCACGAGCAGGACGATGCCGATGAGGATGTTCGCCATGTGCGGGGAGTAGACGCAGGTTGCGCCGTCGCTGTAGCGAACAATTCGGTGACCCTTGACCGGGCCGGTTCCTGGAGTAGGATGCCTGCAGCTCTGCGGGATTAACTCAGCGGTAGAGTGTCAGCTTCCCAAGCTGAAGGTCGCCGGTTCGAATCCGGTATCCCGCTCAAGATTTCAACTAGTTAAGTGAGGCAAGCAGTCGACTCCACCGTTCTAGTCAGCGATTAGTCAGCATCGAGTTCACGTCTCCGAGGACTCTGCCGCTTTCTCGTCGAGTTTGCTGAGGATCGTCTGGACGCGACCGAAGTGTCGTTGAGCTTGGACGTACTCGGCGAACCGCTTTCCCGAATCGGAGATCACTTGGTCGTACGTCAGGATCTTCGTGCCAGCGGCAACGAGTACACGCTCTTCATCAGCGCCGATCCTCGGTCGCCGTCCGACCAAGCACACGCATTGGATGATCGGCGAGGCGTCGTTCTCGACTTCGAGGAGGCACTTTGCGAGCGCGACGCGGTATTTCGCGACCTGATCGAGTAGCTGGTACACCGACCTCGAGACGTTCGGCTTCTTGAGCTCCACGATGATGTGGATGCCGCCGGCACGCCGGTAGCGAATATCGAGTCGTCCCTCTTCCTCTTCACGCGTGAGCGAGACATCACCAAACTCGGTCGTTACTCGTGCCTCGAGCCGAGCACCGAGTTGATCTTGAATCGTCCAGCTGGGCTCCAGAAGCCATAGGTGATCGAAGATGTGACCCTGGATGATGCGCTCTTTAGCGTTCGCATCGACCAAGTCCTCGAGCTGCTTTACGACGTCTAGTCTGTGCTTCGCGATGTCCGCGTACAGCGCGTTTTCCAGGTCGCTCTCCAGCGCGAACATCGTGGCAACAGTCGCGAGCTGATCATCTGGCGTGTTGCGCAGGATGTGGATCCGATTCCGCACGCGCAACCGCTCGAAGGCAAGAATCCCGTACTTCAAGACCTGCGCACGGTCGCTTTCCGCCGAGAACCGCATCGTCGCCAAGCGACCAAGGAGTTGTTTCGCATCATCTTGCTCGTCCTCGCTCAATCCTTCGAGCCAGTCCTTGACCACCGGACCTAGCGGGCTCTCCTTCGTATCGTCGAGCGCCTTCTTGCGACGCATCTCCGTCCACGACGTCTGGATCTGTTTCAGCAGTTTCCAAACGAACGCCTTGAGAGCGATCACCTTTGGTTCGTCTTCTCGCATGCGTTCGCGATCGCTCGTCGCGATGTCCTCTGCGTCGTCGAGATAGTCGGCGCGGATGTATCCCGCGAGGTAAGACGCATAGACGCCGGACTCGCCGAACTGATGCAGAAAGTTAGCGATGGCGACTTTGCCGCGGCAATCGATCACGATCTTGTTGTCGTTGATCTCCGTCTCGCCAGCTCTGATCTTCAGCTGCTCCGGTTTGCGCACCGTACCGAGCCATCCTGTTACGTGCGCTGTCTCCTTGTCGGATATCGTCACGACGTTCTCGACTTCAACGAACGTCGTGTCGGGTCGGCACCGTTCCCGGTAGCCTGCACTCTCGGGTCCGAGGTACCAGAGAGCTTGAAAGGCCGTGAAAACGTCCCAATGCTGAGCAGTGACCTGATCTCCGCCGACGAACACATCGAAGTCTGAGTCAGGAGGAGAACCAGGAGGCTTTGAGTTGATCACGCTGAAGCGTCGTGCGATCGCACGCACGACCGCGTCTTTCGAAATCGCGCGCGAACGTCGTAGGCGCTTGAGCGTGATCTGCGTTCCCGTTTGTGGCGGTTTCTCGGGGACGAATTCCTCGGGGTGGTACGGCTGATTAGCTTTGGCTGCTGCTTCGATGTCCTCGCGCTTCATTCGCAGCGCCACGATCGACTCGCCGCGAACTGAGACAATCTCGACTTCGTTCGCGATCGAGAACATGGCCAGCTTTCCGATGCCCTTCCGACCCATCGGTTTGTCTCGCCGCGGCCATGTAACGAACGGATCCGCCGTTGGTGGAGGTGGAGGATCCGCCACACGACGATCGCGACCGACGACAAGGTACTTCCTTTGGATGTCGTCACGGTTCATCCCGATCCCGTCGTCGGAAATGGTGACGCTCTCGTCCGCGAGCGCGATATCGGCGCGGCGTGCTCTCGCATCGTAGGCATTCGCGACCAGTTCAGAGAGAACCGGAGGCAGGCTGCTATACAGATTCATCCCCAGGTGACGGAGCGTGTCCAGCGCGATGGTCAGGGACAGTTGATCCGACATGACGCTCCTATCGACTGACGGAACCGGGGGCGCGAAGCGCGGCGGACTCGCCCTGCGTTTCGTGGCGTCCGAGATCGCAGCACGCGACTACTGGACAGGTCGAACACGTTGGAGACTTCGGCGTGCACACGGTCCCGCCGAGGTCGAGGATTGCCCAATTGAACGCACGGGCGTTTCGTGGCGGTAGGATGCGATCCGCGAGCGTCCAGAGATCATGCGCCAGTGCGAGGCGCTCGTGCGGGGGTGGCAGCGAGAACATCCTCTGATAGATCCGGGACACGTTCGCGTCGATTACTGCGACCGCCGCTCCGAACGCGACGCAGGCGACGGCATTCGCCGCGTAACGACCGACGTACGGAAGGGAGAGCAACTCTGCAACGGTGCTCGGTACCTGACCATCGAAGTCTCGCACGAGCGTCTCTGCGCAGAGCACCAGCTGTTTCGAGCGCTTGCGGTGAAGCCCCAACGGGTAGAGAACGCGCTGCAGGTCGCGCGGCTTCGCGCGGGAAAGTGCGTGGGCATTAGGATATCGATCGAGCAATTCGCGCCCGACCTGGCCGACGAGTTCCGCACGTGTCTTCGTCAATAACATTTCGACGACCAGCACCGTAAACGGGTCTGGGTTCTGCTCGCGCCAGAAGAAGCTTCGCCCGCTCTCACCGAACCATCGAAGCAAGCGTCGTCGGACTTGCTTCATGCGTCCGACGTCCACTGCGCCGTAGGCGGTCGCTGTATCGATCGTTGGGTTCGATTTGCGACGCCTTGTGATGCGACCCGCGCCAACCTGCTTCTTCGGCATCACCGCACCGTCGCGAGCGTAACGGCGTACGCCAGCTTAGGAGGAACTGCGTTGCCGATCAGCGTCGCGACGGCGGTCGATTTCTCGTCGCCGAAATCGTAGTAGTCCGGTATCGCTTGCAAGCGCGCAGCTTCGTGCGCGGTCAGCGCTCGTGGAAGCTTCGGGTGGGTGAATCGACCCTGCCCGACAGCGCGAAATCCAGTCGTGATCGTCTGCGCCGGACGATCCCACCACAGCCGACCGTAGACGGACTTGTAGCTGTGTCCTCCGTACTTGTGGCACTCGGGCCGCTGTGAGTCGGGGAGGTCGTGCAGGTCCTTCTCGAAGAGGTAGTCGATCCGTTTCTTGTTCGTTGCGGACGGTACTGGTGCCGCGTCGAAACCAACGTTCGGACGGTCGAGAAGATCGCCACAGGCCCACGCGAAATCACGCGTAGGGACTTCGAGCTCTGCCATCGTCGCAGCCAGGTCCAGATCGCGTCCCTTCGTCGCGACCATGAATACGCGGTGCCGACGCTGGGGCACGCCAATCCGTTCAGCTTTCGCGACGATCGTGTCGACCGAGTACTTCAATGATCGAAGGTGAGCTTCGACGCGAGCAAGGACACTCCGCTTGTCGTGAAGAATGCCGCGCACGTTCTCGAGGATCACGTGCTTCGGCTCGAACAACTCGCAGAATCTCGCCATTCGAAGCGCGAGTTCGTTTCGGCTGTCTTTGCGCCTCGTGTGATTGTTGAGGTCGGAGTGGCCCTGACACGGTGGCCCGCCAAGCAACAAGTCGATGCTCTTCACCGAAGACACGAGCTCGCGCTCGATCGAGGTCATCCTCGCACCGAGCGAGCCGTCGATTACTTCTTCGACCTTTTTCGTGTGGACGATTGCGTCGACAAAGTTCCGTTTGCACGCATGCGCAGCGGCTGGTTCCATGTCGAGAAACATTGCCGGTACTGCACGAACACCGATCGCGCGAAGTGCTTCGATCGCTCCCAAGGTCATGAGCCCGCCGCCCGAAAACAGGTCGGCGATCCGCATCTCCTTGTCCGTCGTCGGTTGCCGTGGCGCCCTCGTCGCTCGCAACCAGGTCCAATCGAACTTGCTGCAAAGCGAACCAGGCGGCATTCCTTCTACGCGTCGTACGCTCGACTGGGCTGTTGTTCCATCGCGACGTCGTACGATTCGAACGAGTCGTTCCCCTTCGTCTCGATACGACTCGATGCGCTCCACCCGCTTGTCGAGTGGCATGTCGAGCTGCATCACGATCATTACCTGCCGCCGACCTGAGCCACCATTCCACCCAACCAGTCGCGTAGCTCCTTGCACTTCGACAGGTCGATCTTGCCCGTCGCTGGTCCCGCGAGCGCACTCAGGTTCGCCTGGATCGCCTGATTCGGATCGGGACTCGCGGCGAGCCAAACCGGATCATCGCCCTCGATCCACATGCCGCCCATCGATTCCAGACAGCGCGAACCGAGGGCGACGTTTAGCGTGTTGCTGAGCTTCTTCATCTGGTCGAAACCGAGTGGCTTCTGTTGGAGAGCATCCAACAGCGCTATGACAGCAGGGCGGTAATGCGAGTACCGGAGGTCGAACAGGTACTGGTCGACGCCCGCGTTCGCAAGCGAAACTACGACGGGTCCATAGTCGTCTCCGTTCCGGGCATTCTCCGCCGCCCACCAAAGGCGCGACAGAGCGTTGCGTCGAAGGAACTGGGGCTCGCCGGTGTAGCGGTAGCGGTTGACGACACCTTCAGGCGTCGCCCAGCGCGACCGCACGTAGTCGGAACAATCGACGATCGAAAGCCGAAGCCACAACTCTGGCAGCGACGCCTGTCGGTTCGTCAGCCGCAGGCAGTAGTGAACGCGCGGCGCGAGCCAACCGTCGTAGTCGAACGCAGTCTTGAACGCGCCGTTCGCTTTCCGCTTCACGCCTTCGTCGAGGAGCTTTCGCAGCGGATCGATGTCGATCCCCGACGAGAGCGGAAGCTCGTGGCGGGTCAGGTTCGGCAACGGTTGCCCCTTCGAGAGGAACTCGGTCGTTAGGTCGCTGCGCACTGATGTCTTCAGCCCGGTGTTCACGATGCTCGTCACGGGAGCCCCGCGAGGTACTTGAGGAGGTTCTTCTTCACGTTGATCGTGCTCTGCAGGGCAGATGAGAACAGGCTCACGAGGTGAGCCGTGTTGCCCTGGTCCTTGTACAGCTCGAGGGCCTTCGCCAAGCCGGCTTCGGGATCGAGATCGCGGTACACCTCGCGAAGCACGCGCTTCAGGGCGTCCGCTTTCCAATCCGACACTGGGAACGTTGGAGTGCCTTCCTCTTCCGTGGCGAGCTTCGCCTGCTCGAGCGCGTCGAACGTGATCGACATGAAGGCTTCCTGCACGATGTAGCAGTAGAGCGCTTGGCGTAGCGCCGCCTGAGGTTGCCCCTGACGACTCTTGCTCGTCATGGCGCGCCGAAGATCGTCGTGATCCTTGTTGAGCTTTACGATCGGCCGGACCCCGAGCGCGTCGACGACGAACATGCGGTCGCGCATCGGTTTCAGCAGAGGATCGTCGCTGAAAGAGACCCAGTGGACGTCGACATCGCCCGAGATGGGAATGGTGGCCGGTTCATCGACGTAGACGCCGATCGCGGTTGCCATTCCGATGATCGCGCCCCGATGTGCGGCACGGGTAGCATCCGGTACTGCGGCATCTGCGGTGCGAACGAGATAGGGAACCAGTTCCAGGGAACCGCGAAGACTCGATCGGGGAAGCGTTATGGTAACGATCCAACGTGACCCGCCCGGCAGCTTGTTGCCGATAACCGACCACCGCGATCGAGACGCACCGTCGCGAAGCGCGACGACGAAGTCGACGTTGGAGGCATCGGTCGCGACCTTCGCGAAGTCCTTCGCCGGCACATCGCATTCGAGCGCGAACGAGACCTCTCGCCAGTTCGGGAACTCGGTTCCGAGAACATGAAGCGGGAGCCGGGCATTCTTGATCGCGTTCGGCGGAATCGTTTTGGTGCCTCCGCTCGGTTCCACCAGCTCGATGCTGGTGACCTTCACCGGCAAGTCGGACAAGACGTCGTATGGATAGATCTTGCCACCGGTGATCATGGCGTCTTCTCGATCTCGCGCATCGTGCACGTCAATCGGGCGATGGTCTCTGCTGCATCGACGGGATGAGCCGCTGCGTCCGTCTTCGCCGAGAAGTCGAACTCCTTGGTGCCGCCGGTCACGAAGAACTCGCCGTTGGCCATGGTCACGTTCGAGCCAGCGATGACAGCAAGCGAACTGACGTCCCAGGGCACCACGGCCGGACGTCCACCGTCTACGTCGAGAGTGAGTGCAGGCTTGATCGCGACGATCACGGAGTCGTCGTCCGGATCGGGGAGCGTAACCTTCGCGGTCACGATCCACGCCCCGGCATCGATTTTCCCCGAGGTCGGGCGAATCCGTGCCTGCCCGTCGTCGCTCGGAAGCAGAAGCGCGAGCATCTTCTTCAGGTCGTCTGGACCTTCTTGCTCGTCGGGCAACGGCGGCCGAATGGCTTCCAGCAGCTGAGCCCGTGCCTCACTATCGAAATCGTTCAGACGCGCGAGAACCCCGCGATAGTAGGCCTCTTGTAGGTTTCGCTTGTTGTTCCATGCGTCGTGAGCTGGTGGTTCCGCGACGCGGAGCAACTGATCTGCAGCGACGTTTTCGGGCGTATCGCTCACTGCCTGACCGGCTAAGAGGACTCCGTGGAAAGTTCGTCCAGGCGAACCCGCGCCAGGGTACTGCTTGTAATCGACGACCATCCATGACCCGCGCATGCGTGCGACCACGTTGGCGGGCTGCACACCGACTGGCGCTTCCGCCTCTACGACGGACGCGAGCAACTTCGCCGTCGCGGTGAGCTGAGCATTCGGTTTGAGTTCGACGATGCCGGGCTTGGTTGCCGGCACGGTGATCACGACGTCGCGTACGGTGATGCCTTCAGCCTTATCGCCGCCTTCTTGGTAGCGCTTCAGCAAGTGGCAGAACTCCGGCACCGTATTGACGGGATCGACGGTGCGGCGGGAGATCGTCTTGGCGTTTTGCTGAGACACGATGTCGACTCGCAATCGACCGAGCTGCAAAGCGGGCCAGAACCACAACGCGACGTTCGTTTCGATCTCGTGCAGCAACTCGGCAGGATCGGGCGGATCCTCCGACGACGGGTTATGAAAACCGACGATGCACATCGACGTTCCTGTCTTCGCGATGTCGGGCGGAAGATCGGAACGCTCAAGCGAAAACCCACTCGCGAGGTTCGCGCGCCCGAAGACAGAGAGCGCATATCCGGCTGCGTCGTCTCTCGCACCGAGCCAGCCCGCGCTGTGGTACCGCACGCCCTTCGATTCATGCGTCGCGAGATCGGCCTTCGCGATCACGCGCAAGCCCTTCGATTCCTGATCGGCAGCCAGCGATCCGAACACGGCGGTTCTGATGAGCGAGCACGACCAGAGAACGGCCTTGCCGAGGCCGTACGAGCCGCCTGCGGTCGTCGTCGACTTTCGGCTATCGAGATCGTTGCGAACTAACGCGGCGAACGAGCTGTGTCCCTCTTCGGCGCCTTCGAGTCCCTTCGTGCCCGCATCCTCGACGTAGAGGCACAGCAGCTTCGTATCGGACTGGAATCGCTGCAGGCCACTCAGAATCGACCGACCAACGGGCCCTGGATCCTTGGTCACGGCTTCGAGGTGCGGCTTGAGCGCCGCGAAATCGAGCGTCTCGAGGAAGCGGGTTCGCTCGGTCCCCGTCAACTCGAGCAATCGGAATCGTACGAAGACGGTCTTACCGTTCGTCAACTTCGCGTCGAGCGCGTTTTGGATCGTCTCGCGGACGAGCGAGTCCAAATCCGGCGGAACCGTGAACTGGTTCGCGTTGCCTCCGGAATGCTGGCCCTTGACGGGCGACGGGAAGACCCACTCAGGCGCCGGTTCCTTCGACACGCTGGTAACCATACTAACTCCGTTCGGGTATGTGGGTGGGGATGGGTACATCACATCCACCGATCGAGTGCAGCACTTTGCTGCACTTCATCGAGTCGCGCCTTCGATCGAGACGTGCTTCGTGATCGAGTCGAAGACAGCAGCGTGGAACGTCACGGTGACATCGCGTTTCACCGTGACGACCCCGATGTTCGCAGCTACTTCTTGCTCTTCGCGGCGAGCCGATCACGGAGCTTGAGCTCCATCTCGATCTGGCCCTGCAGACGCAGCCAGACTTCTTTGTCTTTGCCGACCTGGTGCACGACCCCGTGCGCCTGGTGGCGGTGCGCGGTCTGGACCGTCGTCACCATCTCGTTCTTCATGTCGTTGAAGAGCGAGATCGGATCGACACGGAACTTGAGGTCGCCCTCGTCATTCTGTGCGAGCAGCGCGCGGAAGGCCGAGAAGATCGGCCACACGAACGCGCTCGCGACCTTCGAGACGCAGGGGCGTCCCGTGAACGGCGTGAGCGTCGGTCCGCTGCTCTTCTTCTTCTTCTCGCTATCGAACTTGCCGTCGGCCCACGGGTAGGTCGGATCGACCTCCGGCAGCGTCGCGTAGATGTGATCGTAGAGCTTGATGATCTCCGGCAAGATCTTCGTGAGCGCGTTGTAGTACTTCTCGTCGTCGCCTTCTGCCTCGCCGAATTCACGCACGACCACGCCCGCACGCGAATACACGTCGTTCGCGACGCGCGTCTCCGGCGGATACTGCCGCGCGTTCATCAGCGCGAGGATCTGGATGATCAGCTTCACGGGGATCGCGCCGCCGACTGCGTCCTCGGGGATCTCTTGGTTGGTCTTCCAGACGACGCGATCGCGGAAAGCCGCACCGAACGGAGCCGCTGCGGCACCGAGCACCGACTTCATCAGGTCGAACTTGCCAGCGAGGTTCTGCAGCGCGGTCGCGTCGACGCTCTGCGAGAGGTTCCGCGCGCGCGCGATCTGAGCCAGCATCTCCGAATCGACGACGGGAGCGACGAACTCGATCTGGACCTGCGCTTTGTCGCGCGCACGAGCGACGCGCTCGGCGAGCAACTCGTCATCGAGCGCGATGCGGCCGATCTCCTCCGAGCCGTTGCGTGCGTCCTTGAGCAAGACGGCCTTGAGGTTCTTGCCGTCGGCGTACGTCGTGTTGTCGTGCACCACGTGCAGGAGCTGCGCGTACGTGTGGCCGCCGTTGACGACGCCTTGGCCAGCGTCTTGGTCGAACATGACTTCGACGAAGTGCTGGTTGCCGTCCTGCTTCGACTCGATCTCCGTCGCGGTGCAGACGATACCGCCGTTGAAGATCTGGAAGTCCTCGGGTCGGGTCAGCAAGGTGTCGCGCTGCTCGATACAGGTCTGGTTCTTGAGCACGTTCGGCACGCGAGCGTTCGCGTCGAGCGGCAGGTTGGGGGGCAGATCGCGCGCGTGCGCGACGATCACCCACTTCTTCCGGGTTCCGTCATCCAGCGCCTTGAACGCGCGGACCACACGAAACCGAAAACGCACAGGGGTAGTAGCAGTCATTGTCAGCCTCCGTTTGCAGGGAAGGGTCGGAGGGAGGAAAGCGGGGCCCAGCATGGGCGACACTTCTTCCCGACGATTGAAGCCATCCTGCAGTTGCGGACCGGTTCTGTCAAGTAGGTGATTCGTCGTGAACGCGCCGTTCGATCACGAACATCGTGGTCCGCGAAGTGCAAACGCGACGGCGAGCGCTGCTACCTGATATTTGTCCCAACCAGCGTGTTCGCATGCGCAATGATGGTGGTGGAGGGCGTGGTGGCGACACCGTTGCCCGTAACGAGGTGACGATGAAGCCGGCCTTTTTTACTCAGCTCTCTATCGGCGGCGTGACGGTGGATGCGCTCGTCGACGAGTATCTGCATTGGGCACTCGGTCGCGGTCGATTCTCGCGGCATCGCGATGGCCGCCTCGCGATGGGCATTCCCGCGAAGCTCACCGTCGAGGCGCTCGGGAGCTCGGGCGATCATCCGGGTGATAACGATTGCCTTCTTCAGGTTCGCCGCGCCGACGGCATCGCCCTGCTCCGCATGGTTCAACGCGACTCCGGCGACGGAAGTATCTTCTGGCACAACGTCGTTCGCGTCAGCGCTTCCACGAACGCGAGCATGATCGAGCATGCGATCATCCGGACAGCGCCTCGTAACGTCGAGCTGGAACCGCGAGCTTCATCGCCAACTGTCGTCGACGACATCATCAAAGCGTACAGCCGCGGCGGTGTCGAGCCGCGCGACCTCTACAACGCCAAGGCAACGCTGCGGGATGCGAATGATACGGAGGCCTTCGTCCGTCACGTGCTTCGCGATCGCGACCGCGCGGTGCCCATCCTTGCCGTGACGCGCGGAGCGCGAACCGACAAACCAGCCGTGGACGCGGCCTTACTCGCGAAGCACCTCCGCGGGATGGTGACCGTGGCCGAGCTGACGTCTCGTGCATCTGCCGATGCGCTGTTCCAGGAGCTGAACGACGCGGGGTTCGATCGACGGTTCACGTGTTTCGATGGCGGCGTTCGTCTGTACGCGCCGAGGTTGGAGCCGTCGGATCCGTTGCATCGGCATCCGCTATGGATTCGAACTTGGTTGCTCGATCTCGCGAGCGATTTCGAGCGCCGCACCGATCTGCTCGCTGGCATCGTCGCCGGACGCATCGCAGAAGCGGCGATGCCGTCGAACCTGGTCCGATGCATCCAGGACTTCGATCGCCAAGAACGCCGCCGATTCGCCGAGCGCGTTCTCGCCGCACCACCACCGGACCCCGGTCAGTCGATGGCGTCGATTCTCGCGCAGAGCAAAGAGCAGATCTCGGCGCTCGAAGGTGCGTTGCGCGGTGCAAACGAGACCATCGAGATCTACGACGCGAGTAACCGCGAGGTCACCGAGCAACTCGCCGAGGCCAAGAAGCGGATCGACGAGCTCGAATTCGAGGCGCAGAGCGAGCGACTCAAGGCCGAAGCACTCGAGCAGCAGCTCGCCGCGAAGGCCAGTAAGGAAGCGAATGGAATTCCCGTCGAGCTAAGGTCCGACATCGCCGCGTCTCTGTTCGGGGAGGTGGCTCCCGAAGTCGCGCTGCGATTGATCGCGGCGACATGGCCGGAGCGAATCATCGTTCTCGAATCGGCCCTCAAGTCGGCCCGAAAATCCGATGAGTTCAAGTACCCCGACGATGCGCTCGACTTGCTCGTCTCGTTGGCGACCGAGTACTACGAGGCCCTCATCCGCGGCGGCGGCGACAACGAGGCTCGAAAGGTCTTCGGGAAGAACCAATTCGCTCCGACGGAGAACGATCTTCCAAAGGACGGGATCAAGCGACGCACTTTCAAGTACAAGGGCGAGCAGGTTCAAATGCTCACGCACTTGAAGATCGGCGTGAAGGATTCGGTCGCCGAGACCCTCCGCATTCACTTTCACTGGGATGCAAAGGACCGCAAGATCGTGATCGGGCATTGCGGGCCGCATCTCGACTTCGATTGAGATCCGAGCAGATCCCTACCCACACACCGGACGTGCGCGGTCACGACTGATCCCGTACGGTGTGGACCATGCAGCCGGCGAACTGGTCTCGCGAGCCGCCGAACAAGGTGTGCCTGTACTGCAACCGCCGCTTCGACGATGTCGAAGTGATCGCGACGAAGGAGCACCTCGTCGGGCGCAACTTCGTGCCGCGCGGCTCCCTCGATGGCGGGCGCAGCTTCAACTTCATCTTCGACGCGTGCCGCGACTGCAACAACGACAAGAGCGCGCACGAGGGACACATCTCCGCGATCACGCAGTTCATGAGTCCGACGATCGCCGAGACCTCTTTCGCCGAGCGCGCGATCGCGAAGTCGCAACGCGAGATGCATCCGTGGACGGGACGACCCGTCGCAGATTCGTTTCACGAGCAGACGATCGAGATGCGTGGGTTCGGTCTGGGGATCAGGATGGGGTTCGTCGGACCGCCGCAAGCGGATCGGCACAGCATCCATCGGCTCGCGTTGCGCCACGTACAAGGACTCTACGCGCTCGTCACGAACGCCGATCGCACCGTCGAACCGCTGACGCTGCTGTATCCAGGCCACGTCTACGTCTTGGGCGACTACTTGCCGGGCGACTGGGGAAACAGCCAAGCACTCGCGGCGTCGGAGCGGGTGAGCGACTGGACCGTGCGCGCGCGGATCGTCACAGCAGGCGGCTATTTCCAGGCGATGTTGCGTCGCGACGACGCCGAACTCGGCACGTGGTTCTGGGCGCTGGAGTGGAACCGTTACATGCGCGTGATCGGCGGCATCTCGTACGATGGTCAGTTGCCGAGCTTCATGCGCGACCTGCCGGACCTGAACTGGCTCGAGTCGCGCACGAGATCTGGCGCCAGGTTCCGGCAGCGCCAGGAGCAGCCAATCGATGAAGCGAGCGACACGTTGTTCGACGAGTGATCCCGAGCAGCGGAGCCGTCGCTCCGACCAGCGAATGCTAAACCTAGACGGTGGCCGGACTCTGCACCTTCTGCGACAATCCTCTCGATGGCTCCGAGGAGCACATCGTTCACAGCGCGATCGGGGGACGAAAGACGTCGACGCGCATCGTCTGCGGGTTTCACAACAACCTGTTCGGACGCACGATCGATCGCACGCTGACCGATCAGCTTGCCGTAATCGGCAACCTCCTCGGGATCCGCACCGGCCGCAACCAGCCGCCCGCGACGATCCGTGGCCTCGAGACGCTGGACGGACAGCGGGTCGATCTCGAGCCGGGCGGACGACTCGTGATGCCGCGTTCGATCGTGCGGGATGAACCGGCCGACGGCAGGAACGACATCTCGATCAGCTCGAACACCGTCGCACGCGTGCGCGAGTTGACGGCGCAGTACATGCGTCGATTTCCGGGGCGGCGGCTCGAGAACGCCACGGTGGTGGAATCCATCGAACCGACGTGCCGGCCCGTGCGCATCGACGGTGGTGTCGGTGGCGAAGAGACCCACCGCGCCGTCGCGAAGATCGCCATCCTGATGCTGGCGAGCGAGCTTGGTACGGAAGCCATGCGAGGCCCGAGTACGATCGCGATCCGTCGGTTCGTGCTCGACGGCGCTGACAGCGCGGACTTCGTCCGCATGGACTACGGCACGCCGTTTCCCGATGTTGCCGAGCTCGGTTCGTTCCCGACGCACGCCCACCGCGTGGCCGTGTTTGCAGATCCGATCTCGCGAGTCGCTTGCGGCTTCATCGAGTTGTTCGGGACGTTCCGCTACACGGTCCTCGTCTCCGACGCTTGGGATGGTTCGGCCTTAGCGCTTATTTACGCCGTCGATCCGATCGCGGCGCGACAAGCCCAGGCGCGTGTGGTACGTTCCGCGCCGCTCACCGCGGATCGCTTCCGCGCCATCGCGTCTTCGAGTGCGGACGGGCAGCCTCGGCTCGAGCGCTTGTGGCAGGTGATCGACGAGAGGGTCCGGGACCAGCGGATCACGCGCGTGATCCACGAGGTCTTCGCTGAGATGTTTCCGCCCGAGCGCACGGAACCGCCAACCGTCGAAGAGCGGGCGCGCGCAGCACGAGAGATCACCGCGCGCTTCATGGCGGAGCAGTTGGGCATTCCGTACACGCGTTCACTTCCGCTCGAGACAATCGTGAAATCCGAAGTCGAGTGATCGCGCTCGCGATCACGATCAGTTGCTGATGCTTCTTGCCGGTTCTCGCGAGCAGATCCCGGGCGAGATCTCTCCGCGCAAGTTCTGATGGTTCTCCGATCGATCCCCTCGCTTGCATGCAAACCTTGAGGAACCGTGTCAGCGCGCAGTGCGAACGAGACGAAGGTCGATGGGGACGGCTTCGCGCGGCTAGCGAACACGGTGCGACTTCCGCTTGGCGGAGGGGATGCTCCTGGTCTGCGCGCTGCCCAACTCGCAGCGACCCATGCAATCTGCTCACACTTCTGGGATCGGACACGACCAGCGCTGGTGGTGATGCCTACCGGTTCCGGGAAGACGGCGGTGATGATGGCGGCGAGCATCCTACTGCGGTCAAAGCGGGTGCTCGTCGTCGCCCCAAGTCGGCTGCTTCGCGATCAACTCGTGGAGAATTTCGCGAGTCTCGATCAACTCCGCGACCTGGGTGTCGTAGACGCATCGGCTTGGATCCCTAGCGTATTCACGTCGGCGAAGAGGATCACGTCGAAGAAGATGTGGACGGCGATGACCGGCAGCGATGTTGTTGTCGGCACACCGTCGACACTCAGTCCTGGACTCGAAGGAGTTCCAACGCCGCCGGAAGATCTGTTCGACACGATCTTCTTCGACGAAGCACATCATGTTCCCGCACGAACCTATACGGCAATCGCGACGGCGTTCCCACGCGCCAGGCAGGTCCTCTTCACAGCGACGCCGTTTCGACGCGACGACAAGGAGATCCGTGGCGACCTGATCTTCACGTATGACCTTGCCCGGGCTCGACGCGATGGAGTGTTCGGAACACTTCGCTTCGTGCCGGTCGAGGTCGAGTCAGGCGTGACCGAAGACGAGGCGATCGCGAAGGCAGCAGCGGCGCAGATCAAGGCCGATCGAGCCAAGAAGTTGGCGCACCGACTCGTCGTGCGCGCCTCGAGTCGTCCACACGCAGACAAGCTCCTCAAGATCTACAAACGTTGCACGACCCTCAAGCTGAAAACACTCCACTCCGGCTTGAGCAATCGAACCGTGAAGAAAGGAGTCGAGCAGTTGCGTGCCGGCAAACTCGACGGCGTGATCGCGGTCGACATGCTGGGTGAAGGCTTCGATCTGCCCAACCTCAAAGTCGCCGCCCTTCATTCGCCGCATCGGTCGCTCGCGGTCACGCTTCAGTTCATCGGCCGCTTTGCTCGGACGTCGGCGACCAAGGCGGTCGGCGACGCCACGTTCTTCGCGGTTGCCCGCGAAGTCATGGGAGATGCCGAGCTGTTGTTCATGCCGGGTGCAGAATGGAACGAGATCGTCGAGGATCTCAGCCAGCAACGGATCAGCGTGGAGAAGGAGACACGTGCCAGCATCGCGAGCTTCGCGCCACTCGCCGTCGCCGCCGAGCCGATGGATGACGAGCGAGAGAACGCGGTCCTCTGGACGGTGCGCCCGTATTTTCACGCCAAGGTGTACGAGGCGCTCGGTCCGGTGAGTCTCGACGTCGAGCTTGATGTGCCACGGCGACTCGAGAAGTTGACCGAGCGTCGGAGCACGAAGGAGAACGCGCTCCTCTGGATCGGTCGGGAGGTCTCGCCGCTGCGATGGTCGACCCACCGCGATTGGTTCGACGTGACCCACGAGATGTTCCTCGTCGCCCATATGCCGAAGGAACGGCTCGTATTCGTCTGCACGACGCGGCGGACCAACGCCGTCTACGACGCACTCATCGAATCCGTCGCCGGAACTCGATACCGTCGGTTGGCGCCGAGCGAAGTGGTTCGCGTGATGCGATCCATCGACAACCCCGATTTCTTCTCGGTCGGAATGCGAAACCGCGCGGGCGCTGGTGGTGCTGGAGCGGAATCGTACCGAATGATGAGCGGCCCTTCCGCGCAGAACGCGATCCGCGCCGCTGATGGAATGCTCTACGACCAAGGCCATGCGTTTCTGCGCGGCTCGCAAAACGGGGAAGACATCACGATCGGGTTCAGCACCGGTTCGAAGGTTTGGTCCAATCAGTGGGAACAGCTGCCTCGGTTGCTGTCGTGGTTTCGGATGATCGCGTCGAAGCTGCATGACACGCGGGCAGTGTCGACTCGAACACCTTTCGACAAACTCGGCATCGCGAGTCGGGCTACGAAACTAACGTCCAAGATCGTCGCGGCGGACCTTCCGATCGAGGCGTACCTGAAGCCCTCCGCACTCGTGCGGGTGAACGGTGCGAGCTCGTGGCTCGTTGACTTCCGCGTCGACGTCGACGCGCAGCTCAAGAACTCCGCAACCTTCACCGTGTGCCAGGGAAAGACCAAGCTTCCTTTCAAGTATGACCTTTCGCGCAGTCGCACCATCTCGGCGGAATCGGCGACCGCCGAGAAGGCCGTCGTCAGTGATGCGGCAGGTCGGCACGAGGAGCTTCTCGTCGATTTCCTCAACGAGCATCCACCGGTGTTCTATCTCCAAGATCTATCGTTGCTCGAGGGCGACACTGTCAGCGCGCCTCCCGCGTGTCAAGAGGGGGGCTGAGTGACCGCATAGGAGGCGGCCAAACTGATCGCGGTTATCCACAGGTCGCGATCGCTGCGACCTGAGTGTTCGGCAGTGGCCGCTGGGGGCGGCCAAACTGATCCATCACGCGGCGCGTGTGC
>DASTLB010000103.1:0-37975 GCA_035715365.1 Kofleriaceae bacterium | reverse complement strand
ATGCCGAGATGGAGGGCGGCGAGCGGGTGTCGCCGGTCAACGCGAGCGCGCGCTACCTCGCCCACCTCCGGGCGGCGTGGGATGACGCGAACCCCGACGATCCGGCCGACGAGCAGGAAGTCCTGCTCACCGTTCCCGCATCGTTCGATCCGGTCGCCCGCGAGCTGACGGTCGTCGCCGCGCGCGAGGCCGGCTTCGATCGCGTGACCTTGCTCGAGGAGCCGCAGGCCGCGTTCTACGCGTACCTCGCGGCGCGCGGTGATGCGTGGCGCAAGGACCTCGGTCCCGGCGACGTCGTGCTCGTCTGCGACATCGGCGGCGGCACCACGGACTTCTCGCTGATCGAGGTCGCGAACGAGGGCGGCGCGCTCGCGCTCGAGCGGATCGCGGTCGGCGATCACATCCTGCTCGGCGGCGACAACATGGACCTCGCGCTGTCCGCGCTCGTCCAGCGCCAGCTCGGCAAGCCGATCGATGCGATGCAGCAGCGCGCGCTCGTCCACGCGTGCCGCCGCGCGAAGGAGCAGCTGCTCGGCCCGGACGCGCCGGACTCGGTCCCGATCTCGATCCTCGGCCGCGGCAGCAAGCTGATCGGCGGCACGCTGAAGACCGACGTCACGCGCGAGCAAGCCGAGACGTTCCTCGTCGACGGCTTCTTCCCGGTCGTCGAGGCGAACGCGGTCGCGCAGCGCCGCCGCACCGCCGGTCTGCGCGAGATGGGCCTGCCCTACGCGCACGATCCGGCGATCACGCGCCACCTCGCCGAGTTCCTCGGGCGGTTCGGGCGCATGCCGACGCACGTGCTGTTCAACGGCGGCGTGATGAAGGCGACGCGGCTGCAGGACCGCATCGTCGAGCTGCTGCGCACCTGGTCGGGCCGCGACGTGCGCGTGCTCGCCGGCGCGGACCTCGATCTCGCGGTCGCGCTCGGCGCCGCGCACTACGGCCAGGTGCGCGCCGGCAAGGGCATCCGCATCCGCGGCGGCACCGCGCGCGCGTACTACATCGGCATCGAGAGCGCGATGCCCGCGATCCCGGGGTTCGCGCCGCCGGTCAAGGCGCTGTGCGTCGCGCCGCAGGGCCTCGAGGAAGGCTCCGCGGTCACGCTGCCCGACGACGAGCTCGGGGTCGTCGTCGGCGAGCTGTCGACGTTCCGGTTCTTCGCGGCGGCGACGCGCAAGGAAGACACCGCCGGCACGCTGCTCGATGCGGACGCCGATGGCCTCGTCGAGCTCGATCCGGTCGAGAAGCTCGTCGAGGCCGAGGCCGAGCACAAGCCGGGCGACTTCGTCCCGGTCCGGCTCGAGGCGCTCGTGACCGAGGTCGGCACGCTCGAGCTGTGGTGCGTCGCGCGCGACGGCAGCGGGCGGTGGAAGCTCGAGTACTCGGTGCGCGAGCGCGAGTGAATCCGGCGATCGCGCAGCTCGTGCGCACGCGGCCGCAGGCGAAGCATCGCGTCGTCTCACCGGTCGCGATCGCGCACGAGCCGTTCGACGCGGAGTGGATCTACGAGTGGAAGCCCGCGCATCCGGTGTGGCGCGGACCGCTGCTGTCCGATGCCGACGACGAGCCGTGCTGGATCGCGGCGTGGACCGACCGTGCGGGCCACCTCCAGCCCGGCGTGCTGCGCCGGATCGGCGATGTCTCCGAGCTGTTCCTGAACATCGCCGATCCGTACTTCGCGCCGGTGATCAACCTCGGCCGGCGTGACGACGGCAAGTACTGGCTGACGCACTACTGCCACGGTGCGGACGTCCGCACGCTCGCCGCGACCGGCCTCGCGCTGTCGTGGACCGCCGCGTGCTGCGTCCATGGCGCGGCGCGGTTCGCGGTCCGCCAGCTCCACCACGCGGACCGCCGGCACGGCGCGATCACGCCGGCGCGGATCCGGCTCGCGCTGTTCGACGATCACAGCGCGGTCGTCGCCGCCGCGCCGGTGCAGCTCGTCGGCCAGCGCACGACGAGAGCCTATGTCCACAAGGACGACGAGCTCGCGCAGATCGCGCGCGCGACGATCATGCTCGCGCACCATCCCGACGCGCGGATCGACGCGCTGCTGCGCGATCCGGATCCGGACGCGCTCGACGTGCTGCGCGACCTCGTGCTCGAGCGCGGCGTACTCGACGAGCTGCTCGGCGACGCGCTCGGCATGCGGCCACCACCGTACGTCGACACGCCGGCGATCGAGGGCGAGCTCGCGGCGCTGTGGGAGCGCGTGCTGACGCTCGAGCCGCTGATCGCATGACTATAATGCCGCGATGGCCGTGCGCCGCAGCCTGACGCCGAAGGGATCGCGCGCGCGCGACCGGATCGTCGTCGCCGCCGAGCGGCTGTTCGCGACCCACGGCTTCCACGGCACGAGCGTGCGCGACGTCGCGGCCGAGGTCGGCGTGCCGCTCGCGAACCTCGTCTATCACTTCGCGAAGAAGGAGCAGCTCTACGCGGCGGTGCTGTCGGCGATCGCGGACGAGCTGATGCACGAGCTCGACGCGATCGCGGCGGAGCGCGTCGAGCCGCGTGGCAAGCAGGTCGAGCGCGCGCTGCACGTCGCGCGGATCGAGGCGCTCGTCGCCGGGCTCGTCGCGTGGAGCGCGCGCAGCCCCGATCGCGTGCGCCTGCTGCTGCGCGAGCTACTCGACAACCCGGCGCGACTCGCGAAGGCGACGCGATTTCCACTCGCGCCGTTCCTCGAGCGCGCCGCCGGGATGATCGAGCGAGCGCGCGCCGCCGGCGCGGTGCAGGTCGAGCATCCCGAGCTCGCGCTGCTGCACGTGATCGGCGCGATCAGCTACGTCGTCGCGGCGTGGCCGACCGTCGCGCGGATCGTCGGGCCCGCGCGCGCGAAGCGGCTCGCGGCCGCGACCAGCGCCGATGCGATCGCGTTCGCGCGCGCCGTGCTCGGGCTTGCGTGATCAGCGCTTGCGCGTGAACGCCGGCTCGCTCGGCTGGTTCGCGTTCTGCGGCTCGGCGGAATCGATCAGCGCGACCGCGCCGCGCGCGATCCGGACCGAGCTGTCGACCAGCGTCTCGCGCATCGCGGTGACCGCCGGACCGCGCGCGGCCTCGAGCGCGACGAGCTTCGCGTGGACCTCGATCGCACGCGCGCGATAGCGAGCGACCTCGCGCTCGAGCTCGGCGAGCCGCTCGGTGATCCGCTTCGAGCGCGATGCCGGCGAATCCGATCCCATGACGTGAGCTTGGTCTGGCGCTGCGGCGATCCGCCAAGCGGACGCGCTGACTCCGCGTGGCTCGTTGCGATTTGTCGACCTCACATGATCGTGTGCACTCGACGACGCGACACATGACGATGAAGAAACCGTCGTGCAACGAACATCACGCGTAGCGAGATGTGGGCTGCGATCGCACGCCTCGCACTGCGACCGATCGCGACAGGAAAGTGTCGCGTGTTCGTTGTCAGCACCTGCCATGCAGCGAAGACACGCGAGCCGCGACGCGCGCGACCGGGTCTCGTCAGTGCTCGGCGAACGGATCGGGCCAGCGGTACCGGAACTTGTCGGCATATGCCGCATGGCCCACGCCCCACGCCGCGCCGAGCCCGACGATCACGCTGCGCTCGCCGTCGAGCATCGCGGGCATCGTCGTGCGCGCGAGCGTCATGTCCGGTGCGTCGGCGCGCGCGGCGAGCACGCGCACGAACAGCCGCGACTCGGCGAGCAGCGTCGAGAACCAGGCGTCGCCGCCACCGCGCAGCCGGATCGCGACGCCGAACCCGTAGTGGTTCGCCTGCTGGTCTCCCGAACGATCTCCCCACCACGCGCGCTCGACGATGCCGTGCAGCTCGATCCCGAGCTCGACATCGCGCGGCTCGAACAGCGACGGGACCAGGCAGTCGTAGACGAGCACGCGCGCGCTCGCACCGACCGTCGACGTCGCGACGTCCCCGGTCGCGAGGTCCCAGCGCCGCGAACCCTCGAGCGCGACGCCGAGCCGGTGCCACCACCACGTCGCCTCGAGCTCGACCCCGCCGATGTCGTCGTCGTGTTCCTCGGCATGGGTCGCGACGAGCGCGCCGCCGATCATCGGCGATCGCTCGCCCTCGGCATGCGCGACCGAGGCGAGGACAGCGACGACGATCACAGCGCCGGCCGATCTCATGGCCGGAGTATGCGCCCGGCCGCGCGCGATTACATCCGGTCGGGCGCGGCGATCCCGAGCAGCCCGAGGCCGGTCGCGAGCGTGCGGCCCGTGAGGTCCGCGAGAGCCAGCCGGGAGTCACGCACCGCGTCGGCGGATCCGAAGATCGGGCAGGCGTCGTAGAACCGCGCGAACGCCGCCGCGAGATCGTGGAGATAGCCGGCGAGCCGGTGCGGCTGCAGCGATCGGGCGACATCGGCCTCGAGGTCGCCGACCGCGTGGACGACGCTCGGGAATCGCAGCAGCTCGAGCACGAGCGCGCGCTCGGCCGGATCCGTGATCGCGATCGCGGCGGTCGCACGCTCGACCCCGGCGCGCTCGAGGAGCGTGCGGATCCGGGCGTGCGCGTACTGCAGGTAGCCGCCGGTGTCGCCCTCGAACGCGACCATGCGATCGAGGTCGAACACGTAGTCCTTGATCCGGTCCGACGACAGGTCCGCGTACTTCACGGCGCCGACCCCGACCATCGTCGCGACGAGCTCGCGCGCGTCGTCGGCGAGCTCCTTGACGCGATTCGGCAGCACCGAGCGCGCCCGCTCGACCGCGCGCAGCAGCAGATCGATCAGCCGGAACGCGTTGCCGGCGCGGCTCTTCAGCGGCTTGCCGTCCTTGCCGAGCACCATGCCGAACGGCACGTGCATCGCGCGCGCGTCGCCTAGCCAGCCGAGCTCGCCGGCCGCGGCGATGACCATCCCGAGGTGCTGTGCCTGCGCGGCGCCGACGACGTAGAGGATGCGCGTCGCGCCGAGCTCGTCGACGCGATACCGGATCGCCGCGAGATCCGTCGTGCCGTAGCCGTAGCCGCCGTCGCGCTTGCGCAGCATCAGCGGCATCGGCCCGCCCTCGCGGTTCGTGAATCCCGCCGGGAACACGCACACCGCACCGTCGCTGACGCTCGCGCGCCCCGACGCGAGCAGCTCGTCGACGAGCACCGGCAGCCGGTCGTTGTAGAAGCTCTCGGGCCGGACGTCGGCGGGCGTCATCGTGACGCCGAGCAGGTCGAAGATCTGCTGCATGTTGCCGGTGGTCGCGGCGATCAGCTGGGTCCACCACGCGTGGGTGTCGGCGTCGCCGGCCTGGAGCAGCACGACGCGGCGCCGCGCGCGCTCGGCGAACGCGGGCTCGTCGACGTAGCGCTGGTTCGCGGTGCGGTAGAACGCGGCGAGATCGGCGAGCGCGAGCTCGCGGCGCGCTGGATCGGCCGCGAGGAGTGGATCGACCGCCTGATCGCGCAGGTGCTCGATCAGCATCCCGAACGGCGTGCCCCAGTCACCGAGGTGGTTCTGCCGGATCACGGTGTGGCCGAGGAATGCGAGCGTGCGCGCGAGGCAGTCGCCGATGATCGTCGAGCGCAGGTGGCCGACGTGCATCTCCTTCGCGAAGTTCGGCGACGCGTAGTCGATCACGACGCGGTGCCGGCGCTCGGCCGGCGCGACGCCGAGCCGGTCGTCGTGCGCGATCGCGGACGCGGTGCGCGCGAGCCAGTCGGTGCGCAGCGTGACGTTCAGGAACCCCGGGCCGGCGAGCTCGACGCGCTCGACGAGCTCGTTCGCGGGCAGTGCGTCGGCGATCCGCTGCGCGAGCTGGCGCGGCGGCTGCTTCGCGGTGCGCGCGAGCCCGAGCGCGACATCGGACTGCAGGTCGGCGTGGGCGGATCGGCGCACCTGCGGATCCACCACGTGCTCCGATCCGAGCACGGCAGAAGCCGCTTGTTGCACGAGCGCACCGAGCGCCACGACGGGATCCATGCCCCGGGTGTAGCGCGGCTGGTGTCAGCTCGGAAGGCCGTCGATCACGAGCCTGGCGAGTGCGCGAGCCTCGGTGCGGCCGCGCAGCTCGAAGAACTTCAGCATCCGCAGCGTGCGGCGGTCCATCGAGATCGAGGTGTCGTCGTAGCTCGGCTGGCCGTAGTTGAGCCCGGTCGACAGCGGACGCGAGAAGCACAGCTGGTGATCGCCGTCGAGCAGATCGAGCTCGAGCTCGGAGCGGCACGAGTCGGTCACGAGCTTCGGCTCCTGCGAGATCGTGATCGTCAGCTCGCTCGACCGTGCCCACAGCGCGAAGTCGAAGCGGACCGCGCGATCCTCGAGCGTGCGCGGATCGAGGTTGAGCCAGCGGAAATAGTCACTGGTGTCGGCGTCGCTCGGCAGCGGCGGCAGCTCGCCCGCGACGATCTTGCGGCGGTAGTCGAAGCGATGCTCGATCTCGTACGTGACGCGCGCGGCCTGCGCGATCCAGTCGTTATCGACCTCGTGGATCCAGATCGCGCGGTTGCCGAGGATCGTCTTGTCCCGGCTGCCACCGCGACGGCCGATGAACCGGCCCTGCGCGTCGTGCAGCACGATGTTGACGCTCGCGTCGAAGCCGCCGTCGAGGTGACGCGCGGCGGGGGCGGCGAACCGCAGCAGCGTGCGCGACGAGCCGCTGCCGTGGCGCGTCAGCTTGCCGGGCTCGATCGTGAATGCCGGCGTCTCGAGTCGTTCGGTGTCCTTCGTCATCTGGCCTCCTGCAACCTGCCTGCAACCGAAAACCGGTGGTGCGGGCGAACGCCTGGTGTTACCAGACCCGCCCATGGGCGTCGATTACTACGTGGAGCGCGGCTGCGCGTTGCAGCGTCACCTCACGCCGCCGGGCTTCCTCGCGGCGATGACGCGTCGCCGTCACGCCCAGCTGTTCGCGGCGCGCGAGCTCGTGATCGAAGGCCGCGCGGTCCAGATCCAGATCCCGGGCGGCGCGCTCCCGGTCCACACGGTGCGCGACGGCCAGCTCGTCGAGACCACGGTGACCGCCGCCGATCTCGACGGCGAGCTCGCCCCGTGGGCACCGCGGTGCGATGGCTGCTCCGCGCGCAGCACGGATCAGCCGTTCGGCTGCTACGGCTTCATCGGCTATCCGATCCGGGCCGCGACCGAGGCGTGGCTCGTCGAGCGGGCGATGGCGATGGGCCTCGGCGCCGCGGTCACGGTCAACGTGCTCGATCAGATGGGCATCGCCGGCGATCACGTCGCGCAGCTGCGCCGGCGGGGTCGCACGTTCTTCGAGTCGACCGAGGCGTGTCGCGGCGCATGGCAGCTCGGCGACGGCAGCGCGCTCGTGGTGTCGTCCGACCGCATCCTCGATCTCGCGCTGTTCGCGTTGCCGAAGGCGTTCGCGCAGCTGTTCCCGCTCGCGGCCGTGCTGCTCGGGCTCGTCCCCGTCGAGCTCGCGACGGTCGACCGCATCGTCGGCTGGATGAAGTTTCCGCGGTCGCTGCCGCCACACCTCGTGCCGCCACCCGCGGCCGCCGAACACCAGAGCTTCGTCGATTATTTCCAGCTGCTGATCGCGACCGCGCGCGGCGGGTTCGAGCTCGTCGTCGACGGGTGAACCGCGCGTCGCCGGCGTATAAAGGACCACCATGGCGATGTCCCCGGCCTATGCGCTGGCCCACGTGTTCCTGCCGAACCACACGAAGCTCAAGGGCGCCGCGACGCTGATCTCGGCGATCGAGCGCAAGGAGAAGGCGTTCTTCGACATCGTGTGGTCGCAGGCGTTCGTGACGCACGACCCGCAGATCCACGCCGAGCTGCGCGAGCCGTACCGGATCGGCGTGATCAGCCTGCCGCCGCCGAAGGAGATGGGCGAGGCCTACCTCGCGGGCTGGCTCGTCAAGCGCAACGACCCCGCGTTCTGGCGCTACTACACGCTCGAGCACGACTACGTCCTCGCGCGCCGCGAGAACCGCACCGTGCTCGCCGAGCGCGACGGTCAGAAGCACTCCAAGCACGGCGATGGCCCGCCGGTGACCGGAAATTTCGCGGTCGATGCCCGCGCGTTCATCGACTGCTTCATGGAGCTGCACGTCCCGACGAAGGTCTCTCGCAAGTAGCGCACCGTCCGCGGGATGCGGTAGGAACGCAGCGTGCCCGCCGCGCGGTACCTGATCGGCATCGACCTCGGAACGACGAACTCGGCGGTCGCCTACGTCGACACGCGCGCGGCCGATCAGTCGGTGCGCGTGTTCGAGGTGCCGCAGCTCGTCGCGCCGGGCGAGGTCGCGCCGCGCCGCCAGCTGCCGTCGTTCGTCTATCTCGCCGGCGGCATCGATCTCGCGGCGCACGAGACGTCGCTGCCGTGGCGGCCGGTCGCGCGCGAGGACGATCCGCAGGCGAGCGTGTCCGCGCCCGTGCGCCCGATTGTCGGCGAGCTCGCCCGCAACCAGGGCGCGCGCATGGCATCGCGGATGATCGCGTCCGCGAAGTCGTGGCTGTGTCACCCCGGCGTCGATCGCCAGGCGCCGATCCTGCCGTGGGGCGAGAGCGACGGCCCGAAGCTGTCGCCGGTGAATGCGCAGGCGATGGTGCTCGCGCACATTCGCGAGGCGTGGGACTTCGCGCATCCCGACGACGTGTTCGAGGATCAGGAAGTCCTCGTGACCGTGCCGGCGTCGTTCGACGAGGCCGCGCGCGAGCTGACGCTGCAGGCCGCGGCGAGCGCCGGGTTCCCGCCGGTCGTGCTGCTCGAGGAGCCGCAGGCCGCGTTCTACGCGTACATCGAGAAGACGCGCGGCAAGTCGCTCGCGCCCGGCGAGCGGATCCTCGTGTTCGACGTCGGCGGCGGCACCACCGACTTCACGTTGATCGAGGTCGATCCGGCAGGCGGCGGGTTCACGCGCACCGCGGTCGGCGACCACCTGCTGCTCGGCGGTGACAACCTCGATCTGACGCTCGCGAAGATCGTCGAGCAGCGCATCGTGCAGCGCACGGCGAAGAAGCTCGACACGCTGCAGTGGCACGGGCTCGTCCACGCGTGCCGGCTCGCGAAGGAGACGCTGCTCGGCGACAGTCCGCCCGAGTCCGCGCCGATCGTCGTCCAGAGCCGCGGCGCGAAGCTGATCGGCGGCACGCTGCGCGACGAGGTCTCGCGCGCCGAGCTCCACCAGGTGCTGTTCGACGGCTTCTTCCCGCTCGTCGACAAGGCGGCCCCGCTTGCACGTGGCCGCGGTGGCCTCCAGGAGTTCGGGCTGCCGTACGCCACGGATCCCGCAGTGACGCGGCACCTCGCGGCATTCCTCACGCGCCACGGCGGCGAGCGCGTCCACGCGGTGCTGTTCAACGGCGGCGCGATGACGCCGGCGTCGCTCCGCCAGCGCGTGCTCGATCAGCTCGGGCAGTGGCAGGGCACGCCGCCGCGCGAGCTCCCGGCGACGATGCCCGAGCTCGCGGTCGCGCAAGGTGCCGCGTACTACGGCCTCGTGCGCCGCGGCCTCGCGACGCGGATCAAGGGCGGCACGGCGCGCGCGTTCTACGTCGGCGTCGATGCGTCCGGGTCGCGCCGCCGCGTGCCGACGACCGAGGCCGGCACCGCGACCGAGCCCGCGCGCTACGCGGTGTGCCTCGCCCCGGCGGGGCTCGAGGACGGGGCGCGCGTCCAGCTCGAGCGCGACTTCCGGCTCGTCACGAACCGGCCGGTCAGCTTCCGGCTGTACTCGTCGACGACGCGCGACGATCAGCCCGGTGCGCTCGTGCCGATCGGGGACGGCAAGGCCGAGACCGTCGACGACGGCAGCGATCTGCTCGAGCTGCCGCCGATCGTGACCGTGCTGCGCGCGCGCGGACGCGGGGAGGTCACCGTGCGGCTCGAGGTCCACATCAGCGAGCTCGGCGCGCTCGAGATCTATTGCGTCGATCGCGAGCCGGCGGCCGGCGCGACGGCGGAGACCTGGCGGCTCGCGTTCGACATGCGGTCGGGCGGCGCGGTGCCGACCCACGCGCCGAGCGAGGAAGCCGCGCCGCATCCGAAAGCCGACGAGGCGAAGGCGAAGATCACCGCCGCGTTCACGACCGGCAGCGGCCTCGCGACGCTGACGCGCGATCTCGAGACGCTGCTCGACGCGCGCCGCGACGACTGGTCGGTGATGACGACGCGTGCGCTGTTCGACGCGCTCGTCGAGGTCGCGGCCGGACGCAAGAAGACCGCGGATCACGAGCAGCGCTGGCTCAACCTCGCCGGCTTCCTGCTGCGACCCGGCACCGGTGCGCCGCTCGACACGTGGCGGTCGCGCGTGATGTGGGGTGTGTTCAACGAGAACCTCGCGCACCCGAAGAGCGAGCCGGCGAAGCTCGCGTGGTGGATCACGTGGCGGCGGATCGCGGGCGGCCTCGCGAAGGGCCAGCAGGATCAGATCTACGACCGGCTCGCCCAGCTGCTGCTGCCGAGCGCGAAGCAGCAGAAGAAGCTCGCCGAGGTCAAGGCGAGCAAGCAGGAGCTCGCCGAGATGTGGCGCGCGGTCGCGAGCATGGAGCGGCTGCCGATCGCGCACAAGATCAAGCTTGGCGACGAGCTCGTGCGCCGGATGGAGTCGCGCAAGGGCCGCGAGGACGCCGTGCACCTGTGGGCGCTGTCGCGCATCGGCGCGCGCGTGCCGCTGTACGGTCCGCTGAACGCGGTCGTGCCGGCCTCGAAGGTCGCCGACTGGATCCGTCACATCGTCGTCGGCGAGTGGCCGGAGCCGGACAAGGTCGCGTTTCCGCTCGCGCAGCTCGGCCGGCGCACCGGCGATCGCGCGCGCGATCTCGACGACGCGACGCGCGCCCAGCTTGCCGATGCGGTGCGCGTGCTGCCGGGCGGCGAGCGCGCGGTCGTGCTGATCGAGCAGGTCGTCGCGCTCGAGGCGCGCGAGGAGCGCGTCGCGCTCGGCGACACCTTGCCGGCGGGACTTCGCCTCGTGCTCGACGACGAACGACCGGCCGACGCCGAGAGCTAGTCGGAGCTAGTCGCGGGTGTGCGCGGCGATCTGCGCGTGAAAGTGCGCGAGCGCGTGCTCGAATGCGCCGAGCTGGATCTCGCGGTTCGCGCCGGACGCGAGCCCGCGCTGGATCGACTCGCCCATCGCGAAGTCTTCCTCGATCGCGCCGTACAGGATCGCGTGGTTCGCGTCCCAGTACGCGCGCGCCTTGTCGGTCGTCGGTGGCTCGGGCACGAGCGTGTACGACTCGAGCCGCGCGCCGGTCGCGCCGATCGGCCACAGGTGCAGCACCGCCGCGTGGTCGGGCTCGACGAGGATCAGCGTGTTCGGGAACACGTGAAACAGGACGTTCGCATGGCGGCGGAGCTCCCAGCTCGCCTCGGGCTCGGTCGCGAGCTCGCGGATCGTGCGCTTCGGAAACACGTTGCGCAGGTGCGGACCGACGCGATCGACGAGCCCGAGGTTGTCGAAGAACATGCCGTAGATCGAGTCCTTGTGCGTCGGCCGCAGGTGATAGGCCTCGAGGAAGATGTCGATCGCGAGCTTCCACGACAGCGCGCGCGTCTGGACCCGCGGCTCGTGGCGGTGCGCGCTCGCGATCCCGAAGCCGACGAGATCGTCGACGAGCGGCCCGAGCCACGCCGCGGCATCGAGCATCGCCGGTTCGCCGGGCTGCAGCGGCATCGGCCGCACGAACACGAGCCCGGCCGCCTCGCCGACCGCCACCGGCACGAGGCCGAGCGCGCCGCGGTCCACGCCGGCGAAGCCGCGCTCGTGCGGGATCCCGAGCAGCGCGCCGTCGCAGCGATAGCTCCACGCGTGATACGGGCAGACGAACGCCTTGCGCGTGCCGCACGCGGCCGGCTCGACCCGCGTGCCGCGATGCCGGCACACGTTGAGGAACCCGCGTAGCCGGCCGTCGTCGCCGCGCACGACGAGCACCGGCACGCCGGAGGCATCGTGCGTCACGAACGCACCCGGCTCGGCGAGCTGGCTCGCGTGGCCGATCGCGACCGGCGTCGCGCGGAACAGCCGGCGATTCTCGCGCTCGATCCGCGCGGCGTCGGCGTACGCCTCGATCGGCACCGTCGACGGCGCGGCATCGTGGTCGGTCGTGCGGTGCTCGACATGCGCGAGCACGCGGCGGACGAGCTGGCACTGGAGGTCGTGGTTCATCGCGGTGAAACGACCGTACCAGAAATTTCGTACATCTGTACGGTTTTGTAGCCGCACCGAGCAGCCGGACCTCCGAGCCGACAGCTACGGCGTGTCGTCGCGCAGGATCAGCAGGCCGCGCGGCGAGTCGGCGACGAACACGAGCTTGCGCGCGACGTCGACGTCGAGCCCGACCGCGCCCTCGAAGAACTCGCTCGACGTGTAGTCGGCCTGCGGATCCCAGGTGTTGTAGTAGCCGACCTGCTGTGGCTGCTGCGGGTTGCTGACGTCGAGCACGCGCACACCGTCCTGGTAGTACGTGAAGTACGCCTTCGTCCCGAACGCCATGATGTTGTGGATCGAGACCCAGTCGCGCGTCTTGTACGTGCCGACCGGCTGCATGAACGCCGCGTCCGTGCGCTCGACATCGACGACGTCGAGGTGCGCGCCATATGCCTCCTCGCCGTGCAGCGCGTAGCGCGTACCGCCGATCAGCGTCGTCCAGTTCGAGTGGCTGGTGTCGGTCGGCGTGTCCGCCCACGAGCCGAGCAGCTGCGGCGTCGCGGGCGTCGTGAAGTCGACGACGACGAGCCCGGCCTCCCACGCGTTCAAATACGCGATGCCGTCCTGCACCGAGAGGTCGTGCACGATCGAGCCCTGGCTCTGGAACCGGCCGAGGCGCTTTGGCTGCGCCGGGTTCGTGACGTCCCACACCGGGCAGCTGCCGTCGTAGTTGCCGAAGTACGCGAGCGTCTGGCCGTTGCGCGTCTCGGTGAACAGCGTGTGCGCTTCCTCGGTGATGTTCGCCGCGAGCACCGGTGCCGCCGGGTTCGTGACGTCGACGACGTCGACCGGGAAGTCGGCGATCAGCGCGAAGCGCTTCGCGCCGGCCTGGACGAGCTTGACGTCGTTGCTGTAGCCATCGCCGTTGCGCTGGTAGTGCCCGAGCTCGACCGGGTTCCCGGGATCTGCGGTGTCGATGATGTGCAGGCCGTCCTGGCGGATCAGATACGCGAGCGTGCCGACGACGCGCACGTTGAACGTGTAGCCCGGGCCCCACGCGGGATCGTTCAGCTGGCCGACGAGCGTCAGCCCGCTGCCCTCGCCTTCGCCGGCGTTGTGCTCCGCGTAGATCATGCGCGCCGTGCAGACGCGGCACGAGTCGCCGTCGCACACCGCCCGCGACGCCTGCAGGCTGCCATCCGGTGCGCGGTTCGCGACGCGGCGGATGATCGCGAACGTCTGGCCGCCATCCGAGACGTCGGTGCGCTGGAACAGGACGTCGTCATCGATCGTGCCGGGATGTGCCTCGTCGCGATCGACGATCACCTGCAACCCGCGTCGCTCGAAGTGGAAGCTCGACACCCCACCCACGCGCGTCCCGGTCAGGAACCACCGGCCATCGGGGTTCCACCCCGCGAGCGTGCCGGGCACGATCGGCCCGAAGTCGGCGGGCTGCGAAAAAGCGTCTCCTCCCGTTTGCGGTACCACCTCGCACGACGGCTCGTAGACCGGCAGCGCGGGCGCATCGGGCGGCGCGTCCGGCGTGGGCACGGCGGCCTGGTCGCCACATGCGATCAGAGCGAGCGCGAGCGATGACGCGAGTGGAAACAACGGCTTCATCGCGGAGCAGCTTTGCTGCGTGCGTGATCGGCCGCAAGCCGGCGCGGCTCACACGGTCTGCCGGGCAGAGGCGCCGTCGACGCAGGTACCCGCGGGAGACAACCCTGGGACTCGATGCTCCGACGCTGCGCGATGCAATGGGCAGCCTGCGCGCGACGCGAATTGTCGTGCACGATCGCCGATCTCGCGCCGCGATCGTGCGCACCGCCACAGCGCGCTGGCACACCGATCGCAGCAGCTGCGAGACATGGAGATTCGAAGCTCGGACCGAGAGCTACCGCGCGTGCGCGTGCACCCGGTGACCGCCGGCGAGCTGATGCGGATGTCGGTGCCGGCGCTGCGCGTCGCGAAGCCGGGCGTGCTCGCGACCCCGATGGCGATGCCGTCGATGCACGATCTCGCGAAGCTCGCGCGCGACCTGACGAACGAGAGCTCGCTGTGGAGCGCGGTCCGCTGGCTGCAGCGCGAGCTGTGTCGCGTGCTGCGCGTCAGCGATGCGCTGTGCGTGTGGATCGACTGGCCGCGCGACGCCGCGTGGACGCTGACCGGCAAGGTCGGGCCGCAGGTCCACGATCTCGTCACGCAGGTCGCCGGCCGCGGGCGTCGCGAGGTGCTCGGCAGCACGCTCGTCGAGCCGCTCGGTCCGCCGCCATCGCGCGCGGTGCTCGCGCTCCGCAAGTCGCCCGGCGTCACGTTCGGAGAGACCGAGCTCGTCATGATCTCGGCGCTCGGCGCGGGCATCGCACCGACGCTCGACAAGCTGATCGCGTCCGCGCGCCCGTGATCACTCGGTGCCGGGCGGTCCGTAGCCCGGTGCGTTCCACCGGATCGCCACGACCTTCGCCTTCGCGAGCTGCGCCGGCGCGGCGATCAGCTCCTTGGCCTCGCTGGCCTCGTCATCCTTGAAGTCGAGCGTGAAGCGGTCGAGCGTGCCGTTGCTGCACTCGGCGATGTTGGCCTTCCAGTCGGTGTGCTCGCCGGCGTCGTCGCACTCGAGCTTGCCGACGAGCTTCTCGGCATCCGCGTACGTCATGCCGATCGTGACGCCGAACGGATTCCACACGTCGTTACTGACGATGTCGATGTCCATGATCTTGTCCTGTCCGACCAGCTTCAGCACGAGCGTCTTGCCCTTGCTGACGCCGATGTAGATGTCGGCGAGGTCACCTTCGCCCATCGGCGTCTTCACCTTCTTGATCTGGTAATCGGGCAGCAGCTTCTTCAGCGCCTTGACGTCGTACGGCGTGTCCTTCGTGAGCGGCCCGACGCCATCGCGACCCGCGACGAGCGCACCGGGCGGCGCATCCGGAATCACCGGCGGCGCGTCGGCGACGGCGGCATCGACCGCAGCGACGGCGGTGGCATCGACGACCGTCGCGGCGGCATCCGCGGTCACCGCGACGCCGCCATCCTGTTTCTTCGGCGCTGCCTTCTTGCAGCCAGCGAGCGCCACCACGATCACCACGACGAGCTTCCACCGCTTCACGCCGCGAGCGTTTCACGAACCGCCGGCCCGGCGCCAGCTCACGCCGGCGCGATCGCGACCTGGCTCTTGCGCTCCGCGCGCCGGCGGACGACGACCGCGAGCAGATCCTCGGCCGGCTCGCCACCGCGCAGCGACGCCTCGACGAGCAGCGCCGGCAGCCGCTGGCCCGCGAACGCCAGCTCGCGAATCCGCGCACGCCACGCGTCGTCGTCGCCGCGCAGCGCGGTCGACGCGATCACGAGCTGCATGCCGGCGACGAGCTTCGTCGTGCCGCGCGTCGCGACATCGAGGCTCGCCCCGAGGCGCCCGCCGCCGCCGCCGATCGCCTCGATCGGCAGCCGCGCGTTGCCCGACGACGCGAGGTCACCCTCGGGCAGCGGACCGACGAGGACCGCGCCGGGATGCCCGGCGGTCGCCCAGCTCAGGCGATCGGCGTCGGCGTCGAGCACGGCCACGAACGCCGCCACCGGCTCGCCGCCGCGCACGACACCCTCGGCGCTCGCACGCAACAGCAGCAGGAGCTCGTCGAGCTCGAGCCGACCGCGCGACGTGGTCGCGGCGGCAAACGCACCGGTCAGCGCGGCGGTCGCGAGCGCGGCCGGTACGCCGTGAGCCTGCGCCTCGGTGACGAGCACCGCGAGCCGGCCGTCGTCGAGCAGCGTCGCCGACCAGCCCGCACCGGTCGTCCGCGCGGCGCTGCGATACTCGGCGTGCACCGACCACCGCCCGAGCTCGTCGTCGCGGCTCGCGGACGCGTGGAGCCGCATCGCCTCGGCGACCTCGACTTCGCGCGCGGTCTCGCGCTCGCGCGCGGCGGTGCGAGCGAGCGCGAGGTACGTCAGCGCGCGCGCCGCGGTCCGCGACGACTCGACGACGAGCCCGCGCTCGTCCTCGCGCAGCGCCGCGCCATGATCCGCCTCGACGAGGCCGACGAGCGTCCCGCGATCGATCAGCGGCACGATCAGCGTCGCGCCGCCCGAGGCGACGAGCTGCTCGAGCTTGCCGCGCAACGGGCCGAGTCGCATCGTGCCGAGATCGCCGGCTGCCAGCACCTCGCCGTGATCGACGAGCCACGTCGCGATGTCGGCGTCGAGTGCGCGCGGTGCGCCGTCGACAGGTGGCCCGACCGGCACGAGCTGCTCGCCGTCGAGCCGGTACAGCGTGCGCAGCTCGATCGCGATCTGCTTCCACAGTGCCGCGAGCCCGGCGGCGATCCTCGGCTCGGTATCGAGATCGGGCGCGCTCGCGACGAACTGCTCGAGGGCACGCTCGCGCGCGATCCGCACCGGCCGATCGCGCGTCAACGTCCACGCGACGCCGAGCGCGATCGTGAACACGAGGCTCGCGAGCGTCGCGATCGCGACCGCCGCCCCGTGACCGAGCACGAGCAGCACGCCCGCGACCACGACGATGCCGATCGCGAACGCGACGAGCTCGACGAACACGTCGCGATCGAACCCCTGCGGGCGCAGCAGATCGCTTCGCAGCTCGTAGTACAGCGCGATGCCGCCGGCGATCCCCGCCGACAGCCACGCGACCGGGAAGAACCCGGCGACGTCGTAGACGAGCAGCAGATCGGTGGCGCCGACGGTGCCGAGCGCGAGCACGCCGACGAGCATCTGGACGAGCCGCCGGCGCTCGCCGCCCGACGTCGACCGGCGCGCGATCACGATGCCGGTGCCGAGCCAGATCGCGAGCTGCAGGAAGTGCAGCGACGTCAGTGGCCCCGGCGTCGAGTAGAACGTGCCCGCCGGGATCCGGTGCACGCCCGCGATCGTCCAGTCGGTCGCCCAGCACGCGACGAGCAGCACGAACCCGAGCGCGCCCGCGATCCGCGCGATCCAGCGATGGCGCTCGAGCTGGCCGCTGACGCCGAGCAGCACGAGCAGCAGGCTCGGTCCGACGAGCGCGATCGGTCCGTTGCCGAGCCGGAGCAGGCGGGTCGCGGTCTCGGGATCGTCGGTGAACGTCGCGGTCGCCGAGCACAGCGCCCACGGCACCGCGGTCGTCGCCGCGCCGATCGTGCCGAGCCGCAGCACGCGATCGCCACGCACGAGTGCCGCGACGATCGCGACGAGCAGCAGCACGAGCGCGCACGCGGCGTACGGCAAGGACAGCCAGTTCCACGCAAGGCCCCTCAAGCGGCCGCGAGCTTAGTCGATCTGCTCCGCTGCCAGGCGCGCTCGAGGTCGGTGACGTCGACGCACGCGCCGAGCGCCCGCCCGGGCCCCGGCCGTGCCGCGCGCAGGTAGTCGGCCCGCAACGCGGCGCGATCGTCGCGCATCAGCCGATCGAGCGCGGGGCCGTCGAGCAGCCCGGGCTCGTCGGCGAGCGGGCCGTCGGTGAACAGCGCGAGGAGCGCGCGCCCGGTCGCGGCATGGCGCACCTCGTCGACGAGCACGATCCCGAGCACGTCGCGGATCGCCGGCTCGGTCGTGGCGTCGCGATACGCCGCGAGCACGTGCAGCGATTCCTCCTCGCCGACGACGAGCTCGCGCGCGACGATCCGCTGCGCGCGTCCCGCCCGGGTCTCGTCCGCGCCACGCGGCGGCAACGCGACATCGCGGAGGTCGACCGCGTACGCGCCGCCGAGCCAGTCGACGATCTCCGCGGTGAGCTCGGTGTGGCGTAGCTCGTCGCCAATCAGCCGCTGCACCGCGCACAGCGCGTCGATCGGCGCCGCGAGATCGGTCAGCAGGCCGAGCAGCTCGGAGAACACCGCGACCGAGCGATACTCGTCGACGATCCGCGACGCCCACGCGTAGCGCGCGGCCTCGCGAGCGGGCTCGTCGAACGCGGACAGATCCGGGCGCGCCGGTACCGGCCGCGGCGACGTCGCGGCGAGCTCGACGGCGAACCGCGCGAGCAGGCGATCGGTGGTGCGCGCGATCATGGCGTCGGCTTGCGGAGCTGGATGCGCGCGCGGTCCGCCTGGCCGTGCCACGCCGGCGCTGCCCGGCTCGACGGTCGCGTCAGCCATGCCGGCGGCTCGTACACCGTCTCGGGCTTCGCGATCGCAGGCACGTGCGGGGTTGGAGGCTTCGGCGGCGGCGCCTCGCGCGGCGCGGTGATCGCGAACGCGGGCTCGATCGGCGGCGTCGCCTCGGCTGGCTGATCGGGTGCGGTCGCTGGGCTCGCTGGGGTGCCGGCGCGCTCGCACGCGGCGAGCAGCAGCAGCGCGAACATCGGGGATCTCGACATCTGGGCGCGGACGCACCGCGATCGATGTCGATCTACGATTTAACTTCTTCGCCGCCGCCGGGTCGGAGCAGCCTCGTTGCTGCACGCGATTGGTTGCAGTGGGATGTGTGGACTTCAGAACGCGCGACCGCGCGCCGCGATCTCCGCGCGGTTAGCGGTCGGCCCGCTGCTTGCTGCATGCCCGCAGCATGCCGCGTCATGCCTGCTCGCTCGCGCTCGCCGTCCTCGCATTGTCATGCGCGGGGGCACCTCCCGACGACGAGGATCCCGGCGAGGAAGGCACCACCGACGTCGACACGCCGCCACCGCCGCTGCCCGACGATCTCGGCGAGACCGGTGCGCCGCCGATCGACGACGGCTGGGTGCCGCGCAAGCCCGCCGCGACGCGGTTCGGCATCTTCTACCAGCTGTCGCGCGACGTGCTCGATCTCTACCAGAGCGATCGTGGCCTGCCGCAGGTCTCGAACCACGCGTGGATCATCACGCAGAGCCACGCGACCGCATTCGCGAGCCGGCCGATGGCGGACATGGTCCATCGCCGCGCCGACTTCTACTACGCACCCGCGTTCGACCTCTGGGACGACAGCCACAACGGCTGGCAGATCGCGAGCGACGCGACGTTGCGCACGTGGGCGCACGAGTTCCGCGACACCGCGATCCGCGCGCACGCCGATCTGTTCACGTTCAACGAGGCACCGACGACGACCGGGTCGAGTGACAACGTACGCGTCCAGATCGCGAAGATCCTGCGGTTCCTCCACGAGCCCGATCCGCAGGGCCGTCAGCTGTGGGGCGTCATGTACTTCACGCAGAAACCGTCGATGGCGGCGAACTGGACATCACCCGCGAACGCGTTCTTCCAGACGATCGACGACACGTGCATCGCGCTCGTCGCCGAGTTCTATCACTCGACCGGATACACCTGCCTGAACACGATCGACGCGCTCGCGAATCACTACTTCTCGCTCCGCAAGTGGCTGGTCGCGAGTGGCGAGCCTGCAAAGCTCTCGATCGCGAACACGAAGTTCACGGTGCTCCACAGCTCGCGGTTTGCCGATGGCACGAGCGGCTGGGCCGGCGGTGACGCGACGCAGACGACGCTCGCGACGTTCCAGCGCGCGCTGTCGCGCAACGCCGAGGTCACGCGCACGACCGATGGCGGGCTCAACCGGCTCGCGTTCGGACCGACGACGACCGCGATCACGCAGTTCGGCGTCCAGCCGCGGATCACCGCGCTATATCGCTGGCACTACCTGCACACGACGCCGCAGGCGAGCGAGCTGCCCTGCATCGACAACTTTGCCGGCAACTGCACGTGTGATTGATCAAGGCGTCGCGAGCTGCAGCGACAGCGTGTAGCGGTTGTTCGCGCACGCGCCGTCGCAGTCCGCGGTGCCGGTATGGACGACGCCGAGCGCGTGGTGCGTGCCGACCGGCACGGTCATCTCGAAGCACCGCACGTCCTCGCCTTCGTCGGCGACCGTCGACGCGCCGCACGGCGTCTCTGCCGCGACCGCGGCACCGCCCTCGCTGGCGAGCTGCAGCGCGAGCGGCTCGTATGCGATCGGAAACTCGAGCTTCGCCTCGATCTGCACGGCGGCGCAGTTGTCGGGGATGTCGAACTGGTACCAGTCCGCGGCATCGCTCGCGGTCAAGCAGCCGCGCGCGACGTTGAGGATCGAGACGCACGACAGGTTGTCGATCACCTGGCCCTGCGCCGGCGTCTCGTCGATCTGATCGGCGGAGTCGCACGCGAACGGCAGCGCGTCGCTCGCGACGACGCACGTGTTGTCGACGCCGTTGCACTTCTGGCCCTCGGGACACAGCTCCTCGGGACCACACAGATACGTCGCCGACGCGATGCTCGGCGAGCATGCGCCGAGCGCGAGCAGCAGCAGCGCGCGTCGCATCTAGAACCTCCACCCCGCGCCGGCGATCGCGCCGCCGGGCACCGGCACGAGCGACGTCCGGATCACCTCCCGGCGCGGCGCCGGATCGGTCAGCGTGTAGCCGACGATCGCGCCGACGAGCAGCGCACCGCCGATCGAGTAGCCGATCGCCGCACGCGTCCGCGACGACGCGGCGCGATCGACGGTCGCCTCGTCGTCGGCGGTCCACGGCCGTCCGGTGAACAGCTGCGCGCTGACCTCGTCGGACGCCGACCGCGAGTCGAGGTGATAGTAGAGACCGATGCCGCCGGCGATCGCGCTCGCCGCGGTCACGCCGATCAGCACGAGCTTGTTGTTGCGCGAACGCTCGCCGGGAATGTCGACGACGATCTCGCGTGGTGCCGAGCGCAGCGTCGGTCGATCGGGGCGCGGTGCGGTCGCCGGTACATCCGGCGCGGGCTCGCTCGTCGGCGGGATCGCGGGCTCGTCGGCGTGCGCGACGCCGAGCCAGGCGACGGTGCATGTCAGCACCCAGGCAGCTTTCATCTCGCCACGTTCCATCGTCTCGCCGACGTGGTCAATCCGGGTCGGCTGAATGGGGCTGTCAGCGCGCGACCCACACGCCACAAGTCCGCGCCGGTTCCACAAACCACCTTCAGTTCCGTGGCAAGATGGATCCATTGTCACGGCGCGCTCCTCGCTATCGCATTGACATTCCGGCGACTGCGGTACCGCTGCTCGGGGGCGACATGGCCGTGTGTCGCACGCGCGATGTCTCCGAGGTGGGCGTCTGCCTCGACACCGCGGCGTGGTTTCCGATCGGGACGCGGCTGTCGCTCGCGCTGATCGAGCCGACGAGCGGGACCGCGCTCGAGGTGATCGGCGACGTCGTGCGCGAGGCGACCGCACCGAGCTGGTACCTCGGGATCCTGCTGATCGAGCCGCCGGCGGAGTGGCAGGTGCTCGTGCAGGCAGCGGCGCGGCAGTCCGGCGCGTTCGAGAAGCCGGGCAAGCGGTTGCGCGTGCTCGTGGTCGGTGACGAGCACCGTCAGCGCGGCGCGATGGCGCTCTACGTGACGAGCGGCTGGGACGTGCTGTTCGCGAGCGACGACGACTCGATCGCGGAGGCGGTCGAGAACATCGAGCTCGATGCCGTGGTCGCCGAGCTCGATGCCGGCGATCCGCGCGTCGCGCCGATCATGGAGGGCGTCCGCAAGCGCCAGCCGACGACGCGCCGGATCGTGCGCACCGCATCGGGCCGCGGCTCCGACGAGCTCGTGCACCGGTTCGTCGATCGCGACGCCGGCCTCGACGCGCTGCTCGACGCGGTGACCGCCGAGTATCCGGTTACCTGAAGCCGTCCTTGAGCTCGCGCTCGAGCTTCTCGATCGTCGCCTTCTGCTTCTCGAGCACCTCGCGAAGCTGGCGCTGCGCCATCTCCTCGCGTAGCCGGTCCGCGCGATCGCGAGTCGCGCGTGCGACCGCAGCGAGCGCGACGACGCGCGACACCGTGACCGCGACCTGGGTCGCGGCCTCGATCACGACCATGCGATCGGCCGGATCGCGAAACGCGCGTTCGACCGCGACCATCAGCCGATCGAACACCATCTCGGCATCGGCGAGGACGACCTCCTCGCTGTCGCCCCACGCGAGCCGCCGCGACACCGCGTCGTGGAGCTGGAGATCGAGGCCGGGCACCGACTCGCCACCGACGACGAGCGCGCGCAGCACCGCGTCGAACACCTCGGCGCCCGGCGGATCGCGATCGCCGTGCTCGGCGGTATCGAGCACCTCGTCGCGCAGAAACCGCACGGACTCGGGGAGGTCGGTCTCCGCCACGGTCACCACTCCGTCGTGCCGCGGGAACCCCACGGCAGGCTGAGATCGACGTTCGTCGCGAACTGGCGCTCGAGCGCCGCGCGCTTGCGCTCCGCGCGGGCGACCTCGTCGCGCAGCTCGCTCGTCACCGTCTGGACCTCGCGCAGCCGCTCGGTGAACGGCAGCGCGGACTCGAGCACGAGCCCGGTCGCCGCGCCGACGAGCCGCTGGTGCGCTTGCGACAGCGCGAGCAGGACCTTCGCGCGCGTGTGCTCCGGCACCTGGATCTGGTGCACGCTCGACGCGGTGATGATGCGCGCCTGATCGAGCGCGTCGAACAGCGGCATCACGCCGGTGTCATCGACGGGGCGCACGCCGTAGAGCTCGCGCGCGGATAGCACCGCGGTCGCAAAGTGGCCGCCGCCCTCGGACGCGATCGTCTCGAGCGCGGAGAGCACCTGCTTCACGAGATCCGCACGCGGTGACGTGCGCGCTCGCGCGATCGTGATCGTCTTCTTGATGCCCTCGAGGATCTCGCCGGACACGCCGGAGTTCGTGATCGGCCGATCCGGCCGCAGGAACGGAATCGTCGGCCGGTCGATGAACCGCTCGCCGGTCTCGTTGAGCTCCTCGGAGCCGATGCCGAGCCCCTCGATCGTGTCGTTGCCGACCGAGGTCTGGAGCTCGATCATGTCGGTGTCGACCTGGCGCAGTCGCTCCGCGAGCAGCCCGCCGAGCGCGAGCTCCGCGACGACGAGCGCGCGGCTGACCGCGACATCGAGCAGGAAGCCGAGCTTGGCATCCTGCGTCCGCAGCTCGTCGACCACGCAGCGCGACGCGGTCGCGAGGATGTCGAACAGCGCGCGCACCGGCGCCCAGTCGCCGCCGCGCTCGAACCACGCGCCGGCGAGGTTCTGCGCGAACGTCCACACGTTGACGCCGGTCGACTTCTCGAGGTCGTGAAACACCGCCTGGCACAGGCTGAGCGCGACGAGCTCGAGTGCCTCGTTCGGATCGAGGCCGCGCACGATCGCGTTGCGGGGCAGTCCGCGATCGCGCGCGACGTGGAGGAACAGCTGGCGACGCTGCCACCACGCGGTCGCGCCGGTCGTGCGCACGACCTGGGTCGACGTCGGCGGCGCAGGCGGTGCCTCGATGATGATCGTCGACACGTTGTCGCCGCCGCCGCCGCGCAGCGCGAGCTCGAGCAGATCGCGCGCGACGTGATCCGGCGCGTCACCCGAGCCGAGGATGTACTGGATCGCCTCGGTCGAGGCATAGCCGTAGAGGCCGTCCGAGCACAGCAGCAGCCGATCGCCGTGCCTGAGCTCGAGCTCGAGCAGATCGACGCGCGTGTCCGGGCGTGCGCCGAGGTTGCGCGACAGCACGTTCTTGTACGGATGCCGCTCTGCCTCGTCCGCTGCGAGCAGCCCGCGATCGACGAGCTCCTCGACGATCGTGTGATCGCGGGTCAGCGCCTGCAGCCGGCCGCCGCGCAGCAGATACGCGCGGCTGTCACCGACGTGCGCGATCACCGCCTTCTTCGGATCCGGCATCAGGCACGCGACGACGGTCGTGCCCATGCCGTGCTGCTCGCGCCGGATCTGCGAGGCCGCGAACACCGCCGCCGAGCCGGCCTGGATCGCCTGCTCGAGCAGCTGCTTCGGCTGCAGCGCGTGGCGGCGCGCCAGCACGAACTCGCGCATCGCATCGCGCGCGGTCTGCGACGCGACATCGCCCGCGTTCGCGCCGCCCATGCCGTCGAGCACCGCGTACAGCCCGAGCTTCGGCTCGATGATCAGCGAGTCCTCGTTCGTCGTCCGGATCCGGCCCACGTGGGTGTCGCCCGCGACGCGGAGCCCGGTCGCCTGCGTCGTGCTCACGACACCGTGCCCTTGCGATCGCTGCGCTTCGACAGATCGCCCCACGCGTGGCGCCGGCGCCCGAGCTCCTCGGCGATCAGATCGTTGACCGCGCGCGCGGTCGTCGCGGTGACGCGCGTCAACAGCAGCGTCAGCTCGGCGCCTTCCGTCGTGCCCGCGCCTTCTTCCTGCGCGACCTGCGCCGCGGTGTCGCCGATCGCGACGAGCATCGCGAGCACCGCCGCCGGCGACTGCGCCTCCGCCGCGCGCATCGCGAGGAACGTGTGGAGGAACGCGCGGTGCAGCCCGAGGTCGCCGGTCGCGATGAAGTTGCCGAGGTGCTCGAGCACGGCGCCGACCTGCGCGCGCGCCGTCGGTTCGTCGAGTCGTCCGAGTGCCGGATCGAGCGTCGACCGGAGCTCGAGCAGACGGTGCAAGATTCTAGGACGCAGCGTTTCGTACGCGCGGGCCAGCGGCGGCACCGTCGACGGCGATGACATTCCGGCGAGATGGTACACCCGGTCCGGATCGGGTGGTACGCTGCGAGCGGAATGAAGGAAGGGCGCGTTCTCGTCGTCGACGACGAACCGATGGTGAGGGAGACGCTGGGGCAGGTCCTGTCGGAGGAGGGCTACGTCGTGGACCTCGCGGTCGATGGCGAGACTGCACTCGAGCGCGTGCACGCGGTCCGGCCCGACGCGATCCTGCTCGACCTCATGATGCCGGGCATGAACGGCCGGCAATTTCTCGCCGCGCTGCGCGAGGACCCGGCGTACGTCGACGTCCCCGTCCTGATCATGACCGCGGTCCACGGCCTCGAGGTCAACTTCGCCGGCAAGAGCGAGGTCGTCGAGAAGCCGTTCCAGATCGAGGAGCTGCTCAACAAGGTCGCGCTCGCGGTGTATCGCTCGCGAGACGCGAACAAGAGCATCAGCCAGCCGCTGCCGTTCGTGCACGTGCCGCCGGAGAACGCGCCGGAGAAGGATCGCGGCGTCGTCCTCGTCGTCGAGCACGACCGCAGCCGGCTCCAGCAGCTCGACCTGCTGCTGTCGACGCGCGGCTACACCGTCGTGTCGATGACGCGCGCGCTCGTCCATCTATCGCGACTCGCCCGTGCGCTGCGGCCGCGCGCGATCCTGCTCGACCTTCACTCCGAAGGCGTCAACGAGGTCGTCGCGGAGCTGCGCGGCACCGTCGAGCTCGACCCGATCCCGATCCTCGTGTTCTCGCGCGAGGGCCTCGGCGCGAACGCGATGCGTGATGCGCTCGCGCACGCCGCGGACTCCGATCTGATCAGCTTCGTCGAGAAGCAGCCGCCGTCGCCGGCGTGATCACTTCTTCGCCGGCTTCGGCGTCAGCACGAGATCGATCCGGCGATTGAGCGCCTTGTTCGTCTTCGAGATCGGGTGGAACGGGCCACCGGCGATCGCCTCGAGCCGCGTCGGATCGACCTTCTTGTCCTGCAGGTAGCGGACGACGGTGACCGCGCGCGATCCCGAGAGCTCCCAGCTCGTGAGGCGCTCGACCGGTGCCGCCGGCGTGGCTGGTGCGGCGGGCTTCGTCGGCGCGGCCGGCTTGCTGCCCTTCTTCGGCGGCGGCGTCTTCGCGGCGGTCTTCGTCGGTGCGGTCTTCGTCGCGGCGGTCTTCGGCGGTGCCGGCGGCTGCGGCGGGGTCTCGTCGGTGTGGCCCTCGACGTCGATCTTCTTGTCCGCGAGCTCCTTGTTGAGCACGGCGGCGACCTTGTCGAGCACCTGCTTGCCGCGATCCGTCAGGTCGTCGGTGTTGCCCTTGAACAGCACCCCGGACGCCATCGTGAGCTTGAGCGAGTCGCCCTGGATCGTCGTCGTGCCCGCGCCGGTCGCCTTGAGCTTGGCCTGCGCATCCGCGAGTGCCTTCGCCCGCTCGTCGGCGGTCTTCGCCTGATCGGCGAGCTCGGTCTGGGCCTTCGACGCCTCGGCGAGCTTGCCGTCGAGCACCTTCTTCTCGACGGTGAGATCGGCGACCTGCTTGTCGAGACCGTCCGCGCGCGTCTTCAGCGCGTCCGCCGACTTCGTCGATTCCGCGAGCTGCTGCTCGAGCTCGCCGATCCGCGACGACGGCGCGAGCATCGGACGCAGCAGGAACCCGACGACAAATCCGGCGACGACCGCGGCACCGAACATGATCGCCAGCTTCTTCGGAAACCCACTTCCTGCACGTGCACCCATGCGTGGCTCGCTTTCGCGGTGTTTCGGGACCGGCAACTTCGGATAGACGCTCACACCGGTGTCGGGACGCTCCCCGTTCGGCGACATGGTCACGAGCGTATCACCTGCCGCGTGTCAGTCGCCCATCGCGGCGCCGCCACCGCGCGGATCGGCGGCACCCTCCCACCCGTTCGCCGTGCGCACGATCGTGTTGATCGCGCCGAATTCGCGCTTTTCCTCGCCCCACATCGTGACGTGACCTTTCGCCTTCAGTGCGGCGTCGGTCGACTCGTCGACGGTCTCGGCCTCCATCTGGATCACATCCGGAAGGTGCTGGTGATGCACGCGTGGCTCGGCGATCGCGAGGTCGGCGGGCTTGCCGAAATCGAGGACGTTCGAGATCGCCTGCCACACGCCGGTGATGATCCGCGGCCCGCCACCGCCGCCAACCACCATGACGAGCTCGTGCTTGTCGTCCTCGATGATCGTCGGCGTCATCGACGACAGCATGCGCTTGCCGGGCTCGATCTTGTTCGCGGCGCCCTGGACGAGCCCGAACACGTTCGGCGCGCCCGGCTTCGCCGTGAAGTCGTCCATCTCGTTGTTCATCAGGAAGCCGGCGCCCTTCACCGTGACGCCGCTACCGAACGACGTGTTGAGCGTGGTCGTCAGCGCGACCGCCATCCCCGTCGCGTCGACGACACACAGGTTCGTGGTGTGGTTGCCCTCGACGAGCCCGCGCACGTCCTTCGCCGGCGTCGCCTTGTCGCCGATCTGCTTCGCGAGCGCGCGAACGTTGGCATCCGCGATCAGCTGCGCGGCCGGCATGTTCTTGACGAACGCGGGATCGCCGAGCCACTCGTTACGTGCCGCGAACGCGCGCTTCCAGACCTCGGCGAGGCGGTGCACGTGCTCGACGCCATGCCACGGCAGCTTGCCGAGCTCGACATCGCGCATCATCCCCGCGGTCATCGCGAGCACGATCGCCCCCGACGACGGCAGCGGCATCGACACGAGCGAGCGCCCGCGATACGCGAACCGCAGCGGCTCGCGCCAGATCGCCTTGTACGCCGCGAGGTCCTCCGCCGTGATCAGCCCGTTGCCCGCCTTCATCTCGGCGACGATCAGCTCGGCGGTTGGCCCCTTGTAGAACCCGTCCGCGCCGCGCTCGGCGATCCGCTGCAGCGTCGCCGCGAGATCCGGAATCGTCACGTGCGACCCCGCACCGAGCGGGATGTTGTTCGGCCGCCAGATCGCCGCCGTCGCCGGAAACTTCACGAGCTTCGCCTCGGTGCGCGGCCGCGCGAGCGACTGCGCGAGCACGTTGTCGACGGAGAACCCGTCGCGCGCGAGCACGATCGCCGGCGCCACCACGTCCTTCCACGGCTTCTTGCCGTACTTCTTGTGCAGCTCGTACAGCCCCGCCACCGATCCCGGCACCCCCGACGCGCGATGCCCGACGAGCGAATCGAGCGTCACCTTCCCCGACGCATCGACGAACATCGTCTCGGTCGCCGCCTTCGGTGCCACCTCGCGAAAGTCGAGCGCGACGAACTTGTTCGGCCCGAGCCGCACCACCGCGAACCCGCCGCCCCCGAGGTTGCCCGCAGACGGATGCGTCACCGCGAGCGCGAACGCCGTCGCGACCGCCGCATCCACCGCGTTGCCGCCCGACGCGAGCACCTGCTGCCCGACCTTTGTCGCATCCGCGGACTCGGACACGACCATGAACGTCTTCGCCTTGCCCGCGACCTCCGGATCGAGCGGGTTCGACGGCGGGTCCGTCCGGTACGCCGGCTTCGGGCCGGCATCCACCATCGGCGCCCACACCGCGGCATCGCTCAGCGCGGGTGGCGGCGGCCGCGGCGGATTGCGCTTGCAGCCAGCCGCCAGCAGAACGAGTGCGAGCCAGCAGGTGCGGACGAGGGGGCGCGTCATCGGGCGCATCCTACGACACCAATGTCAGGTTCTCGGGGGTCCGGCCAGATCTGACGGGGGCCGGTGACCGTTACCCCGGAAGGGTCAACCCTTCGCTTTGACACCGAAATCCGCCGCATGATCGCGGTGGCCCTGGGCTTGCTCGATGGGCCGCCATGCGCTCGTACTTCCTTGCTTCGTGTCTGGCACTGGCTGCGTGTGGCGGTGGCGCGGCCGATTCCCCGGGTGGGGGTGGCGGCGGCGTCAGCTTCGGCGGCGCCCAGGATATCGGCGAGTTCCGCGGCATCCTCGAGCGCGGCGAGATTCCGGGCCCGAGCACGCTCGACGCGAACGGGTTCTTCAACGAGCACTTCAACGAGCCGCCGGCGCCGACCTGCGACGGCACGCTGTGCCTGACGCCGGGAGTGATGATCGGCAAGGACTGGCTGACCGGCGGCTATCAGGCTGCGCTCCAGATCTCGGTCAACACGAACGTCGACCCGACCCAGTTCCCGCGGCTGCCGATGAAGCTCGTGGTCGTGGTCGATCACTCGGGCTCGATGGCGGAGGACGGACGGCTCGACAAGGTCAAGGGCGGCCTGCACACGCTGATCGACAACCTCCAGGCCGAGGACCGCCTCGCGATCGTCTCGTTCGACGACGTGGTCACGCTCGACGCGCCGTTCTCGTCGACGTCGACGCTCGATCGCGCGCAGCTCCACGCGATCGTCGACACCCTGCAGCCGCGTGGCGGCACGAACATCTTCGACGGCCTCGAGGCCGGCTTCGAGCAGCTCGGCACGACGCTCGAGAGCGAGAAGCAGAACCGCGTGATCTTTCTGTCCGATGGCCTCGCGACCGTCGGCAACACGTCGCGCAGCGCGATCACCGAGATGGCGACGAGCTACATCTCGCGCGGCGTCGGGCTGACGACGATCGGCGTCGGCAACGAGTTCGACGTCGACCTGATGCGCGGCCTCGCCGAGCGCGGCGCCGGCAACTTCTACTTCGTCGAGGACGCGACCGCCGCGAACGAGGTGTTCACCGAGGAGCTCGACTACTTCATGCAGCCGCTCGCGCTCGACCTCCGGATCGAGGCGACCGCGTCGACCGGCTGGAACTTCGGCGAGGTGATCGGCACGCGGCTGTGGAGCTCGAACCAGAGCAACGGCTCGATGCAGGTCCCGGCGGTGTTCTTCGCGAGCCGCACGAGCCAGGGCGGCGAGCAGGGCCGGCGCGGCGGCGGCAGCATGCTGTTCATCCAGCTGCTGCCGAGCGCGCACGAGGCCGGCGACATCGCGTCACTGACGATGACCTATCGCCTGCCCGACTCGTCGCAGGAGGTTCGCCAGACGCTGAACGTCAGCTACGACCGCGATCCGCAGGAGATCCTCGAGCAGCCGTACCTGTCCTATCCGCAGATGGCCGAGCGCTACGCGATGTACAACATGTTCCTCGGCCTGCGGCAGGCGACGAGCTACGCCGAGTCGAACTACAACTGCGCGAGCGCGTCGCTCGGTGCGCTGCGCGCGAACGCGGCGCCGTGGAGTGCCGCCCACGAGGCAGACCTCGACCTCGCCGCCGACCTCCAGCTCGTCGACATGTTCCAGTCGAACCTGAGCTCGAAGGGCGCCTCGAGCGAGACCGCGCTCGCGACCTGCCCGAACGCGGACAACCCGTACGGCGAGCCCGGCTACTACGGCGACGACACGTACCAGTACGGCTGCATGTCGGCCGGCAGCGGCAACGCGTCGTGGCTCGTCCTCGTCGGCGTGGGCCTCGTGGCCGTGCGCCGTCGTCGTCGGAGCTAGTGCTATAAGACCGGGATGTTCGATCCCGCCGTGTTCGCCGCCCGTCGCGACGCCCTGATGAACGTCCTCGGGCCGCACGCGGTCGCGATCGTCCGCTCGCTCCCGGAGCGGCTCCGCAACGGCGATGCGTTTCACCCGTTCCGCCAGCACTCCGACGTCCTCTACCTCACCGGCTTCGTCGAGCCCGACACGACCCTGATCCTCCGGCCCGGCGCCGACACCGAGCGCGTCGTGATGTTCGTGCGCCCGCGCGATCCCGAGCTCGAAGTGTGGGACGGCCGCCGCGCCGGCCTCGAGGGAGCGAAGGCCGAGTACGGCGCCGATGCCGCCTACCCCGCCACCGAGCTCGCGCACCGCCTCGGCGATCTGATCGCGAACTTCGAGGAGCTCCACTACGGCCTCGGCCTCGACGCCGAGATGGACCTGCTCGTCGCCTCGACGATCGCGCGCCTGCGCAAGACCGAGAAGAAGGGCAAGCGCCCGCCGCGCGCCATCATCGACCCGCGCGTCGCGCTCCACGAGCTGCGCCTGCACAAGCGTCCCGAGGAGCTCGCCGCACTCCGCAAGGCAGCCGCGATCACGACCGAGGCCCACATCGCCGCGATGCGCACCGGCCGCCCCGGCACCTTCGAGCACGAGCTCGAGGCCGTCATCAACTACACCTTCCGACGCCGCGGCAGCACCGGCCCCGGCTACGCCACGATCGTGGGCGCCGGCGAGAACGCCACCATCCTCCACTACATCGACAACCGCTGCGCGATCGCGGACGGCGACCTCGTCCTCGTCGACGCCGGCTGCGAATACGACCACTACACCGCCGACATCACGCGCACGTGGCCCGCGAGCGGCAAGTTCACCGACCCTCAGCGCCGCGTCTACGAGATCGTGCTCGCGACCCAGAAGTCCGCCGTCGCCATGGTCAAGCCCGGCGTCACCATCGACGAGATCCACGACCACTGCGTCCGCCAGCTCACCCAGGGCATGATCGATCTCGGCCTCCTCGAAGGCCCCACCGACGCCCGCATCGAAGACAAGACCTATCGCAAGTACTTCATGCACGGCACCTCGCACTGGCTCGGCCTCGACGTCCACGACGTCGGCGCCTACACCCGTGACGCGAAACCGCGCCCGCTCGCGCCCGGCATGGTCATCACGATCGAGCCCGGCCTCTACATCGCATCCGATGCCGCCGATGCGCCGATCCCCCTCCGGGGTATCGGCATCCGCATCGAAGACGACGTTGCCGTGACCGCAACCGGCCACGAGGTCCTCACGGCGGACTGCCCGAAGGAGATCGCCGACCTCGAAGCCGCGTGCTCCGCGCGGGGGTGAAGGCCCCGCTCCCGCGGAATGAATCCCCCGCGCACCGCGCCAAGTACCTGGACGCACATCCGGGGGGGACCCTTCCGGGGTTACGGTCGGATCTCGCGAACTCACCGATTTCGCGGCAGTTTGTTCCGCGAGCGGGTCAACTGTCCCCAGTGGCACGTTCCGTGATTCTCGCTGAGTCCCATGCGACTCAGCTGTCTCGTTCCCGGAGCTCTGGTCCTGCTCGTTGCTCCAGCGATCGGCGCGGAACCCGCCCGGTCGGTACACCTGGACGGCAGCGCGACCGTGTCGCTCTACGACTTCGTCGCGACCCAGCCGAACGCCACGGATCTGCAGTTCGCGCGTCAGGTGCTCCCGGCGAGCACCACGCCAACCGGGGACACGACGGCGCTCGTGGCGCAGAGCCGCATCCTCTACCTCAACAAGAACGGCGTGACGCTGTCGCCGGGCAACAACGACTCCCGCACGAACCGGTCGTCGATCGTGTCCGCGCAGACGACGATCCAGCCGTGGGCGGTCAGCGCGACGACGTGGACGGCGACCGTGGCGTGTGTTCGGGAGATCTTCGCCCCGTTCGACGTCCAGGTCGTGGAGACGGATCCGGGCAACGTTCCGCACATCGAGGCGATCTTCGGCGGCTCGCCGGGCCAGGTCGGCTTGCCGAACGGCGTCGCCGGCGTCTCGCCGTTCACGACGGACTGCTCGATCATCGAGAACTCGATCGTCTTCACGTTCACTGACGTGATTCCTGCCGACGCGCGCCTCGCGTGCGAGATCCAGGCGCAGGAGATTGCCCACAGCTTCGGTCTCGACCACGAGCTCCTGGCATCGGACCCGATGACGTACCTGCCGTACAACGGCAACCGCGCGTTCCAGAATCAGACCGCGTCGTGCGGCGAGGATGTCTCGCGGCCGTGCGGCATCGGTGGCTCGGTGTGTCGCCCGAACCAGAACTCGGTCACGCTGCTCACCGAGCGGCTCGGTGCGGCGGGCGCGGCCGGCGACACGATCGCGCCGAGCGTGGACGTCATCTCACCGACCAACGGCGCCGTCGTGCCCCCGGGCTTCACGATCAACTTCGATGCGACCGACAACATCGGCGTCACGAGCGCGACGCTCTACGTCGACGGCACCATGGCCGACACGCTGAGCGCGCCACCGTTCGCGTTCGTCACGTCGAGCTCGCTGTCCGAGGGCACGCACACCTTCAAGGTCGAAGCCACCGACGGCAAGAACATCCAGGCCCAGGAGATCACCGTGACGCTGCGCAAGGGCGCTCAGCCGCCCGACGGCACGGGCGGTGGCGGCACCACCGGCGGTGACAGCGATATCGCGGGCGGTTGCTCGGCCGGCGGCCATGGCAGCTACCTGCTCGCGTTCGCGCTGCTCGGACTCGTCGGTGTCGTCCGGCGTCGCCGCTGATCTCTTCAGCTCTTCTTCTCCATCGTTTTCGTCCGTTCCCCCCAGAGACGCCTACGCCCCTCCTCGTAGGCGTCTCGCCTTTTTCGGTGCAGCTGTCGGCCCCGTGGGCTCAAGCGCCAGGGTCGGCAACCACGCCTCTCACTACGGGGACGTTCGCGAAACGCGGCAGGAAGTAGCTGCCGCGCGGAAACATGACGCGCAGGCCGCCAAGCATCGCGTGTCGCGCACGTCGGTAGAAAAAGCGAAACAGCACGCCACGCACGGCGGCTTCTTCGCGCGCCCATCGGTTTCGGGACGCGAACCGCGGAGAGATGTTGTTGCGATCCTCGCGTCGTTCCGGCCTCGAGTGGGCGAAGCAATCCTGGGCGAGCACCTTCGCCCTGCCGAGCACACCACGTTTGCCCTCGTTCGCGCGCGTGCGAGCGATGTCCGCAACACGCGCCTCCACCTGTTCGCGCAACGCCGCGAGAAACACGTCGGCGTCGCCGAGCTCCGGTGGCACCACCATCTCGATCTCGACGCGAAGTGGCTGCGCGCGGCGATCCGAGCGGAAGAAGAACGTCGGCCGCGTGGCCGCGAGCGGGCGCCGCTCCATCAGCTCGCGATACGTGTTCACGCCGGGCCAGTCACCGACCGCGGCGACAAGCCCGGCCTCGATGGGATTCGTCGCGGCGTAGACGAGCTTTTCCATGATCGCGTCGATGTCGAGCAACTCGACAACCGACGCTTGCGCTCCTGACCAGAAGATCTCGTCGCGGCCGAGATGCGCGTTCATGCATCGCGCGACCATGCGATGGAAGTACTCGATGAACTCGGGATACCGACCATCGCGGTCGAACACGACCGTGTGGTGGTGATTCGACATCTGCACGCTGAGCATCACCTCCATCTCGGTGCGCATCGCCGCGAGCGCGAGGCAGTAGGCGAACGCGTTGTTGGTGTCGTCGCTCGGTCGCAGAAAGAACTGCTGATCGAGGCAGCGGCGCGTGAGCATGTAGAAGCGGCCGGGGATCACTGGACGGGGCATCGTCATGGCGGCGGCAGCTGTCGGCCACGCCCCGCGGCGGTTGCGTTACCCAAACCCCGGAAGGGTCAGATCTTCGTTTTCGCTAGCGAATTGGGCGATGGAACGCTATAGAGCCGCGTGCTCACCGGTAAGCAGCGCCATCACCTGCGGGCCCTCGGCCACGAACTCAAACCCGTCGTGCTCGTTGGCAAGGGTGGGATCGATGATGGGCTCGTGGCGGCGGTGGATCAGGCGCTCGAGGACCACGAGCTCGTGAAGATCAAGGTCGGAGAGGCGGCGGGACTCGATCGGCACGAAGCGGCGGAGCTGATCGCGAAGCGGACGAAGAGCGACGTGGCGCAGGTGCTCGGGTACACGGTGCTGCTGTATCGGGCGCATCCCGAGGATCCGCAGATCACGCTGCCGCGCTGATACATCCGGTGGGGAGTGGACGTTCCGGGGTAACGGTCAGCCGCTGTTGGGTCACGGCGGCGGAGACGCTGGGATGTGCCGTTTCTGCGAACCCGCGCGCGCGCTTAGTGGGTTGTCAGTAGTGGAGCTTTGCGCGCGTGTTCGCGCGCCCGTAGTGTGTCAACCGTGGAACGCACAGTGGCTGCGTTCACCATCACCCTCGCCGCGATCGCGCCCGCCCACGCGTCGCACCCACCCCAAGCAGTTGTTGTAGACGGTTCCGCCAAAGATCGTCAGTTCGTCGTAGCCGCCAGGCCGAATTCCGAGGGGCTCGTGTTGGCCCGGCAGGTGCTGCCGGCACCCGAACCGTCAGTGCAGCGGTCGGCGACCGATTCGCAGCGCGCGGCGAGTCGGATCATCTATCTGAATCGCGACGGTGTCGTGCTGCTGCCGGGCGACAACGATTCGCGGCTGCAGCGCTCGACGATCGTGTCGGAGCCCGTGGCGATCACGCCGTGGGACATCGATGACGAGACGTGGGCGGACACGGTCGCGTGCATGCGCGAGCTGTATGCGCCGTTCGATGTCGAGGTCACCGATGTCGATCCGGGCGATGCGATGCACATCGAGGCCGTGTTCGGCGGGCATCCGAATGACGTCGGGCTGCCGGAGAACGTGGCCGGGGTGTCGCCGTTCACGACGGACTGCTCGGTGATCGAGAGCTCGATCGTGTTCACGTTCACGGACGTGCTGCCGGATGACTCGCGCGTGATGTGCGAGGTGATGGCGCAAGAGATCGCGCACAGTTACGGGCTGGATCACCAGCTGCTGGCGTCGGATCCGATGACGTATCTCGAGTACGACGGCGAGCGCTCGTTCCAGAACGAGATGGCTGCATGCGGCGAGTTCGAGAGCCGCGACTGTGGAATCAACGGCTCGGTGTGTCGCGACGGCCAGAACTCGGTCGCGCTGCTCACGAGCCGCCTCGGACGGCGCGGTGCCGAAGACGAGCCGTCCGGGGACCTCACCACAACCACGGAGCCGGAGGTTGGCGGCTGCGCCACCTCCGGCTCCGGGGGCCCCTCTGGCCCATCCGGGGTTGCGGTCGGGGTGATCGCGTTGGTGGTGGGAAGGCGGCGCAAAACCGGCAGTTGCTGACGATGGTCCGACCGCGCGCGGGCGCGGATCTGGTTGTGTGGGCGTGCCACGTTTCGCATAGGATGCGCAGCGTGGCAGTCGAGCGATTCGGAGCCTACGAGGTCTACGAGCAGCTCGGCATCGGTGGGATGGCGACGGTGCATCGCGCGCGGACGGCGACGCGGCCGAACACGGCGATCGCGCTGAAGCGGCTGTTGCCGCAGATGACGGCGGTGCCGGAGCTGGTGCAGGCGTTTCTCGACGAGGCGCAGCTGGCCGGGTACTTGGATCATCCGAATGTCGCGCGGACGTACGACTACGGTCGGTTTCGCGACTCGTACTTCATCGCGATGGAGCTCGTGCGCGGCGCGACGCTGTCGCACGTGATCACGCGGTGCCGCGAGCTGGGGCGCGAGGTGCCCCTGCCGGTGGCGCTGTCGATCTTGATCCAGCTGTGCGACGCGCTCGATTACGCGCACAACCTGCGGGCACCGGGCGGCGAGCCGCTGCGGATCATCCATCGCGACGTCACGCCGTCGAACGTGATCGTGTCGACCGATGGCATCGCGAAGCTGATCGACTTCGGCATCGCGAAGGCGGCGAGCTCGAGCGTGCGGACGAAGACGGGGTTCATCAAGGGCAAGTTCGGCTACGTCGCGCCGGAGTACGTGGCGGGACAGGCGAGCGCGATGATCGATCCGCGCGTCGATCTGTTCGCGCTCGGGATCGTGGCGCACGAGCTGCTCGCGCGGAAGAAGCTGTTCCAGGTCGACAACGACTTCGAGACGCTGCGCCGCGTGCAGTCGATGCCGATCGTGCCGCCGTCGCGGTGGAATCCGCACGTGCCGTCGGCACTCGATGCGGTCGTCATGACGGCGCTCGAGCGCGATCCCGAGCATCGCTGGCAGACCGCGCGCGAGGTGCGCGATGCACTCGCGAGCGTCGCGGCGGCGACGGGGCCACTGCCGACGCCGGCGGAGCTCGCGCAGTGGGTCGACGACGTCATGGGGCCGCAGCGACCGAGCGACGCCAGCGCGGTGACGATCGACATCTCGCTGATCGAGGACAAGGTGCCGGGGTTCGTGAAGCGCATCGCGGGCTCGCAGCGCCGGCACCGGACGCGCGCGGTCGGGCTGGCCGCGTTCGTCGCGGTGGTCGCGCTCGGGCTCGCGACGTACGCGGTCGCCGCGTACTAGGCCTCGTCACGCCGCGGCCGCGGGGCCGTCACACCGCCGTCACCGGGGGCATGGTAAGGCTCGATCATGCTCGTGCTGGTCATCGAGGACGAGATCGATCTGGCGAACACGGTCGAGTACAACCTGCGCTCGGAGGGGTTCCAGGTCCGGCTCGCACACGATGGCCGGCGCGGGCTCGCCCTCGCGAGCGGCGACCCGGTTCCCGACGTGATCCTCCTCGATCTCATGCTGCCGGATCTGAGCGGCATCGAGATCTGTCGGCGGCTGCGCGAGCAGGACAAGACGCGCGACATCCCGGTGATCATGTGCACCGCGAAGGGCGAGGAGATCGACCGCGTCGTCGGGTTCGAGGTCGGCGCCGATGACTACATCGTCAAGCCGTTCTCGGTGCGCGAGCTGATCCTGCGCATCCGTGCGCTGCTCCGGCGCGTCAATCGCGTCGAGGGCGAGCCGTCGCTGATCAAGTTCGGCCGGCTCAAGATCGATCGCGACGCGCATCGCGCGTGGGTCGACGACGCCGAGATCGCGCTGACCGCGCTCGAGTTCCGGCTGCTGCACGCGTTCATGTCGCGCAAGGGCCGCGTGCAGACGCGCGACGCGCTGCTGTCCGATGTCTGGGGTATCGAGGCCGATGTCACGACGCGCACCGTCGACACGCACGTCAAGCGGCTGCGCGAGAAGCTCGGCGACGCGGGCGAGTACATCGAGACGCTGCGCGGCGTGGGCTACCGGTTCAAGGATCAGCCGGACGAGGCGACCGCATGATGCGCTCGGTCCGAGCTCGGCTGTTCGGGCTCGCGATCGGCATCGCGCTGATCACCGGCGTCGTCTGCTATGTCGTCGTGGGCGTGAACCACGCCGAGCTGGTGTGGCTCGCAGACACCGCGCCGCTCGCCGCCGCGGTCGCCGCGTTCGCGATCGCGTTCGGGGTCGGCTCGATCGTGCACGCGCAGCTGCGGGGCTCGCTGCATCAGCTCGCGAGCGCGACGCAGTCGATCGTGCGCGACACCGCACGGCGCGTGCCTGCGATCGAGGCATCGCCCGACGACGAGGTTCGCCAGCTTGCCGAGTGGGTGAACTTTCTCGCCGACGACGCCGAGCGCAGCCACCGCAGGCTCGTGCACGAGCGCGAGCTGCTGTCGACGGTCGCCGAGGGCCTCACGCAAGGCGTGATCGCCGTCGACAACGACCACAAGATCGAGCTGCTGAACGATGCCGCGCGCAAGATGCTCGGCGTCTCGAGCACGCCGGTCGGCGAGCCGCTGATCGAGTTCATGCGCGTGCCCGCCGCGTTCGAGCTGCTCGCGACCGAGGAGGCTGCGCAAGCCGAGGTCCAGCTACCGAGTGGGCAGCGGACGCTGATCCGCGTCGCTCGCAAGTGGGGGAGCGAAGGTCGCGTCCTGCTCCTCGAGGACGTCACCACGATGCGCCGGCTCGAGACCGTGCGGCGCGACTTCGTCGCCAACGTCTCGCACGAGCTACGTACGCCGGTCGCCGTGATTCGTGCCAATGCCGAGACGCTGCTCGCCGGTGCGAAGGACGATCCGGTGATGGCGCCGAAGCTGATCGACGGCCTCCACCGCAACGCCGAGCGGCTCGCCCGCATCCTCGCCGATCTCCTCGACCTGTCACGTCTCGATGCAG
>DASTLB010000102.1:0-37268 GCA_035715365.1 Kofleriaceae bacterium | reverse complement strand
CCCAATGGATCGGCGCGCCGCCTGATCAACGATGCCGAGGAGCTGCCCGTCGAGCTCGTGTTCAAGTACCTGCTGCAGACGCTGCACGCACTCCGCGCAGCGCACGCTCAGCGCGTCTATCACCGCGGCCTCAAGCCCGAGCAGCTGCTGATCGACGGCTACGGCAACGTCAAGGTGTCCGACTTCGGGTTCACGCGGATCGTCGAGCGCGATCACGCGGTGATCCGCCAGATCTACGTCGGCATGGGCAACGTCGCGTACATGGCGCCGGAGCTGTACTCCGATCCGATGATGAGCGGCCCGCAGGGCGACATCTACGCGCTCGGCATCATCTTCTACGAGCTATTGACCCGGAAGCTCCCGGGCCGGCGCTCGCCGATGCCGTCGCAGCTCAACCCGAACCTGCCGCGCGGGATCGACGACATCTTCGATCGGATGACGCGCGACTCGCGCAGCGAGCGCTACGCGACCGTCGACGACATCCTCGACGACATCGACAAGCTCGAGGGCATGGAGACGCTGCTCGATCGCCAGAACCAGGTGCTCGTCGGCGATAGCCCGCTGTCCGCGATCAAGTTCCGGCCGGGCGCCGAGGAGCCGATCGCCGGCACGCCCGTCGACGACAGCGAGGACGGCGACAAGAAGGCGTCGCACCGCCCGTACTCGTTCCAGCAGCGCCGCAACAAGAAGATCTAGCGGCTCTTGCCGTCGAAGTTCTGGACGTTCAGCTTCGCCGGATCGACGTCCTCGAGGCAGCGCGCGTTGATCGCGATCATCGGTCCGTTCGGGCCCTGACCGCGCGCGAACGACTTGATGCCGCACGTCTTGCAGAACACGTGGTGGATGACGTGCTTGTTGAACAGGTAATCGGTCAGGTTGTCCTCGCCGCGCTCGAGCGTGAACTTGTCGGGCGTGACGAACGACAGCAGAGATCCGGTGCGCCCGCACATCGAACAGTTGCAGGCGATGACGGGCTTCTCGAGATCGAGCGTGACCTGATAGCGGACGGCGCCGCAGTGACAGCTGCCGGTGTGCGTGGTGTCAGCCATGCGCCGAACTCTAGCGCTGGTTGCGGCCGTAGCGGGCGAGCGGAGGCGCGGGACGACCAACGACCATTTCCGGCTCGAGATCGTGAGGCCGACGCGAGGCCGCGATGTCGACCGCGACACAGCCGCCGGCGAGCGCGATCGAGCGTGCCTGCGCGACGGTCGTGCAGTACGTGACCTCGCGCTGGCAGGCGCCGCACGCGCGCACGCCCTCGCGATCGGTCGGCTCGAGCTTGTCCCAGCGCGCCGGACACACGAGCTCCATGCCGAGCTGCTGGCGGCGCCGCCACCGCGGGTGATCCGACGGGTTCTGCGGGCACTGCTCGACGAACGCCATCGCGACGCTCGCGCGCCAGCCTTCGCCGACCTCGGGCGCGCGGTGCTTCAGGATCGCGGCAGCCTCGACGAACGCGGGATCAGCGGCGGTGCGCGCAGCGCCGGCGGCGAGCTGGGCGCGCAGGAACTCGGCGCGCGCGGCGTGGCCGTGCTCGTCGAGCCAGTCGGCGTAGACCTCGCGCGTCGCGGTGTCATCGGGGCGCGCGCGGATCGCATCGATCAGCTGGCGCTCGGTCGGATCGTCGACCGCTTCGGGCACGAGCGGCTGCAGCGAGATCCGCAGGTCGACGCCGCCGACCCGCAGCACGTCGCCCGGCTCGACGCGATCGACGCGCTTGGGACCGCGCGATCGCAGATCCGACACCCGGAGCTCACCGGCGGCGTGCTCGATCTGGATGTGGCGCGCCGCGATCTGCGGCTTGTCGAGCACGAGGTCCGCGCTCGGATCGCTGCCGACGATGATCACGTCGCGTGCGAACGAGAACACGCGGTGCTCGTCGGGCGCGTCGACCGAGATGAACAGCACGCGTCGATCGTAGCCGCGGATCCCGCGCGCGCCGCGAAAATCAGCGCAGCCGGACGCCGCGCGCGTGGAGCTCCCGCGCGAGCGCGTCGGCCTGTTCCGCGTGGTTGTAGAGATGCGCCGAGACCCGGACGAGCGGCCCGGTGGCGAAGTCGACGATCGGGACCTCCCAGCCGGCGGTCAGCAGCTCGCGCTCGAGCTGAAGCGGCGCGACGCCAGCGGGCAGATCGATCGGGATCGCGGCCATCGCGCCGAGGCTCGCGTCGGGGGCCATCGCGGCCCGGCCGTCGAGCAAGCGCCGCCGCAGCTCGACGACGAGCGCGTGGTTGCCGGCGCGGATCGCCGGCCAGTCGCCGCCCTCGGTCGCCGTGTCGTCGATCGCCGCGGGCACCGCGAGGTACGGCGCCGGGTCGTGGGTGCCGGCCCAGTCCAGCTCGGCGTGCAGCCGGTTCGCGGGGCCGTACTCGGCGCTCGCACCGTGCGACGTGACGAGCGGTACGACCGGTGCACCGAGCGCCGCATAGAGGAAGCCGCTGCCCTTCGGCGCGCACATCCACTTGTGACAGTTGCCCGTGTAATAGGTGGCGCCCAGCGCGGCGACGTCGAGCTCGAGCTGCCCGGGCGCGTGCGCGCCGTCGATGATCGTGCGCACGCCGCGACCCTCGAGCATCGGCACGAGGCGATCGAGCGGCAGGACGAGCGCGGTCGGGCTCGTCACGTGATCGAGCAGCGCGAGCTTCGTGCGCGGCGTGACCGCGCGCGTGATCTCGTCGACCGCCTGATCCGGATCGTAGGGCACGGCGAGCTTCGCGACGACGATCGCGACGCCGCGACGGTCGGCGAGCCGCGCGAGCTGGTTCTTGCAGGCGCGGTACGCGTGGTCGGTCGTGACGATCTCGTCGCCGGGTGCAAGCGCGTCGGCCATCGAGCTCAGCGCGATCGCGACTCCCGTGGTCGCGCCGGGCACGAACACGAGCCGGTCTGCGGGCGCGCCGACGAACTGCGCGAGCGCGTCGCGTGCGGCGTCGATCGCGTCCTGCCACTCGAGGACGAAGAACCGCATCGGCGCGGCCTCGATCCGCGTGCGCCAGCCCGCCGCGGCCTCGAGCACCGAGCGCAAGCAGCCGCCGAACGATCCGTGGTTGAGGTGCACGACCTCTGGATCGAGGGCCCAGCGGGCGAGCGGCGACCGGGCATCTGGCACCGCTGCAAGATACACGTTGACGCCCTCGCTCGTTAGTGTAGTATCGACACTATGAGTGATCGCGCGAAGGGTGCATTGCTGGGGCTGGCCGTCGGAGACGCGCTCGGCACGACGTACGAGTTCCGCGCGATCGAGCAGCCGGACTATCCGACGCTCGCGACCGGGCCGGCGAACGGTGTCGTCGGCGGCGGCCCGTTCGAGCTGCGCGCGGGCCAGGTCACCGACGACACCCAGCTCGCGGTCTGCCTCGCGCGCAGCCTGCACGAGCGCGGTGGCCTCGACGTCGACGATCTCGGCCGCCGCTACGTCGCGTGGGCGCAGCACGCGTTCGACATCGGCGCGCAGACCCGCGCCGCGATCGATCGCCTCGAGGACGGCGAGCCCGCGGCGGTCGCCGGGATCCGCGTCTGGCACAACTCGGATCGCCGGCCGGCCGGCAACGGCTCGCTGATGCGCACCGCACCGATCGGCGTCGCCTACGCAGCGCGCGAGCCGGCCGCGCTCGTCGACGCGGCGATCGCGGACTCGCTGATCACGCACGCCGATCCGAAGTGCACGATCGCGTGCGCCGCGTTCGATGCCGCGATCGCGGCCGCGATCCGGACCGGTTGCGACGCGGCCGGGATGCTCGATGCGGCGCACGGCGGCGTCCAGGCCGCGACCGAGCGGCTGCATGCCGCGTGGACCGATCCGATCGATCGCGAGCGCATCGCGCGGGCGCACGAAGATCTGACCGGCGATCTCGCGATCGCGCGCGGTGACACGCCGAGCGTCTACGAGATCGTGCTGCACCTGCATCGCACGCAGGGCTTCGTGCGCGTCGCGTTCCGGCTCGCGTTCTGGCACCTGCTGCACACGCGGTCGTGGCACGACGCGCTGATCGACGTCGCGAGCCGCGGCGGCGACGCCGACACGAACGGCGCGATCGTCGGCGCGCTGCTCGGCGCGCGCGACGGTGCGACGGCGATCCCCGACGAGTGGGTCCAGCGCGTGCTCGGCGCGACGCAGCCGGGTCCCGACGACTGGGCCGAGGCGCATCACCCGCGGCACCTGCTCGCGCTCGTCGCGTAGCGCATCGCGCGAACCGGGGATGACGTGTTCCCCTGAACAGCACGGAGGAGCGGAGCTCACCGAGCACGCAGAGGAACCCTTTCAGGAACCTCGCGCACGCGCTCGACCAGAACGCGCGAGCTCCATGACCTCGACGGCATGGTCGAGGGCTTCATCGAAGCGACTCTCGGCGAGCTCGGCGGGCGCGGCATCTCCGTGCTGTTCACGGCACGAACGCCGCGCGAAGTGTCATCGCTAGACGGCCAATGGATCGGAGCGCGCAGACGCCCGCGCGAATCCGGGGTGACGTGTTCCCTGAACAGCACGGAGGAGCGGAGCTCACCGAGCACGCAGAGGAAACCTTTCAGGAACCTCGCACGCGCGCTCGATGAGGACGCGCGAGCTCCAGGCACCACGCGTTCGAGGGCTTCATCGAAACGTCTCTCGGCGAGCTCTGCGGGCTTTGCATCTCCGTGCTGTTCAGGGCACACGAACGCGACCGCAACGTGTCATCCGGCGGCGACCCGTGCTCACGTGCGTGCCGTGCCTCTGAAGCACGGAGCGGTACGGCAGCTCCGTGCATGCGTCGAAGGGCGCTGTCGCGATCGAGCACGAGCACGAGCACGAGCACGAGAACGGGCCGATCTCGGGAGTGATCTCCCTCGACGATCTGCGCTGCCCGCGGGACGAGCGAACGCGTGATTCGCGTAGGCTGGCCCACATGATCGACCCAGCTGCGCGCGCGCGCCTCGAGTGGTGGAAGCTGTCGTTGCTCGATCTGTCGACGGGCAATCGCCTGCTCGATGCGAAGGAAGGCACTACCTGCATTGCGATTGCAGGTGCAGATCCAGTGAAACTGGCGGCTGCGCTCGACGGCGGCGGCGCGTTCGCGTTCGAGCCCGGCCCGGATCCGACCGCGCCGCGCGGCTTCGACACGAACCGGCTGGCGGTCGCGCTGACGCAGCGCGAGCTCGATCGCCGGCTCGTCGCGATCCGGCGCACCGCGCGGGCCCAGCTCGCCGATGGCGGCGTGCACACGCTGTGGCTCGCACTCGGCACGCTGGTCTGGCTCGACGCGAACCAGGCGACGCATGCGGCGCCGCTCGCCCTGTGGCCCGTCGAGCTCGAGCGCACGCAAGGCGGCGCGCTGCGGCTGGTCCCTGCCGATGGCGTCGAGCCGCGCTTCAACCAGACGCTCGGCGAGAAGCTGCGACGCGACTTCCAGCTCGTGCTCGCGCCGCCGAGCCCGGCGGACGATCCGGACGCGATCGATCTCGCCGGCCTGCTCGACGCGGCGGACGGCATCGCGGTCACGCGGCCGGGCTGGCGCGTCGAGCGCGATGTGCGGCTCGGCATCTTCTCGTTCGCGAAGTTCACGATGTGGAACGATCTCGATGCGCGCGCCGACGATCTGCTCGCGAGCCCGGTCGTCAGTCATCTCGCGACCGGCTCCGGGATGGCGTTCGCGCAGCCGTCGGGCCCTGCGGCCGCGGCGGTGACCGCGCAGCCAGGTGCCGAGACCTCGGTGCTCGCGTCCGAGCTGCTCGCGCCACTCGACGCCGACGCGAGCCAGCTCCATGCGGTCGCCGCCGCCGGCGCCGGCGCGAGCTTCGTCCTGCAAGGTCCGCCGGGCACCGGCAAGTCGCAGACGATCGCGAACCTGATCGTGCACTGCGTGACGCAAGGCAAGTCGGTGCTGTTCGTGACCGAGAAGATCGCGGCGCTCGAGGTCGTCCAGCAGCGGCTCGCCGCCGTCGGGCTCGGCGAGTTCTGCCTCGAGCTCCACTCGCACAAGGCCTCGCGCGGCCAGGTGCTCGCGCAGCTCGGGCGCGTGCTCGAGCGCGCGTTCCGTCCGGGCGCCGGACCGAGCGCGGACGATCGCCTCGCCGAGCTGCGCGCCGCGCTCGACGGCCACGTCCAGGCCCTGCACCGCGTCGGGCCGTTCGGCCGCTCGGTGCACCAGGTGCTCGGCCGGCTCGTCGAGCTGCGCGAGGTCCCGCGCGCGGCGCTCGCCGAGCGCGACGCGACCGGCCTCGACGGCGCCACGTTCGAGCGCCGCCGGATCGCGGTCGAGCAGCTCGCCGCCGCCGCGGTCGCCGTCGAGCCAGTCGCAGGCCATCCGTGGCGCGCGTCGACGCTCGAGCGCTGGCCGCTCGATGGCCGCGAGCGTGCCCTCGCCGCGATCGAGGAGGCGCTGCGGTGTGCACGCGCGCTCGAGGCCGCGGTCGCCGAGGTCGCGAGCGTCGTCCCCGGCGTGATCGCGAGCTCGCGCGATCAGCTGCAGGCGCTCGGCACGCTCGCCGCGGTCGCGGCCGGCTCGCCGCGTCCCGGCGCCGAGTTGCTGACGCAGCTGCGCGCCACGCGCGGCGACGAGATCGCCGAGCAGATCGCGCTGATCCGCGCGCGCGGCGGCGGCACGATCGAAGCGCCGCGCGATCCGCTCGCGTTCCTGCTGCTCGCGAACCGCCATCGCGTGCTGCTCGGCGAGGTCGAGACCGACTTCACCGATCGCGTCGCCGAGCTCGATGCCGCCGCGTGCTGGGCGCAGCTCCGCAAGTGGACCGGCAGCGTTGCGCCCGTGCGCTACCTCGCGCTGCGCGGCGTGCGCGCCGAGGTCCGCGCGGCCGCGATCCCCGGCCAGCTCGAGACCGACGAGGCGATGATCACCGCGCTCGAGGCCGTGATCGCCGAGCGCGCGTGTCGCGAGGCGCTCCAGGGCGCGGCCGAGCCGGCGAAGCGCTGGTTCGGCGAGCTCGGCGGCGATCCGCTCGCGCTCGAGCTCCCGAAGCTCGACGCCGCGGTCGGCTGGGCCGCCGAGCTGCGCAAGTCATTCGACGCGGTCGCGGTCGCCGGCGGCGAGGCAGGGCGCAACGCCGCGTGGCGAGCGCTCGTCGCGCAGGTCGCCGCGAGCCCGACGTCGTCGACGGCCGAGCTCGCCGCGTTCGCGCGGCTGTCCGACGCGGTCGCGCGCTGGGAGCCCGCACTCGACGACGTCTCGCGCACGACCGGCATCCATGTCGTCGAGCTCGTCGCAGGCGAGGACTGCCTCGCCGCGTTCCGCGAGCGCGCGGAGCTGCTCGGCACGAAGCAGGCGATCGATTCACTGCGCGACTGGGTCGCGTTCCACGGCGCGCGCCAGGCCGCGCTCGCCGCCGGCGTCGGCCCCGCGGTCCCGGCGATCGAGCGCGGCGACCTCGGCGCCGCCGAGCTCGCGCCCGCGTGGGAGCGCGCCACGCTGCTCGCATGGGCGGACGCCGAGCTCGCCGACACGCCGGCGCTCGCGCAGTTCCACGGCCCCTCGCACCACGCCCACGTCTCCGCATTCGCCGATCTCGATCGCGCCGCGCTCGCGCTCGTGCGCAGCCGCGCGCTCGTCCGGCTCGCCGAGCGCGTCCCGCGGGTCGCGAGCAGCCGCGAGCATGTCGGCGCGCCTGACCCGGGAGGCGAGCTCGGCGTGCTGCTCCACGAGCTGAAGAAGCAGCGCGGCCACCGTCCGCTGCGCCGGCTGTTCGCCGAGATCCCGACGCTGCTGCCGCGCATCGCGCCGTGCATGCTGATGAGCCCGCTGTCGGTCGCGCAGTACCTCGATCCGGCGATGCCGCGGTTCGACATCGTGGTGTTCGACGAGGCCTCGCAGCTGCCGACCGCCGACGCGATCGGCGCGCTCGCGCGCGGTGAGTCCGCCGTCGTCGTCGGTGACTCGCGCCAGCTGCCGCCGACACGGTTCTTCGAGGCGGGTCAGACCCTCGACGACGACGGGTCGACGACCGAGCTCGAGAGCGTGCTCGACGACTGCTGCGCCGCGCGCCTCCCCGAGCTCCGGCTCGCGTGGCACTACCGCAGCCGCCACGAGGATCTGATCGCGTTCGCGAACCAGCGCTACTACGGCGACCGCCTGCAGGTGTTCCCGACCGCGCAGGGCTCGCCGGACCTCGGCATCGCGTGGCGCAAGATCGACGGCGTCTACGATCGCGGCGGCTCGCGCCAGAACCGCGTCGAGGCCGAGGCGATCGTCACCGAGGTCCTCGCGCGGCTGCGCGATCCGGCGCAGCGCTCGCGCTCGATCGGCGTCGTCACGTTCTCGCGCGCGCAGCAGGAGCTGATCGAAGATCTGCTCGACGAGGCGCGCGCCGACGATCCGTCGCTCGATCGATTCTTCGAGGCGGGCGACGGCAGCGCCGGTGACGGTGGTGCCGCCGAGCCGCTGATCGTCAAGAACCTCGAGACGATCCAGGGCGACGAGCGCGACGTCGTGCTGCTCTCGGTCGGCTACGGCCCCGACGCTGCGGGTGCCATGACGATGAACTTCGGACCGCTCTCGCAGCGCGGCGGCGAGCGCCGGCTCAACGTCGCGATCACGCGCGCTCGCGAGCAGCTCCTCGTGTTCTCGAGCTTCGCGCCCGAGGACATCGCCGATGACGCGCCCGCCACGATCCGTGACCTCGCCGCGCTGCTCGCGTTCGCCCGCGCGAAGGGCGGCGCGGCGCGACCGGCAGAGGACATGCCGCCCGCGAGCCCGATCACCGCAGCGATGGCGCGCGCGCTCGCCGAGCGCGGCTGGATCCTGCGCCACCAGGTCGGCTGCGGCGCGTACAAGGTCGACCTCGCCGTCGTCGATCCGAGCGATCCCGATCGCTACGTGCTCGCGATCGAGCACGACGGCCTCGCCTACGCGAGCTCGCCCGCCGCGCGCGATCGCGATCGCCTGCGCCCGCAGATCCTCACCGCCCTCGGCTGGCGCTTGCACCGCGTCTGGGCGCTCGACTGGTGGGCAGACCCCGAGCGCGAGATCCAGCGCGCCCACGGCGCGATCGTCACCGCGATCGCCGCCACGCGCCAGCGCCGCGCCACCCTCCCGCCGCGCGCCGCGACGACACCCTCGCGACCGCAGCCGCGCATCGCGACCGGCTCCGCCCCGGTTCCGATCAGCCAGAAGCTCGACGCGCTCGACCTATCCCCGCCGCCAGTGTCGCCGGCGTCGCCGGGCAGCGGTCCGATCCAGTCGGTCGACGGCGGCACGACCACGCCGACGCTCGCGTCCGGCAGCTCGCCGGTCCGGCTCGCGAAGAACTCGATCGTGATCGGCCCGTACGTCGCCGCCGCGATCCCGCCGGGCCGTCGCACGCCCGACGATCTGTTCTCGCCGCGCCACCTGTCCGAGCTCGGCAAGGTCGTCGAGCAGATCCTTGCCGCCGAGGCGCCGATCCATCTCGATCTCCTCGCGCGTCGCGTCGGCGCGTACTTCGGCATCGGCCGCGTCACCCAGCGCGTCACCGACCAGGTGCGGTTCGCGCTCGAAGGCCGCGCGAAGTGGGGGGACGAGGAAGACGTCATCTGGCGCCTCGATCAGGATCCCGCCGCGGTCCCTGCAGTCCGCGTCGCCGGCACCACGCCGACCGGCAAGCGTGACATCACCGAGATTCCGCTCTCCGAGGTCGCGGCCGCCGCTCGCATCGTCGTCGAGCGCGCGGTCGGAATCGCCGCCCCGGATCTCGTGCGCGATGCCGCGCGGCTGCTCGGCTTCGCACGGATCACCGACCGCGTCACCGACCGCGTCGCGCAGGGCATCCGACTGGCCCAGCAGCGCGAGCTGATCCTGATCGACGCCGGCCGCGCGAGCCTGCCCGAGTAGTTCTACACGGCGCGCAGCACGACCTGCTTCGGCGGGATGCGCTCGGGCTGCGCGGGCCAGTCCGGCTTGCGGAAGTACTGCCAGAGGCCGGCCGCGAACCCGAGACCGTGCGAAGCGTGGAGGACGGGAAAGATCGCCCACACCGTCGGGATCGTCTTGGGGCCGAGCTTCGCGCCGACGCGCACGGCTTCGGCGCCGGTCGCGAGTGCATAGGTCGCGAACGCGGCGGGCGCGAGCGGCCACAGCGGTGGCAGCAGGACGAGCGCGGTCGCGCCGCTGACGACGAGGAACGGGACGAGCGGACGCAGCGTCGGGAACTTGCCCAGCTTGAGGAGCGTGCGCGCGCGGCCGCGGCCGTAGCGGAAGTATTGCTTGGCGAGCGAGCGGAAGGAGTCGCGCGGGAAGTAGTGCACGACGATGTCTCGCGAGAGGTAGACGTGGCCGCCGGCGTCGAGGATGCGCTGGTTGAGCTCGGCATCCTCGTTCGTGATCGCGCCCGGATCCCACAGGCCAACGGTCTCGAACACGCGGCGGCGGAACGCGCCGAGGAAGACGGTGTCGACGAAGCCTTCGGCATCGGCGGAGCGGTAGCGTGCGCCGCCCACGCCCAGTGGGCTCGTGAGCGCAGCGCACAGGGCGCGCTGGAACGGCGTGCGCGCTTTCGCACGCTGCGCGCCGCCCACGTTGTCGGCGCCGGTGCGCTCGAGCGTCTCGACGCACCTGCGGACGTAGTCGGGCGCGTACTCGGCGTGGACGTCCATGCGGACGATGACGTCGCCGGTGGCCTGCTTGACCATCATGCCGAGGCCGGCGGCCTGCAGGCGCGCGGGGTTGTCGACGAGCTTGATGCGCGGATCTTGTTGCGACAGCCGGGCGATGATCTCGCGCGTGCGATCGGTCGAGCGACCGTCGGCGATCAGGATCTCGATCGACTCGGCGGGGTAGTCCTGGCCCTGGACGCTCGCGATGCACGCCTCGATGTAGTGCTCTTCGTTGTAGGCGGGCATCGCGATGGTGACGCGCGGCTGCATGGTCATGATGCTAGCGCGCCTTGCTTGCAACGTGGATGCCGGCGCCGAGTACGAGCACGGCACCGAGTGCGGAGGTGAGATGGAGGGGCTCTTCCCACACCACGGCGCCGACGGCGACCGCGACCAAAGGTTCGGCGAACGTGAGGACCGCGGCGCGCGCGCTGCCGACGCGAACGAGGCCGTACGCGAAGACGACGCCGGAGACCGCGCCGATCGTGACCGCGCCGGCAACGACGAGGAGGAGTCCGGACGGCGACGGCGCGGCGGGAAGGTCGACGAGCGCGAACGGCGCGAGCACGAGCGCGGCGAGCAGCGAGTGATAGGACATCGCGCGCGGTGGGCCGAGGCGATGCGCGAGGCGGCGGACGACAAAGACGTTGCCGGCGTAGCAGATCGCCGACGCGAACCCGAGCGCCGCGCCGAGGGCGGCGCCGTCGACGGGGGCGGCCCACGGCTCGAGGACGATCACGAGGCCGGCGAGTGCGGTCGCCGCGGCGGGGAGCGTGCCGGGGACGCGCGTGCCGTCGATCTTCGGAGCGGCGAGCGCGACGAGGATCGGGGCGGCGTAGTGCGTGAGGGTGGCGATCGCGACCGTCGTGGTCGAGAGCGCGCCGAAGAACGTGATGACGTTGAGCGCGTCGAACGCGGTGTTCGCGAGGACGAGCGCGACGGTCCTGCGATCCCACGTGACGCGCGGTGCGCGGAGCGCGGCGGGCAGCATGACGAGCGCCATGACCAGGAAGACGATCGGGCTCGTGACGGTCGGCGGCAGGCCGCTCGGCCGCAAGAACAGGCTCCACGTGCCCCACGAGGCTGCGGAGAGCGTGACCATGAGCAGGCCGGCGAGCACCGAAGCGGGCAGGGTATCGTGGACACGCGATGGCGTTCACCGAGCGCGAGGCGTTCCTGCTGCGATTTCACGCGCGCGCGCCCGGGATCACGTCGCGCGTGCTCGCGCGCAGCGGTAGTTACGAACGCATCGCAGAGCGCGTGGCGTCCTCGGCGACGCGCGTGCTCGATCTCGGGTGCGGCGACGGCGCGCTCGTCCGCGCGTTGCGCAGCCGCGGCTGCGACGCGTTCGGGATCGATCTGAGTGCGGACGAGCTGGCGCTCGCACCGCGCGGGATCTGCGTGCGCGGTCGGGCGCAGCGCATGCCGTTCGCGAGCGCCGCGTTCGACAGCGTCGTGTCGCACTTCGCGTTCATGCTGCTCGACGACGTCGAGGACGTGGTCGCGGAGCTCGCGCGCGTGCTCGTGCCGGGCGGACGATTTGTCGCGGTGCTCGGCGGCGGTCCGACGGCGCAGCGACCGGGCGAACCCGAGGACGCGTTTCATCGCGCGCTCGAGATCGCACGGCCGTATCTCGCGCGAGCGGTGCGGCTTGGCGATCCGCGCGCGAAGTCGGAGTCGGGATGGAACGCGCTGTTCGATCGCTGGCGCGAGATCTCGTTCGAGCGCGACGAGCTCGTGCTCGACGGCAGCATCGAAGACGTGTGGCAATTTCTGGCTGCGAGTTACGAATTCGACGCGATCCGTGATGTCGATCGCGAACAGATCCGGCTGCGATTGGCGGAGCACATCGGCGAAGGCGGTAGGGCCATGTGCCGTGCCGTCATCTGGATCGCGACAGCGATTCGATGACGCGATAACCACACGCAGAACGCGGGCATTCACGTTCCAATCACGTTTAAGGTGGAACGTGGAGGTACTTACTGATGACGAGACTTGCACTCGTATGTTCGCTGTTCGTGTTCGTGGGCTGCTCCGATAGCGCGGCCGTCTGTGGTGATGGATTCGTCGATAACGGGGAGGCGTGCGACGACGGCAACGACGTGCTCGGCGACGGCTGTTCGCTGTGCACGCGCGACGCGTTCTGCGGCGACGGCACGGTTCAGGCCGACGAGGAGTGCGATGACGGCAACACGATCAGCGGCGACGGGTGCTCGTCCACGTGTCTCGACGAGGTCGCCGGCGACGCGCTGATCACGGCGAACTGGACGTTCAAGGACGTCGCGACGAACACCGTGACCGGATGCCCGGCCGGCTTCGATACGGTCAAGGTGGTCTCGCAGCCGGTCGACGCCGTGGGGAACCCGGTGGGGACCCCGATCATCGATCTGTTCAACTGTGCGGACGGCACCGGGACGACCGCGCCGCTCCCTGCGACCACGTACAGCGTGCACCTCGAGGTCACGACCGCGACGGGCGGGGTGCCGTACGCGTCGTCGCTGTCCGCGTTCGTCGACGTCACGACCGCCGACGCGACGTTCACGACGACGATCCTCAACGACGGTGGCTACTTCGCGTTCGACTGGGCGCTCGTCGGCGCGAACACGAACAACGCGCTGACATGCGCAGACGTCGCGACGATCGACAGCATCGAGATCACGAGCACGCTGAGCGGGACGACCACGGCGGTCGCCGACAAGTTCTCGTGCGCCGCTGGCACGGGCGTGACCGGTGGGCTGCTCGCGGGCTCGTACACGGTCTCGATCGCCGCGCTCAACGCGCAGAACCAGGCGCTCGGTGCACCGCAGAACCAGTCGAACGCGGTGATCCAGGCGCCGAACAAGCTGACCGATCTCGGCCTGATCACGCTGCCGATCGATGGTCTCTGATCGCGGCCTCGGATCGCGGCTCTGACCTGCGGTCACCGAAGCGGCAGCCCTGACATCGCTGTCGCGACTTCGCGCGCGACCCCGAACTGGCGGACGGTAAGCGCGCGAACCGCCGCAGCTCCGGCCGCGGCATACCGCTTGCGGTAGGGCCGCTCGCTGCTCGACCTCGGGCAGCGGGAGGCTCTGATGCTGCGGTCCTGTCCGCTGGTCGTGTATTTCCTCGCGCTCGCGGCGTGCGGTGCGAGCGGAGAAGATTTCGGTGCACCGTCGGCGGGAGCCGATGCCGGTGGTGTCGCCGAGTGTTTCTCGTCGAGCGAGTGCCCGGTCGGGTTCACGTGCAATGAATTCGGGCACTGCGTCGCGCCACCTTCGCCGACCACCGACGGCGGGGTCGAGCCGCCACCGGAGGTCGAGTACCAGCTGACCGAGCCGATCAGCTCGCGGCACTTCGTGTGGGTCGCGATGACCGAGCAGGACCGGCTCGCGAAGATCGACGGCGTCAACCTGTCGGTCGAGTCGCTCGCGGTCGGCGATCGGCCATCGGTCCTCGCGACGTTGCCAGGTACCGACACGGCGGTCGTGCTCGACAGCAACAACGGCGCGGCGACCGTCGCGCGCGCGACCACGGACTCGATCACGAAGGAGCTGTATCCGACGCTGCCGAACCTGAACCGGCTCGCGGTCGCGCCGGGTGGGCGGTACGCGGTCGCGTTCTTCGACCTCGCGAAGGCGATCGCCGAGGCCGGCAGCCTCGAGGCCGTCGACCACATCGGATCGTTCCAGGACGTCACCGTGCTCGCGGTCGGCCAGGGCGAGCAGCGCGCGATCGATCTCACGGTCGGATTCCGGCCGCGCGCGGTCGAGTCCGATGCGGGCGGGCGCTACGCGTTCGTCGTCACCGACGACGGCGTGTCGGTGATCGATCTGCCGGCGATGACCGCCGGCGCGCCGACGATCGTGCCGCCGATCGCGGTGACCGATCCGGCGTTCGGGGATGGCAGCGCCGTCGAGGTGCACGTCGTCGCGTCGGGGCAGTACGCGGTCGTCCGCATGCCGGGCGTCGCGAAGCTGCGCGTCGTCAGCATGCTCGGCGCGACCGCCGGCCAGGCGTTCACGATCGATCTGCCCGGCGTGCCGACCGACATCGACCTCGCGCCCGATGGCTCGCGCGTGTACGCAGTGTATCGCAGCCCCGCGGCGCTCAGCGTGATCGACATTCCCGGCGACGCGATCAACCCCGCCGGGATCACGACCGTGAGCCTCGCGAATTCGACGAGTGGCTCGCTCGTGCTGTCGCCCGACGGGACGCGCGGCCTGCTGTTCACGAACGCGACGCTCGACGAGCGGCTGACGCTCGTGCAGCTCGACAAGCCCGGGTTTCCGCACGCGACGATCCCGCTCCAGAAGGCGGTGTTGACCGTCGGCTTCGATCCGACCGGCACGAAGGCGATCGTGCTGCACGCCCGCGCGCCCGGCGATCCGGCGCAGGCCCAGAGCGTCGACGAGTACATCGATCGCAAGCCCGGCTACTCGATGATCGACCTCGCGAGCGGGTTCGCGAAGCTGCAGATCACCGACGTCAACCCGGCGCAGTTCGCGTTCGCGTCCGCCGCGCCGCGCGCGTACGTCACGCTCGACGGCGGCGATGCCGAGGGCGCGTTCACCGCGGTCCAGCAGATCGAGCTCGACAGCGGCGTGGTGCGCACGATCGAGCTCGGCTCGCCACCGTCGTCGATCGGCGTGCTGCCGGAGTCGAACAAGATCTACATCAGCCAGCGCCATCCGCTCGGACGCGTGAGCTTCATCGACATCACGACCGGCGCGGTCCGCACCGTCACCGGCTTCGACCTCAACAGCCAGATCATCGATTGAGCCTGGAGGCACCCGTGCGCAAGTACCTCGTCGCATTGCCCCTGCTCGTGCTCGCCTGTGCGGCCGAGCGACCACCTGCGTTCGAACGCGATCGCGTGCTGCTCGGCCCGATCCCGCTGAAGCGCCAGCTCGCATGGATCGATTCCGCGCTCGACCGCGTCGTCGCGATCGACGCCGGCGACGACGCGCGCCCGGCGGTGCACGCGTGGAAGATCGGCCGTCGCCCGGTGTTCGCGGCGCCGACGCCCGCCGGCGATCACGTGCTCGTCGTCACGCGCGGCGAGGAGGCGCTCGCGCGCGGTCAGATCGACGAGGAGCCGACGTTCTGGAACGTCGACATCACCGCGCCGGGCTCCAAGCCGCTCGCGTACGAGGTCAGCTCGCCGTTCGACCGGATCGCGGTGTCGCAGGACGGCGCGATCGCGGTCGCGTACTTCTCCGAGGCCGGCCCCGATGCCGAGGGCTTCTTCCGCAACCCCAGCGAGCTCGCATTCATCGACCTGACGCAGCCGCCGGGGCCGACGAACCCGGTGATGAAGACGATCCGATCGTTTGGCGCGGCGCCGAGCGGGATCGTGCTGTCGCCGCGGATGGCGATCCCCGGCGCAGCGGATCCGAGCGAGCGCGTGTTCGCGTTCGTGCTCGCGCGGAACGTGCTGACCGTGATCGACGCGTCCCACCCCGATCGCGACGAGGTGTCGATCCGGCTCGATGGGGCAGGGCAGAACGTACTGCCGCGCGAGCTCGTGTTCGCGCCGAACACCGCGACCGCGTACATGCGCTCGGACGGCGCGCGTGACGTGCTCGAGATCGTGCTCGTCGACGATCCACCGTCGCCGGATGGGACGCACGCGAACGATTACCATCCGCTACTCGCCGAGCTCGGTGCCGGTGGCGCGCCGAGCGACATCGCGGTGTTCGACAACGCCGCCGGCATCCGCTACGTGCTCGCCGCGACGCCGGCGACGCGCGAGGTCGTGATCATCGACGCGGACACCGCGCAGTTTCGCAAGGTCGCGACACCGGATCCGATCGATCGGATCGTCGTGTTCCCCGGTGGCGACGAGCCGGCGACGACCGCGGTGCTCGCGCAGATCGGCGCCCCGATGCCGCGCGTGCACTCGCTGCCGCTCGTCGACGTCCAGGATCCGCTCGCGGTGCTCGACGTCGACACGATCGAGGTCGGCGAGCCGGTCCGCGATCTATCGCCGGTGCCTGGCCGCGATCTCGCGATGATGGTGCACGACGACAACCGCACCGTGCTCGGCATGCTCGACGTCGGCATCGGCTCGGTGTCGCCGCTGCAGGGCATCGGTCGGCTCGACACCTACGCGTTCACGCCCGCCGGCGACTTCCTCGTCGGCACGACCGACGACGTCCCGCGGCTCGGCCTGCTCGACCTCTCGAACCTGCACCCGACCGACCTCCGGCTCGACTACACGCCGCGCCAGGTCTACGCGCTCGCGAACGGCGCGCTGATCGTCGATCACGGCGATCCGTTCGGACGCGCGACGATCATCCCATCCCCGGCCAGCGAGCGTCGCGACTCGACGGTGCTGTCGGGCTTCTTGCTCGCGAACTTCCTCGATCAGGAGGCGCCATGATCCGCGCGCTCGCAGTGCTGTCCGTCCTCGTCCCCGCGGTTGCGGCCGCTCAGCCGTCGGCGCAGCAGGTCGACACCGACGTCGCGCCGGCGCGCGCGAGCTACTCGCTCGATTACGGCGCGCACGTGCGCTGGCTCGGCGACACGAGCGGCGCGATCGCGAGCGGCGAGAACACGCTCGGCGGGCCGCGGCTGACCCTCGGCCGCAGCCTGACGACGGTCGCGGCCGCGCGCCGTACGCTCGCGGTCGGCGTGTTCACGCGCTGGGTCTACGCGGCGGCGAACGGGACGATGTTCCAGGATCTCGACACCCGGCTCTCGCAGCACGCGCTGACCGCCGGCGTCCGGATCGATGCGCCGCTCGTGTGGCACACGCGGCTCGTCGCCGAGGCCGAGGCCGGCATGGCGCGCACGGCGCTCCAGATCACGCAGGGCGACCTGATGCCCGTCGACGATCACGCGTGGGGCACGTACGCCTCGGCGAGCGTCGGGCTCGACTTCGCGCTCTACGAGGGTCCGCGCGTCCGCGTCGCGCTCGGCAGCGAGCTCGGCTACGTCGTGACCGCGCCGGCATCGCTGCGCGCGCTGCCGGACGATCGCCCGGACACCGATCTGTCGGTGCCGACGACGTTCGCGTCGATCGGCCGGCTCGACACGCGCGGCGTGACGTACCAGGGCTGGTTTCGCGTCAGCTTCTGATCAGACGTTGAACAGGAAGTGCATGACGTCGCCGTCCTGGACGACGTACTCCTTGCCTTCCATGCGCAGCTTGCCGGCGGCCTTGATGCCGGCCTCGCTGCCGTACTGCTCGAGATCCGGGATCGAGTAGACCTGCGCGCGGATGAAGCCCTTCTCGAAGTCGGTGTGGATCACGCCGGCGGCCTCGGGGGCGAGCGCGCCCTTGCGCACCGTCCACGCGCGGATCTCCTTCTCGCCGGCGGTGAAGTACGACTGCAGCCCGAGCAGGCGGTAGCACTCGCGTGCGAGGGTCGCGAGCGCCGGCTCGGTCAGGCCGTACGATGCGAGCAGCTCGCCGCGATCGGACTCGGGCAGCTCGGCGAGCTCGGCCTCGACCTTGCCGCACAGGATCACGACGCCGGCGCCTTCGCGCTTCGCGCGCTCGCGCACCTGATCCGACCACGCGTTACCGTCGGGCAGATCGGCCTCGCCGACGTTGCAGCAGTACAGCACCGGCTTCGCGGTCAGCAGGCCGAATCCGGCGACCTGCTTCTTCTCGTCGTCGGTGAGCGCGAGCGTGCGCGCCGGCTTGCCGGCCGCGAGGTGCGCATGGACCTTCTCGACGAGTGCGAGCTCGATCTTGCCCTCCTTGCTGCCGGTCTTCGCCGCGCCCTGCGCCTTCTTGAGCCGCTTGTCGGCGCTGTCGACGTCGGCGAGCGCGAGCTCGAGCTCGATCACGTCGATGTCGCGCATCGGATCGACGGTGCCCGCGACGTGGATGACGTTCGGATCGTCGAAGCACCGCACCATCATCAGGATCGCGTTCGTCTCGCGGATGTTCGCGAGGAACTTGTTGCCGAGGCCTTCGCCCTGCGACGCGCCCTTGACGAGGCCGGCGATGTCGACGATCTCGACGATCGCGGGGATGACTTTCTGCGTCTTGATCTTCGACTGGATCCGGCCGAGCCGCGGATCGGGCACCGGCACCACGCCGACGTTCGGATCGATCGTGCAGAACGGATAGTTCGCAGCCTCGGCCTTGCCGGCCGTGAGCGCGTTGAACACCGTGCTTTTCCCCACGTTGGGTAGACCGACGATCCCGACGGAGAGTGCCATAGGGGCGAATGCCTACCCCACAAGTCTGCAACATGGCAAGGGAACGGCTCGCGGTGCGCGGCGCGGCGCCTCGCCGGCAACAGTGATTGCCAGGACGCCCGGCGCGGCGTCCGTGGCAAGCTGGCCCGGTCATGAAGCGCCTGGTGCTCGCCCTCGCGGTCGTCTCGGTGTCGGCGTTCGCGGCCTGCGGTAGTGATGATGCTCCCGATCCGCCGAAGGATCTGCTCGGCAAGCTGCAGGCGATTCCGGGCGTCACGGTGACGAAGACGCCGACCGACAGCGCGGGCTTCGAGTACTACGTCCTGCACTTCACGCAGCCGGTCGACCACGCCGACCCCGACGGTCAGACGTTCCAGCAGGAGGTCTCGCTCCTGCACCGCGACATCGAGGCGCCGATGGTCGTCACGACGACCGGCTACTTCGACTACATCAACGACCGGCCGATCGAGCTGACCGGCCTGCTGACGTCGAACCAGGTCTCGATCGAGCACCGCTACTTCGGCGACTCGCGGCCCGATCCCGCGGACTGGACGAAGCTGACGATCGATCAGATGGCGGCGGACGAGCACGCGATCATCGCGGCGCTGCGCGACATCTATCCGGGCGCGTTCGTGACGACCGGCGCGTCGAAGGGCGGCATGACCGCGACGTATCATCGCCGGTTCTATCCCGATGATGTCGACGCGACGGTGCCGTACGTGGCGCCGATGTCGTTCGGCGCGCCGGACACGCGCTACACCGCGTTCGTCGACGCGATCGGCACGACCGCGTGTCGCGATGCGCTGCGCGCGGCGGCGACCGAGATGCTGAAGAACCGGCGCGCGGCGATGGAGCAGCGCGCGTCGGCACAGACCGGCCACACGTACAGCCGGATCCCGATCGGTCCGGCGGTCGAGGGCTCGATCGCCAGCCTCGAGTGGGCGTTCTGGCAGTACTACGGGATCAACTTCTGCGATCAGGTGCCGGCCGCGACCGCGACCGACGACGCGCTGTTCGACTTCCTCGACACGATCGCGCCGATCGGCGACAACGACGACGCGCAGGTCGCCGCGTTCGAGGCGTACTACTACCAGGCGTACGCGCAGCTCGGGTATCCCGATGGCAACGCGACGTATCTCGACGCGTTCCTGATGTACACCGACGCCGACTACGAGGCCGCGCTGCCGACGCCAGATCCGCCGGCGTACGACGGTGGCGTCGCGATGCACGACGTCGAGGGCTACATCCAGAACGAGGGCACCCGCCTGCTGTTCATCTACGGCGAGTGGGATCCGTGGACCGGCGGCCAGTACGAGCTCGGCAACGCGACCGACTCGCTCAAGCTGATCCAGGCGCAGGGCTCGCACGGCTCGCGGATCAACCGGCTCGCCCCGGCCGATCGCGACGCCGCGTACGGCAAGCTCGCCGCGTGGACCGGCGTGACGCCGACGCCGCCGGCGGCGAAGCCAGTGCCGGACGTTGCCGCGCGCCGGCTCGAGCTGCTCGACGAGCCGCGCGTCCCGCCCGCGATGATCCGCGTCCTGTCGCGCCGCTAGATTCGCGCCGGTTTCGGCTATGTTCTCGGTATGACCGAGCGCCGCGTCGTCCTCGTCACCGGGTCCACCGACGGAATCGGCCGCGCCACCGTGCGCGCGCTCGCCGCCGGTGGTGCGAAGGTGATCGTGCACGGCCGCAGCAAGCTGAAGGTCGACGCCGCGCTCGGCGAGCTCGCCGCGGAGCTGCCGGGCGCCGAGCTCGAGGGCGTGTCGTTCGATCTCGGATCGGCCGCGGCGGTCCGGCGCGGCGCGGCGCAGATCCTCGAGCGCGTGCCCGAGCTCCACGTCGTCGTCCACAACGCGGGCATCTTCGCGAGCGAGCGCACGCTGAACGAGGACGGCGTCGAGCTGACGTTCGCGGTCAACTACGTCGCGCCGTTCCTGCTGACCGAGCTGCTCGCGCCGCGGCTCGCCGACAGCGCGGCGCGCGCGGGCGTGCCATCGCGCGTGATCCAGGTGTCCTCGATCGCGCACACGCGCGGCCGTATCCACCTCGACGATCTGACGCTCGCGGCGGCGTGGACCGGCTACGCGGCATACGCGCAGTCCAAGCTCGCCCAGGTGATGCACGCGCTCTCGCTCGCCGAGCGCCAAGATCCAGCGCGGCTCGTCGCGTACAGCCTGCATCCGGGCGTCGTGTCGACGAAGCTGCTGCGCCAGGGCTTCGGTCCGATCATGGGCGGCTCGGTCGATGCCGGCGCGAAGACGTCGATCCGGCTCGCCGGCGGGGAGGCGGTCGACGAACCGTCGGGCAGCTACTTCAGCGACGGCGTCGCGACCCCACCGTCGGCGGCGGCGCGCGATCCGAAGCTCCGCGCGGCGCTGTGGGATGCCACCGCGAGGCTTGCCGGCCTCTGAAGTGACCGATGACCGACGACGACGCACGCACGATCGAGCAGCTGATCGCGAGCGGGGATGACCACGCCGCGTTCGGCCGGCTGCGCGATCGGCTCGGCTGGCCCGCGGGCAAGCAAGTGTCGGGCACCGACCTGCCGCGCTGGCTCGGGCTGATCGTCGCGATCGCGGAACATCGCGGCGCCGAGCAGCTCGCGGAGATCGCAGGTGCGGCTGTCCGAGATCCGGACAGTCCGGACCGGCTCTACGATCTCGGCTACGCGCTGATCGATGCCGGCGCGCCGGCGGTCGCCGCGTCGATCCTGTGGCGCTGTCTCGGCCTGGTCGGCGAGAGCGAGGAGGTCGTGTGCGAGCTGGTGTCCGCGCTCGAGAGCGCGCTCGCGTACGGCGACGCGCTGGCGGTGCTCGCCGAGTATCCCGCGCTGCGTGCGCGCAGCTTTCTGTGCCGCTACCTCTACGCGTTCAACGCCGCGATGGCGGGCCGGCTCGAGCTGACGCGCGAGGTGCTGCCGTCGCTCGATCCCGACTCGCCCGACTCCGAGGCGATGGCCGGTAACATCGCCGCGATCGTCGCGCGCGCGGATCGCGTCGCCGGCGCGACGTCGCTCGACGCACGCGACCTGCGCGGCTGGCACTACGTGCTGTCCGGCGGGCTGCTCGTCCACCAGTCGCCGTACGGCTTCGACGAGCCGATGCACGGCCGCTACGCGTGGCTCGCCGATTCGACGGCGCGGATCGCGACCGGCCTCGATCGCCTCGTCGAGCTCGTCCGTCCGCTCGGGCTGCCGTGCGTCTACGCGCCGCCGGGCCGCGGTCACGAGATCGTGGCGCTCGCGGCGGCGCACAAGCTCGGCGTGCCGGTCGCGCCGTGGCCGGCGATCGGGATGCCGGCGCCCGGGCTCGTCGTGCTGCACGACCTCGCGGACTTGCCGCCCGCGGACATCCCGCGCCTGCTGCAGCGCCGGCCCGATCAGATCGTGTTCGCGCACGCGAGCCCGTGGACCCAGGACAGCCCGATCGCGCCGGACGTCACGACGCTGCTCTATCAGACGCTCGTCGCACCTTGGGGGCAGATCACCGAGATCGATCCCGAGACCCGTGAAGTTCGTAGCTCGTCGCCGGACCTGCGGACGCCCGAGCTGATCGCGGCGGAGATCGAGAACAGCCCCGGGCTCGACGCGAGCGAGCTCGAGGCCGACGAGCCGGCGCGCTGGAAGGCGCTCGTGTCCGTGGCGTGGCCACCTGCGCCGGGGCCGCGGTCACGGCTGTGGGCCGGAGGTCCGGTCCCGTCGAGTCGGTTCAGTTAGACCGTGGTACGCTCGGCCCTGCCGTGAAGAAGATCCTGGTCGTCGAAGATGATCCGGTGAACCAGATGATCCTCGCGGATTTTCTGGCCGCAAACGGCTACGAGACGGTCGCCGCATCGTCGGGGCCCGAAGGGATGGAGCGCTTCGATCACGACGCGCCGGATCTGTGTCTCGTCGATGTCCAGCTGCCGCGCAAGAACGGCTTCGAGCTCGTCCGCGAGATCAAGAGCCGCCCCGCCGGCAAGACCACGCCGGTGCTGCTGATGAGCGCGGTCTACACCGATCGCGATCAGTCGAGCCGCACCGTCCAGCTCGGCACGCTCGCCGACGGCTACCTCAGCAAGCCGTTTGACCTCGTGCACCTCCTCTCCCAGGTTCGCCAGCTGCTCGGCGAAGCCTGACGCTCCCGTGAGGACCCGTCCCTTCGCGTGGATCGCCGCGCACGTCGCCGAGATGGCGACGCCGGCGTACCGCCCGAAGCTGTGGTTCGGCCTGTGGAGCGGGTTCGGCATCGCGGTCGTGTTCGGCATCCTCGGGCTCGGCGCGAAGCTGTTCGATCTGTCGCCGTGGTGGCCGGCGTTCCTCGCGCTCGTCGCGATCAAGCTGACGACGAACCTGTTCGCATGGATCGCGCTGCACAACGACCGCTACGTCATGGCGACGCAGACCGTGAACACGGTGTTCGACGTGCTGCTGCTGACGGCGGCCGTGTACTTCACCGGTGGTCCGTACAGCCCGCTGATCGCGTCGTACGTCATCCTGATCACGGTGCTGTCGCTGCTGACGAACGTCGGCGTCACCGTGCTCGCCGCGATCGGCATCCTGCTCGCGTTCTCGGCGATGACCGTGCTCGTCGCGCTCGGCTGGTTGCCCGCGACCCCGATCCCGGGCACGCCCGGCCACGCGCCGAGCGTCGGCTACACCGCGGTCGCGATCGTCACCTGCGCGTTCATCATCGGCGTGCCCGCGTGGTTCTCGTCGGCGACGCTGCGTCTGCTGAAGGCGAAGGAGGCGGATCTCGAGAAGCGGACCGCGCAGCTGATCCAGGCGGCGACCCAGCGCAGCCAGTTCGTCGCGTCGATGACGCACGAGCTGCGGACGCCGATCCACGGCGTGCAGGGGCTGTCCGACGTGATCGCCGCCGGCGTCTACGGCCCGGTCACCGAGAAGCAGAAGGAGGCGTGCGCGTCGATCAAGCGCAGCGCGCAGTCGCTGCTCGGCCTCGTCGACGATCTGCTGCAGCTGACGCGCGCCGAGGCCGGCAAGATCGAGGCGCGGCCGAGCCCGGTCGACATCGCGGATCTCGTCGAGCGCGTCACCGCGTCGGTGTCGTGGGTCGTCGGCACGAAGCAGCTGTCGCTCGAGACCGACGTCGAGCCCGAGCTGCCGAGCGTCAATTCCGACGAGCGCTGGCTCGCGCACATCCTCGTCAACCTGCTCGCGAACGCGATCAAGTTCACGCCCGAAGGTGGCCGCGTCACGATCCGCGCGCGCGAGCGCGAGCCCGGCGTCGAGCTCGCGATCGAGGACACCGGCATCGGGATCGCGCCCGAGGAGCGCGCCGCGATCTTCGAGCCGTTCCGTCAGGTCGAGCGCGGTGACGAGAAGGGCTACGGCGGCGTCGGCCTCGGGCTCGCGCTCGTCGCCCGGCTCTCGGACCTGCTCGGCGCCGAGGTCGAGCTCGACTCGGTCGTCGGCAAGGGCTCGACGTTCCGCGTGATCGTGCCCACCCAGTGGCGCGGCCGCCGGACGACCCAGCTGATGCGCGTCGTCCATCCGCCACCGTCGATCGCACCGCCGATGAAGTGAGGCGGGGTGAGATCCCGAATCCGCTCGTGGCTTCCGGGCGAGATCGGCTATCGTGGAGACATGCGATGGACTTGCACCTTCGCATTCGCGCTCGCGGCGTGCGGAACCGACGCGAGCCCGCTGCAATTCGTCGACGCCGCGCCGGAGCTCGCGCGGCCGCTCGTCGTGTCCGGGACGAGCCGTTACGAGCTGTGGGCGGTCGCCGAGCCGGTCGGCGGCACGGCCCGGATCGCGCAAACGCGGGACGGTGGCGAGACCTGGCGCGTCGTCGCGGTCCCCGACCTCGCCGGCGATGCGCCGATCCAGCTGGGCGCCGATGGCAAGGGCAAGGTGTGGGCGCTCGGCTCGGCCGCGGTCGACCGCGCGCCGCTGCTCGTCGAGATCCAGGCGCTCACGCTCGAGCCGATCGTGCGCGTGCACGCGATCTTTCCCGCCGGCACGTCCGAGGTCACGCTGCACACCGGCGGCTTCGATCCGGATCCGATGATCACCGCGCGCGTCCCCGACACGACCGGGCTCGTGCTGTTCGTCTACGACGAGTACCAGACCGGCACGTGGTACCGGCACCCGATGACCGAGATCGCATCGCTCGTCGGCATCTACACGAGCGACGGCGGCTACTTCCTGCGCGGCGCCCCCGGCAGCGAGACGCTCGAGTTCTGCAGCCTGCCGGCCGACGGCCCGCACTGCTTCGAGGTCCCCGCGTTCACCGACAACGCGGGGATCTACGCGAGCAACCCCGCGCCGAGCCTCGACTGGCTGTGGCGGATCGATCCCGACGGCGGCACGGTCGTCCAGCGCACCGGCATCGCCGTCGACATCCACCACGTCACCGGCTGGCCGACCGGCCTCGAGCCGATCCGGTTCTTCGCGCTGCGCAACGGTGACCGCGCGGTGCTCGGCCAGCACGCGGGCTCGCTGTCGTGGGTCTGGCTCGACGGAGCGGGACAGGTCGAGCGCGAGGTCCTGCTCGGCGATTGCGACTGCACGCTCGATCCGGATCGCGTCAGCGTCGTGCGCGACAGCACGCTCGTGATCCCGGCGGCGAACGGCTGGTACGCGACGCCGCTGCTCGGCCTCTAGCTAGCTACGCGACGAGCGTCGTGCCGACCGAGCCCGGCTCGCGCACCGCGCGCACGAGATCGCCGGCGCCGAGCTTGCCGAGGATGTGGATCGCGCCGACGCCCTGGTCGACGACGGCCATCGCCTCCTCGAGCTTCGCGATCATGCCGCCGGTGACGACGCCGCCGCTGATCGCGGTCCGCGCCTCGGCACACGTGATCTTCGTCAGCCGCGAATTCGGATCGTTGACGTCGCGCAGCACGCCCGGCGTCGACGTCACGAGGAACAGCCGTTCGGCCTTCAGCGCCGCGGCGAGCTGATTGCCGACGAGGTCGGCGTTGATGTTGTAGACGCCGCCCTCGGCATCCGCGCCGAGGCACGCGATCACCGGCACGTGACCGGCGGCCCACAGGGTCTCGAGCAGCCGGAGGTTGAAGCCGGTGACATCGCCGACGAGCCCGAGGTCCACCGGATCGGGCCCGGCGCTCGGATAAACTTTCGGCGGGCGGCGCACCGCCTGGACGACGTGGCCCGACGCGCCATGCAGCCCGACCGGCGACAGCCCGGCCGCGAGCAGCGTCGCGCACAGATCGACGTTGAGCTTGCCGGCGATCGCCATCTTCATGACGTCGAGCGTCGCCGCATCGGTGACGCGGCGGCCGGCGACCTGCTTCGTCTCGAGCCCGAGCTGCTTCTGCAGCGCGGTCGCCTGCGGCCCGCCGCCGTGCACGATCGCGACCCGCGCGCCGTCGTCGACGAGCGTCCGCAGATCCGCCGCGAGCACCGCGGCCTCGCCCGAGCCGACGACCTCGCCGCCGATCTTGATGACGATGGTCATGGCCAGTTCCCGACGTCCTCGAGGCTCGCCTTCTCGTCGCAGCCGAGCACGAGGTTCATGTTCTGGATCGCCTGGCCGGCGCCGCCCTTGATCAGGTTGTCGATCGCCGAGAAGCACGTGACCGTGCGGCGGCCGTTGACCGCGGGCCCGACCGCGAACCCGACCTCGGCGTAGTTGCTGCCGGCGACCGCCACGACCTCGGGCAGGCGCTTGTTGCCGGGCCGGCGCACGAACGGCTCGCGCGCGTAGCTCTCGTCGAACAGCGCGCCGAGCTGCTTCGCGTCGACCTCGGCCGGCAGCTCGAGGAAGCACGTCGCGAAGATGCCGCGCGTCAGCGGCGCGGACACCGGGACGAACCGCAGCTCGACCGCCTTCGCGCCGGCATCGCCGAGCGTCTGCACGATCTCGGGCACGTGCTGGTGCTCGAGCGGCTTGTACGTCTTCAGGTTGCCGGCGCGGCTCGGATGGTGCGTACCCGCCTGCGGCGCGATGCCCGAGCCGGACGAGCCGGTGATCCCGGTGACGTGCACGGTCGCGTTGTCGAGCATGCCGGCGCGCGCGAGCGGCAGCAGCGCGAGCTCGATCGTCGTCGCGAAGCACCCTGGCGACGCGACGTACTTCGAGCGCTTGATCTTGTCGCGCGACAGCTCCGGCAAGCCGTACACGAACTGACCGAGCAGCTCGGGGTGCGGGTGCTTCGCGCCGTAAAACTTCTCGTACGTCGCGGCATCGCGCAGCCGGAAGTCGCCGGACATGTCGACGATCTTGACGCCCGCGGTGATCAGCTCCGGCACCTTGTCCGCGGTCACCTTGTGCGGCAGCGCGAGCAGCGCCACGTCGCAGCCCTCGACCGCCTGGGTCGGCGTCAGGTTCTCGAACACGAGGTTCGTCGCGCCCTCGAGGTTCGGGTGCACGGCGCCGAGCGGCTCGCCGACATGATCGATCGACGCGACCCGCACGAGCTCGACGTCCGGGTGCATCAGCAAGCGCCGCGTCATTTCCGCGCCGCCGTAGCCGCTGCCACCGATGATTGCTGCCTTGAATCGCTTTGCCATCGCGGACACGGTATGCCACCGGTTCGATGGGAAAACTAGCGGCCGCACTCGAACAAGTCTCGACGCGTCGTGACGAGATGCTCGCGCTCGCGCGCAGCTGGGTCGAGCTCAACAGCTACACGTCGAACGTCGCCGGCGTGAACCAGGTCGGTGACCTGCTGCAGCAAGCATTCGCGCTGCCCGGCCTCGCGTGCACCCGGATCGCTGCGCCCGGCTATGGCGATCACCTCGTGTGGCGCACGCCCGCCGCCGCGACCCGGCCACCGATCCTGATGATCGGCCATCACGACACCGTGTTCCCGCCGGGCCACTTCGAAGGCTGGCGCGACGAGGCCGGCGGTCGCGTCGTCGGCCCCGGCGTGCTCGACATGAAAGGCGGGCTCGCGGTGATCCGCACCGCGCTCGCCGCGCTCGCCCACGTCGGCGCGCTCGCCGAGCTGCCGCTGATCGTCGCGTGCGTGTCCGACGAGGAGGTCGGCTCGCCGTCGTCGGCGCCGCACCTGCGCGAGCTCGCGACCGGCGCCGCGTGCGCGCTCGTGTTCGAGTCCGGGCGCGCGAACGACATGATCATCACGCGCCGCAAGGGCGTCGGTGCGATGACCGTCGTCATGCACGGCAAGGCCGCGCACGCGGGCAATCACCACAAGGACGGCGCGAACGCGATCTGGGCGCTCGCGAAGTTCGTCGACGCCGCCCAGCAGCAGACCGACTACGCGCGCGGCATGACGGTCAACGTCGGCGCGTTCACCGGCGGCACGTCGAAGAACACCGTGCCCGAGCAGGCGACGTGCAGCCTCGACCTCCGCTACGAGACGGTCGCCGACGCCGAGGCGCTCGTCGCCGCGCTGCGCACCGCGGCCGAGCGCGCGGCCCACTCGGTGCCCGGGGTTCGCGCCGAGGTCTCCGGCGGCGCGAACCGGCTGCCGCTCGAGAAGACCCCGGCATCGGCTGCGCTGCGCGACGAGTACGCCGCGTGCGCGCGCGCATCCGGCCTCGGCGATGGCGAGGCGCCGCTGCTCGGCGGCGGCTCGGACGCGAACACGGTCGCGCCGCTCGGCGTGCCCGCGATCGACGGGCTCGGTCCACGCGGCGCCGGGTTCCACACGACGACCGAGTACGTCGAGGTCGACAGCTTCGTCCCGAAGGCGCAGGCGCTCGTGCGCTTCCTGCTCGGGCGCTTGCCGGGCTGAGAAATCCGCCGCGATCGTGAAACGCGCCGGGCACGCCGGGCTCTACCCCAGGCATGAAACCAGGTTGCGTTCGCCGCGCCATCGCCGTGTGCTCGATCGGCGTGTACATGCTCGTCATCGCCATCGGCGCGCCCTCGTTGCCGGGTGACGAGGCGCCGTCGGGCCCGCACTACACGCCTCTTCCCGACTACCCAGCGAATGCGATCGCGAAGGCGACCGCGCCGATCCGGCTACCGGGCACCGGCAGCGTGTCGGACGGCGGGGCGAGCAGCTACGCGATCCCGCTCTCGGTCCCCGCCGGCCCGCATGGCATGGCCCCGGTGCTCTCGATCCACTACACGGGCAGTACGAGCAGCAATGGGACGCTCGGGGTCGGCATGGCGCTCGCGGCGACCTCGACGATCGTGCCATGTCATCGCACCGTCGCCGTCGACGGCTACGCCGACGGCGTCGACTACGACGACACCGACGTGTACTGCCTCGACGGCGAGCGCCTCGTGGACTTCGACGATCCGACCTACGTCGATCCGACAGGGCTCGCCGTGGCGGTGCTGCACACGCAGCACGAGAGCTTCCGGCGGATCGTGGCGTTCAAGACCGTGAAGACGGACACGCAGCCCACGCGCTTCGTCGTCTACGACCAGGACGGGACGGAGCACGAGTATCTGCCGATCCGCGGGCCCCAGCTCGACAACGAGGATTCGCTCTCGGACATCGCGATCGTGAACGAGCGGATCGCCGTCGCGTACGTCCTCACGACGACGAAGGACCGCTACGGCAATCGCATCGAGTACCGCTACGACGAGGTGTCCGACAAGCTGTTCACGAAGGAGACGGCCTATCGACTGTCAGGCATCTACTACTCATTCACGGGTAGCACTCCACAACGCTATATCAATCTGCATTACGTAACTCGCCCAGACCCCGTCGCGCACTTCATCTATGGCATCAAGGTCGTGTCGCGTACGGTCGTGGATCGGATCGAGATGTGGGCGCCGAATCCGACCGCGACGCAGAAAGTCTGGTCGTATCAGCTCGGCTACACGACAAGCGCCAGCTCGGGCCGCAGCCTGCTGACGTCGGTCCGCTTGGACGCGCAACAGTCCGCCGCGAGCTGGACGCGTCGCTTCGACTGGACCGGCGTCGCGACGAAGCCCGACGGCTCGCTCGATGTCCGGGAGCATGTGATCGACGATGTCGAGTTCAACCACGCAGCGCTGTTCGGTGATGACAACGCGTGGGTGCGCTACCAGCAGAATCCCGATCGCTGGCTGCGGCCGAACGACGTGCGCGTGCTGCTGTACGATATCGACGGAGATGGTGACGACGATGCACTGTATCGCGTCGGCGCCGCACGCCTCGACCACTGGCAGACGATCGACGGCGCGAGTGGAAAGCTCAGCGACATCGGGTATCAGAGATTAAGCGGCCCCTTGCGCGTCCGGCTATCAAGCGAGAGCGCACCGCTCGGCTGGAAGAAGATCGACGTGACCCAGCAGCTGGAGCCGGGCTGGGACAGCACGAACCTCGGCATCGGCTCGAAGGCGGCGCTCGCGAATCTCGGAAAGAGTCGCGTCGTCGACGTGAACCACGACGGAACGCTGGACCTCGTACTCGCGCGGACCGTGCTCGACAAGAGCGGCGAGTGGCAAGAAGACCCGAACGGCCCGAATCAGCACTGGTGGAACATCGATCGCTGGGAGTATGGCCACGCGTTCGTTCCGGGCAGGCCGTTCGATCATTTCACGGAGTCGCCGGTCGCCGCGACGGCGCCGGCAATCGACGAGGTGCTGCTGAAGGGGCCGGTCGTCCGCTATCAGAAGGAGCTCGGAGGCGCGCTCGCGTGGCACGATCCGCCGTTTCAGCGCGCCTACGCGGACCTCGATGGCGACGGCAAGACCGAAGCGATCGACGCGATCCGGCAGGCCGACGAACTCGACGTGCTGACCACGATGATCGACTGGGATGATCCGTTCTCGTACTTCGGGGCGAGTCACCTGTATCGCACGACCGCCTCGAATCACGGCGACGACCTCGTGTTCGAGCACAACTGGACGTGCAACAACGGCCAGCTGCGAATCTTCGATGCCGATGACGACGGTCGGCAGGACGTCTTCGCGTCCGATGATCCGCTGTCGGGCCACGCGACCGAACCGCTCCTCGGGTTTCTCGGCGTGTACAGGAAGCTATCGCTCGCCGATCCGTGGGACGGCGAGGAGCCCAAGCTGCGCGCCGATGTCGGCGACTCTTCGAAGCTCTGGGGCGGCGATTGCGGTTCGCATGATCCCGACGTGCTAGTCGGCGACTGGAACGGCGATGGGCTGGCGGACGTGCTGTACCCGCCCGGCTCGCACGGCAGCAACACGCAGCCGAAAGTGCGGATCAACCTCGGCACCGGGTTCGCACCCCCGGTCGACATGGCGGTAACCGGCGCGCCGGGGATCACGGCGGCGATGGAGCAGCAGGTGCCGATGAACGCGGGCCATGCCGTCCCGTGGGATCGCGGCACGCGCGTCGCCGACGTCGATGGTGACGGGCGCTCTGACATCATCGCGGTCCGGCAAGACAATGCGCAGTGTGTCGATCCGGTGATCGCCACGCTCGGCCAGTACCCGCCGTACCCGTGCGAAAACCGCGTCGTCGTCTTTCGATCGCAGGGCGATCACTTCGTCGGTGAGCAGATCTGGTCGTGGAGCCAGGCGGGCGCGAACATCGTGCACGGGTTCACGACGGCCCAAATCGGCGACGTCAACGGCGATGGCGCGGTCGACCTCGTGCACGTGGCCGCGGGCAAGCTGCGCGTGCTCGAGCTGCCGTGGCGCAAGACGCCGGATCGGCTCGCCGCCGTGCGCGATGACAGCACCCCGTATCCGCTCGAGCGGTTCGTGCACACGCGCGCGTGGTGGGGCGATGAGCCTCGTGCGGAGGCGACGGTGACGGCACCCTCCGGTCCCTCGCCGTGCGCGTGGCCGATCGCGTGCAGTACGCGGGGCAGCGAGGTCGTCCGTCGCCACGACGTGTTCGTCGGCACCGACGCCGCCGGCAACCCGCGCTATCGCTCGACGACTCACCGCTTCGCGAAGCCCCGATCGGATCTGCGCGGGGCCGGCGGGCTCGGCTTTCAGATCCACGAGACGTGGGACCGCGATACCGGCACGTGGACGCAGCGCCGGCTCGGCGACGCGGTGCCGTTCGATCCAGATCCGGACGAGCGAGGCGGCATCAGCTATCCCAACGCGGGCCGCGTCGTGTCGCAGACGATGATCATTCCGCGTCTGCCGCGGCCCACCGAAGCGGAGCTCGCGTCTCCCGGCAACGCGCCGGGGCTCGTCGACAACCAGCTGACAAACGTTCGTATGGTGTCGATGGAGATCGGATACGAGACGCGAACGGCGGAAGCCGGCCGGATCGTGACGAGCTTGCCGCAGACGCGCGTCGTCACGGAGGTCGACACGCAGGCGCGGCCGCAGATCCAGAGCGCGACCGCGTCCTACACCGGCGCGATGGCCGGCGATGGCCGGATCACGACGGTGCATTCGAAGTACGACGACTACGGCAAGCCGACGCAGATCACGACCGAGATCGCGGCCGAGCTCGGAGGGCCGGTCGTGACGCGACGAACCGAGACGTCGTACTTCCACGACGTCGCGGAGCACTGGCAGCTCGGACTGCCGCTCGAGATCGTCACGACCTCGTTCGATCTCGACGACACCAAGCCGCCGAGCCGGGTCACGCGGCTGACCTACACGCCCGAAGGACAAGCCAAGACGACCGAGCTGCGCGGCCGCGACGCCCTCTACGGCGACTGCATCGCGTCAGGGGCGCCGCCCGATCTCTGCGAGTCGCGATCGGTGCGCCTGGAATACGAGTACGACACACGCGGCAATCGCACGACGACCCGCGCGTACGCCGATGGCGACCCGACGCCGCGGGTCACCGAGACCGACTGGGACAACGAAGGTGTGTTCGCGCGACAGCGGTTCGACGCGCTCGGGTTCCAGCAGATCACGCTGAATCATCCCGCGCTCGGCGTTCCATTGGTCGACGTCGACTCGAACGGCGTGACTTCGCAGGCGACGTACGATGGCTTCGGCCGCCTGCTGACCTCAACGCATCCGGGCACGCCGAGCCTGACGCGCACGTACACACCGACATTCGCCGGCGATCGCCGTGGCATGCGCGTCGACGACGTGTTCAGCGACGGTCGGCGCAGCTACGTCGAGAGCGACGAGCTCGGCCGTGGCGTGAAGACCGGCTCGCGCGTCTCCGGCGCGAAGTGGAGCTACACGACGCGCGAGCACGATCGCTACGGCACCGTGGCCGAGGTGTCGACGCCGAGCTGGGTCGTCCCCGCGAGCAATCGCACGACGTTCGCCTACGACCGCCTCGGCGACGTGGCAACAGTGAAGTCGCCGGATGGCGCGATCACGACATTCGAGCGCTCGTTGCTCGTGAGCGTGTCGATCGATCCGCGAGGGCACCGATCGTATGTCCACCGCGATGTCGCCGGGCGCGTCATCGAGAGTGGCCACGAGATCGCCGGCGAACCGTTCGGAGAGGTCCACTTTGGCTACGGGCCGTTCGATGTCGTCGACCGCGTCACCGACGCTGCGGACAACGAGAGCCACTACCGCCACGATACGTTAGGACGCGTGATCTACGCGTCGGATCCCGATGTCGGCGAGTCGTGGTCCGAGTACGACGGCTTTGGCCAGCTGACGAAGCACGTCAAGCCGAGCGGCGCTTTCGAGTACAGCTACGACCGGCTCGGCCGGCTCGTCGGCAGCGTCGGTCCCGACGGCGTCGAGACGCGTCTGTACGACGTTGGGACCGGTGCGGCCGGCAAGCTGACGCGCGCGGTCGCACCGAGCGGCACGATGACCGACTTCCGGTACGACGCGCTCGGGCGTCTGGTCGACAGCATCCAGACGACCGACGGCGTCTCCCGGACCGCGTCACGCCGCTACGACACGCACGGCCGGCTCCGCTACGCGTTCTATCCAGACACGCCCGGTTTCGATCGGTTCACGGTGCAGTACGAGTACGGTCCCGAGGGGAGGCCGTCCGCGATCCGCGACGCGACGGCGTGCCACGTCAGTCCGGACCCGAGCACGCCCGAGCCCGCGTGCTCGTCGGCGGCGTTGTGGGTCCTCGACGAACGAGACGAGCGCGCGCGCGCCGGGGTCTGGAAGCTCGGGAATGGCACGACTGTCGAACACGATCACGACGTGATGGGCCGGCTCGTGTTGATGCACGCGGGCACAGAGATCACGACCTACGACTACGACGACGACGGCAATCTCAGCGAGCGGATCGACGTCACGAACAACCGCGTCGAGCACTTCGATCACGACGAGCTGCACCGCCTGGTGTATTGGGAGCTCCAACCACCATCACGCGATCCGAAGCAGCCCGCGCCCGCGACCGTGTCGCGATACAACTACGACGAGATCGGAAATCTGACCTCCGTCGAGGTCGATGGTGCTATCACGTTCGATACCACATTTGGCTGGCAAGGTCGGCCACACCTCCTCGCGTCGAGCTCGATCGACGGCACGTTCGACTACGATGCCGCCGGCCGTCAGGTCAGCGGCGGGGGCCGCACGATCGAGAAGTGGAGCCAGTACGACCTGCCACTCCGCATCTCGGGCGCGCAGGAGCGCGAATACCAGTACGACGCGTTCGGGCAGCGGATCCGGAGGCGGGATGCCGACGTCACCATCGAGTACGTCGGCAACCTGTACGAGCATCGCGAGCTCGCCGGCACCACGGTGGACACGCTCTACGTCCACGGCGAGACCGGCCTGGTCGCACAGGTGGATCGCACGGCATCGGGATCGACGGTGCGGTACGTGATCAGCGATCCGCTCGCGAGCGCGACGCACGTACTCGACGCAGCGGGTGCCGTCTCGGAGCACGCGTACTTCGATCCGTTCGGCGGGCGCGTGCGGGCGGACGGCTCGCCCGGCAAGGACGAGGACACGTCGACGTCGTTCGGATTCGGTGGTCATGAGGACGATGGCGACGGGCTCGTGAACATGGGCGGTCGCATCTACGATCGTGATCAGTTCCGGTTCTTGACGGCGGACCCGAACATCGCTAATCCGCTGTTCGGGCAGAGCTACAATCCGTACAGCTATGTTCACAATAACCCGCTGAACCTGACGGATCCGACCGGGCTGCAGGTTGTGGACGACGACGGCATGTCGTGGGCAGACGACGGGTACGACGTGCGCACGATCGCGGGCGAGACCTCGGTCCTCACGATCTACGAGCCCAGGTGCGCGATGCCGGAAGACTGCGAGAGGGCGGGCGCCGACACGGCGAGCGCGCCGATCAGTACCGACGATCGAGACAGCGTGCATGCCGAGGCACCGAGCTTTGTCGACTCGCTGCCGCGGTTCACCGGGGTCTACGCGTTCGGCGGAATTTCCGGTCACGGCAGCGTCGGTGCCGCCGAGTCTCTCGGGCTCTTCGGCTTCGACGTGAACGAGGGATTGTATGTGGGTGAGCTGTCGGGAGTCGGCGCGCAGGGAAACGGAGGCTCGGTGATCTACGCGACCGAGAACCTGTACTCGACCCAGGGTCACTCGACCGAGGACCTCGTGATCGTCGATCACGGTGTCTACGACAACCCGGCGAGCCTATTCGGATTCGGGATCGGGCTCTTCGCCGACCCCCGCGACCCTCGAAAGATGGGGCTGTTCTGGTATAGCGAGGTGGAGACCGGCGTGGGGGCACAACCCGTCACGGGGTCGGGCATCACGTTCGAGCTGAAGGAGGACCCGATCGAACAGGCGCGAAAGACCCTCGCCGAGCGCGGGATCGTCTTGCAGCAAGCGCCCCCGCGGCGAGAAGTGTCGGTGACGCGGGACGTGCCGCGGGCCATCACGAACAAGTTCGCGGGGGCGATTCTCTCGGACACCGATCTGCAGTTGCCCCACGACGTGGCACAAGGGTTCGAGAGCCCGACCTGGAAGGCGTTCGACACGTTCTCTTCCTGGCTCCATCGGTTCCAGAACTCCCGCGTGTACCGCGAGGCCGTCGAGGAAATGTGCTTCGAATGACCGGCCTGCCGACGACGGGGATCGATACGCGTGAGGTCATCACGCGCGCAAGCTACGACGTTTTGCGGCGCGTCAGCAGGAAGAACAGCCCGAGCAGCACGCCGAGGATGCCGAGCGCGAGCACGATGCGCACGATCATCTCGTCGTTGCCGCCCGCGAGCGACTCGCCGGGCACGGTGAGCGCGAGGGTGTCGAGCGCGGCGTTGCACTCGGACGACCGCGTGAACGAGGCGCACGTACCGCTCGCGACGTGGAGCGCGCCGTCGCTGTCGACCGCGTAGATCCGCCGGATCCGCTTCGTCTCGCCGCCGCTCTTGATCGTCTGGTCGACGACGAACTGGTTGCCGTGCTCCGAGGTCTCGTACGACACCTCGTCGCTCGTGTCCGCCCACCGCGCGATGCCTTCCATCGCCGAGACCCGGCCGCGGCGCGAGCCGATCGTCGGGAAGTCCACCGTCATCGAGAACACGAGCAGCGCGGAGCCATCCGGGCCGCGGTAGGCGTCGGCCTCGCTCGCCTTGATGTCGGCGTCCTCGAGCTGGGTCAGCGCCGCGCTCGCCGACGAGCGGTCGTGCTCCCAGCCCGCGGGAACATCGATCGTCCACTCGGGGCCCGCTGCGGACGCGACCGACGCGCCACCGACCACCGAGACGACCACCACCGAAACGAACAACGCGAGCAGGGCGCGACGCATGGTCGCGCAGCCTACTCGCGTGGCGAGGCCGCGGTCTATCGCGATTTTTTACATCTCGACGTGGCCGCGGTGCTCGCGCTCGAGCGCGCGCTTCAGCTTGTCGAGCGCCGAGTTCTGGATCTGGCGGATCCGCTCGCGCGACAGGTGATACTGGTCACCGATCTCGCGGAACGTGCGCTCCTCGTCGTCGCCGAGCCCGAAGCGCTTCGTCAGCACGTCGGCCTCGATCGGGCTGAGGTAGTGCAGCAGCTTCTTGACCTGCGACGTCAGGGTCTGCGTCGTCAGGTCATCCGCCGGCGAGTGCTCCTCGCTGTCCGGATCGGCCATCGTGTCGCCGAAGCTGCGGTCGTCGTCGTCGTGGACCGGCCGGTCGAGCGACATCGGCTGGCCCATGATGTAGCGATGCATCTGGTTGAGCTTCGCGAGCGGAACCCGCGCAGCCTTCGCCAGCTCCTGCGGCGTCGGTGGACGACCGAGCTCGCCGACGAGCGCCTGGCGCACCTTCTCGAGCTGCTGCTGCGCCTCGAGCATGTGCACCGGGATGCGGACCGCACGCGCCTTGTCGGCGAGCGCGCGACCGATCGCGTGGCGGATCCACCAGCACGCGTAGGTCGAGAACCGCAGACCGCGGCGATAGTCGAAGCGCGACACCGCGTGCATCAGGCCGAGGTTGCCTTCCTGGATCAGGTCGGCGAGCGGCATGCCGCCACGGTCGTAACGACGCGCCATCGTGACGACGAGACGCAGGTTCGCGCGCACGAACTCGTCGCGCAGGTTCGCGGCGTCGCGATGCGCCTGGCGCACCTGATCGACGAACGCGCCGGCGTCCTTCGTCGTGCCGTCGAGCCACCACGTGGTCTCGCCGGACAACGCCGCCTCGCGCGCACGATACAGCTCGCGCACCACCGCATCGATGTGAACGCGATCGAGATCGAGAGCACGCAGCTGCGACGCAGCCTCCTTCGCACACGCAGCGAGCTTCTTGAGCTGCTTCGTGTCCTTGGAAGCCTTCTTCGTCTTCAGCATGTCGTCGGCCTGCTTCACCAGCTTCGGGAACTTCACCGGCTGCTCGAGGTTCGGCTCGATCAACGCGATGATGTGGTGCACGACTTCCGGACGCGAGAGCACGCAGCTGCGACGCAGCCTC
>DASTLB010000101.1:0-246626 GCA_035715365.1 Kofleriaceae bacterium | reverse complement strand
GGCAGCCCGCGCACGGCGAGCAACGTCGACGGCAGGCGATCGCGATCGGTCGACGCGAGCGCATCGGTCGCGGCGGCGAGCGAGCTGCGGGCGCGCGCGAGGCAGCGCAGATCACGCTCGTACGTTGCCGCCGGCAGCTCGCCGGCTCCGTGCGCGCGACACGTGCCGCGCCGCGATTCGGTCCACGCCGTCGCGTAGCGGCCGAGCACGTCGTCGAGCGTCGCCGCGGTCGCGACGCCGAACGGCCCGAGCCCGCGCAGATGGTCGGCGAGCGTGTCGCGCACGTGCGCGTTCCACGTCGTCGCGAGCTCGGCGTCGACGCCGCTGCACGGCTCCGCCCCACCGCCGCCGGCGCGCAGCGTCCCGACCGCGAACGCGGCGCCCGCGAATGCGACCGCACCGGCGACCGCGAGCCGGCGCCTGCGGACGGTCGCCGGATCGCGCCCGAGCGCCGCGACGAGCACAGCCATCGACGCGAAGCGATCCGCGGGCTTCGCGGCGGTCGCACGCGCGACGATGTCGGCGAGCCAGCGCGGCGGCGCTTCGAGCGCCTCGCCGAGCGAGATGCCGAGCGCGTACTGATCGACGGCCGGCGTCAACGCGCCGCCGTCGCGCTGCTCGGGCGCCATGTAGCGCGGCGTGCCCGCGACCTCGGGGCCATCGAGCTCCCCGCGCGCGAGCCCGAAGTCGAGCACGCGGACGCGGCCGTCGTCGCCGCGCATCACGTTATCGGGCTTGAAGTCGCGATGGATCAAGCCCGCCGCGTGCGCCGCCGCGAGCCCGTCGCCCGCCGCGCGATACGCCGCGACGATCTCGTGCACCGAGCGCGGTGTGCTCGCCCACGCGCGCAGCGTCTCGCCGCGCACCCACTCCATCACCAGGTACACCTGATCGTCGACGACGCCGACATCGAACACCGGCACGACGTTCGGATGCGACAGCTTCGCGAGCGCCTGGCCTTCGCGCACGATCCGATCGCGCGCAGCCGCGAGCTCGGGCTTCAGGAGCTTGATCGCGACCTTGCGATCGAGCTCGGGATCGTACGCGCTCCACACGACACCCATCCCGCCGCTGCCGACGACGTCGAGCAGGTGATAGCGCCCGAGCTTGACGCGCCGATCCGACGCGAACAGCTGGTTCGCGATCCGGGCGCGGGCCACGTCACGCGCGAGCTTGTCCGGCGGGGGACGCGCCGCGAGCGCCGGCGACTCGGTCGGCGCGAGCTCGAGCTCGTCGCGATCAGGGTCGCGTGCCATCGCGGCGACGATACCGCGAGCCGCTACAGCGGAGGCAGCGTGATCGGGGTCGCGCGGATCTCGGCGTACACGCCGTAGTGATCCGATGCGAACACGCCCTCGCGGGGCTCGTCGAGCACGACGCGACACGCGAGCGGCTCGCCGCGATGCCAGCGGTCCGGCGCGCGGACGAAGATGTAGTCGAGCCGGCGGTCCGGATAGTGCTCGCGGGCGGCGTACACGTTGTCGCGGTGCCACGTGTGGCCGGTGCCCTCGCCACGGATCGCGAAGCAGTCGGCCATGTAGAACCCGGTCGGATCGGCCATCAGGCCGCGCACGAACCGGATCTCGTCGGACTCGGGCTCGGCGTTCATGTCGCCCATCAGCACCGGCGGCAGCGTCTGCGACGGCGCCTCGCCGCGCTCGATCGGCGCGCGCTCGCCGATCCACGCGCGCACCTGCTGGAGCTGGAGCAGGCGCGCCGCGCTCTGGTGAAACATCCACGACAGGTGGGTCACGAACACTGGCAGCCGGCCCCACGGCGTGACGACGACGCCGTGCACGAGGTTGCGGCCGGTGTCGCCCTTCGGCTCGGGGATGCGCCAGCCCTCGCCGCCTTCGATCGGATGGCGCGCGAGGATCGCGTTGCCGCACGTCCGGCCGGGCGCGAGCTCGTACGCCGGCGCGTGGTGGACGTGCCAGGTACCGCCGAGCGCGGTCGCGAGCTCGTCGGCGAGGTTGCCGTCGGCGTCGTCCCACACCTCGTTGAGCCCGACGACGTCCGGCGCGAGCGCGCGGATGCCGTCGACGATCAGCGCGCGCCGCTTCGCCCATGGGCCGGTGCGGCCCCACGTGTTGAACGTCAGGAGCTTGAGGCGCTGCTCGTTCGGGCCTGCGTACGGAGAAGCCATGGCTGCCTACGGGAGATCGAACCGGTGCATCGTCGTCGAGCGGATCACGAACTGGATCAGCAGCGCCGCGAGCTGCGTGATCGCCACGAGCCACAGTAGCTCCGGGATCCGATCGATCAGCACGAAGCAGCCGACCCAGAAGAACAGATCCATCTCCTGGAACCGCCAGATCTGACCGACGCAGCGCCCGAACCACGCGATCCACTCGGCGCGCGTGCGCTCCGGCGGCGGTCCGCCCTCGGTCTGGTTCGCGTGGCGCAGCACCGCCCCGACCGGATCGTCGACCGCGTCGCGCCACTTGCGCTTCTCGGCCGCAGTCTCGACGACCGAGCGCGTGTAGCCGTTGACCATCAGCGCGTACGCGCCGGCGGCGGCGACGACGAGCAGCTGCCACTGCCCGGTGCGGCTGTACGCGAGGTAGCCGAGCGCCGCGAGCGTCGTGAACCAGGTCACGGCATCGCTGACCGTGTCGTAGAAGAACCCGAGGTTCGACGGCGTCCGGCGGTAGCGCGCGAGCGTGCCGTCGACGTGGTCGAAGATCGCGCCGAGCTGCAGCATGATGACGCCGCCGACGAGCCACGCGCGGTCGTCGACGAGGAACATTGCCGCGGCGACAAACTTCATCACCGTCGCGAGCGCGGTCACCCGGTTCGGGGTCACCCACGGCCAGTCGCCGATCACCATCGTGATCGCGATGCTCGCGGGCCGCAGCACCAGGGCGGGATAGAACTCGGTGTTCTGGTAGTTGCGGATCCGGCGTAGGCGTTCGCGATCCATGGATTTCTCTCTGCTCTCAGTAGCCGTGCCTTGCCGCGAACGCAACCTACCGATCGGCAGCATCGTGTGGCATCGTGCGCCATCGTGAAGGCTGTCCTGCTCGTCGCCGGAATGTCGTCGCGGCTGCGCCCGCTGACCGATGACCGCCCCAAGTGCCTGCTCGAGGTCGCGGGCACCCCGATCTTGAAGCGCTGCGTGGACGCGCTGCGCGGTGCCGGGATCACCGAGCTCGTCGTGGTGACCGGCTACCTCGAGGACAAGATCAAGGCCGCACTCGAGGCGTGGTTCCCCGGGCCGATCACGTACCGCCGCAACGCCGAGTTCTCGGCGACCCAGAACGGCGCCTCGCTGCTGTGCGCGCGCGCGGTCGTCGAGGGCGAGCCGTTCGTCATGCTCGACGGCGACATCGTGTTCGATCCCGAGGTGCTCGCGGCGGTCGTCCGGTCGCCGCATGCCGACTGCCTCGCGCTCCGCCCGGCCACCGACCTCGGCGAGGAAGAGGTCAAGGTCTACCTCGACGGCGATCGGGTGCGGCGCATCCACGTCTCGATCCCGCCGGCCGAGGCCGCCGGCGAATCGATCGGGATCGAGAAGTTCTCGGCGCAGACGTCGCGCGTCCTGTTCGCGACGATCGAGCAGCGCATCGCGCAGCACGGTCCGAAGACCGAGTACTACGAGAAGGCGTTCGACCAGCTGTGCCAGGACGGCGTGCTCGACCTGCGCGCGATCGACGTCGGCGCCTACTACTGCGCCGAGATCGACACGCCGGCCGATCTCGCGGAGGTCGACCAGGCGCTACGCGCGCGCATGCGCGTCGAGGCGAGCGCGTGAGCACGCCGAAGCCGATCGAGCCGACCGCATCGCCGGTCGCCGAGCCCGCGCACCCGAAGATCAACGGCAGCGCGACCGCCCTGCCCGGCTCGACGACCGCGCCGGCGCGCGAGTTCGACACGATCCTGATCGCGACCGGCTCGTCGGCATTTCGCGGCAAGGTCTGCGGCCTGACGCTCGCCGAGCGCGGCATCCGGGTCGCGAAGAAGTCCGGCACGACGCGCATCCACGTCGTCTCGGTGCCCGAGCAGGCGGACAAGCTGCCCGGCTGGATCGATCCGAGCCGCGACCTGTTGATCCTCAACGTCTCGACGCAGGTCGTACACTTCCCGCTGGTCGAGGCGGTGCGCGGCGGCGGCGCGCGCGTCGCGATCACGCCCGAGGGCGACTACGCCGGCGCGATCTGGGTGCCCGCCGCCGAGGCGCTCGCGGTCGCCACGCAGCTCGCGGGCAAACAGCGCGAGCCCGGGAGAGCGGACACCCCGGTCGACATGATGGGCCGCCAGAACGCGCTCGACGTCGCGGATGCCGAGCTCGCCCGCCAGTGGCGCGAGTCGCGGCACGCGACCGAGCACGTCCACGGCCCGATCGCGCGCCACCGTGCCGTCTCGAGCAGCGAGCGCGAGGCCGCGACGAAGATGCTGTTCCAGCTGATCCACAAGCCGGATCAGGACGGCTTCCTCTCGAAGTACCTGTTCCGGCCGATCGCGTATCCGATCACGCGCGCGTTCCTGCCGACGCCGATCACGCCGAACGGGGTCACCGCGATCGTCGCGGTGCTCGCGCTCGGTGGCTGCATCATCGTCGCGGGCGCGTCGTACTGGGCGGGCGTGATCGGCACGATGCTGCAGCACGTCGCCGGCTACTTCGACTGCACCGACGGCGAGATCGCGCGCCTGCGCCACGAGGGCAGCAAGTTCGGCCAGTGGTTCGACACGCTGACCGACGAGGCGACGACGGTCGGCTGCCTCGCCGGCGTCGGTATTCACGTCTACCAGCGTCATCCCGACTGGCAGTGGCTGATCGGCCCGAGCATCCCGATCGGGCTCGTCGGCTCGTTCATCAGCCTGTACGTCATCTACTACTACCTGATCAAGGTCGCGCGCTCCGGCAACAGCCAGGACTACCCGGTCAAGAAGGGCGGCAAGCTCGAGGTGTTCGCGCAGCTGCTGCACCGCGACTTCATCGGGCTCGCCGTGTTCATCATGGCGATCTTCAACATCCTCGAGGTCGCGTACATCGGCCTCTGCCTCGGTGGCATCGTGTCGGGGCTCGTGCTGATCCCCGAGCACCTGCAGCTGCGCAAGGACCTCGCGTCGGGCAAGGTCGTGCCGAAGCCGATCAGCTAAGAGCGGCTCACGCGGCTTCGTTGCGCAGCTTCGAGACCTGCTCGGGCGAGCCGAGCACGACGAGCGTCATGCCGGGACCGATCTTCTCGCCGGCCTCGGGGTTGTACGTCCAGCTCTCGCTCTCCTTGCTGCGCACGGCGAGCACGGTCATGCCGAACCGCTCGCGGATGCGGGCATCGCGCAGCGTCGTGCCGAGCGCGGTCGCGCCGTCGCCGAGCGTGACCTCCTCGATGCGATACGCGGTGCGGCGGTCGCGCAGCATGTCGTCGAGGAAGCGGACGACCGCGGGCCGCAACATCTCGGACACCATGCGCATGCCGCCGATGAAGTTCGGCGACACGACGGCGTCCGCGCCGCCGCGCCGGATCTTCTCGACGTGCGAGAGCTCGGCGCAGCGCGCGACGATGCGAGCGCGCGGGTTCTCCTGGCGCGCGGCGACGCACAGGTACAGGTTGTCCTTGTCCGACGACAGCGCGGCGACGAGGCCGCGCGCGGCGGCGAGGTTGACCTGCGAGATCACGTCGTCGTCGGTCGCGTCGCCGACGATGTACGTGAACTCGGCGTTCGGGAACTTCTCGGCGATCTCGCGCAGCTCCTGCTCGTTCATGTCGATCGCGATCACCGGCGTGCCGGTCTTCAGCATCTCCTCGATCGCGTTGCGTCCCGTCGAGCCTGCTCCGCACACGATGATGTGATCCTTCATGCGTTTCATCCGTTTCTTCATTTTCGAGGCGAACAGGACGTTGCGCAGATCGCCCTCGATGATGAATGCCGTGATCGTCGACGCGAAGAAGACGAGGATGCCGGTCCCGAACACGAGCAGCAACACGGTGAAGCCGCGCGCGTACGGCACCTTGTCCATGCCGTCGAGGACCTCGCCGTAGCCGACCGTCGTGACACTGATGACGGTCATGTAGAGGCAGTCCGAGATCGACCACCGGCCGCCGCCGATCAGGTAATAGCCGATCGAGCCACCGAAGATGACGACGAGCATCCCGACGAAGCCCGCGAATATGCGCTTGCCCAGGGACGGCATCGAGCCGTCCCACGATAGCGTATTTGCGGTAAGAACTCCGCCATGCAGCTCCTGGCGAGTTACTTGAACGGCTCCTGGTCACCGGGGTCGGGCTCGAAGATCACGCTCGTGAACCCGGCGACCGAAGCGCCGCTCGCCGAGGTCGCGGGTGGGGGCCACGATCTGGCGGCGGCGTTCGCACACGCTCGCACCGTCGGAGCGCGCGAGCTCGCCGGGATGACGTTCGCGCAGCGCGGGGCGCTGCTCGGTGCGCTGTCGAAGGCGATCCACGGCGCGCGCGAAGAGCTGATCTCGCTCGCGGTCGCGAACGGCGGCAATACGCGCAGCGATGCGAAGTTCGATGTCGACGGCGGCGCGGTGACGCTGTCGCACTACGCCGAGCTCGGCGCGCGGCTCGGCAGTGCGCAGCTGCTCGCCGACGGCGACGCGATCCAGGTCGGACGCACGGCGCGCATGGGTGGCCAGCACGTGTGGGCGCGCCGGCCCGGCGTCGCGGTGCACATCAACGCGTTCAACTTTCCGGGCTGGGGACTGTGCGAGAAGCTGGCGCCGGCCCTGCTCGCCGGCATGCCGGTGATCACGAAGCCGGCGACGGCGACGTCGCTCGTGGCGCACCGGCTCGTCGAGCTGTTCGTGCCGCTGTTGCCGCCGGGCACGCTGCAGCTGCTCGTCGGCCCGGCGGGCGCGCTGCTCGATCAGCTGCGGCGCGGCGACGTCGTCGCGTTCACCGGCGGCAGCTCGACGGCGAAGTCGCTGCGCTCGCACGAGCGGATCGTCGAGTGCGCGGTGCACCTCAACGTCGAGGCGGACAGCCTCAACGCGGCGATCCTGGCGCCCGATGTCGATCTGTCGTCGGAGACGTACGCGCTGTTCCTCGCCGACGTCGTGCGCGACATGACGCAGAAGACCGGCCAGAAGTGCACCGCGATCCGGCGCGTGCTCGTTCCGGTCGACCGGCGCGACGAGGTGCACGAGGCGCTGCGCGAGCGACTCGCCGGGATCGTCGTCGGCGATCCGGCGAACGAAGGCGTGCGCATGGGACCGGTGTCGACGGCGCAGCAGCTGCGCGACGTGCGCGATGGTCTCGGCCGGCTCGCCGCGGCGACCGACGAGGTGTACGGCGGCGCCGGCGAGATCAGCGCGGTCGGCGTGCCTGCCGGCAAGGGGTACTTCGTCGGTCCGGTGCTGCGCGGTACGAGCGATCCGATGAACTGCGCGCCGCTCAACGAGCACGAGGTGTTCGGCCCGGTGTCGACCGTCGGCACGTACGATGGCAGCGCGGCGTTCGCGGCGGCATTCGTCGCGCGCGGTGAAGGCTGCCTCGTCAGCTCGGCGTACTCCGACGATCGTGACTGGGTCGCGAGCTTCGTGACCGGCGCGTCGGCGTGGGCAGGCCGGCTGTACCTCGGCTCGGCGAAGATGGCATCGCAGAGTCCGGGTCCGGGCACCGTGCTGCCGTCGCTCGTGCACGGCGGTCCCGGACGCGCGGGTGGCGGCGAGGAGCTCGGCGGCGAGCGCGGGCTGTATCCGTACATGCAGCGCACCGCGCTCGAGGGCGATGCGAGCGTCTTGAAGTTGCTGCTCGGCGGCAGCTGAGCGCTGTCACACCGGTCGCAGGCGGTCGCAGCTGACATTCGCGACGAACCCCGGGTTAGGGTGCGGCCATGAAATCGAGCTTCGTGTTCGCGACCTTCGCGCTCGCCGCCGCGTGCGGATCGTCGAAGGACAACCCCACTCCGTCACCAACCCTCGGTTCGAGCTCTCCCGGCTCCGCGCAGGCCGGCTCCGGATCGGCGACGCCGATCGATGCAGCCGCGGTGCCACCCGGCAAGTCCGGGATCGACAGCGCCGGCATGGATCGCACGGTCAAGCCCGGCGATGACTTCTTCAAGTTCGCGAACGGCGGCTGGTTCGCGAAGACCGAGATTCCGTCGGACCACTCGAGCTACGGCAACTTCGCCGAGGTCGCCGAGCTGACGACGAAGCGCGTCTCGGACCTGATCCAGGAAGCGGCGAAGACGGCCGCGCCCGGCAGCGATGCGCGCAAGGTCGGCGACTACTACGCGGCGTACCTCGACACGGCCGCGATCGAGTCCAAGGGGCTCGCGCCGCTGCAGCCGACGCTCGACAAGATCGCCGCGGTCAAGACACCGGCCGATCTCGCGAAGGTGCTCGGCGGCACGCTGCGCGCCGACGTCGACGTGCTGAACAACACCGACTTCGAGACCCAGAACATCTTCGGGCTGTGGGTCGCGCAGGATCTCGACGATCCTTCGAAGTACGGCGCGTTCCTGCTGCAGGGCGGGCTCGGGTTGCCGGACCGCGACTACTACCTCGATCCGTCCCCGCGGATGACCGAGATCCGGACGAAGTACCAGGCACACCTCGCGGCGATGATGAAGCTCGCGAACATCGCGGAGCCCGACGCGAAGGCGAAGAAGATCTTCGAGCTCGAGAAGAAGATCGCGGCGGTCCACGCGACGCGCACCGAGAACGTCGACGTCAAGAAGGGCAACAACCACTGGGCGAAGGCGGACTTCGCGAAGAAGGCGCCGGGGCTCGACTGGGACGGCTACTTCGCGGCGGCGGGGCTCGACAAGCAGGCGCAGTTCACGGTGTGGCAGCCCAAGGCGATCAGCGGGATCTCGGCGCTCGTGAAGTCGCAGCCGATCGAGACGTGGAAGGACTACCTCGCGATGCGCGCGATCGAGCAGACCGCGCAGCTGCTGCCGAAGGCGTTCGCCGACGAGAGCTTCGCGTTCTACGGCGGCGTGATCAGCGGGACGCCGCAGCTGCCCGAGCGCTGGAAGCTCGCGGTCGACGCGACGAGCGACGCGCTCGGCGAGGCGGTCGGCAAGCTGTACGTGCAGAAGTACTTCCCGCCGTCGGAGAAGGCGCGCGCCGAGGAGATGGTGCGCCACCTGATCGACGCGTTCGGCAAGCGGATCGACGCGCTCGCGTGGATGTCGCCCGCGACCAAGGAGAAGGCGAAGGCGAAGCTCGCCGCGCTCAAGGTCAGCGTCGGCTATCCGGACAAGTGGCGCGACTACGGCAAGCTCGAGGTCGTCGCCGGCGACGCATTCGGCAACGCGCAGCGAGCCTCGCTGTTCGAGCTCCAGCGCAACCTCGACAAGCTCGGCCAGCCGGTCGATCGCGGCGAATGGATGATGACGCCACAGCTCGTCAATGCGGTGAACCTGCCGGTGATGAACGCGCTGAACTTCCCGGCCGCGATCCTACAACCACCGTTCTTCGATCCGAACCGTCCGGTCTCGATGGACTACGGCTCGATCGGCGCGGTGATCGGCCACGAAATCAGCCACAGCTTCGACGACCAGGGCGCGATGTTCGATGCCACGGGCAAGCTCGCGAACTGGTGGACGAAGGAAGACCTCGCGCACTTCCAGCAGGCCGGTGCGCTGCTCGTCAAGCAGTACGACGCGTACCAGCCGTTTCCGGACGCGCACGTCAACGGCAAGCTGACGCTGTCCGAGAACATCGCCGACGTCGCGGGCCTCTCGGTCGCGTACGACGGCTACCGCCTGTCGCAGGGCGGCAAGGAAGCCGCGACGCTCGACGGCTTCACGGGCGACCAGCAGTTCTTCCTCAGCTTCGGTCAGGCATGGCGCGTCAAGTATCGCGAGCCGGCGCTGCGCCGCCGCCTGCTCACCGACGGTCACGCGCCCGGCGAGTATCGCGCGGACACCGTGCGCAACCTCGACGCGTGGTACACGGCGTTCGACGTCAAGCCGGGCGAGAAGCTCTATCTCGAGCCCGCGCAGCGCGTGAAGGTCTGGTAGTCGCAAAAGGCGGCACATCGGAACGCGTACATCTCCCAGCGACGCCCTCGTGTCGCTTGGAGGTGCCATGTTCCGAACGATCGTCTCGTTGTCTGTCGTCTCGCTCGTCGGTGTCGGCGGGTGCGGCGAATCTCGCTCCGCACCGTCGGCGACGGAGACCGCCGCAAAGCCGACCGAACCCTCGGTTCCGAGAGCGCCCGACGTTCCGGATGCGTCTGCGCTCTACAACCTCGATGTCGATCCGAGCCTTAGGCCACCCACTGGCTCGTCGCTTGCACGGCTCCTAGACAGCCTGCACGTGCGGGTGTGCGTACGCGGTGACGTCGCGCCGTTCGGCTCGTTCTCGAACACCGGGCTTGAAGGCTTCGAGATCGAGCTCGCGAACGAGATCGTCAAGCAGATCAGCATCGACTACAAGCAGGTGCTGAAGGTCGACTGGACCGTCGTCAGTGCCGGCGAGCGCATCCCGCGCCTCGTCGACGATGGCTGCGATCTGCTGGTCGCGAGCCTGTCGTACACGCCCGAGCGCGCGACGCAGGTCGCGACGAGCAAGGTCTACCTCAAGACCGACAAGGTCCTGCTCGCCGCCGCGAAGATCACGCGGACGACGCCGGTGATCGCGAAGATCGCAGGCACGACCGGCGATGCCGGTGGCCTCAAGGGCACCGAGCGCACCTTCGCGAGCTACCAGGAGCTCGTCTACGCGATGGACGAGGGCCAGATCGACTACCTCGTCACCGATCGCCCGATCGCCGAGCACCTGATCCGCAGCGCCACGCGCCCGTACTCGATCACGAAGACCCTCTCCACCGCGAGCGAAGCCTACGTCGCCGCGACGAACAAGGCGCGCACCGACGTGCTCGCTGCCGTCGACAAGGCGCTCACCGATCTCGCGAAGTCCGGACGCCTCGCGCTCCTCCAGCGCCGCTGGCTCTAACCCCGAGGAGAACCCAGATGACCTGGCTACGTTCCACCGTGCACCTGATCGGCCTCCCACTGCTCGTGATCCTCGCGATCGCGTCGACGCTCGTGATCGCACCCTCACCCGCCGAGGCCGGCTGTTCGACCGTCAGCACCTGCTACTTCAGCGGCGGCCGCCGGATCTGCCAGAGCGAATCACGCTGCGTCAGCCCGCGCCCCCGCATCTGTTCGTTCGTCAACCGCTGCACCCCACAGCGCACGTGCGTCTCCACGCCTGGCCGCACGAGCTGCGTCTACCGGGACGTCTGCCGGCGCGTCCAGGTCTGCAACTGAGACGCACGAACCGAGGGTTCGTTTTCCGCCCCGCAATTTCAGGCACCTCGGCCCACTCCCGACATACCGAGGGTTCGTCTCGCGGCTTTTTCGGCAACCGCGCGGAGACGGGACCGAAGAGCCGCCGGGCCATGACGTTGCCTCGCCAAGTCTTCCCCGACCGCTTTTACCAGATCACGCGTCGCACAATGCAGAAGCAATATCTGCTGCACCCCGACGACGAGACACGCGAGACGTTCCGCTTCTGTCTCCAGCGCGCAGCCGAGCGACACCGCATCGATGTGATGGGTTACTGCTCGATGTCGAATCACTACCACGCGGTGATCTACGATCGGTTCGGCAATTACCCAGCGTTCCTCGAGCTGTTCCACGTGCTGCTTGCGCGCTCGATCAATGCGCTGCGTGGCCGCACGGACTGCTTCTGGTCGTCGTCGCAAACGTCCGTCCAGTGGTTGCCCGACGTCGCGACGATCGTGGACAAGCTCGTCTACACCTTCACCAATCCGGTCAAGCACTGCGTCGTCGAGCGGATCGAGCAATGGACGGGCGCAAATGGTTACGGTTCGTTCATGAGTGGAACGCCCGCACGCGTGAACCGACCGAAGTTCTTCTTCAAGAAGGGCAAGGCGGCCAGCCAGCCCCCGCAGGTGGTGCTGACCATGGTCATTCCGGCCGTGCTCGGCAATCCCGATGCGTTTCGTTCACGCGTTCAGCGAGCGATCGACCTTCGCCTCATCGAGCTCGCGCAAGAGCGACGGGACGAAGGCAAACGCATCATCGGCCTGAGCCACGTGATCGATCGCGGTTGGCGCTATATCCCCGAAGACAAGCCGCTCACACGGGCGGACCGCATCAAAGTCAGCCCGACGTACGCCTCCAAGGATCCTGAGGTGCGCCGAGCTGTCTCGGAGTTGCGCAACGCATTCCTCGATAACTACAGGACAGCGCGCCGCGCTTGGCTCGCCCAGGAGCCCTATAAGTTTCCGCTCGGGACGTACTGGCTCGCTCGGCACGCGCGAGTACGTGTCATCGAGCCAATTTTCAACTTCGATGACGCAGACGAAGCGTGAGCACTCGCCTTCTCGAGAACGACACGATCCATAAGTGATCCGCAACTGGATCCCTCAAGCCCCGTCACGCCAATCGAGTGCTCGCTCGTGAGCGTGGAGCTTTGTCCGGATTTCGGACTTCGCGCGTACACTGGCCGTGAAGCCGGGCGTCGAGCGCCTGCAGCACGAACGCGGTCGACACCGATCGATGAGTGCCGCAGGTTCCCTCGTACGCGAGGGCATCGAACCCTCGGTACGGAGTCGCGTAGCGCGCCGAACCCTCGGTACGCGGTTATGGCAGCGTCGGGGGGCGACGGCGGATCACGGCGGGGGTTTCCGGATCCGGGTCGAGCAGCGGCAGCAGGTTTGCCAGCTCCCGCGCGACCTGGCGGCAGCGGTGGCGCACGAAGTCGGTCGCGTACGGCTCGACGAGGAGGACCACGATCGTGGCGTCGTACCAGAAGCTCATCGCGTAGGCGTCGGGGTCGACGATCTCGCCGTGCGAGCTGCCGGGGGCGTGCGTGGCGAGGGCGCGGCGCGCCAGGAAGGGCCAGCGCGAGGCCTCGAGCTCGTCGGGTTCGCGGGCACAGCCGACGAGCTGGACGTTCGCGCCGCGCGTCACGAAGGCATTGGTGGCGCGGTCGATCGCGCCGAGTGCCTGTACATACGACCGGATCCGGGCGCCGACCCGATCAACCGAGGGTTCGGGGGCACCCGCGGCGACCACGATTTCGGGGAGGCGCGCGACCTCCCAGCGACGGCGGATGGTGCGCAGCTGGCGGGTGACGCGATCGAAGGCGGCCTCGACGTCGTGGTCGCGGTTGGTGCGGGTGGGCAGCTCGACGCGCAGGTATTCGCCGCCGCCGAGGGCGATCGTGCGGGCCGGCACGCCGGTGCGGACGTCGTCGTGCTCGACGATGCGGGCGGTGGTCGCGCCGATCTCGTCGACCAGCTGGCGCAGGGCTTCGCGGACCTCGTCGTCGATGCCCGGCGCGTCGCTCATGCGTGACCGGCAGCTCCTGCCGCACGCGCCCGGCGGCGCGATGCATCGGCCGCGGGTGCGATCAGCGTCGTGGTGATCATCGTGGTGGGTTGCGCGTAGAAGAGGTAGTTCGCGATCGCGGGCGCGGCGACGCCGGCTCCGTAGAGGTCGCGCCAGGCACCGGGCGCGAAGCCGGGCGGCGCGTGGGCGATCTCGCCGAAGTCGACGTGGACGAGATCGTAGGCCGGCAGGACGGCGACGAGCTTCTGCATCCGTGGCAACAGCGGCGCGTCGTAGACGCCGGCGCGCGGCGACTCGTGGACGAGGTAGCCGCCCGCACCGTCGGGGACGCAGCGGATCGCGACCTGCTGCACGGCGGCGAACGGTGCGCGCTGGCTGACGGCGACGCGCAGGTACATCTCGTGGATCTCGTCGACGGCATCCCACTCCGCCGGTGCGGGGACGCCGTGGTCGCGCACCTGGACCACGCAGGGCGCGCGGCCCATGCACAGCACGTACAGGAAGTCACACGGATCGTCGTCGGTGCCGGCGACCACGAACGTCGCGGCGCGCAGCTCGGTCGCCAGCTCGTCGGCGAGCGCTGCGAGATCGTCGGGCGAGAGAGCGCGCGCGTCGTCGTGGGCCTCGCCCCACGTCCGCGACGGGTACAGGCGATCGAGCGCGGACTCGACGTCCGCCATCATCGAGGTTTTTCGATGATCGCAGCCGGTCTTGCCTTTGCAGTTCGTGCACCCCACGGCTGCCGCAGTCTACCCGCGAATCGGGTCAGAGGCCGGCGCGTTCGGACGGAGGCAGTGAGAGGCCGAAGCCGTCGTGCAGCGCCCGGACCGCGAGCTCGGCGTACTTGCGCGCGATCACGCAGGAGATCTTGATCTCGCTCGTCGAGATCAGCTGGATGTTGATGTTCTCGGCGGCGAGCAGCTGGAACATGCGCTTCGCGACACCGGCGTGCGACCGCATGCCGACGCCGACCACGCTGACCTTCGCGATCTCGTCGTCGGCCTTGATGCGCTCGCCGTCCTTGCCGACGAGGTCCGGCACCTTCTCCTTGAGGATGTCGACGGCGCGCTTGCGATCGCCGCGCGGGACCGTGAACGTCAGGTCCGTCGTGCCGTCGTAGGCCTGGTTCTGCACGATCATGTCGACGGAAATGTTCGCATCGGCGAGCGGCGCGAACAGCGTGCCGGCGACCCCCGACGTGTCCGGCAGGTCCTCGCAGGTGATCTTGGCCTCGTCCTTCGCGACGGTGACCCCCGAGACGACGACTTTCTCCATGGCAGCTTCCTCCGGGACGACCCACGTCCCCGGTGCATCCGAAAAACTCGAGCGGACGTGGATCGCCACGCCGTGCTTCATGCCGAGCTCGACCGACCGAATCTGCAGGACCTTCGCGCCGAGCGATGCGAGCTCGAGCATCTCCTCGTAGCTGATGCGATCGATCTTGCGCGCGGTCGGGACGACGTTCGGATCGGTCGTGTAGACGCCGTCGACGTCGGTGTAGATCTCGCAGACGTCGGCGCCGAGCGCCGCGGCGATCGCGACGCCGGTGGTGTCGGAGCCGCCGCGACCGAGCGTCGTGATGTTGCCGCGCTCGTCGACACCCTGAAATCCGGCGATCACCGCGATCTCGCCGGCGGCGAGCGCTTCCTTGATCGGCTTGGCATCGATCTCGACGATGCGCGCGCGAGAGAACGAGCTGTCCGTGACGATCTTGCACTGGTGACCGAGGAACGACCGCGCCTTGCCGCCTGCCTTGCGGATCGCGAGCGCGACGAGCCCGACCGACACCTGCTCGCCCGTCGACACGATGACGTCGACCTCGCGATCGTTCGGATCGTCGTGGATCTTGCTGACGAGATCGAGCAGGCGGTTGGTCTCGCCGGACATCGCGGACACGACGACCGCGACCTGATGGCCCTCGCGCTGGGTGGCGAGACAGCGCGCCGCCACGTTGCGCATGCGCTCGATCGAACCGACGGAGGTCCCGCCGTACTTCTGGACGATCAACACGGCGCAAGACCCTACACGCCCGACGGCCCGTGGTACAGCGACGACGTGTCCGACCCGAGCTTCGAGCACGCGCTCGTCGTGCTGTCCACGTTCCCGAGCTCCGACAAGGCTGCGGAAGTCGCGAAGATTCTCGTCGACGAACAGCTCGCCGCCTGCGTGAGCCTCGTTCCCAGCGTGCGGTCGATCTATCGCTGGCAGGGCGCGGTCGAAGATGCGACCGAGACGCTCGCGCTGATCAAGACGACGCGCGAGCGCTACGACGCCCTCGCCACGCGGATCGTCGCGCTGCACCCCTACGAGGTGCCGGAGATCCTCGCGTTGCCGCTCGCCGGCGGCCACGCACCGTATCTGGCGTGGCTCGCGGCGAGCACCCGCTAGCTCACATGCAGTCGAACGGGCAGGTCGTCATGTCCTCGCCCGGATCGCACACGCCGTTCGGCAAACCGCCGACGCAGCCGGCGCCACCACCACCACCGCCGCCGCCGAGGATGCACGCCTGGCAGGCCGCCTGATCGAGACCCGGCGGGCAGGCCGAGGGATCGAGCAGGCACGGGATGCACTCCGTGATGTCCGCCGGGCAGTTGCCGCCGCCACCACCGCAGTCACCCGGACACGTCGTCGCGTCCTCGCCGTTCTCGCACGATCCGTTGCCGCACACCGGTCCGGACGCCGGACAGTCACCGGGACACGACGCGGTCGACTCGCCGGTCTCGCACGTGCCATTGCCGCAGACCGGGTTCGTTTGACCACCACAGTCGGCAGCGCACTTGCCGACCTCGGTCGCGGCGCACACGCCATCACCACAGACGGCCGGCGCCGCGTCGGGCGGCGGGGTGTCGTCGCCGCCGCCGCTGGCCGACTCGCCCCACGAGCACGCGGTGAACATCACGGCGCAAACAAATGCCAGTGCTGCTGTCCTCATCATCGGCGGCATCGTACTGAGCGCCGAATCGAGATCAATCACAAAGTGGGTAACGTCGGCTTCCCTCGCTGATTACCCGGCTTCTGCGCCGTACACTTCATGTGCAAGCCGGCGCTCGAGAGCACTGCGCAACCCCGCGTGTTCTGGTCGGACCAACTGCGGATCCTCGTCGAGGATCGCGAGCGCGTGGCGTCTCGCCTCGAGCAACAGCTCGGTGTGTTGCTTCAGATCACCGAACCGGAGCCGCGGCACGCCGGCTTGCCGCGGACCGAGCAGCTCGCCGAACCCGCGCAGCCGCAGATCCTCCTCGGCGATCCGGAATCCGTCGTGCGTGGCGACCATCGCCGAGAGCCGCGCGTCGGCATCGTCGCCGAGCGTGCCCTGCGCGAGCAGCAGGCAATGCGCGGCCGCGCTGCCACGCCCGACGCGTCCGCGGAGCTGGTGCAGCTGCGCGAGCCCGAACCGCTCCGCGTCGTGGATCACCATCACCGTTGCGGCCGGTACGTCGACACCGACCTCGATCACGGTCGTCGCGACGAGCACGTCGAGCTCGCCGGCCTTGAACGCGCGCATCACGCGCTCGCGCTCGGCGCTGTCGAGCCGGCCGTGCACGAGGCCGACGCGCGCGCCCGGCAACGACTTCGCGAGCTCGCCCGCGGTCGTCGTCGCATCGGCGAACGCACGACCGGCCGGCGCGTCGTCGTCCGGCTCGCCGGGCTCGACCTTCGGACACACGACGTACGCGCGCTCGCCGGCCGCGATCCGCTCGCCGAGCAGCTTGTACGCCGCCGTCCTGCCGCGCGCGCCGGTCAGGATCTTCGTCGCGACCGGCGTGCGGCCCGGCGGCAGCTCGTCGAGCACCGACACGTCGAGGTCGCCATACGCCGTGAGCGCGAGCGTGCGCGGGATCGGCGTCGCGGTCATCACGAGCAGGTGCGGCGCGCCCTGCCCGTCTCCCTTGTCACGCAGCTTCGCGCGCTGCGCGACGCCGAACCGGTGCTGCTCGTCGATCACGACGAGGCCGAGCGCGCCGAACCCGACGCCCTCGGACAGCAGCGCGTGCGTACCTACGAGGACGTCGATCTCGCCGGCCGCGAGCAGCGCGAGCAGCGACGCGCGCACCAGCTTGGGCGTCGATGCGGTCAACAGCTCGATCCGCAGCCTGGCAGCGCCGCCGCTCGTCCACCGCCGCCAGGTCTCGAAGTGCTGCTCCGCGAGCAGCTCGGTCGGCGCCATGATCGCGGTCTGGCGGCCGGCGCGCGCCACTTGCAACGCCGCTGCAAATGCAACCGCCGTCTTGCCGGAGCCGACGTCTCCTTGCAGCAACCGGTTCATCGGGACCGTGCGCGCGAGATCGCCGGCGACCTCGCCGATCACGCGACGCTGCGCGCCGGTCGGCTGAAACGGCAACGCGGCCTCGAGCGCGGCGTCGAGCCCAGGCGTGACGGCGCACGCGACCGCAGCATCGAGCGTGCGCTCGCGCCGGCGCAGCGCGACCGCGACGCCGAGCGCGAACAGCTCGCCGAACGCGAGCCGGCGCTGCCACGCGCTGTCGCCGCGGTTGAGCGCCGCGAGGTCGTCGACGGCGATCTCCGGCGATGGCCGGTGCAGCCGCGCGAGCGTCTCCGGCAGGCTCGGCAGCCCGGCGGCGCGCTCGACGGTCGGCGGCACACCGTCGTCGACGTGCGCACCGACGCGATCGCAGGCGGCGGCGCACGCCTGGCGCAGTCGCGCGCCCGGCACGCCGGCGACATCGGGATAGCGCGGCAAGATCGACGGCAAGGCCTTGCTCGCGGTCTGCGCGTCGGCGACCTCGACGCCGAGGATGTCCGGGTTCGCGAATTCGACGCGACCACCGCGCGTCTTCACGATCCCGGACAGCACGACCTGCGCGCCTGGCGGCATGCGCTTGTCGATCCCGGCGTACACGTTGAACCACCGCACGACGAGACTGCCGCGCGCGTCGAGCCCGACGAACCGGACCTCGCCCCAGCGCCGGCCGCGCGCGAACACCATCCGGCTCGTGACGACCTTCGCCGCGAACGTCGCGCGCGTGCCCTCGGGCAGCTCGAGCACCTCGGCGAGCGGCCGCGCGTCGCGCACGTCGTCGTAGCGGCGCGGCAGCGTCCACAGCAGATCCTCGACGGTGACGAGCCCCTTGTCGGCGAGTCGCTCGGCAAGCGCTGGTCCGATTCCGGGCAGCGTGCTCGTCGGGGCGCCGAGCGGATCGCCGGTGTACGGCGCCGGCTTCGCGGGTTTCGGCGCTGGCTTCACGAGCGGCGCGAGCACCGGCTGCGCGTTCGCCGGCGGCGCCGGCGGTCCCTGCGGCCGCGGCATCCGCGCGATGAACCGCATGCCGCGCGCGACCTCGATCGCCTGTTGATGCTCGTCGAGCTGCTCCCACTTCGCGAGCGTGGCCCGCCAGCTCTCGAGCCCGTCGACCGCGACGCTACCGATCAGTCGATCGACCGCCGCGCGCAGCGCATGACCGAGCCCCTGCACCTTGCGAATGCCCGAAAAGCCGTCGGCCGCCGCCAGCTCGAGCGGCCGTCGCAGCGCCTCGACGCGTCGTCGGATCTCCGGGTCCACGGAGGCACGCTAGCACCCGAGGCTGACGTCAGTCGGCGCGGTAGGTAAACCGGAGCTCGTAGTCACAGAGATGAAAGACGTCGCCTTCATCGATGCGCTTGTTGTCGATGCGCATGCCCTTGTAGTCGATGCCGTTCGTCGACCCGAGGTCCTTGATGTAGAACGTGCCGTTGCGGCGGATCACCGCGGCGTGCTTGCGCGAGATGTTGCCGTCCTTGATCGCGAGATCGGACGTCTTGCTGCCGCGGCCGATGATGAACTGGTCCTTCGTCACCGGGTAGCGCTGGCCGTTGTAGATCAAGAACAGTGTCGGCCCGCCGCCCATCGACGGCATCGCCGCCGGCTGTGACTGCGACTGCGGCGCGTGCGCGCTCATGCTCGGCCCGTTCATCATCGGAGCGCCGCCACCCGCGTTCATGATCGGGCGGTTGCCACCGGCATAGCCCGGCGTCGGCGGGGCGGGACGGCGCGACGACGTCGGTGCGGACGTCGGGCCCGCGGTGTTCGGCGGCGGCTGCGTGCCCGGGGCCTGGCGAGGCGCGCCGGACTTCGGCGGATACGAGTTCGGGCCGCTGTTGTTCGCGATCGGAGCCGCGCCTGTCATCGGCGGTGCGCCAGGCGACTGATAGTTCTTGGATCGCGCGTAGTACCGCATCGCCTCGTTGACGAGGTAATCGATCGAGCAATCGAAGTCGTTCGCCATCTGCTCGAACGTCTCCCAGAGGACGTCCCGGCAGTAGAAGTGGCGCATCGTCTTCTTGCTCTGATCCATGACTTCCTGGGAGCTCCCTGCGCCGGGCAAGCGGGGCACGCGAGGCCCCAACTCCCGGCTGTCCCCTACGATACTACATCACCCTGGCGATCGCGACCTGACGATCACTTATGCTCGGGTGCCGGTGCCGCCCCGCCCAGCTGGTCGGCTAGCTCCTTCGCGCGCTGGCCCAGCGTCGGGTCCTGCTTGCCCTCGGCGTCCTCGCCCCAGTAGCCCGTCAGCTTCTCTTTGTTCTTGGCGAGCGCGGCGATCCGGGGCTTATCCTCGACGGACTTCATCGCCGCCAGGGCCTCGATCGCGGTCCACTTGGCGATCGTGGACTTCTCGGCCAGCAGCTGACGGCAGGCCGCGAGCACCTGGTCGCGCGGCGTCATCTTCGCGATCTCGCCCGCGATCGCGCCGGTCAGCTCGTCCTTGATGTAGGCCCCGCCCTCGGGGAGCGCCTTGACGACCTCGACGATCGACTTGGTGCCTCCGCAGCGCAGCGCGTTGTTCGCGGCGACGTACTTGAACCGCGACTCCTTGTGCGGCGTCCCGACCATGCCGACGAGCGGCGCCAGGCAGGCGGGCGCGCCGATCGCGCGGATCAGGTCGATCGCGGTGTTGATCACCTTGCCCGGCTGGGTGTCGTCCTTCGCGATCGCGACGATCCCGTCGAGGTTCTGGACGAGCGGCTCGGGCCCGACGATGTCGAACAGCCCGTTCGGGTCGATGTACGCGGTGTAGAGCGCCATCATCGCGCGGGTCGCGAGCGTCTTGTCGCCGCGGTCCATCCGCGCGACGTCGAGCAGCTTCTTGACCGCCTCGGGGCTGCCGCTCGCGGCGAGCGCGAGCATGAGCTCGTCGCCGATCCGGTACTTCGACTTCTCCTGACCGGGCGCCGCGATCACGCCGTTCAGCACGTCGATCAGCTTCTTCGCGATCGACGGGCCGATCATCCGCACGACAGTCGCGCCGGTGTACTGGCCGCCGGGCGCGCGGCCCTCGTACGACGTCACCGCGTACCAGTCGGTCAGGTAGCTATCGATCTGCTGCTTCTGCGATTCGTCCGCCCACTTGCGGATCGTGACGAGGCCGTCCTTCGCGGAGATCTGCGCCGCGCCGGGCAGCTTCTTCTCGTCCTCGATCCGCGCGTCGTTCCACAGCCGCGGGGCGAGCTTGCCGACGACGAGCGTCCGGCGGCCCGGCGACATCTTCTCGAACGCGCTGCGCACGTCCGCCTCCTGCCCCATCTTGATCAGGTTCTCGGCCGCGTGCGCGGAGAGATCGGCGTCGAGGTCCTCGTTGCCGACGGCGGTCTTCAGCTTGCCGGGCCCCTTCTCGGTGCGCACCCACTTGTCGATCGAGTCGTGATCGGTCTTCTCGCAGCCCGACACGAACCACAGGACGGCGAGAGCGAACGGCAAAACGCGCGCGAACATGGCGGCAGCTTATCGTGGTGATACCTTCCGCGCGATGGCCGCTCGGCCGATCCTGACAACCGCCACGCTGTGTGCCGCGCTCGCGATCGCGCCGATCCCGAGCCGCGGATCACCGCGCAGCGATCCGACCACCGGGCGTGCCGTGTTCACCGGCGCGACGATGCCGAGCGCGACATCGATCGAGCTCAACCCCGCCGCGATCGGCATCGGCCATCTTCCCGACGAGGTCTACCTCGCGATCACGTCGGTGCTCGATCAGTTCGGCATCGACCGCAAGCAGATCGATCTCGCGGCCGACGCGCTCGTCGACGCCGGCCACGTCTCGGACACCAAGCTCGGCACCGGCGCGATGCTCGCATTCGTGTGGCACGCCGGCGAGCGCGGCACGCTCGGCTTCGCGATGCGGTCGCCGCCGCCGGAGCAGTTCCCCGACGATCCCGCGCTGCGCTACTTCTCGCGCGCCGGGACCGAGCAGCGCAACTTCATCGCGTCCGCCGGCACGAGCCTCAAGATCTCGAGCGGGTTCTACTTCGGCGCGAGCCTGTCGCACGACAACACGCTGCTCCACCTGCGGTACTCGCGCGACACCGCGCTCGATCCCGGACGCGGCGGCATCGACGCCGACTGTGGCGGCGCGCCGTGCGGGCTCGAGAATCCCGCCGCCGCCGAGGACTACCGCGTCGACGTCCGCTCGCCGTGGCTGTCGACCGATAACCTCAAGGTCAACATCGGCGTCGTCCTCCGGCTCGTGCCCGACGTCTGGCTCGGGCTCGCGTATCACAACACGCCGGGGTTCGGCATCCAGAGCGCGCTCACCGGCAAGATGTACGTCACGCACGCGCCGCGCGATGGCGGCGAGGTGCTGCGCGGCGACTCGACGGTCTACGTGTCGTTTCCGGCGAGCGTCGACGGCGAGCTGCGCGCCCGCGTGTGGGACGAGCTCGATCTGCACCTCGGTGGTCGGTGGGAAGATCTGTCGCGCATGCAGGCCTACGACGTGCGCGGCTACGGCAGCTCGTTCGCCGGCCAGGCGATCCCGGAGTGGCAATTGCGGCCGCGCGGCTTCCACGACTCGTTCGCGCTGTGGCTCGGGGTCGAGCAGATCGATACCGGCGATCGCAACGCGCGGTTCGGCATCGGCGCGTTTCGGTTCGGCGGCCGGATCGGGCTCGAGACCTCGGCGACACCGACGAGCCGCACGTCGCCGCTGACGCTCGCACCGACGTCGTTCACCGCGGACGGCGGCGTGCAGTGGCGGCGCGCGAACTGGATCGTGCAGCTGTCGTACGGCCTGCAGATCTTCGCGCCGACGAGCGTCGCGCCGTCCGCGTTCGATCCGCGGTTCGCGCTCGACTGCATCGACAGCGGCTTCGACTACGCGACGCGCGCGTGCGAGGCGATGCGCAACGGCTACGCGACGCCGACCGCGGCCGGCGACTACACGCGGCTCTCGCACTCGCTGCGGCTCGGGCTTCGCTATGAGCTCCCCTGAGCCGAGTCGAGAGATCGTCGTGTTCGGCGCGGCCGGGGTCGTCGGCCGCCGCGCGTGCGAGCTCGCCGGTGCGCGCGGCGTGACGCGCGCGATCGCCGATGCGCACGATGCCGCCGCCCTCGCGCGCGTTTTCGCGGGGGCGCGGGTCGTCGTCAATGCAACCGGGCCGCTGCGCGAGACCGCGGCGCCCGTGCTCGTCGCGGCGCTGACCGCCGGCGCGCACTACGTCGATGTCGGCGGCGAGCAAGCCGTCATGCAGGCGCTGTACGAGCGCCACGAATCGACGGCGCGGCGCGCGGGGCTCGTCGCGCTGCCCGGTGCCGGGCTCGATTGCATGATCGGCGATCTCGCCGCGGGCTGGGCGGCCGCGCATCTCTGCAACGTCACGGATCCGGGCCCGACGCTGCGCACGGCACCCGCGCCGCGGCTCGCCGAGGACCGCCCGCTCGACGAGGTTCGCATCAGCTACGTGTTCGACGAGCTCGCGCTGTCCGCCGGTGCGCAGCGCGCGCTGTTCGGCAACGTCGGCACGCGGCCGCTGATCTGGCGGCGCGATCGCTGGGAGCCCGGCGTCGCCGCGGCCGCGCATCGCGTGAATGCCGGGCCCGCGTTCGGTGGCGAGCGCGATGCGATCGCACATCCGGGCGGCGACGCGCTCGCGATCCCGCGCCACGTCGCCGCGAACCTCGTCGCGAGCTACGTCTCGACGACCCGCCGGCCCGCGCTCGGCGCGCTGCTGCGGCTCGGCGCGACCGCGCTCTCGTTCGTCCCGCGTGCAGCCGCCGAGCTGCTCGCGCCGTACGCGCCGAGCGACGCCGAGCTCGCGCGCACGCGGTTCGCGATCGTCGCGCAGGTTCGCCGCGGGTTCTCGGCCGCGCAGGTCGTGGTCCGCGGTGCCGACGTCTGCCGCACGACCGCCGCGATCGTCGCGTGGACGGCGCGGCAGCTCGCGGCACGCGGCGCCGGTCCCGTCGGGATGCGCGCACCCGGCGAGCTGTTTCGTTGCGAGCCCGCGCTGCGCGAGCTCGCGCGCGCCGCCGACCTGACGATCGAGCCGAGCTTCGGCGCGTAGTCGCAAGCACGAAACGCGCGCGGGCGCGATCCGAATCGATCGGATCTTTCACGCGGTCGGTCGCGGCGCGCGGTCGCAGGTGCGCGCTTCGCGAACCCCGCCCGCTTCCGGCGCTGCGTGGTATCAACGATCAATGATGTCGTCGTGGACGCTCGAAGCCGAGGCAACCGTCGGTCGCGGCCGAGCGGGCGAGCCGCCGGTTCGGCGATACCGGCTCGGCAACGGGCTCGGACTCATCACCGTGATCGATCGCCGCGCACCGATCGTCGCGCTGCAGACCTGGTATCGCGTCGGATCTCGTCACGAGCGGCCGGGCGCGACCGGCATGGCGCACCTGTTCGAGCACCTGATGTTCGGCCAGACCGAGAGCATGCCGCCCGGCGAGTTCGATCGGCTCGTCGAGCGCACCGGCGGCGAGTCGAACGCCGCGACATGGGTCGACTGGACGTACTACCGGCTGTCGTTGCCGTCGCGCGATCTGCCGCTCGGGATCCGGCTCGAGGCCGAGCGCATGCAGCACCTCGTGCTCGAGCCCACGCCGGTCGAGGCCGAGCGCCAGGTCGTGACGAACGAGCGCCGCGAGCGCGTCGAGGACGACGTCGATGGCTGGCTCGACGAGCAGCTGATGGCGCAGGCGTTCACCGAGCATCCGTACCGCTGGCCGACGATCGGCTGGATGGAGGACATCGGCGCGCTGTCACTGCCGGAGATCCGCGCGTTCTACCGGACGTGGTACGCGCCGAACAACGCGACGATCGTCTGCGTCGGTGACTTCGACGAGACCGCGCTGCTCGATCTCGTCGCCGGCGCGCATGGCTCGATCGAGCCGGCGACGTTGCCGGTCGTGCCGGCGATCGTCGAGCCCACGCAGACGCGCGAGCGGATCGTCCGCGCACCGAAGCCGATCGCGACCGATCGCCTGCTGATCGGCTACAAGGCGCCGGGCCAGGACGAGCCCGACTGGGCGACCTGCGAGATCGTCGCGACGCTGCTCGCCGGCTGCCCGTCGGCGCGGCTGTATCGCCGGCTCGTGATCGAGCGCGAAGCGGCGTCGTCGGTCGACGCGCAGCTCACGCCGTTTCGCGACCCCTCGCTGCTGCGGCTCGCCGTGACCGCGTCGCGCGATCACCGCGCGAACGAGATCCTCGACATCATGGATCACGAGCTCGCGCGGATGGCGAAGGATCCGCCGGGCAAGGCGGAGGTCGAGAAGGCGAAGGCGATCGCCGAGACCGACTTCTGGACGTCGCTCGTCGATGTCGATGGCAAGGCCGAGGCGCTCGGGCACTACGAGACCGCGCTCGGTGACTTCCGCAAGGTCAGCGTGATCGCCGAGCGTCTGGCGTCGGTCACCGTCGAGGATGTCGCGCGCGTCGTCCGCAGCTACCTCGACCCGACGCGCCGGACGATCGTGATCGCCGAGCCGGAAGCCGGCGGCGACGACGACGATGACGACCACGACGAGGAGCAGGTCTGATGTCGGGACCGACCGTGATCATCGAGCCATCGCCGGACACGCCGCTCGTGTGGTTCGACGTCGCGATCCGCGGCGGCGCATCCGCCGACCCCGATGGCATCGAAGGCCTGCATCGCCATGCCGCCCTGCTCGCGCGGCGCGGCGCCGGCCGTCGCGATCGCGCCGAGCTCGACGAGACGCTCGACCACCTCGGCGCCGCGATCGACATCGGCGTGTCGCGCGATGCCGTGACGCTGTCCGGGCTCGCGCTGTCGCGTCACATCGACGCGGTGATCGAGCTCGCCGCCGACATCCTCGCCGAGCCGCGGTTCTCCGAGGACGAGCACCATCGCCTGCTGCGCGAGACGCCGCAGGTGCTCGACGAGATCCGCGATGACGACAGCGCGCTCGCGACGCGATGGTTCGACTGGGTATGCAACCCCGGCCATCCGTACGGCCGGACGTCGCTCGGCACGCGATCGTCGATCTCGTCGATCGATCGCGACGCCGCGATCGCGGTGTGGCGCCGCGAGGTCGTCGCCGACAACCTCGTGATCGGGCTCGCCGGCGACATCGATGACGCGACCGCGGCGCGGCTCGTGAACCGGCTCGTCGAGCGACTGCCGAAGACACCGCGCGTCCGCGCGCCGGCGATCGTGCAGCCGCCCGCGGGCAACGGCGGCCGCCGGCTCGTGCTCGTCGACAAGTCGGATCGCACGCAGGCCCAGCTGCGGATCGGTCATCTCTCGATCCGCTACGGCGATCGCGACACCGCGGCGCTCGCGGTCGCCGAGGCGATCCTCGGCGGCATGTTCAGCTCGCGGCTGATGCAGGAGATCCGCGTCAAGCGCGGGTGGAGCTACGGCGCCGGCTGCGCGCTGCGGCGGTCACGCATGCCGCACTGGTTCGAGATCTGGACCGCGGCCGGCATCGACGTCGCCGGGCCGACGGTCGCGCTGACGCTCGACCTGTTCGCGGACTACGCGGCGAACGGACCGACCGACGACGAGGTCGACTTCGCGCGCAGCTACCTCGTCGGCGCGATGCCGTTCCACGTCGCGACCGCGCGCCAGCGCATGCAGCTCGCCGTGCGCGACTCGGTGTTCGATCTGCCCGCCGGCTTCACCGCGAAGCTGCCCGAGGCGCTCGGCGCGCTGACCGCCGACGACGTTCGCGCGGCGTGCCGGCGCTGCCTGCAGCCGGATCGTGTGGTCACGGTCGCGGTGACGACCGCGAGCCAGGCCGGCGCCGCGCTCGAGGCGGCGAACGCCGGCCCGCTGACGGTCGTCGCGCACGACGAATACTGAGCTATCGTCGGCGCATGATGCTCCGGGTGACCGCCGTCGCGGCGTTCGTGTGCCTGACTGTCGTCGCATGCAACAAGGACTCGAAGCCGGCGGACACGTCCGCGGCGACGAAGACCGAGGTCGCGGGCAGCGGCAGCGGCAACACCGCGCCGGTGGCGGCGAAGGCCGATCCGTGGGCCGGTCCCGCCGACACGCCGTCGGGCGCGGGCTCGACGAAGCTCGGCGAGAAGACCGGCGACGATCTCGCGAAGGTCGACCCGTGGGGAGGCCGCACCGACGCGCCCGCGAACCAGGCCGAGCCACCACCGACGCTCGCCGAGAAGATCGACGTCGCGAAGCTCGAGAAGCCGGCGACCGACAAGATCGAGCTGAAGACGCTCGGCAACGCCGCGGTCACCGGCTTCAAGGTGACGTACAACCCGTCGAAGAACGCGACGCACGAGCAGTTCCGGTCGATCTTCGAGCACAACCGCGTGTTCGAGCAGGTCGCCGAGGGCCTCAACAAGACGATCCGGCTGCCGATCGCCGTCGACATCAACACCGTCGACTGCAACACGATCAACGCGTTCTACGATCCGAACACGAAGCGGATCATCGTCTGCTACGAGCTCGTCTCGTACTTCCTCGGCGTGTTCAAGCCGACCGCGAAGAACGACACCGAGCTCGGCAACGCCGTCATGGGCGCGCTCGTGTTCAGCTTCTTCCACGAGACCGGCCACGGCCTGATCGACATCCTCGATCTGCCCGCGGTCGGCCGCGAGGAAGACTCGGTCGATCAGCTCGCGACGCTGATCCTGATCGCCGCCGGCGACGAGGGCGTCGCGATGGCGCTGTCGGGCGCGTACTGGTTCCATCTGCAGTCGCAGGACGGCGGGCACAAGACGCCGTTCTGGGACGAGCACGCGTTCGACGGCCAGCGCTTCTACAACATCCTGTGCCTGATCTACGGCTCGAACCCGCAGAAGTACGTCAAGTTCGTGCAGTCGGGGAACCTGCCGCGCGATCGTGCGATGCGCTGCCCCGAGGAGTACGCGAAGATCCACAAGGCGTGGGAGAAGCTGCTGCAGCCGCACCTGACGAACGGTGCGGCGCTCAACATCGACTACAAGCCCGACATCCCGGTCGCCGAGGCGCCGAAGACGACGAACCAGGATCCGTGGGGCGGCACGCCCGATGGCCCCGCGCTGCCGCCGCTGCCGCCGGTGTCGCCCGACACGCCGGCGAGCGCGATCACGTGCGAGCAGGTCGCGCAGAAGGCGGCCGAGCTGATCACCGTCGAGGCCGAACAGCGCGCACGCGGGATGTCGAAGCAAGACGCCGCCGATCTGCAGGCGAAGCTCGACGCCGAGCTACCCGCGGCGATCGAGCAGATCCTCGCCGAGTGCGCGAAGGAGAACTGGTCGGACGCGTCGCGCAGCTGCGTGCTGAAGTCGAAGACGCTCGCGCAGGCGACGAAGTGCCAGTGAACCGCAAAGCCGTTGTGCGGTGAATACGAAGCGGTGCGCGAGCGGAAACGCCATGGCGCCTCGGAGCGGAACGCCATGGCGCCTCGCGAGCGGAACGCCATGGCGCCTCGCGAGCGGAACGCCAAGTCGCCGAGCAGCGGAACGCCAAGCCGCCGAGCCCGGATCATCGCAAAGAGGCAAAGCCGCGAAGCTCGCAAAGGATCTAGTGAACAACCGCTCCGCCTCGACATGGCATCGTGAGAACGCGCGCGTTCTGCCTGGATCGACCTGCTGCCGATCGCAGCAGCGCTCGCGTGACCGGCGCGACCCGCGTACAGATGCACGCACACGACACGTGTTCGTGGATGGCACCCGACAGGCCTCTCGAGCCGGAGTGTTTTCGTAAAAAGATCCTTTGCGTGCTTGGCGGCTTAGCCTCTTTGCGATGATCCGGGCTCGGCGCCTTTGCGTTCCTTGAGTGCGGACCCGCGAGCGGATCGCAAGCGGACGTTGCGTTCGCTTGCGCGTGCGGAAAAGCGAACGAGCTTTGCGTTCCGGTGGACGCTTGGCCGCGACCATCCTGGCGTTCGCCTCGGTCGCTTTGCGTTTCACGCGTGGCGCCAGATCGCGGTGCGCCGCGGCGCCGCCACGAACTCGATCGCGATCGCGCGGGACCGCGCCGCGAGCGTCAGCTTCGCCTTGAGGTCCTCGGTCGCGCCCTCGGCGACGAGCGACGTCACGCCGGCCGGCAGCACGCCGACGAGGCCGTCGGTCAGCCACTGCCCGCTCGCGTGCGCCGCGACGCCGTCGTCGGTGTGGCGGAGCTCGAGATCGCCCGGCCACAGCTCGACGAGCGAGCGCAGCCGCGCGGCCTGCGTGATCGTCAGCGTCGTCGTGCGCGGCAGCGTCGTCCAGATCGGCAGCACGTCGCGTAGCTTGCCGGCGAGCGTCAGCGAGGAGACGCCGGCGACGAGCGGGCTCTTGCCGACGGTCTCGAACGCACTCGCCTGGAGCGCGAGCGACCGGATCGGGTGCTTCGCGCACGCGCGCAGGAATCGCGCGCCGAGCTCGGCGAGCCCGTCACCGATGCCGAGCGTCTTGTAGCTGCACGCGACGTGGACGAGCTTCGACGGCGTCTCCGCGAGCGCAGCGAGCGAGTCCTCGTCCCAGACCTCGAGCCGGCGCAGCCCGGTCATCGCCGCGGCGTACTTGCGATAGCGCGTCGAGTCCGCGCTGCCGGGCAGCAGATCCTCGACGGTCGCGAGGTCGGGGTCGTGCTCCTGCGTCGGGTGATGCGCATCGGACAGCTCGAGGCTGCCGAGCAGGCCCCGGCGAAACTGCACCGCGAGCGCGATGTCGCGGTGGCGGCCGATCCAGCGCTCCTGGTGCTGGTAGACGAGCGCGTCGATGCGCTCCTCGCCACCGGCCGGCAGCAGCTGCAGCGCCATCAGCTCGCCACGCGGATCGCCGAGCGACTGCAGCAGGTCGGCGAGCACGATCCGCGGGCCGTCGTCGTCGGGATCGGCGATCGCCTGGCGCCACAGCTCGACGACGCGGTCGATCGTCGCGCGGTGGGGCAGCGTGCCTTCGAACGCGTCGAGGTCGCGCGCGAGCCGGAGCGGCATGACCTGGAGCGCGCACAGCAGGTGATAGTGCTCGTGCTTGAGGCGGTCGCCACGGAACTGCGGCGGCAGCGGCTCGAGGTAGCGATACGTCGCGCGGCTGATCGAGCCGCCGCACAGCCGGCACGCTGCGCCGCCGAACCGTGCCTGCTCGATCGCCATCCGCGAGGGTAGCGTATCGCGACGCCGCGGCTACGGTCCGCCGGTCAGCGCGTCGACGTCGGCGAGGCAGCTGGCATCGAACAGGATCGTGTTGCCGGTGAGCACCTGCTGCTGGACGAACGCCGCGGCATCGGCCGCGCCTTCGTTCAGGTAGTACATGACGCAGCGATCGTTGTTGCAGTGCGCGCCATGCTCGGTGTCCTGGTGCACGCTCACCATCGGGACGCCGTTGGCGACGAGCCCGATCGCGTGCGCGCCCTCGTGGACGATCGTCGACTGCTCGACGTAGCGCACCACGTTCGGTAGCCCGGGGACGTCGGTCGACCGGATCGTGTCCTTGAACATCGCGATCACGCCGGTCGTGCCGAGCGAGACGCCGAGCACGCCTTCCTGGACGCCGGACGCGTCGGCGAAGTGACCGCTGACGAACACGAGGTAGTAGGTGCGCTCGGTCGCGGTGTTCGCGCGATCGCGGTGGGCGTCTGCGATCGCGAGCAGGTCCTCGGTCGTCAGCTCCTCGTCGGCGATCGTGCCGATGTCCTGCATCTCGCCGAGCGTGCGCGGGATAGTCAGCGTCTTCGTGCCGGCGAACACGCGGTCGAGGTTCGTCGCGGTGAGATCGAACGTGTCCCCGAACCCGAGGATCGGCCCGGTGTATGGCTCCTGGCCGGTCTCGTAGTCGATCTCGAGCGTGACGTTCGTGATCGCCGGGTCGAAGACCGTACCGTTGCCGGTCGGGGTCGGTGTGCCGTCGTCGTCGCCGCCGGCGGTCGAATCGCGGCAGCCGGCGGCCAGGATCAGGAGAAAGCACCACGCACGCATTGCGCTCATCGTAATCCGGCTGCGTCGCGATTCGCATCAGGTCAGCGTGAGCACGCGCGACCTCACGTGGGTCTAAGATGGTAGTCGGATGAGTGACGACACGAAGGCGACCCAGGCGACGTGGCGGGCGACCGAGATCGCACCGACCCAGGGACGCGTGTCCGTGCGCGAGATCCCACGACCCGAAGGGATCGTCCGGCCGCCGACCGGGCGCTATCACGAGCACGGACTGCTCGGACGCGGCGGCATGGGCGAGGTCTCGCTCGTCGAGGACGTCGTGATCGGCCGCGAGATCGCGGTCAAGACGATCGCATCGAAGTACGCGGACTCGCAGACCATGCGCGACCGGTTTCTGCGCGAGGTGCGGATCCAGGGCCAGCTCGAGTACCCGTCGATCGTGCCGGTGTACGACGTCGGCATCGACGCGTCGGGCCACGACTACTTCACGATGAAGCGGATCGCCGGTCGCACGCTCCAGCACGTGCTGCGCGCGGTCGCCGCCGGCGATGCCGCGACCGTCCAGCAGTTCCCGCGCAACGGTCTGCTCGCGCTGTTCCGCCAGATCTGCCTCGCGATCGCGTACGCGCACTCGCGCGGCGTGATCCACCGCGACCTCAAGCCGAGCAACGTCATGATCGGCGACTTCGGCGAGGTCTACGTGCTCGACTGGGGCATCGCGCGGCTCGTCGCCGAGACCGACGACAGCCTCGATACCGACGTCGTCGGTACGCCCGGCTACATGTCACCGGAGCAGCTCGACAGCGCGCATCACGTCGACGAGGCGAGCGACGTCTACGCGCTCGGCGCGATCCTGTTCGAGGTGCTCGCGCTCGTGCCGTGGCATCCCCTGCGCGCTGCCGAGGCGATCGCGTCGACCGTCGAGTCCGGGTGCGCGCGACCGGCGTTGCGAGCGCCGGAGCGCGACATTCCGCCCGAGCTCGACGATCTGTGTGCGCGCGCGACCGCCGCGCGGCGTGACGACCGCATCCGCAGCGCGCGCGAGCTCGCGGACGCGATCGACCGCTACCTCGAGGGCGACCGCGATCTGGCGCGCCGACGCGAGCTCGCGCGCGACCATGCCGCCGCCGCGCGCGCCGCTCGCGAGCGCGTCGCGAACGGTCCCGCGGCCGAGGCCGACGCCGCACGCCGCGAGGCGATGCGCGAGGCGGGCCGCGCGGTCGCGCTCGATCCCGAAGGCCGCGAAGGCCTGCGCGCCGCCGTCGAGCTGATGCTCGAGCCGCCGTCGGAAGTGCCGGCGGAGGTCGTGCGCGAGCTCCAGCGCGCGCAGTCCGATCGGATCCGCGCCGGGCTCGCACCCGCGATCGTCGCGTTCGCGTTCTTCTTGCTCGTGGCCCTCGTGGTGCCGATGATCGCGGGCCCCGTGAGCTGGATCGGGCCGCTGCTCGTGACGGCCTCGATGACGGGCGCGATCGCGGTGACCGTGCTGCTGCTGCGCTCGAAGAACCTTGCCGTCTCGCGCGGCAAGCACGTCGTGCTCGCACTGCTCGTGTCGGCCGCGATCGGATTCGCGTCGACGTATGCGGGGGCGATGATCCTCGTCCCCGCGCTCGCGGTCGCGGTCGCGAACTCGTTCGCCGCATCGCAGGTCGAGTGGCGGCTCTACCTGTTGCTGGTCGCGCTCGGCGTCGCGGTGCCGTTCTTCGGCGAGTGGCTCGGCGTGTTCCCGCAGAGCTACGAGTTCCGCCCCGATGGCATGCTCGTCAAGCCTGTGGCGGCCGTGCTGTCGGAGATCCCGCTCCGCCTCACGAGCCTGGCGACGACGATCGGCGTGCTGCTCGCGTCGGTGTTCTACGTCCGCCGCGTGTTCGTCGTCGAGCAGGAGCTGCGGCGCACGTGGCTGCTCCACAACTGGCACCTGCGGCAGATGGCGCAGGTCTCGGACGCGGCGACGTCCGGCGAGTGGTCGTAGCTACCAGACGACCTGGGCCTGCAGCTTGAACACGTCGCTGTCGGGCTCGGTCTCGAGCGGCACCTGGCCGGCGCGCAGGTGCACCTTGTCGCCGTACCAGTAGTGCGAGTACATGAGGAAGATCTCGCCCCACGTGTCGAGCGGGAACGTCACGCGCGGCGACAGCACGCGGAAGCTGTTCTCGGAGTCGTAGACGTCGAGCACGACGCGGTCGTAGCGCGCCGAGACCTGCAGCTGCTTCAGCAGCTTGTACGACGGCTCGAGGCCCCACTTGAGATACAGCCGGCGATCGCGGTTCGCGAGCGGGTCCATCTCGTCGACCTGCTTGCTGCGCACCCACGTCGTCATGCCGAACGCGCGCACGCCGATCTTGTCGGTGACCGCGATCGGCACGTCGGCGGCGAGCGTGTACATGCTGCCGGTGCCGTCCTCGCTCGCGTCGGTGCCGAGGAAGTTCTCGGTCAGGCCGCGGCCGCCGGTCGAGTGCATGACCTCGAGCGCGGGCGCGAGGTAGAGCACCTTCTTCATGTTGTAGTACGCGAACGCGAGGTACGCGGTGCCGAGCTCGCCCGGCAGCTTGTAGCGACCGTCGAGCCCGGCGACGTACATCGTGCCGTCCTGGATCGGCGAGAGCTGGCGCTGATCGCGCGTCCACGTCCGCAGCAGGTAGCCGCCGACCTCGACCGGACCGACCGGATACGTGCCGGCGAGGTGCGCGACCGGCGTCATGCCGAGGTTCTGCTGGAGCTCGGCCTGATGCATGCCGATGCCGGTCTGGACCTTGCCACCACCGGGCAGCGCGTACGCGACCTTGACGCCGCCCTGGTGCGTGCGGCCGAAGATGTACGTGTCGTACGGCTGGATGTGACCGAACCGATCCCAGAACACGCCGAGCTGGACCGACAGGCCGTCCTGCTCGAGGAAGTTCTCGGCGGTGACGCTCGCCTGCGCGATGCCGAACTGGTTCTCGAGCCGCGCGCTCGCGTAGTCGGAGTACAGCGACGCGAACAGCCCGAACTCGGCCTTGTAGTTGCCGCGCCGCGCGCTGAAGAACAGCTCGGACCAGTCCGGCTCGTAGAGCCGCGTGTACGCGAAGCCGGACAGGAAGTAGTCGTTGTCGACGAGGTACGGCTCGCGCTTGCCCTGCGCGGACAGCGGCATGCGCGCGTAGCCGTGGAGCTCGAACTTGACGTCCTTGACCGTCACCGAGGTGTCGGTCTGCGATTGCGCGCCGGGCTGCCCGACGGTGTTCGACGAGCTGATCGACTCGACCGCGGCGGTCTGCTTCGGCGCCGGCGTCGGCGGCGGCTTGTCCGGCGTCGGGGAGGTGACGGTTGCCGGTGCATCGACCGGCTTGGCCTCTGGCTTCGCCGGGGTCGCGTCGTCGTCCTTCGTGTCGGACTTGTGGGCGACGCACTTGTTCTCGACCCACGCGACGCATTCATCGTCGGGGGACTTCGCATCGGACTTCGCGACGCGCGGACCGGCGTCCGCCGCGCCCGCGAACAGCAGCAGCGCAGCAAGAGAGATCGTGGGACGCTTCATCGAGAACCTCCGAGCTTGCAGGCCGGCACTTCGTCCGCGGTCAGGAAGCCGCTCTTCACGAGCGACGACACGTTGTCTGGCCGGATCACCTCGACGCGCACCGCGACGACCGGGATGTCGCGGCCGCCGAGCGCGACCTTGCCCTCCGCCTTCGGCGTCTGGCCGTCGAGGATCGACTTCGCGACGTCGGCGGCCGTCGTGGCGAGCGGCTCGATGTCCTTCAGGACCTCGATCGTCTGCTTGCCTTCACAGACGAAGTTGACGTTCGCGGCGTCGGCGTCGGCGCCCGCGATGAACACGCCGGCGACGTTCGCCGCGGTGACCGCCTGGACCGCGCCGCGCGCCATGCCGGAGTTGTTCGCGAGGATCGCGTCGACCTTGCCGCCGGCCTTCGTCAGCGCGTCCTCGACGGAGCGCAGCGCCTGCTCGGGCGACCACGCGCTGTGGCTCTGCTCGAGGACGATCTCGATGTCACCGCGCTGGACGTATGGCGCGAGCGTCTCGTGATAGCCGCGCGTGATCTCGGTCGCGACCGAGTGACCGGACTGGCCCGACAGCAGAACGTACTTGCCCTTGCCGCCGGTCGCCTTCAGCGCGGCCTCGGCCTGCAGCACGCCGACGCGATAGCTGTCGTGCGACACGTAGTAGTCGAGCTCCGGCGAGAGGATCGCGCGGTCGTACGCGACGACCTTCGCGCCGCGCGCGTGCGCGAGCTTGACGTAGCTCGCGGCCGCCTTGCTGTCGGTCGGCTGGATCACGAGCACCTTCGCGCCGAGCGTCAGCGCGTCCTCGACCTGCGCGAGCTGCTTCGCGTTGTCGTTGTCGGCGGCGAACGTGACCGCGTGGAGGCCGAGCGCGGTCGCGCGCGCCTCGAAGTACTTGAGGTCCTTCTGGTAGCGCTCTTCCTGCAGCGTCGACAGCAGGAACGCGACGTTCGCCTTCGCGCCGGGATCGATCGAGCCGGCCGTCGTTGCCGCGGGCTTCGCGTTGCCGGCGGAGATCGCGAGCGCGACCGCCGGGATCGCCGGCAGCGCGAACAGCGCGAGCACGAGCTTGCTCGACTTCTTGCCCTTGACGACGACGTCGATCAGGACCGCGAGCAGCAGGATCATGCCGGTGAAGATCAGCTGCCAGTTCGAGTCGATGCCGAGCAGGCTCATGCCGTTCGCGAGCGTCGCGAACACGAGCGTGCCGAGCACCGTGCCGACGACGGTGCCCCGGCCGCCGGCGATCGACGTCCCGCCGATCACGACCGCGGTCACCGCGTCGAGCTCGAGCAGGTTGCCCTGGTTGCCCGGCGTGACACCGTTGACGCGCGCGGCGGCGAGCACGCCGGCGAGCGCGGTGAGCACGCCCATGATCGTGTAGACCGCGAGCGTGACCTTCTTGACCGCGATCCCCGACAACCGCGCGGCCTCGGGGTTGCCGCCGATCGCGTAGAGGTGGCGGCCGAACCGCGTGCGCCGGGTGACGAACACGCCCGCGATCGCGACCGCGCCGGCGATCAGCACCGGCACCGGGACACCGCGCGAGCCGAACACCGCGAGCACGAGCGCCGCGAGCAGGACCTGCCCCACCATGCGAATCGCGACGGTCGCGGTCGTCAGCGGCTCGAGCCCGAACGCCTCGCGGCGCTTCGCCTCGCGGAACACCATCGCGAGCCCGACCACGAGTACCACGAGCACGATCACCCAGGTCGCGGTGACCGGGATCGTGCCGTTCAGCGCCGCGAAGTCGGAGTGCATCTGCAATCCGCTTGCATGAGATGCGACGAGCGCGCCGCCGCGATACGCCTTGAAGCCGGCGAGCGTGACGATGAACGCGGGAATCCCGAGCCAGCCGACCCAGAAGCCGTGCCATGCACCGATCGCGGCGCCGACGACGAGCGCGGCGAGCACCGCCCACGGCGCCGACGCGTCGAGGTGGATCTGGACGAGCGCCGCGACGACACCGGTCAGCGCGACGCCGGCACCGACGGACAGATCGATGCCGCGGATCAGGATCACGAGCGTCATGCCGACGGCGACGACGAGCAGCACGCTCGACTGCGACAGCAGATTTGCGATGTTGCCTTGCGTCAGGAACATGCCGCGCGTCGCCGGCAAGAGCGCGAGGATGCCCCACATCACGACGAGCACGCCGGCCATCGCCCAGGCGTTGAGATCGAAGCGGCGTCCCTGCCGCTCGGCGTTGCGTTCGAGCTTCACGAGCTTGCTCCTGCTGCGGCCTGCGGCGCGGTGTGTGGCAGCGGGTGGGTCCCGACCGCGAGCTGCATGATCGCGAGCTGCGTGATCGCGGTGCCGGCGAGCACCCCGGCGACGCGGCCCTCGCGCAGCACGATCACGCGGTCGGCGAGCCGGACGACCTCGGGCAGATCCGACGACGCGAGCACGACCGCGTGGCCGGCCGCCGTCAGCGACTCGATCAGCCGGTAGATCTCGGCCTTCGCGCCGACGTCGACGCCGCGGGTCGGCTCGTCGAGCAGCAGCACGCGCGGCGCGCGCTCGAGCCACTTGCCGATCACGACCTTCTGCTGGTTGCCGCCGGACAAGGTGGCGACCTCGGCGCCGAGCCCCGGTGCCTTGATGTTGAGGTCGCGCAAGCGGTGGAGTGCCGTCTGTTCGGCGCGCGCGCCGTCGACGATGCCGAGGCGCGACAGCTGGTCGAGCGACGCCAGCGCGAGGTTGTCGCCGACGCTGGCCGACAGCACGAGCCCCTGCGCCTTGCGATCCTCGGGCACGTACGCGATGCCGGCCGCGATCGCATCCCCGGGCGAGCCGAGCGCGACCGATTTGCCGTCGACGACGATCGTGCCGGTCACCGCCGAGCGCGCGTTGCCGAACAGCGCCGACAGCGTCGCCGTGCGGCCCGAGCCCATCGCCCCGGCGAGCGCGACGACCTCGCCGGCACCGACGGTGAACGACAGCGCGTCGACGACGCGGCGCCCGGCGACGCCGGGATGCGCGACTGACAGTCGCTGGACCTCGAGCACCGGCTTGCCGACCTCGGACGTGCGCGCGCGGCGCGCGTGGACATCGGCGAGCTCCTTGCCGGTCATCAGCGCGACGATGTCGTCGATGTTGGTCTCGGCCATCTTCACGATCGCGACGAGCTCGCCATCGCGCATCACCGCGACGCGATCGCACAGCGCCTGGATCTCGTCGAGCCGGTGCGAGATGTAGACGAACGAGGCGCCCGCGGCCTTGCGCGCGCGGACGAGCGTGAACAGCCGCGCGATCTCGTCGTCGGTGAGCGCCGCGGTCGGCTCGTCGAGCACGAGGACCTTCGCGTCGTCGGCGAGCGCGCGCGCGATCTCGAGCATCTGCTGGACGCCGACGCCGAGGTGGCTCGCGATCGCGCGCGGATCGATCGCCGCGCCCGCCGGCCCGAGCGTCTTGACGAGGATCGACCGCGCGGTCGCCTCGGCGCGCACCGCGTCGACGATGCCGAATGCGGCCGGCTCGCGGCCGAGCAGCAGGTTGTCGGCGACGGTCATGTCCGGGACGAGCGACAGCTCCTGGTGGACGACGGCGATCCCGGCCTCGCGCGCGTCACGCGGCGTCCGGAACGCCCTCGCCTGCCCGTCGACGACGACCTCGCCCTTGAAGTCACCGGCCGGGTAGACGCCGCCGAGGATCTTGATCAGCGTCGACTTGCCGGCGCCGTTCTCGCCGACGAGGCCCAGTACTTCGCCCGCCTCGAGCGTCAAGCTCACGTCGTGCAGCGCGCGCACGCCGGGGAACGTCTTGCCGATCTTCTGGAGCTCGACGCGGCTCATGCGACCGCCCTCCGCCGCATGACGAACGCGAACGCGAGCAGCAGCACCGCTCCGGATCCCGCCGAGCCCGGCCCGCCGTGACACGCGCACGCGACGCCGGTGCGGCCATCGCTCGAGCCGTCGTCGTCGCCGCCGCCCGGGCCGCCATCGCCGCCGGCGTCGAACTCGCCGCAGTCGCTGTTCTCGAACGCGCCGGCGCGATCGAGCAGCGTCATCTGGTACGCGCCGGCGCCGTAGCCGACCATCGGGATCGAGCCGGAGTACGCGCCGATCGCGCCGCTCGACGTCCGCGTGTTGTAGAGCTCGGGCAGCAGGTTGTAGTTGACCGAGCCCTGCGCGGTGACCCAGTCGAGCAGCTGGTTCGCCTTCGCCTCGTCGCCGCTGCGCCGGAACGCCGCCGATGCGCGCAGGTCGATCAGGATCCACTCGTCGGTGTCGTACTGATCGGTCGAGCCCTCGACGCGCTTGTAGCCGCCGGCCGGCGTCTGCAGGAACGACATCGCACCGAGCGTGCCCTTGCCGATCGCGGTGTCCGCGCCGATCAGGTTCCAGGTCAGCGCCTCGACGGTCGCGCCGTCGCGGTAGTTCGAGCCGCGCGTCAGCCGCTCGAGCGAGCCGGCGAGCACCTTGTTCTGATCGATGAAGAACGACTTCATCGACTCGACCGCCTTGTCGTGCAGCGCGCGGTAGCGCTCGATGTCGTCGGTGCGACCGGCGCGCCGAGCGAGCGTCGCCATGTCGCAGAACCCGCGCGCGCTCGCCGCCGTCGTGTACAGGAAGTGCTCGCGATTGCCCCAGTGCACCTCCCAGATCGACGCGTCGGCGATCGTCATGCCGGCGTCCTCCATGTTCGCGGCGAGCGGCTCGGCGACGCCGTCGCGGATCGCGTCGTAGACGGTGTCGCCCTTCTTCGTCGGCTGCGCGAGCCACGCGACGTCGCCGGACGAATCGACGTACTGGCGCGCGGCCCACATGTACAGGCCCCAGCCATCGATCTCGATGTTGCGCGTCGGCGATCCGGAGAAGTCGGCCTCCTCCTCGCCGTCGCCGTAGTACCGCACCGTGCTGATCCGGTAGTTGACGTCCTTGAGGAACGAGCCGTACTTGCCGGCGTCGGCGTCGAGGAAGAAGTCGAGCGCCGCCTTCGCCTCGGCGTCGTGGCGCGTGCGTGCGAGCGCGCCGATCGCGTACGTCGCGTCGCGCACCCAGCCGGTGTGCCAACCGCCGGGCGGCAGGCTCGCGAGGATCATGCCGTGGTTCTTCTGCCGCGGGCTCTCCTGGTACGGCTCGAGGATCTGGCCCATGCGCAGCACGGCCTCGGCCTGGCGCCACACCGCGGTCTCGGTCGCCGACAGCCCGGCGGGCGGCGGCTTGCGCCACGCGTCCCACTCGGCGAGCAGGTCGGTATAGAGCTGGTCGGGCGCGCGACCGTTGACGAACGTCGCCCATTTCGTGCGGGTCTGCGCCGCGTTCCCGTCGGGATCGAACAGCACCGCGACGCCCCACCACTTGCTCTCGCCCGGCGCGAGCGAGCCCATGTCCTTCTGGAACGCGTTCTTCTTGTCGCTACCGTTGCAGCTCGGCGTCATCGTCAGCCCGGCGCCCGCCGCGACGCTCTGGAACACGTTGTCGGCGCAGCTCGAGACGTCGAGGCCGCCGATCGCGGCGTAGACCATCGTGCCGCCGCCGGGACCGCTCTCGGTCGCCGACTGCGTGCCGGCGTCGAATGCGATCGTCTCGTTGTTCGAGCCGGGCTCGTCGGGATTCGGCGCCGAGCCGAGCTTGAAGTTGTGGATCGAGTACGCGCTGACCGGCACCGAGCCGCCGCTCGTGTTGGTGACCTTCAGCAGCATCACCATCGCGTTGCCTTCGTAGCCAAACGGCGCGACGAAGAACGACTCGGTCGACACGCCGCCGACCGTGACGGCCGAGCGGATCATGTTCGTCTCGTTGACGTAGCCGGTCTCGCTCGGCGCGCGGCCACCGAGCCATGCCGCCTGCCCGCCGGCCTTGACGCCGAAGTACGTGTCGAACACGAGGTTGCGGCGGACGATGCCTTCGCCGTCTGGGTTCGACGGGTTCGCGCGCAGGTAGCGATACGGCCGCTCGAGGTAGTGCTTGACCGCGTTCGCGCTGACGTCGAACACCTGGAAGCCGAACCCGTTGCCGGTGACCAGGTAGCGGAACGACGCGACCGGCTCGATCGCGTGTGCCGGACGTGGCGCGACCGCCATCGCGAGGGCCAGGGCGGGAACCAGGGCGTTCGAGATCCTGCGCGTGGAAGCCACGGCCGCGCGCTTCGCACGATTCATGCCCGGACCTGCGCACGCGTTCCGTCCGAAGACCCGTGTTCGTTCGCGGACCTGAGCGCGTGATGAGTGCTCACGTTTCGTTTGGCAACTCGCCGTGGCGAGGGCCACGCTGCGAATCTCGACGCGGCTTCGCGCCCCGCCCGCCATCTCGCCGAGCCCGCGTGCATCGCGCGTGGCACGTGCCTTGAACCGGGCGCAGCCGTGAGGTCTGTTCGCCTACTCGCGCTCGCGTTCGTTCTCGTCGGCTGTCGACCGCCCGGGTACGGCAAGGGCGATGACGGCCCGGATCCCGCGGTCGATGCCGCGCCGGCGAGCGACGGCACGCCCGGCGACGATGGCTCGTCGGCCGCGACCTGTGACAAGTCGTTCCGGCTCGACGGTCACGGCACCGCGTCGAGCGTGTGGCTGACCGGCAGCTTCACGAACTGGGGCGGCGATCCGGCGAACGGCGCGATCGCGTTCACGCTCGGCGCCGACGGCGGCTGGACGCTGACGCACACGTTCGACGCCGGCTCGTATCAGTACAAGTTCATCGTCAACGGCAACGAGTGGATCATCGACCCGACGAATCCCGACCAGGCCGACGACGGCTTCGGCGGCAAGAACAGCCTCTACGTCTGCGCGCCGTAGCGCTCACTTCGTCGGCGTCGGCGTCGGCGCGGGCGGTGGCGACGACGGGCCGGGCGCCGGGCCCGGTGCCGGTGCGGGCGTCGACGGCGCGGGCGTCGGAGTCGGCGTCGGCTGCGCCGTCGGCGTCGGCGCCGGTGCGCCGCAATCGGGCTTTGGCGGCGCGACCGTCACGACGGTGCCACGCGCCGGCTTGACCTTCTCGCATGGCGGCGCGTCGCTCTTCATCGAACAGAACCGGACGTCCTCGAGCACGAGGCTGACCGGAAACGCGGTCGCCGCGTCGACGACGGTCGCCTGCAGATCGCCGGCGCCCTTGCCGGCGGTCGCTTGTGGCTCGAGCCGCACGGTGCCCATGCCGAATCGCGACAGGTTCTGCTTCGACGCGCTCGTCGCGTTCAGGTTGAACTTCACCGACGCGACCGCGGGCGTCTTGTTCTGGATCTCGAAGTCGATCGTCGCCGAGCCCGGCATCTGCGGGTTCTGGTGCGCGGTGTAGAACACCGCGATCGACGCATCCTCGTAGGCCTTGCCGCGCTCGGGGCCGCACGTGCTCGCGACCGGCGTCGTCGGCGACGGCCCGCCCGTGCTCGTCACGCTGCCGGTCGTGCTCGGCGGCTGATACGGCGGCGGCGCGGCCTTGATCAGCGTCGGGCCGTTCGAGCACCGATCATCGGGACACGCCGGCCCGCATGCACTGGAGATCACGAGCGGCGCGACGACAAACAGCGGGATTCGCATGGCGGTGTTCGACAGTATTGAGGGTCTGTCGATTCACTGCAACGCCGTGGCGAACCGCACTGCTCAGCGGCGGCGGCGGCGCACGAGCACGAAGCCCAGCATGCCGAGCGCGCATGCGAACGACGACGAGCCGCCGGCCGAGCAGCCGCCCTCGATGTCGTTGCCGTCGTCGCCCTCGCCGTCCCCGCTACCGCCACCGCCGGCCTTCGCGACCGTGACGTTGATCGTGGTCTCGCCGACCTGACCGTTCGCGTCGGTGCCGACGATCTTGAGGCCGTGCGCACCGAGCGTGAGGCCGGTGACCTGGAACGTGAACGGCGACGCGCTCAGCGTCTGGTACGACGAGCCGTCGATGAACAGCTCGGCCTTCACGAGATCGGTGTCGACGACCGACGCCTCGACCGCGAAGTCGGGCGGCACGGTCGCGCCATCGCTCGGCGCGGTGACCTGCGCCATCGGCGCCGGGTTCGCGAGCGGCGGGCCATACACCGACGACACGCCCTGGCGATCGAGCTCGGTGAACGCGAGCGTCGTCGACGTGCCGTTGCACTGCGGGTAGTGCATCACCGACGCCGAGTCGTAGACGGTGACGCCACGGAACTGGTTGTCCTCGAAGCACTGCGTCGCGTTCGCCTCGGGCCGCGTGTGCTCGTGGCGGAAGCCGAGCGTGTGACCGAGCTCGTGGCCGAGGATGTTCGCGAGCGGGATGCCGCCGGTCTGCGTCGGGTCGAACGAGGTCGTGTCGATGATGACGTTGCGGTTCGCGCGCTGATCGTTCGGGAAGAACGCACGCGCGAGGAACGGCTGGCCGGTCGCCTGGTTGACGTCGAACACGACGTTGCCGTTCGCGCCGGTGCAGTTCGCGTCCTCGGTCGGCACGTAGATGAAGTTGACGTCGGCCATCTTCTCCCAGCCGCCGTCGGTCGCTGCCTTCATCGCGTCGACGACGAGCTGCTTGTTCGTGCCGAAGCTCGCGCCGATGCAGTACGTGATGTTCTTCTTCTGGGTGTCGTCCCACTTGATGTCGGTGCCGGTGTTGTAGATCGCGAGCGCACCCTGCTCGAGCGAGCCCCAGAACTCGAACAGCTCCTGGTCGTTCTTGAGCACGCGGTCCCAGTCGACGACGTAGTAGCCGGTCCCGGTCTCGCGCGGCACCATCGCGCGGAACTCCTCGAACGACATGCCGGCGGTCGAGCTGTACTCGACCGGCTGATCCAGCGCGCACCCGCAGAGTCCCATCGCGATCCCCGACGCGAGAAGGGTCTTGACCATGTCGACCACGGGTTACACGCGGAGTGCCAGCGCTGCCGCCAGCGAAACCGGGCACTTGCGCCAGGCCACATGGGGGTACAGCACCCGACTTGCAAACGAGTCCCACCCCCTGCCGGACCCAGCCTCAGTCGCTGCGCAGCGCGACAGTCGGCTCGACCTTGGTCGCCCGCCGGGCCGGGACCCACGTCGCGAGCACCGCGGTCGCGGCGACCACGAGCGCGACGCCCCCGAGCAGCAGCGGCTGGCCGAGCGTCTCGCCGTAGAAGAAGCTCGCGAGCGAGTCGCCGAGCGCAACCTGCAGCGCGACCACCGCGACGAGCCCGACACCGACGCCGATCAGGACGAGCGAGCCGGCCTGCCGCATCACGAGCCGGCGCACCTGGCGCGGCTGCGCGCCGAGCGCGACGCGCAGCCCGATCTCGTGCGTGCGCTGGACGACGGTATGCGCCATCACGCCGTAGATGCCGACCGCGGCGAGCACGAACGCGACGAGCGCGAACGCGCTCAGCAGCCAGGTCAGAAACCGCGGCCGCGCGACCGCCTCCCACAGCACCTCGTCGAACGTGCGCACGTCGTAGATCGGCACCGTCGGATCGATCTCGGCGACCGCGCGGGACACCGCGGGAACCGCCTCGCCGGGATCGCCGGTGGTGCGAACCACGCCGTACAGGATCAGCGGCGAGATCGGCGGGTCGAACAGCGTCGCCATCTGGACGCGCGGGATGTAGAGCTCGGTACCGGCCGGCTTGTCGAGCCCCTGGTTCTTGAGGTTCGCGAACACGCCGACGATCCGCGCGGGCTTGTCCTTCGCGGGATCGCGCTGCGGATACACGACGACCTCCTTGCCGATCGGATCCTCGCCGGGCAAGAACTTGTCGACGAACGCCTGGTTCACGACGACGACGAGCGGCGACGTCGCGGTGTCGGTGTTCGCGAGATCGCGGCCGCGCACGAGCTTCGCGCCGAGCACGGTCAGCGTGTTCGCGCTGACGTGGCTCGCGAAGTCGACGTTCCACGGCGGCTCGTCGCGCGACGGCTCGGTGCGGCCCGGAAACCGGATCGTCTCGATGTTGAGGCCGCGATCGGTGCCGACGCTCGGCACGAGCGCGGCGCCCTCGACGCCGGGCAACGCGTCGAGCCGCGCCTCGAGGCGATCCCAGAATCGCATCGCGTCCGCCGGTTGCGTGTACGTGCGCAGCGGCAGGTTGACGCCGAACGTCAGCACGTGATCGGGCTGGAAGCCGAGCTCGACGCGCGAAAGCCGCACGAACGCGCGCACCATCACCGTGCAGCCGATCACGAGCAGCATCGCGAGCGCGATTTCGACGATCACGAGCACGCGGCGCACCCGCAACCGCGCGCGCGAGCCGGTCGTCTGGTTGCCGCCGTCCTTGAGCGCGCCGTGCAGATCGCTCTTCTTCGCGTGCAGGATCGGCGCGAGCCCGAACAGCAGCGCGGCGCCGACCGAGCAGCACACCGCGAACACGACCGCGGTGCCGTCGAACGAGATCTCCGAAGCGCGCGGCGCAGATTTCGGGACGAGCGCGGTGACCCCGTCGAGCGCCCACACCGAGAGCAGGATGCCGAGCCCGGCGCCGAGCAGGCCGATCACGAGGCTCTCGGTGATGAACTGGCGCAACAGCCGGCGGCGCGATGCACCGAGCGCGTGGCGTACCGCGATCTCGCGCGTCCGGGTCTCGGCGCGCGCGAGCAGCAAGTTCGCGACGTTGACGATCGAGATCAGCAGCACGAACAGCACCGCCGCCTGCAGCGTCCACAGCACGGACGCGAGCGAGCCGACGAGGTCCTGCTTGAACGGCGTCGCGACCACCGGATGGTCGACGCTGATCGAGTGAAACTGCTTGCTGTCGCGCGTGCCCCACTGGCGCGTGAGCGCCGCGAGCTCGTCGTTCAGCGAGTCGATCGATGCGCCGGGCGCGAGCCGCACGAGCACGTTGCCGGCGTGGCTGCCGCGCCGCTGCATCGAGAAGTCGAGGCGCGCCGGCACCCACGCTTCCATGCCGTCGAACTGGAAGCCGCGCGGCATGACGCCGATGATCGTGACCGGGATGGCATCGAGCTCGACCTTGCGGCCGATCACGTTCGGATCGCCGTGAAACACGTCGCGCCAGATCTCGTAGTTGATGACGAGGACATCGGGATCGCCGACGATCTGCGCGCCCGGCACCCACGGCTGCGGCGCGTCCTCGTTCGCATCGAACCACCGCCCGAGGATCGGCGGCACGCCGAGCAGCGGCAGCAGCTGGTGCGTCGCGTAGCCGACCGCGATCCGCACCGGACGATCGCCACCGGACAGCGGGGCGGTGCCCTGCAGCCAGCCGGCGGTCATCGCGCACGACCGACAGGCCTGCTGGAGCTCACCGATCTCTGGCACCGAGAACGAGAACCGGTGCTGGACGTCCTTGCCGGCGCGAAACTCGGTGTAGACGCGCACGAGCCGATCCGGCTCGCGATACGGCAGGTCGCGCAGCACGACCGAGTGAACGACGGAGAAGATCGTCGTGCTCGCACCGATGCCGAGCGCGAGCGTCAGCACGAGGATCAGGGTGAGCCCCGGGGTCTTGCCCATCATGCGCAGCGAGTAGCGAAGATCGAGCAGGATCGAGCGCATTCACCGAGGCGTCGAGCATCGCGTATGCCAGCTCAACGCTGCGAGATCAGGTCGGCACGCGCGTCGCGAGCGTCCGCTTCAGGGATCGCGATTCCCAGTTCCGGACACCGCGCCCGTCAGTGCCAGCAGTAGCCGGCGGCGAGCTGCCACCGCGCGTCGGCGCCGACCGACCACCCGGGGCCGGGCTGCAGCGGATACAGGAATAGCCCGAGCCCGCTCTCGATCACGACGTGCGTGCTCGCGCGGTAGCGCAGCGCAGCGTCGACGTGCAGCGTCGGCCCGACGTGGCGATCGGTGTACGTCGGCAGCGCGGTGCGATCCGACGTGTACAGGACGCCGGCGCCGGCGCCGACGCGATACCCGAACCGCTCGTGATCGCGGCGCCAGCCGAGCTCGAGATCCGTCGACACGATCGCGGCGTCGGTCGACGCGAACGTGCTGACGCCGCCGCCGATCGCGAGTGGCCCACGGGTGGCGAGCACGAGCACGCGCGGCCCGGCCGGTGCCATCGTGCCGCCGCCCTCGCGGAACACGTCCGCGAACAGGCTGTACTCGAGGCCGGCCGAGATCTCGGCGAGCCGCACGGGGCCGGCGTCGGCGCGCGCCGCGTGCGCGAGCACGACGAAGACGATCAGGGCGCGCACGATCCATCCGGCAGACACGTGCACGTCACGCCCGCGAGCCGCGCGCGGAGCTCGCACTCGATCGCGAGGAAGCCGCCGCCGAGCTCGCGCTCGAGGATCGGCTCGACCTCGTCGGTGGTGCCGTACGCCGCGGGTCCGTGCACGCGCGCCAGGTACGCGGGCAGCCCGATCCGCTCGACCGCGAACGTCACGAAGCTCGCGCCGACATCGTACGCGGTCGGCGAGACCTGGGCCTTGAACTCGTTGCCGACGAACAGCGCGCGCAGCGACCAGTCACCGTCGGCGCGCAGCACGCCGTAGCCGCCGGTCGACGCGGTCGCGAGCCCCTCCTCGAGCAGCGGCCGCGCGTTCGCACCGACGGTGTCGCACGCCGCGAGGTGCGCGAGCTCGTGATCGATCGCGAACGTCGGCGGGCGCGCACCGTCGGCGATCAGGTCCGCCGACAGGTCATCGCAGTGCGCGACCCCGTGGTACTGCTCGACGTTCGACGGCCACGCCGCCGCCGCGTGGAAGTACAGCGCGGCCTGCCGGCGCTGCGTGCCGCCGTAGCGCTCGAACAGCGACGCGAGCTCGGCGTCCGCCGCGGCCGCGACGGCCTCGCCATCGCCGGTGAACGCCGGCGACGAGTACACGCGCACGCGCTCGGTCTGCCCGATCTGCGCGAAGCCATCGCGCGTCGAGCGATCGAGATCGTCGAGCGCCAGATCGCGCACGCAGCCCGTCACCCCGACGAGCACGACGATCCAGCGCCCGCGCACCATCCCGCTATCCTGCCCCGATCGCGCCCGCGCCGGTGTTACGTCTGCGAGCTACTCGGCCGGGTTCTGCTCGGCCGGCGCGACCTCGTCGGTGTTCGGCCGCGGTGTGATCTCGACGTTGCGCTGGTGCGCCGGTGCCTTCGCGCGCTCCTCGGCGGACATCATCGCGACCTCGAGCTGGCCGAGCCGCTCGACCTCCGACAGCGCGTTGAACCCGCCGACGAAGTGACCGCGCAGGTACACGAACGGCACCGTGTGCTGCTTCGTCTCGTTCTGCAGCGGCACGAGCTTCGCCTCGTGCTCGGGCTCCTCGAGATCGATGTAATCGAAGTCGACCTTGTGGCGCTCGAGCAGCGTGATCGCGCGGCCGGTCCACGGGCAGCTCTTCTTGCCGAAGATCTGCGCCTTGACGCCGGGATCGCCGAACCCGGTCTGCTTCGGCTTCGCCGTCGTCGTCGGGGTCGCGGCGACTGCAGCCGCCTTCGCCTCGCGGACCTGCGCGGCCTGCTTGACGTCGTCGCGCGACTGGTAATCGCGGCCGAGCAATTTTGCGATCCGCTTGCGGGTCGCGACGTAGCGCGCGTCGGTCGCGACCTTCTCCTGGAGATAGTCGCGGATCTCGCCGCCGATCTCGTCGGCGCGATTGAGCACCGCGAACAGCTTCTCGGTCGCCTGCTTCGACCACTTCTTGTCGGACTTCTCGGTCTCCGGCATGGCAGCTCCATACCACGCCGCGCTACACCCGGGACATGCATCGTGCGCTGCTCGCCGTCGGGATCCTCGTCGGTTGCGACCGGGCCGAGCGTCCGCCGACCCCCGCTCCGCCGCCCCGCGATGCCGCGGTCGCGATCGTGCCGATCGATGCCGTCACCGTGTCCCCGGATGCGCCTACGGTCGCCAGCGCGCCGGCGTGGATCTATCGCGAGCTCCAGACCGGCGCGATCGTCGGCCGCCACACGCTGACGACGTACACACTTCGACAGGACGGCAAGCAAGCCGCGCTCGACGTCGAGACCCGCACGACGAGCAAGGGCCAGAGGCCGGCGGGCTCGAAGGATCCGTTCATGTACGAGTCACTCGTCGACTGGTCGGCACCGACGACGAAGCACTACGCGGGCACGGTCGAGACCGCCGGCGCGAAGCTCGTGTTTCACCTCGCCGACGGCGCCGACCCGCTCGAGCTGCCGTGCACGAAGGCCCGGCGCGCGGTCGCGACGCCGACCGCGGTGCGCCGGCCGCATCCGCGCAAGCCCGATCAGGATGGCTGCTCGGGCGAGCGTGGCATGTGGGTGCCCGCCGCGATGACGAAGCTCGACGTGCTGTCGTGCGACCCGATCCCGAAGGACGAGCAGGACGGCGATCGCGTCGAGCGCTATGCGTTCGCGCCGGCGCCGGGCGTCGAGTTTCTGTACGTCAACGACGACTGCGTCATGCAGGGCGGCGGCTACCGCGCGATCGCGGCCGACGGCAGCGTCGGCAAGATCCGTTAGGGCTCGCTGCCGAACACTTTCTTCTTCAGCTCGCCACTGCTCGCGAGGTTCGTCAGCTCGGCGCGCCCGCCGATCACCTCGCCGGCGATGAACACGACCGGCAGCCGGTAGCCCTTGCTGTCGCGACGGATCGCGCTCTGCGCGGCCGGATCTTCCTGGATGTTGCTGACCTTGTGCGGGATGCCGTTCGCCTCGAGGATCTCGGTCAGCTTCAGCGCGTCGCGCCGCGTCTTGTCCATGTGATAGACGATCACCGGCGCGACGCTCGCGTTCGGCTCGGCCTGGGTCTGCGACGACGTCGTGACCGTGGCCCCCTTGGTCGCGAACGCGCGGCGATCCTCGAGCTCGGCCTCGTCGGCGAGCGGGCGGCCGAGTGCGTCGTTCGCCTTGCGTGCGAGCTCGCCCGCCTTGCCGGGCAGCTTCGTGATCGCGGCGTGGGCCTTCGCGCGTGCTTGATCGAGCCAGCTCATGGCGAGCGTTCTACCACGACGAAAAACGCCCGCGCGGCGCGAACCACGCGGGCGTCAGCGAGCCAGCCCTCGCGTCAGTTCACGACGCGCAGGCTCTTGCGCCCCGCCGGCACCGGCGGCCGCGCCTGGTCGTCGGGATCGACCTCGGGGGCGACCGTGACGACCGCGCTCTTCTTCTTGTTCGTCTTCGCCGCGGCAGCCTTCGCGATCGACAGCAGCCGCTCGTGCGCGACCGCGTGCTCCTTGTCTTCCTTGCCGGTGACCGCGTTGACGACCTTGTTCTTCAGGTAGCTCAGGCGGTTCTTGCGCGCGCCGACCTCGTAGACGAGATCCGCGGTCGTGCAGCCCGCCATGTGCGGCGAGCGGTGGAACGCCTTGCTCATCGCCGGGTGCTTCTTCAGATACGCGCGCACCTCGTCCATCGTCATGCCGACGTCGGCGAGCGCCTTGTCGACTTCCTTCTGCGCGAGCTGCTTCGCCTTGAACAGCTGCATCTGGACGCGGCTGTACACGTTGACCGCACCGTCGCCGTTGGTCTCGATCGGCAGGAAGATGCCCTGCGGATACAGCTCGGTGATGAACGACTGGATGCCGTCGGACACCGACGAGGACGGCATGCAGCCGAACGGCTTCACCGACAGCGTCATGTTGACCTTCGAGTACGCGACGTTCTGGATCAGCTTGCCGACCTCCATGTGGCCTTCGCCACCGCGGAGGTTGTTGTCGTAGAACGCGTGGCTGATCTCGGCGATCTTGTCCATGTCCGGCAGGTGGTAGTCGTACAGGCCCATCGCGTTCGCGACGCTCTGGAACAGCGTGCGGATCACCTTCTCGCCGGCCCACAGCGACGCCATGCGCTTGCGGACGTCGACGCCCTTCAAGCTGAACTTGCTGCCGCCCGCGCCCTTGTCCTCGTCGACGCCGCGCAGCTGCGCGCGCTGCTCGGTGTCATACTTGCCCTGCCACAGCATGTAGAGCAGCCACGCGGTCACGAGCTGGATGTCCGGCTCGGCGCCCTCGGCCTCGAGGAACCGCTGCAGGCCGTAGTTGCCGTCGCCCTCGGTCGTCATCGCCCAGAACTCGCCGATGATGCCGACGCGCGGCTTGACCTTGGTGCGGTCGACCTGCACCGCGCCCATCGTGCGGCGCACCTTCATCAGCGCGATCGCGAGCGAGCTCTGCGCCTCGAACGCGTCGGAGATGATCTTCTTGCTGACCTCGAGCGCGCGGTCGGTCGCGCCGGGCTCGACCTCGTACGGCCGGATCCGGTAGCCGAGCGCGTTCAGGCAGTCGCCGATCAGGATCGCGCGGACGACGCCCCAGAAGAACGACGGGCCCATCTCGAGGCCGACGCCCTCGCCGGTCGCCTGCTTGAGGCCGCCGGTCTGCTGGAACAGCAGCACGCGGAAGCCGTCGAAGCCGGAGTCGCGCAGCGCCTTGCGGTACTCGGTGACGTACGTGCCGAACCGGCACGGGCCGCATGCGCCGGCGGTCACGAACAGGTGGTTCTTGACGATGTCATCCTTGTTCATGCCGCGGTCGCGCAGGCCGTCGAGGTACTTCACGAGGTTGCCGACCGTGAAGTACGTCGGGTTGCACTGGCCGCGGTTGCCGTACTCGCGTCCGTACTGGAGCGCGTCGTTGTCGGGCACGTCGAGCGCGAGCACCTTGTAACCGATGCCGCGCAGCGCCGCCTGGATGAACAGGTCGTGCGCCATCGTCAGGCCGGACACGAGGATCGTCGTGTGCTCGCGCTGGTCGCGCGTGAACTCGCGCGGCACGGCGTCGAACCAGTGCTTCGCGTTCTCGATCGGCAGACCGAGGCGCTTGCGCTCCTCGATCTCGAACTTCTGGAGCTCGGCCTCGATCGCATCGAGGGACATCGAGTCGAGGTGGTTGGCGTTCTTGTCGTTCGTGGTGCTCATCTGGATTTGTCCTCGGTGTCTCTCTACTGGCGAACTACGTTGAGGGCCTGTGCACGCTTCGCGCGCGGCCGGTTGGCTTCGTCGGCGGCTCGCCAAGCAGCCACCTGCTCGGCGAGCGTGGTGATCTCGCGGTCGAGCTTGTCGTCGGTACGACCGACTCCCGCGAGCTTGGTCTGCAGCGCCTTCATCAGCTCGAGCTTCTTCTCGGTCACCGACCGGTCGAGCTCGACCTTCTTCTGCGCCTGATCCTCGAGCTTCTCCTTGAGCAGCATGAGGGTGTGCGCGTACGTCTTGACGCGGATCTTGATCGAGCCGCTCGGCTTGTTCGCGTCAATGTCGTGCAGCGCGGAGTACGCCTTGCCGGCCGACGCGATGATCGAGTCGATCAGGCCGTAGGTCGGCGCGTCGTGGCCGCACTTGAAGCTCGACAGATCGAGGCACGCGATGTTCGGGTGGCGCGACGCGTACTTCGCGGCCCACACCTTCTGCACCGAGTTCGTCGAGTAGTTCTCCGGCCACACGTCGGTGACGTCGAGGCCACTCTCGATCACCCCCTTCGCGATGTCCTCGGCGAACAGCTTGTCGAGCGTCGCCTTGTCACGCGGCAGCGAGCGCTGCGACAGGATCGGATAGCCGAGCGCCTGGAACTCCTCGAGCACGGCGTGGTTGAGGCCCGGATCGTTGTGGTACGGGCGGCCGAGCATCACGAGCGCGACGCGGTTCTCGCGCATCACCTCGTCGAGGATCTCCTTGCCCTTGCGTTGCATCTCGGCCTCGAACGCGTCGAGCGCCTTGAACGCCTCGTCGATCGCGAAGTCGTTCTCGTCGACCGTGATGCCGAGCAGCCGGCCGAACTCGTCGAACATCTGCTGCTTGCACATCAGCGGCTCGTTCAGCGTCACCGCCGTGTCGAGATAGCCGATGCCACGCTCCGCGAAGAAGTCGGTCTCCTTCGTGAACGCCGCGCGGATCACCTTTGGCGTGCCCGAGACGACCGGGCAGCTCGCGGTGTCCATCTGGTTCACGATGAACGTCGGGATGTGCGTGATCGACGGGAAGAAGATGTAGTCGAGCGGCTTCTTCTCGTGGTGCTTGAACAGCAGGTTGTGGATGTGCGCCTGGCACACCTTCGACGGGTAGCAGGGATCGACCGAGCCGTACTTGCAGCCGGCCTGCCACATCTCCTCGCTGGTCTCGTCGGAGAACACGACGTTGCGGCTGTCGACGCCGAGCGCCTCGAAGTACGTGCGCCAGAACGGGCCCGTCGAGTAGATGTTGAGGACGCGCGGGATGCCGATCCGGACATCGCGCCGCTTCGTCCAGTGCTCCGCGCTCGAGCGCTGGAACGGCCGCTTCACCGGCTTGTGGCGGACCGCGCCGAGCAGCGTGCGCTTGACGACGATGTCGTCGACCGGCGTGCCGTGCTGCGGCATCGGCTTGGCCTCGTAGAAGCTCTTGAACGCGAGCTTCGCCTCGTAGTCGACGAGGTTCGGGTACTTCTTCATGCGCGCCTGCCGCTCCTTGTTGAGCTTCTTCAGCGCGTCCATGTTCTCGACCGTGCCCTTCTCGCAGGAGAACCCGGAGATGTAGCGCGCGGTCTTGCCGTCGAGTGTCTTCGTGTCGATGAACGTGCGGCTGCAGTTGTTCGGACAGAAGTTGCAGCGCGTGTTCTCGTCGTTCGTCGACGTGTAGTCGATGTCGATCGCCTGATCGAGCCCGACGAACGTCGTCGAGCCGCGGCGGCGCGTCACGCGCAGTGCCTCGAACGCGGCGCCGATCGCGCCGGCCTCGCCGCAGTGCGGGTGCAGGTACACCTCGGCGTTCGGCACGCGCTTCTCGATGTAATCGACCTGCGCCTTCAGCGCGGCTAGGTTCTTCTGGGTGCCGCCCTGGAGGACGAACACGCGGCCGAGCTCGCTCATGCGCGGGATCTGGACGACGTACTGCCAGACATTCTTCGGCAGCACGAGCGCGAGCCCGGCGAGCAGCTCCTCGCGCGAGTAGCCTTCCTTCTGGAAGTTGACGCGATCCGAGTCGAGGAACACGGCGCAGCCGTAGCTGAACTTCGGCGCGAGCCGCGCCTCGAACGCGACCTCGGCGTACTGCTTCACCGGCAGACCGAACTGATCCGCCATCGCCTGCAGCAACATGCCGTTGCCGGCGCTGCAGCTGTTCGACAGCCGGAAGTTCTTGACGTCGCCGTTCTGCATGAACAGCACCTTGATGTCCTGACCGCCGATGTCGCAGATGACATCGACCGACGGGAACCACCGCTTCGCGCTCATCATGTGCGCGACCGTCTCGACGATGTTCGCGTCGGCGCCGAGCGACTTCTCGAGCACGTCACCCGCGTAGCCGGTGACGCCGAACCCGGTGACCTCGAGCGTCGCGCCCTGCTCGGTCGCCCACGCCCGCATCTCCGTGAACATGTCCTTCATGTCCTGGATCGGGTTGCCCTTCGAGAGCGTGTAGACCTTCTTCAGGATGTTCTCGTTCTCGTCGATGAACACGCACTTGCTCGACGTCGATCCACCGTCGAGGCCGATCACGCCGCGATACGTCTTGCCCGCCTCGAGCTTCGCGTCGTCGTAGTGCGGCGTCTTGTACTTCTCGACGAACGCGTCGCGCTGCTCGGCGACCTCGACGAGGCCCGGGCCGGCGCTCTCGCCGAGCTTCGCCTTGCGGCCGTGGTTGATGAACTCCTCGAGCGGATCGAGGCCGCGATAGCGACCGACGGTGTCCGGCTCGTAGAGCCCGAACAGCACCGCGCCGTACGCGGCGTAGAGATCGCTGTTCTTCGGCACGAAGATCAGCTCCTCGATCGGGACCGTCTTGTCCCATTCGTAGCCGCGCTCGGCCCACGCCTCGGGGATGCGCAGCCGCCAGCACTGCTGGAGGAACGGCAGGTACGTGTTCGGACCGCCGAGCAGCAGGACCTTCGCCTTCAGCGTGTTGCCGCGCGTCAGCACCGCGAGGTTCTGGCTGACGATCGCGTCCGCGAGCGAGTTCATGATCTCGTTGCGCGGGATGCCGCTCTTCACGAGGTTGACGATGTCGGTCTCCGCGAACACGCCGCACTTCGCGGCGACGTGGTGCAGCTTGCTCGGATCGAACTGGAGGTGCGGGACCTCCTCGCGCGGCATGCCGACCTTCAGCACGCACTTGTCGATCGTGGCGCCGGTGCCCGACGCACACTTGTCGTTCATCGACGTCTGCGCGGTCTTGTCGCCGGTCTCGTTGTTCTGCTTGAACATGATGATCTTGGCGTCCTGACCGCCGAGCTCGATCACGCTCCCCACGTCGGGATGCAGCTTCTCGACCGCCATCGTGACGGCGTTGACCTCTTGCACGAACTTCGCGCCGATCTGCGGCGCGATCGGGCTGCCGCCCGAGCCGGTGATGAACACGCGGATCTGCTCGGCCGTCAGCGTCGGGAACGCCGCGTGGATCTCGCGCAGCATGTCGCGCGTCATCTCGGGCTGCCGCGTCTCGTGCCGCTGGTACTTCGACCACAGGATCTCTTTGGAGATCGGATCGACGACGGTCATCTTCACGGTCGTCGAGCCGACATCGATGCCGATCACGACCTTGTCTGGATTCGCCATGCGCTCGCTGCTCCTCGTGTCGGCCCACAGGGCTGCCGACTGACGCGTCAGTCTAGTACTGGACTGACGCGTCAGTCCACTTCTAAACCTGCACAGCGACAGATCTCTTTGGCGCGCAACTCCGTTCACACCAAACGTACCCGCGCACACCGATTGAACCGCATTTCGCGTAATTCATGACGCAGGCGCACGGCGATCCCCGGTATTGGACCGACCTCTGGCGATTCGCTGCGACGGATCTCGGTCGTCCTCTCACTAGTTCGTAGCCGTGACGCATATGATGGGTGCGATGCGAGGCTGGCCGCTGCTCGTCCTGATCGCGGCGTGCTACCAGCCGAGCGCACCGCTCGGTGCACCGTGCGACGAGCTCTCGCCGTGCCCGAACGGCCAGACGTGCACGGGTGGATTCTGCAGCGCGGCCGACGCCGGCAACGCGCAGGACACGAGCTGCGGGATCCCGACCCACTGCGAAGGCGACGACCTCGTGACGTGCGAGGGCCGGTTGACGTGCGGCGCGGGCTGCGACGATGGCAAGGGCCAGTGCCGCGGGCTCGTGCCGTCGAACGGACTGTCGCCGACGTTGCTCGTCGGGGTCACGGGCAACGTCGTCGGCAACAAGCTCGACTTCGACTCGTCGACCGGTCGGATCAAGCAGCAGAACATGCTGATCCGTCCCGAGGGGCCTGGCGTGCTGAACGGCATCGGCTTCACGGTGATCGACGGCATGGGCGTGTTCACCGCGGTGTCATTCGATCTGCAGGGCGGCGGCACGTTCACGATCACGGGCGGCAATGCGCTCGTGCTGTACGCCGCGACGACGATCAACTTCGCCGGCACGTTCGACGTCGGCGGCAACGGCGGCTCGGGCGGCCCGGGCGGCAACGCCGGCGGCACGAACAACACGAACCTGCCCTGTCGCGGCGTGTTCGGCGTCGCCGGCGCGACCGGGTTCGGTGCCGGTGGCGGCGGTGGCGGCGGCGCGACCGCGGGCGGCAACGGTGGTCCGTCGAACGGTCCGACACCGGGCATCGGCGGCTCGATGTGCAACACGCCATCGACGATCCCGCTGCGCGGCGGCCACGGTGGCGGCGCGGGCGGGGTCAACTCGAGCGGCGTCGCGGTCGGCGGCCGCGGCGGCGGCGGTGGCGGTGCGATCGCGATCGTCGCGATGGAATCGATCGCGATGACCGGCACGATCGGCGCACCGGGTGCCGGCGGGTTCTCGGGCGCGACCGGTGACGGCGGCGGTGGCGGCGGCGGCGGCGGCGCGATCCTGCTCGAGTCGCCGCGGATCCGCGTCGACGGGATCCTGACCGCGAACGGCGGCGGTGGCGCGGGTCCGAGCAACAGCTTCGGTGGCCGCGGCTCGCTGACGACGTCGAACCCGGCGGTCGGCGGCGTGTTCAATGGCGCGAGCGGCGGCCGCGGCGGCGCGGGGATGTCGCTGCCGACGAACGGCGAGAACACGACCGACAACCTGACGTTCAACCGCGGCGGCGGCGGTGGTGGTGCGGTCGGCCGGATCGAGATCCGCGGCATCGAGATCGATGTCTCGACGATGACACTGACGAGCCCGGCCGCCGCGCTGACGACCGCGACCGTGAACTGAGCGACCGCGACTACTTCAGCACGCCGCGTAGCGCGACGAGCAGCATCTCGTCGACGACGGCGGCGACCGTCGGTGCATCCGCGTGATGGATCAGCAGCTCGATCACGCCGCGGATCATGCCGAGCATCGCCGCCGCGACGAGCACCGCGTTGCACGGCCGCAGCAGGCCGATCTCGACGCCGGTCGCGAGCGCGCGCTCGAGCAACCCGCGGACCTCGCCGAAGAACTGATCGAGCCGCTCGGTCGCCTCGGCATCCGGCGTGTGGCCCGCGGACATCAGCAGCACGGCGAGCGCGCGATCGCGGACGATGTACTCGAGCACCGCGATCACCTGCTCGCGCAGCTGGACCTGCGGTGCCGGCGCGTCCGGCGTGACGACGTCGATCCGGTGGAGCTTGCCGCGCAGCTCCGCCATCGCGTTGTCGAGGATCGAGTCGAAGACCGCTGCCTTGCTCGAGAAGTACAGGTAGAACGTGCCGCGTGCGATCTGCGCGCGCTCGATGATCGCGTGGATCGAGGCGCCGTGATAGCCGGCCTCGGCGAACACCGCCTTCGCGGCCTCGAGGATCTGGCGGCGGCGCTCCTGCTTCGCGCGCTCGGCCGGATCGGTGACCGCCATCGACTCAGCCGCCCCGGCGCGATTGGTACGCGATGATCGCGCGCTCGAGCCCCGAGTACATCCGGCGATAGCGCAGCGGCGCGCTCGCGACGTGCCCGCCACCCTCGTGGCTGGCGATCTCCGCCTCGAGGGCGCGCGCGAACGTCTCGTTATCCGCGTACAGGTTGATCTCGTCGTAGACGCCGTGCGAGAGCGGCGTGAAGTTCGCCGACCCGACGTCGGAGAACCGGTGATCGATCACGACGACCTTGCTGTGCACCATCCGCGGCACGAGCACGATGCTGAGGTTGTCGGGCGCGCCGGTCAGCCGCATCAGCGCATCGCAGGTGGCGCGGTTGATGTTGCCGAGCACGTCGGCGAAGTCGGCGGTGACGATCTTGACGTGCACGCCGCGCAGCACGGCGCGCGCGAGCGCCGCGGTGAACCGGCGGTCGGTGAAGTACGCCATCTCGACGGTGATCGACTGCTCGGCGGCGTCGATCAGCGCGAGCCGGTGGCTGATCATCGGGCAGCTGTTCTTGCGATGCGCCTCGCGGCTGTGGACGAGGAAGTCGAGCCCGCGCGACGGATCGAACTCGTCGTGCCCCGCCATGCGCTCGCGCAGCCGATCGACGTGCTCGACGCCTTCGGCCTCGACCATGACGTCGATCCAGTCGTGGCGGTGGTTGTCGCCGATGCCCATCGAGCCGAGCACGAGGTAGCGCTCGTCGATGATGTAGAGCTTGCTGTGATCGAAGCGCTTGCGGCGGTGCTCGACCCGGATGTTCGGGTGCTGGAGGATCCGCTCGGACAGCGCGTTCGGCTTCTGCTTGAACGAGCCGGGGGCGCGATACACCGCGCCGAGGAACCACGCCTGGAAGCCGCGGATCGGATCGACGCGCTTGTGGAAGAAGCTCTGCTTGTTGCCGCCGGTGTACTCGTAGACGGCGGCGATCTTGTCCTTGTGGATCGTGACCTTCGCGCCGCGATCCGCCGCCGCGAGCACCGCGTTCGCGAGCTGGTTGCCGGCCTCGTCGTCACGCCACAGAAACGCACGGATCTCGACCGAGCGCTGCGCGTTGCGGACGCGCTCGAGGATCTGCTGGAACGCGACGTCGCCCGAGCCGAGCACGCGCAGCTGCGCGCCGTCGATCGCGCGCGACGCCGCCTTGAGCGGACCCGGCAGGCCGACCGGCAGCATCTGCTTCACGCGACGCGCGCGACGCCTGCCTGCCCAGAATGCGGGTCGAGGAGGAACAGCACGGCGCGCCATGACGAAGCATACGGGTAACCCAGTCGCGCCGATCGGTCAATTGCTGGCAGAGCCGGGGATCCTCGCGCGGTTGGACCTCTCCGAGGATGCCGGAGCCTACAGCCGCGCCATCACGCCGAGCACGGGCAGCACGGCGAGCCCTTCCCCGTCGCCGCCGTCGAACGGGCGCGCGAGCGCGAATTCGGCCGCGAGCGTGTCGCCGCCGATCCGCGCGCCGGCCGTGACCACGCCGCCCTCGCCGTTGCCGACGAGCTCGACGAGGAACCGCGCCTTCGCGCTGCCCGCCGAGAACCCGAGCTGGTAGAGGCCGAGCGTCTCCGGCGTATCGTCGCCTTCGTCGATCGACATCATCGTGCCGCCTGCGTGCATCATCACGTTGCAGTGATCGTCGGCGCAGATCGTCGCGACCCCGCCGAGCGAGTACACCGTATCGGCGTCGCCGTCGTCGGTGAGCTGGCGTGCCGAGGCGGTCGCCGCGATCGCCCACGTCCGGCCGCGACCGAGCACCTGCTTGAGTCCCGCCGCGTAGGTGTGCGGCTCGTCGGCCTCGTCGTCGAACGTCATCACGGTGCCGGCGTCGACCCAGAGCTCGGTCGTGCTCGTGATGCCGCCGGCGATCCCGATCACGCCGATGAACGGCGCGAGCGCGCGCACCGACAGCTCGGCGCGGCCTTCGGGGACGGTCAGCGCGGTCGGCGTGATGAAGCCGCGTTGCGCACCGATGGAGGCCTGACGCTCGACGATCGGGTCAGGTGGAACTTCGACACTCGGCGCGGTCGCGCTCGCGTACGCCGGTGGCGCGTCGAGATCCGACGCCGGCGGCTCGGGCGCGGCGGTCGCGACGCGGGTCACGATCGTGGCGGAATCTGCCTGGGCGGTGGCGGGAACCAGTGCGCAGACGAAGCTGGCGGCGACGGCGGCTTTCATGATGCGCGAACCGAGAGCAATGGCCATGCCCTCGCAAGACGGTGGAACCGGCCGCGTCCGTCATGGAAACGCGCGGCCGATCGCTGCGGACCGCGACATTGCCGTCGCGGCACATGTTTCCCGCGTCGACGTCGCGGTCGTTGCCGGATGCAACGAATCCGACCGGACCGTAACGATCGTCGCGACTTGCAGGTGGCGTGACGCTTGCTCGTGGCCGGCGGCGTGTGTGAAGTCGAGCTCCGCCGGATCCGCAAGCAGTACGAAGGTGTGCCGCGTCCGGTGATCCCGGACCTGGACCTGGTCGTGCCGCCGCGCCAGATGGCGGTGCTCGTCGGGCCGAGCGGCTGCGGCAAGTCGACGACGCTGCGCATGGTCGCCGGACTCGAGGAGCCGACCGCCGGCACGATCCACATCGACGGCCGCGACGTCACGAGCGTCGCGCCCGCCGATCGCGACATCGCGATGGTGTTCCAGAGCTACGCGCTGTACCCGCACATGTCCGTGTTCGAGAACATGGCGTTCGGGCTGCGAATCAAGCACCGGCCCGAGTCGGAGATCCGGTCGCGCGTGCTCGCCGCCGCCGACAGCCTCGGCCTGACGCCGTACCTCGAGCGCCGACCGAAGGCGCTGTCCGGCGGTCAACGCCAGCGCGTCGCGATCGGCCGCGCCGTCGTGCGCGCGCCGAAAGTGTTCCTGTTCGACGAGCCGCTGTCGAACCTCGACGCGAAGCTGCGCGGTGACATGCGGCGCGAGATCGCGCGCATCCACCAGGCGTCGCAGACGACGTCGATGTACGTCACCCACGATCAGATCGAGGCGATGACGCTCGCGGATCTGATCGTCGTGCTGAAGGACGGCGTCGTCCAGCAGATCGGGTCGCCGGTCGACATCTACGAGCAGCCGGCGAACCGGTTCGTCGCCGGGTTCTTCGGCACGCCGTCGATGAACTTCCTCGCCGCGGATCTGACCGCGACCGGAGATCGCCAGGCCGCGCGCGGCCCCGGGTTCGAGATCCCGCTCGCCGCGCCGGCGAAGCCGCTGCGTCCGGCGAACGAGTCCGACAAGATCGTCGTCGGGATCCGCCCCGAGCGGCTGTCGCTCGCGACGCGCGGCGACGACATCGCGCTGACCGGTGCGGTCGCGATGCGCGAGGTGCTCGGTGCCGAGGTCGTGCTCCACGTCGACTCGGCGGCCGGCCCGCTCACGGTGCGCACCGATGCCGGTGCCGCGCCGCGCCCCGGCGACCAGGTCCGCGTGTGGCTCGATCCGAAGGCGGTGCACCTGTTCGACGGCGACACGGAGCTCCGGCTGTGACCGACTTCGATCCGTCGAAGACGCGCCACTGGCGGCGCGATGCGGTGCCGCACGCGCCCGCGGTGCCGCACGCGATCGATCCCGGCGATGCCCGCGATCGCATGACGACGACCGATCTCGAGCTGCATCGCCGGTCGCTGCGCCGCGCGGTGTGGGGTGCGTTCGAGCCGCACGAGCCGGCGCCCGAGGCCGTCGATCGCGGACTCGACGAGCTCATGGAGCCCGCGCCCGAGCCCGCGCCCGAGGCGGACGCGCAGCCGTCGCACGCGCGCGCGAAGCACCGGCTGCTGACGTTTCTGTTCGTCGGCCTGTGCCTGCTCGTCGGCTGCGAGCGCAAGCAGGGCATCGTGCTGTGGCACGCGTACAACGGTGCCGAGCGTGACGCGCTCGAGTCGACCGCCGCGAAGTGGAACACCGAGCACCCGGATCAACCGGTCGAGCTCGTCGCGGTGCCGTACGGCGCGTTCGCGGACAAGCTGACGTCGGCGATCCCCGGCGGCAACGGACCCGATCTGTTCATCTACCCGCAGGATCGGATCGGCGACTGGGCCGACTCCGGCGTGATCGAGCCGATCGAGTTCTGGCTCGACGACGCGCACGTCGATCGATTCAGCAGCGAGGCGGTCAGCGCGATGGCCTACAAGGGCTCGCTGTGGGGACTGCCGGTCACCGTGAAGTCGCTCGCGCTCTACTACCGCACCGATCTCGTCGCGACGCCGCCGAAGACCACCGACGAGCTGCTCGCGCTCGCGCCGCGGATGAAGGCGAAGGACGGCTACGCGATCGCGTACGCGAACGTCGATCTCTACGGCCATGCGCCGTGGCTGTTCGGCTACGGCGGCAAGGTGATGGACGATCGCGGCCAGCTCGCGATCGCGACGCCCGAGGCCGCGAACGCGATGACGTTCGCGCGCACGCTCGTGACGACCGGCGCCGCGCCCGAGAACGCCGAGGGCCCGCTCGTCGCGACGCTGTTCAACGACGGCAAGGCCGCGACCGTCGTGTCCGGTCCGTGGTTCGTCGCCGACATCAACGCGAGCGTGCCGTGGCAGGTGACGACGCTGCCGACCGTGAGCGCGACCGGCCGGCCCGCCGCGCCGTTCCTCGGAGCCGAGGGCATCCTGATGTCGGCGCGCGCGCACGACAAGGCGACCGCGTTCGCGGTGATGGACGCGCTGACCTCCGACGTCGCCGCGATCGAGCGCGCGAAGCACGCGCGCCAGGTCGTGCCGAACGTCGCGGCGTACAGCGATCCGGACGTCGCCGCCGATCCAGCGCTCGTGGCGTTCCGCGCGCAGCTCGCGAACACCGTGCCGATGCCGATGGGTCCGGCGATGCGCATGGTGTGGACGCCGTACAAGACCGCGCTCGGCGAGGTGCTGGCCGGCCGTGCAGAGCCCGGCGAGCGGCTGATCGCCGTCGAGCGCGAGGTCGCCGGCTACCTCACCGGCCCGGGGCGCCAGCCATGAAGAGCCCCGTGCTCCGCCAGCTGCGCGACTTCGTGCTCGGCGCGCTCGTCGCGATGCTGATCGCGACCTGTGCGTTCGTCGCCGTCCGCAACCGCGAGCTCGCCGCGCACCAGATCGATCTCGCGACGCGCGCGGCCGAGGCGGTCGCCGACGGCAAGACGCCGCTCCCCGCCGCGCACGCGGTGATCGTCGGCGAGGCGGTCGCGTCACCGAAGCACGCGCAGCTCCGCCATCGCCAGGTGCTCGACGGCGGTCAGTGGCGCGCGCTCGCCGCAGGCGGTGGCCCCGACGACAAGCTGATCTACGACGCGGCGAACCGCTTCGATCGAACCGGACCGTTCGCCGAGCTGATCCGCGATGGCAGCGGGCGCGCGATCGCGGCGACGCTCGCGCATGCCGCCGACTCGACGCGCCAGGTCGCGGTGGCCGTGACGCCGCCCGCGCATCCCGCGCCGTATCCGTGGCTCGTCATGATCGGCGTGCTCGGGCTCGGCGCCGCGCTCGCCGCCGCGGGCGCGCTCGTCGCCGGTCGCTCCGGTCGCGCGGCGCGGCTCGGCACGTTCGCCGGGCTCGCGACGCTCGCGATCCCGTGCGTGCTGTGGCAGGCACCGGTCGCGTCGACCGCGATCGTGCTGCTCGCCGCCGCCGTCGCGCTCGCGCAGCGCGTCCGGCTGACCGATCGGATGTGCAGCGGGATCCGCCGCCATCGCACCGCGCTCGGCTTCCTCGCGCCGGCCGCGGTGTCGATGTTCGTGCTCGTCGCGGCGCCGTTCCTGATCGGCCTCGTGCTCGGCTTCTACGACCACCACCAGGGCCAGTGGACGTTCGTCGGGCTCGACAACTTCACCGAGATCCTGTCCGGCGGCGGCCGTCCGCTCGACGATCCGCTGAACTTCTGGTTCATCCTCGGCGTGACCGTGCTGTGGACGGTGATGAACGTCCTGTTCCACGTCACGATCGGCGTCTCGCTCGCGCTCGTGCTGTCGCGCAAGTGGGTGCGCGGGCGCGGCGTGTTCCGCGTGCTGTTCATCCTGCCGTGGGCGGTGCCGAACTACATCACCGCGCTGATCTGGAAGGGCATGTTCACCGGCGAGCACGGCGCGATCAACTCGCTGCTCGGCTACGCCGGGCTCGATGGCGTGTCGTGGTTCAGCTCGTGGGCGACGTCGTTCTCGGCGAACGTCATCACGAACACGTGGCTCGGGTTTCCGTTCATGATGGTCGTCGCGCTCGGTGCGCTCGAGACGATCCCGCGCGAGCTCTACGAGGCCGCGTCCGTCGATGGCGCGAGCGCGTGGCAGCGGTTCCGCCACATCACGCTGCCGCACCTGCGCCCTGCCCTCGGCCCCGCGGTCGCGCTCGGCTCGATCTGGACGTTCAACATGTTCAACGTCATCCAGCTGGTCTCCGGTGGCAACCCGGGCGGCTCGACGAACACGCTCGTCACCGACGCCTACCGCTGGGCGTTCGAGCGTGGCGAGCGCTACGGCATGGCCGCCGCCTACGCCACGATCATCTTCTTCATCCTGCTGCTCTGGACCGTGTTCGGCACGCGGATCGTGCGCAAGCAAGGGGACGACTAGCCATGATGTCGCGTCGCCCGAAGCTCCTCTACGTGATCCTCACGTACCTCGCGCTGATCCTGCTCGTCGCGATCGTGCTGTACCCGGTGATGCTCGTCTGCAAGAAGGCGTTCGAGCCCGGCCGCCAGTTCGCGCTCTCGGCCTCGCCGCTGCCGAACGGGGTCACGACCGATCACTTTCGCGATCTGTTCACCGCGAAGGGCAACCACGGCGAGCTGCTGTTCCTGCGCCACGCGCTGAACTCGATCATCGTCGCGCTGCTCACCACCGTCGTCGGCGTGATGCTGTCGTGCACCGCCGCGTACGCGCTGTCGCGGTTCAAGTTCCCGGGCAAGAAGACCGGGCTGACGATGTTCCTCGTCGTCCAGATGTTCCCGGCGACGCTGCTGCTGTTGCCGCTCTACGTCATCCTCAACAAGCTCGGCCTGCTGAACTCGATCCTCGGCCTCGTGCTCGTCTACTCGACGACGTCGATCCCGTTCTGCGTGTGGACGCTGAAGGGCTACTTCGACTCGCTGCCGCGCGAGCTCGAGGAGGCGGCGCGGATCGACGGCGCGTCGCCGTGGATGATCTTTCGCCGCATCATGCTGCCGCTCGCGCGCCCCGGCATTGCGGTGACCGCGCTGTTCTCGTTCATGACCGCGTGGAACGAGTTCATCATGGCGTCGACGTTCATGACCGATCAGAACAAGTACACGCTGCCGGTCCTGATCCAGTCGACCGTCACCGAGTTCTCGGCGGACTGGGGCCTGTTCGCGGCCGGCGCGGTCGTGACGTCGATCCCGGTGATGATCGCGTTCTACGTGCTGCAGCGCTATCTCGTCGGCGGGCTGACCGCCGGTGCCGTGAAGGGCTGACCGATCAGATATCGATCAGGCCGCCGCCGCTCGGCTTCTTGCCGCCGTTCGGCTTCTTGCCCGAGCCACCCGGCGGCGGCGGGCGCGGCAGACCGTTGCCGGTGTTCGTCGGCCGCTTCACGAGCTCGACCTGCAGCGTGTTCTCCTTGTCGGCGAGCACGGCCATCTTCTGCTCGACGTCGCGATAGCCCGACGCCTTGACGACGATCTTCACCGTCTTCTTGAGGTCCTTCGGGTCACCCTTGACGTCCGAGAGATCGACGTCGAGCTCGTTGCCATCGATCTCCTTGCCGTCGACGGTGATCTTCGCGACCTTCGCCGCCGCCTCGGGCGTGATCTCGACCTTGAGCTTGCCGATCGGCTTCGCGGGCGTCGCGATCGTCGCCGCACTGCCGGCCGCAGAGCCCGCCGCCGAGCCGGAGCCCGCCGCCGCGGAGCCCGAGCCCGTCGCGATCGTCGGCTGGGCGGAGCCCGCGCTGCCGACCGCCGGCTTGGGGTTGTTCGTCGTCGGCTGGAACGGCTCGGGGACGTCGGTGTCGAGCTTCTTCTGGTTGCCAACCGGGGCCGACGTCGTCGACGCCGCGGCGGTGTCGTCGCCGGTGCCGAGCCCGAACAGCAGGCCGCAGAACACGCCGATCGCGAGCCCGGCGGACACGACGACCGGCACCGCCTTCGACGTCCCGCGCCGCATCACCTGGGCGCGTGGCGGCATCCCCGGCGGCTGCATCCCGGGAGGTCCGCCCATGCCGGGGGGCCCGCCCATGCCGGGAGGCCCGCCCATCGGCGGCATCTGCTGCATCGGATACCCGGGATTCGCCATGTGACTCCTTAGAAGCCTAGAACCAGAAGCCTAGAACCAGCCTGCGATGGTCACGCCGCCCACGCCATCGGTTTCGACCCACGGAACAGCCGTGACCTTGGCGGCGATCGACCGGCGGCGGGTCCGCGCGGCGGTCGGCTGCTCGGTCGCGGGCTCCCTCGCCAGCGCCGGCCGGTACTTGGCCAGGTACCAGTAGGTGGTGAAGCCACCCGCGACCAGCGCGGTCACGAGCGACACGTCGGAGATTCTCGCGAACCGGCGCCCGCTCGACTGCGCGTCGGCCCGCTCGGTGTCCGACGCCGTGTCCGACGTGAACGTGCCGTGCTTGCCGATCGCGAGGATGCCGGTGATCGCGGTGACGCCGACCGCCGCGATCGTCACGCCGCCGCCGACGTAGAGCGGCAGCTTCGACGGTGCGGGCGGCGCGACCGGCTCGGGCAGCGGCTGCTCGACGTCCTGCTTCGGCTGGACGACCACGACCTTGACCGGCTCGAGCTCGAGCGTGCGCTCGCTCTCGGACCCGGCCTCGACGACGAGCTCGATGTCCTTCTTCTCGAAGCCCTCGGCGGTCAGCGAGAACGTGTACGTGCCGGGCATCAGCATGATCGGCTCGGCCAGCGGCGACTTGCCGAGCTCGGTGTCCGCCATCGCGATCGTCGCGCCGTCGGGCTTCACGTTGAGCGTGACGAGCCCGATCTTCGTCGTGATGTCGTCATAGCGCGTCGTCGCCTTCTTCATCACGTCGGGCTTGATGCCCGAGGTCGCCTTCGTGATCACGCGATAGTGCTTCGCGGCGTCGGTCAGCTTGCCGAGCTTCTCCTCGACGACGGCGAGATCGTAGTAGACGTTCAGATCGTCTCCGGCCTCGATCGACTTGCCGAACGCGACGACCGCGTTGTCGTACTGCGTCTTCGCGTCTTCGGTCTTGCCCTTGCGCGCGAGGTAGTCGCCCTTCTGCGCGAGCTGGACGCCGGCGTAGAACCACTTCTTCGCCGCCTTCGGATCCTTCGTGACCTGCGGCGGCGGCTGCGCCGGATCCGCGGGCTTCGCGCTACCGCTGCCGCTGCCGCTGCCGACGGTGTCGGGCTCGAGCTCGATCTCGTCGTCCGGCTTGGGCTGCGCGCCGACCTTCGCCGCGACCATCGCGATCGTCATCGTCAAGACCACGCACGCGATCCTCATCGCGCGCATTGTAGACGAAACCAGGCTGCCGCGAGCGCGCTACCCGTCGGAACGCCGCGCCGCCGCCGACAGCTTCGCGATGTACTCGAGCGACCGCAGCGGCTTGCCGACGAGCCCCGTGACCATCGCCACGAGGCACTCGCGTCCGGCGATCCGGTCCGCCGCGCCAAACCGCGGATCGGCGTCGAGCGCGCGCGCGTCGGACGGGCTCGCGAGCTGCGCCAGCGCCGCGAGGTAGCCGCGGGTCGGCGGATCGAGCGGACGGACGCCCGGGCCGCGCGAGTGCGCCGCGCACGCGCGACAGATCGCACCGCCGCGGACCGGGTCGAACACGGTGCCGGTCGCGAGGTCGGTCTGGCCGCACGCGGCGCACGCCTCGATCGCCGGGCGGTGACCGCCGAGATCGAGCAGCGCGAGCTCGGTCCAGCGCAGCGCGCTCGGCGATGGCCCGCCCTCGGCGAGCGAGTCCCACAGCGCGACCACGATCTCGAGCGCCTCGGGATCCGGCGCCTCGGGCGGCAGCAGCCCGCCGACGAGCTCGGCGACGTAGCTCGCGTGCGCGACCGCGACGACGTCCGTCGCGAGTGCGGTCCACTCGCGAACGACCTCGGCGCGATCGAGGTGCCACAGCTCGCCGCGCGGCCGGCGGCCGAGCGTGAACCGGCCGAGCACGAGCAGCGACAGCGCACCGGCGAACCGGCGCTGCGACTTGCGGGCGCCGCGCGCGACCGCCGACACCCGGCCGTGGGTGTCGGTGTAGAGCACGACGACGAGATCGGACTCGCGCAGTGGCGTCGTCCGCAGCACGACACCGAGGCTACCGTCGCTCGCGGAGCTGCTCGCGGGTTCGGTGCTCACGACGACCGACGTCGTAGCACGCGCCGCGGATCAGGCGACGACGTCGGTGACCGGCGCGTCGTTGCGAGTCATGCCGGCGCCGGTCGAGCTCGGCCGCCGCATCAGGTACGACAGCGTCAGCGTCGCCGCGATCAGCAGGATGATCACCGCGAGCGTCAGCCCACCCTGGCGCGCCGAGCGATCCTCGCGATCGAGCAGGATCGGCGGCAGGAACGACCGGCGCGGCTCCTTCGTCCGGCGCTCCTCGAGCGCGCGCTCGGCGCTCTCGGGATCGGCGTCATCGATCACGGCGACGAGGCTCGGCACCGGCGCGGCCGCGGTCGTGTACGGACGGCGCCACGGCACGCTCGTCGTCGACGGCGGCGGCATCTTCGGCATCCACGTCCCGGACGCGAACGCGTCGGCCTCGAGCTCGCCGGGATCGACCGCGGTCGCGATCGTCGGCTCGTGATCGGGCGCGAAGATCGTGTCGTCGGCGGATGCCTCGGCGGATGCCTCGGCGGATGCGTCGACCTCGACCGGCTCCGACGCGGGCTCGACGATCGGCGCGGCGGCGAGCGTCACCTCGTCGGCGGCGAGCTCGGTCGCGGGCGTGATCGCGGGCTCGACGACAGGCGTGGCGACGGGCGCTGGCTCGGCGGCGGGTGCCTCGACCGGTGCGTCCGCGAGCGGCAGCTCGGCCGCTGCCTGGGCGACGACCGGCGTTGCCTCGGCCGGCGTTCCGATCGCCATGGCCTTGCGCTTGCGGCTCTTGCCGCCCGCGCTCGCGTTGCTGTTGCGCCGCGCGCGCTTCTTCTTCGTCGGCGCCGGCTCGGTCGCCGCGACCGCAGCGACGATCGGTGCCTCGATCGCCGTGAGATCGACGTCGGCGGGCGGCGCGATCACGAGCGTCACGCTCTCGAACGACTCGGCGATCGGCGCCGGCGCGGGCGCGGGCGTCGGCTCGGTCGCCGCGGCGACCTCGGCGGCCAGCTCGGGCGCGACCTCGATCGACGCCGGCTCGAGCACCGGCTCGAGCACCGGCTCGCTCGCGATCGTCGGCTCGGCGTCGACGTGAATCGGGATCTCGACGTCCGGCGGCACGAGCTCGGGATCGCTGCCCGCGGCGAGCTCGACGTCGGCCTCGTCCTCCTCGACCGTGGACGCTTCGGGAGCGAGCGATCCGCGCGCGACCCGCGGCGCGAGATCGGCCATCGCCTCGACGACCGCGCGCGCGGCCGGGCCAACGGCCTTCGCGTCGGCGCACGCGCCGTAGCGGCGCAGCGCCTCGTCCTCGTCGAGGCCGACGCAGCGAGCGACGCTGCGCACGAACCCGCGGACGAACACGTCGGCCGGCAGGCCCTCGGTCTTGCCGGCCTCGAGACGCTCGAGGATCTTCGGCTGGATCTTCGTCACCCGGGCGACGTCATCGAGCGTCATTCCGCGCTGAGCACGACCTGCCCGGAGCCACAACGCGAGGCTGGTCCTCGCATCGATCACGGTCCCCGAAGCAGTGGTTCGTCGTTTCTCGGCGTCGGATCGGCGCTCCATGACTCCCCGTTAGCGTGCCGCGGCCCTGACCGGGTCGGGCGAGGCACCTAGCGCGCCACCATCGGCGCGACACTTGGAAGCGATGCAGCTACGAGGCGAAATCTTCAGACACGCGTCACGAGCGCGACGAGCATCTTCGACTAGCCCTTGCTGCATCCGCGTCTTCATCAGGTAGAGGCTGGCTTCCTGTGACCCGCATGACGGGTCATCGGACGCCGTCTGGAAAAGTTCAGCGGCTTTTTCCCATTCCTCACGTGCGAAGTAAACCCTCGCAAGCCGATATGTCGCAACGCACATGTTGGGCTGGAACTGCACGGCTTGTCGCAGCTCCTTCGCCGCCTCGACCAGCTTGTGCTGGTGGTACAGCGACCATCCCAGATGCGCGCGCGTGAGCCCGGGGCTGTCGAGCCGCATCGGGTTCTCGAGCGCGTGGCCGAAGTACTGGCTCGCGTGCTCGTAGTCCTCGAGCAGGTTCGCGACGACGCCTCGGTTCGACCACGCCTCGCCGTAGTCCGGTGACAGCTTCGCGGCGCGCGCGAAGTCCTCGTCCGCCTTCTTCAGCTGGACGTCGAGATCGGCCTGCGTCGCCTCGGCATCGACGCCGGTGAGGCACGCGTCGATCTCGAGCGTGCGCTGCGTGTCGACCGCGCGGATCATGTGCACGAGCCCGCGCACGAGGTACGCCTCGTCGTTCTGCGGGTTGAGCGCGAGCGCGCGACCGGCCTCGGTCTCCGCCGCCTCGAGCTGGTGCTTGCGCAGGAAATCCTTTGCGAGATCGAGCCGGGTCGCGCTCTTGCCGGCGTCGCGCTCGCTCTTCATCCCGACGCCGCAGCCCATCGCGCCGACAACGGCGGACGACAGCGCAAAAACTCCAAGCAATCCAATCATCTTGAGCGGACTCGGGCGCACCCTATCGTGCATGGTCCGGCCGGTCAACGCTGGTTCTCGCGCGCGTAGCGATCGAAGCGATCCCGTCATGTGATCACGACTATCAGCTGTTCGATCGGCGCGCGATTTTCGAGCCGGCCGTCCGGATGATTGCGGCGCGCCGGGTATAGAAGTCCTTGCATGACGGCACCCGGACCGATCGAGCCCACGAAGACCCTGACGATCGCCGGCCTGTACGCGGAGCAGTTCCTGCCGAGCGGCGCGCCGAAGGGCGGCGTGCTGATCACGCACGGCTACGCCGAGCACTGCGGCCGCTATCGCGAGCTCGCGCACGTGATCGTCGAGGCCGGCTGGGCGGCGCTGTCGTACGACGTCCGCGGTCACGGGCAGTCACCGGGCGTGCGCGGCTTCATCGATCGATTCGATGCGTACCTCGAGGATCTGAACCAGATGCTCGCGGCGCTGCGCGGGATGCTCCCGGCGGATGCACCGATCGTGCTGCTCGGTCACTCGCACGGCAGCCTGATCACGCTGCGCGCGCTCGCCGACTCGCATCCGCCGAGCGTCAGGGCCGCGATCATCTCGTCGCCGTACCTCGCGCTGCGACTCGCGGTGCCCGCGTACAAGAAGCTGCTCGCGCGCGTCGCGAGTCGCGTCGCGCCCAAGCTCGCACAGCCGAACGCGCTGCGCGTCGAGGATCTGACGAGCGATCCGCAGAAGCAGCAGGAGCGACTCGCCGACAAGCTGTGCCTCGACATCGCGACCGCACGGTGGTTCACCGAGGCGGCGCGCGCGCAGGACTACGTCGCGCAGCACGCGTCGCGGATCAAGGTCCCGACGACGTGGCTCGTCGGTGGCGCCGATCCGATCGCCGATCCGACACGGTCCAAGGCGATCGCGTCGAAGGTGCCAGGTGCGACGTATCACGACCTCGCCGGGCTGCGGCACGAGGTCTTCAACGAATCTACCCGCGACAAAGTGTTTGCCGAAGTTACACGCGTGCTCGCAAGCGCCTGATCCCTGGTGGGATCGAAGACGTAGATTGGCGAGATCAGACGCGCCAACTATACTAGGAGAGTTCGTTGGTGGTGGTCGGGCGTGTTCCTTGAGGTCTTGCCGTCGTCGCCGTCGGGGTAGCGGAGTCGATCGTCTTCGATCGCCTGTCCTGCTCGTCCACCGCCGGACTCACGGAGTCTCCTTTCAATGAAGCTCTTCGCTTGCATGTGTAACCAACCCCAGCGGCTGTCGGCCGCGCTGGCACCGGTGCGTGCCGCGCTCGTCGCACAGCCGCCGGTCAGCCGGTGGGGCCTGGGCTACATCCAGGGCGGAGACGTGTTGCTCGTGCGCACGCCGAAGTCGAGCAGCGCGCCGGTGGATCTCGCCGCGCCGCTGAACGAGCTGCGGACCGATTGCGCGATCGCTCAGGCCGTGCGCGACGACAAGTCGACGCTCGGCGGCACCGACAACACGCCGCCCTTTCGGTTTCGCCGCTGGATGTACGCGCAGAGCGGGCTCGTCGATCTCGCCTCGGAGCTCGGCGAGTTCTCGCCGCGGCTGCTCGAGCACATCCCCGAGTACCTGCGACGCAACATCAAGGGCCGCACGCCCGCCGAGCTGATCTTCCACGTGTTCCTGTCGATGCTGCACGACGAGGGCAACATCGACGATCCGAACCTGCCGACGCCGGCCACGCGACGCGCGCTCGCGGCGACGCTGCGCCTCGTCTCCGCCGAGCTCGACAAGGCCGGCAAGCCGGGGATCGGCCTCGGCAACGTCGCGCTGTCGAACGGCCGGTCGATGGTCGTCGCGCACCTCGACGAGCCGTTGCGGCTGCGCCGGCTCACGGTCGCGAACGAGCGCGGCGAGCACGAGCGCGGCGTCGATGCGTTCCGCGGCGTGCTGCTCGTCTCCGGTGGCGATGGCGATCCGCGCGAAGGCTTCGAGGACGTTCCGGCGCGCCATACCGTGCTGATCAGCCGCGACCTCCAGGTCACGTTCGCCGATCTCGCGCCGTAGCGCGCTCGCGTCCGAGGTCGGCGCTGTACTGTCGGCGCCATGGCTCGTTCGATCGCTCGTGTGTTCGTGCTCGCGCTCGTGCTCGCGAGTCTCGCGTGTGGTCACAAGTCGAGCGCGACCGGCAAGCCGAAGGTCGCGGTCTCGATCTTTCCGATCTACGACCTGACGCGCCGGATCGCCGGCGACCGGCTCGACGTCCGGCTCGTCCTGCCGGCCGGCAAGTCCGAGCACGGCTACGATCCGACGCCGCGCGAGATCGCCGACCTCGACGGTGCGAAGCTCGGCATCGCGGTCGGCCTGCAGATGGATCGCTGGGTCGAAGCGATCATGAAGAGCGCCGGCAATCCGCCGATCTTCCACCTCGGCGAGAAGGTCCAGACGATCCCGATCGACGTCGAGCCGATCGGCGAGGAGGAGCACGCGGGCGAGCACGCCGCCGGCGAGCACCACGCCGATGACAAGCAGCCCGAGCAGCACGGCGACGAGCACCAACACGAGCACGGGCTCGGGATGCCGGATCCGCACTTCTGGATGGATCCGACGCGCATGGTCGTCGCGGTCGACGCGATCGCCGACGAGCTGTCGAGGATCGATCCCGCGGGCAAGGACACGTACCGCAAGAACGCCGACACCGTGAAGCTCGCGCTGCGCGAGCTCGACACCAAGCTCGCCGAGCGCACGAAGACCTGGAGCAAGCGCACGATCGTCACGTTCCACGGCTCGATGTCGTACTTCGCGAAGCGCTACGGCCTGCGGATCGCCGCGGTCGTCGAGCCGCTCGCGGGCACCGAGCCGACCGCCGCGTACATCACGCAGGTGCTCGCCGCGATCAAGCGCGGCAACGCCGCGGGGCTGTTCACCGAGCCGCAGCTCGCGCGCGGGCCCGGCGAGGTGATCGCGAAGGAGGCGGGGATCCCGCTCGGCGAGCTCGATCCGGTCGGCGGCGTCGACGGTCGCGACAGCTACGAGGCGCTGCTGACGTGGAACGCCGACCAGCTCGAGCGAGTGCTGAAGTGACCGAGCCGAGCCCGCCCGGCGAGCGCTCGCTGCTCCGGCGCAGCAACGCGGCCGCGCTGACGCAGACGCGCCCCGATCCCGCGCTGCCGCACGTGCTCGACGTCGACCACGCGTCGATCGCGATCCACGGCCGGACGATCGTCGACGACGTCAGCTTCTGGATCCCGCGCGGCGAGTTCGTCTGCCTGTGCGGCCCGAACGGCGCGGGCAAGAGCACGCTGCTGAAGGCGATCATGGGCCTGCTCCCGCTGTCGGCGGGCGCGATCACGATCGGCGGCGAGAGCGTCGAGCGCGGCCATCGCAAGATCGGCTACGTCCCGCAGCGCAAGGGCTTCGATCGCGACTTCCCTGCCCGCGCGGTCGATCTGATCGTCGCCGCGCTGCGCGGTAAGTGGCCGGTCCGGATCCGCGCCGACGAGCGCGCGCGCGCCGCCGCCGTGCTCGCGAAGATCGGCGGCGAGCGCCTGCTCGACAAGCCGCTCGCCGGGCTCTCGGGTGGCGAGACCCAGCGCGTGTTCCTCGCGCGCGCGCTGATCAATGATCCCGCGATCCTGATCCTCGACGAGCCGACTGCTGGCGTCGACGTCCGCGGCCGCGCCGAGCTGCTCGAGCTGATGCGCGATCTATCGCGCTCCGACGAGCTCGCGGCGATCCTCGTCACCCACAACCTCGCCGCGGTCGCGCAGACCGCCGAGCGAATCGTCTACCTCGAGGCCGGCAGGATGCTGTGCTGGGGACTGCCCGACGAGCTGCTCGGCCAGGCCTCGCTCACCGCGCTCGCGTTCGGCGCCGGCGATCACCACGCGCAGGCCGTCGACGAGGAATAGCCGGATCGGCACGCATCATGCTCGACTCCCTCCTCCTGCCGTTTCACAACGACTTCATGCAGCGCGCGCTGCTCGCGTCGATCGCCGTGTCCGCGGTGTGCGCGGTCGTCGGCGTGTTCGTCGTCCAGCGCGGGCTCGCGTTCCTCGGCGATGGCCTCGCGCACGCCGCGTTCGGCGGCATCGCGATCGGGCTGTTCCTCGGCGCCGGCCTCGACAACGCGGTGTGGATCGCGATCCCGTTCACCGCGCTGATCGCGGTGGGCATCGGCTTCATCCTGCGGCGCACGAACCTGCGCGGCGATGTCGCGACCGGGGTGTTCTTCTCGTTCAGCTTCGCGCTCGGTGTCGTGTTCCTGAAGCTGCGCAAGGGCGGGCCCGCGGTCGAGCTCGAGACGCTGCTGTTCGGCAACGTCCTCACGATCACGCCGACGGTGCTGACCGTCGTGCTCGCAGTCGCCGCGATCGGGCTCGTGCTCACGATCCTGCTGTGGTCGCGCACCGCGTACGCGCTGTTCGATCCCGAGCTCGCCCGGATCTCGGGCGTCAACGTCGCGGCGCTCGAGTACCTGTTGCTCGCGCAGACCGCCGTGATCGTCGTCGTCGCGGTCAAGTGCGTCGGCGTGGTGCTCGTGTCGAGCTTCCTCGTGATCCCGGCGGCCGCGTCGCGCCTGCTCGGCTCCTCGCTCGCGCGCGCGACCGTGATCGCGACGTCGATCGGCGTGATCGGTGCCGTCGTCGGGCTGTGGGCGAGCTTCTACCTGAACACGTCGGCGTATGCGGTGATCATCCTGCTGTACAGCGCGGTGTTCGGGATCGCGCTCGTCGTGTCGCGGCTGCGCCGGTGACTACCCCGGCGGCGGCGTGCTGCCCTTCAGCGACTGCAGCGCGCTGCGCGGGCTGATGCCCTGGGTGTATGCGAGCAGCACGCCGGCGACGAGCACCGACACGGCGGCGGTCACGCCGAGCCGCAGGACCGCGAGCTCGCCGGCGAGCAGCACGTGGACGCCGAGGCCGGCGAGCGCACCGGCGATCATGCACGCCATCACGCCCGCGATCGCGCGCAGGTACGCGAGCACGGACCACTGCAGCGACGTGGTCGCCATCCAGATCAGCGCGGAGAACGCGATCGGGTAGCCGACCGCCCACGCGACCGCGACCGACAGGTACTGGAGGTCGTCGCCGAGCACGACCGCGCCGACGATGAACGCGAGCGGCAGCGTGAGCGTCGCGATCAGCGAGTAGATGAACGTCCGGTGCGGCAGGCCGATGCCGTCGAGCAGCGGGGGCACGACGAAGCTGATCGCGCGCAGCAGCGCGACCGCGCACAGGATCCGCACGGCCGGCGCGGCGGCGCGGTAGTCCGGGAACACGAGCGCGAGCACGTCGTCGGCGGCGACGAACACGACCGACGAGTACAGCATCACGGTGATGATGTTGAGCCGCGTGAACGAGACGAGCTGCTTGACCAGCTTCTTCGGGTGGTGGCGCAGCCGCGCGAACGCCGGAAACGCGATGTCGACGATCACCGCCGAGATGATCCGGACCGGCTCGAGCACGACCTCGTACGCGAGCCGGTACAGGCCGAGCTGGTGATCGCCGAAGTAGTAGCCGACGACCGGGTAGTCGAGGTTCGTGTAGATCTGGAACAGCATCTGGCTGCCCGACGTCTTGATGCCGAACAGCACGTAGTCGCGCGCCTCGCGGATGCGCAGGATCATGCGTGGCCGCCACGGATAGCGCAGCTGCACGCCGACCGCGGTGACGAGGACGCGCGCGAGCGGTCCGAGCACGAAGCACCAGATGCCGAAGCCGGCGGCGGCGAACCCGAGCTTGCCCGCGAACTCGGCGAGGTTCGCGACGATGCGGATCAGCGACAGCTCCTTGAACCGGAGCTCGCGCTTCATCATCGCCATCGGGATCAGGTAGACGTTCTGCCAGATCAGCTTCGTGCCGAACGCGATCAGCATCGAGCCGACGATCGCGTGCTCGTAGAACGCGCTGGCGACCGGCGCGAGCGCGACGATCGCGAGGAACAGCAGCGCGCCGGTGATCAGGTTGAGCCAGAACACCGTGGAGATCTTCGCGTCGTCGTGGTCGTCGCGCTGGATCAGCGCAGCGGACAGCCCGAGGTCGGTCGCCTGATCGAGGATCGGAAAGATCCAGATGCACTTCGTCGCGATGCCGTAGTCCGCGGTCGAGACCCAGTTGTTGAGGATGATCAGGATCGCGACGATGTCGAGCACGCCGACGAGCGAGCTCGCGGCGCCGATCCACGCGAGGCCGCGGTTGACATGCTTCGACATGCCCAGCGATTGCGATGGGCGCTCGGGCGGCTCGCTCATGCGCGAGCGTCGAAGGTATCAGTCTGCCCGCGCTCGAGGGGCCGAGCGATCAGTGCGCGAGCTGGTACGCCTTGACCCGGTTGACCTTGACGGCCTTCTCGGGCGTGACGTGCTGGAACGTCTCGATCGCCTCGGCGTTCGTGCGCTCGAGCTCGCCGGCGACGTTTGGATCGAGCGCCTTGTTCGCGCGCATCGCGGCACCGCGGACCTCGAGCACCTGGCGCGCGGCATCGGCACCGTGCGTCTGGTAGACCGTCGACGCCTCCTCGAGCGCGCGCGCCGACAGCGCCTGCTCGATCGCCTGGACCGCGGCGGGATCGGTCGACGCGGCGACCGCGCCGGCGTCGTCGGTGACCTCGACCCGTGCGGTGGCGGTCGCGTGGCGCGCGGCACCGTCGGTCACGCGCCGCCAGCCGAGCTCGGCGTGCGCGAGGTCGAGCGTGCCAAGCCCCACGGGCGCGACATGGACGCGCAGCACGACCTTGCGGATCTCGCCGGCGCGCAGATCCGCGATCGGGATGATCACGTGGTCGCCGGTGCGCTCGAGCGGGTAGCCGTACGCCTCCTCGATCCGCGCGGCGGGGCTGTCGACGAGCACGAGCCGGGCGTCGGTCGCGATCGTCTCGGTCAGGCCACCGAGCTCGCGCCCGAACATCGCATCGAGGTGCCGCGTGTCCTCGACGAAGTAGTAGTTGCCGCGGCCGACCGACGCGATCTGGGTCATCGTCTGCTCGTCGAAGTCGAGCCCGACACCGACCGTCGAGATCGACACGCCCTGCGCGGCGGTCTGACCGGCGAGCTGCGCGAGCTCGCCCGGCTCCTCGATCCCCTGGCCATCCGAGATCAGCACCATGCGGCGGACGCCGTGGGTCAGCGGCGTGTGCGCGAGCTCGGAGGCGCCGCGGCGCAGGCCGCACGAGATGCACGTGCCGCCGTCGGCATAGATCTGGTCGAGCGCGGCGCGGGCGGCCGCCTTGTTCGATGCGGTCGCGCGCGCCATCCCGAACACCGTCTCGTCACCGCCGGAGTAGGTGACGATCGTGAACGCGTCCGCGCCGTCGAGCTGCGCGATCAACCGCGCCGCGGCGGCCTTCGCGTTCGCGAGCGGCTGGACCTCGGCGGTGTCGGTCATCGAGCCCGAGCGGTCGATCACGATCGCGAGCGCGAGCGGCGGGCGCGCGACGTCCCGGCCCTTCGGCGTCGTGATCGTGACCGCGAGATCGTGGTCGAGCTCGCCGGGCAGGATGTTCGTCGACGCCAGCCGCGCATCGATCCGGATCCCGTCATCGGCCGCGTCGTCGCCGAGCGGCGGCGGCAGCGCGCGACCGTGGAGCAGCAGCGCGACGAGGATCGTGCCGGCGGCACCGGCGAACGCGAGGGAGGTCCGGACTCGTTGGGCGGTGGCGGCGAGCATGCGTTCTATGGACGCTCGATCGACGCGTTCGGGTCTTCGAAAACGCAGCGCGATCGCAGAGATCTGAACGCGGTTAATTGCGAAAAATGAGTCACCTTTTCGCTGTAACGATCTCGATCAACTGCGCGCAATCGTTGGCGTTGTTAACCTCAAGAATCTACGAAGCAATCGCCTGCTACATCTTGGAGCTTGACCCGTCGCGTCACCAATACTACATCGGCGCCATGACGAACGCTCAAGAACGCAAAGCGCAGGAGCGGCAGGCTCGTCGCCGTCGCATCCAGGAAGCTGCTCGCACGGTCTTCGCGGAGCGCGGTTACGCCGGTGCTTCGATCGAGCTGATCGCTCGCGCGGCGCAGCTCTCCGTCGGCGCGATCTACCTCTACTTCCGCTCGAAGGAAGATCTCTACGTCTCGCTCATCGAGGACACGCTGACGGTCTTCGACGTCGACATGGCGCAGGTCCGGGAACAGGCCGAGGTCGCGAGCCGCCTCCGCAACACGTGGAGCCTGCTGGTGCGCTGGGCCGAGAAGGATGCCGAGGGTCCGCGGATCTTCCGTCTGCTCGCGCAGCCGGCGATTCGCCCGCAGCTCTCCGACGAGGTCGTGGCCGCCGTGTCCTCGGGCATCGGCCGGATCCAGGACCACATCGGCGCGTGCATCGCGGACGGCATCCACGCCGGCGTGTACCGCCAGGTCAACGCGCGCGAGATCGCCGACCTCGCGTGGTCCGTGCTGCTCGGCAGCATGGACGCCGCCGAGATGACCACGAACCTCGGTCTGCCGGCCGAGCCGCTCGCCGCTCGTGCCGATCGCGCACTCGCGCTGATCGAGAGCGCGCTCGCTCCGCAGGTCGCCGCGACGCTGCGCGCAGTCGCCTGATCTTTTTCAACGTGAGCTGCGAAACGAGCCCTTCGTTTCGCGCGTGATACCTCGCGCATCGACCCCGCGTTCGTCGATGTGATGCTCGAGGTGTATCCGCACGCCGCCGGCGTCGGATGGTTCCCGAGCATCGCGTTCGTTCGTCGAGCTGGCGGAAGATCCGATCTTGATCTCGCGCGCCGACGATGCGGTGTGCTGCCGGCGGTGCGCGTCGCACAAGTTCCTCGACGGGTGAGAACGGTTCGCGCCGTCGACGAGGCTCGTGATGCATTTGATCACGCGCGCACGGGTCTTGCTCGAAGGCGACGACCAGGAGGAGCACATGGCTTTCAATCGTTCGATGTTGTTTTCGATCGTGGTCGCAGCGGCCACGATCGGTTGTCGAGATACGTCGCGCTCGGATACCGCCTCGCCAAAACCCGTAGAGTCCACCGGCACCACGGGCACCGGAACCACCGGTGGTGACACCGGCGGTGCATACGGCACCGGCGGCACCGGCGCGACCGGCGGCACGACCGGCGCGGGCACGATGGGCACCGGCACCGATACGACCGGCGGCACGACCGGCACGACCGGCACCGGCGGTACGACGGGCGCTGGCGGCACCGGCGCGTCGGGCACGTATGGAACCGGCGGCACCGGCGCGACCGGCGGCACGACGAGCACGGGCGGCACCGGCGCGACCGGCACCCGCGGCACGACGGGCACCGGCGGCACGATGGGCAACGACACCGGGACGACCGGCGCCGGCGATGCCGGGGTGGGCACTACACGTCGACCGTCGGGTCGAACGGGCACCGGCGGCACGTCGGGCTCGGGCGGCGGCGGCACGCCCTGATCGCGCGAGCGTTGCGATCGAGCGCCTGCTTCTGCGTGGGCGCTGGTGACTCGCGCGGTGATCACGGCGACGCGGCATGCGTCCCGCGATTTCTCTCGTCAGCGCGTCGGCACTCGATCGCCGTCGCGATCACCAGCGTCGCGCAAACCGCAGGCCTGCGACGAGATCCGAGCTGCGGTACGACCCTGCATTGACGACGGTCCCGGTCGGGCTGTCGCGCAGCGGCGCGAGCTGCTGCACCTGTGAATCGGCGAGCGCGACGTCGACGTCGGCGACCGCGACGTATGCGAGCGCAGCGCCGATCTGCCAGCCACCATCTTCGTAGCCGCCGCCGATGCCGACGAGGTGCTTCGCCGCATCGACGGTGAGCACCGAGACGGTGCCGCGCGGCGCGGCCGCGGTCTCGTACGCGTAGCCGGCGCCGAGCATCAGCTTCGGGCCGTGCCACTCGACGCCGATCGACGGCGCGTACGACGTCTCGTAGTCGCGCGGGATCGTCATCGCCCGGAGCGCGATCGGCGCGCCCGCACCGACGACGTTGTCGATCGCGACCGCATCCGGCGCGAGCTCGAGCTCGTCGTGCATCGACCACAGCTCGGCGCCGAGCGCGGCCTCGACGCGCAGCGCCGGGTTCGGTCGCCACTCGACGGCGACGCGCAGCGACGGTGGCAGCGTGAACCGGATCGCCCCGCGATCGCCGACGACGGTCGCGTTCTCGAACTCGGGCGCCGACGGCAGCTCGAGCGCGAGCGTCCCGGATCCCGCGATCCGCTGCGGCCCCTGGACGACGAGGCCGAGCGTGATCGCATCGCTCGCGTCGTACTGCGCGCCGATCGAGAAGCTCGGCGACACGTAGTCGGTCTGCTCGATCGAGAGCGCCGCGTCGTAGCTGCGATCGTTCGGTGCGCATGTCGTGCCGTCGGGGCACCCCGAGACGACGACGCGTGACTTCACGGTCGACACGAGATCCTGCAGCGTCGCGCCGACCCGCAGCCGATCGCTGACCCGAACGCCGGCACCGACGGTGACGATCACGAACGTCGAGCCGTCGAGCCCGACCGACGCGTAGCGCTGCGGGCCGTCGGTCGCGTAGCGATGCAGCGGCAGGTACGGCGCCGCGATGCCACCGGCGATCACGAACCGGTCGTCGATCCCGAGCGCGCCGGCGAGCGTCGGGATCACCTGGCCCGGCTGATCGTTCGCGACCTTCGGCTGGACGCCGGCCGCATCGACGCGCTCGTGATCGACCGACTGCGCGACGTACGCGGCGTCGAACAGCAGCGCGCGCGTCTGCTTGCCGGAGCGCGCGGTCAGGTGCGCGAGGCCCGCGGGGTTCTGCCACAGCGCATCGGCGTCATCGGCGCCGGCGACGAACGCGCCCGCACGCTCGACGCTGCGCACGCCGCGCACCGGCAGCACCATGCCGCCGGCGACCGCGGGCGCGGGCGTCATCGAGGCCGCCGCGATCAGCAAACCAGCGAGGCGAGTTGCCCCGAGAGCGGCGCGAGTCGTCACGCCGGCACTCTGCCAGACTGGCAGCCGCGACGAAACCACGTCGAATCACGGGATTTCCCGCTACGCTTTCGATCTCTCGCGCGCGGTAAACAAAACCGCGGTCCGGGGAGTCCACACGGAAAGCCAATGTGGGCTGCTACCTTCAAGGGACACGTGCCGACCTGCCTCGCTTGCTCGACGACGACACCGGAGCTGTCGGGAAGATTCTGTCCCGAATGCGGGGCGGTGCTCGCGGCGGCGGATCCGGTGGCCGAGACTGCGCTCGGCTCGGATCGCAACACGGCGGCAGGCAGCCTCGTCGGCGACGTGTTCGACGGCTTCCACATCGAGGGCGTCATCGGCGGCGGCGCGTTCGGCACCGTGTATCGCGCGCGCCAGGTCGGGCTCGATCGCGTCGTCGCGCTCAAGGTGCCGACCCAGGAGATCGCCTCGGATCCGGTGATGGCGAAGCGGTTCGCGCGCGAGGCGAAGGCGGCGGCGCGGATCGTCCATCCCGGCGTCGTCGCGATCTATGCGGTCGGCGAGCTGCGCGACGGCCGGCCGTACCTCGCGATGCAGTACGTCGAGGGCGAGCCGCTCGACGCGATCCTCGCCGACGGCGCGATCCCGGTCGCGCGCGGGCTGCGGCTGGTCCGCCAGATCGCGAGCGCGCTGTCGGAGACCCACGCCGCCGACGTCGTGCACCGCGATCTCAAGTCGACGAACATCATGTGGCGGCGCGATCGCAACGGTGACGATCGGATCACGCTCGTCGACTTCGGCATCGCGGTGTGCAAGCCGTCGAACGCGGATGCGACGCGCCTGACCGCGGGCGGGCTGATCGGCACGCCGCATTACATGTCGCCCGAGCAGGCGCACGGCGAGCTCGTCGACGCGCGCGCGGATCTCTACGCGCTCGGCTGCCTGCTGTTCGAGCTGATCACCGGCACGACGCCCTTCGATGGCTCCGGCTTCGAGGTCCTGCTCGCGCATCTCGGCCGGCAGCCGCCGCGGCCGAGCGAGCGCAACCCCGATGTCCCCGAGGCGGTCGATCGGCTCGTGCTCGCGCTGATGGCGAAGCGCCCCGACGATCGGATCCAGAGCGCGGACGAGCTCGTTCAGCGCATCGACGACACTCTCGACGTGATCGACACGACCGAGCCGCCGGATGCCGCCGCGCCGCCACGGCGAGCGAAGCGCAAGACCGCGCGCACGCGCCGCGATCGCATGCTGACGCCGCTGCCGGTCGCGCCGAGCCCCGGGCTCACGCAGACGTCGCCGCGGCTCGCCGGGCTCGCGATGGCACGCGGCCCGTCGCGCCTCAAGTGGAGCGCGCTCGGCGCCGCGAGTGCGCTCGCGATCGCGACGGTCGCGTTCTTCGTGCTCGGGCTCGGCGCGCACGGCTCCGAGCGGATCGCCGACGACGGTGCACGCCCGGTCAAGCGCGTCGCGCTGTTCACCGACGCCGGTGACACCCGGCTGCGCGTCTGGGTCCCCGATCCGCTCGTGCCCGGCCGCGCGCGGGTCTGGATCGATCTGCGCAACAAGCTCGGCGCGCCGATCTCGGCCGAGCACATCATCGTGACGGTCGAAGATCCCGACCACCAGGCGACCGGGATCACCGCGCGGCCGCGCCAGGATGATCCGGAACAGTACGGCTTTGCCTACGACTTCAAGAAGCCGGGCTCGTACATGCTGCGGGTGTTTCCACCCGAGGACGCGGCGCGAACTTCGACGACGCCGGAGCTCGCGCTCGTCGTCAAGTAGCGGTCGCTACTCGTCGTCGTTCGACTTGCCGTTCGCTTCGTCTTCCGAGAAGTTGACCTTGCCGGTGTAGCGGTCTCCCTCACCGGTGATCTTGAAGCGCGACGCCGCGAGCACTTTGCCGTGGCTCTCGAGCGTGATCATGATTTCCTTGTTCACGCCGATCGTCTTGCGCTCGAGCGTCATGTTCGACATCAGCGCGGTCTGGCCGCGCGAGTCGGTGAACTGCTCGAACGACGCGAGCAGCTGCTGCTGACGGCCCGTGACGTCATACAGCTTCACCATGTACTCGACGTCGTTGAGCGGTGCCTTCAAGAACCCGGCGAAGTAGATCTTCCAGTTCTTGTCGGTCTTGTTCTCCGCGAACGCCGACTTCGACTGCTTGCGCACCTGCGCGTTGAACGCGGCGAGGCTCTTCGCCTGCGTCGGGAACCGCTTGTCACTCAGCATGATGCGGCCGGCGAACGCGGGGTTCGGACGCTCCGCCTTGTCGGCGACCGCGGATCCAAACGCGAGCGCGACCAGAACGATCGATGCGAAAATGGTACGGGCACTCATCGAAACGAGCGTAACCGACGCGCGATGTAGGACGCTATCGCTATCCGAGCAGTGCGCGAATCGTATCGAGGCCTGCACGATCTGGCGCGTCGCGACCGTCGATCCGCGTCGCGATGTCGACCGCTCGCTTCGCAAGCGCGCGATAGATCTCGACGAGCTCTGGCTTGCCGCGCAGCGCCTCGAGATGACGTTGAATCGTCGCCGCGTCGCCGCGTCGAACCGGACCGGTCAGACCTGCGGTCGTGCCGTGTAACGAAACATTTCGCAGCGCACCCTCGGCGAGCGGCACGAGCGCATGTGCGGCCTTGTCGGCTGCGACGCCAGCGCTCGCCAGCACGGCGGCGGCCGCATCGAGCGCGGCCACGATGTAGTTCGACGCGAGCGCCGCGGCCGCGTGATAGGCGGCCATCTGGCTCGAGTCGAGCGCGAGCACGACGCCGCCGAGCGCCCCGACCAATTTTGCGGCGGTCGTGCGCCCGACCTCGCTGCCCTCGACCCCGAACACGGTGCCCTTCAGCGTCCGCATCGCGGTCTTGCCGTCGGCGATCGCGGACAGCGGATGCATCGTGCCGATGCCGGCGACGCGATCGGCGACCTCGCCGAGGACTTCCTTCGCGCTCGCCGCGCCGGCGCAGTGCAGCAGCACGTGGCGCTTGTTGACGAGGCCGGTACCGACGAGCATCGTCGCGACCTCGCCGATCATCTGATCGCGCACCGCGAGGATCACGACCTCGCTCTCGAGCAGCACGTCCGGCGGTGCCGACGAGAACGCCGCGACTCCCGCGCTCGATCCGGCCGCCCTCGCCTGCGCCGCCTTGCGCGCCCACAGTCCGAGCACCGGCACACCGCCGAGCCGCAACGCGCCCGCGAGTGCGGTGGCAACAGGGCCGGCTCCGACGAGGAACGTGGTGGGATTGCGTGCGGTCACGGGGCGGCCTGGTACAGGTGGTGGTCGGCGATATACCGCAATATGTCCTTCGGTAACAGCTGCGCCAGCTCCGGGTGCGAATCCCCGTGGCGCGCGAGCAGCTCGCGCACGTGGGTCGCCGAGATCTCCGGCATCGTCACGCCGGTGACCGTGCTGCCGGGCGGCGCCTCGAAGCCGGAGCGGCCGATCGCGATCAGCGGGGCCTTCGCGACGACATCGGTCCAGCGATGCCACTTCGCGGTCTCGCCGAGGATGTCCGCGCCGACGACGAGGCGCAGCGCGCGGTCCGGCGCGGTCAGATATTCCACGAGGTCGAGCGTGCGGCTCGCGATGAAGTCCGGGCGCTGCGCGAGCTCCTGCTCGGCGCGACTGACCTTCGCGCGTGGGCCGAGTGTCGCCGCGATGCGCTCGAGCATCGCGACGCGATGGTCGTACGGCGCGAGCTCCTTGCCGAACGGATGCGCGTAGACCGGGACGAACCACAGCTCGTCGACGGGCTGCGTCTCGAGCACGTACAGCGCGACGAGCTCGTGCGCGATATGCGGCGGGTTGAAGCTGCCGCCGAACAGCCCGATCGTCGTCACGCTCACTCCTCGTAGAGCAGGTACTCGGCCCGCTCCTCCGCGAACGCGCCCTCGTCGCGCGGCCACCGCGCCGCGAGCTCGTCGAGGCTCGCCCCGCGCTCGATGCCCTCGCGCAGCGCCGCGGATCCGGCGAGCAGATCGATCGCCGGGATCTGGTCGACGAACTCGTACGCGCGCACGCGCCACTGAAATCGGTCCGGCGCCTGGTCGTGGCACGCCTTGAGAAACGCGACCCCGGTGCGATACGGCCGGAGCGTCTCGGGGTTCGTGACGTGGATCTGGACGCCGCCGCACGGCTTGCCCGCGTGCTTCTGGAACGTCGGCGTGAACACGACCGGCCGGAACTTCGCGCCCGGCAGCTGCATCGCGGTCAGATCCGCGGCGAGCCGGTGGCCATCGATCCACGGCGCGCCGGCGAGCTCGAACGGGCGCGTCGTGCCGCGACCCTCGGACAGCTCGGTGCCCTCGACGAGGCACATCCCGGGATAGACGAGCGCGGTGTCCGTCGTCGGCATGTTCGGCGACGGCATCACCCACGGCAGGCCGGTGTGATCGAACCGCATGTCGCGCTGCCAGCCGCGCATCGAGATCACCGCGAGATCGAGATCGAGCTTCTCGACCGCGTGCCGCCAGCGCGCGATCTCGCCGGCGGTCAGGCCATGCCGGTTCGGACACGACACGAGCCCGACGAACGACTCGAACCCGGGCGCGATCGATCCGCCCTCGACGTGGATGCCGCCGAGCGGGTTCGGACGATCGAGCACGCAGAACGCCTTGCCGGCCTTCGCGCACGCGCGCATCGCGAGCACCATCGTCCACACGAACGTGTAGTAGCGACTGCCGACGTCCTGGACGTCGTAGACCATCACGTCGATGTCCGCGAGCATGTCCGCGGTCGGCGTCAGCGACGCCTCGGTCGAGCCGTACAGCGAGTGCACCGGCAGCCCGGAGCGTGCGTCGCTCGCGGTGTCGACGGAGATCATGTCCTGAGCATCGCCGCGCACGCCGTGCTCGGGTCCGAACAGTGCGGTGATCTGCAGATCCACGCGGTGCGACAGCAGCTCGATCGCATGCTCGAGCTCCGCGTTGACCGCCGTCGGATTGCACAGCAGGCCGATCCGGCGGCCTTCGAGCAGCGAGCTGCCCTCGGTCGCGAGGCGCGCGAGCCCGGTCTGGACCGTCATGACTCAGATGATCGGAACGGGCTTGAGCGAGACCTTGCCGTCCTTCGTGATCACGCGGAACCGCACGGCGCGGCACTGGTACTGCGCCTTCAGCTTGCCCTCGTTGACCTTGAGCTTCGCGATGAAGTTCTCGAACGACACGTCGTCGGGCGAGCCGGTCGCGCGGCGCGCGGCGAGGTACTCGGTGTAGACGCGCTTGTAGTAGTCGGGCTCGGACTCCTGCGCGAGCGCGGCGAGATCCGGATCGGCGGCCGGGCGCTGGCCCTCCTCTTCCTCCTCGAACTCGACGCGACCGGGGATGATCGGATTGCCTTCCTCGTCGAACTCTTCCTCGCCCGGCTCGGGGCGGCCGAGCAGGCGCGCGAGCATGACGTTGAGGCCGTTCGCGAGACCGTCGAGCTCGGGCCCGACCGGGCGGAACGTGCGATCGACGTTGCCGTTGATGATGTCGGTGACGCCCTGCTCGACCTGATCGACCTGCGCGACGAGCCGGCGATGCGTCAGGTAGATGCCGAGGATCGCGATCGCGAGCGAGCCCGCGCCGAGCAGCAGGATGAACATGTTGCGGGCCGCGGCGCCGCCGCCCTCCTTCGTGAACGGCGCGAGCACGACCGCGCCCGCCGTCATCGGCGGATAGTCCGGCGGCAGGCTCTTCGTGTACGAGCGCGGCATCTTCACCGCGGCGGCGTAGTAATCGATGCCGTCGATCGTGACGCGCTGCTTGCTCGCGGTCTCGCTGACCGTGCCGTTCGCGAGCAGCTGCGACAGCTCGTTCGCGCGCGCGGTGTCCTCCTCGGTGCCGGCGCCGCGCGTGAAGCTCGATGCGAGCACGCGCTTGCCGTCGTAGTACGCGATCTCGGTGCCGAGCAGCGCGCGATCCTGCTGCGCATTCTTCGCGGTCTGCGCGTACGCGACGACGATCGCGCCGATGATCACCACGCCATCGGGATCCTTCGGGTTCGGTGCCTCCGGATCGATCACCGGCGCGACGCCGACCTTCATCATCCCCTTCTCGCCGACGTTCCAGATGTCGCTGATGATCACCTTCTTGCCGAGCACGACGTTGAGCGCCGGCAAGATCGTCGGACCCTGCGACGGATCCTTCGGGTTCTCGGCGCGCCACTGCTTCGGCACGACGGTCGGGACCTCGTGCATCGCGAGCAGATCGCCGTTCGCATCGACGAGCGCGATGATGTCGGGCTTGATCGCGCCCTGCTTCTCGTCGGCGGTGAACTTCTGGAAGCCGATGCGCGCCTGCGCGGATCGCTCCGACTGGCTCGTCGACTTGATCGCCGCGACGAACTCGGGCCGCGATGCGAGACGCTCGGCCTTGTTCGAGACGTCGATGCCCTGCAGCTGATTGAGCCGCTGGACGACCTGATACGCGCGCGTCAGCCCGGCATCGGCTTCCTTGCGAACGCGATCCTCGTAGCTCACGGATGAGACGAAGAACGCGATCGCGGTGAGCACCGTGATGACGGCTGCAACGACCGCAGTGATGACCGTGCGGGACATGCTCCCTCCGACGGCGATTATTCTTGGCTCATCAACTAGTTGTCAATTCGACGAGCCCATCACTTCGGAGCGGATCGCGCCGCGAGCTCGCAGATCCGCGCCGCCAGCTCGCTGGTATCCGGCTGGAAATCGCACACGGCCTGTGCGACCCCGCGCTCGATGCCCTCGCCGAGCCGGGAGGACACCACGTAGAGCCGCGGCTGGCGCTGGTCGCCGATCACGATCACGAATGGCAGCGCGTCGCACTGGCCCGGCGGATTGCCATCGACGTAGGCGCTCTTCATGCAGAGCGCGGACTGCGGCACCGCGTAGATCTCGCGGATCCGGTCCGGTAGCTGCACCGGCCCGAGCTTCTTCTTCGCGAGGCCCTCGTTGACCCGCTTCTCGACCGCGGCGAGCTCGTCACGATACGCCTTCGCGACCGCATCGCCGGCGACCGCACCATCGGTCGTGACCGCGAGGGAGCCGAACGTCTGCGCCGGCTGCAGCGACAGCCCGGGGAACGGCCCGCTCGGCTTCGCGGTCGTCGGATGATCGCGGTCGAGCACGAGTAACGTGCCGACCACGCCGGCGCCGATCACGACCGCGCCCGCCAGGATCCACGGCAGCGCGCTCCTGCGCTTGCGCGTGCCGACCGCGGGCGGCTCGAGCTCGTCGGCGAGGTCGTTCGCGGTCGCCGGCCGGGGGGCGGTGGGCGGCGGCGTCGACGGCGGCTTCTTCTTGTGACCCTCCGGCGCGGTCGGCTTGAGATCGCCGAGCAGCTCGCGGTTCAGCTTCTGGGTCTCGACGAGGCCGATGTCGCCGCTGCGCAGCTCCGCCTCGAGGATCTTGCGCATCTCGCGCGCGCTGCCGAACCGATCGTCGGCACGCTTCGCGAGGCTGCGCATCAGCGCGTCCTCGATCGCGGCCGGCATCTCGACGCCGAGCGTCGACGGGCGCTTCGGCGGCTCGGACAGATGCTTCGTCATGATCTCGAAGTGCGTGTTGCCGTCAAACGGCGTCTCGCCGACGAGCGACTCGTAGAGCGTCGCGCCGAGCGAGTAGATGTCGGTCCGCAGATCGACCTCCTGGCCGCGCACCTGCTCGGGCGACATGTAGCGCACCGTGCCCATCGTCTGGCCGGTCGCGGTCAGCTTCGTCGACGTCGTCATCTTCGCGATGCCGAAGTCCATGACCGTCGCCGAGCCATCGTGCGCGCGCACGAGCACGTTCGACGGCTTCATGTCGCGATGGATCACGCCGCGGCCGTGCGCGTACTCGAGCGCGCGCAGGACGTCGATGCAGATCCGGCACGAGCTCTGCCAGTCGAGCCGCTTGGCCTCGAGGATCATCCGCTCCCACGTCCGCCCGGACACGAACTGCATCGCGAGCACGAAGAACCCGTTCTCCTGCCCGAAGTTGTAGAGGTGGACGATGTTCGGGTGATCGAGCGCGGCGAGCGCCTTCGCCTCCTCGAGGAACCGCGACTTGACCTGCGCGTGCGCCGCGAGCTCGGGCGGCAAGATCTTGAGCGCGACCTCCTGCTCGGTGATCTTGTGCTTGCCCTTGAACACGACGCTCATGCCGCCCTGCCCGAGCACGTCGACGAGCTCGTACTGGCCGAGCATCACCTGACCGAGCATGCGGTGCGCGCCGGTCGCGCCGAGCGGTGCACCGCAGCTCGTGCACCGGACATCGATGTCGAGCACGTCGTGGCCGCACGATGGGCATTGCGGCGTCATGCGGCCTTGCGCTCCCAGCCCGGCACGCGATCGAGCAGCTTGCCGAGCTCGTCGACGACGATGTCCGGATACTCGACCGGGGTGTAGTGCGTGCCGCCGCGGATCACGACGAGCCGGGAGCCGTCGATCGCGCGGTGCATGTGCTCGGCGGTCGATGGCGGCGTCATCAGATCGCGATCACCGGTGACGATCGTGACCGGGACGTCGATCTGCGCGAGCACGTCCTCGCAGTCGTGCTTGTCGAGCTGGCTCAGCAGATCGGAGTAGATCACCCAGTCGATGCCCTGAAAGCCGGCCGCGACCTGGCGGAAGATCTCGAGATCGATCCGCTGCGAGACGAGGCCGACGCGCTTCATCGCGGCGATCAGCGCGTCCGAGCCGGCGACCCGCTTCGTCGCGCGTCCGACGAGCGCGGCCTGCGCGCGCACGAGCCGCAGCAGCATCGGGATCACCTGGCCGATGAACCGCGAGCCCATCACGGTGCGAAACGCGCGGCCGTACGTGCCGTTGATCGCGAGCATGCCGCGGACGCGCTGCGCGTGGCGCTTGATCGTCTCGAACCCGACCTGGACGCCCATCGACCAGCCGACGAGCACGATCTGATCGACGCCCTCGTGCGCGAGGATCGCCAGCAGATCGTCGACGTGATGCGCCATCGTGTTCGCGGCGGGATCCGCGGGCGCGCTCGACGAATAGAGGCCGCGATAGTCCCAGCAGATCGTCTTGTAGTCCGCGAGCGCGTCGTAGAGGTGGCGGAACGCGATGTACGTGCCGCCGAGCCCGTTCGCGAGCACGACGCACGGCCCGGTGCCGAGCACCTGATAGCCGATGCGCGTGCCGTCGGCCGCGAGCACCTCGCGATGCTCGATCGTGCGAGCCCAACTCGCAGCAGCCTGCTCGGCCATCTGGAGATGATGCTATCCGAAAACAAAACGGGCCGCCCGGAGGCGGCCACGTGCATCGTTTGCGTCTGGCTTCGCGACTAGAAGTACAGCATCGCCGCGAGGCGCGCGCGCGTGTACTCCTCGCTCTCGTTCGAGCTCTCGCTCGGCGGCGTCACGCTGCGCGTGATCACGTCGCCGGTCGGCATCGCGTCCTGCGAGACCGTGTCGCGGCTCCCCGCGCGGACGTCGAACATCACGTGGAAGTGCGGCGTGAACGCGTAGCGCAGGCCGACACCGATCTCGCCGAAGTTCTGCGTGGTCGAGAACTGACCGTCACCGACCTCGGCCTGCTGCACGCCGAGACCCGCGAGCACGTACGGCGCGAACTTGTTGTACGCCCCGATCTCGTAGACGAGCGACGCGCCGAGCCGGCGGTCGACGCGCAGATCGTTCTCGTACGACGTCTTGCCGAGCTCGCCCTCGACGAGCAGGCCGGTCGTCAGGCGAACGCGGCCGAGCAGACCGACGTCGCTCGACTGGTCGACGCCCTCGACGCTGACGCCACCGCCGAACAGACCGATGCCGAGCTTCGGCAGCTCGGGACGCGGGGCCGGCGCGACCGCGGCGACCGTGGTCTGCGGCGCGGGCTGGACCGGGTAGTAGTACGCCGAGCTGTAGACGCCGTAATACGACGGCACCGGCGTGTAGTAGTAGTAGTAGCGATAGCGCGGGTAGTACCCGTAGTAGCTGTAGTACGGGTAGTAGCCGCCGCCGACGTAGACGCGACCGCCGACCGACCAGTGCCGGTACGACGGGCGATACGCCGGGCGCGCCCAGCCGACCGAGACGCCACCGCTGACGCGGGCGTGCACCGATCCGCCACCGCTGAAGCGGAAGCGACCGGCCTCGGCGGTGTTGGCTTGGCTCGCGAGGGTGGCTGCCGTTGCGAAGGCCATGAGGAGTGCGAAGCGACGGTTCACGGGGTGAGCCTTTCGAGTCTGGTCGAGGTTTGGCTGGTGTCGGAGTCCCGCTAAGGACGCTCGAACGATGCTTCCGGTTTAGTGTGCACCCGGTGGGCCAGCGTTGCGAGCGCGAGATCGACCATGAAACGTTGGAGATTCCCGCTTCTTACATCGAGCGCGAGATCACGTTTCGCGCGCGGGTGTGACCGGTTTTTCACGACCACATGTCCGTGTTGCGTCCGTACTACAAAACGCAGCGACGATGATCGAAGTACGAATCGCTCGCAACTGCGCCAATCCGCAGGCATCCTTGACACTCGAAGCGTTGGCTACCTAAGCTCTGGGGCTGAACGGAGGCACATTGAGCGACCAGAAACGAACCGGAAGCCGTGACATCAGCGACCTCAAGGCCCGTTTGGGCTTGAAAAAGAGCGGCGCTGCACCGGCGACCGGTCAAGCGCGCGGGGCCAACGGTGGGGTCGTTGCGCCACCCGGTCTGAATTTGCCACCTCCTCCGGGGGTGCAGCCGGCGCAGCCGGTGATTCCGAATGCGGCCGATGATCCGTTCGGCGCGATGAACGCGATGGCTGCGGTCGGCACGGTGCAGCGCGCACCGGAGATCGTGATCGTCAACGACGGCAAGCCGGTCGAGAACGTCGGTCACAAGTCGACGGGCGCGACGATCGCGCGGCTCGCGATTCCCGCGGCGATCGCGCTGATCCTGGGCATCGCGATCGGCAAGATCGGCGAGAGCGCGAGCTCGTACAACTCCGGTCTGTCCGACGCGAAGGCGATCCTCGGCGACAAGACCACGCCGTCGACGGTCGCGTCGCTGAAGCAGACCCTGTCGCAGATCGATACGCTGCTCGACGACGCGAAGAAGAACCAGTTCCGCTACAGCGCGAAGCTCGATGCCGAGCTCGAGAAGCTCGTGCAGAAGCTCGACGTCAAGCAGGAGGTCGTGTTCCGCGCGAAGCAGAACGCGCTCGACGCCGACGTCTCGAGCCAGATCCTCACGTTCTACTCGGGCATCGCCGAGGTGAAGTCGATGGTCGACACGCACCTCAAGAGCGCGAAGGCCGATGCGCTCGCGTTCAAGAAGGCGAAGGACAAGCAGGACGAGGCGTCGCTCAAGGAAGGCGAGAACGCTCCGCTCGCCGGCAGCAACAACCCGCTGCGCTACGGCGTGATGCTCCAGGCGCCGACCGAGCAGGACAAGGTCGAGTTCGGCGCGAAGATCGTCGAGATCGGCGGCGTCTACTGCGGCGCCGGCGGCAGCCCGACGACGAAGTGCAACGAAGGCGAGGCGCCGAGCGCGTTCGCGTACCGCGCCGAGCCGGGCGCGACGTGGACGAAGGGCGATCTGGCGCAGGGCGGCACCGACAGCGTCCCGACGAAGAAGGTCGTCCAGCTGCTGCCGGGCGGCGTGCGCGACTCGCTGATCAAGGGCTCGGAAGGCGTCGCCTCCGAGGTGTACTACCAGCGCCGGCTGCGCACGCTCTACGAGCGCATCTGCAAGCGCGATAACAGCGACAAGTGCCAGAGCAACACGCTGCTCGACGTCGGCAACAAGCTCGAGAGCCGCCTGCAGGCCGAGAGCTCGAAGGGCACGCGGTTCTCGTTCTTCATGTGATGGCGCGGGGCGGTTTGCCCCGGGCGATCTCGACATTCATCACCGCTTCCGACGGCGCGCCTGAATTCGATGGCGGCGCGCACGTCGGACGTTACGCTCGACAGGAACACGGTACGATGCGCTCGGGAGGACGTATGCGTCGAATCAGCTCGATCATCAGCACAGCACTGCTCGCACTCGCGATCGCGTCGGCGCCTGCGTCGGCGAAGGGCGGCACCAAGGCCGCTGCCCCGGCGAAGAAGCCCGCCGCGGCCAAGAAGGAAAAGGCGCCGCCGCCGAAGAAGGTCGTGATGGTGACCGGCGAGAAGAAGAAGGCGCTCGCCGAGCTGTTCGCCGGCTTCAAGTTCGGCATGAGCAAGGACGACGTCGTCAAGCAACTCGGCAAGCAGCTCGACGAGCGCTACGAGGAGAAGATCAAGGCGACGACCGACATCGCGCTCCAGGATCGGCTCCGCAAGGAGAAGAAGACCGAGCTCGCGCGGATCAGCCAGAGCTACATCTCGTTCGAGGGCAAGAAGACCGGCTGGGACGTCTCGATCATCGAGGACGAGTTCGCCCACAACACCGGCGAGTCGATGCTCGAGCGGTGGGAGAACAAGGACGGCAAGAACCAGCGCCGGTTCTTCTTCTTCAAGGACGGCAAGCTCTGGAAGATGTTCGTCTCGCTCGACGTCTCGATCCTCCCCGAGGACAAGCAGAACTTCGAGACGTTCAAGAGCGTGATGCAGGCGAAGTACGGCCCCGGCGCCGTCGACACCAGCACGATCACGTGGACCGCGGATGACTTCGAGGCGCGCGCGGTCGACAAGCTCAAGTCGTACGCGGCGCTCGGCCTCGTGATCGAAGATCGCAAGGTCAAGAAGGAGCTGATCGCGCTCCGCGAGTCGAAGGCCGAGAAGAAGCCGGAGACGTCGGCCGTCATCAAGGCGGTGATCGACACCGACAAGACCGACAAGCCCGACGTCAAGGCGAACAGCAACGCCGTCGACGACGTGATCAAGGCGCAGGGCACCGCGCCGCCGCCGAAGAAGTAACCCGCGGTACAGTCGTTCGCCCGTGCCGCGGCGAACGCACCACGTCTTCCTGATCCCGGGCTTCTTCGGGTTCGTCAACTTCGGACGGCTCGTCTACTTCACGCACGTCCGCGAGTTCCTCGAGGATGCGTTCGCGCGCGAGCAGCTCGCGGTCGAAATCCACCGCGTCCGGCTGCAGCCGACCGCATCGCTGCGCGTGCGCGCCGCCCAGCTGCTGCGCACGATCGCCGAGACCGCACCCGCGAACGCGCCGCTCCACCTGATCGGCCACTCGACGGGCGGCCTCGACGCCCGGCTCGTCACGACCCCGAACCTGTCGCTCGACGACGCCGAGCTCGACGCGGAGCCGATCGCATCGCGCGTGCGCTCGGTGATCGCGGTCGCGACGCCCCACCGCGGCACGCCGCTCGCCGAGTTCTTCGCGAGCATGATGGGCCAGCGCGTGCTGCGCCTGCTCTCGCTGCTCACGATCATCATCCTGCGCCGCGGCCGGCTGCCGGTCGGCCTGCTGACGCGGGTCGCGGCGACGCTGTCGCGCCTCGCATTTCGCGCGGCGAGCGCGCCGGTCGCGCTGCTCGAGCACCTCGAGGCCGAGCTGCTCGGCACGCTCGACACAGAGCAGCGCGAGCTGGTCGCCGCGTTCGTGCGCGACGTCTATCGCGATCAGGCGCTGATGCCGCAGCTGACGCCCGCCGCGATGGACCTGTTCGATGCGTCGACCGCGGATCGGCCTGGCGTCGCGTACGCGTCGGTCACCGCGGAGGCCCCTGCCCCGCGGATCCGGACCCGGCTCGCGCTCGGCCCGCGGCCGTGGCAACAGGCGACGTACGCGCTCTACGCGTGGCTATACAGCCGCGTCGGCGCCGGCGATGCGATCGTCCCGATCACGTCGCAGCGCCGCGGCAAGATCCTGTACGCCGCCGATGCCGATCACCTCGACGTGATCGGCCACTTCGACGATCCGGATCACCAGCCGCCGCACACCGACTGGATCCGCAGCGGCTCGTCGTTCGATCGCGCGCAGTTCGAGACGCTGTGGACGAGCGTCGCGGCGTTCGTGGCCGCTGCGCGCTGAGCGCGAACGCCGAGCGTCAACCGTCGCGCGAACCGTACGCCGAGAGGCGGAACGCGAAGTCCGCAGAGCACGGATCATCGCAAAGAGGCAAAGCCGCCAAGCACGCAAAGGATCCAACAAACCCACGACTGCGACTCCGGCGCGAACACGAGCCTGGATCCCTCGACGAACACGGCTCTTGTTCCATCGAACTCGCGACCTCAAAGGGTGCGTCTTGCCGGATCACGCGTACGCCGATCGTCAACCGTACGCCGACCGCCCGGCCTCCAGCGAGCGGTCGCAAAGTCGGCAGAGCCCGGATCAACGCGGAGAAGCAGAGCCCACAAAGCTCGCAAAGGATCTAATAAACCCACGACAGCAGCACCGGCGCGAACGCGAGCCTGCATCTCTCGACGAGCCTAGGCCTCTTTTCCGCCGGATCTCGAGATCTCGCGGGGAGAGATCGCTCAGCTCGGTCCAACGGTTCGAGCGGCGACGTTCGCGGTCTCGTCGACGACGCGCTCGAAGGTTTGATAGATCCTTTGCGGGCTCAGCGGCTTTGCTTCTTTGCGTTACGCCGGGCTCTGCGGCTCGGCGTTCCGCCGCTCGACGCGGCGGTCCAACGGTTCGAGCGGCGACGTTCGCGGTCTCGTCGACGACGCGCTCGAGGGTTTGATGGATCCTTTGCGAGCTCGGCGGCTTTGCTTCTCCGCGTTGATCCGGGCTCTGCGGCTCGGCGTTCCGCCGCTCGGCGCGGTGGTCCAACGGTTCGAGCGGCGACGTTCGCGGTCTCGTCGACGACGCGCTCGAGGGTTTGATAGATCCTTTGCGGGCTCAGCGGCTTTGCTTCTTTGCGTTACGCCGGGCTCTGCGGCTCGGCGTTCCGCCGCTCGGCGCGGCCTTGGCGTTCCGTGGCGGCTCTGCGTTCCGCCACCCGACACGGCTCTGCGTTCCCTACGGCAACGATTTCGGCAGCGCCGTCGCCGCCGTCGACTGCGACGCACCGGTCAGCGCGTCGGGCGTGATCGACACGTCGAGCTCGCGGCCGCTGATCGAGCCGTGGCAGCCGCCGCACACGCCGTCGAACAGCGCTCGCGGCACGCCCATCGAGACGCGCTCGCCCGGGCCGAGCTGGTGCTCCTCGGACATCGTGACGATCGGATTGCCATCGCCGTCCTGGAGCTCGAGGATCACGCCGGTGCCGCTCGGTAGCCGGACCGCGACCGAGCCGTCGTCGGACAGCGAGGCCTTGCCGAGCAGCGTGCGGCTCTCGAAGATGCCGTTCGCGTTCGGCGTGCAGTTACCGGCGGGGCACGGCTGCTCGAGGTAGACCGCGAGGAAGCGCGCGGCATCGAACGCGTCGACCGGGCGGCCGCGGCGCAGGTTGCCGGTGAGCAGCGTGAACAGCGACGGCGCGTGCGGCATGTGGACGATCGCGGTCGCCGGATCCTGATCGGCGGCGCCGCCGAACACGAGCTGGCGGCGGTTCGCGTAGAGCTGGCGCGGCGGCGACTTGTACGCGAGGACGGCGTCGACGCGCACGCGGCCGTTCGGGTTCGTGAACAGCGCGCGGCGCGAGCCATCGCGCGGGTTGACCGCGACGATATCGAAGTTGCCCTGCGCGACGTTGCTCGCGAACGCGGCCATGATCGTGCCGTCGGGCAGTGCGACCGGGTGGCGGTAGCCGCCGGGCGAGCCGGCGCGGCCGGTCGCGGACGCCTCGTCGATGATGCGCACCGACTTGAGGTAGCCGACGTCGTTGCGGCCTTGCTCGAACGGACCGATCGAGCGGTTGAAGATCGCGAGCGCGCCCGCGGCGCCGGGCAGCGTCGGCGTGCCATCGGCGTTCACGTCGGACAGGATCAGCAGGAAGTCACCGTCGGAGGACTCGCGGATGTCGGTCGCCGACGAGTAGCCGATCGACGGCAGCGTCGTCGCGAGGTTCGTCGGGTCCGCGTACGGCGAGTCCTTGCGCTGCGCGAGCAGCGGGTGGTAGTCGGTGAGGTCCCAGTTCATCCGGCGGCCGGACAGCTGGTAGAAGCTCGCGCTCGCCTTCTCGGTCGTCATGATGACGCGGCCCTCGCGCATGAAGCCGGGGCTGACCTCCGAGTTCGACAGGAACGTCATCTGCTCGAGCGTGGAGTCGTCGACGGTGGTGCCGTTGACGCGGACGCGCCACAGGTCGGACTGCGGCAGGAACCGCTTGCGTGACTTGAGCGCGCCGGTGCCGGGCTTGCCGCGCGTCGACGCGAACACGATGTACTGGCCATCCGGCGAGAACACCGGATCGAAGTTGTGGACCTTGAGGCCGTTCGAGTCGGGGGCGGGCGGCGTGACGCGGTTGCAGGTCGCGCCGTCGATCGTCGCGATGAAGATGCCGAGCGGCTCGTTCGCGGTGGCGCGGCCGGCGAACACGACGCGCGTGCCGTCGTTCGAGACGTTCGGCGACTGCATGTCACCGCCGGTGATGCCGCACGCGTTGCTGATCGCGATGCCACCACCGGCATCGGCCGCGTTGATCGATTGCTCGGCGCCGAAGCTCGTCGTCGCGACACGGATCTCGGCGCCGCCGTGGAACTCGTCGAACTCGAGGCGGCCGGCACTCGCGCTGCCCGCCGGGCGCTCGACGTAGACGATCCGGATCGGATCGCCGGGATTCATCGACGTCACGTTCGCGGCATCCGCGGCGCGCTCGAGATCGAGCCAGTGCTGGATCGTGCAGAACGCGGTCGCGGTCGCGGGATCGAACGTCGCCGGACACGCCGCGGGATCCGCGGGCGTGCCCGGCGTCTCGAGCACCGGGCCACCGCGGTGCGCGATGCCACCGACGCTCGCGAGCCGCGGATCGTCCTCGAGGAGCGCCTTCGCGACCGCACGGCCGCGACGCGCGTCGGGGAACTCGAGCGCCATGAACTCGTGCTTCAGCAGGTCGTAGTTCTTCTGCAGCGCGACGGCGGAGAAGAAGCCGGGCGCGCCGGTCCGCAGCTTGAAGTCGTTCGGCCCCTGCGGGCTGTGGCAGGCCTGGAACGCGCAGCCGCGCTGGACGAGCAGCGGCTGGACGTTCGCGGCGAAGAACTGCTTGTTCGGATCGCCATTCGCGAAGTCGCGGACGCCAACGCTCTCGGCCCACGCGCGGATCGTCTGGAATTCCGGGTTGTCGATCGCGTCGAACTGATCACCGCCGGTGTGACCGCGGCCGCCGGCGCCCACGGCGAGCGGCACGCGCAGCAGCTGCGAGTCGTCGACCGGGTTGTTCACGAACGCCCACGCCTGGCTGAAGTTGAACGCGAGCTGATCCTCGTCCTGGCCGCACGTGATGTAGAAGTCCGATTGCGGCGCGCCGTGACAGCTCGAGACGTTGCAGCCGTGCGCGCCGAGGATCGGCTGGACGTTCGTCTTGAACGTGTCGAACCCGGGCAGCGTGTTGAACTGCGACGGATCGAAGCCGGCGGGGATCTCCGTCGAGCAGCCGCCCGTTCCGGCGACCGGCGGCGTCGCGGGCCGCAGGCCGTTCTCGGTCGCGCCGTTGTCGAGCCACGACTGCAGCGTGAAGTACGCGTCCGACCCGACGTCGATGATGCCGCCGCCCGAGTGCTGGACGTCGATGTTGCGGAACTCGCCGCCGTACTGGAGCTTGAGCCGGCCGGGGCCGACCGCCTTGATCAGCAGCAGCGGATACGGATACGCGCCGAACGAGCTCAGCACGTCGCGGCGCTTCTGGACGTTCTCGAACGACGTGACGTCGAAGTTGCCGGCCGCGATCGCGAACGGATCGCCCTCGTTCGTCGAGTGGCAGCCGGACGTGTTGCCCGCACACTTCTGGACGAGGATCGGCTCGACGTTGCGCTCGTAGAACGTGCGGCCCTTCGGCGAGTCGCCGCACGCGCCGAACGCGATCAGCGCGAGCGCGCAGATCGCCCCGGTGGTGAAGCTTTCCCTGCGCTTCATGTGGCTCATGGTACCTCGGTCGCTGCTGTCATCGTCGACGAATGGCGCCGTGTTCTGCGGCCGGCGTCACGGTGGCGCCGCGCCTTTGCGGGACGCGGCGTCACCGTGACCACCTCCCCCACCGCGCGATCTCGCCCGACGACCACCCGTCTCATCATCGATCGCGCCACGCCCTCCAAGTTCCTCCTACCGGATCGTGGCGAGCGCCGCCTTCGCCGTCATCCGCACGAGCCCGCTCGTGTCGAGCGTGGCGCGTGCGAGCGCGTCGCGTGACGAGCTCAGGCCGAGCTTGCCGAGCGCCCAGGCCGCGTTGCGGCGGACGACCGGGCTCGGGTCGTTGACGACGATGCCCTCGAGCGCACCGACCGCGGCCGTTTGCTTCATGCCGCCGACGACGGTCGCCGCCTCGGCACGCACGAGCGCGTCGGGATCGGCGAGCAGCGGCACGACCGGCGCCGCATCGACCTGGCCGCGGATGTCGCGCCATGCCTTGACCGCGGCCGCACGCACGCTCGCGTCGCGGTCGGTCATCGCGACCGTCAGCACCTCGTTGCCGCCGAGATTGCCGAGCAGATCGACCGCGCGCACGATCGCGAGCTTCGCGTCGGCATCGACGTCGCGCCGGATCGCGGCACGCAGCGCAGGCAGCGCGTCGAACGTGCTGCTCGCGCCGAGGAAGTCGGCCGCGTTCCGCACCTGGATCGACGTGCCCGACGCGAGGTCGAGCTTGAACTTCGTCGCGAGCTGCTTCGCGAGCGCGGGCCGCTTCGCGAACCACCAGGCGGCGACCTCGCGCACCGGATAGCGCGCGTCGGCGGTCAGGTCGGTCACCATCTGGACGCACGGCGTGCAGGCGAGCGACTCGATGCGCTCGACCTCGGCGATGATCGCGTCCGTCGAGCGCGACGCGATCGCGGACTGCAGCTGCGCGGCGCTGCCGCCCTTGCCGGCGAATGCCGGCGTGCCGGCGCACACGAGGAACGCGACCGCCGCGAGCTTGATACCGATGTTCTTCATGGGGTTCATCTCCTCGCGGCTCAGTAGATGTTGAGGCCCGGGTTGTTCTCGCGGGCGTAGAAGTTGACGCCGAGGTCCGCGGCCAGGATCAGCGCGTAGAACTCGTCGGCCGTCAGCTCGCTGCCACCGACCGCCTGCATGTGCGGCGTCGTCTGGAACGCGCGCGTCGCGAGGCTCTGGCTCGGGAACTGGAGCGGCGGGTTCAGCAGCTGGATCGCCTTGCTGCCGCGCGCGTCCTGCGGGTTCATGTAGACCTGGTAGTTGCCGCTGATCATCAGGTTGCCCTCCTCGACCGCTTCCATGTCGAGGCCGGCCATCGAGATGTACGAGGCCGGGAAGTCACCGAGCGACTCGCCGCCGATCGTCAGCGGGATCGTGCGGCTCGTCAGGTTGAACGTCCACGTGATCGTCTGGCCGGTCACCGGATCGGTGATCGTGTACGGCGCGATGCCGGCGGCGTTCGAGTCGCCGTGGCAGCTGATGCACTTCGCGTCGAAGATCGGCTGCAGCACGGTGTCCCACGCGACGCCCATGATCTGGTCGCGCGTGAACACGTTCGACTTGCGCTGCTCGCGCGGCGTCTGGCTGAACATTTCGGTCGCGCCGATCGCGAACGCCTCGAGCTGGCCCGGATCGACGTTCGTCGTGCCGGTGCGATCCTCGTGGCAGCCGCCGCACACGCGCGACTCGTTCGCCCGCGCGCTGAACCACACCGGCTCGTTCATGATCGCCATGCCGAACTTGTCGACGGCCTGGATGTGGAGCGGCACGTTCGCCGGCACCTTCGCGAGCCACGAGCCATCGCTCGCGAGCCGCGCGACACCGAGCTGCGCCTGGCCCTCGAACTCGGTCGTGCCGAACATCTCGGGGAAGCCCTCTTCCGACGAGAAGCCCTCGGACACGCGCATGCCGTAGATCTCGCCGGGCACGAACGTCTTGAGGCTCGACGTGTAGCCGTTGAGCGAGCCGATCAGCGCCGCGCCGTTCAGCGTCGGGTCACTCGCGGACGCGACGATCGGCGGCGCCGGCCGCGTCTGCAGCGGGCGCGCGAACACGTCCCACATCTCCGGATCGTCGAGGATCGGGCGGCGCAGCCCGCGCTCGCTGTCGAACAGGTAGACGCCGAAGTTCGCCGACAGGTTCGCGGCGGCGAGCACCTCGGACTCGACCGGGCCATCGGCCCACGACACGAGCAGGTCTGGCTTGTCCTTCGCGTTGAGCGGGAACGCGTCGTAGTAGCGGCCGATCGTGTCCGCGGACGGATCGCGATCGAGCGGGACATCGGGCGTCAGCAGGTGATACGTCGCGCGCGCCTCCGACTGCTTGTCCGCCGCGGACACGACGCCGTCGTTGTCGACGACCGTGCCGAGCCGGATGTCGATCAGGCCGCCGGCCTGCACCGTGCGGTCGCGCGACGTCGCGATGCCGATGAACCGGCCCGGGCTGATCTCCTGCACCTTGATCGTCGAGTTCGACGCGCCGGTGCCTTCCTTGCCGAAGCCCTCGCGGAGCTCCTGCATGTCCTGGTTGACGAACATCATGTGGCCGGCGTTGACCGGTCCGAGGTGATCCCACTGCGTGAACGCGACGCGACCATCGGAGGCGAGCGTCGGGAACGTGCGGTGCGAGAGGTTGCGAGGCCCGAGCTCCTCGTTCGTGCCGTCGGTGTTGATCCGGCCGAGCTGCAGCGTGACGCCGCGCTCGTACTCGTCGACGTGCTGGCGCGCGCCGGTCTCGACGACCGAGTTCGTCGTGAACAGGATCTTGTCGCCCGGCAGGAAGATCGGATTGACGTAGTCGCGGCCCGGATCGGTCGGGATCTGCTGGACCTCGCCGCTGTCGAGGTTGAGCAGGAACAGGCCGTAGCGCTGGTTGTCGGCGAGCTTGCCGGCGAACACGATCTGCTTGGCGTCGAACGAGATGTCGTAGCCAGAGATGTCGATGGCGGCGAACTCGGCGCCGGCCTGGTCGCAGCACAGCGTCGTCAGCGTGCCGTCCGCGGTCGGCGGCGACAGCTTCACGAGCCGCGCGCCCGGGATGTACGACGTGTACTGGAACACGTCGCCGGTCTCGTTGCGCTTGGGGCGCTGGAGGATGATCAGGGCGTCGACATTGCCGAGCGGCCCCGAGCTGTCCTCGCCCCCGCACCCGATCAGGGCGGTCACGAACGCGGCTGCCAGCGCGATGTGCCTCATGTGCTTCACGGAATCCTCCTGCGGTCGCCGAGGTCACTCCAAGGACCGCGCCAAGCCGAACGCGAGCGATTCCAGCGAATTGCGGCGCGCGATCGCGGGCCTCCAACCCCCGAAATGGCCCCATTGGGGGCGGCGGCCCACAACGTCCGGGGTCAGCGATACGGGGTCGCGCCGTCGAGCAGCTGCGCCGCGATCGACGACGTCGGTCGCAGCTGCTCCCTGAGCTGCAGCAACACCGGCCGGCCGTGCACGCGCGCGACCGCCTGGACGATGCTGGTCGCGGTGTCGACATTGCCGAGCGCGACGTGCGCATCGGCGAGCACGAGCTGGCGGTTCGCCGCGGTGATGGCGTGATTCACCGGACACGGACCCTGCAGCTTGCCGATCACCGCGGCCGCCTCGCCGAGGTTGATCTGGACCTGCGCGACGACCTGCGTCCATTGCTCGGCGACGAACGCGCCCTGCTCGGTGTGGTCACTCGCGCGCGCGATCTCCATCGCCTTCTGCGCGTTGCCGCGCGCGTTGAGCGCGACCGCGAGGTACAGCATGCGCGCGGACTCGCACTGCGGGACGATCGCGAGCGTCGCGAGCTTCTCGACGAGATCGTAGCGCCCCCACCGCGCGAGCTCGTTCGCGACGTCGAACACGACCGGCCGCGAGATGAGCAACGCGCGATCGACGAGCCGCGCGAGCTCGACCGGCTGGTCGTACGCCTGGGCGACGCGCGCTATCAACGCGCGGTCGCGCGCGTGCAGCAGCTCGGCGATCCCGCCGGTGACGGCGACGCCGAGGACGATCACGAACACCGCCTCGCCCCAGCTCGCGCCGAGCGGAAACAGCGCGACCGCGACCGCGGTGCCGATCACCGCGGTCGTCAGCATCGCGATCGGCGTGCGCCACGATAGCCGGGTGTCGATGCCGTAGCCGAGCGTGCCGAGCCCGGCGCCGGCGATCACGAGCGCGGCGGCATGCCGCGCCGACCCGATCGCGAGGATCGCGAGCGCGATGAAGACGAGCACACCACCCAGCGCCACCGCCCCGTGATGCGTGCCGTTCGTGCGTGCCATGCGTCCGTCGCTATAGCACCTCGACGGCGACGCCAGGATCCCTTTGTCGACTGGCAGCCGCTCACGGATGCGACGCTCCGGTTACATCACAGCGAACCTGGCTCGCCAAACTGAACCCCGCCGTCGTGGCTGACGAGGATCCCGCGGTTCGTCGCGATCACGACGTTCGTGCCATCGCTCGCGATCCGCGGACCGAAGCCGAGGTCGCGCCGCTCCTCGGACCACGTCACGCCACCGTCGGTGCTGGTTGCGATCCGATCGATCGTGACGGCGATCGTGCGCCCGCCGACGTCGACGAAGTCCGACCAGCTCGGCTGCGCTTCGAGCGCGCGCACGTTCCACGCGGCCTCGGCGCGGCGGAGCTCGACGTGCGTGATGCCATCCGGTACTTCGCCGAAGCAGCAATCGTACGTGCCGAAGCCGACGATCGCGCCGCCGCCGCTCGTGCCGTCGATCGTGCCGACGCTCTCGATCGAGGTCAGCTCGGTGTCGAACGCGGTCCACGTCGTGCCGTCGAACGACTCGAGCATCGCGCGGCCCTCGCCGTAGGCGACGTAGCGATCGCCCGCGCGCACGACCTCCGGCTCGTACCAGAGCTCGGCGGTGCCGGCGGCGGGCGCCGACCACGCACTGCCGTCGGTCGTCGTGACGATGCCGTGATCGCCGGACACCGCGACGAACGTGCCACCGCCGCCGGCGACCGCGCCAGTGTCGAGCGGTGGATCGGCGACGCGCTGCCACTCGATGCCGTCGGTCGAGCGCAGCGCGATCGCGTGTGCGGTCGCCGGATCGAAGTCGCTCGCGACGACGAGGAACACGCCGTCGGCAAACGCGATGCCGGCGCTCGGCGGCAGAAACTCGGCCAGCTCGGTGCGCGGCTCCCAGTGCTCACCGTCGTCCGACGTCGCGATCACGATCGGTGCACGGACGTCGAACCGCGGCGAGTCGTACGACAGCCGGACGAACCGATCGCCACCGTGTGCGATCGCGATCACCGGCGGTCCCGCGGGCGCCGGCACCGGCTCGGGCTCGGTCGCGCAGGCGGAGACGAGGACGAAGGACACGCACAGAGCACGCTGCATGTTCCGGCCGAGCTGCAGCGCGCGTGCCTCGCGATGCTGGCTCGTGCATCGAGCGGTTGCGTCGCGCGCGCGATGGATTCATGGAGAACAGGGCGGCGGCGCGCGACGGATTTTCGGCGCGCGCTAGCGCCGGCGCAACGCGAGCTCCTCGTACGCGGCGACGCGCACGAACCCGAGCTGCTTGTAACAGCTGATCGCGGCGTCATTCGTGGCCTTGACGTTGAGGCCGATCTGATCGACCGACGCGAGCAGCGACCGACACAGTGCCGACGTGACGCGCGCGGCGAGCCCGCGCCGCCGCTGCTCCGGCGCGGTCGCGATGTTGCCGAGCGCCGCGACTCGCTCGGTCGCCGAGTAGACGTGGATGCCCGCCGCGGCGACGAGCGCGCCGGCCTCGCGGATCGCGAAGTACTGCCGGGTCTCGAGCATGCGTGGATCGAACCAGTTGCCGGGATAGCAGCGCGCGTAGAACGCGACCAGCTCGTCGACGTCGCCCGGGCCGAGCTGGCTCGCGCCGCCGCCGTCGCCGAGCCGTGATCGATCTGCGAGCGCCATCTTGTCGTGCACGCCACCGGACGAGACCTCGTACCTGCGCGCGAGCACCGGCACGATCGGAGGGCTGACGTGCGCGTAGAGCTCGGCCGGCAGCTGGTCGCGGATCTCGTCGACGAGCGCCGCGAGCGGTGCGAGCTCGTCGTCGGCCGCGAACGCGAGCAGCACGGCGGTGCCGGGCGGGGTGTACAGCAGTGCGACGCCCTCGCCGTCGACGAACCACGTCGTGTGGGGCCAGAAGAAGTCGTCGAGATCGCCGAGCTCGTAGAGGTGGAGCGCGGCGTGGCGTCGCAGCCGCGCGCGGAGCACCGTGCGGTCGCGCGTGGTCGTGACGGTCATGGCCCTACGACAGTAGCGCCTTGAGCTCGTCGAGGATCTGCAGCGCCTGCAGCGGCGTCGTGCGATCGAGATCGACCGTCGCGAGCCGCGCGAGCGCCGGAGATGGCGGGGCCGGCGCGAGCAGCGACAGCTGCGGCGACGCCGCGAGCTGCGAGCCGCCCTCGAGCCGCGACATGATCTCGCGCGACCGCGCGATCACCGACGCAGGCAGCCCGGCGAGCCGCGCGACGTCGATGCCGTAGCTCTTGCTCGCGCCGCCCGGCACGACGCGACGCAGGAACACGATCTCGCCCTTGTGCTCGCGCACCGCGACCGAGACGTTCTTGACCCGCCGCCGCGTGTCGGCAAGCGCGACCAGCTCGTGATAGTGCGTCGCGAACAGCGTCCGCGCGCCGAGCACGTCGTGCAGGTACTCGCCGACCGCCCACGCGATCGAGACGCCGTCGAACGTCGACGTCCCCCGCCCGACCTCGTCGAGCACGACCAAGGACCGCCGCGTCGCCTTCGCGAGGATCGTCGCGGTCTCGCGCATCTCGACCATGAACGTCGAGTCTCCGCGCGACAGGTTGTCCGCGGCGCCGACGCGCGTGAACACGCGATCGCAGAGCCCGATCGTCGCCGCCTTCGCCGGCACGAAGCTGCCGATCTGCGCGAGCAGCACGATCTGCGCGACCTGCCGCATGTACGTCGACTTGCCGGCCATGTTCGGCCCGGTGATCAGCACGAGCTGCTCGGTCGACTCCGGTCCCGCGTCGAGCCGGCAATCGTTCGGCACGAACGTGCCCTCGGGCAGCAGCGCCTCGATCACCGGGTGCCGGCCGTCGACGAGGTCGAGCGCGAGCCCGTCGTCGACCGTGGGCCGGCAGTAGCCGCGCTGCGCGGCGACCTGCGCGAGCGAGCCGCACGCGTCGAGCACCGCGAGCGCCGCGCCCGCCGCCGACACCTGGCGCGCGAGCTGCGCGACGCGCTGGACCTCGATCCGGAACAGCTCGGCCTCGCGCGCCGCGAGCGTGTCCTCGGCGCCGAGCACCTTGCGCTCGAGCTCGGCGAGCTCCGGGGTCACGTAGCGCTCGCCGGTCGCGATCGTCTGCTTCCGCACGTAGTGCGCCGGCACCTTGGCGAGGTGCGACTTCGTGACCTCGAGGTAGTAGCCGAACACGCGGTTGTAGCGGACCTTGAGGCTCGCGATCTGCGTCGCCTTCTGCTCGCGCTCCTCGATCGCGAGGATCTCGTCCTTGCCACCGTCGGCGAGCCGCCGGCAATCGTCGATCGTCGCGTCGAACCCGGCGCGGATCACGCCGCCGTCCTTCAGCAGCGCCGGCACCTCGTCGACGAGCGCCTCGGACAACCGGCGCGCGAGTTTGGGCAGCGCCGGATCGGCGCACGCGCGCAGATCGAGCAGCGCCGGCAGATCGGCGGGACGATCGAGCAGCATCGGATCGCCGGACCAGTTGAGCCGGGAAAACGCGTCGTGCCCCGAGCGCACGAGCTCGATCAGCTCGGGCAGCTGCAGCAGCGCGTCGCGCAGCCGGCCGAGATCGCGCGGGGTGGCGACACCGAGCGTGCACTTGCCGGCGAGCCGCTCGAGATCGGCGATCTTGCCGAGTGTCTTGCGGATCGCGTCGGTCAGCGCCGGCCGCTCGACGAGCCACGCGACCGCGTCCTGGCGGCGGCGGATCCGCTCGACGTCGACGAGCGGATACAGCAGCCAGCGCCGCAGCAGCCGGCCGCCCGGCGCGGTGACGGTGTCATCGACGACGTCGAGCAGCGAGCCCTGCCGCTTGCGCCCGATCAGCGTCTCGACCAGCTCGAGGTTCGCGATCGCCGCCTCGTCGAGCACGACGCTGTCACCCGGCGCGTACAGCGCGAGCCGCGTGATCGGCAGCGCGCCGGTCGGTTGCGTCGACCGCGCGTACGCGACGACCGCGGCCGCCGCGCGCCCCGCCAGCGGCCGCTCCGCGAGCTCGGGATCGACGTCGAGCGCCGCGAGCTCCTCGCCGACGTCGTCGGGAATCACGCCCGCATTCCACGCGCAGCGGTAGCGCGCGCGGATCGGCGCGAGCCGCGAGCTCTCCGCGAGCAGCTCGGGCGCGCAGATCACCTCGCGCGGCGCGATCCGCACGAGCTCGTCGACGACCGCGGACATCGCGAGCTCGGTCGCCGCGAGCTCGCCGGTCGTCGCGTCGAGGTACGCGAGCCCGCACGTGTCGATCGCGGGCGGCGCCTCGACGACGGGCCGGTCGCCCGGCCGCGTGCCGACCGCGAACGCCGGCTTCTTCGTGATCCGGGCCTTCGCTGGCTTCGCCGGCGCGCGCGACGCCGGCACGAGCGCGACGACGTAGCGCGGCAGCTTCGGCTCGAGCACCTCGTCGTCGAGCACGATCCCCGGCGTGACGATGCGAACGACCTCGCGCTTGACGAGCCCCTTCGCGAGCTTCGGATCCTCGACCTGCTCGCACAGCACGACCTTGTGGCCGAGCTCGGTCAGCTTCGCGATGTAGCCGCGCGCCGCGTGATGCGGGACGCCGCACATCGGCACCGCGTCGTCCTTGCCCTTGTCGCGCGTCGTCAGCGTCAGATCGAGGAGGCGCGCGCCGAGCACGGCATCCTCGAAGAACATCTCGTAGAAGTCACCGAGCCGGAAGAACAGCACCGCATCCGGGTGCTTGTCCTTGATGTCGAGGTACTGCCGCATCAGCGGCGTCTCGGCAGGGTTCCGGCTCACGCGGCAAGCGGTATCACGCCCCTCCGACATCCCGCCGGGCACGCGAGGTCCCCCACGCCCACACCACCGCGATCACGAGCAAGCACGCGAGGCCGAGCGTCGTGTAGCGATCGATCATCTGGTGCGGCGTCCAGCCGTGGAGCTGTTCGAGCTTCGACGGATCCGACAGCCCGACGCCCTCGATCTCGCCGAACGGGATCGCGTCGACGTCGTGGCGCGCGGTCCACCAGGTCGCGAACGTGTCGACGAGCGTCGCGGCGCCGATCGCGAGCAGGCCCCAGCGCAGGCCGCCCTGGCGCAGCTTGCTGCCGGCGGGCGCGAAGAACGCGAGGACGAGCAGCGTGCCGATCACCATCGCGCCGGCGTCGCCGCCGAACGTGATCGCCATGCTCGCGGTGCGCGGCTCGATCACGAACGTGCCGACGAGCTGCGCGAGCACGAGCGCGATCGCGATCGCCGCGATCGTCTTGCCCTGCGTGTTCCACGCGCGCACGAGCAGGTACGCATTCAGCGCGCCGACGAGCACCGGCGCGATCACCCCGCGCGCCTCGGGAACCAGCGTCTTCCAGACCGACGGCACCGCGGTGTAGCCGCAGAACCACGCAGTCACCGCGTGCCCGAGCTCGTGCGGGATCATCGTCAGGAACGTGCGCTGCAGCCAGTGGCCGGTTGGCCAGGCGTGGAACGCGAGCGCGATCGCGAACGCCGCCGGGATCGCGACGAGCCGCAGCTTCCACTCGTGCGGGGCGAGGCGGTCGTCCAGCGGGTCCTCGTCGAGCACGATGGCCGATGATAACGGCGTTACCCGGGTTTCGGTCGGCGCTGCGATGTATTGATAGCTGCGCGGGCGGCGCCCTGTCGCGCGGTTGTGACTTTCGCGCTGTTCGTACTGACTTCTGTTCGATTATGGTGGGCGCGTGGTGGTGACGAAGAGATGGCTCGTGCTGGCGCTGATCGTCGCGGCGTGCGGCGACGGTACCCCGCCGCTGCAGACTGCCGAGCCAGGCGTCGTGTTCACGTATCCGATCGATCATCAGATCGATGTCCCGCTCGGCGCGCGGATCGTCGTGACGTTCTCGGATCCGGTGGTCGAGAGCGCGCTCGGCACGTGCAACGGCTCGAGTGGCGGGTTCTGCCTCGTCGCGCCGGACGGCAGCGCGGTGATCGCGACGCCGGAGGTGTCCGCGGACAAGAAGTCGGTCGCGTTCACCGCGCCGCTGATGAAGCCGGGCACGACGTACCAGCTGTTCGCGTCGGCCGTGCTCGCGCCGACCGCCACGAACCTGCCGGCGAGCGGACCACTGCTGTCGTTCACGACGCGCACGAGCCAGCCGAAGTCGGCGGTGCCATCGCTCGTCGCGGTCAATGGCGGCGAGCCCGCGAACCCGACGTCGATGCGGCCGATGTTCGAGAGCTCGACGATCCGGCTCGTGTTCAGCGAGCCGCTCGACCCGCGCACGGTCGTCGGCGGCGCGAACTCGGTCGAGCTCGTCGAGCAGGCGACCGGCGCGCCGGTGGCGGCGACCGTGATCGCGCAGGGCATCCACGTCGCGATCGACCCGGTCGACGATCTGACCGCGGGGACGACGTACGAGCTCCGGCTCGGCTCGGCGATCCGCGATCTCGGCGGCACGGCGCTCGGGCCGACCACGGTGACGCTCGTCCCCGACAACACGAAGGGCGCGGGCACGATCGCGCAGGTGCTGCGGACGAAGGGCCCGAGCGATCCGGGTCCCGCGACGACGCGCGCCGGCACCGACGCGAACGTGATCGCGCTCGACAAGCCGCTGATCGGCAAGGAGACGGTGACGCTCCAGCCGAGCACGCTCGCCGCGGAGCTCGGCGATCCGAAGGCGCTCGGCGGTCCGATCGCGTTCACGATCCGGCGCGGTCAGCGGCTCGCCGCGACCGGGCTCGACGTCAAGCTCGGCGGCCAGATCCCGGTCGGGTTGTCGACCGGCGACATCCAGATCGAGCTGCTCACCGACGGTGGCGGGCGGATCTATCGCAACCCGTACCAGAAGCCGGATCAGCGGCCGGAGAACGATCGCGCGCCGCTCTATGTCGACCTCAGCCTCGATCTCGCGATCTACGCGGTCGATCCGCTCGGCAACGCGGTGCTCGCGCAGACCGTGCTCGGCGTCGAGGCGACGGGCACCGCGGTCGCGACCGACGGCGTGCTCGCGATCGAGAGCGTCGCGTCGATCGAGATGGGCCTGCTCGGCGTGACCGAGGCGCCGTCGAACCTCGTGCTGCAGCTGATCACCGATCCGTCGGCGACGCCACCCGTCGACACGACGCCGCCCGCGCTCGTCGCGACCACGCCGGCGGATGGCACCGCCGAGCACGAGCCCGGCGACGGCATCGAGCTCGTGTTCGACGAGCCGATCGATCTCGATCGCGCACGCGCCGGCGGCATCACGCTGACGACCTCGGCCGGCGCCTCGATCGCGGCCGTGATCGAGAGCCATGGCTCCGCGGTGGTCGTGCGGCCGACGAGCCGGCTGCCGTACTCGACGAGCTTCCAGGTCACGATGTCCGACATCGCCGACGTCGCGGGCAACGCGATGCCCGGCCAGACGCTGGCGTTCTCGACGCCGACGCTGTTCTCGACCGGCGTACCGCTGACCGCGCTCGCGACCCACCCCGGCGTGCCGTGCGCGCTGACCGCGGCGAGCGGTGGCAGCCCCGGCCGCTGCGCGGGCGGGCTCGACAGCGACGACCTCTATCACCCGTTCACGCTCGCCGCGAACGAGCCGGTCGAGGTCGTGTTCAGCCAGCCGCCGATCCCGAGCACGATCGCGCTCGGCACCGCGTGCGACACCGGCAGCGTCCGGATCGAGGAGGTCGACGCGATCGGCACGTGCATCGCCACCGTGCCGGGCACGCTGCTCGTGCGCGGCCGCAGCCTGCAGTTCGTCCCCGACGAGCCGTGGGTCGTCGGCCGGCGCTATCGCGCGGCGCTGATCTCGGGCGGCGACGGCAGCTGCAACGGCGGCGAGATCTGCGGCATCAACGGCGGCGCGGCGAGCTTCGATCCGCTGAACGGCACCGAGAGCGGGGACTCCGGCGGCGGCGCGATCGCGCTCGCGTTCGTCGGTGGCGAGCCGAGCGCCTCGACGTACCTCGTCGCCGAGGCCGGGCCGTACACCGACATCAACGCGAACGGCTTCCTCGACGGCGGCGAGCTGCGACGCGATGGCAACCGCGCGGCGCTGACGATCACCGGCACGACCGGCTCGGTCAGCAACGCGCGGTTCGAAGGCGAGGACTGCCTGCCCGCGACGCCCGAGGTCGACGGCTGTCTGTACCTGCAGGGCGCGATGCCGGTCGAGCTCGGCGAGGTGACGTCGAACTGCCCGCTGCCCGGCGGCGCGACCGCACCGGCGTGTATCCCGGTCGTGCTCGGCGCGCAGGCGATGTTCGGCACGTCGGTGCGGCTGACCGCATCGGTCGGCATCAGCATCTCGACCGACACCGGGACGAACGTGCTGCGGATCCGCGAGCCGACCGGCGGCGCACCGACCGGCTTCATCATCGACAAGAACGGCGCGCCGACGATGGTGCTCGCGCTCGACCTCTACATGGACGCACCGGACATGAGCATCACGCTGTCGAGCCACGATCTGCACTCGAAGCCGCTGACCGTGTCGCTCGAGGGCCCGGTCGACTTCTTGCCCGACGGCCGGATCGCGATCGGCGCGTCGAACCTCGAGGACGTGCCGGTCGAGGTCAACATCGATGCGCCGCTCGGCATCGGCGGCTCGGTGCAGATGATCCTGCGGCGCGGCGAGATGAAGCTGCAGCTCGTGTCGCGGCCGCTGCGCGGAGCGGAACGATGAGCGGAACGATGAAGCGATCCTGCCTGTGGCTTGTCGTCGCGAGCGTCGTGATCGCCGGCGTCGCGGACGCGAAGCCGAAGAAGCACCGGAAGAAGAAGCCGAAGCCTGCCCCGAAGGAGGAGCCGAAGCAGCCGGAGCCCGAGATCGAGGTCGCGCCCGATCCGGTCCCGACACCGACGCCGCCGCCGACCGAGCCCGCACCACCGCCCGCGCCGGTCACCGACCCCGAGCCTGCGACGAAGGTCGTCGCGACGTCGAAGCCCGCGCGCAAGCACAAGCGGTTCTACGTCCGCGCCGGCGTCGCGCACGTCGCGCCGCTCGCGGTGTCGCGCGAGCTCGAGCTCGCGGATATCGACGGTGCCGCGAGCCTCGCGGTGCAGAACGGGCCGATCGCCGGCTCGGGCGCCGAGGTCAGCTCCGCGACGATCCCCGCGCTGTCGCTCGGCTACTCGCTCAATGATCGGTGGTCGCTCGAGACCGTGCTCGGCGTGCCGTTCACCGTGAAGTTCCGCGGCACCGGCACGATCGCCGACGAATCGATCGCACCGATGGCGCTCGGGATCCCGACCGGCGTCCCCGCGCTCGGCCCCGAGCTCGGCGAGGCGAAGGCCGCGCCGCCCCTGCTGACCGCGGTCTATCACACGCGTCCGGGCGCGCGGCTGCGGCCGTTCTTCGGCGCCGGGCTCGCCGTGCTCGTCGCGTACGACGCGAAGGTGACGAACCCGATCCTGACCGAGGTCGCGCAGCCGGACATGTCGATCGCGCCAGCACCCGGCGTCGTGGTGCAGACCGGCCTCGAGGCGTCGCTGTTCAGCAGCGTGTACTTCCGGCTCGACGTCAAGTTCATCGGCCTCATGCTCGCGCGCGCGACGGTCGAGCACATCCAGGTCCGGACGCCGGAGCTGCCGCTGTTCGATACCGTCGAGGTCGGCACCGCGAAGATGAGCGTGTGGGTCAATCCGCTGATCGTGCAGGCGGGCCTCGGCGCCGATTTCTGATCGCCTGCCCTCACCACAATGGCAGGTGACTCCCGATTGTGCGGTCGCAGCGCGTCCGCGATCGTCCCGCCATGGCGAAGAAGATGAGAGCGGCACAGATCAGCAAGGCCAATGGTCCGTTCGAGATCGTCGAGCGCGACGTGCCCGAGCCGGGCGCGGGTCAGGTCCGCGTCAAGGTCGAGGCGTGCGGCGTCTGCCACAGCGACGCGTTCGTCAAGAGCGCCGGGTTTCCGGGGATGACGCTGCCGCGCGTCCCCGGGCACGAGATCGCCGGGCGGATCGACGCGGTCGGCGCGGGCGTGACGATGTGGAAGGCCGGCGATCGCGTCGGCGTCGGCTGGCACGGCGGCCACTGCTTCCAGTGCGACGCGTGCCGGCGCGGGCTGTTCATCAACTGCGCGGCCGCGAAGGTCACCGGCATCAGCCACGACGGCGGCTACGCCGAGTACGCGGTCGTGCCGTCGGAGTCGGTTGCACGGATCCCCGAGGGGCTGTCCGCCGTCGACGCCGGGCCGCTGTTGTGCGCGGGCGTGACGACGTACAACTCGCTGCGCAACAGCGGCGCGCGTCCCGGTGACACCGTCGCGGTGCAGGGGATCGGCGGGCTCGGTCACCTCGCGATCCAGTACGCGGCGCGCATGGGGTTCCGCACGATCGCGGTGTCGCGCGGTGCTGACAAGGCGCAGCTCGCGCGCGAGCTCGGCGCGCACGCGTACGTCGACACCGAGGCGACGCCGGCCGGCGAAGCCCTGAAGAAGCTCGGCGGTGCGGATCTCGTGCTCGCGACCGCGCCGCACTCGCAGGCGATCGCGTCGACGGTCGAGGGCCTCAAGTCGCGCGGCAAGCTGCTGATCGTCGCCGCGCCGTTCGAGCCGCTGCAGGTGTCGGCGTTCGGCCTGCTGAGCGGCAAGACCGTCGCCGGCTGGCCGAGCGGCAGCGCGATCGACTCCGAGGACACGATGGCGTTCTCGGCGCTGACGAACGTCCGGCCGCGCGTCGAGACGTTCCCGCTCGACCAGGCGGAGCAAGCGTTCACGAAGATGATGGAGAACCGGGTGCGGTTCCGCGCCGTGCTCGTGCCGTGATCACGCGCGGCGCTTGAACGCGACCTCGACCTCGCGCTCGCCGGGCTCGTGGTCGAGCCGGACGCCGGGCAGCGTCGTCACGCCGGCGCCGAGATCGGCGCGCGCGTCGAACGGCTGCGTCGTGCCCTCGCGCCACTGCCGGAGCTCGGCGAGCGGCGGCGCGCCGTCGCGCGGCTGGATCATGACGTGCGTGAAGCTGCGGCGCAGGCCCGGCTTCGTCGCGGGCAGCCACGTGCCGGCGTTGACGTAGAGGCCACCTGAGCGCAGCGGCTGCCACCTCGGATCGTGCGTGTGACCGAACACGACGACCGGCGCGTCGACGTGGCGGCGGATGCGCTGCGGGATCGAGCGCATCGGCAGCTGCGACGTCACCAGGTGATCGCCGAGCCAGCGCGAGATCCCGGCCGCGGCGACGATCGCGACCGCGGTCCCGAGCAGCGCCCACACGATCGGCAGCGCGATCAGCATCACGACGATCGCGAACACGACGCCGAAGATCAGGCAGAACCGGTCGAGCATCAGCAGGCGGCCGAGCCGGCGAATGCTCGCGGTCAGCGGCGCGCGTGACAGCCGGTCGATCGCGGACGCGGTCTCGACGGGGATGCCGCCCTGCGCGGCGACCTGCGACAGCCGCGCGCGGTGCTCGCGGCGCCGGCGATCGCGACGCTTGAACGAGTGATGCAGCCGGCGTGCGCGGAACAGCGACGTCACGAACCGGCCGTACGCGAGCCACAGCCGGCTGCCCGCGGCGAACCCCGAGCCCATCGCGTACTGCATGTAGCCCCAGAAGCTCCACGACTCGACGCCGTGCGGGTCGATCTCGGGCACCGCGGTCCCGAGGTAGCGCACCGCCGCGTAGTCCGCGTTGAAGATCAGGTTGCCATCTTTCGGATCCATCGGCGCGAGGTTGAACTCGAACGAGCAGCCCTCGTCGTAGACGTGGCCGTGCTCGATCCACGCGACGCCCGGGACATAGACGAACCACGGCACGACACGGATCCGCGCCATGAACGACGACGCGACCGTCGGGATCCCGGCGGACGGCGTGCCCATGCCGTACTGCGCCGCGGCGCCTGCGATCTGCAGCATCAGCTCCTCGGTCACCTCGGGCGCGAGCAGCTCGACGTCGTGGTTGCCGACGATGATGTCGACCTGGTGGCCGGCGGCAGCGAACCGCGCGAGATCGGCGAGCAGCGGCCGCTGGGCCTCGCAGATCATCCGCATCCGCAGGACGCCGGTCTTCGCGCTGCGCGGCAGCCCGTAGCGCCGCTCGTCCGCGGTCTTCGCCGGACGGTCCTTCGTGCCCGGGATGACGACCGACATGAAGTCGAACAGGTCGCCGGCGATCACGAGCCGCCACGGCCGGCCGTCGCGCCGCCGCACCGTGTGGTAGCGCAGAAAATCCCGGAACGCAGTGCTGCCGAGCTCGATCGCACGCCGGCGCTCCAGCGAGGCACCGGGCAGAAGCTCCTCGCCGAAGTGCAGGTCGCTGACGACCAGGATGTTGGCGGCGAGCTCGGACATACTTCGGTTGTATTCACACCATGCACGCTCGTAAGCGCGGAGACAACGTTCGCCTCACGAGCTGGGCGCGAGCGCGACGTGAGGCGGTGCGCTTCCACATGTAAGCCGTGCTCTCCACGTCATCGGCGCGCGATGGATGTCGCGACCTGCGCACATTCGCGACGCGCACGCACGTCTTGACCGGCGCTTGACCTGTGGCGCAAGACCGCGCCACGCCATGACGATCTGACAGTGGGGCATGGTATGGATGACGCGTCGTGACACAGGTCATCTTCATCCTCCTGCTCGCGGCCTCGCTGGCGTTCTTCGCGCGCACCACCTGGCTGTTCGGGCGCGCCGTGTTCGCCGGAGTGCCGGATCCGCGGCCGCGGCTCGACCAGATCCCGGCGCGGCTGGTCGACGTCGGCATCTACTTCTTCGGCCAGAAGAAGGTCGCCGAGGAAGGCCCGCAGCACCGCACGAGCAAGCACCACCTGTTCATCTTCTGGGGCTTTTTGATCATCACGATCGCGACCGCCGACATCATCGTGTCGGGCGTGTGGCCGCGCGTCTCGCTCGCGCTGCTGCCGGCGTTCCTCTACCAGCCGCTGTACGCGGTGATCGACGTGTTCAACCTGATCGTGCTCGTCATGATCGCGTGGGCGATCATCCGCCGCACGATCGTCAAGCCGCGACTGATCCCGTGGAACCTCGACGCGGGCCTGATCCTCGGCGCGATCGGCTCGCTGATGGTGACGCACTTCCTCTATCACGGCTACGAGATCGCGGGCGCGGCGGCCGCCGGTGCGGACAAGCCGTGGTGGCTGCCGGTGTCGTCGCTGGTGTCGTCGATGTTCGGCAACCTCTCGCCGGAAGCGGCCGAGCGCGGCCACACGTTCGGCTACTGGCTGCACGTCCTGATCGTGCTGACGTTCTTGAACTACCTGCCCTACTCCAAGCACATCCACCTGCTCGGCGCGCTGCCGAACATCTTCCTGCGCAATCGCTCGTCGCGGCGCCAGGACCTGCCGAAGCTGAACCTCGAGGACGAGACGCAGTGGGGCGTCGGCAAGTTCGAGCAGCTGTCGTGGAAGAGCCTGCTCGACACCTACGCGTGCACCGAGTGCGCGCGCTGCACGAACTACTGCCCGGCGTACAACACCGGCAAGAACCTGTCGCCGATGCAGCTCGTGCACGACATCCGCTACGAGATGCTCGATCGCGTCGAGCTGCGCGACAAGATCGCGGGCCTCGAGAAGCAGATCGCGGATCTCGACGAGTACTCGGCGAGCCACGGCTTCGACGACGCGCATCCGCACCCCGATCTCGTGTTCGCGCGCGACCAGCTGGCCGCCGCGCAGACCGAGCTCGAGACGATGCCGCGGCTCACCGGCGGCCGCGTCCAGGAGGACACGCTGTGGGCGTGCACGACGTGCGGCGCGTGCCAGGAGGTGTGCCCGGTGTTCATCGAGCACCCGCTCAAGATCATCCAGATGCGGCAGAACCTCGTGCTCGAGCAGGAGAAGACGCCGGGCGAGCTGCAGCGCACGTTCCGCAACATCGAGCGCCAGAGCAACCCGTGGGGGATCTCGAACGATCAGCGCATGGACTGGGCGAAGGACCTGCCCGTGCCGACGATCGAGGACAACCCGGATCCCGAGTACATCCTGTGGGTCGGCTGCGCGGGCGCGTTCGACAACCGGATCGTCAAGCAGACGCGCGCGATGGTCAAAGTGCTCGATGCCGCGGGCGTCGATTACGCCGTGCTCGGCCACCAGGAGGCGTGCACCGGCGATCCGTCACGCCGCGCCGGCAACGAGATGCAGTTCCAGATGCTCGCCGAGCAGAACGTCGAGACGCTGAAGAGCGTCAACGCGAAGAAGGTCGTGACGTCGTGCCCGCACTGCCTGCACACGCTGCGCAATGACTATCCACAGTTCGGCGGCGAGTTCGAGGTCGTCCACCACACGCAGCTGATCGACCACCTGTTCAAGGCCGGCAAGCTCAAGGCCGAGAAGAGCCCGGTCGAGACGATCACGTATCACGACAGCTGTTACCTCGGCCGGTGGAACCGCGAGTTCGACGCGCCTCGCGACGTGATCGAGGCGGTGGGCGCGCCCGGCGGCATCAAGGAGCTGACGCGCAGCAAGCGTCACGGCTTCTGCTGCGGCGCCGGCGGAGCCCGGATGTTCATGGAGGAGCACGAGGGCGAGCGCGTCAACTTCAACCGCACCGACGAGATCATCGCGGCCGAGGTCAGCGCGGTCGCGGTCGCCTGCCCGTTCTGCAACATCATGCTCACCGACGGCATGAAGCAGCGCAACGTCGACGACAAGATCCAGGTCCTCGACATCGCCGAGCTGGTCGCCGCGAGCATCCCCGACGTGCCGGTGGATCGGCTCGTGCGCAAAAAGAAGACCGAGCCCGCCGCGTAACGGCGATGCAGCGCGCGATATGCTGCGCGCGATGAAGGGACCATTAGCCTGCTGCGTGGCCGCGTGGCTGTGCGCCGGATTCGCGGCGTGCGGCGCCGGCGGTGATGGCGACATCGAAGGCGCCCGCGCGCACTGCGCGTACGGCGGCGCGCTGACCGACTGCCCGGATGCCGAGCGCACCGTCGAGGCGGTGTGCTGGCGACTCGTCGACTGCGGCGCGATCGCGGTCGACTCCGACGATCGCGCCGACTGGGGCGATTGCGTCGACGGCATCGCCGGGCTCACCGACGATCGCCAGCGGCTCGTCATCAACTGCATCGCGGCCTCCACCTGCGACGAGCTGCGCGTCAGCGATCGTTGCTTCGACTTCGGGAACGACTGATGCGCGGCGTCCTCGTCGTCCTCGTCGTCGCGATCGCGGCGGCCGCGCCGGCCTACGCGCAGCCCGCGGATGTCCCGGCGCTCACGAAGCTGATCGAGAACCAGCCGGCGGACATGGACCGCTCGACCTGGAAGGAGAAGCGTCGCGATGCCGCGCGCAAGCTGATCCAGTCGAAGGACAAGAAGGCGGTCCCGACGCTGATCAAGCTCGCCGAGAGCGAGACGTTCGACATCATCGGCGAGATCGCGATCGAGGGGCTCGGGTACATGAACGACCCGTCGGCGGTCCCGGTGCTGCAGAAGATCGCGAACGACGCCGGCCGCGACAAGGCGCAGCGCGACCTCGCGAAGAAGTCGCTCGCCAAGCTCGGCGCGAACGCGGACAGGCCCGCGGGCGGCGGCACCACCGGCGGCGGCACGACCGGCGGCGGCACGACCGGCGGCGGTACCGGCACGACCGGCGGCGGCGGCACGACGCGCGATGACCTCGGCGGCGGCGGCAAGACCGGCGGCGGGCTGATCGGCGAGTCGAAGGGGGCGGCGGACGTGCCGCCGTTGCCCGAGCTGCCCGACGACACGATCGCGGCGTTCGAGCGGCTGACGTTCGCGCTCGGCACCGCGAACCTGCAGTACGACACGGTCCGCAAGCGCGCGTCGCTCGACGCCGACGTCGCGGCGATCTACGCGCACCGCGTGGAGCGCGAAGGCTCGGCGATCGGCTGGGATGCCGGCGCGCACGTCGTCGGCGGCTTCATCAACCCCGAGGGCCGCGCGCAGACCCGCGCGCTCCAGCTCGATCTCACCGGCAACGGCGAGGGCCGGTTCTACAGCGGCCAGCTCTACGGCATCGGCAAGGCCGCGGTCGGCGTGCAGCTGAACTACATCTCGCAGAAGGACGAGGACCCCGCGGTCATGGATCTCAAGGACACGCGGACGACCGCGGATCTGCAGGTCGCGCTCGGCGGTGGGTTCGGTCGCGTGATCGATGTCGGCGGTGCGATCCGCGTCCGCCGGCTGTCGCGCGCGCTCGACGCGGCCCGCGCGCTCGGCAAGCCGATCGATGCGGCGACCGCGCGCAAGCTCGAGCTGACCTGGTGGGCGCTGCGCGGCCAGCGGTCGTCGTACGACTCGCTGCTCGCGACCGTCGCGATCCTGCGCGAAGCCGGCATCCTGCTCGGCGAGCCCGACGTCGGGCTGACGTACGAGATCCTGAACGTCCTGCGCGACACCCAGCTGTTCCTGCGGCCGAGCGGGTTCGACGTCCAGCTGCTGTTCGGCGAGGGCTACCTCGAGCGACCGGAGGCGAACGATGCCGGCGAGAGCGAGCGCGTCGAGCAGCTGCTCGCGTACGCCGCGTACGGCAAGCAGCTCGCGAACGACACCGTCGAGCTGTCGGGCGGCGCGAGCGCGCGCTACCGGCTGTTCGCGCCGGATACCGATCCGTCGCCGTGGCAGCTCGGCGCGTCGGCGCGGCTGCGGCGGTTCATGTACGGCGACCACGGCGATCCGTTCGGCGCGTTCGACCTCAAGGGCGAGGTGCTCGTGTCCGACGACGATCCGCTCGGCGACGACGACCCCGAGCTCGGTACCCGGCTGCAGGGCGAGCTCGGCTTCACCTGGTGGACGAACCAGGCGTCCGGGATCCGGCTCGCCGCGAACATCGCGCTCGACGGCGACGAGCTGTTCTTCGGGGCGAGCCTCGCGGCGACGTACGGCTTCCTCGATGCGACATTTGCCGGTTTGTGATCGCCAACGCCTCGGAGTCCCTGGATTTTCAAGAATGGTCTGGTGGTCCGACCATGCTTCGCGGTAGGTTGGTCTCGTGGCTTCGCTCTCGCCCTCGCAACGCAAGACCCTGATCGCGCTCGCCGAGACCGCCCTGCCGGCCGGCCGGTTCATCCCGGCCGCGACCGAGGCGACGGTCGACAAGGTGATCCGGTTCGCGGACTCGCTGCCGAACCCGGTGCAGAAGGGCTTCGACGGCCTGCTGCGCGGGCTCGACGTCCAGTCGTGGGTCACCGCGCGGCGGCCGTTCGCGAAGCTCGCGACGGCCAAGCGGCTCGCGCTGCTCGACAGCTGGCGACGCGGCGATCCGCTGCGCCGGCTGATGCTGCGCGCGCTCGTCAGCCCGCTCAAGATCGCGCACTTCGATGACCCGCAGCTCTACAAGCAACTCGGTTGCGTCTACGAGGTCGAGCGCGCGAAGGCCGAGGCGAAGCCGGCGTACATGCGCGATCGCGTGCACACGCTCGACGGCGACGGCGATGGCGACCTCGCGCTCGAATGCGACGTCGTCGTGATCGGCACCGGCGCCGGTGGCGCGGTCGTCGGCCGCGAGCTCGCCGAGGCCGGGCTCGCGGTCGTGTTCGTCGAGGAAGGCCGCTACCACGATCGCTCGCAGTTCACCGGCCGCGCGTTCCAGATGCAGCAGCGGCTGTACCGCCGCGGCGGCTCGACGTTCTCGGTCGGCAACGTCGGCATCCCGATCCCGCTCGGCCAGAGCGTCGGTGGCACGACGACCGTCAACTCCGGCACGTGCTACCGCACGCCGGATCGCGTGCTCCACGAGTGGGCCGAGGAGCTCGGCCTGCACGACCTCGCGCCGGACAAGATGGGCGGCTACTTCGAGCGCGTCGAGGCGGTGCTCGGCGTCGAGCACGCGCGCGCCGAGCTGCTCGGCGGCAACGGACGCGTGATCGCGCGCGGCTGCGATGCGCTCGGCTTCAAGCGCCACGGCCCGCTCAAGCGCAACGCACCGGCATGCGACGGCCAGGGCGTCTGCGTGTTCGGCTGCCCGACCGACGCGAAGCGCTCGACGAACGTGTCGTACATCCCGCTCGCGCTGCGCGCCGGCGCGGAGCTGTTCACGGGCGCGAAGGTCACGCGGATCATCGTCGATGCCGGCCAGGCGCGCGGCGTCGTCGCACGCACCGAGACCGGCCACGTGCTGACGGTGCGCGCGCGCGCGGTCGTCGTCGCGTGCGGCGCGATCCTGACGCCGCTGCTGCTCGAGGCGCAGAGCCTCGGCACGCGCTCCGGGCAGCTCGGCAAGAATCTGTCGATCCACCCGTGCGCGGGCGCGCTCGCCGAGTTCGACGAGCAGATCCTGCCGTGGAAGGGCATCCCGCAGGGCTACGCGATCGAGGACCTCCACGAGGAAGGCATCCTGTTCGAGGGCGCGATGGTGCCGCTCGAGCTGACGATGAGCATGACGCAGCTGATCGGTCCCGAGCTGATCCGGCTCGCCGAGAGCTTCGACAAGGTCTCGAGCTTCGGCTTCATGGTCGAGGACTCCTCGCGCGGCTCGGTGCGCTCGGTGATGGGCCAGCCGGTGATCCAGTACTGGCTGCAGGACAAGGACGTCGCGCACGTCAAGCGCGGCGTCGACGTGCTCGCGCAGGTGTTCTTCGCGGCCGGCGCGCGGCGCGTCCACACGCCGATCAACGGCTTCGACATCCTCGAGTCCGCCGACGACCTCGCGGCGCTGCGGCGCGCGACGATCAAGCCGTGGGATCTCGATCTGTCCGCGTACCACCCGCTCGGCACCGCGCGGATGGGCAGCGATCCCGCGTCGTCGGTGATCGGCCCCGATCACCAGGTCCACGACACGAAGGCGCTCTACGTCGTCGACGGTGCCGCGGTGCCGTCATCGATCGGCGTCAACCCGCAGGTCACGATCATGGCGCTCGCGACGCGCGCCGCCGAGAAGATCGCGTCCGCGCTGTCGTGATCACGGCGTGTCGTCGAACCGGAACACGAACGGATAGCTGACCGCGGTGTCGCCCGCGTTGGATGCCGGGAACCGCATCGCGAGCACGACCTTCGCGACGCACGTATCGACATCGGGGTCGAAGCCCGCGCCGGTCGCCGATGCGACGTGCCCGTCGGCCGCGATCACGAACTTGACCGTCGTCGTGCCCGCGAGGGTCGGTCGCTCGAGCAATGCCTTCTCGTAGCAGAACTCGACGCGTCGCAGGTGCGTGCGGACCTCGCGGCGGATCGTGTCCTTGTCGAGCGGGCCCGCGGGTGGCGGCTGCCCTGGCGTCGGGCCGAGGATGCCGGCGTCGCGCGCGTCCTCGAACGCTTGCTCGCGCGCGAGATCGGGCGCCTTCGGATCGCCCTTGACCGGCTCGGCGTCGGCCTGCACCACCTGCGGTGCCGGGGATTTCGGCGGCGGCGGGGTGGAGGACGTCTGGTCGTTGTGCCAGCACGCCGCGACCAGCGTGCACAGGAGGACGAGTCTCGACATATGGCGGCGCATGCTAGCGGAGCGACGCTCGCGCGTTCTCTACAGCTTTGTGAATCCGGCGATCGCCCGGACTTCAGAAATTCGAGAGCGCCGCGAGTCGTTTCGCGCGCTTGCCGTGGCACGCGCGGTGCTGGTGCGATCGGCATGCGCATCGCGTTGCCGGCCGTCCTCGTTGCTCTCGCCCTTCCTTCGTCGGCCCTCGCCGGTGGATCGATCACGGCGGGCGCGAACCTCGGCATCACGCAGACGCGCGAGGACGCCGATCTCGATCCGAGCGGCACGCTCGGTCTGTTCGGGCGGCTCGGCTTCGCGAAGCGGCTCGCCGGTCAGCTCGAGGTCCAGCGGATCAAGACCGACGAATTCTCCGACGTCGATATCCGCACCGGGACCGCGCTGCTCGTGCTCGATCTGCGCGACGCCGGCAAGCTCGTGCCGATCGTGCTCGGCGGCGTCGGCTTCGATCGCGCAGCGACCGAGTTCTCGTCGACGAACGGCTCGCACATCGAGGGCGGCGTCGGGCTCGAGTACCGCGCCGCCGGTGGCTTCACGCTCGGCGCCGACTTCCGGATCGGCAGCCGGTTCCTCGAGCCGCAGGCGGTCGCCAACGACGATCTGCCGCCGGACGTCACGTTCTTCGCACCGTCGCACCTGAGCGGCGGCGAGTACCGGTCGCTGCGCGTGACGCTCGGCGTCCGGTTCTGAAACCTGGGCGCCGCCCGGGTGTCTCACGGCCGTGCGCTGGCTCGCGTGGCTCGTCGTGGTATGGGCCTGTGGCTCGGACGCCGAGCGCCCTGCTCCACCCGCGAAGGCCATGCCGACGAAGCCCGTCCCGCCCGAGGTCGCCGCGATCGGCGATACGTCGACGGATCCACCCGCGCTGCGGCGCGCGTTCGATCCGCACGGTGACTTCACGCCGATCGGCACGCCCGAGCCCGGCGACTGGCTCGCCGAGCATCCCGAGCAGCCGCAGTCGTACGACCGCTACATCCGGTCGCGACCGAACGTGCCGACCGCGCAGCGCCACGTGATCTACCTGCTGCCGCTCGGCTCGTTCCCGCCGCTCGCGTCGCCGTCGATCGAGGCGCTCGCGCGGATCGCGCAGGCGTTCTTCACGCTCGACGTCCACGTGCTGCCCGCCGTGCCGATCGACGAGCTGACCGCGAAGGTCAAGTCGCGGATTCACGCGACGACGCACAAGCGCCAGCTGCTCGCGCCCGACGTGCTCGCCTGGCTCGCGAAGCGCGTCCCGGACGACGCGTACGCGCTGATGGCGCTGACGATGGAGGACCTGTATCCCGAGCCGTCGTGGAACTTCGTGTTCGGGATGGCATCGCTGTCCGAGCGGGTCGGCGTGCAGAGCTTCGCGCGCCAGGATCCGGCGTTCTTCGACGAGCCGCGCGCGCCGGGCTGGCAGCTCGTGATGCTACGACGCGCGACCTGGACGCTCGTCCACGAGATCTCGCACATGTTCGGGCTCACGCACTGCACGTACTGGCAGTGCGTGGTCGCGGGCTCGAATCATCAGGCCGAGGCCGATCGCCGGCCGCTGCATCCGTGCCCGGTGTGCCTGCACAAGCTGTGGTGGGCGATCGAATTCGATCCCGCCGCGCGCGAGGAGGCGCTCGCGAAGGTGCTGCGGACGTACGGTATCGAGGACGAGGCCGCGTGGTCGGAGCGCCGCACGCAATGGATCCGCAACGGCCAGTAGGCCGTGGCCGTGGCCGTGGCCGTGGCCGTGATCGTGATCGTGATCGGAACACCGAGCCGCAGAGCTCAGATCATCGCGGAGAGGCAGAGCCCGCGAAGCTCGCCGAGGATGGATCTGGAGTCTCTCCCGATCTCGAGCGACCGATCGACGAGCTCTCGCGGTCGCTCGCTCGACGATGACGTTCGATTCTCGGTCGCTGGCGTCTGGGGCGATCGGAGGATCGAAGCCGCTCGAGCTCGGTAGGATTCACCCGTGGCCGTGGCCGTGGCCGTGATCGTGATCGTGATCGGAACACCGAGCCGCAGAGCTCAGATCATCGCGGAGAGGCAGAGCCCGCGAAGCTCGCGAAGGCTCCGATCGGGAGATCTCGGTCGCTGGCGTTCGTGGCGATCGGATGATCGAAGGCGCCGTGGCCGTGGCCGTGGTGATCGGAACACCGAGCCGCAGAGCCCAGATCATCGCGGAGAGGCAGAGCGCGCGAAGCTCGCTGAGGATCCGGTCAGGAGCTCGACGCTACGCGACCACGACGACGACCACGGCCACGGCCACGATCACGGGTTAGAGATCGATGCGTTCTTTCCAGCTCGCGGCGGGGCCCGGCTTGAACCGGACGTCCTTCAGGACCTCGGTGATGCAGCTCGCCGTCGACGATCCGAGGTCGGTGTCGATCAGGTTCAGCCAGTTGACCGAGCCCTCGGCGTCGACCGCGATGTCGATCTGGACGTAGGTGCCGGTCGCGAGGCCCTGCTTCGCGATCGTGCGCATGCACTGCTCGAGGCGGCCCTTGTCGATGCCGGCGCGCAGCTGGCGGCGGCGCTCGTCGATGCCGCGGGTCGGCGGTGGCTCGGGCAGGACGTCGAGCCGCGCGGCCGGTGTGCTCGCCGACGGCACGCTGACATCGATCCAGCCCGCGCGGCGGTAGCGGCCCGCGCTGTCCGCGGCCTCGACGGTGTGGCGGCCCGGCATCACGCGGATCCGCATCGGCGCCGCACCGAGCTCGATGCCGTCGACGCGCACCTCGCGGTGGCCCGCGGTCGCGATCTCGAGCGGCGCGGAGCTCGCGACGAGCGTGTCGAGGTTCCACAGCGGCAACGTCAGCGGCGTCGCCTCGGCGAGCGCGTTGACGCCGTCCATCGACAGCGGGCGCGCGTGGACGTCGGCGACCGGCTTGTCCGCGGCGAGCTCGACCTGGCGCGCGGCGCCGACCTCGAGCTGGCTCTCGTGATCGCGCACGGCGACGAGGCCGTGCCGGCACGCGACCGTCGTCGACTTGCTGTCGTGACGGACGCGGAACTGCGTGCCGCGGACCTCGATCGTGCGCTCGCCGGCGAGCACGGTGAACGTCTGGCCGTTCGTGCGCGGCGCGACCTGGATGTCGAGCGTGCCCTCGACGACGAGCTCGATCGCGTGGTCGTCGAACCGCCGCAGCTCGAGCATCGATCGCGGACCGACCGCGAACGCGCTCGCCTCGCCGAACTGGACATCGAGGCGACCGTCGCCGGTCGCGATCACGTCGCCGGCGACGAGCTTGCGCGCGAACAGCTCCTTCGTGCTCGCGACCCGGATGCCGCCGATCATGACGTCCCCGGTCGCGCGATTGACGAGCCCGACGACGCCGCGCACCTCCGCGGCAGGCGTCGCGCGGCTCGGGGTGTCCGGGGTCGCCGACCCGCCGCGTGCGATCGGCGGTGCGCCGACGACGCGCGTCGTGGCCGGCGGATCGACGATGACCGTCGTGACGACCGCCGCGGCGGCGGTCACGCCGAACGCGATCCAGCCCGCGGTCGGCCGCTTGCGCGCGCGCTTCTCCTGCTCGCGCTTCTCGCGCTTCTCGGTCGACACCGACCAGTGGACGCGCGCGCGCACCGAGTCCCACGGCAGCTCGGGCGAGGACTGGTTGCGGATCGTGAGAAAGCTGTCGCTCGCGCGCGTGATCCGCTCGCGGACGCGTGCGCACTTCTTGCAGCTCGCGGCGTGGCGGTCGAGCTCCTCGCGCTCGGCGTCGTCGAGCTTGCCGGCGAACGCGTCGGCCCAGCGATGCGGCGGCGGATGCCCGCTCACGGCGCGCCCTCCTCGTCGTCGTCGGCGCGCTCCGGCGTGGCGTCCTCGCCGGCGAGGATCTTGTAGAACTCGCGGCGCGCGTAGAACAGGCGCGTGCGGACGGTGACCGGGTTCGAATCGACGAGGTACGCGATCTCGCGCAGGTCGAGACCCTCGATCTCGTGCAGATAGAGCACGATGCGCTTCTTCGGCGCGAGCATCTCGAGCGCGCGGTACACGCGCTCCTGCTCCTGCCGGCGCTCGAGCGAGCGCTCCGGCGTCTCGGGGCGCTCGGTCAGGCTCGGGTCGGCGGTCGCGCTGTCGAGATCGTGGACGCCGATCGGCGGCGGCCGGCGCTTGCGCGTCCGGATCCGGCCGAGCGCGACGTTGACGCAGATCCGGTACAGCCACGTCGATAGCCGGGCGTCGCCGCGGAACCGCTCGAGCCCGCGGAACGCGATCACGAACACTTCCTGGACGAGGTCGTCGAGATCGTTGCGATCGCCGAGGACGCGGAACAGGTTGCCGGCGACCTGGCGGCGGAACCGGTGATAGAACTCGTCCTGCGCGGCGCGGTCGTCGGCCTTGCAGCGCTCGATCAGGTCGGCCTCATCGGCCGGCCCCAGAGCGGCCAACGTCCCCGACTCGCGCTTCACCCGCGGCAGCATAGCGAATACCCGGGCAGTTAGTGACCGGGCGTTTTCCCGGCGTTCAGACGTAACGGCAGTTACCGGCGCGTGGGTAGGACCACGAACTCGAGGTCCCGGCCGATCGTGCAACGTAGCGAGTCTTCATCACCAATTGGCTCGAACTTGCAGGGTGCCTCGTCCGCGGAGGTCGCCTTGCCCTTGGTCGGGAACGTCAGGACGATCCCGCTGGCATCGATCCGCCACGTGCCCTTGAACGGCGTGTCGTACACCTGCCCCTGGCAGGTCGTCTTGACCCGCAGCTTGAACGTGCGGTCACGGGCGATGTTGAGCTTGACCTCGGGCTTGTCGCAGCTCGTGCCGGTCTGCTCCCACTGACCGCCGAAGCCCATCAGCCGCTCGTAGGCCGACGGCGCCGTGCCAGCCGCGCGATCGAGGCCGACCGCGGCGCGAAACTTCGGATCGGCGCGCAGCGCGGCGAACGCCGGATCCCAGCGCGCCTCGATCAGCCACTCGATCGCATCCGCGCTCTTCGACGACGACAGCGCCACGAGCTTCGCGAGCGCGTCGGCGGTCTGGATCGCGGTCGCCTGCAGCGCCGCGATCCGGTACGTCGCCTCGGCGTTGCTGGCATCGAGCGCGAGCACGGCCTTCCACGCGGCCATCGCCTTCGCCTTCGGCGCCTTGCGCGCGTCGGCGAGCGCCTTCGTCAGCTTCGGATCGGCGGGTGTTGGTGGCGGCGTCGGGACCGCGGACGGATCCTTGCCGTTCGGCGGCGTCAGCGACGGATCGGTCGGCTTGACGCCGGTCTGGCTCTGGCCGAGGTCGAACCCGACGATGTCGGTGACCTCCTTGCCCATGCGGCGCACGTTGTACGCGACCGCGATCCGGTCCTCGTACTGGCTCGCGTAGACCTCGACGACCTTGGCGATCGGATCGGTCGTCTTCCACACCACGACCGGCTCGCCGCTCTTGCGCGCGACCGTCAGCGTCGTGCCCTGCGCGGTCGCGGTGAACGCCGCCTTCGTCCCGCGCTGCGGGATCGGATCCTTGATCGACAGCTTCGCGAGCACGTCGGCCGCGGCCTTCTCGCAGGTGGGCTGGCCGGTCGCCGCGCCGCCCGTGACCTTGAGCGGCGTGCACACGCGGTCCGGCGTGACGAGGTACGGCCGATCGACGCCCGAGAACCCGCCGAAGCTATCGGCGGCCGCGAGGGCCGGAACCAGGGCGGGAACGAGCAGGCTTGCAGCGACGACGAGGCGCATCGCGGTCATGTAGACGTGATAGCGCGGTTTGGATTCAGGTGCCCGATTTGCGAGGCAGCCGGTGAGGTTCCAGCGCGGCCTCGAGGTCGGCGCGCAGCCAGGCCTCGGCGCTGCCCTTGCGGAACACCGCCCACGCGATCAGCGACCCGCCGACCACCGCATTGAGCACGCGCGCGAGCTGCTCGGTGTCACACCGCCGGAGCTCCTTGCGCGCGATCGCGTCATCGAGCAGGCCGCGATAGCCGGCGAGCGTCGCGCGCGACAGCGCGAGCATCGGCCGCCGGAACTCGGGATCTGTCACGTCGATCTGGAGGAACGCGAGGTGGTTCGCGAGCTCCTCGGCGGATCGCGTATGGCGCGCGAGGAACGTCGCAGCGTCGAGCAGCGCGGCCAGCGGCGACGCGGCGGTCCGGCGGAGCTCGGCGAGCGCCGCGGCCATGCCCGCGCCCGCGGTCTTCGACACCTCGAGCAGCAGCGCGCGCTTGGAGCCAAATCGCTTCACGAGCGCCGCCGGGGATAGCCCGATCTCGCCCGCGACGTGCGCCAGCGTCATCGCGACCGGGCCGTGCTTCGCCATCATCCGGATCGTCGCCTGCAAGATCTTCTCGTCGGAGACGGTACGTGGGCGGGCCATGCTTGACGAATAGTAAACGATCGTTTACCCAATTGGTAAATGACCATTCACCAATCAGGCATCGCGGTCGTCGCCGGCGCCACGCGCGGCGCGGGTCGCGGGATCGCGCGCGCGCTCGGCGAGGCCGGATATCGTGTCGTGTGCACCGGCCGCAGCACGCGCGACCGGCGCTCGGGGTACGACATGCCCGAGACGATCGACGAGACCGCCGCGATGATCCCGGGCGCGCTCGCGATCGCGGTCGATCACGCACGCGAGGCCGAGGTCGTCGCGCTGTTCGATCGCGTCGAGCGCGAGCTCGGGCCGATCGACGTCGTCGTCGACAGCGTCGCCGGCGAGGATCCGTCGTTCGGCCGGTGGACCGGGATGGTCGACAGCGATCTCGCGAACGCGCCGCGCGCGCTCGAGCAAGGGCTCGTCACCCACCTCCACACCGCGATGCACGCGTGCCGGCGGATGCGCGCGCGCGGCCGTGGCCTGCTCGTCGAGGTCACCGAGTACGACCTGCTGCTCGGCGCCGGCGGCAACCTCGTGACCGCGATCGTCAAGCTCGCGATCAAGGCGCTCGCCGCGACGCTCGCCGAGGAGCTGCGCGGCGCGCACGTCGCGTGCGTCTCGATCACGCCCGGGTTCCTGCGCTCCGAGGCGATGCTGCGTCACTTCGGCGTCACCGCCGAGCGCTGGCGTGACGCCGGCGCGAAGGACCCGCACTTCTTGCATTCCGAGTCGCCGCTGTTCATCGGCCGCGCGGTCGCGCACCTTGCCCGCGATCCCGCGGTGATGCAGCGCACCGGTCAGATCCTCAGCTCGTGGCAGCTCGCGCGCGAGTACGGGTTTTCCGACGAGGACGGCACGCGCCCGGACTGGGGCGAGCACTGGCGAACCGGCGTCGCACCGACGATGCCCGAGCTGCGCGCCGGCATCGAGCACCAGGCGATCTGGCTCGAGCAGCTCGCACGGACCGCGCGCGACCAGCTCGGTGCGGACGCGTCGCGATTGCGGTAGCTTGTGTCCAAGTGGCCAGCATCTTCACCCGGGCGAGTGCCGCGATCGATCGCGGCGTGGTGCGCTTCATGGAGCGCCGCATGGCGCCGCGCGCGCCGAAGATCGACGTCGGCGATGCGCAGACCCGGCTCGTCGAGCTCGCGCGCGCGTACAGCGACGGCACGCTCGGCGTCCCGAGCGCGTTCTTCCCGACGCCGCCGCTGCCGCGCGTCACCGTGACGCCGCTCGGCGAGGGCCCGCCCGGGATCGCGGTCTACGATCTCGCGTACCCGTCGACGTACGAGCCGTTCCTGCCCGCCGCGCGCGAGCTCCACGATCGCGTGCCCGAGAACCACACCGCGCACGTCCGGTGGTGGACCACCGCGAACGCCGACCACGCGAACCGTCCGACGATCGTCCTGCTGCACGGCTGGGGCGGCGGCAACCACTGGGTCACCGCGCGCACATTCCTCGTGCCGTACTGGCTGCGCCACGGCTACGACGTCGCCGCGTTCGTGCTGCCGTTCCACGGCGATCGCGCGCCCGCGGTCAGCCAGCTCGGGCCACGCTCGGGCGCGCTGTTCCCGTCGCCGAACCCGATGCGCACGAACGAAGGCTTCGGGCAGGCGATCCACGACCTGCGTGCGCTCGCGCTGTGGCTACGCGCGCGGGGCGCGACCGCCGTCGGCGCGCTCGGCATGAGCCTCGGCGGTTACACGACGTCGCTGGGGGCGAGCGTCGCGGGCGATGGCGATCCCGGCGGACTCGACTTCGCGGTCGCGATGATCCCGGCGGTGTCGATGTCGAAGCTGTTCTGGCGCCACGGCGAGACGAGCCCGGTGCGCCGGCGCGCCGCGAGCGCGGGCATCACCGAGGATCTGCTCGCCGACGCGTTCGCCGTGCACGCGCCGCTGACGCGCCCGGTCCGGCTCTCGCGCGAGCGGCTCGCCGTGATCGCGGGCCGCGGCGATCGGATCACGCCGCCGGATCAGGCCGAGGCGCTCGCCGCGCACTGGGACGTCCCGATCGCGTGGTTCGAAGGCGGCCACCTCGCGCAGGTCGGACGCGGCGACGCGCTGCGCGCGGTCCGCCGTCAGCTCGGGGCGCTCGACCTGCCGGGTCGCAGCTACCGCGGCGGTGAGCGCTAGCCATGGCCGCGCCGCACCAGCGCCCGACCCTCGGCGAGGCGATCGCGAGCGGCCCGCTGCTGCTCGACGGCGCGATGGGCTCGCTGCTGTACGAGCGCGGCGTGCTCCACACGCGCAGCTACGACGAGCTGAACCTGTCGCAGCCCGAGCTGATCCTCAACGTCCACAAGGACTACGTCCACGCGGGTGCCGAGCTCGTCGAGACGAACACGTTCGGCGCGAACCGCATGGCGCTCGCGCGGCACGGCCTCGTCGAACAGGGTGCCGAGATCAACCGCAAGGCGGTCGAGCTCGCGCGCACGGCGGCCGGTGATCGCGCGTACGTCGGCGGCGCGGTCGGCCCGACCGGGGTCAAGTTCGGGATCGCGAGCGCGAGCGAGCGCAAGCTGGCGCGGTTCGCGCTCGCCGAGCAGATCGATACGCTCGTGCTCGCCGGTGTCGACGCGATCATCCTCGAGACGTTCACGTCGATCCTCGAGGTCGAGACCGCGATCCAGGTCGCGAAGGAGCGCGGCCCCCGCGTCCCGGTGATCGCGATGATGGTGTTCGACGCGCAGGCCAAGAGCGACGGCGGCCTCGGCCCGGCCGAGATCGCCGATCGCATGATCGCCGCCGGCGCCGACGTCGTCGGTGGCAACTGCGGCATCGGCCCGGCCGAGCTCTACCAGGTCACCGTCAGCATGGTCGGCCGCGGCCGTCCGGTGATCGCACAGCCGAACGCAGGCCTGCCCGCCTCGGTCGAGGGCCGCACGCTCTACGTCGCGAACCCCGAGCACTTCGGCGTGTTCGCGCGCCGCATGCTGAAGTCCGGCGTCCGGCTCGTCGGCGGCTGCTGCGGGACGACGCCCGAGCACACGCGCGCGATGCTCGGCGCCGTGCGCATGCTGCGCGGCGAGAAGCTCGACGAGCGCGCCTCGCCGTCGCCCGCCACGCCATCGCTCGCGCACGTCACCACGCCCGCGCCCGCTCCGAGGACGCCGCTCGCCGATCGCAGCCGGCTCGGCGGCCGGATCGCGCGCGGCGAGTTCGTCGTCTCGGTCGAGCTGACCTCGCCCGCCGGCACGGATCTCGCCAAGACGAAGCAGCAGGTCGCCGAGCTCGCGAAGGGCGGCGTCGACGTCGTCAACATCGCCGACGGTCCGCGCGCGTCGGCCCGGATGGCGAACGTCGCGGTGTGCGCGCGGCTCGCCGCCGAGACCCACGTCGAGCCGATCCTCCACGTCTGCGCGCGCGATCGCAGCTTCCTCGGCCTCGTCGCGCACCTGCTCGGCGCGCACGGCCTCGGCCTCAAGAACCTCGTCATCATCACCGGCGATCCGCCGAAGATGGGCGACTACCCGTTCTCGACGCCGGTCTACGACGTCGACTCGATCGGCCTGCTCCGCATCGCCGCCGGGCTCAACGCCGGTGTCGATCCCGCGGGCAAGGAGTGCGAGCCGACCTCGTTCGTGCTCGCGACCGGTGCCGAGCCCGGCGCGCACGATCGTGATCGCGAGCTGCGCCGGCTCGAGGACAAGAAGTACGCGGGCGCCGAGCTCGTGATGACCCAGCCGGTCTACGATCCGCGCACGCTCGAGCGGTTCCTCGACGACGCGAAGCCGCTCGGGCTGCCGGTCATGGTCGGCATCCTGCCGCTCGCGTCGCATCGCAACGCCGAGTTTCTCCACAACGAGGTGCCCGGCATGGGCATCCCCGCCGAGTACCGCGAGCGGATGGCGAAGGTCGGCTCGGGTCCGGCGGCGCGCGCCGAGGGGATCCGCATCGCGCAGGAGGCGCTCGCCGCGGTGAAGCACCGCGTCCAGGGCGCCTATGTCATGCCGCCGTTCAACCGCGTCGACTCGGCGCTCGCCGTGCTCGAGGTCGTGCGCGACCGCTGGAAGCCGGCGAGCTGAGTCGCGACAATCCCGTAGCTCGGCACACCCAGCCTCGCCACCTCGTGCTTGTCGCCACCGGGCGACGTTGATACCACTCGTGAATGGTGCCGCCGGACCACACACCGCCGCGTGATCGAACCGACGACAGCCTGCGTGACGAACGCAAGCGCACCGACGACGAGCTGCTCGTTCGTTCCGAGACGCTCGCCGAGAATGCCGACGCGCTCGTCCAGCGTGCACGCGCGCGGGCACGCGAGGTCCTCGGGCTCGCGCGCGAGCGCGAAGACGCTCAGCTCGAGACGCTCTCCGGTGGCGCCGAGCTGCGCGACACGATCGAACACGAACGCGAGCTCGCCGACCGCGCGCTCGCGGCCGAACATGCGCTCGCAGACGGGACGCGGCTCGACGAGCGTGCCGCCCGACGGCTGGCGATCCTCCAGCTGCTCGCGCTCGAGCGCTCGCATACCGATCGCACGCTCGCGGCAGAGCGCGTCGCTGCCGATGACGCCCGGTCCGCACACGAGGACGCACTCGGCGCGATCGCGCATGACTTGCGCAACCTGCTCGGGCTGATCCTGACGAGTGCCTCGATCATCGTGGTGAAGCCCGAGCCGGCGAGCGCGATCGAGCATGCGACGGCGGTCCAGCGCGCCGGCGCGAAGATGCGCGGCCTGCTCGACGACCTCGTGGACTTCGCGAGCATCGAGGCCGGGACGCTCAAGGTCCGGTGCGAGCCCGTCGACGTCGTCGCGCTCGTGCGGGACATCGTCGGCATCCACGAGCTCGCGGCGGCTGCAAACGGGCTCGAGCTGCGCTACGAGCCCGCGCTCGACGAGCTCGTCGCCACGGTCGACGCGCGGCGGCTCATGCGCGTCGTGTTGAACGTGCTCGCGAATGCGATCAAGCTGACGCCTTCGGGTGGCCACATCCGCGTGGCGGTCGAGCGGATCGATGCCGAGCTCGAGATCCGGATCGCGGACACCGGTCCCGGGATTCCGGCGGACATGCGCGAATCGATCTTCGACCGCTACACGCAGGTCGTCGGGTCACCGCGGGGCGCGGGTCTCGGCCTCTACATCGCGCGCCGGATCGCGAGCGCGCACGGCGGACGGATCTGGGTGGACAGCGAGCTCGGTCACGGCGCGACGTTCCGGATCCGGCTGCCGCTGGATCGTGCACCGTCGCGCGAACCATCGCGATGAGCAGCGGCGATGATCCCGTGCGGCCCGAGCTCGCAGAGCTGCGCGCGCGGCTCGCGGCGACCGAGGATGCGCAGCGGCCGGACGCCGTCGCGCGGCGTCGCAAGACGGGCCAGCGCACCGCGCGCGAGAACATCGCCGACCTCGTCGATCCAGGCTCGTTCGTCGAGTACGGCGGGCTCGCGCTCGCGGCGCAGCGCGCGCGGCTGCCGCTCGACAAGCTGATCGAGGCGAGCCCGGCCGATGGCCTCGTCGCGGGCGTCGGCACGGTCGGCGGCGCGCGCGTGATGGTGCTCGCGTACGACTACACGGTGTTCGCCGGCACGCAGGGCGGCATGGGCCACAAGAAGCTCGATCGCATGCTCGAGCTCGCCGAGCAGTGGCGGATGCCGGTCGTGCTGTTCGCCGAAGGTGGCGGTGGCCGCCCGAACGACACCGACATGCCATGGGTCGCCGGGCTCGACGTCACGAGCTTCGCGCGATTCGCGGCGCTGTCCGGGCTCGCGCCGCGCGTCGGCATCGCGAGCGGGCGGTGCTTCGCAGGCAACGCGGCGCTGCTCGGGCTGTGCGACGTCGTGATCGCGACCGAGAACAGCTCGATCGGCATGGGCGGCCCCGCGATGATCGAGGGCGGCGGGCTCGGCAAGGTGACGCCCGAGGAGGTCGGGCCGATCGACATGCAGAGCAAGAACGGCGTCGTCGACATCCGCGTCGCCGACGAGGCCGAGGCGGTCGCGGCGGCGAAGCGCTACCTCGCCTACTTCGCGGGCCGCGTCGACGCTGCGCCGCACGCCGACCAGGCGGCGCTGCGCACGATGATCCCGGCGGAGCGCCGGCGCGCGTTCAAGATCCGGCCGATCGTCGAGACGCTCGTCGACACCGGCTCGGTGCTCGAGCTGCGGCGCGAGTTCGCGACCGGCATCGTGACCGCGCTCGTGCGGATCGGCGGCCATCCGTTCGGCCTCGTCGCGAACAGCTCGCAACACCTCGGCGGCGCGATCGATTCCGATGGCTCGGACAAGCTCGCGCGGTTCCTGCAGCTGTGCGACGCGTTCGGGCTGCCGATCGTCGCGCTCGTCGACACGCCGGGGTTCATGGTCGGCCCGCGCGCCGAGGCGACCGGGCTCGTGCGTCACGCATCGCGGTTGTTCGCGATCGCGGCGAGCCTGCGCGTGCCGTACTTCGCGATCGTGCTGCGGCGCGGATACGGGCTCGGCGCGCAGGCGATGACAGGCGGCCACTTCCACGCGCCGGTGTTCACGATCAGCTGGCCGAGCGGCGAGTTCGGCGCGATGGGCATCGAGGGCGCGGTCCGGCTCGCGCTCAAGAAGGAGCTCGCGGCGCTGCCGGACGACGCCGCGCGCGATGCGATGGTCGCGCAGGCGGTCGCGTATCAGTCCGAGCGCGGCAAGGCGATCCACATGGCGAGCTACCTCGAGATCGATGGCGTGATCGATCCAGCGGACACGCGGTCGTGGATCCTGCGGATGCTGTCGTCGGTGCCGCCGCCGGCAACGCGCGAGCGCCGCTGGATCGATACCTGGTGACCGGTCACAGCACGCGGCCACCACCCAGCGATGGGCTGGACGGCTTCGCAAATTCGAGGCTGCACGCACAGCGATCGACGAAAGGTTCGCGATCGCGAGCGCACTCCGCGCAGACCTCGAGGTAGTGAGCACCGTCGCGCCGGTAGCGGCGAGACTGACGACGGCCATGCAGCGCGTGTCAGCGTACGACCGACGGCGGCGCGATCGCGTCGTTGCGCGCACGTCCGGCGAGGCTCGCGATGCCGTACACGATCCCGACCACGAGGAGCGCGAGCGTGAACAGCATCGCCGTGCCGAAGAACGGCTCGTGACCCGCGTTCCAGCGTGCACTCGCGGCCTCGCACGAGCTGCCGCAATCGCCCATGCCGATGTGCCCGAGCGACGCCACGAATGCGAAGCAGCAGTATGCGACCCCTCCCGTGAACCCGATCAAGAGCGCGAGCCGCGGCAACCGCCACGCGAATGCAGCAACAACGACCATCGCGACGATCCATGGAATCGCGTATCCGAGCGCCGGCTCCTCGAGGGCAAGCACGAGCGCGAGCGCGGCGAGGCCCCCGATGCTCGCTAGTGCGACGAGAGCGATGCGCAGGACACGCGAGCGCATCGGGATGGACGATCGGATCGCATCAGGTGAGGTCATGAGCGGATGTATAGAGGCGCTGATCGGACGCCCATAGCGAATTCACGTCGGCTGTGCTCGTCCGCACGTTCGCTGCGGAGTGCCGGCTGCAACCTGGATGCGCACCTGGGGTCGCTCGCCACCATGCGCGCGGTCGTCTACGCTCCGCGGATGGCCCTGACGTTCGACGAGGCGCGCGCGCTCCATGCCGAGGTGCCGGTGCTCGACCTCCACGCCGACACCGCGAAGCTGATGGACAAGCTCGGCTACGACCTCGCGGCGAAGCACGACCGGCCGATGCCGAGGCGCGTGAACTACGTCGGCCACGTCGATCTGCCGAGGCTGCGCGAGGGCGGTGTCGCCGGGCAGTTCTTCAGCTTCTGGACGACGCCGTCGGTGTTGCGGCGCGGCGACCGCGGCTGCGCGCACGCGGTCGAGACCCAGCTCGATGCGCTCGACGCCGCGATGGCGAAGCACCCCGAGCAGCTCGTGTGGACGCGCACCGGCGCGGACGTGCGCGCCGCGAAGGCGGCCGGCCGGATCGCCGCGCTCGGCGGCATCGAGGGCGGCCACGCGCTCGAGGGCAAGCTCGAGTGGATCGAGGCGTTCTCGCGGCGCGGCGTGCGCTACCTCGGCCTCTTGCACTTCTCGGACAACGCGATCGGGCGGCCGGCGAAGGGGCGCGGCGACAAGATCGACGAGGGGCTGACCGCGTTCGGCCGCGACGTGATCCGCGAGTGCGAGCGCACCGGCGTGATCGTCGACCTCGCGCACATCAACCGCCGCGGCTTCTTCGACGCGCTCGAGCTCGCGACGCTGCCGCTGATGGTGTCGCACACCGGCGTGCGCGGCGTGCACGAGCACTGGCGCAACATCGACGACGAGCAGCTGCGCGCGGTCGCGGCGAACGGAGGCTGTGTTGGTATCATCTTCGCGCGGCGGTTTCTCGGCGGCGCGTCGATCGATGCGGTCGTCGATCACATCCTGCACATCATCAACGTCGCCGGCGACGACACGCCCGCGCTCGGCTCGGACTTCGACGGCTTCGTGGTCCCGCCCGAGGGGCTCGAGGATGTCGCGGCGATGCCGAACCTGACGGTCGCGCTGTCACGGCGGGGCGTGGCACCACGGGTGCTCGAGAAGATCCTCGGCGGCAACGTGCTGCGCGTGCTCGACGCCGTGCCGGCGTGGGGTAGTCTCGCGGCGTCGTGAAGCGAATCCTGGGTCTCGTCGCGGTGCTCGCGATCGGCTGCGGCAGCAAGAGCACGAACCAGCCGGCCGAGCCCGGCAAGAAGGATGCAGCGGTCGCCGCGATCGATGCCGGCGTCGTCGTGCTGCCGCCGGCGCCACCGCTGCCGCGCGTGCCGGCCGGGTTGCCGGCGGTCGAGCTGCCGGCGACGGTGACGCCCGAGGCGGTCGCGCTCGGCGAGCTGCTGTTCTGGGACAGCCGGATGTCGCCGAACCAGAAGCGCGCATGCGCGTCGTGCCACAACCCCGACGACGGGTTCTCGGGCAACAAGCGCGACGACACCGCGACCGGCAAGCCGAACCTGCGGCGCGCACCCACGCTCGTGAACCTCGCGTGGTACACCGAGCTCGGGTGGGATGGCCGCTATCGCTCGATGGCCGAGCACCTCGCGGCGCACGTCCGCGGTCAGCTCGGCGACGAGCTCGGCAACGCGGTCGCGCGGCTCGCGGAGATCCCCGGCTACCGGGCGCACTTCGCGCGCAACGGCGGCGCGACGGCGGACGTCGCCGCGGCCGCGCTCGGCGCCTACGTGCTGACGCGGTACTCCGGCGATGCGCCGTGGGATCGCGTCGAGCGCTCGCCGGATGCGCCCGCCGATCTCAAGGCCGGCTACCAGCTGTTCAACACGAAGGCGCAGTGCTCGGTGTGTCACACGCCGCCGCTCTACACCGACCTGCGCTATCACCGGCTCGGGCTCGTCGAGACGCCGGACGAGGGCCGCGGCCGCGTCGACGAGACGCAGAAGGGCGCGTTCAAGACGCCGACGCTGCGCGGCGCCGCCGATCGCGTGAGCTTCTTCCACGACGGCAGCGCGACGAGCCTCGATGCCGCGATCGACTGGCACCTCGCGGGCGGCACCGGTCAGGGCGCGGACCGCTCGATCATCGATCCCGCGCTCAAGAAGATCACGCTGACGCCGAAGGAGCGCGAGCAGCTCGGCGCGTTCGTCCGCGCGCTCACCGACCCCACACTCGTCGGCCAGGCGGTCGACACGCCCCAGCTGCCGTGACCGCGATGATCGATCTGCGGCGATTCGCGACGTGGATCGAGGCGGTGCGCGCCGGCACCGCGCGCAACGAGCTCGAGGTCGCGCTCGGCGGCGTCCAGCTGCGCGCGCTCGAGCGGGCGATCGCGACCGCGGCGCGCGTGCGCCCCGGTGTCGCCGACGGCGTCGCGTACAGCGCGCGCACCGGCAAGCGCGGACTGCCGCTCGTCGGCATCCATGGCTTCGGCGGCGACAAGGAGACGTGGCTGTTGATGGCGGCGCTCGTGCCGCGGGCGCGTGGCATCGTGCTCGTCGATCTGCCGGGGCACGGGCGCTCCGACGAGCCGGCGACCGCCGCGAGCACGCGGCATCACGCCGAGGCGGTCGTGCGCGTCCTCGATCGCGAGCGGATCGAGCGCGCCGTGATCTGCGGCAACTCGATGGGCGGCGGCGTCGCGCTGCGGCTCGCGGCGTCGTGGCCGGATCGCGTCGCGGGCCTCGTGCTCGTCGCGTCGGTCGGCCGCGATGTCCACGAGGGCGGCGCGCGCGCGTGGGTGCACGGCGACAACCCGCTGATCCCGCGCGAGGCCGACGTCGATCGATTCATGGAGCTCGCGCTCGAGCGTCCGCCGCCGGTCGGCCGCGCCGTGATCCGCCACGTGATCACGAAGCGGGCGCGGCGCGCCGATGCGCTGACCCGGCTGTTCCGCGACTTCGTGCTGTCCGACGGCGACGCCGGGGTGCCGCGCGAGCTGCGCGCGATCGAGCAGCGCGCGCTCGTGATCCACGGCGAGCAGGACCGGATCATCTCGAAGTACGTCGCCGAGGATCTCGTCCAGGCGCTGCCGCGCGGCGAGCTGATCGTGATGCGCGGCGTCGGTCACGCGCCGCAGCTCGAGGCGCCGCGCCACACCGCGCGGATCATCGAGCGGTTCGCCCTCGACCTCGAGCGCAGTCTCGCGTTTCGGCGCGGGCGGTGATCTGGTAGCGTGCCCGGCGATGCGGACGAGCCGGCTGCGTTACGTGCTGCTCCTGCTGGGGCTGTGCGCGATCGCGACCTGCCCTGCCGCGAAGCGGTCGTGCACCGCGAAGAGCCGCGCGCGCGAAGCCGACGAGCTGCTCGAGTACCTCGCGAAGCGGGTCGAGCGCGCCGTCGCGGCGACCGGCCACGTGCCGCCGGACGCGGCCGGCCCGACGCCGATGCCGTCGTGCTGCGAGCAAGGCGGCACGTGCAACCCGGACGCGTCGCTGTGGGACACGCCGGGCTGGAAGGCCCTCGCGTTCTCGGTCGACGACGAGTACCGCTACACGTACTCGTACATTCCCGATCCCGGCGGCCGGTCGGCGATCGTGCGCGCGGTCGGCGACCTCGACTGTGACGGAGAGACCAGTCTGTACGAGCTCGAGCTGCGGATCGACGGCGGCGGCGTGCGCCGGACGTGGACGCGACGCGATCCGTACGAGTGACCGCTCGCTCGTATTGACCCGCTTCGCCGTGCGCGGTAGCGCTTCTACATGCGCAGTATCTCGCTGTGGGTCGCGCTCGTGGTCGCGAGCGCTTGCGGCAAGAACGACAAGCCGCCGCCGCCGTCGAGCGGCACGCCGAACGCTCCGACCGAGAGCGGACCTCGCAACGCCGGCATGCGCGGCGGCGCCCACGCCGAGGCGGAGCAGATCTTCCTGCAGCGCTGCGCCGCGTGCCACGGCAACGATGGCTCCGGCAACGGCCCGGCCGCGGCGAGCCTGAACCCGAAGCCGCGCAACTACCACGATGGCCAGTGGCAGGCCTCGGTCAAGGACGACGACATCCGCGCGATCATCGTCAAGGGTGGTGCCGGCGTCGGCAAGAGCGCGATGATGCCGCCGAACCCGGATCTGCAGGGCAAGGCGGAGGTCGTCGACGAGCTCGTCAAGATCATCCGCGGGTTCGGGCCGAAGCAGTGATCCTGACGTCGCCCGACGGGCAGTGGATCGCGATCCGGCGCGGCCGGACGATCACGCTGCACGCGATGGCGACGTCGACCGAGGCGGCGATCGCGCCGATCGAGGCAAGCCCCGGCCTCGCCGGGGCGCGCAGCACTCCTGAAAGGAGTGCGCAGTCGATCGAGCTCGAGAGCGATCACGTCGAGCTCGCGCTCGTCGGGCCGCCGACCGTGCTCGTCGCGGTGTATCGCGGCGCGAGCCCGCACGTCGCGCTGTATCAGCCGCCGAGCCCCGAGCTCGCGGCGCGCCACGATCTCGACACCGCGATGACGCTCGCGGCGATCACCGGGCCACGGATCGCGCTGGTCTCGACCGATCACAAGCAGGTGCTCGTCGTCCGCGAGGCCGGCCGCGCGCTGTCCGCGCAGGCGATCGATACCGGAAGCCCGGTCGAGTTCGTCGTCGGGCTGGAGAAGAACCAGCTGCTGTTCGGCCTGCTGCGCAAGCTGCGCGTGTGGGACGCGGTGTCGGGACGGCCGCTGCTCCAGCTCCAGCTCCAGCTGCCGCAGCCGCCGCGCACCGTCGGTGCGGCGCAGGGCCACCTCTGGGTCACGCGGCCGGGCAGCGACGAGGTGTTCGTCTACCGGCTGTCGGACGGCCGGCCGTTTCGGCATTACGTCGGCGCGCCGGTCGAGGACGTCGTCTGCCATCCGGCGTCGCCGATCATCGTGCTCGTGACCGCGCGCGGGCTCGTGCGGCTGCACTGCTTCGCGCACTCGCTGAGCCTGATCGACTCGCCGTGGCACCCGGCGACCTCGCTCGCGCAGCTCGTCGTCGGCGAGGAGATCAGCCTGCTCGGCCTCGGCGAGCGCGATGTCGAGCCGTGGCGCGTGCCGATCAGCGGCGCCGGCACGCCGCTCGCGCCCGCCGCCGAGACGCCACCGCCGGCCGAGCCAGTCGCGCCGCCGACGAGCGCCGCCGACAAGCTGCGCGCGATGCGGATGCGCGCGAACCCCGACGTTCCCGTCGAGGCTGCGCCACCGCCGGCGCCGGCACCGCCGTCGTTCGCGCCGCTGGCGCCGCGGTCGTTCGCGACCGCCGCGATCGTTCCGGCACGCGCGCGCGCGGCCGCGACCTGGCGCGAGCCGCTCGCCGTGGTGGGTAGCGAGCTCGTCGCGGGTGGCACGCCTGCCCTGCCCGACGTCGGCACGGACACCGAGCTCGGCGAGCTCGCGCAGCGGCTCGCGCTCCCCGCCTCGGCGCGGCGCGCGATCGTCGCGCTGTACAGCCTGTACCTCGTCGGCGAGCCGAACGTCGCGATCGCCCGGCTCTCGCAGGTGGTCGGCGACTGGACCGAGCCGCTCGGCCAGGGCGAGCTCGGGGCGCTGGCGATGCTGCGCCGGCGCAACGGCCGCGTCGCGCTGCGTGCGGCGGTCACCGATCTGCTCGACGGCCTCGCGCCGCGTGCGATCCGGATCGTCGGCGAGACCGCACGAGGCGCGCTGCCCGACGGCGGCCTCGTCCGGGTATCGCGCGATGGCAAGTCGGACGCCGCGCTCGAGACCGAGCTCGCGAGCCAGCTCGGGCGGATCGCGGTGCTCGAGGGGCCGGCGCCGAGCGGCGTGCTCGAGGCGCGGTTGCACGACGCGCCGGCGCTCGTGCTCGTCGCGCCGGTGACCCGGCCGTCGCCGTGGCCGCGCGCTGCGCGGATGATCGTGGTCGCCGACGCGGCGGTGCCGCCGTGGGTCGCCGCGCTGCCCGCGCTGTGATCAGTTGCCGTCGACGAGCGCGAGCACGTACAGCCGCTCCTCGCTGTCGCTCGCGATGTAGACGAGATCGCCGTCGAACGCGAGGCCCTCGGGGTGCTCGATCGGCAGCTTCCACGCGCGGTCGACATCGAAGTCGCGCTCGAGCCGGTACAGCGAGTGATCGGCATCGGACAGCGCGTAGAGGTGGCCGTCGTCGGGCCGGAACGCGAGCGCCGACAGATCGTCGGCGAAGTCGATCTTCTCGTGATCGAGCTCGCCGCCGAGCTCGTCGAGCACGATCAGCCGCGCCGGATCCTTCTCCTTCGCGACGACGAGGTGGCCATCGCGGTCGAACGCGAGCCCCTCGATGCCGCTGTTGCCGTCGTCGGCGTCCGGCACGTCGATCGGATCGTAGCGCGTGCCATCGCCGGCGATGTGCCACACGCGCGCGTGGCTCTCGTCCGCGATCATCAGCTCGCCGCGCACCTCGTCGAACGCGAGTGCCTCGAGATCGTGGCCCTCGACATCGATCACATCCTCGACATCGCCGTCGCGATCGATCGCGTAGATCTTCGAGTGCGCGTCGCTCACCGTGTAGAGCTGGTCGCCGGCGAACGCGAGGTCCGACGGCTCGTCGACGTGCAGCCGGTGATCGTCGAGCAGGTGCAGCTTCACGCCGTGGCCATCGGCCTTCGCGTTGTCGACGAACGGATCGATCTCGGTCGGGGTCGCGGCCGCACACGCCCCGGCCAGGGTCACCGCCAGGACGGAGCTTGCACGCAACACGGACACGCGGCAGCCGCGAGCAAGTTGTGCGCCCACCGCAGGGCTGCTGCAGCGGCCTACGAGTGCCGGGGCTCGGCTCACCGGCATCTCGATTGGCCACGCAGACGCGATCATCCGGCTAGCGCAGCCGCCACGTCTGGGGTCAGACGTGCCCGGCACGCGATTCGCGTGGGCACGAGGTTTGTACTGCGGCGCGGCAACCATGCGCGTCTCGTTGCCGATCGCCCTATTGCTCACGGTTGGTTGCACCTCGACGGACGGGGATGCCCGCGACGACTCGTTCGGCGGCAAGGGTGCCAAGGAGGATGGCGCGTACAGCTCGTGCCAGCTCGCCGAGGTGCTCAAGCTCGTCAACGAGTCGACCTCGACGGTCGACGCGCTCCAGGGCCTCGGCCTGTCGGACAACGCCGCGAAGGCGATCGTCGCGCATCGCAACGGACCCGATGGTGACCCGGGCACCGGCGACGACGACATCTTCGACGACCTCGACGAGCTCGACGCGGTCGACTTCGTCGGCAACCTCGCGCTCGGCAAGCTCGTCTACGGGATCCTGCCGCGCTGCGAGGCCGATCTGACGACGCGGCCGTTCATCGACGACCAGACGTTCACCGGCCAGAGCGGCGGCTGGGCGCGCGACAACGCCGAGGTCGAGAGCGTGCTCGGCGTCCAGGGCCTGACCGGCCAGCGCCTGCGCTCGCTGCTGCTCGAGAAGAACAGCGATGGCCGCACGCTCTACGATCGGATCCGCAAGAACCGGATCATGGAGGCGTTCACGTACGGGTTCGCGCTCGACGAGATGCCGTGGGACTCGGCGAGCCAGGCCGCACGCGAGCGGATGCCGCTCGTCGCGCTCACGATCGAATCGGATCGCTACGCGCCGAACGCCGAGGGCGTCCGCGAGCTGACGCTCGGCACCGATCTCAACGACGACACCTACTACGACACCCACGCGTACTCGCTGCTCGGCAACTCGATCGAGCTGCGCGGCCGCGCGCGGTGGGACACGCCGACCGAGGTCCGCCGCCTGCTGATCGCGGCGAAGTTCGGCACCGAGATCGATGCCGAGGGCAACAAGGTCAACACGAAGGTCGACATCCGCACCGACAGCGGCATGACCCACCTCGCGACGCTCGACAACGATGTCCGTCGCGGCAAGACGAACTGGAACGGCACCGACGATCCGGCGACGCCGATCCGCGGCGTCTACGAGCAGCTGATGGCGAAGAACGTGCTGCTCGAGATCGGTGGCCACAAGGGCGTGCTGCTGCTCGAGCCGCAGGCGCACCTGCGGTCGACGCGCAGCCGCTATCACATGAACGAGGCGAGCACGTCGAACCTGCGCACGGTGTTCGCGAACGGCGCGACCCGGATCCAGAACGCGCTCAACGTCTCGGCACGCGCGCGCACCGCCGGCATCATCCCGGCGTCCGAGCTCGGCCGCGTCGACGCGATGGAGTCGATGGCGCGCGGCATCCTCGATCGATCGCTGCTCGCCGCGCGGATCAACGCCGCCGATCCGTCGCTCGGCGTCACCGCCGCGAGCCTGCAGCTGCCCGACGCGTTCGCCACGCCCGGCAGCTCCGCCGATCTGCACAGGAACCAGGTGATCGCTGAGACGATCAACACCGTCTATCACGAGTTCGCCGTCGCGCTCGACGACGCCGACCGCGTGATCACGAACGCGAACGACGAGAGCTTCGATCCGTTCGTCGACATGTTCCGCGCGTGGCGGATCAGCGTCGAGCCGACGCTCGCGCGCAAGACCACGTACGACTCGTTCCTCGCGTCGTACCGCTCGCTGTCGACCGACTCGAACCGCGCGAACGCGATCAGCCAGTTCAACGCGTACGGCGCGGCCCAGCTCGCCGCCGGCAACGACGACTTCGAGGACTTCGCGGCGCTCGACGACGCCAGCTGGGCGCGGCTCGGCGGCTACATCGAGAAGATGACGCTCACCGTCGGCGAGCACCAGATCGAGACCGCCGGGCTCGCGGGCCGGATGCTGTGGTTCGATCAGGCCCGCGCGTTCTGGGTCCCGCAGAGCTCGCGCGCGTTCTCGAACTTCATGATCGACACCACCGACATGACCGAGATGCTGAGCCACGAGGAGTGGACCTCGATCCCCGAGGCCGAGCGCACGTTCGCGCAGCCGCTGCCGGCCGCGAAGGTGTTCCACACGACGCTCGTCAACGAGCTCCAGATCGAGCTCGGCATGGAAGCCGCGTACGTCGCGCGCCTCAAGGAGCTCGACGCCGCCGTCGCCGCCGATCCGAACAACGCGCAGCTCGCCGAGCAGCTCGAGGGCGCGCGCTTCGTGTGGGCGCAGTACACCGGCGCGATGAAGATCCTCACCGAGCTCAAGGGCGAGAACATCCTGAGCCGGCTGCGCCGCGCGGGCGCGAATCAGGACATCAAGTGGAGCGCGCCGCCCGACTCGAAGGGCAACATCGCGCTCAAGATCCTGAGCGACCGCGATTAGAGCTTCATCACCGACGCGGTCTTCTTCAGCGACTTCTCGACCTCGGCCTTCGCGTCGTTCGCGGCCTCGAGCGAGCGATACGAGCCGAGCCGCACGCGGTAGAACGTGCCCTTGCCGCTGACGTCGGCCTCGGTCACGTAGGCCTGGAAGCCCGCGGCCTTGATCGATGACAGGAACGACTCGGCCTCCTGCTTGTCCTGGAACGACGACAGCTGGAGCGTGAACCGCGCCTTCGCCTCGTCGGACTTCGCGACCTCGCCGTCCTTCTTCTTGGTCTCGGACTTCGCGTCGGTCTTGTCGGCGGTCTTGTCCGCCTTGTCGGACTTCTCCGACTTCTCCGCCTTGTCGGTCTTCTCGGTCTTCTCGGACTTCGGCTTGTCGTGCTCGGCGACGACCGGCTTGTCGTCGGCCTTCGGCTTGTCGGGCTTCTTGTCCGCCTTCGGCTCGAGCTTCGCGTCGGCCTTCGCCTCGGTCTTGCCGTCGATCTTGCCGTCGACCTTTGCATCGGGCTTCGGCTCGGGCTTCGGATCGGGACGCAGATCGATCTGCGGCTCGGCCGGCTTCGCCGGCTTGCTGTCCTTCGCCGCCGGCTTGCCGCCGCCGCGCGCCTTCTCGATCTCGCCGATCGTGCGCTCGACGTCGCTCGTCGCGCCGCTGCCCATCAGCGCGCCCTGGAACGACATCCCGCTGCTCTCCAGGCGATCGAGCGCGGCGAGCGGATCGCGGGCGGTCTGCGTCCGCGCCTGATCGACGTGGCTGCGCGCCTCGACGCGGCGCCCGACCATGACGCCGACCACGAACACGAGCCCGACGATCACCGCGCCGCCGAAGAACAGATAGAAGATCTGGCGGCCGTCGAGGCTGACCTCGATCTTGTCCTTGTACAGCTCGGCAGGCTCTCGGCTGGGCATGTTGCGAGCGTCCGCAACCGCCCGGCGAGGGGCAAGATTTTGGCCGTTACTCGAGAACGTTCACGAGGTTCAGCGCCTGGTGCTCCATGCGGAACACCTTGCCGCGCGTCGAGGCCTGGCCGATCGACGTCGACAGCGTGTCACCCTCGTCGATCACCCAGACGCTGTTCGTCGGGCCACGCACGACCTTGACCGGCAGCGACGGGTTGATCGGCGCGCGCAGCGGCACGAAGCCCGCGGTCTGGCGGAACGCGATCTGGTAGTTCGTGAACACGAGCGGGATGTTGCCGAGCGTGCCGCCGCGGTCCGCGATGCACATCGCGTCGCCGGGATAGGTCGGGTCCACGATCGTGAGGTTCATGCCGCGGTTGCGGTAGCGGATCGCCGGCGCCTGGCGGACGCGCAGCTCGCTCGGCGGATCGGCCAGCGTGCACGTGCCCGGCAGGTACAGCGGCACGATGTCGGTGTTGTCGACGGTGAACGAGCACGGGTTCGGCTCGAACGTGCCGTCGGTTCGGCGCCCGGTCAGCGGGTCCGCGGTCGGATCGCACGCCGGCGGCGTCAGCGGGATCCGCGACGTCAGCAACGGGCTGACGCCGGGGGCGCGCACGCACTGGCCGCCCGCGTCCTCGATCGTCGCATCGACGAACCCGGACAGCGAGCCGACGACGGCGAACGCCTCGCCGACGCGCGGCTCGTAGCGCTGCGGCGCGTTCACGCACGACTGCGGCGGGATCACGCCTTCCATGCAGTAGCCAGACTTCGGCGCGCCGGCGACCGCGCCCTGGCAGATCGTGCCGGTGAAGCAGTCGTCGGTGGTGTCGCACTTGAGCAGGCAGCGCTTGCCGGTCGTGACCGGGGCGCGCGTCGGATCGGCCTCGCAGCTCCACGTCTTGTCGTCGGTCGCGGTCTCGTCGACCGGGTGCGCGGACGACGCGTTCGTCGCGGCGAAGTCGGCGAGCGCGTCGCACTGCTCGTTCGAGGTGCAGCCCTCGACCGGCGTCGTGCGCAGCACGTGCTTGCGCGGCATCAGCTGGACCTCGCCGCTCGCGGTCGTGCCGATCGTGTAGCGGCGCAGCGACGTCAGGAAGTCCTTGCAGGCGACCGCGAGCCGGTCGGCCTCGTCCTCGAGCATGCACGCGCCGAGGCCTGGGACCTTGCTATCGGGGTGGACGAAGCACGTGTAGCCGATCGGGCAGTCGGCGTCGCCGATCGACGGATCGCAGCCGCGCAGCTGGACGATGTCGTTGCGCTGGACGCCGACCTGGCAGAACGGCCGCGTCTGGTCGCGCAGGTGCATGCCGGCGCCGTCGACGAAGATCTCGCCCTCGCGGATCCGCGGCCCACCGATGTCGGAGTCACCGAGGCTGATCGAGAACGGGCCTTCCCACGTCATCGTCCAGGTCTCCTCGGGCGCGAGAGCCTCGAAGTCGGGGAACACGAAGTCGCGGACGGCCTCGGGCGCGGTGAACGCGACCTCGGTGATCGCGCGCGGCCCGCTCGTGTCGGTGCACGTGATCTGGCGCAGCCCGGGCAGCTCGGTGACCTTCTCGGGCGCGACGATGCCGGTCGTGTTCTGGCGCGCCGGCGGTTGCGTCGAGCGCGGGCCGCCGTACACGCCGCCACCGAGGTCGGGCGGGCCGTTGATGTCGCAGGTCGGGACCTGCTCGTCGTTGATCTCCTCGGTCGCGAGCACCTCGCGCGCCGGCACCGCATCGCGGAGCTGGTGCGCGATCGCCTTGTTGAGCGGCGCGAGCAGCGGGCGGTCGGGCTGGTAGAGATCTCGGAAGTCGTCGTCGTCGACGTTCGCGACGAACGTATCGCCCGCGGTCGACGTGATCAGCGCGAAGTAGCCGATCAGCTTCGTCACCGACTCGTCGGGCCGCAGATCGCCTTCGACCTGCTCGGACTTGATGATGTCGACGGAGAGCGGCGGGACGCCGATCCGAATCCCCGGCCCACCGGCGCCGGGACGCTCGGGCAGCGTCGGGTCGCCGACCGGCAAGCACGACAGCTGGCTGATGCTGCGGATGTCGCGCAGGTAGCGCGGATCGATCTGGGTATCGCACTCGCGGCGGACGTTCAGGATGTCCGCGACGCGGACGCTGTCGTCGGTCGCGATCGCGTACACGAACTGGAACTGACCACCGGCCGCGGTGTCGTCGTTGACGACGTGAACCGCGCCGCCCATGCCGATCTGCGGCGACATCGCGAGCTTCGTGACGCCGAGATCGCCGGTCGTGTTCGCGAGCGCGATGCCGGCGACGGACTCGGGCAGCGTCGTGGTCTCCGACAGCTCGACGATCGTCAGCGACGGCGAGTTGTCGGCGCCGATCACCATCCGGCGCTCGGCCGTGCGGGGATCCTTCTCGAGATCGAGCGCGACGGGACGGATGCCGGCAGTGCTCGGCTCGCCGGCGCACTCGTCGGGGCACGTCACGTTGCCGTCGACGATCGCGGGAGTGCCGCCCGCGAACGAGATGCCGCTCGTGATCTTGCCGGTCGACAGATCGACCGCCGCGACGAGGTGGCAGCTCGGATACGCGATGTACGCGAGGCCGCTCGCGGTCTCGCTGCACGTCTTGCCGATCACGTCGGTCGCCGGCTCCATCACCATCGCGGCCGGCTTCGCGTGGATCGGTACGCCGGTCGCGTTCGTCACCTCGAGGCGGCGGACGTCGATCGGGGTCTCGGGGATGTTGTCGACGGCGGTCGTGACGTCGAGGACCGAGAGGTCGCACGAGCCGGCGTTCGCGGTGACGACCTTGCAGCCGGTCGTGTCGGTGCCGATCGCGATCGGATCCTCGCCGACGCTGATGCTGTTCTTGCCCGGCGTCAGTGGATCGGCGTCGAGCACGGCGACGTCGGCGCCGTTGAACGCGGTCGACGGCTTGGTCTGGAACTGCGCGAGCGCGACCGTGCCCGGTCCGGACTGCAGGATGAAGCCGAACCAGAACGCGTTGCCGACCGGCGTGCCGCCCTGCGAGGTCAGATCTTCCTGGCCCGGCGGCACCGGCGTCGGCGTCCCGGTCGCGTGATCGCCAGACCGGATCTCGCACGCGGTCGTCGGCTGCGCGGTCACGGTGACCGGATCGGTGACCTGACCCTCGGTGCGGCCGTCGGTGACGCGCAGCCCGCCCCAGCACGCGAACGTGATGTCGGTCGGGCGATCGAGGTTGAGCTGGCTCGGCGCGTTCGCCGTCGTCTCGCCGCACGAGGTGGCGGCGAGCGCGAAGGCGCCGGCGCAGGACACGAGCAGGAGATGGCGGACGCGGCTCATAGTGCCCTCGGCTTGCCGATGCGGAGCACCACGCGATGGCGTCGGCTGGAGTTCGGGTCGATATCGATGACCGAGATCGTGTCTTCGAGGAAGTTCGTCACGTACAGCTTCTTGCGGAAGTTCGGCGCCGCGACGACCGAGTACGGTCCACGACCGACGAGCAGGATGTCCTCGGTCTGCGCGGAGCCACGGGGATCGACGATGTAGATCTGGCCGTCCTGGAAGCACGTCACGTAGGCGCGCTCGCCATCGCCAGCGTCGGCGACCGCGACCGTCGACGCCTGGCGGCACATGTCGACGACGGCGGTCGGGATGTTCAACGGATGACCGGTCGCGCCGGTCGAGGTGTCGTAGATCTGCAAGGTCGGCGGCCGGCGGTTGACCAGGTACAGCCGGTCACCGGTCGGCGAGAACGCCATGCCGCGCGTGTCGCGCGACTCGCCGCTGTTGCCGCCGGCGGCGTCGAGGAAGAAGAACTCGCCCTGCAGCATGTAGGGACCGGCGCCGTTCGGCGGCCGCCCGACGGTGAACGTCTGGATCCGGTTGTCGCTCCGGCTGCCGACGTAGACGATGTCCTCGGGGCTCTGCGGCGTGCGGCCTGCGACGCCGGTCGCACCGCGCAGGCCGGTGTTCTGATCCGGCAGGAACACGCCGGACGCGACGTCGGTGACGAGCGCCGGCCCGTCCTTCGGCGAGTCGATCAGCGTGATCGCGCCGGTCGTCAGGTGCGTGACCATCGCGAACTGCCCCGCGCTATCGGCGAACACGCCGAACGGCTCCTCGGGGACCGCGAGGTCCGGCGCGGTCGAGATGAACGACAGCCGGTGCGCGTCGTCGCACAGCGCGTACGAGCCACCGCTCGCGTTGCACGTCAGCTCCGAGCCGGTCCAGTCGACCCACGCGATCGACGGATCGCCTCGCGTCGGGATGATCAGGCGCAGCGCGCCGTTGTCGCGGTCCTGGACGGCGACGTCGGTCGCGAAGTTGCCGATCCGCACGCCGGCCTGGTCCGAGATGAAGCTGCTCTCGTCGCAGACGAGCGTCTCGGTGAAGTCGATGTCCTGCGCGCAGTCCGCCTCGCCCGGGATCACGCCGCTGGTCACCCAGTCCGCGACCACCTGATCGATCCGCGTGGTGTCGAGCACCGAGATCGACCCCGAGTCGTAGCGCAGCTCCGAGTTCGCGTTCGCGACGAACAGGAAGCTCTCGTCGGGAGCGATCGCGGCGCCGGTCGGGAAGAACAGCTCGTTCGCGGGTGGTCGCACCTCTTCCGCCGACGCGGTGCAGGCGGCCAGCAGGGCGGACGCAAGGCAAGCGAGCCTCATGGGTGGTTGCTTCGACCGGCTGTGGGTTCGGTGGGTTGCCTGGGAGGCGCGCAAGGGCTGCATGATCTGCGTCACGGTTCTCACTTCTTCGACAGCGCGGCCTTCGCGGCAGCGACCCGAGCGATCGGCACACGGAACGGCGAGCACGAGACGTAATCGAAACCCATACGGTGGCAAAGCTCGACCGAGCTCGGCTCGCCACCGTGCTCGCCGCAGATGCCTACCTTGAGGTTCGGCTTCGTGCCACGGCCGCCTCGGACGCCGAGCTCGATCAGCGCGCCGACACCCTCGGGATCGAGCACCGCGAACGGGTCGTGCGGCAGCACGCCACCGTCGAGGTAGACCGGCAGGAACCGCCCGGCGTCGTCGCGCGACAGCCCGAACGTGGTCTGCGTCAGGTCGTTCGTGCCGAACGAGAAAAAGTCGGCGTGCTCGGCGATCCGGTCGGCGACCACGCACGCGCGCGGCAGCTCGATCATCGTGCCGATCGTGTACGGGATGTTCGGACCGCCCGCCGCGGCGAGCGCCCGGTCCATCGCCGCCGCGACGAGCGCGCGCAGCCGGCGCAGCTCCTCGGGTGCCATCACGAGCGGGATCATGATCTCGGGGTGCACGCCGATCCCGGCCTTCGCACACTCGGCCGCCGCGGCGCCGATCGCCTCGGTCTGGATCTCGTAGATCTCCGGGAACGTGATGCCGAGCCGGCAGCCGCGATGCCCGAGCATCGGGTTCGCCTCGGTCAGCTCGCTGACCTTCGCCGCGATCGCCTGCGGCGTTCGGCCGACGTCGCGCGCGACCTCCTCGATCTCGGCCGGCGTGTGCGGCAAGAACTCGTGCAGCGGCGGATCGAGCAACCGGATCGTGACCGGCAGCCCGTCCATCACGCGGAACAGCTCGACGAAGTCCGCGCGCTGCATCGGCAGGATCTTCGCGAGCGCGGCGCGCCGCCCCGCCTCGTCGGCCGCGACGATCATCTCGCGCACGGCGAGGATCCGCTCGGGCTGGAAGAACATGTGCTCGGTGCGGCACAGCCCGATGCCCTCGGCCCCGAAGCTGCGCGCGGTCCGCGCGTCGGTCGGCGTGTCCGCATTCGTCCGCACCTTGAGCGTGCGGAACTGATCGACCCACTGCATCAGCGTCCCGAGCTCGGCGCCGAGCTGCGCCGGCACGAGCGGCAGCGAGCCGGTGAACACCTCGCCGGTCGAGCCGTCGAGCGTCAGCGTGTCGCCTTCCTTGAGCTTCAGCTCCTTGCCACCGCCGACGAACGCGGCCGTCTTCTTCGCCGCGTCGACGCGCAGCGACGTGCACGCGGTGATGCAGCACTTGCCCATACCGCGCGCGACCACAGCGGCGTGGGAGTTGCTGACGAGGATCGGCGTGAGCCGGCTCGAGAAGACCACATAGTTCTTGTCGAGCTCGTCATCGGCGTCGACCTCGAAGTTGTAGACCCGCGCCGGCTCCTTGTCGCCGACCTGCTCGATGCGATACGAGCGCAGCGCGGAGCCGAGGAGGGCCTCGAGCTGGCGATACGCTTCGCCGTGCGCGAGCGGCAGCACGTCGCGCCGGATCTTCTCGACGCCGAACATCAGGTTGCGCTTGATGCCCTCGCGGACGCGGCCCATGAAGTTGACGTCGTCGACGATGTCCGCGAACAAGCCCCGAACGGTCAGGCACTTCGATTCATACGTCCGCTCGGGAATGTCCGCGTGAACGCGCTGTGTGAACGCCAGGATCTGCTCGACGTTCTCGGCGAGCTGAACGTTGAACGCGTCGCGGTTCGACGTGACCTGCGGGAGAATGCCGAGTCGCAAGCACGCCAGCACGACGCCGACGAGCATGTTCGGCTTCGCTGCCGAGACGGTGATCTGGAGCCGCACCGGGCTCGACTCCTTCGCGTAGCTACCGTCGCCGTCGACGTATCCGGCCAGGAAGTAGCGGAGTGCCACCGGGTCGATGGCCATCACCCATGCGGGCAAGTGATCGCGAATCCACGCGAGTCGCTCTGCCGGCGCACGCCGGCTGCAGATCAGATCCTGGACGCTGCCGCGGATCTCGCGCCCACGGAGCACGCTCGTCGTCGTGCGCTCCTTCTTGTACGAGAACGGGACCTCGAACGCCTCGATGAAGAGCCGTTCCACGGTCTCGATGAACGCGGCCTTCGCCTCGGTCGGCTTCTGGATGAAGCGAACGCTGCCCTTCGTGCGTCGGAGCTGGACGTGCCCGTCCGACATGATGGCTCCGGCGACGTACGCGAGCGCTGGCGTGACGTGCGTTTGCACCGAGCCCGGCAGGCGATCCACGGCCAGCACGAAGTCTTCCGCGGCGAGCACATCGCGCAACGGCTTCTTCACGAGCTGGCGATCGCGAATCACGTACATCTTGTGGTCGTCGGTGAGTCGCAGCGTGTTCTGATCCGCGCGCCCGGTCTGCGAGACCGCGACGGTGATGACCTCCGACGGCTTGTGACCCGCGGCGATGACTTCGCGCCACACAGGCTGCAGCGTGCGGCTATCGACCGACATGATTCGCAGCGGCGCCCCCTGCTCGATGTGCAGGAATGCCGCCTCTGCCGTCATCAGACCCTCGTCGGTCAGGACCTGGGTCTCGCCTGCGATGCACGTGAGCCCCCCTCGCGCGGTGAGGATGCCGGCCGCGGCCTTCATGCCGTGGATGTCCTCGGGGGACGTGTCGGTGCGCACGAGCAACACGCGCTCGCCGCGTTGCGCCCACTGCTCGGCGTCGGTCGCGGTGAACACGATGCGCCCGATCGCAGCGCCCGGCGATGCGGCGAGTCCCTTGCCGACCGGCGTCGTGCGCGCCTTCGGATCGATCGTCGGGTGCAGCACCTCGTCGAGCTTGTTCGGATCGATGCGCAGCACGGCCTCGCGCGGATCGATCTTGCCCTCGCCGACGAGATCGACCGCGACCTTCACCATCGCCTTGCCGGTGCGCTTGCCGGTGCGCGTCTGCAGCATGAACAGCTGACCGCGCTGGATCGTGAACTCGAGGTCCTGCATGTCGCGGAAGTGATCCTCGAGCAGCTGCGCGACGCGCACGAGCTCGGCGTGCGCCGCCGGGAGGCGCTTCGCGAGCTCGGACAGTGGCTCGGGTGTGCGGATGCCGGCGACGACGTCCTCGCCCTGCGCGTTCGTCAGGAACTCGCCGTAGAGCTCCTTCGTGCCGGTCGCGGGATTGCGCGTGAACGCGACGCCGGTCGCGCAGTCCTCGCCGAGGTTGCCGAACACCATCGCCTGGACGTTGACCGCGGTCCCCATCGTCGCCGACAGGTGGTGCATGCGGCGGTAGACCTCGGCGCGCGGGTTGTTCCACGACCGGAACACCGCGCCGATCGCGCCCCACAGCTGGGTGCGAACGTCGTCGGGAAATGCCGTCTTCGTGAGCTCCAGGATCTTCGCCTTGAACGCCTGCACGGTCTCGCGCAGCGCGGCCTCGGTGAGGTCCTGGTCGCGGTTCGCGCGGTGCTTGCGCTTCATCTCGTCGAGGATCGTGTCGAACGGCAGCTCGTCCTGCTCCGACGGCGCGACGACGCCCATGACAACCTCGCCGTACATCGCGACGAACCGGCGATAGCAGTCCCACGCGAACTGCGGGTTGCCGGCCTGGCGCGCGAGCGCCTCGACGGTGCGGTCGTTGAGCCCGAGGTTCAGGATCGTGTCCATCATCCCGGGCATCGAAGCCGCCGCGCCCGAGCGCACGCTGACGAGCAGCGGGTTCTCGGGATCGCCGAACTTCGTGCCGGTCAGCTGCTCGACGCGCGCGAGCGCCTGATCGACCTCGCCCGCGAGCTCGTCCGGATAGTGATCGGCGCCGTGCTCCATCACGTACCGGCAGACCTCGGTCGTGATCGTGAACCCCGGCGGGACCGGCAATCCGAGCGCGGCCATCTCGGCCAGGTTCGCGCCCTTGCCACCGAGTAATGCCTTGTCCTTGGTGCGCCCCTCCGCACTGCCTCCGCCGAATTGCCGCAGGTGCTTCATCGCGGGCAACCTTTGGCGATCCGAGGGGTTTTGTCGAGCATGAGGCTTCATACTCGGTCGGCCCGGACCTCTCAAGCGCGTAGGCTGGGCTTGTGACCCGGTCGCGCGCGTGAACACCTCGCCGTCGTGCTTCCGAAACTCCGGGGTTGCCCGAATACCCGAATCGGGTACGATAATACCCAATCCGGGTATGTCGAAGTCTGCGCGACGAGCTCGAACGCTGAAGCCGCTGGACGCTTTACTGCCAGCGACCCACCAGCGCCTGTTGAGAGTTCTGTTCATGCATCCGGATCGGACCTACGCGATCAGCGAGCTCATCTCGTTCGCAGGCGTCGGCTCCGGCACAGTTCAGAGGGTCCTCGACCGTTTCGTTTCGGCCGAGTTGGTCCGCGCCATCGTCGACGGGCGGCGTAAGCGCTACTCGGCAAACCGCCATTCTCCCGTGTTCCCTGAGCTTCACGGGCTGCTCGTGAAGACAGCCGGCGTTGCAGATCCGATACGCAAGGCACTCTCCCCACTGTTACCCCGGGTCGAGCGAGCCCTGATCTACGGCTCGATCGCAAAAGGGACAGAGCACGCTGGAAGTGACGTGGATGTCATGGTGGTCGCGGATGATGTGCAACTCGAAGATCTGTTCGAGGTTCTCGCTGGTGCCGAACCGAAGATCGGCCGCAAGATCCATCCGACTCTGTACACGACCGCCGAATACGAACAACGCAAGAGCGAGCGAAATCCATTTCTGACCAAGGTGCTCTCCGACGAGCACATCATCTTGTTCGAACGCCACGATGGCACACCCCCAACTCGATAACCTCGTGCAGATCGGACAACTCAAGTCCGAACCATGCGAGCCGACGGAGTTGATCGGTCTCGTCCAATCTGGAATCGCCCGGCTCGACGACGCCAAACGCTCCTCGAACTCCCTCGAGAGTCGGTTCGACCTCGCCTACAACGCGTCGCACGCACTCGCACTCGCAGCTCTGCGATGGCATGGATATCGCGCCTCGAACCGATACATCGTCTTCCAAGCACTCGTGCATACGGTCGGACTCTCGAATGCGAAGTGGCGTGTGCTCTCGGACGCACACAACAAACGCAATCGCGCTGAGTACGAAGGCAAGGTAGAAATCGAAGCCTCGCTCGTTGATGCCATGATCCGGATCGCCGACGAGGTAGCAGACGCGGTGAAGAAGTTCGTGACTATCCCGTAGTCGCGCCGAGCAGCCGGAAGTCCGCGATCGCCATGTACGGGCCGATCAGTCGCGTCAGCAGCGCGAGCCGGTTGTCGCGCAGCGCCGGATCGGGATCCATGACCATGACGCCGCCCTTGTCGAAGAACGCGGCGACCGCGGGCTGGAGCTGGACGAGCGAGTCGAGCACGCGGGCGTAGTCGCGCGTCTTGCGCGGCTCGGCCTCGCGCGCCTGCGCGTCGGTGATCGCGGCGAGCAGGTTCGACTCGACGTCCTTGACGAACTTCGCGGGATCGATCTCGGTCGCGGGCGTGAGCTGCTTGGCGCGTGCGTCGTCGAGGATGTTCGCGACGCGCTTGAACACCTCGCGCGCTTCCCTGGGGATCCGGCCGATCGCGTTCGCGCGGGCGAGCGCGTCGAGCGGATCCTCGAACCGCTGCACGAGCGCGGCATCGGCATCCTGGGCCGCGATGCCCTGATCGACGAAGATCCCGCGCAGCCGCTGGACGAAGAACTGCACGAGGTTCGTGCGCTCGGGCAGCGTCACGCCGTGATCGGCGAGCGCGTTGCGCGCGGCATCGAACGCGACGCGCCACGCCGACGCCCACGCCGGGTCCTCGCCGCGCGCGAGCAGGATCTGCCAGATCCCGATCGCGGCGCGCCGCAGTCCGAGCGGATCCGCGGAGCCGGTCGGCTCGAGCCCGACGGCGTAGCAGCCGACGAGCGTGTCCATGCGATCCGCGATCGCGAGGATCGCACCGGCGGCGCTCGGCGGCAGCGCGGCGCCCTGGCCTTTGGGCCACCAGTGCTCGTCGATCGCGGCGCCGACCTCGGGCGGCAGGCCGAAGCAGCGCGCGTAGTGGCGACCCATGACGCCCTGCAGCTCGGGGAACTCGCCGACCGCGTGCGACGCGAGGTCCGCCTTGCAGACGCGCGCGGCAGCCGAGACCATCGCGACGTCGACGCCGACATGCGTCGCGAGCGCACGCGCGATCGCCTCGATGCGGTGCACCTTGTGCCCGATCATCTTCGCGCCGGGACCGAGCTTGTCCTGGAACACGACGGCATCGAGCTTCTCGTTCCACGCCTCGAACGACTTCTTGCGATCCTCGGCGAAGAAGAACCGCGCGTCGGCGAGCCGCGCCGCGAGCACCTTCTCGTTGCCGCGCCGCACGACCGCCGGATCCTTGACGACGGTCGCCATCAGCGTCGCGAACCGGTTCGCGAGCTTGCCCTGCGCATCCTCGAGCGCGAAGTAGCGCTGGTGCGTGCGCATCGCGGTGACGATCACCTCCTCGGGGACCTCGAGGTACGCCGGATCGAACGCGCCGCACACACCGACCGGATACTCGCCGAGGTGGATCACCTCGCCGAGCAGCGCATCATCGGGGCGGACGCGCAGCCCGGTCTCGGCGGCGAGCCGTGCGAGCTCCGCCTGCACGAGCTCGCGGCGCGACTCGGGGTCGACGACGACGTGCGCCTGGCGGAGCGTCTCGGCGTAGCGATCCGGCGACGCGATATCGACCGGGCCCGGCGCGAGGAAGCGATGGCCGCGACTCGTCCGGCCGGCGGACAGTCCGGCCCACGTCATCGGCACGACCTCGCCGCCGTACAGCGCGACGAGCCACTGCACCGGGCGGACGTACGTCGTCTCGCTCCAGCCCCAGCGCTGCGACTTCGGCCACTGGATCGAGCGCGCGAGCTCGGCGAGTAGCTCGGGCAGCAGGCCGCGCGTGTCGCGACCGACGACGCTGCGGACCGCGACCGCGTACAGGCCCTTCTTGCCCGGGACTTCCTTGCGCTGCAGCGCGGACGGCTCGACGCCGTTCTTCGCCGCGAAGCCCTGCCCCGCGCGCGTCACGCTGCCGTCGGCGGCAAACGCGGCGGACACCGGCGGACCGACGACCTCCTCGTTCAGATCCGGCTGACGGTCCGCGAGCTGCTTCACGATCACCGCGATCCGGCGTGGCGTGCCGACGACGCGCACGCCCTTGTGCTCGAGCCGCTGCGCCGCGAGGCGCGCCTCGACGGTCGCCGGCAGATCCGCGAGCTTGTGCGCGAGCATCTTCGCGGGAATCTCCTCGCTCCCGATCTCGAACAGCAGATCAGCTGGCATGCGCGATCTCCTCGGCGTGCGCCGCGATCGCGCGCGCCGCGGCGAGCGCGCCGGCGTTGACCTGCTTGCCGTCGTCGGCGGCGGCCTCGTACGCGGCGACCGCCTGCGCGCGCAGGTGCACCGGCAGCAGCGGGAAGCCGAGCTTCGCGCGCGACCGCACGTACTGCTCGGCGCATGCCTTCGCCATCCCGCGGACGCGGCCGATGAAGCGCTGGCGCTCGGTGACGCTGATCGCGCCGCGCGCGTCGAGGCAGTTGAACTGGTGCGACGCCTTCATGCACATCTCGTAGGCCGGCAGCACGAGCGGCCCGGCGGCGCGCGCGAGCAGCCGCTTGCACTCGGATTCGTAGCTCTCGAAGTTGCGGAACGCGAGCTCGGGGACGAGCTCCTCGAACTGGTACGTCGCGTACTCGTACTCCCACGGCTTGCGCAGCTGGCCGTAGGTCACGTTCTTGTCCCACTGCAGGTCGTACATGCTGTCGACGTTCTGCAGGTACATCGCGAGCCGCTCGACGCCGTACGTCAGCTCGCACGTCACCGGCATCAGATCGATTCCGCCGGCCTGCTGGAAGTACGTGTACTGCGTGACCTCCATGCCGTCGCACCACACCTCCCAGCCGAGACCCCACGCGCCGAGCGTCGGCGATTCCCAGTCGTCCTCGACGAACCGGATGTCGTGGCTCGCCGGATCGAGGCCGATCGCGCGCAGCGAGTCGAGGTAGAGATCCTGGACGTGCAGCGGGCTCGGCTTGAGGCCGACCTGGAACTGGTAGTACGCGCCGGCGCGGTTCGGGTTCTCGCCGTAGCGACCGTCGGTCGGCCGGCGGCAGAACTGCGCGAACGCCGCGTTCCACGGCTCGGGGCCGAGCACGCGCAGGAACGTCGCCGGATGGAACGTGCCGGCCCCGACCTCGACGTCGACCGGCTGCTCGACGACGCACCCGTGATCGGCCCAGAACCTCTGTAAGGTGAAGATCAGGTCTTGCAGGTACATGATGAGCCGCTCGCTGCGGCGCGGACCTTAACGGTGAGCGCGATCGCGGTCAACCAGCGCAACTCTTGACGTCCTCGTCGAGAACTGTCTACCGTGCGCGACATGCGCTTGGCCGCGATCGCTGGTGTCGCTGGTGTCCTCACCGTCGCCAGCGCGAGCGGGTGCTCGCTGATCCTCGACTTCTCGGACTCCGCGGTCCCCGGCGATGCGACCGCGGACAGCGCGTTCTCGCAGGCCGAGTGCGACTACAAGGAGCCGAACAACGCGGCCGCCGAGGCGGCGCTGCTCGCGACGACCGACGTCGGTCCCGCGGCGATCTGCGCCGCCGGCGTCGACGATCACGACTTCTACAAGTTCACCGTGCCGGCGAGCACGGCGTCGGTGTCGATCGCGATCACGTTCGTCAACAGCCCGACCGGCGATCTCGATCTGCGGCTCTACGACAAGACCGGCGCGACGGTGCTCGCGCAATCGCGCGGGTTCGGCGACAGCGAGACGATCGCGTGCCCGTCGGTCGCATGCTCGGCGCTCGCGCCCGACGACTACATCTTCGAGGTGTTTCCGGCGCTGCAGGGCGCGCAGAACCGCTACGACATCGCGCTGACGATCACGCCGATGTAGTGCAGAACCGCAAAGCGGCCGCGCACGTCGCGGTCTGCGCGGGGGTCAGTTGTGCGCCGAGCGTCGGAACGCAAAGCACTTTGGGGCCGTCGTCTGTATCGCCAGCCGCGGAACGCAAAGTGCGCAGAGCCCAGATCAACGCGGAGAGGCAAAGCCGCTGAGCCCGCAAAGGATCTAACAAACCCACGACTGGAGCATCGGCGCGAACGCGAACCCTTGGTGAGTCGACCCCAAGACACTTCGACATGCGCTAGCAACGCGCGGCTATCGAGCTATCGAGGGTACCGTCTTGAGTTCGAGCGGCGTCGTTTGCGTTCTCGTCGGAGACGCGCTCGTGGGTTTATTGGATCCTTTGCGTGCTTGGCGGCTTTGCTTCTCCGCGTTGATCCGGGCTCTGCATGCTTCGCGTTCCGATGCTCGGCGCACCGAAGGCGGAGGCGTTCCGATGCTCGGGGCACCGTGGGCAGGCGTTCGGTCGTACCGAGAGGCAATCGTCTTTGCGTTCCCGGGCGCGCTCTGCGTTCCGCGTTTCCCGGGCCGCCACGTCACTGCGCGTACTGGACGGTGAACGTCGCGGTCTCGTGACCGTGCGGCGGCACCGTGACCGCGATCCGCGCGATCGTGCCCGTGATCGTCGGCGGCGCCGGCGTGGCCTGGACGATCTTGTGCTGGCGATCGCGCAGGTGCTCCTCGAGCCAGACCTCGCGCGGCGTGTCCGCGCTGTTCGAGATCGAGAGCTGCACGCGATCGATCACGAGCGGCGGGGAGCCCGAGACCTGGCGCGACAGCCGCGTGCGCACGCCGTGCACCGCGTCGTCGATCCACAGCGGCAGGCGGGTCGCGCCGCGCACCGTGACCGGCTCGCGCTGCTCCGCGGTGATCGTCGTCTCGCCACGATCGAGGCCGGCGCCGGTGAGGATCGCGTGCACCGGGCCGGCGGACAGCGCGGCGTCGAGCTCGAGCCACAACCACACCTGGCTCCGCGATTCCTTGCCCCAGTCGAGGTCCATCGTCGAGCTCGCGGGCTCGCGCACCGCACCGTCGTAGACGCGGCGGACGCGCGCCGCGACCGCGCGCGCCGGCAAGCTCAGCACCGCGGTGCTGCCGTCGAGCGCGACCGTGCCGCGCACGAGCTCGCGCGGGACATCGCGGCTGCCGGGCAGGCCCTCGTAGAGCACGAGCGTCGCGCGCGACCGCCACGCCGGCGTCGCGATCGCGAACCGCGTGTCGATCGTCGCGCGGCCCGCGGCGAGCGTGACGTCGTGGTGCGCGCGATAGCCGATCGCGGGCGCGGTGTAGAGCACGCGCACGAGCTGGCGGCCCGACGCGCCGGTCGCCGTGCAGTGGACGAGCGGCGACAGCAGGCCGGTGCGCACCGGGCCGAGCCGAGGCTCGGTCGTGTCATCGATCGCGGCGCGCGGTGCCGGCGCGCGTGCCGGCAGGAGCTGGGCGCGCGCGAGCTCGTCGAGTGCCTGCGGGGTCGTGTCGATCCGCTCGCGCGTGCAGGCGGTGACGTGCAGCGTGCGCGATCCGATCGGCTCGATCACGAGCGACGGCAACGGGACGTCGCCGGGCACGCGATCGAGATCGAACGTGCCGCCGCGGATCTCGATCGTGCGGCGATCGTCGACGATCGCGAAGCTCGTCGTGCCCTGCGCGTAGATCGCGATCGCGATGCCCTCGCCCGGGTTCGCGAGCACCGGCGGCTCGACCGCGGGCGTGCGGCACGCCGCGACGGCGACGCCGATCGCGACGGCGAGCGCGCCGCGCACGTTCACTCCTCGGCTGCGACGGTGTCGCCGATCAGCTTCGCGGCATCACGCGGCTCGAGCTTGCCGGTCAGCACCGCGGCGACGCCCTGCAGCACCGGCGTGCGCACGCGCAGCGACTTCGCGAGATCGATCATCGCGAGCGCGGCGCGCGCGCCCTCGGTGCGGCTCGCGTCGGCGCTGACGACGCCATCGGCGAGCCGGCGACCGAGCACGTAGTCCGCGGAACGATCGCCGCTCGCGCGCACGAGCAGGTTGCCGAGCCCGGCGAGCCCGGAGAACGTGCGCGGCTCGGCGCCGGCGGCCTGGCCGAGCCGGCTGCCCTCGGCGATCGCGCGCGTCACGAGCACGGCGCGCGGGCCGGCGCCCATGCCGAGCCCGTCGGACAGGCCGAGCGCGACCGTGTACGCGCCGGACAGCGCGCTCGCGAGCTCGACGCCGACGAGATCGCGCGAGCCATAGACCCGCAGCGTCGGCGGCGCGTTGATCAGGCGGCGCGCCTCCGCGATCACCTCGTCGAACCGCGACGCCGCGACCATCGACGAGAACTCGCCCTCGACGAGGTCGGCCGGCAGCGACGGCCCCGCGATCACGCCGACCTTGAGTGTCGGCATGCCCTGCACCATCACGTCGGACACGCGCTCGGCGGTCGCGCCGTTCGTCGTCCGATCCGGGGCGGCGAGCGCGCCGATCGCGTGGACGACGATGTGGCTGCCGTCGATCACGTCGCCGAGCTCGCGCGCGCGCAGCCGGACATCCTTGCTCGACACCGCGAGCACGAGGAACCGCGCCTCGGCCGCGAGCTGGCGCGGATCGGCGGTCGCGATCAGCGGCTCGGGCAGCGTCGCCGCGGGCATCCGCGGGCAGCGCCGCGTCTTCGTGATCGCCTCGACGACCGCGACGTCGCGCGACCACAGCACGACGCGGCGGCCGGCGCGCGCGAGCACCGAGCCGAGCGCGGTGCCGAATGTCCCCGCGCCGACGATGCCGACGGTATCGGCGCGCGCGCTCACGACTGCGCCTCCGCCGGGATGTGCGCGGTGCGGTTGTAATAGTAGTAGAGCAGCTTCACGTCCTTGACCTGCAGCATCGAGCCCGACTGCCCGGTGCGCTCGACGATCGGCCGCGTGTGGTACGTCGACAGGCCGAGCACGCCGGTCGACAGCTTGTCGGCCGCGGTCTGCGCCGTGTACAGCGGGTGCTCGCTGCCCCACTCGGGATGATCGGCGAGCCGCGCGCGCAGCCGCACGATGCCCTCGATCGCCGCGTCGACCGGCACCTCGAGGTGACCCTGCGGCGCGCGCATCAGCCGGTAGACGTCGCGCGTGCCGGCATTGCGCGCGATCGCGTCGTACAGCACGCGCGCGACGAGCTGGGTCGAGTGGAACACGCTGAGCGCCGGATACACCGCGGACAGCCGGCGGCCGAGCGCGCGCGTGTACTCGGCGTCGCGCTGGTCGTCGTCGGAGACCTCGCCGTCGGCGCCGCGCACGTAGCTCGCGGGATCGACGATGCGGCCCGCGCGATCGATCGACTCGCCCTCGTCGGTGACGTCGTTGCCGAACGGATCGAGCGGCCGGCCGAACCGGACGACGACCGAGCCTTCGTGGACGAGGATCTTGCGGAAGAACTCGAGGATGCGGCCGATCCGCGAGAACTCGTCGTCGGTGATGATGTAGCGGCTCTTGCCGGTCTCGGCGAGGTAGTCGTCGATCAGCGTCTCGGCCTCGAGCACGAGCCGGTAGTTGATCGTCGCCGGCACGATGTAGAGCCGCTTGTTCGGCGCGCCCTCGCGCACGCTGTTCTTGTACGCGGTGACGGTGGTGCCGAGCAGGCCGAGCTTGAGGTGCTTCTCGACGAGGTTCGATCGGCTGCGCGTGCCGCCCGGGAAGAACAGCGAGTGGTAGCCGTGCTCGAGCAGCACGGTCGAGTACTCCTTCAGCACGTCCTTGTAGAGCTCGAACTTGAGCCGGCGATCGACGCGGTACGCGCCGAGGTTGCGCATGAAGAAGCTGATGAACGGATTCGTGAACAGGTTCTTGCCGGCGCCGTACGTCGTCGGCGGCAGACCCGCGCGCAGCAGGCCGAGCCCGATCGCGGGCGAGTCCATGTTCGACGAGTGCGTCGGCGTGACGACGATCGTGCCGCGCTCGGCGCACGTGCGCGCGACATCGATCGCACCGTCGGCGTGGACGCGTGCGTCGAGGTGGCGGAGCGTGTTGAGCCCGTCCTTGATGCTCGCGGTCGGCGAGAACAGAAAGCCGAGCACGGCAGGACCGATGCCGGTCGCGAACTTGTAGACGCGCGGATCGAAGTTGCCGACGACGTCCTTGCCGTAGTGGCGGATCAGCTGCCGCAGCTCCTCGCGCTTGTCCTCCTCGGACATGTTCATGAGGCGTCGCGACAGATCGCGCCAGCGATCGGTGCCTCCACCGTTGCTCGACTCCAGTCGGCGAATCTCGCAATACGCGACGTCGTTGAGGACGTACTCGAGCGATGCGTCGCCACCGGCCTTCGCATCGGCTAGCTTCTTGGCCAGGACCCGCCGCTCGACTTCCGAGAGCAAGCGTTCGCGATCGGCGTTGAACTTCTCGAGTCGGTTCTCGGCTTCCCGTACGGGCCGAGCGTCGCGAGGCATGACGCGGGTCATATCACGTGGTTCGGCTCGGGATCTCCGATCGATGCGAACAGCAGATTTGGTAAAGACGCTTGCACCCGTGGATGGGGTATGCTGATGATTGCGTGGACGGAGCGGGTCTTGGTACGAGACCGCTCCTCGCGCTGGCCGAGCGGGATTTCCATCCTGTGGGGCCCGTGAAGTTGCCTGCCGGTTGAATGGCTGATCGATGTCACCCTCCTCCAAGCGTCCAAAGCCCAGCGCGAAGAAAAAGCCCGCCGCCGCGGCGACCAAGACCGCGAAGCCACGAGCGAAATCTCGCGCCAAGACCGGCGCGGACGAGCCCGAGGACGAGGTGAGCGTCGAGGCCGAGGACGTCGAGACCACGCCGAAGAAGCGGCGCGCGACGAAGGCCGACGCGGCTCCCGCAGAATCTGCGGACGACGAGGCCAAGCCAAAGCGGCGCAGCCGCAAGATGATTGAGGTCGCGACCCCGCCGCCGCCGCCGAGACCGATCTACTCGCTCGATGCGCCGGCCCCGCCCGAAGGGGCAGGCTTGCCGCGCGAGGTCGGTGCGCTGCTCGGCATCGGCCAGCAAGCGCTCGGCATCAAGAGCTTCCGTCCCGGTCAGGCCGAGGCGTTCGAGCACCTGCTGAAGAAGGAAGACCTGCTCGCGGTGATGCCGACGGGCAGTGGCAAGTCGCTGCTCTACCAGCTGACGTCGCTCGTCGTTCCCGGCGTCACCGTCGTCGTCAGCCCGCTGATCGCGCTGATCAAGGATCAGCTCGACAAGATGCACGCGCGTGGCGTCAGCGCGGCGAAGATCGACTCGACGCTGACCGTGAAGCAGCGCCGCGAGGTCGACGCGCTGATCCGCGCACCCGGCGGCAAGCTGCTGCTCACCACGCCCGAGCGCATGGCGGATCCGGAGTTTCGCGTGTTCCTGCGCGAGGCGTGCGGTGGCGTCGGCGTGTCGCGATTCGTGGTCGACGAAGCGCACTGCGTCTCGCAGTGGGGCCACGACTTCCGCCCCGCGTACCTGTCGCTGCGCAAGGCGCTCGAGGATGTCGGCCGGCCGCCGGTGCTCGCGACCACCGCGACCGCACCGCCGCACGTGCGCGACGACATCCTGTTCCAGCTCGGGATGGAAGGCGCGACGACCGTCACCACGACGTTCGATCGCCCGAACCTGCACTACGAGGTGATCGTCTTCGGCGACGAGGACGAGAAGATGAAGACGCTCGTCACGCTGCTGAAGAAGCTGCCGCGACCCGGCATCGTCTACTGCGCGACGGTCAAGAAGGTCGAGGAGCTCTACGAGGCGCTGACGCGCTGGGGCATCCCGGTCGGCAAGTATCACGGCCGGATGAACAAGGGCGAACGCGACGCGAGCCAGAACGCGTTCATGGAGAGCTCCGAGCTCGTCATGGTCGCGACGAACGCGTTCGGTCTCGGCGTCGACAAGCCGAACATCCGCAACGTCCTGCACTATCACGTGCCGGGCTCGCTCGAGGCGTACGCGCAGGAAGCGGGTCGCGGTGGTCGCGATGGCAAGCCGGCGCGCTGCGTGCTGCTGTTCTCGCCGGACGACGTCGCGATCCAGGAGTACTTCCTGTCGGGCACGTACCCGACGAAGCGCCAGGTCCGCCAGGTGTTCGAGGCGCTCGAGGCGTTCTCGGACATGGCGCGCAACGGCCACCGGCTCGCCGAGGAGACGCCGCCGACGGTCGCGAACGTCGCGCTGTCGTCGGGCGTCGGCCAGCAGCGCACGCGCACCGTGCTGTCGCTGCTCAAGGACGAGCAGTTCGTCATCGAGAAGGAAGGCGGGCTGTTCTACATCGCCGATCCGCCGCCCGAGCCCGAGCTGCTGATGGAGCGCGCGAAGCAGTACGAGGCGCGCCGGATCGCCGATCGCCAGCGCCTCGATGCCCTGCTCGCCTACGTCAAGGCGCCGGGCTGCCGCAACCAGGTGATCCTCGAGTACCTCGGCGAGCCGCAGCCGCCGCGCTGCGGGCGCTGCGACAACTGCCTGCGCTCGCGCGAGGCCGCGCTCGCCGCGTCGAGCGAAGCGACCCGGCTCGGCGCCTCGCTGACGCGCCAGCTCGACGACGAGGGCGTCGAGATTCCGAAGCCGCGGCGCGAGATCAAGGCGCGCGTCGTGCGCATCGATCAGCCGCAACCGGAGCTGCCCGCCGCCGCCGGCGCCGCCGCGGCCGCGCCGGCCGCACCGAAGCCCGCGCCGACCGTGCTCCGCCGCAGCGCCGCCGCACCCCCGGCCCCTGCGCCGGCGCCGGCGAGCCCGACGGTGATCACGCGCAAGGCCGCCGCGGCTGCCGCGCCCGCGCCCGCGCCGACGAACGGCCGGAGTCACGCACCCGCAGCGCCGGCCGTGCTCGGACCGCCGCCGGTCGCGACGACCGAGCCCGCGGTCGAGCTGCGCAAGCAGCCGGTGCCCGCGCCGATCGGGGACGACGAGGACGAGCTCGAGGACGACGACGAGCTCGAAGGCGATGACGACGAGCTCGACGACGACGAGCTGGACGACGACGAGCTCGAGGGCGAAGAGGCCGAGCTCGACGACGACGACGATGATCTCGACGACGACGAGCTCGACGACGACGAGGATGACGACGATCTCGACGACGACGAAGACGACGATGACTTCGACGACGACGAGGACGACGACGACTACGAGGTGATCGACAAGACCGCGGCCGAGCTCGCCGAGGAAGGCGTCGAGGGGCCGGGCGAGATCACGGTGCTCGCGCGCAAGCGTCAGCCCAAGCCGCCGAAGCAGCGGCCGCAGCGTACCGTCGAGACGCCGTCGGCGAATGCCGCCGAGGCGCGGCGCAGGCGGCGGCGACGTCGCCGCAAGCGACGCGCGATGTTGCCGCCGAAGAGCGCGTTCATGACGCCGGTGCTGTCGACCGCGGCGCCGATTCCGGAGGCGCAACCGCGGCGCGGCGGTGGGGGTGGCGGCCCGGTGATCGAGTACGTGCGCGGACCGATGCGGATCGCGATGCCGCCGGTCGCGTCGGCGAATCCGAACGATGCCGGCGTCACCCGACGGCGCGGCGGCGGCGGCGGTCGCGGACGTCCCGGTGGGGGTGGTGGCCGACGCTGGGAAGGCCGGCCCGGTCCGGGCTTCGAGCGCCGCGGCGACGGTCCACGCTTCGATCGCGGTCCGCGTCCACCACGTCCCGCCGGCGGTCCCGGCGCACCGGTCGATGCCCAGGATCCGAACGCGGTCCCGGGCGAGCGCAAGCGCCGGCGTCGGCGTCGGCGCCGGCGTGCCGGCAACGGCATGCCGATGCAGGCGGGCATCCCGATGGGCAACGGCGCACCGCCGAGCCTCGGCCCGCCGAGCGACGCACCGGTCTCGTTCTTCGCACCGGCGGGTGGACCGAACGCAGGCCCGGTCGTGCTCGGACCGGACGGTCAGCCGATCCGCAAGCGGCGGCGTCGCCGGCGACGCGGACGCGGCGGTCGTCAGCGCGAATGGCGCGGCGCGCCGAGCGGCGATGGCGGAGACGGCGGTGGTGCGGGTGGCGGCGACGGCGGACCTCCGCCCGGCGGTGGTGGCGGCGGTGGCGGTGTCGACCTCGCGTCCGGTGGCGGTCCCGGCGGCGTAGACGGTTAGTCAGCTAGCCAGCTTCGTCGCGAGGCCGTACGCTCGACCCATGCTCGATTGGCTCGGCTCCGTGGCAGTGCGCAAGCGCTCGGCCACGCGCGTCGAGCTCGATCTGACGCGCGCGACCGCGTGGACCGGCTGGGGCCTGACCGCGCTCGGGATCTGGCTGGTCACGATCGCGGCGGTGTGGTCGATCGGCGCCGGCGCGCTCGGCATCGCCGCCGGTGTCCTGCTCGGAACGTTGCGGAGAAAGCTCGTGTTCGATCGCGACGAGGGCCTGCTGCGGATCGAGCAGCGCGTGCTGGGAATCCGCAGGCGCGCCGCGATCCCGCTGTTTCACCTGCGCGCGGTCGTCGTCTCGGCGCGGCGGCGCGGGCTGTTCGTCGCGTACGTCGAGCGCCGCGTCGGCGGCACGATTCACCTCGACGAAGCGCGCCGCTCGGCGCCGCTGCTCGCGCTGTGCGAAGCGATCTCGGAGGTCGCCGAGTTGCGCCTCGTGTACGACGCGACCACGCGTGTCGCCGCCGAAGGCCGCACCTCCGAGTGACCTCGGAGACACGCTGGATTGGATCGCGCCGCGAGTAGATCGCGAGCGCGCATCGCGCTACCGTCATTGCGCTGCGATGCGCCGTACGTTTCTCGTCCTGCTGGTCGTCGTCTCCGCCTGCGAGCAGAACGCCGCCGCACCGGCGAAGTCGGAGGCCGACGAGCCCGCGCGCAAGCTCGCCGGCGTGTTTCCCGATCGCTTCGACTGCGCGAGCATCGCGACCACCGACGTCCTGACCCAGCTGCTCGGCGCGAGCGTCAAGGCGATCGACACGCCATCGTCGGTGCCACGCGGCCTGCCGCGGCCGTGCACGTACGAGGTCGCGACCACGCCGAACCCCGAGTACTGGACGTACGACTTCGACTGTCGTGATGGCTACAAGCAGCGCGCGGATGCGCTGTTCGATCAGTACAAGCGCTACAACGCCGATCGCATCGACCAGTACAACAAGCTGTCCGATGCCGGCGCGCTCAAGCCGAACGATGCCGGCATCGAGTACAAGCAGCCGGGCGCGCCGGTCGAGGTCGACGTCGGCGCGAAGGGCCTCGATCACAACGATCAGGGCCTGATCTTCATCGACGACGATGCGCCGTGCTACGTGCGCGTGATCGGACCGGACGCGACCAAGCGGCTCGAGCTCGCGAAGCTCGTCGCGAAGAACCTGACGTACGTCAACGCGCCGATGACGCCGCGCCCGCTCAAGTAGTGGCGCTCCCGAGCGAGCCCGGCGAGCTCGACCCCGGCCCGATGTGGAAGCTCGCGGTGCCGCTCGCCGCGCAGCAGGTCGGCTTCCAGCTGATGGGCACCGTCGACTCGGCGCTGCTCGGTCACCACAGCCAGACCGCGCTCGCCGCGAGCGGCGTCGGCAACAACCTGCTGTTCGCGATCACGTCGATCGGGCTCGGCATCGTGATGGGGCTCGACACCGTGATCCCGCAGGCGATCGGCGGTGGCCGGATGGTCGATGCACGGCGCTACCTGTCGTCGGGGCTCGCGCTCGCCGTGCTCGTCGGGATCGCGTGCTCGATCGCCGTGCTCGCGGCACCCGCGATCCTCGCGCTCGCCGACGTGGCGCCCGACGTCACCGACGCGGCACGCACGTATATCTACCTGCGCGCGATCGGGATCGTCCCGTTCCTCGTGTCGATCGCGCTGCGCAGCTACCTCGCCGCGCGCAACGTGACCCGGCCGCTGATCATCGCGGTGATCGCCGGCAACGTCGCGAACGCGGCGCTCGACCTCGTGCTGATCTTCGGCGTGCCGTCGCTCGGCATCCCGGCGCTCGGGATCGTCGGCGCCGCGCTCGCGACCCTCGCGGTGCAGCTCGTGATCACCGGCGTGTACTTCGCCGCGGTGCGGACGCTCGACACGGGCCCGCGCCCCGCGGCGACGCGCGCCGACGTCGTCGAGATCGCGCGCTACGGGGGGCCGGTCGGCGGCCAGCTGCTCGCCGAGGTCGGCATCTTCGGCGTCGCGACCGTGCTCGCCGCGCACCTCGGCACGCGGTCGGCGGCCGCGCACTCGATCGCGCTCAACCTCGCGAGCTTCACGTTCGCGGTCGCCGTCGGGATCGGCAGCGCGACAAGCGTGCGCGTCGGCCACGCGATCGGTGCCGGCGATCGCGCGCTCGCCCGGCGGCGCGGCCTCGAGGGCGTCGCGATCGGGCTCGGCTGCATGGGGATCTCCGCGATCGTGTTCCTCGCGGTGCCGGCGATCATCGCCGCGTGGTTCACCGACGAGCCGGCGGTCGTCGCCGCGACCGTGCCGCTGCTGCAGATCGCCGCGCTGTTCCAGCTCTCCGACGGCACGCAGGCGATCGGCGCCGGTGCGCTGCGCGGGCTCGGCGACACGCGCGCGACGCTCGTCGGCAACCTGATCGGCCACTACGGCGTCGGGCTCGGGATCTCGATCGTGCTCGCGTTCCCGTGCGGGCTCGGCGTGGCGGGCCTGTGGTGGGGCCTCTCCGGTGGGCTTACAGCGACCGCCGCGTATCTGGTGTTGCGGTTCGTCGTGGTGACCCGGACGGCCTCGCGATAGATACCCGGCCGCATGCTCGCGCCGACCGTGGTGAGACCCGATGCGTCGCGTGGGGTACCACAGGATGGCGGTGGTGAAGCACCTGCTCTCGATCGTCGCGTGGCTGCTCGTCGTGACCTCCGGCTGTGTCGTCGACGAGGATGGTGACGCGCTCGACGACACGATGTCGGAGGTGCTGTCGAACAACCGGTTGTCCGCGAACCGGCTGTCCGCGAACCGGCTGTCCGCGAACAAGCTGTCGGCGGTGAGCCTGTCGGGCTCGGCGCTCGGGACGAGCGAGCTCGTGAAGACCGCCGATGGCCGGGAGGTGCTCGCGTACATCGTGTCGTGTGCGCTCCCCGCGCGCACGAGCGTGACGGTCAAGTACGGCGGCGCGAGCTACATGTTCCCGGGATCGATCGGGCTCGCGCCGGGGTGGGCGACGCGGGCACCGACGGTCAGCGAGCGCCGATGGGTGACCGCGTGCCTGCTCGCGCGCACGAACCTGTACGGCGTCACCGTCGAGCTGTCGCTGCGCGGTCCGCATCCCGCGCTCGCGGCCGGGCTCACCGAGACGCTCGGCTACACGCTCGTCGAGGGCGCGTTCTACGGCGATCTGTTCGACCCCGCCGGGCCGACGTGGTTCGCGTGCAGTGCCGAGCTCCGCGACCTCGACCTCGCGCTGTCGACGCAGGAGCTGCGCGCGTGCGCGGTGTCGACGAACGGCACGACGACGCAGTGCGGCTTCACGTACACCGGCAAGTGCACGATCAGCGATCTCGGCCTCGCGCCGGCGTGCGCGACGATCACGGTTCCGTACGCCAGCTGCCTCGCGGGGCGGACGGCGAGCGCGCCGCGCTACGGCGAGGTCATCACGGTCGCGCTGAAGACCGGGCTGTGACTCAGAACGCGGACTCGAAGCCGGCGATGAACCGCACCGTGCCCGCGCGCGTGTTGTCCGACGTGTCGAGCGGCACCGCGAAGTCGAACCGAAACAGATCGCGCGCGGTCTGCGGGATCAGCATGCGAAACCCGACGCCCGCATCGTGGTGCACCGCGAGCGTGTCGAACGTGTCCGCGGCGCCGCCGAGCTCGTAGAACAGCACGGCACCGACGCGCAGCACCCAGACCGCGCGCGGGATCGATCGCAGCTCGAGCTGACCGCGCAGCAGGCGCTGGCCGCGAAACTCGTTGATCAAGAACCCGCGCAGGCCGTTGTCGGAGCCGATGCGGAAGTCGATGTTCTGGGTATCGTTCCACCGTGTCGCGATCGTCGCGAGCGCCACGAACCGCGCCCACTTGAAGGTCGGCGCGATGATCCGCAGCGTGCCGGAGGCGGTGTTGTCGATCCACTCGCCGTCCTGGCGGCGACCCGCGATCGCGAACGTCGGGCGGACGAGGCCGTCGTCGCCGAGCGCGAGCGCGTAGCTCGCCGAGGTGCTCATGCGCTGGAAGTTGTCGTCGGAGCCGAGCAGCTCGAGGCCGACCGCATACGACGCGTCGAAGCCGAGCCCGAGGCGCACGTCCTCGGCCAGCTCGTAGGTATCGACGTTGCGCAGCGTGCGGAACTTCGGCTCGAACAGGCCGTACGCGATGATCGGCGCCGACGTCAGCTCGGACCGCGGCAGCACGTCGCGAATGAAGGCCTCGCGCTCGACCGCGTTGCCGGGAAACGAGTCGAGCGGGCGCGGCTTCTGGTTCTCGACGCTCTGGCCGACCGTGACCTGGTGCTTCCAGCGATCACCCCACTGCCGCACGGCGGACGCCGCGATCTCCCACCGCCGCATCTCGTACTGGACGCCGATGATCGTGCCGTCGACGGCGGTCGGCGCGATCTGCAGCGGGCGCGCCGGCACGCACTCGCCGGTCGAGCAGTCGACCGGGAACAGGTCGAGGCCGCGAAACTGGCGGTCGATCGCGTAGCGATGGCTGAACGTGATGCCGGCGCCCCACTTGCTCGCGAGCGACCACAGCGGGCGGTTGAGCGAGATCGAGCTCTGCGAGCCTTCGCGCGACAGCTCGTGATCGTCGATCAGCGCGTTGCGGTTGAAGATCGCGTCGACCCGCGCGCGGAAGTCGAGCTTCTGGCCGGCGAGGTTCTTGTCGATGAAGATCGGGCCGGTCGCGATCGCGCCCTGGTCCATCGTGAAGCCGAGCGCGACGACGCTGCGCGTGCCGAGGAAGTTGTTCTCCGACAGCGCGATCGACAGGTTCGTCAGCGAGCCCTGCTGGAACGTGTACTGCGTGTTGAGCCGCAGGCTCCAGATGTCGCGCGTGACGACGAGCATGTCGACCTGCCCTGCGGTCGCCGACACGACCGGCAGCACGACGACGACCGAGCTCCACAGCGGGTCGCGCAGCCGGCGCGCGGTCTCGTCGATCCGCGACTGGTCCCATAGCTCGCCGCGCCCGATCACGAGCTCGGCCTCGATCGCCGACTCCTTCGTCGTGACGTGGAACAGGTTGAAGAACTGCAGCACGCCGAACGGCTCGGCGAACACGTCCTCGTTGTAGACGTGGACGTCCGCGATCTGCTTGCCCCACGGCGACGGCTCGATCTTGTAGCCACGCGCGGCGATCGCGCGGTTGACGCTCTGGCGCTCGAGGCTCGACAGCGTCGCGAGCCAGTCGCAGTCCGGCGCCTGTGCGAGGCACTTCTGCTCGGCGAGCGCCCGCTCCTTGCGCGCATCGGCGGCCGCGAGTCGCATGCTCGCGACCAGCACGCAGACCGTCACTACTGCACGCACGGAACGCATCCTACACATTGCGCGGTGGGCGATCCGCGCCCGGCCGCACGGTTCTTGCGGCGATGGCGGGGCCGTCACGGAACGCGCTGGCAAACGCCGGCGCCCCGCACGCGAGGCCCGCCTCATGCGTGGCCGGGCCACACGCCGTGCGTGATGCGCGGGTTCTTGCCGAGATCGTGGACGAGCGCGATCTGCGTGAACCCGGCCTGCTCGAAGCGCTGCCGTACGGCCTCGGCCTGGTCGAACCCGTGCTCGACGACGAGCGCGCCGCCGGCGACCAGGTGCTCGGGCGCGGCGCGGCAGATCCGGTCATAGAACGCGAGGCCGTCCGGTCCACCGTCGAGCGCGATCCGCGGCTCGCGCCGGACCTCGGCCGACAGGGTGTCGATCACCGCGGACGCGATGTACGGCGGGTTCGACACGATCAGATCGAACCGCGACTCGCCCGCGACCGGCGCGAACAGGTCGCCGGTGCGGATCTCGACGCGATCGGCGACCGCGTTGCGCTCGGCGTTGCGCTTCGCGATCGCGGCCGCGTCGGGCGAGACCTCGGTCGCGACGACGCGCGCGTTCGGCAGCTCCTTCGCGAGGCAGATCGCGATCGCGCCCGAGCCGGTGCATAGATCGAGGACCCGCAACGCAGCCGTCTTGTCGACGAGCGCGCGCGCGGCCTCGATCAGCGTCTCGGTGTCGGGCCGCGGCACGAGCACGGACGCGTCGACGTAGAACGGCAGGCCCCACAGCTCCTGCTCGCCGAGCAGGTACGCGACCGGTTCTCCGGCGAGCCGGCGCTTGATCAGCGCGCGATAGCCCGCGAGCTCGTCATCGCCGAGCGGCTTGTCGAACGCGGTGTAGAGCTGGACGCGCGAGCACTGGAGGACGTGCGCGAGCAGCAGCTGCGCCTCGAGCCGCGGCGACGCGATCCCGGCTTCGGTGAAGCGCTGGGTCGTCCAGTCGAGCACGGCGAGCGTCGTCCACGCCACGACCTCGTATACCGCGACGGCGATCGGCCGCCTATCGCCCGGGCGCCGGAGCGATCCCGGTGCGCGTCAGGCGACGATCGCGAGGTCGGCGTGGTTGATCCCGGTCGGCCCGGTGACGACGAGCGCACCGATCGCGGCGAGCGCGGGACCGGCATCGCAGCGGGCGAGCGCGCGCTCGGGATCCGCGATCCGATCCCAGGTCGTGCCGTCGACGAACGCGCCGGCAGGCGCCGGCCGGCCGTGCGGCGGTGGGCCATCGACGCCATCGGTGCCGACGACGAATGCCGTGCGCGCGGTGCCGCCGATCCGGCGCGCGAGCTCGAGCGCGAGCTGCTGGGCGCGTCCGCCCTCGCCGCGGTCGGCAGGCAGCCGCAGCGTCGGCTCGCCCCACGCGACGATCGAGCCGGGCTCGGCAGCGAGCAGCTCGGCGATCGCGGCGGGCTCGCCATGCATCGGCGCGCGCACGAGTCGCGCGGCGAGGCCACGCGCCGCGAGCGTCTCGACGGCGCGCTCGGCGGCGTATGCGAGCGAGGCGAGCAGGATCGCGCGGTCGGTGCGCGTGACGAGCTCGGCGGCGATCGGCTGCGCGAGCACCGCCGGCACCGCGATCGCGTGGCGCTCGAGGATCGCGACGGCCTCGACGCGCAGCGCCTCGTGATACAGCCCGACGTCGACCGCCTGCGCGCGATCGAGCCACGGGCCGATCGTGGGCCCCGAGCCGATCGTCGCGAGGTCATCGCCGATCACGTCGCTGATCGCGAGCGTCACGATCGGCATCCGGCAGCGCAGCGCGAGCCGCCCCGCCTTGAGCGCGGACAGCGCGCCGCGCACGACGTTGAGCTCGTGGATCGGCGCGCCGGCCGCGGCGACCGCGCTCACGGTCGCGACGAAGTCGGGCAGCGGCAGCGCTGGCTGCTCGATCAGCGCGGACGCGCCGCCGGAGATCAGGCACGCGACCGGCGCGTCCGCGGCGTCGACGAGCGCGGCGATCGCACGGCCGGCCGCGACGCTCGTCACATCGGGCACTGGGTGTGCGGCCTCGACCACCTGCCAGCCCGCCGGCGCCTCGCCTGCCCCGCCGCGCGGCACGACCGCGATCCCGCGCAAGACCGGGCCGAAGCCGCGCGCCATCGCGAGCGCAGCCTTGCCGACCGCGATCCCGATCGCGCGCTCGGCGATCATCGCCCGCTGCGCCGCGACGAGCGCCGCCGGATCGCACCGCACGACGACCTCGCGGAACACGGCCTCCGCGGTCGCGCGATCGAGCGTCACGGCGCGGACTGCACGAGCACGCGGTTGATCCGATCGATGCCTTCCTCGAGGCGCTCGCTCGGCACGCCGGTGAAGCACAGCCGCGCGAACCCGCCGCACGCGTCGCCGAACGCGTTGCCCGGCGCGAGCAGCACGCCCGATGCCGCGCACTGCTCGAGGATCGGCATGCAGTCGTCGCCGCTCCAGTTCCGAAAGTCGACCCACAGGTACGCGCCGCCCGGCGGGCACGCGGCGGGCGCCCGCAACAAGGCTCGCGCGCGGTCGCGCTGCGCGAGGTACTGCTCGCGCGCGGTCGCCAGAAAGTACGCGCCGTGCGTGAGCGCGCCGAGCGCCGCGCGCTGCATCGCGACCGGCACGTTGTAGACGCTGTGGTTGACGAGCTTGCGCAGCGTCGCCGCGACCGCGTCGGTCGTGACCGCGTAGCCGACCCGGAGCCCGGCCTGCGCGTAGCTCTTCGCGAACGAGTACACCGTCACGGTGCGCTCGGCAGCGCCGGGCAGCGACGCGATCGAGACGTGCTCGGCGTCGTAGCCGTAGTCCTCGTAGACCTCGTCGGCGAGGATCCACAGCCCGTGGCGTGCGGCGACCGCGGCGATCTGCTCGAGCTGCGCGCGCGTCAGCATCACGCCGTCGGGGTTGTTCGGCGTCGCGAAGTAGATCGCCGACGTCCGCGGCGTGATCGCCGGCTCGAGCACCGCGGCGAGATCGTCGGCGAACGGCAGCTCGACCGGCGTGACGCCGAAGCCGCGCGCCATGCCCTTGATCAGCGGCCAGTGCGGCGTCAGCAGGATCAGGTCGTCGCCCGGATCGCACAACGCCTGGACCGCGCACGACAGCGCGTGGGTCGCGCCGCACGCGATCTGGATCCCGGCCGGCGTCGCCGGAATCTCGTTGCGCTCGATCGCCTTGGCCGCGAGCGCCTCGAGCAGCGGCGCCCAGCCCGCCGGGCTGCCGTACGCGTACAGATCGGTCGGCGCGAGCTCGGTCCACGCGAGCTCCTCGAGCCGCGCGGCCGGCGGCAGGTGGGTGTCTCCGATCTGGAGCGGGATCAGGTCACCGCCCGCGGCCGTGAACCGGGTCACGTGCTCGCGCAGCCGCGCGAAGATCGAGGCGGGGACCGCGGTGCCGGCCGTCGACACATCTGGAAACCGTGCCACGTCGTCACGTTACCACGCGTGATACGGTCGCAGCGGTCATGGCCGAGCTACCGACCGCAGAGATCGTCGAGGACGGCAAGCTGCCACGGCGCTACCCGATGCGGTTCGAGATCGCGCTCGTCGTGCTCGTCGCCGCGGCAGTGTTCGTGCCCGGGATCTGGCGCTACTCGCTCGTCGATCCGTGGGAGACGCACTACGGCGAGGTCGCGCGCAACATGCTCGCCGAGAACGACCTCGTCCACACCGACTGGAACGGGACGTCGAGCGGCAGCCCGGGCGATCACGAAGGCTTTCGCAGCAAGCCGGTGCTGATGTTCTGGATGATGGCCGCGGGCATGCGCGCGATGGGCGTCGCCGAGCACGGCGGCTACTCCGGCGAGATGGTCGAGAGCGTGCGCGTGATGGTCGCGATCCGGCTGCCGTTCATCATCGCGGCGATCGCCGGGCTCGTGCTCGTGTGGTGGATGCTCGCGCGGCTCGTCAGCCGGCGGCTCGCGTGGCTCGCGCTGCTCGTCGTCGGGTCGACCCCGATGTACTGCCTGATCGCGCGCCAGGCGATCCCCGACATGCCGATGGTCGCGTGCACGATGGGCGCGGTCGCGTTGTTCGTGCTCGCGGTCGAGGATGGCGAGCGTGCGCCGCGACCACTCGGCACGCTGCTGCGCGGCAACGCGACCTACGACGCGCGCCACGTCGTGCTCGCGATCGTCGGCGGCTTCGTCGTGCTGCAGGCGCTCTACTACTTCGGCTACTTCATCGCGTCGCCGCAGCTCGGCGTCCGCGGCAAGCTGCTGACGCCGGCGCTGTGGCTCCCGCTCGCGATGCTGTGGCTGCTGTCGGGGCTGCACCGCGATGCCTGGCTCGCGATGCTGTGGCGCCTGCCGTGCGTGCTGTTCGGCGGCATCATCGCGGCGATCGTCAACGAGCCGATGCCGATGCGGCGCCCGGGCCAGACGATGTGGCGCCACGTCATGGACGACATCCTCGCGCCGTGGGACCGCCACGCGCTCGATCGCTACGCGCTGCGCGTGCTGCCGGTGCTGCTGCTCGCCGCCGGGGTCGTCGCGCACGTGCTCGGGATCTTGACGCCCGGGCTCGCGCTGCTGCTGCTGCTCGCGCTCGCCACGACGTCTGCGTTCTGGGGCATCGCGATCGCGCGCGATGGCTGGGCCGGCACCGACCGGATCGCCGAGCACCTGCTGCGCATGCGGCCGATCACGACGATGCGGCAGCTGTTCTTGCTCGGCTGCTACTTCCTGCTCGGCGTCAGCGTGCTCGCGAAGGGACCGCCCGGCGTCGCGGTCGTCGTCGGCACGATCGGGTTCTACATCCTGTACTTCAACCGCTGGCGCGCCCTGTACGAGGGCGCGTTCGAGGTCAAGCGCGGCCTGATCACGCTCGTCGCGGTCGCGCTGCCGTGGCACATCGCGATGTGGCTCAAGGAAGGGCCGCGGTTCGTCGACGAGTACTGGTACACGCACATCCTCAACCGCGCGGGCTCCGGCGTCGACAACTCGCCCGGAACGTTCGAGTACTACACCTCGCAGCTCGGCCACGGCATGTGGCTGTGGGCGGCGCTGCTGCCGGCCGCGCTCGCCGCCGCGTTCGCGCGCAGCCGGCGCGACACCCGCGAGGGCCGCGTCCGCTTCATCGTCACGCTGTGGGCGATCATCGCGGTCGCGGTGTTCTGCCTCGTGCAGACGAAGTTCCACCACTACATCCTCCCGGCGGTGCCGCCGCTCGCGCTCGCGGTCGCGTTCCTGCTCGACGATCTCGCGCGGCGACGCGAGCGCCTGCATCCGCTGTACGCCGCGCTCGGCATCGGCATCATCGTGCTGGTGTGCCGCGATCTGATGTTCGAGCCGGATCGCTGGATCGAGATGTTCGTGTTCCGCTACGACCGGCCGTGGCCGACCGCGGAGCCGTACGCGGTCGATCCGTCGGACGGGTTCCTCGCGCTCGGCATCGTGTCCGCGATCGCGATCGCGACGCTCGCCGCGGCTCGCCGGATCGGCGTCGCGCTCGTGTGCGCCGCCGGGCTCGCGACGTGCCTGTGGTCGCTCCACGCGTACATGCCGGTCGCCGGCACGCACTGGGGCATGCGCGAGGCGATCCGCACCTACTACGAGCAGCGCACGATCTACGGCCAGAAGCGCGTGTACTACAGCGACGCGCAGCTCGCCGCCGACTGGGCGAACGCGACCGACGTCGTCTCGTTCGAGACGATGATCCCGGACACGCTGCAGGTCGGCCAGCCGATGACGATCACGATCCAGCTCAACCGCGCCGACGACGAGCGCGTGATCGAGCAGGAGCTCGTGCTCGCCGGCAAGGCGACCGCGATCGGCGATCACCGCGTCGAGGTCACGCTGCTGCCGGGCGAGCGCAACAAGCTGCGCGCGCTCGTCGAGCGCGGCAAGAAGTCCGGCAAGCCGGGCCGCACGCCGCCGATCCGCGTCGTCGACGCCGATCGCCTCGTCGCGTGGCAGCTGTACTGGCGCGGCGAGAACTTCTGGTCCGGCGGCGAGATCTGGGCGGTGCCGCTGCCCGAGATGAAGACGTCGTTCGTCAACACGAACAACGTCGAGTTCCAGAAGTACATCAACGACCGCACGCGCGCGCCGACCGGCCGTCGCTACTTCCTCGTCACCGAGGCCGGCCGCATCAACGGCGTGCGCGCGATGCTGCCGACGCAGCGCGCGCGCGATTCGTTCGAGGTGCTCGACACCACGAGCAACAAGTTCTCGCTCGCGTCGTTCTGGCTGTGATCACTCGAACAGCCGCGCGACGCGCTCGGCGGTCGCGGCACGCGTCTGCGCGAACACCGCGTGATCGCGGACCTCGGCGAGATTCGGGCAGCGGTCGAGCCACATGAGGTTCAAGAACGCCTTCATCCGTCCGAGCTCGTCGAGGATCTCCAGCGCGTCGTCGCGGCCGCCGGCGACGAGGAACAGCTCGACCGCGAGCTCGAACATGTGCGCGCGGTGGCGCGGGAACACGCGGTCGCCGGTGAGCTGCTTGATCGTCTCGCGGCCGATCGCGAGCATGGCCGGCAGATCGCCGCGCACGTACGCCTCGAGCGTCGGCTGCGCGAGCTGCCACGACGCCCCGGTCGGATGCGCGCGCATGATGTCGAGCGCCTCGATCGCGAGTCGAGGATCCTGCCACCACGACATCAGCCGTAGTCGCGGCAGCACGCCGCCTTGCACGTACATGCGATCGAGCTCGGCGAGCTCGCGGCGCGCGGCCTCGCGCTCGCCGGTCAGCGCGAGCAGCCGGACCTTCTCCTCGCGACCGTCGGTCGAGCGCGGATCGAGGCGGATCGACAGATCGACCCGCTGCAGCGCCTCGGCGACGCGTCCGGTCCAGCCGAGCACGCGGCCGATCAGGAAGTGCGGCTCGGCGAGCAGCGGCGCGCGCCGCAGCGCCTCGCGGGACGCCGCGATCGCCTCGGCGTGCTCGCCCTTGACCGAGCGCACGACCGCGATCGCGTAGTAGCCCTGGCCGTTCGACGGATCGCGATCGAGCGCGCGCAGCGCGAGCTCCTCGGCGCGCGCGAACAGCGACGCGTCGTCGGCGCCGGTCTGCAGCCCGAGCCGCGTCACCCCGACCGCGAGCAGGCTCGCGACCCACGCGTTGTCGGGCTCCTCGCGCAGCATCGCCTCGAGCATCGCGATCGCGTCGCGCGCCTTCGCCGGTCCGCCGAGCATCAGCGCGCGCGCCTGGTCGTAGCGCTCGCGCAGCGCGCCCTGCGGTCCGCTGACCCGCGTCGTGCGCGTCCGGATCGCGTCGACGACGAGCTCGGACACGGTGTCCTCGAGCTCGAACGGCTCGGCGAGCGAGCCCTCGACGCGCTCGGCCCACACCGCCTCGCCGCGGCTGTCGACGATCCGCAGCCGCACACGCACGCGCTGGTTCGCGGCGCGCACCGTGCTCTCGATCGTCTCCTCGGGTGCATCGTCGACGACGCGCACGTTCGGCGCCTTGACGAGCGCGTCGCGGATCGCGGTCGCGAGATCGTCGGCGAGCACGCGCGTCGCGGCGTCGGCGTCTGGACGCGCGATCCGCAGCGTGCGCTGGCTCGCGATCGCCTCGATCGGGATCGTCGAGAGCAAGCCGCTGTCGTGCGTCGGCGCGCCGCCGCGCAGCTTCGCGAGCCGGGCGACGAGCGAGTGCGCGTCCGGCCGCTGCTCCTTCTTGCGCGCGAGCGCGTCCATCACGAGCCGCGACACGCCGTCGGGCACCTGCGCGATCTTGTGCAGCGGCACCGGGTCGCGCGTCAGCCGGGCGAGCGCGATCGAGCCCGCGGTCTCGCCGACGAACGGCAGCTGGCCGGCGAGCAGCTCGTACACGACGACCCCGAGCGCGTAGACATCGGCGCGCCCGTCGACGCTGCCGCCCTCGAGCTGCTCCGGTGCGATGTACGCCGGCGTCCCGATCACGTTGCCGGTCGTGCGCAGCGCATCGTCCTTGTTGTCGGACTGCGCGATGCCGAAGTCGGTCAGGTAGACGCGGTCGCCCGCGATCAGGATGTTGTCCGGCTTGAGATCGCGATGCACGACGCCGACCGCGTGCGCGGCCGCGAGCCCCTGCGCGACCTCCCACGCGATGCGCAGCGCGTCGGCGACACCGAGCGGACCGCGCAGCGGCTTGCCGTCGATCAGCTCCATCGTCAGGAACCGCATCCCGCCGTGCTCGCCGAGATCGTAGGTGCGCGCGACGTTCGGGTGGGTCACGCGGCGCGCGAGCTTGACCTCGCGGCGAAATCGCACGAGCGCCTCGGGCGTCGCCGCGAGCGCGGGGCGCAGTACCTTGAGCGCGATCTCCTCGTCGATCTCGCGATCGTGGACGCGGTAGACCGCCCCCATGCCGCCCTCCCCGATCCATCCGCGGACCTCGTAGCGATCCGCGATCCGTTCGCCGATCCGCATCGCGGCCAGGCCGAGCGTCTGCTGGGTCGCGTCGTGCTCCATTCGATCGCAGGATGCCGGACGAATCCCGAGGCGGGTGTGAAGAAACCTGCAGACGCGCGTTCAGGCTGCACGTTCGGGCGGGTGGTCGCGTGTAGGCAGCCGCGATCAAAGAGGCAACTGTTCGACCTCCGTCGGTGTCCACAGACGCAGCTGTCGTTAGACCGAGGCTTCGGCTGGCGCGTGGAATGTTGGTGCTATCCTCGAACGTTAGACGGACCGTGGGGCGCACCGCCGCCGCCTGTCGTCGCATCGGCTGAACCGGGAAGAAAGCGAGCCCACCGTGGAAGCTCAAGACACGTCGGTGATCCAGCGCCTGATCGCGAGGGCGCGCTTCCGCATCCGGGTCCAGGGCGCGCTCGAAGGTGCGACCACGGCCGCGATCCTCGCGGCGGTCACCGCGCTCGTGTCGATCGTCGCGCTGCGGTTCGAGGCGATCGATGATGGCACCGCGACGATCGGCCTCGTCGCCGCCGGCGCGATCGTGCTGATCGGCGCCGCGCTCGGCGCGATGCGTCGAATCGATGACGAGCAGGTCGCGCGCCGCATCGATCGCGCGTCGAACCTGTCCGACCGGCTGTCGACCGCGATCGCGTTTCGCCGCGCGCTCGCCGGCGTCAAGACGCCCGCCGAGCCGAGCGAGAGCGATGCCGAGACGATCGAGCTCATGGCCGCGGCGATCCGCGATGGCGTCCGCGCCACGCCGCGCGCGAACGTCAAGGCCGCGACCCCGTTTCGCCTGCCGCGCGACCTCAAGGCCGCGCTCGGCTTCATCGCGCTCGCCGCGCTGATCGCCGGCATCGAGATCCCGCACGATCGCCACGTCGCGCGCGTGTGGGCCGTCGACCCGGACCACGGCATCCCCGGTGCCGAGGTCTCGCTCGTCGGCGAGAACCTGTTCGAGGGCGTGCGCGATCCGGTCGCGGCGTTGCCGGCCGCGCGCGCGACGATCGGTGCGCCGACCGCGGTCGAGGCGCCCGCGGCGATGGGCCCGCGGCGGTTCGTGCCGACGAACGTGTTCGTCTACATCGGGCCGCCCGATCGCGGCAGCCCGATCGAGATCCTCGACTGGACGCGCGATCGGATCCGCGTCCGCATCCCGCCGAACGCGGCGGTCGGCCCGACGACGATCACGACGACGATCGGCAACAAGACGGTCGGCAGCGTGCCGTTCCTCGTCGTGTCGAAGACCGACGCGCGCTACTTCAACGAGAAGGCCGTCGTGCTCGATCCCGACGAGCGCGCGTACGTCGACGCGATCCTCGCGCAGCTCAAGGAGCTGGCGAAGAAAGAGCACCTCGAGGATCTCGACAAGTTCATCGCGAAGATCGAGCAGCTGCTGAAGGACGCCGAGGAAGGCAAGATCACCAAGGAGCAGCTGCTCGCCGAGCTCGCGAAGGCCGAGGAGATGCTGAACCAGGGCATGGAGCCGAACCAGGCCGAGGTCGCCAAGAAGATGGGCGAGATGGGCAAGGAGCTCCAGAAGAGCGAGCTGACGAAGGAGCTCGGCAAGGCGCTCGAGAAGAACGATCTCCAGAAGGCGAAGGAAGAGCTCGAGGAGCTCGCGCGCAAGCTCGAGAAGAGCGCGCTCGAGAAGCAGAAGCAGGAGCTCGAGAAGAAGCTTGCGGATCCGAACCTGTCCGAGAAGGAGAAGCAGGAGCTGCAGAAGAAGCTCGACGAGCTGAAGAAGCAGCTCGAGCAGGACCAGAAGGAGCTCGAAAAGCAGCTCGAGAACAAAGACCTGACCGAGCAGGAGCGTAAGGAGCTCCAGAAGAAGCTCGAGGAGATGAAGAAGGAGAAGCCGCTGACGGAGCAGCAGAAGCAGGAGCTCCAGAAGCAGCTCGAGAACGTCTCGAAGCAGATGCAGAAGCAGGACCAGAAGGATCAGCAGTCGCAGCAAGAGCAGCAGCAGAAGCTCGAGCAGGAGATCCGCCGGCTGCAGAAGCAGAAGGACGACGCGAAGTCCGAGCAGGAGAAGCTGTCCGCCGAGCGCCAGCTCCAGAAGAAGAAGGACGAGCTCCAGAAGCTGCAGAAGGACCAGGACCAGAAGGATCAGTCGTCGCAGCGCCAGGCGCTCAAGCGGCTGCAGCGCGACATGGAGAAGGCGGCGGAGCAGATGCAGAAGCCGCAGAACAAGCAGGAGTCCGAGGACGAGAAGGAAGAGCGCGAGCGTCAGGCGTCGCAGAAGATCAAGGACGCGGCGCGCGAGACCGGCAAGGTCGATCAGGATCAGCGCAAGCAGGCGTCGCAGAAGAAGCTGTCGTCGCAGATGGATGATCTGCGCGAGGCGATGCGGCGCGCGAAGCAGAAGGGCAACAAGGGCCCCGACGATCCGTTCGGCAAGAACGGCAAGAACTCGGACTTCGCGAAGCGCGCACGCGGCCAGAAGGGCAACGGTCAGGCGTGGAAGCCCGGCCAGGGCCAGGGCCAGGGTCAGGGCCAGGGCCAGCAGCCCGGCGGCCAGGGCCAGCAGCCCGGCGGTGATCAGTGGGGCGTCGGCCACGACGACGACATGGCCGGCGATCCGACCGACAAGAGCGGCAAGACGAAGGACGCCGATCTCGAGGGCGTGACGGGCTCCAAGGGCTCGAGCCGCCGCGAGACGATCCTCGCCGCCGCGCAGAAGGGCTTCGCGTCGACGAGCTACAAGAAGGTCTACCAGGACTACCAGCGCATCGTCGAAGAGGTGATGCGCACCGAGAAGCTGCCGTCGAGCTACAAGTATTACGTCAAGCGCTACTTCGCGAAGATCCACCCGAGTGGGTCGCCGGAAGAGATCGACGAAGTCGACACTGCACCCAAGGGAACCTCAACGCCATGACTCAAGCCGCGCTGCGCGACGTCGAATCGACCGTCGCTACGTTCACCACCGACCTGCGCCGTCTCCGCGAGGAGATCGGCACGATGATCGTCGGCCAGGAAGAGATCGTCGAGGGTGTCCTCATGTGCCTGCTCGGCGGCGGTCACGCGCTGCTCGAGGGCGTGCCCGGCCTCGGCAAGACGATGCTCGTGCGCACGCTCGCCGAGACGATCCACGCGACGTTCTCGCGCGTCCAGTTCACGCCAGACCTGATGCCGGCGGACATCGTCGGCACGAACGTCATCACCGAGGACCCGCACGGCGGCAAGCGCTTCGAGTTCCAGAAGGGTCCGATCTTCGCGAACATCGTGCTCGCCGACGAGATCAACCGCGCGACGCCGAAGACGCAGTCCGCGCTGCTCGAGGCGATGAGCGAGGGCTCGGTCACCGTCGCGAAGCAGACCTACCAGCTCGAGAAGCCGTTCTTCGTGCTCGCGACGCAGAACCCGCTCGAGATGGAAGGCACCTACCCGCTTCCGGAAGCCCAGCTCGACCGGTTCTTCTTCAAGCTCGTCGTCCAGTACCCGGACAAGAACTCGCTGCACACGATCCTCGATCGCACGACGACCGACGACGTCCCGCAGCCCAAGCCGGTGATCGACAAGAGCCGGATCCTCGAGATGCGCGAGCTCGTGCGGCGCGTCCCGCTCGCGCGTCAGATCCAGGACTACGCGGTCCGCGTCGTGCTCGCGACGCACCCCGAGAACCCCGAAGCGACCGCGATGAGCAAGCAGTTCATGCGCTACGGCGCGTCGCCGCGCGGCCTGCAGGCGATCATCCTCGCCGCGAAGATCCGCGCGCTGCTCGAGGGCCGCTACGCGGTCTCGATCGACGACATCCGCCACGTCGCATCGCCCGCGCTGCGCCACCGCTTGATCCTCAACTTCGAGGGTGAAGCCGAGGGCGTCGAGGCCGACTCGATCATCGCCGAGATCCTCAAGGCGACGCGAGAGGCGTGAGCGTAGTGGCCCAGTCCTCCGCTGCACGCGCGCCGGCGACCTCACCGAGTCACAACCGGGCGGCCGACCGATCGGAACTGTTCGACGACAAGTTCCTGAAGACGCTCGAGCACCTCCACATGGTGTCGCGCAAGGTGTTCGCCGGAAACATCCGCGCCGAGCGCCGCACCCGCAAGGTCGGCTCGGGCATCGAGTTCGCCGACCACCGCACATACGCGCGCGGCGACGACTTCCGCTACATCGACTGGAACCTCTACGGCCGGCTCGACAAGCTGCTGCTGCGGCTGTTCGAGGAGGAAGAGGACCTCCACATCTACATCCTGATCGACGTCTCCGACTCGATGGCGATCGGCTCGCCGCTGCCGAAGCTGCACTACGCGATGCAGGTCGGCGCCGCGCTGACGTACGTCGGGCTCGCGAACCTCGATCGCGTCGCGATCATCCCGTTCGGCGATCGGCTGATCGATCGGCTGCCGCCGTCGCGCGGCAAGAACCGCATCTTCCGCGTGTTCCAGTTCCTGCGCGACTGCGAGATCGGCGGCAAGACAGAGATCGCCGAGTGCATGAAAGACTTCGTGGCGATGAACAAGCGCCGCGGGCTCGCGGTCGTGATCTCCGACTTCTACGATCCGAAGGGCTTCGAGCAGGGCATCAACACGCTCCGCTACAACAAGTTCGAGCCGTTCGTGCTCCAGGTCTACGACAAGCGGGAGGCCGATCCGCAGCTCCACGGCGATCTCGCGCTCGTCGATTGCGAGACCGGTGACACGCGCGAGGTGACGGTCAGCAAGTCGCTGCTCGAGCAGTACAAGAAGGCGCACGAGCAGTACTGCGAGGAGCTCGAGGCGTACTGCACGAAGTACGCGATGCCGTTCTTCCGCACGCACACCGGGATTCCGTTCGATCAGCTCGTGCTGAAGATCTTCCGCTCGGGAGGGTTCTTGCGATGAACCTGACCGCACCGCTCGGCGCGTCGCTGTTCCTGTACATCTCGATCGCCGCGGGTGTGCTCGCCGTCGGTGCGTACATCATCAAGATGCGCCGCCGCCGGTTCGAGGTGCCGTTCTCGCACCTGTGGCGGCGCGTGCTCGAGCAGAAGGACGCGAACGCGCTGTGGAAGCAGCTCAAGCGCCTCGTGTCGCTGTTGCTGATCCTGCTGATCCTCGGGCTGATCTTGTTCTCGGCGCTCGATCCGACGCTCGGCGCGATCGATCGCGAGGCGCGCAGCGTCGTGATCCTCGTCGACGCCTCGGCCTCGATGAAGACGATGGACGGTAACGACGACGGCGATCAGAGCCGGATCGCCGTCGCGAAGCGCAAGGCAAAGGATCTGATCGAGTCGATGGGCGGCGGTGACGTCGCGATGGTGATGAAGGTCGACGGCCAGGCGACGCCGATGTCGCGATTCTCGAGCGACGGTCCGATGCTGTCGAAGATCGTCGACGGCATCGAGGCGAGCGACACGCCGGCCGATCTGACGCGCGCGCTCGGTGCAGCCGCGGATGCGCTGCGCGACCGGCCGAACCCGCTGATCGTGATCGTCTCGGACGGCGCGTACCCCGAGCAGCAGCTCGAGCTCGTCAGCTGGGATCCGAACAAGCCGCTCGCCAGCGACGCCCCGAAGCCGGCGGACAAGGACGCGAAACCGGATCCGAAGGCGAAACCGCAGCAGCCGGTGAAGAACCTCGCCGCGGTCGATCTGTCGAAGATCGACGTCCGCTACCTCGCGGTCGGCAAGCGCAGCGACAACGTCGGCATCGTCGCGTTCAACGTCCGCCGCTACATCGCGAACAAGGCCGCGTACGAGGTCTACATCGAGGTCCAGAACTTCGGGACCGAGCCGGCGCACCGAAAGCTCGCGCTGTCGAACGGCGCGACCGTCGTCGATCTCAAGCCGCTCGACCTCGCGCCGGGCCAGCGCAAGAAGCAGATCTACTCGAAGCTGCCGGCGACGATCGATAATCGCCTGAACGCCGAGCTGCGTCCCGTGGAGGGCCCTGGGGGCAGCGACGCGTTCGCGCTGGACGATCGCGCCTACGCGCTGCTCCCCGCGCGCAAGAAGCAGAAGGTCCTGATGGTCACGACGGACAACCTGTTCCTCGAGGGCGCGCTGCTCGTCTACGAGAACGTCGATCCGCTCAAGGTCACGCCGGAGCAGTACGAGAAGAACCCGTCGGTCGCCGACTCGATGGACGTCGTGATCTTCGACGACTACACGCCCGCGGTCGTGCCGCCGCCGCCGGCGAGCCTGCTGTACTTCCATCCGTCGGGCGAGCACAGCCCGTTCAAGGTCCGGACCGAGCTCGCGAGCCCGCGGATCACCGAGATCGACGAGGGCCACCCGGTGATGCGCTGGGTGACGATGTCCGACGTCTACATGGACAAGAGCGCGGTGTTCGCGATCGACCCGAAGAAGGCCGAGTCCGCGGTCGCGTACTTCGTGCGCGATCCGATCATCGCCGCGAAGCGCGACGGCCGCCGCAAGATCCTCGCGTTCGGGTTCTCGCTACCGGCGAGCGGCCGCGAGAGCGCGACCGATCTGCCGATGCGCGTCGCGTTCCCGATGCTGCTCGTCAACACGCTCGACTGGTTCGCCGGCGATCAGACCGATCTGCTCACGACGTACCCGACCGGCACGCGCGAGCGGGTCCCGCTCGACGGCGTCGTCGGCGCGAACGAGGCCGACATCCAGGCGCCGGACAGCTCGATCACGAAGACGCCGGTGATCGACGGGCTCGCCACGTTCTACGGCTCGCACGTCGGCTACTACAAGCTGACGGCGCTGTCGCCCGCGGCCAAGCCGCTCGCCTCGATCGAGCTCGCCGCGAACCTCGCGTCGCCGAGCGAGAGCGACATCGCGCCGTCGGCGCAGCTGAACCTCGGTGGCAAGCAGCTCGAGGCGCCCGAGAAGTTCGCGATCAGCCACAGCCGGAAGATCTGGATCTATCTCGTGTTCCTCGCGATGGCGCTCGTCGCGATGGAGTGGATCACCTACCACCGCCGGATCACCGTCTAATGTCGGATCGAAGCCTGCTCCGCTCCATGCTCGCGCCACGGTCGCTGATCCGGCTCGGCCTGACGATCGTCGCGATCATCGGGCTGTGGCTCGCGATCAGCTACTGGATCGACGACCGCACGAGCATCCACATCGACTGGCTGCCGATGCGCGAGATCGATCTACTCGCGCCGCAGTGGCTGCTGCTCGCGTCGGTCGTGCCGGCGTTCTATCTGCTGCGCGTCGTGTCGCTGACCGATCTGTCGCTGACGCAGCAGGTCCTGCAGGCGACGCTGCGCTCGCTCGTCGTCGCCGGGTTTGCGATCGCGCTCGCGCGGCCGTCGTGGATCACCGAGCAGAGCAAGGTGTCGACGGTCGTGCTCGTCGACGTCTCGGACTCGGTCTCGGACAGGCAGCTCGACGCCGCGAAGCAGTACGTCGACTCGCTCGAGCAGGCGAAGGGCGACGGCAACCTGCAGCTGATCACGTTCGCCGAGCGGCCGATGGTCGCGCGCGTCGACTCCGGCCCGCTGTCGGCGGCGATCAAGCGCCACGCCGGCGCCGGCGCGGGCACCGACACCCAGGCCGCGATGCAGCTCGCGTACGGCCTGTATCCCGACGGCTACCTGCCGCGCATGGTGATCGTCTCCGACGGCAACCAGACGGTCGGCGACGTCGCGGTCGAGGGCTATCGAGCGAAGGAGCTCAAGGTCAAGGTCAGCTGGCGGACGTTCGATCAGGACAAGACGAGCGAGATCCGCGTCGTCGGCCTGACCGCGCCTGACGACATCAAGGTCGGCCAGCCCTTCGAGGTCACCGCCGAGGTGTGGTCGACCGAGCCGCAGACCGCGACGCTGACGCTGCAGCAGGACGAGTTCCCGAACCCGCTCGAGCCGAGCAAGCGCGTCGAGCTGCGCGAGGGCAAGAACCTGATCAAGTTCAAGTCGGACGCGAAGCGCGCCGGGGCGACGACGTATCGCCTGGCGCTCGCGAACTTCACGAAGGACACCGAGAAGGCGAACAACTACGCGGTCACGACCGCGCCGGTGAAGGGTCGCCCGAACATCCTCTACGTCGAGGGCGGCATGCTGCGCGAGCCCGGCTCCGCGACGTACTTCCAGCGCGCGCTCGAGCACGAGAACATGGACGTCACGGTGCGCGGGCCGGCCGGCCTGCCGTCGAGCGTCAAGGAGCTCGAGAAGTTCGACCTCGTCGTCGTGTCCGACGTCCCGGCGCACCTCGTCGGCGCCGCGCAGATGGCCGCGCTCGACAACTACATCCATCAGGGCGGCGGCATGGTGATGGCCGGCGGCCAGGACTCGTTCGGCTCCGGTGGCTACCAGAACACGCGGATGGAGCAGATCCTGCCAGTGCGGTTCGACTCCGAGAAGATCAAGGAGCAGCCCGACATCGCGCTCGTCCTCGTCATGGACCGCTCGGGCTCGATGCAGGGCCCGAAGCTCGAGGCCGCCAAGGAATCGGCGCGCGTCACCGCCGAGGTCCTGTCGCCGAACGACTACATCTCGGTCGTCGCGTTCGACAGCGAGGCGCAGGTGTTCGTCCGCCCGCAGCGCGCCGCGAACCGGATGCGGATCTCCGCCGAGATCGCGCGGCTGACGTCGGGCGGCGGCACGAACATCTTCCCGGGCCTCAAGGAGGCGTTCGAGATCCTGCAGGGCATCAACGCGAAGGTGAAGCACGTGATCGTGCTGTCCGACGGCGAGGCGCCGTCCGACGGCATCGCCGAGCTCGTCGCCGACATGCGCGCGTCGCGGATCACGGTGTCGTGCGTGGGTGTCCAGGGCGCGGACCGCAACCTGCTGAACTCGATCTCCGAGGCTGGCGAGGGTCGGCTCTACATGGTCGAGGATCTCGGCGCGCTGCCGAAGATCTTCATGAAGGAGACGCAGGAGGCGCAGAAGAGCCAGCTCGTCGAGGATCTGATCCACGTCCGCGTCGCGAAGCGCGTCGAGGCGATCGAGGGTGTCAACGTCGAGAGCGCGCCGCCGCTGCACGGCTACGTCACCACGAAGCCGAAGCCGACCGGCGAGACGATCCTGATCTCGGACCTCGGCGAGCCGATCCTCGCGCGCTGGCGCTACGGCGCGGGCACGTCGGTCGCGTGGACGTCCGACGTCAAGAACCGGTGGTCGGTCGACTGGATCCGGTGGGGCAGCTATCCCAAGTTCTGGGCGCAGGTCGTGCGGACGTCGATGCGCCGCAAGGTCTACGACAGCTACGATCTGTTCGCGAAGGTTGCCGATGGCCGCGCGCAGGTCACGGTCGACGCGATCGACACCGGCGACAAGTTCGTCAACGAGCTCGACACGAAGCTCGAGGTGATCGATCCGGCGTCGAACAAGACGATCCTCGACCTGCCGATGGATCAGACGGCGGCTGGTCGCTACACCGCGGACTTCCGCGTCCCGAAGTACGGCAGCTACCTGCTGAAGGCGGTGCACAAGCGCGACGGCAAGACCGTCGCCGAGTCGATGGGCTCGGTCGCCCTGTCCTACCCGCTCGAGTACCTGCGCACGACGCCGGATCCCGAGCCGCTGCGCCACGCCGCGAAGGTCTCCGGTGGCCTCGACCAGGCCGAGCCGGCGAAGATCTTCGCCGCCGGCGACGAGTCGGTGAAGTACACGCAGGACCTGTGGCCGTACGTGCTGATCGGCGTCGTCGGGCTGTTCCTGCTCGATCTGTACGCGAAGCGCGTCCGGCTCTTTGGCTACCGCGTCATCAAGTTCGAGTAGCTCAAAAGTGCCACGACATCGCGGCGGCCGCGGTGTCTAACGAATCATGCGATTCGTGCGCGTGGGGATCCCGCTCGCGGCCGTGGCGGCGACCGCCGTCGCGATCGCGTGGTGGCTCGGCGACGCGACGTCGCTCGAGCTCGCTGGCTTCGAGCGACCGGTCGAGCTGCTCGCGCCGGGGTACCTCGTGCTGCTCGCGCTCGTGCCGGCGATCTTCGCCGCGCGCGTGCTGTCGCTGACCGATCTGTCGCGGCTGCAGCTCGTCGTCCAGGCGACGCTGCGCTCGCTCGTGATCGCCGCGTTCGCGATCGCGCTCGCGCGGCCGACCTGGGTGACCGAGCACCACGCCGTCGCGACCGTCGTCCTCGTCGACGTCTCCGATTCGGTGACCGACGCGCAGCTCGCGGACGCGCAGCGCTACGTCGACGGGTTGCGCCGCGCGAGCGACCACGTCCAGCTCGTGACGTTCGCCGAGCAGCCACGGCTCGCGCATGCGGTCGCGCGGCATCCGGGCGCGGGCGCCGGCACCGACATCGCCGCCGCGATCCAGCTCGCGTTCGGCGTGCTGCCCGACGGCTTCGTGCCACGGCTCGTCGTCGTGTCCGACGGCAACCAGACCCAGGGCGATGCCGAGCTCGTCGCGATCCGCGCCCGCGAGCTCGGCGCCTCGGTGTCGTGGCGGATGTTCGCGGCCGCGGCCGCGCCCGAGGTCCGGGTCGCGAGCCTCGCCGCGCCCGATGACGTCAAGGCAGGGTCGCCGTTCGACGTCACCGCCGAGGTCTGGTCGTCCGAGCCGCAGACCGTGACGCTCGCGCTCGACCAGGACGGCTTCGGCAACCCGCGGCTGCGCGAGCAGACGGTCGCGCTGCGCGCCGGCAAGAACCTCGTGAAGTTCCCGTCGGTCGCGCCCCGCGCCGGGTCGACGCGCTACCAGGTGCGGCTCGCGCGCGTCGAGCACGACACGGTCGCGGCGAACAACACCGCGGTCACCGTCGCGCCGGTCGCCGGCCGGCCGAACGTGCTGTACGTCGAGGGCGCCGCGCAGCCGGGCGCCGCGCGCCACCTGACGCACGCGCTCGAGCACGAAGGCATCGACGTCACCGCACGGACGCCGAGCGGGCTGCCGAGGACCGCGCCGGAGCTCGCCGCGTTCGACCTCGTCGTCGTGTCCGACGTCGCCGCCCACGTGCTCGGCAGCGCGCAGCTCGCCGCGCTCGACACCTACGTGCGCGGCGGCGGTGGCCTCGTGTTCGCGGCCGGCGAGTCGGCGTCCGCGGGCTACGCCGGCAGCCGGCTCGAGGCGATGCTGCCGGTGCGGTTCGACGGCAAGCAGGTCGTCGAGCAGCCGAACGTCGCGCTCGCGCTCGTGATCGATCGCTCGGACTCGATGGCCGGCGACAAGCTCGAGGCCGCGAAGGAGTCCGCGCGCGCGACGGCGGAGGCGCTGTCGCCGCGCGACCGGATCGCGGTGATCGCGTTCGACAGCGGGGCGTCGACGCTCGTCGAGCTGCAGCCGGCCGCGAACCGGATGCGGATCTCGTCGGAGATCGCGCGGCTGTCCCCCGGCGGGGGCACGAACATCCACGCCGGCCTGAAGCAAGCGTACGACGCGCTCGCCGCGGTCGACGCGAAGGTCAAGCACGTGATCCTGCTGACCGACGGTGTCGCGCCGCCCGACGGCATCGTCGATCTCGTGCAGGAGATGCGCGCGGACCGGATCACGGTGTCCGCGGTCGGCGTGCGCGGCGCCGAGCGCCGGCTGCTCGAGCAGATCATCGAGGCGGGCGACGGCCGCCTCGAGATGATCGACGACCTCGGCCAGCTGCCGCGGTTCTTCGTCGACGAGACGCACCTCGTCCACAAGTCCGCGCTCGTCGAGGAGTCGGTGCACGTCCGCGTCGCCAAGCGCGTCGAGCTGCTCGAGCGCGTCGCGATCGACACGGCACCGGCGCTGCGCGGCTACGTCTCGACGACCGCGAAGCCGACCGCCGAGACGATCCTCGTCGCCGAGTCCGACGAGCCGATCCTCGCGCGCTGGCGCCACGGCGCCGGGACCGTCGTCGCGTGGACGAGCGACGTCACGAGCCGGTGGTCGGCGGACTGGCTCGGGTGGTCCGGCTACCCGAAGCTGTGGGGCCAGATCGCGCGCACGACGATGCGCCGCGAGGTCTACGCGCGCTACGAGCTCGCCGCGCGCGTCGTCGACGGGACCGGCGTCGTCACGGTCGAGGCGCTCGACAGCGACGACCGGTTCGTCAACGAGCTCGACACCGAGCTCGCCGTGATCGACCCGGCGACCGGCCGCGTGAAGCGCACGCTGGCGATGCAGCAGACCGCGGCCGGCCACTACACCGCACGGCTGCCGCTCGACGGCTACGGCAGCTTCCTGCTCGAGGCGACGCATCGCCGCGACGGCAAGATCGTCGCGAAGTCGGTCGGCTCGATCGCGCTGTCGTATCCGCTCGAGTACGCGCGCAGCACGCCAGACACCGACCTGCTGCGCCGGCTCGCGACGCTGTCCGGTGGCCACGGTCAGCCAGACGCCGCGCGCGTGCTCGATGCCGGCGGCCAGTCGGTCCCCGCGCGCGAGGAGCTGTGGCCCTACGTGCTGCTCGTGCTCGCGGGGCTGTTCGTGCTCGATCTGTACGCGAAGCGCATCCGGCTGTTCGGCCACGCGCGGCATGCGACGCGCGACGCCGTGCGGACGTCTCGCATGTGATCCGCTTCGCGCGCGATCCGTCGGCCCCCGGGTTGTCGAGCGCCGCCGACATGTGACTTACTCGGCCGCATGAACTGTCGCTCTGCCCTGCTCGCCTGCCTGTTCGCGCTCGCCGCTGCGTGCGGCGGGTCGTCGCGGTCCACCTACGCGCGCTATCCCGGCGCGCCCGCCACGTTCGACCGTGCGACCGCCGACCAGAAGGCGGTCGCGATCGCCGACAAGATGCTCGCCGCCGCCGGAGGTCAAGCTGCGTGGGACAAGGCGAAGCAGATCCGCTGGAAGCAGACCGTGACCACCGACGGCAAGGTCGGGCTCGACGGCGAAGAGGCCTGGGATCGCTGGAACGCCCGCCACTGGGGCAAGCTGATGAAGGGCGAGCAGAACGTCGTCGTCGGCTACGAGCTGTACGGCAAGTTCAGCATGGGCTTCATCGAGGACGCCGAGCGCCCGGACAAGAAGCAGAACCTCGACGACGACAGCCGTCAGAAGGCACTCAAGACCGCGAAGGACGCGTTCAACATCGACACCGCGCTGCTGTGCATGCCGTTTCTCATGCTCGAGCCCGGCACGACGCTGAAGTACATCGGCCCGGCGAAGGACGAGGCCGGCAACGAGACGCTCGACCAGATCCAGGTGAACTTCGCGGACCCGCTGCGCACCGGGCTCGACTTCCACGTGTTCGTCGATCGGACGTCGAACCTGCCGCAGCGGATCGAGATCCTGAAGACCGGCACGACCCAGAAGATCGGGTTCACGCTCGCCGACTGGACGACCGCGGGCGGCCTCAAGTTCGCGACGAAGCGCACGAACCTCGGCTACTCGGGCGAGGTCACGACGATCGCGAACATCCGGATCAGCGAGCCCGAGGACGAGCTGTTCATCGCGCCTTTGTGAGCGTGCGCCGGCGGGTCGGCGGCAACACGGGCAAAGCGACGCCCGGCCGTACGACGTCCGACCGCAGCCAGAGCGTGATCAGCGCGGTGCACACCGCGATCACCGTGCCGACGCCGACCGCGTAGACGCGCGGTGACATGCAGTCGGCGTCGAGCTCGACGCTGCACTGCGCGATCCCGCTGCACACGAGCGCGGCACCGACGACGCAGGCGATGATCGCGCCGGCACCGACGACCGCGATCCGGCGGTCGATCGCCGGCCGAACGCTCCGCAGCCGCGAGATATTCCACGCGGCGACGACCGTCGACACCGCCAGGATCGCGAGCCATACCCCCAGGTTCTGGCTGGGGTGCATCGCCGTGCTCATGACGGACGAACGTCGTCGGTACGCCGGCTTGTTCCGCCGCGCGCCTAAAAGCGATACGCGATCCGCAAAAACCCGGAGAGCCCGGTGATCGGCGGGTCCTCCATCACCATCGTGCTCTGGAAGCTCTTGATGTTCTGGCGGTTCACGAACAGACCGGCCATCCCGAACCAGTCGCGGTTGAGCCGGTAGAACGCCTGGCCGCCGAGCGAGATCGTCGACGACTTCGCAGCGCCGTAACAGCTGACGACGTCGAGGCAGATCGCGCCGGCCTTGTCGTCCTCGGTCGTGGCGTACGCGACCTCGGCCTCCCACTCGCCGCGACCTTCGGCCAGCTCGCGCGCGAGGAAGCCGCGGAACGACGTCGACTGCGTGCGCTGGTAGGCGTCGCCGCCGACCTTGAAGATCTTCGCGCCGTCGACGCCGATCCGCAGATCCGCGATCGAGCGCCGATCGGTGATGCCGCCGTAGACCTCGACGCTCTTGCCCGGCGGCAGCGTCACGGTCTGCGGCGCCATGTCGACCGGCGCGGTCAGCGTGATCTCGCCGCGATAACGGAACGCGCTCGCGACCGTGATCTCGAAGCGCTGCAGCGAACCGAGGCCGGCCGACAGGCTCGCGCGCGCCTGGTTCTGCGCGACGCGGATCAGGAACGCCTCGTTCTGGATGATGTTGATGTTCTTCTCGGGGTCGGCGAGGAATGCCTGCGCCTGGACGTTCAGCGTCTCGGTATCGACCCGGTTGACCGACAGCGTCGCGCGCAGCCGCTGATCCGGCTTGAAGTTCGCGCCCGCCGACAGGTTCGTCAGCCCGGCGTTGACCGCGTTCGAGCCGACGACGTCGAGCACGAGGAAGTGATAGAAGTCGACCTTCGGTCCCGCGCGCCAGTAGCCGGTCGCGGTGCCGAAGATCCGCGGCGCCTCGGACTGCAGCGGCACGAGCGCGACGCCGCCGACTGCGCCGTACGCGTTCTGCGTGCGATACGCGAGGCCAAAGCCGCCCGCGCCGGTGAACCGTCCGGCGGACGCGCGCGTGCCGTCGTCGGGATCCGGGTTCGACAGCAGCGGCTCGTAGTCGGTCGTGATCGAGCGCGAGCCGCGGATCGGATACAGGCCGCCGAAGCCGAGGAACGTGATCTTCTCCGAGCTCGCGTAGTCGATGCGCAGGCCGTCGAACTTGACGCCCGCGAGATCGGGGACGAACTGGCGGCCGAAGAACAGGTCGCTGCGCTTGCCGCTGCGGATGATCCACAGCTCGCGGACCTCGAGCTCGTTCTCGCCGAGGAAGCCGGACTGCGACGACGAGTTGTTCGGCGGCGTGTAGCCCGGCGTCGTGTTGCCCGGATCGGCGACGAACCGGCCGCGGACGTCGACGCGCGCCTCCCACCGGCCGCCCGCGATGTGGCGGAAGTCGGTCTGCAGCCGCAGATCGGTGAACAGCCGGGTGAACTGGCTCGCCGACGGCACGCCGGCATCGTTCGGCGCGATCGTGCCCCCGCTCTCGCGGTAGCCGAACGACGTCGACGTCAGGCTGCCCTGGACGAGCGTGCCCTTCTCGGTCTTGTCGGTGTCGAGCTTGTCGACGAAGAACCGGTCCTTCTCGAAGACGTTCTCCTTCTTGCCGCCCTCGACATCGGCGTGGCCGGTGAGGTCCTGCTTCTTGAAGTCGTCCGCTTGCTCGGACGCCTCTTCGCCCTCCGGCGCCGTGTCCGACTTGCCCTTCTTCGGCTTCTCGGCTGCGTCCTCGTCCGGCGCTTCCTCTTCCTCGTCGGACGACGAGCTCTCGTCGTCGGCGGCTTCCTCGTCGTCGTCGCCCTTCGCCGGCTTGTCGCCCTTGCCCCACGCGGGTGCGCTGCCCGCGACGACACACAGCACGAGCGCGCCGAGCTTCCTCATCGGCACACCGACTCGCGGCCAAACGCCGCGGTGCCCATGGCGGGCTTCCACGTGTTCGGGTTGTGGCAGGTCGCGCAGCCGACCTGCTGCAGGTGATCGACACCGCCGGCCCCGCCTGCCTTCTGCGCGTCGTCGCGGTGGCAGCTCGCGCATTGCGGCGACAGCGCCGTGAAGTTGCCGTTGCGGTGGCAATCGAAGCACGCCTGCGTGCGGTGCAGCCCGGTCAGGTTGCAGCCGACGCGGCCGTGATCGAACCGCGCGGGCGCGAAGCCCCACTGGGTGTGGCACTCGCCGCAGCGAGGCGACAGCGAGTTGTTGTGGATGTCGTCCTGGCGGTGGCAGTTGATGCACAGGTTGCCGCTGCCGGCGAGCGGGCGGTTGTCGCGGTGGCAGCGCTCGCACGCGAGGTTGTCGTGCGATCCGCGCAGCGAGAAGTCGCCGACGTCGTGCAATGGCTTGATGTCGATCCACGTCCGCGTCGTGTGGCACTGCTCGCAGCCGGTGCCGTACTGGCCCTTGTGGACCGCGGGCTCGGGGTGACAGCCAAAGCAGTTCTTCGGCCGCGGCTTGAACGTCACCGACGGATGGCAGTCGGTGCAGCGCACGGTGAGGTGCTTGCCGTCGAGCCGGAACGCCGACATCGTGTTGTGGTTGAACAGGTTGTCGCCGGTCTCGACGTGGCACTGCTCGCACTTGTCGCCGAGCCGTCCCTTGTGCGCGTCGTCTTCCTTGTGGCAGCCCTCCGCCGAACAGGTCGCCGGCGTCTCGGCGAACTTGCGCTGCGGCGTGTGGCAGTCCTCGCACTTGTTCTTGCGGTGCTCGCCCTTGAGCGGATAGCTCGCGACCGCGCCCTTCGCGTCCTTCGGGAACGGCTTGTCGTGATCGAAGTTGAGCGCGTCCCACGTGCCCGAGACATGGCAGGTCATGCAGTTCGCGCCGAGCGAGCCCTCGTGCAGCGAGTCCTCGTGGCACTGACCGGCGGCGTTGCAGTTCGGCTTGAGGCCGGAGAACGACGTCTTGTTCTTCTTGTCGCGCCCGGTGTGGCAGTCGGCGCACGGCACCTTGTCGCGCGAGTGCGCCTTGATCAGCGGGAAGCTGCCCTTTGGGCCGTGCACCGTCTCGACGATCTGGTTGTCCTTGACCTTGATCGTCGGGTCACCGGGGTGGAGGTGACATTGCAGGCACTGGGTGTTCTTGTACTTGCCCTGCGGATGATCGTCGTCGGCGTGCACCTTCGCGTGCGCGTGACACGACATGCAGTTCTTCATCGGATCGAAGTTGAACTTCTCGAAGTCCGACGGTCCCTTGCCACGGTGGCAGCGCCGGCAGCTCTGCTGCGCGTGCTTGAACTCGAGCTTGAACTTCGTGCGCGCGCCGTGGTTGAACGCGGTCGGCGTCCACTTCGGGCCGCCCGACGGGTGACACGTCTGGCACGCGGGCACCGGCTTGCCGAACGCCTCGAAGCGATCGCCGTGCTTGTTGTCCTTCGCGTGGCACTGCGCGCACGCGCCGCTCGGCTTGTTCTCGCCGAGCGCCTTCGTGTGGCAGTCGTAGCACTTGATCTTGCGGTGCGCGGCGCCGAGGTCGAACCGCGTGCGCTCGGTGTGGTCGAAGTTCTGCTGCTTGAGCGTCTTGAACGTCGGCGAGTGGCACCACTCGCACTTCTCGGTGTTGAACAGGTGACCCTTGTGCGGGTTCTCGGCGTCGTGACAGCCGGCATTGCCGCAGCCATCCGGCTTCGCCGCCGGGAGGTTGAACACCGCCTTGACGTGACACTTGAGGCACGCGACGTCCTTGTGCGAGCCGAGCGTCGGCATGCCGGCGTCCTTGCGATCGTTATGGTCGAACCGCAGCGGGCTGCGCGGCGGCTTCCACACGCTCTCGTTGTGGCAGCGCTCGCACGCGAGCATGTCCTTGCGATCGAACTTGTGCGGCTGGTCGTTCGCGTGACAGCCCGACGAACCGCACAGCCGATCGGTGCCCATGAACACGCGCAGGCCCTGGGTCTTGTTCTTCGCCTTGTGGCACTTCTCGCAATCGGTCGAGCCGTGCTTGCCGTTGAGCGGCCAGCCGGTGAGCTCGTGATCGAAGCCCTTCATCCCGCCCTTCACCGACGCCCAGCCCATGATGTCGAAGCCGCGCTTCTGGTGATCCTTGTGGCAGGTCTCGCACTTCTTGCCCTTGACGATCGCCGATGCGTGGAAGCCCTTGCCGGCGCGGATCCGGTCGCGCAGGTCGTTGTGGTCGTGGCAGTCGAGGCACTTGTCGTTCGACAGCTCGCGCGTGCCGTTGACGTGGCAGTCGTTGCAGTGGTTCGCGTCGTCGAGCGAGGCGTGGCTCGCCGCGAGCGGGCCCGGTGACGTCGTGAAGAAGTCGTCGGCGCGTGCGCTGCGCGCCATCGCGACCACCACGACGAACGCGAGCACACCGACGATGCGGATCACGAAGCGCTTACCAGGCTGCACGAGACCACGAGATGAAGATATGGGCGGCAGAGAAGCCGGCCAGGATGATGGTGAACGGGACGTGCACTTTTTTCCACGAGTGGAGCAAGAGCTGGGCTTTCGGGGCGACCACCTGCCGCCGCGCGATGACGATCATACGCGCTGCGCGGCGCGCGAGATCGTTGCGGGTCCTACGATCGACACCGAGCTGTGCGAGCCGGCCGCGGCGCGCCCAGGTCCGCGGGATGCGGCCGACGTCCTGGAACAGCAGCCACCACAGCGCGCGTAGCACGCTCGGTGACATCGCCACGCGGTGCGCCTTCGCGCGCTGCTCGGCGAGCTCGCGATCGATCTCGGCCATCGGCACCGGCAGCACCGGGCGCGCACGCTGGAACGCGCGCTCGTGATCGAGCTCCTCGAGCTCGACGCCGCTCGAGAGCTCGGGGACCTGCGTGTAGAGGTAGCGGCCGAGGAAGCCGCTGACGACGACGATCACCATGCTCCAGAACGCCGCGCTCACCCACGAGTCGAGCCGGATCGCGGAGTGCAGCGCGATGAACATCGGGCCGACCGTGCCGGCCATCAGGTGGAAGTCGAACCACATCGTGTTCGACGCGATCCAGCGGAACACGCCGATGCGCCGGAAGATCGGATAGATCGCGGCGATGATCATGAGGCCGGTGCCGACGAGCCCGCAGTACGTCGACAGATCGTCGCCGGCGGTGAACTTCACCTTCTCGAGCAGCAGCGCCTCGCGATCGAGCCCGACGAAGTTGTCCGGGTTCGCGAACTCGGCGGAGTGCTCGAGCGTCCAGTGCAGGTACGACGCGCTCTTCTCGTAGGTCCGCAGCAGCGCCTCGGCGAGCGCGACCAGGAACGCGAACATGCCGACGACCCACATGAACAGCGGCGCATAGCGGCCGCGCTTGACCTTCGCGATCCCGCCCGAGCGCACGGCGAGGCCTTCGGTGAACGGCATCACCGGCAGCACTTCCTTGCGGTCGCGCTTCTGTAAGTCGGTATCGAAGCCGTGACGGGCGAGCTGCGCCATCTTCGGCGACCGCTCGCGGAACAGATCGTAGGCGTCGATCTCGATCAGCGAGCCGGTCGGGCACGCCGACACGCAGGCCTGATCGCCGTACGCGATGCAGTGATCGCACTTGTTCGCGATCCGGCGCGCGCGGGCGACGCGCGGCGTCCCCGGGCCGAACTTGAGCGCACCGCGCTTCTCGAGCCGCGCCTTGAACGCCTTCTTGAACGTCGGCGCCTCGGGCTCGACCTCGATCATGTCGATCGCGCCGTACGGGCAGCTCTGTGCGCACGCGGTGCAGCCGGTGCACGTCGCCTCGTTGATCACGACCTCGCCGCGCTGCTCGTCGAACCGGATCGAGTCGTACGCGCACGGATCGATGCACCGCTGATCGGTGCACGTCCGGCACGTGTAGATGAAGTCGAGCATGCCGAGCTGGTAGCCACCGAGCGTCAGCCGGCGCGCGCCGTAGCGCTCCTCGCACGCCTCCTCGCACAGCTTGCAGTCGATGCAGAGCCCGAGCTGGCGCACGCGCACCATCTCGCCCGCGACGCTGATGCCCTGACGGACGAAGAAGTCGAGCAGCTCCTGCTTGACGCCCGACACCCACGCGAGCCGCTCGCGCGAGACGCTGAGCGCGCGGCGCAGCCGCTGCTCGAACGCCGGATAGCGGACCGCGAGCTCGGCGATCCAGCGCTGATCGATCGAGACGAGGATCGACGGCGCCGTCGTGTAGAACGCGATCGGCTGGCCGCGCGCCGCCTGCAGCGACGCCGAGTTGTAGAGGTCGCCCTCCATGAACAGCGCGACGTTCTTGAGCGCGACGCGCGCGAGCGGCGGCGGCTTGATCAGCGACTCGGCCTCGCGCTCCTCCTTCGTCGCGTTCTCGTGTGCGAGCTGCTGGGCGCGGCGCTCGGCGAGCTCGTTCTCCATGAACACGCCGGCGGCGCACTGGCCGTGGGCGACGTGGACGATCGGGGCCGGCTGGCCATGCGCGAGCCCGATCGGGTCGAGCACGAACATGTCGCGCTCGAGCCGCCGCACGCCGATCCCGCCCTGCATCATCGCGTTGACGAGATCCTCGTTCGCGACCCCCTCGAACATCGGAAGCTGGCGGACGACCGCGTAGTCGCCCTCCATACCGGCTGGTAGCATCGGGGGCGCCGCGGTTCCGACCGGAGCGCTGTGCTGGATGGCCAAGTTCGACATCTCGATACGTGCGGCAGGCACCGCGCGGGAACTGACGGGACCGGGGTCGGGAGCCGAGGACTGCCAGTCGATTGCCATCGGGCCAACCGCCCATCCTAAGCAAGCTACGAGCCCGCCCCCGGGGTACGTCGATTGAGGTCTGATTCTATCAGGATGCGCGCGCCGGTGGTGGACCCGGGCGCACTTCGGCGGGGCCTTCGGTCCCCACTGCACCTCGGGTTTGGCGTCGCAGCCTTGCTCGCCGTCACATCGCTGGCCTCGGCGGACCCCACGCGCGGCGCGGCCCCGACCGCCGATCCACCCGAGCGGACGCAGGTCCCGACCGCCGGCCCCGGGCACTTCAAGCCGAGCTGGGATCTCGACGGGACCTATCTGTGGCTCGGCCCCAGCGGGGCGGCGAGCCACGTCGATGCGGACTGGGACTCGACCGTCGGGGTCGACGCGGCGCTCGTGCGGGTCCGCGAGCGCGCCGCGATCTCGGTCGTCGGCGGGTCGCTCGGCGCGAGCCGGTGGACCGCGCGCGGCGGCGGCCGGATCTGGCTCGACGCGGTGCTCGGAACTCCCGTGCTCGGCAAGCAGCTCGGGCTCAGTGCCGGGCCGATCGTCGAGCTCTCGGACTTCGCGCATCCGCGGCTCGGCGCGTCGATCGGGATCTGGGGATTTATCGGGATCACGCCGTTCGCGCGCGTCGGGACCGTCCAGGAGCTGGGACTATTTGGGGAAGTCGGGATCCACCTCGCGCTCCCGGTGCTTCATCGATGACATCGGTGGATTGACTTTGTCCGACCAGCACGGTAGTCAAACGTTCCCTTCCGGGGCGTAGCGCAGCCTGGTAGCGCACTTGGTTCGGGACCAAGGAGTCGCAGGTTCAAATCCTGTCGCCCCGACTACCGCGGAGTCTCTGTTCACGAGACTCCGCGGGTTCGTTTTCGGCGTATGGTGTGGACGTGGTGGCGACGAGTGGAGCAACCCTTCGAACCGCATCGAAGCTTTCGGTGCTCGTCGTGGATGACGACCAGGACATCCGCGAATACCTGCAGGACTTTCTGCAAGCCGAGGGCTTCGAGGTCACGACCCTCGCGGACCCGTCGCAGGCGGTCGAGCGCATCCGCGACGAGGTGTTTCATCTCGTCGTCCTCGACCTGATGATGCCGAAGGTCTCCGGCCTCGATCTGCTGCAGCAGATCCGGGCGGTCGACGACGACATCGCCGTGATCATCCTGACCGGCTATCCGTCGCTCGAGACCGCGTCGGCGTCGATCCAGCACGACGTCTCGGCGTACATCCACAAGCCGTTCACCCCGCAGGAGTTCCGCGAGGTGATCGCGCGGATCGCGAAGAAGAAGGGCCTCGTCCTCCGCCGCGAGGACGAGCTGCACGCCGCGATCGGCCGCAACATCCGCGAGTTTCGCAAGCAGCGCGGCCTGACGCTCAAGCAGATGGCACGCCGGACGAACCTCTCGGTCTCGCTGCTCTCGCAGATCGAGCGCGCCGAGTCGAGCGCGTCGGTGTCGAGCCTGTTCAAGGTCGCGACCGCGCTCGACGTGCCGCTGACGGATCTGTTCGCCGGCTACTGACGGGCGTGTTACGAGAGCGGGCGTGCGCCGACTGATCGTGATCGCCCTGCTGGTCGCCTCGCCCGCCATGGCGGATGACCTGCGCAAGGAGGCGGCGACGCACTTCGCGGCCGGCCAGGCGGCGCAGGCGGAAGGCCGGTTCCGCGACGCGATCGCGGAGTACGACCAGGCGAACGCGCTCGTCCCGCACGGCAACGCGCTCTACAACATCGCGGTCTGCTACGAGAAGCTCGGGGACTGGGGCAACGCCGCGGACTATTACCAGCGCTACCTCGATCGCGAGCCCGGCGCGACCGACGCGACCGAGGTCACCGCGAAGATCCGCGAGCTGCGCACGCGCACCCCGGCGACGGAGCCGCCGCCGACGACGAACGATCACGCCGCGCCGCCAACCGACCCGAGCGCGGGCGGCGGCGTGACCTCGTGGGCCCCGCCCGTCGTGCCCGAGCCGCCGAAGTGGCACGCCGGTGCCGCGTACGGCCTCGGATTCGGCGATGCGCCGGTGCAGCGACTGACCGCGTACGCCGGCCGGCGGTGGGCCGAGCGATTCGAGACCGACGTCGTGCTCGGGTTCTTCGGCAAGAACGATCACGGCCTCGGCATGATCGGCCGGCTGCTCGTGATGCCGCGGCCCTACGTCGTGCCGTTCGTCCGCGCCGCGATCACCGCGGGCTACGCGAAGCAGGACGCATCCTCGATCGCCGAGACGAAGTTCCCGCTCGGCTTCGAGCTCGGCGGCGGCGTTCGCGCGGGCAAGCAGGGCTGGCTCGAGGTCGATGTCGTCGCGCGCTGGATCGGTAACGGCTGGGGCGCCGATACGACGATGGCGGACAGCTACGCGAACGACGCGTTCGCGGTCGCGTTCGACGTCGGCGTCACGTTCGACTTCCCGTTCCGGCTCACCGCAGCCGATCGCTGAGCTCGACGCGATACACCGGGCCGATGTCCGACGACGAGAACCCCTTGTCGAGGACGAACAGCGAGCCGTTGCTCGTCACCGTCGGAAACACGTAGTGCGGCTTCGTCTCGAAGCTCTCGCCACGATCGAGCAGGAGGTCGGTCACCTTCTTGGTGTCGAGGCCATAGGCGAAGATGCCGCGCTGGCCGCGATAGATGACGTAGCGGCCGTACAGCGTGTACGCGCCATCGTCCGCGAGCAGGTGGATGTCGGGCTGCTGCGAGCTCAGGCGATAGCCGCCGTCGGCGATCGCGTCCTCGAGCGAGAACGTCGCGTGATCCGAGAACTGCGTGTACTTCACACCATCGTTCGAGTCGTACAGCACGCCTCGCTCGTCGAACACGACCAGCCCCTGCGCCGGTGACTCGTTCTCGAGCCATTCGGCGGTCTTTCCCCCGATGTCGAGCCGCCACAGCCGGCCGCCCTCGACGAGCAGCGGACTTCCGCCGAGCACGCCGAAGCCTCCGATCGAGCCATCGCCGACGCCCGCGTCATCGAGCTGCATCAGGGTCACCGGCGCCGTCGGCGTGCCATCCCAGCGTCGCAGCTCGCGGTTGACGAGGAAGTACGACGTCGTTCCGGCGTCGATCGCGCAGACCGAGCTGGCCTGATCGGTCGTCGCCACGATCCCGTTGACCGCGTCGTAGAGGTTCGCGCGGTTGAAGTCGCACTCGAGCACGTAGGTGTTGCTGAAGTGAAACTCCGCGATGTCGGTCTGGCCGCGCGTCGCCTCGAACGTGACCCGGCTCTCCATCTCGATCTGCGGATCGGGGTCGGGACGGACCGCGTGCAGGAGCGGCTCGTCCAGCGGTTTCTCGAGGCTGACCCAGTAGAACCGGTCGCGATCCGCCGTCATGAACTGGACGCGGTCGTTCGCCGGCAAGAACTCGGTGCGAGCGGCTTCGAGCTCGGCGGCGCGGTCATCGTACTGGGCGTCGTAGACCCAGGTACAGCCCGATACGACGAGGAGCAACACGCAGGCGCGCACGGCGTTTCAGTAGCAGCGCCGGATCCGCGGATCAACCACGAGTTCGATGGTACGCCTGGCACGTGGACCCGTACGGGCCGGTGCCGCGGATCGAGTGGTCGTGGACGAACGACCGCCTGCTGACCTGCCACGCCGGCCGGCTCCGGATGTTCGATGCCGAGGGCACGGCCGTGCGCGACGTCGGCGCGGGCCGCTACCTCGACGCGCGATGGCTCGACGGCGGCGGCCTGCTCGCGATGACCTCGCTGGGGCTCGCCGAGCGGTTCACGATGCACGGCGAGTCCTACGGCGAGCCGCTGCCGGTCGGCCCGCTGCGGTTCACCCACGCGTCGCTCGATGCACGTGCCGAGCGCGCGCTGCTGATCGCGACCCACGGCGCGCTGTCGGTGACGTTGACCAGCGTCGAGCGTCGCACCGTGTGGCAGTTCCGCGAGTACCGCTACAACGTCCAGTCCGAGATCGGGCGCACGACCGCGGCGCTGTCCGAGGACGGCGCGCGCGTCGCGATCGGCACCGAGACCCGCGCGTGGGAGTCCGGCCGCGAACGGATCGCGTCGGGACGCGGCGTGCTCGTCATCGCGATCGACGATGACGAGACGGTCGATCGGTTCTGGTACGAGTGCGCGCGCGACGAGGCGCCGCTGCGGTTCGCGTTCGACGCCGGCCCGCGCAGGAGATTGGCGATCGCGGCGCCCGAGCGCGAGGACGGCTTCGGCACGTTGCGGCTCGGTGCCGGCGAGGTCTACCCGCGGACGCATCGCGGCGGTGCGCGCGCGGTCGCGCTCGATGGCCGCGGCCTGCTCGCGGCGTTCGCCTACCCGACCGGCGTCGGCGAACGCCGGCTGCGCGTCGACTACCTCGTGCCGAAGACGAAGGGGCCGGTCGTCGTCGAGATCACCGACACGCTGTGGCTCGACCCCGACTGCGAGCCGATCGCGCTCGCGTTCGATCGCGACAGCCGGCGCATCGCGTGCCTCGCTGCCGACGGTGGCGTGGAAGTCGTGCCGGTGCCGTGACATGTTAGCGTCACAGCCGTGGCGCGCCCGATCCGCATCGCTCCCTCGATCCTGTCCGCTGACTTCGGCCGGCTCGCCGAGGAGGTCCGCGCGATCGGCTCCGCCGACTACGTCCACGTCGACGTGATGGATGGCCACTTCGTGCCGAACCTGACGATCGGCCCGATCGTCGTCGAGGCGGTGCGACGGTGCACGCAGCTGCCGCTCGACGTCCACCTGATGATCGAGGATGCCGAGCGCTGGGTCGCAGCGTACGCGAAGGCCGGCGCGGATCTGATCGGCGTCCACGTCGAGGCGTGTCCGCACCTGCACCGCACGCTGTCGCAGATCAAGGAGCTCGGCAAGAAGCCGTGCGTCGTGCTGAACCCGCACACGCCGCCGGAGTCGATCGAGTACGTGCTCGGCGACGTCGCGCAGGTGCTCGTGATGTCGGTCAATCCCGGGTTCGGCGGCCAGCAGTTCATCCCGAGCGCGCTCGACAAGATCCGCAGGCTCAAGGCGATGATCGACGCGCGCGGGCTCGACGTCTGCATCGAGGTCGACGGCGGCATCAAGGTCGATAACGTCGCGGCGGTGTGCGCGGCCGGCGCGAACGTGATCGTGTCGGGCTCCGGGGTGTTCGGCACGAAGGACTACGCGGCGACGATCGCCGAGCTGCGCCGGCGCGGCGAGGCGGCGCGTGCCTGACGCCGCGGAAGCTGCGCGCCAGCTCCACCGCGCGGCGGCGACGACGCACGCCGGGATCGAGCTGCCGGAGGCCGCGTTCGTCGAGCGCGTGCTCGCGGTGATCGGCGGCGATGCCGCGGCGCTCGGCGCGTTGCACGGCGACGACCTGTTCGTCGCGCACGCCGCGGTGCTCGGCGATCCGCGCGCGGTGCTCGAGATCGACCGCCGGCTGCGCGCGCAGATCGCGGCGGTCGTGAAGAGCCTCGGCGAGTCGCGCGGGTTCGCCGACGATCTCGAGGGCGACCTGCGCGATCACGTGCTCGCACCGCGCGAGACCAAGCCGGCGCGGCTCGCGAGCTACACCGGCAAGGGGCCGCTCGATGGCTGGCTGCGCGTCACGATCACGCGCGAGGCGCTGCGCGCGCGCAAGCACGCCGGCCGCAGCAGCAACCCGCTCGACGACGACGCGGAGCTGCCCGACGCGGTCGCGCCCGAGCTCGAGTATCTCAAGGCGGCGTACCGCGACGCGTTCCGGTCGGCGTTTCGCGCCGCGCTCGCGACGCTCGACGACCGCCAGCGCAACCTGATCGCGCTGCACTACGGCGACGGCGTCGGTGTCGAGCAGCTCGGCCAGATGTATCGAGTGCACTTCTCGACGATCTCGCGGTGGATCGCGGCCGCGCGCGACAAGCTGTTCGACACCACGCGCGATCACATGCGCGCGCACGTCCCGGGCGGAGACGAGGAGCTCGCCGAGATCATGGCGCTGCTGCAGAGCCGGCTCGACGTCACGATCAGCCTGTTCGTCCGCGACCGCTGATTTCTCTGCAAAGAATCGCGCGCGCGTCCTCAACCGGGTGTGGGGCACACAGCCACCCCCGCATCAGGAAGAGGAAGCCACATGATCGCTCGCAGTCTCGTTGTCGTCGCGCTCGTCGGCGCGGCCGGTTGCCACGCCTCCACGCAGGGCAAGTTCGTCATCCCTCCGGGCACGCAGCTCGAGGTCAACCACAAGCAGGTCCCCGTCGAGGACGACGGCAGCGCGACGATGTCCGCGTTCGGCTGGGGCGGCGCGCACTACCGTCTGCTGCGCGACGGCAAGCCGATCGCGTCGGGCAAGCTCGACACGAAGTTCCGTCCGATCTCGCTGATCTGGCCGCCGTTCGGCGTGCTGTACGTGCCGAAGGGGCTCGACGACGGTCAGACCTACGACCTCAGCGCCGAGGCGAAGTCGGACAAGAGCGCGTCGACGGCGCCGGCCAAGAAGTCGAAGAAGAAGTGACGCGCGCGAGCTCGCCGTGTGGTCTGATGATCACGACGTGGCGTGTCTCGATGCGATGTGCCTCGATGCGGAGATGTTGCTCGGCTTCGTCGAGGGCAGGCTCGACGGCGACGCGCTGACCGCGACCGACGCGCACCTCGCGACGTGCGGCGACTGTCGCGAGGTCGTCGCGCTGCTCGCGAAGGGCACCGCGCCGCCACGCGCCGTCGTCGACGCGACCACCGGTGACAAGGTCGGCCGCTACGAGCTGCGCGAACAGCTCGGCCGCGGCGCGATGGGCGTCGTCCACGCGGCCTGGGATCCCGAGCTCGATCGCAAGATCGCGATCAAGCTGCTGCGTCCCGATCTCGGCGACCGCGCCTCGACTGTCGCGCGCACGCGGCTCGTCCAGGAGGGCCGCGCGATCGCGCAGCTCGCGCACCCGAACGTCGTCGCGGTCCACGACGTCGGCGAATTTCCCGGCGGCGTGTTCGTCGCGATGGAGCTCGTCGACGGCAGCGCGCTGTCGAGCTGGGCGACCGGCCGCACCGCCGACGAGATCATCGCCGCGGTCGAGCAAGCCGCGCGCGGCATCGCGGCCGCGCATCGCGCCGGCATCGTGCACCGCGACGTCAAGCCGGCGAACCTGCTCGTCGGCAAGGACGGTCGCGTCCGCGTCGTCGACTTCGGCCTCGCGCAGCGTCCCGACGGGGAGGCGCTCGTCGAGCCAGCCGCGCTCGACGATGTCGCGGTGACCGCGACCGGCGTGATCGTCGGGACGCCGCTCTACATGGCGCCCGAGACGATGGCGGGTGCCGAGGCGGACGCGCGCGCGGATCAGTACGGACTCGCGGCATCGCTGTACGAGGCGCTCGCCGGCACGCGGCCGTTCGCGGCACGCACGCTCGCGGGGCTCGAGCGCGAGAAGCGCCACCGGCTGCTCGCGAAGCCGCAGCGCCGGATCGCGCCGCGCGTGCTCGCCGCGATCGAGCGCGGGCTCGATCCCGCGCCCGAGGCGCGCTGGCCGTCGCTCGACGCGTTCGCGGACCGGCTCGCGTCGCACCTGCATCGCCGGCGGCGTCACGTGCTGTACGCGTTCGCCGCGACCGGCGTCGTCGCGATCGGGACGACGATCGCGATCGCGACGCGCACGCCGGCAGCCGCCGATCGCTGCGGCCACGGCGCCGAGCAGCTCGCCGAGGTGTGGAGCCCGGCGCGCGCGCGGCTCGTCGGCGGCGCGGTCGGCGAGCGCGTCGCCACGCGGTTCGAGCGCTACGGCACCGAGTGGGTCGCCGGCTACCGCCGGGTGTGCGAGGCGACGCACGTGCGCGGCGAGCAGTCCGAGGCGCTACTCGACGTTCGCATGCGCTGCCTCGACGCGCGTCGCCATCAGATGGCCGCGCTCGCGACCGTGCTCGAGACGCGCACCGACGACACGACGCGACAGAACGCGGTCGCCGCGGTCGAGCAGCTCTCGCCGATCGCGGACTGCGATCGCACCGAGGCGCTCGCGACGATCGTGCAGCCACCGCCGCACGTCGCGCAGGCGGTCGCGGCCGCCGAGCGCGTCGTCGACGAGGCCGAGGCGCTCGAGCGCGCCGGTCACTACCCCGACGCGCTCGCGAAGCTCGCCGCGATCGATCCGAAGCCGCTCGACGCGCGCGCGCTCGAGGCGCGGATCGGGCTCGTGCGCGGCGAGCTCCAGCACGAGCTCGGCCAGTATCCCGAGGCCGAGGCGACGCTGTTCGCGGCCGCGCGCGCCGCCGCGGACGCCCGCGACGATCTCGCGGCCGCGCGCGCGTGGACGCTGCTCGTCGGCGTCGTCGGCTACCTCGAGGGGCGGCCGGGCGATGGCCTCGTGATCGCGAAGATGGCCGAGGCCGCGGTCGCGCGCGCCGGCGCCGCGGACAGCGTCGGCGCCGAGCTCGACAGCATGCTGGGCCTCGTGCTCGACGCGTCCGGCAAGCTCGTCGACGCGCGCGCCCACCACGAGCGCGCTCTCGCCGCCCGCGAACGCACGCTCGGCAAGGACCACCTCGAGGTCGCGCAGGTGCTCGACAACCTCGGCGCGATCCCGCTGCAGCAGCAGCGCTACGACGAGGCCGAGCAGATCTACACGCGCGCGCTCGCGATCCGGCGCGCCGCGCTCGGCGACGATCACCCGGACGTCGCCGCGTCGTGGACCGCGCTCGGCTCGGCGCAGCGCGGCCGCGGCGCGTTCGATGCGGCGAAGCAGAGCTACGAGCGCGCGTACACGATCTGGAAGCGCGTGCTCGGCGACAGCCACCCGAGCGTCGCCGCGGCGCTCAACAACCTCGCGATGCTCGAGCGCGACATGCAGAAGCCCGGCGACGCCGAGCAGCACCTCGAGGCCGCGATCGCGATCTGGCGCGCCGGCGACGCGAAGGCGAGCGCCGCGGACATCGCGACCGCGATCGGCAACCTCGGGCTGATCGCGTACGACCGCGGCGATCTGACGCGCGCGGCGGCGAAGATCGCCGAGTCGATCGCGGTGCTCGAGGCCACGCTCGGCACCGACCACCCGCGGCTCGCGAACCAGCTCGCGAACCTCGCGCGCATCCACCTCGAGCGCAAGGCGCCCGCCGAGGCCGAGCCGCTGTTCCGCCGCGCGCTCGCGATCACCGAGGCGGCGACGAGCAAGGACGACGCGGCGCTCGCCGGCCCGCTGCTCGGCATTGCCCAGTGCCGGATCGCGCGGAAGGATCCCGCAGGCGCGCTCGCGCTGCTCGAGCGGATCCGCGCGCTGCACGGCGAGGTCGACGCGCATGACCGCGCGGTCGCCGCGTTCACGCTCGCGAAGCTGTCGTGGGATGCCGGCAAGGATCGCGCACGCGCCCGCACGCTCGCCGAGGAGGCGAAGACGGATCCGGCGATCGCGAGCGCGGTCACCGCGTGGCTCGCGCAGCACCGGTGACGCCCGGCCAGATCCGGACCACGCGGTGGTCGCTGTCGGGCGCGAGCAGCTCGGGCCGGCGATCACCATCGAGATCCGCGGCGACCACGCGCCAGCCTTCGCCGAGGCGCTCGGCGCGAGGCGGGCCGAATCGGCCGGTCCCGTCGCCGCGCGCGCGGACGAGCACGCCGGATCCCGCGCCGACGAGATCCGGGATGCCGTCGCCGTCCCCGTCGATCGCGACGAGGCCGGACGTGCGCGCACCGAGCGCGATCGGGGAGCCCGGCGCCGCGCGCAGCCCGCCGCGACGATCGCCGAGCCAGATCGAGACGCGATCGGTGTCGTCGTGCGACGCGATCACGTCGAGCGCGCCGTCGCGATCGAGATCGGCCACGGCGAGCCCGTAGGGTCGTGGATCCGGCGTTCGCGTTGGCGAGCCTGGTGCCGGCGTGAACCCGCCGCGGCCGTCGCCAAGCCAGACGCCGATCGCCTGGCCGCCGATCAGCGGCACGACGAGATCGAGGTGGCCATCGCGGTTCAGATCGCCGAGCACGGGTGGATACGGTGCCGCGCCGAGCGCGATCGGCGGCCGCGCGACGAGCCGGCCGCGGTCGTTCGCGAGCACGGCGACGGCGTGCTGGACCTGATCGGCGACGACGACATCGGGATCGCCGTCGCCGTCGAGATCGCCGACCGCGAGCCCGTGGTTGTGCGGCTTGCCGCCGAACGCGATCGCCGGCGAGCCGGGGAGCGGGGTGAACCGACCGTTGCCGTCGCCGCGCCACGCATACGCGCCGCCGACGTCGTGCGCCGACGCGATCAGATCGAGGCGCCCGTCGCCGTCGAGATCGGCGAGCGCGACGAGGTGGACGAACCCGGGCGCGCGCAGATCGGGCGCCACCTGCCAGCGCTCGCCGCGCTGCAGCCGGACGCTGATCGTCGAGTCGGTGTTCGCGGTGACGACATCGGGCCGGCCGTCGCCGTCGATGTCGCCGGCGGCGAGCCCGATCGGCCCGTGATCGATCGCGATCTCGCGCGTCCCGGGCGGCGCGGTGTAGGCGGAGTGACACGCGACGAGCAGCGGGAGGAAGCGCCACATGCCCTCGAGGACGAGGCCGCCGCGGATCTGTTAACTACGGAACGCGCGCGTCGCCGTACACGAACCGGTGATCGGATCCGAAGAACTCGCTGCGGCCAAGCCGGCGATCCGAGCGCGCGGTCGCGAAGCCCTGGCGCGATGCGCCGGCCGCGCCGTCGGCCCACAGCAGGTAGTCGATCCTCCGATCCGGATCGAGCCCACGCACGGTCGGCTTGATCGCGTCGCCGTCGTCGTAGTCGGCGAACACGTCGTATGCGTTCGAGCCGATCGTGTCGTTGAAGTCGGATGCGACGATCCGCGTCTTGACGCCGTGCTCGGCGAGCCGCGCGTCGATCCAGCTGCGCAGCCGGCGCGCCTCGGCGGTGCGGCGATCGCCCTCGCCCTTGTTCCAGTCGAGCTTGCCGGAGAAGAAGCCGAACTGCTTCGTCGTGCCCTTCGGCGACAGGATCACGCCATGAAACCGCACGATGTAGCCGCTCGCGAGCGTGTCGACATCGACGTGGCCGAGATCCGCGACGAGCGAGATCCGGTCCGCGCGCCAGTACACGCCGACGCCCGAGCCGCGCCCGCCGATGCCCTGCGCGCTGACCCGGTAGTCCCACGTCGCGCCGGTCGCCTGCGCGAGGATCTGGGCGATCCGCGGCGCGAACGCGGGATCGAGCTCCTGGATCCCGACGACGTCGGCGCGGATCGCGTCGACGAGCCCGGCGGCATGCTTCGCGGTCTCGTACGTCCGCTGCCGGCACGCGTGATCGATGCACTCCCAGCAGCCCTCCTGCGACGCCATCGTGCACGCCCGGCGACCCGAGACGCCGCACTCCGATGTCGCGCTGCACGAATTCGCGTGCTCGTTGTACGGCGCGAGCCGCCCCGCGTAGTACGGGTTCATCTGGACGACGCGCACGGTGCCGGCGACCAGGCCATCCGGCAGGTCATCGGGCTCGTCGCCGAGGTGGACGTCGTCGGGGTCGAACGCCGCGACCTCGGGATCACCGACGCAGCCGGCGAGCACGATCGCGAGCACGAGAGCGCGCATCCCCTGCCCCACAGCACGCGGCGTGCCGCGCGCCGGATCGCGCGGTTTCGACGGGTTGTCGTCGCGCGCCCGGGGCCGTTTGCGCGCGGTGCCCACGGCCGAGCGCAACCGGCCGGTGGCTCACGGCACGAGCGCGATGCGGTGCAGCTTCCGATCGCGGGTCGCGAGCTCGACCGTGCGGCCGTCCGCGGACAGCCGCGGCTTGCCGAACGTCCACATGCCGTCGTCGGGGATCTCGTCGGGATCGACGTAGTCGGCGGGCGGGTGACTCTCGGCGAGCGCGCCGCCCGCGTACACGAACACCGCCGGCTTCGTGCGCGCATCGCCGGCCTCGATCGAGCTCGTGTCGATGACGATCGCCCGCGTGCAATCCGGCGCGACGAACCGGGCCTGGTACGCGGTCCCGAGACACACGGTCGCGCGCCAGACGACGGTGCCGCCGCGCTCGCAGCGCGCCGCGCACGTGCCATGCGGCAGCCGCTCCTGGAACAGCCGCGCCTGGCCGTCCGCCGACGCGAGCACCCAGTCATGCGTGGTCGACGCTGCCGGTCTGCCCGGCTCCCCCACCGGATCGCGACGAACGTTCGCCGGTCCCTCGAGCTCGGCGAGCAGCGCGGCGACGCGGCGATCGCCCGGCTGTGCGGCGCCGATCTTCTTGACGAGTGCGAGTGCCTCGTTCGGGCGGCTCGTCTCGATCAGCGTCTGCACGGTGTCCCACCACGCGCCGCGCACGATCAGCACGCGCTTCTCGATCACCGGCTCGCCGTCCGCGGGCTGGCGGATCTCGCGAGGCAACTCCCAGTAGAAGTCGAGGTCGTCGCGATCGATCACGCGCTGCGCGTCGAGCCGCTCCGGGGGCTTCGGCTCGTACGTCGTGATGCCGATCCGGTTGTAGATCTGACCTTCGATCGCGAGCGGCGTCGCACCGAGCACGTTGAACACGATCTGATCCGCGCTCGCGTCGAGGTCCTCGCGATCGATCTCGCCACCGCTCGCGCCGCGAATCACGACCTCGATCGACCGGCCGCGCACGCTCTTCGCGGCGCGCGACTGCGGCCCGATCTCGAGCCGATGGCCGTCGACCTCGGCGACGACCGGCACCTCGAGGCCGTTGACGACCCACACCTTCGTCGTGCGCAGCCGCGGCACCGCGATCACCGCCACGATCGCGAGCACGGCCACCCCGACGGCGATTCCCACCGTTCGCAGCGGTAGATCCATCACCGGCCATCTTACGCGAGGGTCACGCGCGCGCGAGCTTCGCGATGTAGAACGCGTCGGCGTCCGGTGGCCACGTGCGCCGTTCCTCGACGAGCGACAGCCCGCTGCGCGCGACGAGCGCCGCGATCTGCGCCGGCCCCTCGGCGCGCGTGAACGTGCACACCGAGTACACGAGTGTGCCGCCGGGTGCGAGCCGCGCGACCACGGCGTCGAGCAGCCGCGACTGCAGCGCGGCGAGCCGGGGCACGGCATCCGACGTCAGCCGCCACTTCGCGTCGGGATGGCGGCGCAGCACGCCGAGCCCGGAGCACGGCGCGTCGAGCACGATCAGATCGTACTGCGCCTCGAGTGGCGCGGTGGGATCGAGCAGGTCGCACACGATCGGCTGGATGTTCGTGAGGCCGAGCCGGCGCGCGGTGTCCGCGAGCAGGCCGAGCTTCGTCTTCGACGTGTCCGCGGCGTCGATCACCGCGGCGTCGTCCGCGAGCTCCGCGAGGTGCGTCGACTTGCCACCGACGCCCGCGCACGCGTCGAGGATCCGCTGGCCGGCGCGTGGCGCCGCGACGATCCCGACGAGCTGCGCGCCGGGATCCTGCACCGTCCACGTGCCGGAGACGAACTCGGGGTTGCGCGCGGGATCGCCGATGCCGTCGAGCCGCAGCGCCGACGGTGCGAGCGCGACCGGCGTTGCCGTCACACCGGCCTCCTCGAGCTGGGCGGCGAGCGCCTCGCGCGAGGTCTTGCGCGGGTTGACGCGCGCGACGAGCGGTGGCTGCTCGCCGAACGCCGCGGCGAGCGTCGCGAGCTCGCCTGCGGGCGCGACCGCCGCGAGCTCGTCGAGGATCCAGCCCGGCAGCGAGTGCTCGACCTCGAGTCGCGCGAGCTCGCCCGGCGCGCCCGGGAGCGGCGGCTCGCGCTGCGTCGTGATCTTGCGCAGCACGGCGTTCGTGAACCCGCCGAGCTTGCTGCCGCCGAACGTGCGCGCGGCACCGACCGCATCGTCGACCGCCGCGTACGCGGGCACGCGATCGAGAAACAGCAGCTGGTAGACCGCGACGCGCAGCGCGGTGCGCACCTTCGGCGGCGTGCGCGCGAGATCGGCATGCGCGCCGATCGCGCGATCGATCCGCATCCGGTTGCGCAGCACGCCGTAGACGAGCTCGGAGGCGAGCCGGCGATCGCGCTCGTCGAGGGCGCTGCGCGCGAGCTCGGCGTCGAGCGTCAGCGTCGCCCATGCGCCGCCCTTGTCGACGCGATCGAGCACGCGGCGCGCGATCTCGCGGGGACCGATCGCGGTCGTCACGCGAGCTCCGGCTTGCCGAGCACGTCGCCGATCGCGACGCCGCGCCCGGCCGCGAACTGCATCGCGGTCAGCCGCTTGCGTCCCGGCGCCTGCAGTTCCCGGATCACGGCGACGCCCTCGCCGCACGCGACGTGCAGCCCCGCCGGATCGATCGCGAGCACCGTGCCGGGCGCGCCCTGCCCGCCCTCGGCGCGTGCGCGAAACAGCTTGATCGTCTGGCCGCGCAGCGTCGCCTGCGCGCCGGGCCACGGATCGACGCCGCGGATCCGCGCCGCGACCGCGCGTGCCGGCTGCGTGAAGTCGATCGCGCCGTCGGACTTCGCGAGCATCGGCGCGTGGGTCGCGGCGCCGTGATCCTGGGCGACCGGCTCCGCCTCGCCGCGCGCGATCCGGTCGAGCGCCTCGAGCAGCGCGGCGGCTCCGATCGGCGCGAGCCGCGCGAGCAGCTCGCCGGACGTCTCCTCGGGATCGATCGCGACGCGGCGCTCGAGCAGCACCGGCCCGGTGTCCATGCCCTCGTCGAGCTGCATGATCGCGACCCCGGTCTCGACGTCGCCGTGGATCACCGCCCACTGCACCGGTGCCGCGCCGCGGTACTTCGGCAGGATCGACGCGTGGACGTTGATGCAGCCGCGCGGCAGCGCCTCGAGCACCGCGCGCGGCAAGATCTTGCCGTACGCGACGACGACCGCGAGCTCGGCGCCCGACGCGACGAGCGCATCGCGCAGCTCGCCGGTCTTCGCCGAGCGCGGCTGGATCACCGGCAGCCCGAGCTCCTGCGCGGCGACCTTGACCGCCGGTGCCGTCAGCTGGCTGCCGCGCCCGGCGGGCTTGTCGGGCTGTGACACGACGAGCGCGACGTCGTGCGCGCCCGCGAGCGCGCGCAGGCACGGCACCGCAAACTCGGGGGAGCCCATGAACACGACGCGCACGGCGACGGTCTATCACGCCCCCGCGCCCGCGGACGCTCACTACTCGATCAGATTTGCGAGGTACGTCGATCGCAGGCGATCGTCGCGCAGCACGCGGAACGCCTCGTCGAGCACGTTCGCGATGTCGTCGAGCTCCTGCGCGAGCTCGCGCCGCAGGTCCGCCGGAAAGCCGTCGGACGCGAAGTCGCGGCGCGCCGACTGATACGCCCGCCGGATCTCGAACGCGGTCGCATCGCGCCGCACGCCGAGCAGCGCGAAGTAGTCCGCCTCGGTGACGAGCTGCCAGCGCGCACGCACGCGCTCGCGATCGATCGCGAGATCGGTCTCGCCGACGAGCGCCGTGCTCTCGTCCGGGATCTCGGTGTCGGTGCGGCGCGCGACGGCGAGCCCGAGCACGCACAGCCCCCATGCGAGCGGCAGCACGTCCGCGACGTCGACGCCCGCGGTGCGCGCGACCTGCACGAGATCCGACTGCCCGTCGATCGCCGCGAGCGCGGCGCGCTCCTCGCTCGCGAGGTCGCCGGTGTTGATGATGCCGCCGAGCCGCTCGCGATCGCTGACCTCGATCACCGTCGACGGCGGCCCGATCATCCGCTCGAGGCTCGCGCGATCGTGCTTGCGGCGGATGCCCTCGAGCACGAGCGCCGCGGGATGACGCGACAGCCGAATGCGCTCCGAGCACGGCTTGTCCTCGATCGTGATCCGGTAGTGGCCGCGATCCCAGCCGAACAGCGAGTACACGATGTCCTCGACGTGGCGCCGCACCGCCGGCAGCAGCTCGCGGCGCTTGAGGTAGCCGAAGTCGACGAGGATCTCGCCGATCCGCCGGCCGGACTCGGTGACGACGCTCTGGCAGCGATCGTACTGCGCCGCGGTGATCTTGCCCTCGCGCACGAGCAGCTCGCCCATCCGATCGCCGGGCTCGTTCGATGCGGCGAACACCGGGCGGCCCTGATCGAAGTACACGGTCTTCTCGATCCCGTCACGGCGAAACCCGATCCGGCCGGTCGCGCCCTGCACGAACATCCGCGCGAGCAGCATCGCGGCATCGGACACGCCGCGCACGATCTCGCCCTGGTCCGGCAGCCCGCGCTCGCGGACCTGCGTGTCCCACGATCCCGGGGACGTCGTCAGATCGCGGACGTCGCTCGGCCGCTGCGCGGCGCGCGCCTCGATCTCGGTCACCCCGCCGCCGAGCGGCAGATCCTCGCCGAGCGACGACAGATCGATCTCGGTATGGTGATCGTGGCGCGGCGCCAGATCCGCCGGTGCCGGCACGGCGCCCGCATCGCCGCCCTGGAACAGGCGCTGCGCCATCATCGACATCTTCGCGCGGAGCTGGCGCGCGAAGTCGCGGCCGTCCCCGACCGACGCCGGCGGCTCGGGCACCGGATCCGGCAGATCGTCGAGCACCTCGAGCCGACCCTCGCTCGGCAGCCGCCGCCGCTTGCGATCGCCAGGGCCTTCGAACGGATCGAAGCCGGGATACGACGCGCGATCGACGCCGCCCTCGCCATCGATCGCGTCGATCGCGGCCATCGCATCGGCATCGACATGGTCGACGTCCTCGAGCGCGGCATCCAGCTCGAGCTTCGCGCGCGACTCGGTCGTCGCTTCGCCATCGCCGGGGTCCGCCGCGTCGGGCGCATCCGACAGCGCGGCGATCGGAACGGGCTGGCTCCACGCCGCGCCGGGCTGCGGGCGCTCGGCCATGTCGACCTCGTCGTCGCCGGTCTTCGTGCGCGACACCGGCGGATCCGACGTTCGCGTCCGTGCGCGCGGCGGCTCGATCACGTCGTCGGTCGCGGTGCGTGCGACGAGCGGGACGTTCGGCGGCGTGCCGAGCCCGGTCTCGATCGTCCGCGTGCGCGGCAGCTGGTAATCCGGGACCGAGCCTTCGCTCTGGCGTGCCGGCGGCACGAGATCCGGCTCGCGAATGATCAGCGTCGGCTCGCGCGCCGGCGGCTCCGGCGGGATCCACGGCTCGAGCTGCGACGTCGTCCCCGGTTGCCACGGCTGCGCGCCCGCGACCGCCGCGATCTGATCCGACGCTCGGCCGCGCGGCCGGATGATCATCGGCGGCGGCAGCGGCGCGGGCTCGTCGAGGCTCGCGTCCACCCCCGCGTCCGACCCCGCGGCGGGCTCGTCGAGCGCCTCGACGACCTCGTCCTCGATGTCATCGCCGTCGACGAGCGAATCGGCGAGCGCCTCCCAGCGTGCGCGCTGCGCCGCGCGCGTCGCGTCGCTGACCTCGGTCGTGACCGCGGTCGTCGGCGCGCCCGACTGCGTGCTGGTCGGCACCGGCGCCGCCGCGTTCGCGCGCGCGACGCCGGGATCGGTCCCCGGCGACGTCCCGCTGCTCAGCGGCACGGTCGGCAGCCGGACCTTGATCACCTGCTCGAGCACGCTCGCGACCGCGAACCGCAGCGTGCGTGGCGCGAGCGGCCGGGTCACGAACCGATCCGGCCGGAGCTCGCTCGCGTCGAGCGCGGTGCGAATCGGTCCCTTGAGGTCGCCGACGATCACGAACCCGGCCTGCCCCGCCGGCGCGAGCTCGCGCAGTGCATCGACAAGCGCGGCGGTATCGCCCGCCTCGAGGGACGCGGTCGCCACCACGACGTGCGGCCGGCGCGCCGCGAACACGTCGATCGAGTCATCGCCGCCGGCGGTCGTGACCACCTCGACGCGGCTGACCACCGCCGTCGGTAACGGCTCCGAGAGCGCACCGATCAGCTCCGGTACGCGATCCGCGTCCGCGACGATCAAGATGCACGGTGTGACGGGCGGCTCGGCCAAGAAATCCCCAGATGTCCTCGACGAGTCGCCAGTATACATGCCCTCGCGCCGCGGGCCGCCTGCAGGGTTTTCTGGCCGGCTCAGGGGACCCGGATCAGCCGTTGCACCACGATCGAGTTGCCGAGATACCCCGCGACCAGCAGCCGGCCGTCCGGGGTCGGGACCAGTCCCGTGATCCGGCCACCGCCGGGGTCCGCGACCGCGAGCGTGATCGCGCCGGTGCTCGCGAGCTCGAACAGCTGGCTGGGCCCGTCGAAGGCGAGGTGGCCGGCGGCGAACAGCGTTCCGTCAGACCGCGCCGCGAGCGCCGACACCGTCGCGTTGCGGAGCGTGACGCCACCGACGATGCCGAATGCGAGATCGCGCGTGTGGTCCGCGTTCAGCTTCCAGACGCCGTGCTCGGCATCTTGCTGTGCCACGAGCATGCTGCCATCGGCCAGCCGCAGCGCCTGCGTGGCCGTCACCGGTGCGATCCGGCGATCGTCCTGGATCGCGAGACTCGTCTCGAGCGCGATCACGCGCGTACCGAACGCCCAGACGTCCGGCGGCAGGCAGTCCAGCGTCTGCGGATCGCAGGTGTCCGAGCCCGGACACGTCAGATCGGCCGCGCACGCGACCGGCGGCGCGATGCACGCGGCGTAGCGGGAGACCTGGGTCGCATCGCACGCCACCGGCGGACACTCGTTGACCTGTGCCTGCTCGGTCGCGATCGCGTCGATGCCCGTCGCCGACGGGACGAGGAGCGGCAGCTCGCGGCCGATCTCGACCGGGGCCCCGGATGGCATGCCGTCGACGAGCCGCTGTGCCCAGCCGGTCCCACGTGGGGCACCGACGATCGACGCATACCCGCCGACGACGCGCGAGCCGTCGGGCAGCGTCGCGATCGCACCGAGGACCGCGTCGGACCCGGTCCCGGACGGCGGCTGGACGAACACCGCACCCCCAAAGCCGAATGCGGTATCGAACTGGCCGTCCGCGCGCAGCCGGTACACCGCCGGTCCGAACACCGGCTGCCCGCTGAACGCGATCGACGCGATCAGCAGGCCGGTGCCGTCGACGGCCACGTTGTCGCCGCCGATCCCGTACAGCCCCGGCCGCACGCAACCATCGCTGCCAAACCCCGGATCGCGGACGCCGTCCGGGCTGATGCTGCACAGCTCGAGCTCCTGCCGTCCCGAGTGCTCGATCCCGGCCGCGAGCACGAGCGTGCCATCGCGAACCAGGATCGAGACGGCGTTCAGCCGGTCCGCATCCGGGATCGCGATCGCGAGCGCACCATCGGTCGCGAAGCTCGGATCGCGTGCCCACGTGGGTCCGGACGTCGCGTCGGGGCTCGGTGCGTCGGGCTGCGCCGGGTCGCTGCCGCCACATGCGCACACCACGAGCCACGCCGCGAGCCAGGACTGATTCGCCATGCCCAGTCCAGACGGCGATCTCCGCGCATTCGCCACGCGTCGCGCGATCGATCCGGTGTTGCCAGGCCGGTCGCGTGCGGATTCACAGTGCCGAGATCGGATCGACGTCGAGCGCGACGCGCACCGCGCTCGCGACCTCGACGCCGACGAGGCTGCGCGCGACCCGGCGCAGCGCGTGGCGATCCGCGGCGCGCAGCCAGATCTGCCAGCGCGTCCGCCCGCGCAAGCGCTCGATCGGCGCAGGCACCGGGCCGCGGATCTCGACGGTGTTCCCGAGCTCGGTGCTGCGCGCATTCGCGACCTGCGCGAGCCGCTGCGCCGCGCCCGCAACCTCGTGCTCGTCGGGTCCATCGATCCGGACCGCGACGAGCCGACCGTGGGGCGGATAGCCGAGCTCGGCGCGCGACGCGGACTCCGCGGCGAAGAAGCTCGCGTAGTCGTGCGCCGCGGCGGCGACCACGGCGGGCGCATCGGGACGATACGTCTGGATCAGCACGCGGCCCGGTCGATCGCCGCGTCCCGCGCGGCCCGCGACCTGCGCGAGCAGCTGGAACGTGCGCTCGGACGCGCGAAAGTCCGGGATGTTGAGCCCGGTGTCGGCGCACAGCACGCCGACGAGCGTCACGCCCGGGAAGTCATGGCCCTTCGTCACCATCTGCGTACCGACGAGCAGATCGACCTCGCGCCGGGCGACCCGCGCGAGCACCGCCTCGATCTTCGCCCCGGTCGCGACATCGCGATCGAGCCGCGCGACGCGCGCCTGCGGAAACGCGGCGGCGACCGCCTCGGCGACGCGCTCGGTGCCGAGCCCCTTGCGCTCGATCGCGCCCTTCACCTTGCAGCTCGGGCACACCTCGGGCACGCGCTGCTGAAACCCGCAGTAGTGGCAGCTCAACCGGTCGCTGTGGCGGTGATACGTCAGCGACACCGAGCAATGCGGGCACCGGAACGAGTGCCCGCACGCGCGACACAGCACGAACGTCGCGAACCCGCGGCGGTTGAGAAACAGGATCGTCTGATCGCCGGCCGCGAGCGTCTCGCCGATCGCGCGATGCAGCGGCGCCGACAGCATCGCGTCGCCGTCGGGCATGTACGTGCGGAGGTCGATGATGTCGACGCTCGGCATCGGCCGCGCCGTCGGCCGCTCGGTCAACGCGAGCCGGCGATACTGCCCGCGCTCCGCGTGCGATGCCGATTCGAGGCTCGGCGTCGCCGATCCGAGCACGCACACCGCGCCGGCGCGCTGCGCCCGGACCAGCGCGACGTCGCGCGCGTGATAGCGCACGCCCTCGTCCTGCTTGAACGAGCCGTCGTGCTCCTCGTCGACGACGATCACGCCGAGCCCCGCGAGCGGCGCGAACACCGCGGACCGCGCGCCGACCGCGATCCGCGCGTCGCCACGCCGCAACCGTGACCACTCGCCGAGCCGCGCCTGCTCCGATAGCCCGGAGTGCAGGATCGCGACGAGATCGCCGAACCGCGCCCGAAACCGCGCCGCGAGCTGCGGCGTCAGCGAGATCTCGGGCACCAGCACGAGCGCGGTCTTGCCGGCCTCGAGCGCCTGCGCGATCACGCGCAGGTACACCTCGGTCTTGCCGCTGCCCGTGACGCCATGGAGCAGAAACGGCGCGAACGCCGTCCGATCGCTGGCGCCCGGCTCGCCTGTCGGCGGCGGCGGCGCTGGTTCCTGTGGTGATCGCGCGAGCACCGCGGTGATCTCGCGGACCGCGACCTCCTGCTCGGGCGTCAGCGTCGGCGGCGCGGCGACCTGCATGCCGGCGCCGCTCGCGACCGCATCGATCGGCAGCTCGCGCTCGAACACCCGCACGATGCCGAGCTTCGCGAGCTCGCGCAGCACCGGCTTCGCACCAGGGACGCGCTGCTCGAGCGCCGCGACCGCGATCGGCGCGCCGTCCGCGAGCACCTCGACGACCGCGAACCGCTTCGGGGCACGCGACACCTGCGCACGGGCCTCGGTCGCAGATACCACGAGCTCGACGACGCGCTCGCGCTTCAGCTTGACGCGCGCCTTGTCACGATGCTCGCGCGTCTCGACGAGCCCCTGATTCGCGAGCGCCGCCACGATCGCGCGCGCCGGCTTGCCGAGCCCGGCGACCGGCACATCGCCCGCGATGAGCTTCGCGAGCAGCGCGCGCTGCTTCGCCGGCAGCGCCGCACCGCTGCCCTCGGCGATCGCGCGTCCGGCCTCGGTCAGCCCGACGACGGCGCGCTCGGCGATCCCGCTGCCGGCGGGCAACGCCGCGCGCATCACCTCACCGGGCGGTGCCTCGTAGTAATCGGCGACCCACAGGCACAGTTCGACGAGATCCGGAGGCAGCGCGGGCTGCTCGTCGAGCACCTCGCTGAGCTCGACGACGGTGATGCCGTCCGGCGGTGTCACGTCCTCGCGCACGACGACGCCGGTCACCTTGCGCGGCCCGAACCGGACGAGCACGCGCGCCCCGACGCGAGCGCGCCCCGCGAGGTGCGCCGGCACGCGGTAGTGATAGCGGCCGGCCACCGGCAAGGTGACCGCGACCTCGGTGTACTCCGTCATCGAACGCCCCGCCCGGCGACCTGCATCCCGCGCGCCACGCGCAACCCGGCGTCTCGCCATGCACGCTGTCCGGGATCCGGACAGTCGCGTCCGGCCGTCGGACGTTGCAACCGGACACCGGACATCGCGCGGCACGCGACCGACGCACGCGACCCGCGACCGGATGCCGCGAATCGCTGCTCGGTCGTGCCGGGCGCGATCGTCACGTCACCGCCCGGTCGATCCGGACGCCGTCGCGGCCATCTCGCGGCACAGCGCGATCACGTCGTCGCGCAGCTCCGGCCGCTTCAGCGCGTACGCGAGGTTCGCGCGCAGGTACCCGAGCTTGTCGCCTGCATCGTGCCGCGTCCCGTCGACGACGACGCCGTACAGTCCTTCCTTCGACGACGCGAGCTGCTTGAGTGCGTCGGTCAGCTGGATCTCGCCCCCCGCGCCTGGCTTCGTGGTCGCGAGGTGATCGAAGATCGACGGTGGCAGCACGTAGCGCCCGACGATCGCCCACCGGCTCGGCGCGGTCCCGGGCTTCGGCTTCTCGACCATCTGCTCGATCCGCATCCGCCCCTGCGCGTCGCGCGTGCCGGACACGATGCCGTAGAGATGCTCCTGCCCCTCCGGCACCTCCATCACCGACACGACACCGGCGCCGGTCGCCTCGTGCGCGCGGATCAGCTGGGCGATTCCGGGATCGCGATCGTTATCGATCAGGTCGTCGCCGAGCAGGACCGCGAACGATTCATTGCCGACCGCCTCGCGCGCGCACAGCACCGCGTGCCCGAGCCCCATCGGCTGCTTCTGGCGCACCGAGATCAGCCGCACCATCGTCGACACGGCCTTCACCGCCTCGAGCAGCTCGGTCTTGCCGCGATCGGCGAGCGTGCGCTCGAGCTCGTACGCGTGATCGAAGTGATCCTCGATCGAGTACTTGTTGCGGCCGTTGATCACGACGACGTCCGTGATGCCGGCGCGCACCGCCTCGTCGATCACGAGCTGGATCGTCGGCGTGTCGACGATCGGCAGCATCTCCTTCGGCACCGCCTTCGTCGCCGGAAGAAACCGCGTGCCGAGCCCCGCTGCCGGGATCACTGCTTTTCGCACTCTGTGCGGAGACGTCATGTCGCCGGCACCTTACCATCGCCGTCGGACAATGGCCTCGGACCGTGTGTTCCCGCCGTCGCCCCGCCGGCTCGCGCTCGCGCGGCGCAGCGGCTTGCACGCCGCGAGCCCGCTGCTCGTCGGCGGCGTCGCATGCGCAGCCGCGCTGATCGTCATGGTCACGACCGCGCGCACCACGATCGCGCGGCTCGGCGACACGATCGCCGCCGCGTGTCGTGGAGATTCCACGGCGCTCGACCTCGCGCACGCGCTGCCCGCCGTCCTCGAGATCGCCTCACCTCTGCTCGCCGCGGCCGCGGTCGCCGCGCTGCTCGGCCAGCTCGCGCAGACCCGCGCGCTGTGGTTGCCACGCCGCCGGCTCGAGGGCGCACCGGCGGTCGACGCCGGCCCCGCCGCCCGCGTGCGCCGCGCCGGCTTCGAGCTCGTCGCGACCGCGATCGTCGCGGCGGTCGCGGTCGCGTGGCTGTGGCTCGTCGCGCCGCGCCTCGCCGCCTTGCCGGTCGCACCGCTCGCGGCCGCCGCGGTGATCGCGAGCGCGCTCGCCACGTTCGTGATCGCGTGGCTCGCGATCGCGACCCTCGATGCGCTGCTCCGCCACGCCGCACTCGCTCGCGCGCTCCGCATGACGCCGCACGAGCGCCGCGAGGACGAGCGCCTCGCCGGCGGTGATCCGCGGCTGCGCCAGTACCGCGCTCGACTCGCGCGCGAGCCACGCGCCCGCGATGCGATCACCGGCGCGACCCTGCTGCTGCTCGGCGACGATGTCGCGGTCGTGATCGCCTGGCATCCCACGCGTCGCCCGATCCCCGTGCGCACGGCGACCGGCCGCGGTGCGCGCGCGACCCAGCTACTCGGGCTCGCCCGCCGTTACCAGCTGCCGGTCCAGCGGGACGCCGCCCTCGCCGCCGCGCTCGTCGCCCACGACGGACCCGTCCCCGAGCCGCACTGGCCACGGCTCGCCGAGATCATCGCCGCCGTCGAGCGTCGCTGAGCGCGGCTACAGCGAGCCGCGAACGAGCGCGGCGATCGCGACCGCGAGCGTCGCCACGAGCGTCGCCGTGATCATCACGAGCGCCGCCGGCACCGCGACCGCACCGGGCACGAATGCGGCCGACCGCGCCGCGAGCCGCGATCCGACGCCGATCGCGAGCTCGACCACGGTCGCCGTCACGAGCCATGGAATCGCGAGCGCGACCGCCGCGCCAAACATCGAGCCGAGCGTGTCGAGCACGCGCGGCTGGATCGCCGCGAGCGCCGGCATCGCGCGGTGGCTGTCGACGATCGCGTTCACGACCGCGACATGGCCGTCGATCCCGACGAACACCGCTGCCGCCAGCACGCCGAACAGCGCGCGATAAGGCCCGCGCCCCGCGTCCACGAGGTCGACGAGCCGGCCGGCGAGCTGCGCCGCGAGCAGCGGCACCACCGCGACGATGCCGATCGTCGCGCCGATCACGAGCTCGCGTGCGGCGATCACGAGCAGCCCGTCCGGAACCACGGCGGGCACGCCGACGACGAGCGCCGACCACAGCCCGAACACCACCGCGAGCCCGAGCTGCACGACGCGTGGCACGCCGCCCGCCAGCGTCGTCAGCACCGCGATCGCCGCAGCGCCGCGCAGCGCGATCACCAGCAACTCGATCACGCCGAGCTCCGCGCGTCCGTCGCGTCAGGCACCGAGCGCCACGTGGGTTTCGATCGCGGCCAGACCCACGTGGGTTTCGATCGCCAGACCCACGTGGGTTTCGTTCGCCAGACCCACGTGGGTTCGCCGCGCCAGTCCCCCGTGGGTTCGCAGCGCCAGCCCCGCGTGGGTTCCGACGGCCAGACCCACGTGGGTCGCGAGCCCGGCTGATCCGACCCGACTTCCTCGATCACGTCGTGCTCGCGGCAGTGATCAATGGCCACAGACGATTCGCGAACACCTCGAGCTGATGCCCGATCGACGGCGCGAATAGCACGAGCGCGATGCCGACCGCCGCGACCCGCGGCACCATCCCGACCGCCGGATCCTGGATCTGCGTGAACGCGCCGAGCAGTCCCGTCACGATGCCCGCGACGAGCGCCGCGACCAGCAGTGGCGCCGCGAGCAGCAGCGCGAGCAGCAACCCCTCGCGCACGAGTGACACCAGGCTCTGCGTCACACGTAGCCTCGCAGCAAGCTGTCGAGCAGCAGCCGCCAGCCGTCGACCGCGACGAACAGCAGCAGCTTGAGCGGCAGCGCGACGTTCTGCGGCGACGTGCTCGACAGCCCGAGCGCCGCGAGGCCGAGCCCGACGACCAGATCGATCACCAGGAACGGCACGAAGATCAGCACGGCGATCGCGAACGCCTCGCGCAGCTCGGTCGCGAGAAACGCCGGCGCGAGCACCCAGAGCTCGTCGCCCCGCGTCGCACGCCCCATCCGCTGCGAGGTCGCGACGAACGTCTCGCGATCCTTGGCGCTCGCGTGCTTCGTCAAGAACGCGCGCAGCGGCTCGATCGCACGCACCGCCTGGTCGACCTTGCCTTGCTGAGCCGCAGGAACCACGGCGCGGACCGCGCCCTCGACATCGACCGGCCGCGCACCGTCGGCGCCGGTGGCGCCGGGCGTCGGCGCAGGTGTCGGCGTTGGCGCTGGTGCTGGCGCGGGCGTCGTCGTCTCGGCGGCACGCACCATGTCGACCACGACCGGCGCCATGACGAAGAACGTCAGCACGAGCGAGATGCCCATGACGACGAGCCCCGATGGCGCGTCGGGTGCGCCGATCGCGTTGCGCAAGAGCGACAGCACGACCGACACCTTCACGAAGCTCGTCAGCATCAGGACGACGAGCGGCACCAGCGCCGCCAGCGCGATCCACACGCCGCTCGTGTTTCCGCTCATGGCACCTTGCTCTGGTGGGCGTCGATCGCATCCGCCAGTGCGAGCAGCGCCTCGACGAGCCGGCGCACCTCGGTGACGTCGAGCTCGACGGCGTCGCCGTTGTAGCGCACGACCTTGAGCGCGACGTGGTCGCCTGCGATCGACGCCTTCACCTCGCCACCTACCATGTCGATCGAGTGCGCGCTCACGGCTTCGCCTCGTCGCGTGCGGTGTCGCCGGTGTCGCCATCGCGGTCCCGTCCGACCTCGCGATCGGGCGCCGCGCGCGCCGATTTCGCCTCGCGCCGCTTCAGCCACGCATTGCGCACGAGCTCCGCGAACGTCGGCCGCTCGACGACGCGTGCGCGTACCTCGCTCGCGTCGAGCTCGGACAGCACCGACAACCCCATCTCGCTCGTCCCGACGAGCAGCGTCTTGCCGGCGACCTCGACGACATACAGCGATCGCCTCGGCTCGAGCGGCACGCGCGCGACCACATCCATCAGGTGCGCACCGCGCACGCGGCCCGTGGCGAGAAATCGCCCGACGAGCCGCACCACCACGAACGCCGCGACGCACACCGCCCCGAGCACCACGAGCGACGTCACGAGGAGGTCGCCATAGCTCGCCGCCGCACCGTTCCCAGGCATGCCCGCGTCTTTAACGTGCGGGTCTGACAGCCACGCTGCCCTTGGCGCTCACCAGCTCGCGACGAAGCCCATCGAGAACGAGGCTCCGATGTGGCTCTCGTGCTGGCCACTCGTGTCGACGTAGTACGGCGCCTCGATCATCCCGCGGAACCGGATCGCCTCGCCGTAATCGACCGCGAGGCGCGGCACGACGAGCGTCGACGCGAAGTGCTCGGACATCTCCTGGCCTTCGGTCTCGAACAGCGCCTCGCCGATCGTGACGTACGTGCCGCGGTGGACGCCGAGATCGAGTCCGGCAGAGCCGCAGATCGAGCCGCGCACGATGCACCCGCGTGCCTCCGCGCCGCCGCGCAGGTCATAGAACGAGCCGCCATTGTCGGCGAACAGATGGACCGCGGTGCCGCCTTGCACCAGCACGTGCGCGAACACCGGCGAGCCCGCGATCCGGATCCCGCCTTCGCCATATGCGCCCGCGAGCACCGCCTCGTCCTGGCTGAGCATGCCGCCGCCGCCGACGTACGCGTCCGTGCGGAGCTCGGCGGTCTTCGCGATCTCGTTGTTGCTCGGGTCCGGATCCGCGCTCGCCGTCGTCGCGAGCGCCGTCAGCAATGCCACGACAGTCAAACTCGATTTCATGCCTCCGACGAAGAGCAACGGTCGGACCACTCCGCAAGTGCTCGCTTTGCCTCGCGTTCGCCAAGTCAGAACCTCGACACCCGTTCGCCGTTTGCCACCTTCCACCAGCGTCGTTTGACGCTTGTTACGCCGCGATGACCGCGAGCGCGACGAGCATCACGAGCATCACGAACATCACGCGCCGGGAACGAACGCCTCGATCGGCTTGCCGAACCCCTTCACCTCGAACGCACCGACGCGCTCCATGTCGCCACACACGCGCGCGAACTCGGCGCTCGCGAGCACGTCGTGTCCGGTCTTGCCGGTCAGCGACTCGAGCCTCGCGGCGAGATTCACCGCCCGGCCGATGCACGTGAAGTCCAGCCGCGCCGCGCCACCGATGTTGCCGTACGCGACCTGCCCGACGTGCAGCGCGATCCCGATCTTCACGGGCTCGATCGCGTCGCCATTGCGATCCTCGATCGCGAGCAGCGCCTCGCCGCTGGCCGCGAGCGCGCGCCGGCAGCACTCGGCCATGTCGCCGCCGTCGCGTGGCGTGAAGATCGCGAGCAGCCCATCGCCGATGAACTTCAGCACCTCGCCGCCGTACTTCTCGATCGCGGGCACCTGACAATCGAACAGCTCGTTCAGCACGTCGATCACCTCGCGCGGCTCCTTGTGATTCGACATCGCCGAGAAGCCGCGCATGTCCGAGAACCAGATCGCCGCCTCGATGAGCTCGATGTCGCCGCGCCTGATCTTGCCGGCGAGCACGCGCGCACCGGCATCGCGCCCGACGTACGCGGTCAGCACGTTCGCCGCCGACCGCCGCAGCGCGAGGATCTCCGCCATCCTCGTCAGTGGCGGCACGACCTCCTCGATCCTGGCGATATCCCGCGCCTCGAACCCGGCCTCGTGATCGGTCGCGAACGCCACCGCGTGGACGTCGCCGGTCGTGAACACGAACGGCAACGCGATCACGTCCGTCATCCCCATCGACACCATCTCGTCGAGGTACGGATTCGTCTTGCGCGCGCCGGTCCCGACCAGCCGGTTGCGCTGCGGCTTCGCGGTCGCGAACACGTTGCGAATCGGCCCCGACGTTGCCCCGAGATCCGCATCGTGCACGGCCTCGATCGCCTGACAGCCATGCGCCGGCGTCCACTCGAACGCGCGCCCCGCGACGAGCGGATGCAGCGTCCGCACGTACGCCTCGGCGCGCGAGATCGGCACACCTTCGGCAATCAGCCGCTCGCACGTGCCGGCGAGCACCTCCGGTGACGTGTCCGCCCCGGGTGCGCCCGCGATCAACCAGTCACGCGCCGTCGTCATCGTCATGGCTGCTTCCCCTCGAAGCCGAGCTTCCATCCTACCCCAAACATTTTCGGCAACCGGTCGACCCCATGGTCGACAGCGCCGCTCATGATCGGAGAACCTCTATCCATGTGTTGGTGGCGTGTTGCTGTTTTCACGGGGTTGGCGTTGGCGGCCGGGTGCACGAAGCCAAATCCCAGGTCCTGCGCCGACGGCATCTGCAACGACCCGGCCTTCCCGTTCTGCGACGTCGACGGCGCCCTCGAGGGCCAGACGAACACGTGCATCGCGGTCACGTGCAGCCCGGGCGAATTCACGGCCTGTCGCGGCGACCAGGCGATCACGTGCAACGCGGTCGGCAACGACTACGAGCTCATCCAGTGCGAGCGCGGCTGCGAGGTGGGCACCGGCTGCCGGCTCTGCGATCCGAACGAGACCGCCTGCACGAATGGCACGGTCGCGACGTGCGATGCCGCCGGCGTCGTGACGTCAAAGCAGGACTGCCCGCTCGGCTGCTTCGAGAGCGAGCCGCGCTGCCGCGAGATCGACCCGTCGAATGGGCTCGGCCAGTATCTCGATCCATCGCAGCCAGCAAGTGATCTCGACTTATCTGCTGGTGGAACGATCGACACCGCAACTGGTCAGGTGCGCGATGCCAACAACACGTTGATCCCCGTGACGACGCTACTGCTTCCAGCTCCGCAGAACGGCGCGGCAGTTCGTGTGTTCATCGTCGGAACTGCGCGGCTTGGAAACATCAACGTCTTCAGTAGCTCGACGCCTGGCCCGGCTCTCGCACTGCTCGCGCACGGCGAGATCACCGTCGAGGGAACCTTCAGCCTATGGACACCCGACGCCGAAAACGCGCAGCCACTACCGGGCGGCGTTGCATTTGCATCGTGCCGTGGCGGTCGCGCGGGTGTTAACTCGCAGGACCAAGCGACAATACGAACCGGTTCCGGCGGCGGGGGTCACGCGACCGCTGGCGGACATGGCGGGTCAGTGGATCCATTGCTGTTGGGAGGCGCCGGCGGTGCTGCTTCTGGCAGCCCCTCCCTCGAGCCGCTTCGTGGCGGCTGTAGCGCCGGAGACTCTTTGGATGGTGGTGGGGGTGCGGTCCAACTCAGTAGTCGGGTGGCGATCACCGTACGCGACAGTGCGGTTATCAACGCGAATGGCCAGATCGGGATAGCGTTCGCGCAAGGGCCTTCGGAATTGTTCGGCGGCGGAGCCGGTGGTGGCATTCTGTTGGAAGCGCCGACCGTGAGCCTTGGCAGTAATGCTCGACTCCTCGTAAACGGAGGCCCCGCAGCAACCGACGCCCAACTGGCGCCAAGCGTTTCGCTCACGACCGCCGTTTCCGCTGGTGGCAGCTGCACGTCGACTGCAGCGTACAAGTGCGGCAAGGGTGGCGATGGGGCAGCGCTCGACGGTCCCGCGTCCGACGCGGTGAATGTTCCCTTCACGGGCTCCGCGACGGTGACGGATTACGTCGCGGCGGGTGGTGGCGGCGGGCTCGGCTACATCCGTATCAACACACAATCGGGTCAGTACACGAAGCAGAGCGACACGATCGAATCGGGAGTGCTCACAACCGGCACCGTGCGCACGCGCTAGGCGCGAAAACGAAAAGCCGCCTTTGACAAGGCGGCTTCTCGGATAAGCGCGTTAGTGCGTCAGTTGCAGTTCGTACCCTTGGCCCCGAGCGTACGCGGGATGAAACCGAACGCGTTCGGCTTCGTGGTCGCACCCGAGCCGGGAGCCTGCAGGTTGGTCCAGAAACCCGTGATGGACTGGTAGCAGCCCAGATCGGTCGACGCGAGCCGGAGGATTGTCGTCTGCATCTTGAACGCGGTGCCGGCTTGCGTCGCGTCGGCGATGAAACCGTTTGCTGCATTGCCCAGGGCACTGATGTTCACGTTGGTGAGCGTGACGAGCACCGACTCGTGCGCGGCGGCGGTTGTCGGATCGAGCAGGTCTGCGACTGTCTTTCCGGTGACCGGAACGACGGTGCCTGGAGCAGCCGGGTCGAAGATGAAGCCGGGGCTCGTGATCTCGGTCAGCGTGCCGCCGTTCGCGTCATCGTTGAATTCCGACACGGTGCCCGTGAGAGTCACTTTGACGCCCGGAACAACAGACGCGTCGAGGGTCGGGCCGCCGAAGACGAACACGCCCTCGTTCGGTGCCGCCGTTAGGCTCGTGGAGATCCAGAGGTTCCTCTGGCCAAAGCCGACGCCTGTCACGAAAACGTTCTCGATCTTCACGTCGCCGGTCACAGCGCCGGACTGAATATCTGCGATCGTTGCGACCGTCTGTGCCGAGCATCCCGTTCCGCCGCCGACGAGGTCTGCGGTGGAGCGTGGCAGAAGCAAATGGTTGAAGAAGTAGTCGCTGACGCCGGTCAGGCCCTGGTAGCAAACGCCCGCAACCGCATCTGCGCCAAGCGTGGTGAGCGCCGACTGCACGCGTAGATCACCGGTCGCGCGGAATTCGAACTGGTCTTCGGCTGGGTTCATCGTGAATCCGGCGACTGCCGAGTTCTGGCGCGCATTCGTGACCGTGATCAGCACGCCTTCCCACTTCTCCCACTCCGCATCCTTCGCCGCCTGGTCCGCGAGGTTCTCGATCGCGAGCGCATCCACGGTCGCGATTGGCGGTAAGGAACCAGTGCCTGTCTTCACGATCGATAGCGTCCCACCGGCCGCGCCCTTGATCTCGGTGACCTTGCGGCCGGTCATATCCATGCTGAGTGCAAACTCGTCCTTCTCGGCATTCGAGATCGTCACGATGTCGCCAGGCGCCAAGGACGCGATCTGATCGAGCGGCGCGCCGAACACCTTGATGCCGGAGAACTCGCCGCCGCCCGGCTCCTCGACCCACAGGTCGCCCGTGCGTGCGCCGAACGCATCGATCGCCGTGACGACCACGCCGTCGAGCTCGACCGCGGTGCCGACCGGCATGCTGTCCGCCTGGACTTCCTGGATCGTCACCGAGCCGCCGACGGGTGGCGCGTCCGGCGTCGTGTCGTCACCACCGCCATCGTCGCCGCCTCCGCGGCAGGCTACGAGCGACAGTCCAAGCGAGAGCAGCAGGATCGGTAGGCGACGCATTCGGATGACTCCAGTGAGGCAGATTTGGTGGCCCGGAACGGATGCAGGCTTATAGCCAAAAACAAAACCCGCCTATGCGGCGGGCATCACACAAGTCAGCGAAGTTTTCGAGGCGAGATCGGTGGCTAGTTCGCTAGCCACCGGCGATGACAGCTGCCGCGCCGAGTGCGACGCGCGCGACGCAGCGTGCGGTTCGCGTTACGCGGTCGGCTGGCCGTTGAGGCCGACGAGCTCGACGAACGCCATCGGGGCGGCGTCGCCCTTGCGGGTGCGCGTCTTGAGGATCCGCGTGTAGCCGCCCTTGCGGGTCGCGAAGTGCGGGCCGATCTCGCGGAACAGGCGGTCGAGGGCGTCACGCGTCTTGACCGTCTGGCGCGCCATGCGGCGAGCGTGGACGACCTTCGCGCGCTCCGCGGGCGTCGCCGCCTCGCCCTTGGCGATCAGCGGGACCACCGAGACGCCCCAGCCGATGGTGGCGTCGGCGAAGCTGCGCAGCTCCTTGGCCTTGGCTTCCGTGGTCTCGATGCGCCCATAGGTCAGCAGCGAGGTCACGAGGTTGTTGAACAGCGCCGCGCGGTGGGAGGCGTTGCGGCCGAGCTTTCGTCCAGAGTTACGGTGACGCATGACAGGCTCACATTCTTCGAGTCAGGTCTTTGGGGAATCGCGGATCTTCGACCCTCGCGGTGATCTCGAAGATCGGGTTGACGAATTCGACGGGCGCCGCCTCGCGGAGCCGGAAGTGCGACCGATCGATGAGATCGGCGAGCGCGACACGGCTCGGCGGAGCAAGCGTCTCCGGACGCACGCCTAGTTCGAGGACCTCTCGCTGGAACTGATCGGTATCCATGATCACACGTGCTCCTTGGGCAGGGACGGCTGTGGTGGATGTGACAGCGAAGAGGTTCATAACCGAACAGAGGTGGGTTCAGGAAGCAAAAGGTCCGGAGAGATCTCGTTAGTTTCGTTGGGGCTCCAACGAATTCTTCGTGGGGCAGCGTTCAGGGCTTCTTGAGCGGGTTCGGACCCGGCCAGTTGTCGAGCTTCATGCCGAGCTGGAGGCCCATCTCGGCGAGCAGCTCCTTGATCTCCTTCAGCGACTTGCGGCCGAAGTTCTTGGTCTTGAGCATCTCGGACTCGGTCTTCTGCACGAGCTCGCCGATGTACTTGATGTTGGCGTTCTGCAGGCAGTTCGCCGAGCGGACCGAGAGCTCGAGCTCGTCGACGGTGCGCCAGAGGTTCTCGTTGAGCTTCTCGGCGGCCTCGTCGCGCGGCGCCTCGACCGGCTCCGCCATCTCCTCGAAGTTGATGAACAGGTTGAGCTGCTCCTTGAGGATCTTCGCGGCGTAGGCGACGGCGTCGTCCGGGCGGACCGAGCCGTTCGTCCAGCACTCGAGCGTCAGCTTGTCGTAGTCGGTCTGCTGGCCGACGCGGGCGTTCGTGACCGTGAAGTTGACCTTGCGGATCGGCGAGAACAGCGCGTCGATCGCGATCGTGCCGACCGGCAGATCCGCCGAGTGGCGCTCGGCGGGCGCGTAGCCACGGCCGGTCGCGATCGTCAGCTCCATCGCCATCTTGCCGTCCTTCGACAGCGTGCAGATGCGGTGGCTCGGATTGAGGCAGGTGACGCCGTCGACGAGCGACAGGTCACCGGCGGTGACGACGCCCTCGCCGGTCTTGTCGAGCCGGATCGTGTACGTCTTGTCAGCCTCGACCTTGAAGAGCGTCTCCTTGAGGTTGAGGATGATGTCGGTCACGTCCTCGACGACGCCCGGCAGCGAGGTGAACTCGTGCAGCGCGCCTTCGATCGCGATGTGCGTGATCGCCGCGCCCTGCAGCGACGACAGCAGGATGCGGCGGAGCGCGACGCCGAGCGTCGTGCCGAAGCCACGCTCGAGCGGCTCGCACGAGAACTTGCCGTAGGTGTCAGACCGCTCTTCGATCTCGAGCGTGCGCGGCCGGATCAGGTCGCGCCAGTTCTTCGCCATGAATGCGGTCTGTTCGGGGGTCGGTTCCATCTGTCTGTCTCCTTTGGGCCGGTCGCTTTCATCACGCCGGCTGTGCACTGCAGGGTTTCGAGGCCTGCTCCAAAGCAAACGCCCGCAGCAACATGCTGCAGGCGCTGTTCGGGAAACGGATTACTTCGAGTAGAGCTCGATGATCAGCTGCTCGCGGATCGGCAGCGTGACGTCCTCGCGCGTCGGCAGCTGGACGATGCGGCCGTTGAAGTTGTCCTTGTCGAGGCTGATCCACTGCGGAACGCCACGACGATCGACGGCGGCGAGCGCCTCGTTGATGCGCGCGATCTTCTGCGACGACTCGCGGACCTGCACCACGTCGTTCGGACGGACGAGGTACGACGGGATGTTGACCTTCTTGCCGTTGATCGTGAAGTGGCCGTGGCGGACGAGCTGGCGCGCTTCGGCGTGATCCGACGCGAAGCCCATGCGGTAGACGACGTTGTCGAGGCGACGCTCGAGCAGCTGGATCAGCATGTGACCCGACACGCCCTTGGTGCGCAGCGCCTTGTGGTAGTAGCCGCGGAACTGGCGCTCGGCGATGCCGTAGATGCGCTTGACCTTCTGCTTCTCGCGCAGCTGCTCGCCGTAGTCCGAGCGCTTCTTGCGGCGGTTCTGGCCGTGCTGGCCCGGCGGATAGCTACGACGCTCGTAGCCGCACTTGTCCGTGTAGCAACGCTCTCCCTTGAGGAAGAGCTTCATGTCTTCACGCCGGCAGAGCCGACAAACAGCACCCGTATAGCGAGCCATTGCGAATAGTCCTTCGAGAGGTGATCAGACGCGACGACGCTTGCGCGGCCGGCAACCGTTGTGCGGCACGGGCGTCACGTCCCGGATGAGGTTGATCTTGAAACCGGCGGCGTTGAGCGCGCGCAGGGCAGACTCGCGACCCGAGCCCGGACCGTTGACGTAGACCGTCACGTTGCGGACGCCGTGCTCCATCGCCTTCTTCGCGGCGTCCTCGGCGGCGAGCTGCGCGGCGAACGGCGTCGACTTGCGCGAGCCCTTGAACCCGCACGTGCCGGCGCTCGACCAGGCGACCACGTTGCCGCTGACGTCGGTGATCGAAACGATCGTGTTGTTGAACGTCGCCGAGATGTGCGCGACGCCGGTCTGGATGTTCTTCCGGACCTTCTTCTTCTGCTTGCCTTTGGGCTGCGACATGATCGTGTTCCTCGGCCTACTTCTTCGTGACCGCGCCCATCTTCTTCACCGCCATGCGGCGAGGTCCCTTGCGGGTACGGGCGTTCGTGTGAGTGCGCTGACCGCGCGCGGGCAGATTGCGGCGATGACGGCTGCCGCGGTACGAGCCGAGGTCCATCAGGCGCTTGATGTTGAGCTGGGTGTCGCGGCGCAGATCGCCTTCGACGCGGTAGTTCGCTTCGATCGCGTCGCGGATCCTGCGGACGTCGTTCTCGTCGAGATCGTCGCTGCGCTTGTCCGGCGAGATGCCTGCGTGGTTCAGGACGACGTTCGCCGCGTGACGGCCGATGCCGTAGATGTACGTGAGTGCGATCTCGATCCGCTTGTTACGCGGGAGGTCGACGCCTGCGATGCGTGCCATGACTCGATACCCTCTTTAACCCTGGCGCTGCTTGTGGCGCGGGTTGGTGCAGATGACGCGAACGACGCCCTTGCGCTTGATGACCTTGCACTTGGGACAGATGGGCTTGACTGAAGCTCGAACTTTCATGGCCGCTTTCTCGAAGGTGATCAGGGTTTCCCGGGAGAAGAGGATGGACGGGTCAGCACCCAAGGCCCCTCGTCCGTGACTGCGATCGTGTGCTCGAAGTGTGCGGACATCGAGCGATCCTTGGTCACGGCCGTCCACTTATCGTCGAGAACCTCTACGTCAGGGGCCCCGGCGTTTACCATGGGTTCGACGGCAATGACAAGGCCCGACTTGAGCCGCTTTCCGCTCCCAGCCGTTCCGAAATTCGGGACTTGCGGGTCCTCGTGCATCTCCCGACCGGTGCCGTGGCCGACGAACTGTTTGACGACCGAGTAGCCACGCGATTCCGCATAGTTCTGGATCGCCGCCCCGATGTCACCGAGCCGGCTGCCGACCCGGCAGAGCGCGATCGCCTCGTCGAGCGCGCGCTCGGTGGTCTCGACGAGTCGGCGATTTTCTTCGCTGACGTGGCCGACGGCGACCGTGCGGGCGGTGTCGGCGCAGAACCCGTGCTTGAAGATCCCGAAGTCGATCCCGATGATGTCGCCGTCCGCGATCACGTCGTCCTTGCGCGGGATGCCGTGGACGATGACGTGATTGCGGGACGTGCAGAGCACGGCCGGGTACTTCGGGACGTCCCAGCCGCCGTAGTTGAGGAACGCGCTCTTGACCTTGTGACGCTCGATGCCCGCGCGCGCGATCCGGTCGAGCTCCCAGGTCGAGACGCCCGGCTTGGCCGCCGCGCAGACCTCGTCGAGGATCGCGGCTGCGACGAGGCCCGCCTCGCGCATCAGTCGGACCTCGTCCTTGGACTTGAGCTGGATCCTCACGACACGCCGCTAGCGCTAGCGAGGCCGCGCCGCGACTCTGCCGCGAATGCGTGGACCCTTCGGTCCGGCGAAGCCTTCGTAGTTGCGCGTGATGAGGTGCGACTCGATCTGCTGCACGGTATCGAGCGCGACACCGACGACGATCAGGAGGCCCGTACCACCGAAGCTGAACGGCACGTGGAAGTACTTCTGGAGCAGTGCCGGGATCATGCAGACGACCGACAGGTACAGCGCACCCGCGAACGTGATCCGCGACAGCACGCGCTCGATGTACTGCGCCGTGTTCTTGCCCGGACGGATGCCGGGGATGAAGCCGCCGCTCTTCTTCAGGTTGTCCGCGACATCGACCGGGTTGAACACGACCGACGTGTAGAAGAACGCGAAGAACACGACGAGCGCCGTGAAGATCAGGTTGTAGCGCCAGTCCGCGGGGTGGAGGATCGACGAGAACTCCTGCATCCAGCCCGAGTTCGACATGTTCGCGATCTGCGCCGGGAACATGAGGATCGACGACGCGAAGATCGGCGGGATCACGCCGGAGACGTTGATCTTGAGCGGCAGGTAGCTCTGCGCGCCCGAGTACATCTTTCTGCCGACCTGTCGCTTCGTGTACTGGACCGGGATCCGCCGGTGCGATCGTTCGAAGTAGCAGATCGCGGCGATCGTCCCGACGACGAGGATGATCATGAACAGCACGGTGAGGCCGCTCGCGCTGCCACCGCCGCCGGCGACGAACTTCGTGATCGCGTCGGGCATCGCCGCGACGATGCCGGCGAAGATGATCATCGACGAGCCGTTACCGATGCCCGATTCGGTGATGAGCTCGCCGAACCACATGATGACGACCGTGCCGGTGGTCATCGTGATCACGGTCAGCAGGTGGAATCCGAGGCCGGCGATCTCGGGCGGCACGACCTGCGCGCCACCATGAGACAGGCTCTCGACGTAGCTCGCGGCGAACCACGACTGGACGATCGCGACGAGGACGGTGCCGTAGCGCGTGAGCTGGTTGATCCGCCGCCTGCCCTGCTCGCCTTCCTTGTTGAGCTGGTCGAGCTTGGGCACGACGACGGTGAGCAGCTGCATCACGATCGACGCCGTGACGTACGGCATGATGCCGAGCGTGAGGATCGAGAACTGCTCGAGCGCGCCTCCCGAGAACATGTTGAACATGCCCAGGAACGAGCCCGTGCCGCCCTTGGTGACGACGCTCTCCATCTCCGAGCGATTGACGCCCGGGATGGTGATGAAGACGCCGAGGCGATAGACCGCGAGAATGAACAGCGTGAACAGGATCCGGCGCCGGAGCTCCGGGATCTTGCCGATGTTGGCGATCGAGGCCACTCGCTGTCCTTAGGCTGCGGGAGCCGCCGTGTGGCGGGGAGAAGGAAGGATCTCGACGGTACCGCCCGCCTTCTCGATCTTCTCCTTCGCGACCGCCGACACGCCGTGGGCGCGGATCGACAGCCGCTTGGTCAGGTCGCCCTCGCCGAGGATCTTGACGTGGTCCGCGAGCTTGGGGAGCAGCCCCTTGCCGCGCAGCGCCTCGATATCGACCGTGGCGCCGGCATCGAACAGCTTCTCGAGCGTCGACACGTTGATCGCAAACGCCTCGATGCGGTTCGGGTTCTTGAACCCGCGCTTCGGAATCCGGCGCGGCATCGGCATCTGACCACCCTCGAACGCGAACCGCGCGCCGTGGTGACCGGGGCGAGCCTTCTGGCCCTTGACGCCCTTACCGGACGTCTTGCCCTTACCCGAGCCGCGACCGCGGCCGAGCCGCTTCTTGTCGCGCGTGGCGCCCGGGTTCGGATGGAGATTGTGGAGCGTGATCGACATGGGGGATGTCCCGAGTGCGCCGTGCAATCTGGCGCGGAATCAAGGTTTGGGCAACTGAGTAGATCGGCTGAGTAGATCGGTACCTGGCCGAACGGGCGGACTAGTCTGCCGGCTCGACGACCACGAGGTGGCTGACCTTGCGGATCATGCCGCGGATCGCCTCGGTGTCCTGGAGGATGGCCGACTTGTGCGGGCCACGGAGGCCGAGCCCCTCGAGCGTCTTGCGCTGGGTGTTCGGACGACCGATGGCGCTGCGGACCTGGGTCACTTTGAGCTTGATCGCCATGTTGATCTCACTGCGGAGCCGTCGAACGGATCGACTGGAGCTCGGCGACAGACTTACCGCGCGTCTTCGCAACCTGCTCGACCGAGCGCAGCGCCTTGAGCGCCATCACGGTCGCGCGGATCACGTTGTGCGCGTTCGAGGTGCCGATGGACTTGGTCAGGATGTCGGTGATGCCCGCGACTTCGAGCACCGGGCGCACGCCGCCGCCGGCGATCACACCGGTACCGGGCGCGGCCGGGCGGAGCAGCACCTGCGCCGCGCCGAACTCGCCGATGATCTCGTGCGGGATCGTCCCCTTCACGAGCGGAATACGGAACAGGTTGCGCTTCGCGCGGTCGGTGCCCTTGCGGATCGCCTCGGGCACCTCGTTCGCCTTGCCGAGGCCGGCGCCGACGTGACCGTGCTGGTCACCGACGACGACGAGCGCGGAGAACGAGAACCGACGGCCGCCCTTGACGACCTTCGCGACGCGGTTGATGTGAACGACGCGGTCGACGAGCTCGCCAACTTCTTCGGGATTGATCAGCATTCGTATCTCTTTTCCTGGGGCCTAGAACTGCAGGCCCGCTTCGCGGGCGCCGTCGGCGACTTCCTTCACGCGACCGTGATAGATGAACCCGTTGCGGTCGAACACGACCGACGTGATGCCAGCCGCGACGAGCTTCTCGCCGATCGTCTTGCCGATCATGCGAGCGCGCTCCTTCTTCGGCTTGCCGTTGACCGCCGACTTGACGGTCGGCTCGAGCTCGCTCGCGGCCGCGAGCACGCGACCCGTCGTGTCGTCGAACGCCTGGACGTAGACGTAGCGCGTCGAGCGGAACACCGACAGACGCGGACGCTCCGCGGTCCCGGTGACGCGCAGGCGGATGTGCACCTTGCGACGGAGCCGCTTGCGGAGCTTGGGATTTGCAATCTTGACGTGACCAGCCATTGTCGTTCTCCTGCTCGAGGTCGTTGCCGCGGCGATGTACGCGGCGACCTGTGCGAGCTACTTGCCTGCGGTCTTGCCCGCTTTGCGAAGGATCGTCTCCTCCGCGTACTTGATGCCCTTGCCCTTGTACGGCTCGGGCGGACGGAAGCTACGGACCTTCGCGGCCGCAGCGCCCACGGCCTGCTTGTCGATGCCCGACAAGATCAGGTTGTTCTTGTCGACCTTCGCCGAGATGCCCTCGGGCAGCGTGTACTCGATCGGGTGCGAGAAGCCGAGCGACAGCACGACCTTCGGACCCTTGAGCTCGGCCTTGTAGCCGACGCCGTTGATCTCGAGCGTGCGCGTGAAGCCGTTCGTCACGCCGTTCAGCATGTTGCTGACGAGCGCGCGCATCATGCCGTGCGCCGCGCGCGTCGGGCCTTCGTCGCCTTTGCGCTCGAAGACGATGACGTCCTTGCCGTCCTCGTCCTTCGTCTGCTTGACGTCGATCGCTTTGAGGTGGGACGAGCGGCTCATCGACAGCGTGCCCTTGGGGCCCTTCGCCGACACCGCGTCCTTGGTGATCGTGATGGAGACCCCCTTCGGGATCTCGATGGGTTTACGTCCGATACGAGACATGACTCACCAGACCTCGCAGAGGACCTCGCCGCCGACGCCCTTGGTGCGGGCCTCGCGGTCGGTCATCACGCCCTGCGACGTGGAAAGGATGGCAATGCCGAGTCCGTTGCGGACGCGCGGCACCTGCTTGGCGGGAACGTAAGCGCGCTGGCCGGGACGCGACACGCGGCGCATGCCGGTGATCGCGCAGCTGTTGCGACCGTCGTAACGGAGCGTGAGCTTGAGCGTGCCCTGCTTGTTGTCCTCGGCGGCGGTCACCGACTGGACGAAGCCCTCGTCGCGCAGGATCTCGGCGATGCGAAGCTTGATGTTCGAGCGCGGGCACTCGATCAGCTGCTTGCGTGCGCGGATCCCGTTGCGGATGCGAGCGAGGAAATCAGCGATTGGATCGGTCATCGACATTGGGTTCTCCTCACCAGCTCGACTTGATCACGCCGGGGATGTCGCCGCGGAGCGCGAGCTCGCGGAAGCACAGACGGCACATCTCGAACTTGCGGAGGTACGCACGCGACCGGCCGCAGCGCTTGCAGCGGCTCTTCACGCGAACCTTGAACTTTTGCTTCTTCGGAAGCGTATCGATCAGCTTGGCCATGACTTATGCGGCTCCAGCAGGTGCGGCCGTCGGCGTCGGCTGACGGAACGGCATGCCGAGATGAGTGAGCAGCGCACGCCCTTCGGCGTCGCTCTGGGCGGTGGTAACGATGCTGATGTTCATGCCCTTGATCGAGTCGATCTTGTCGTACTCGATCTCGGGGAAGATGATCTGCTCGCGCACACCCATGGTGAAGTTGCCGCGGCCGTCGAAGCCACGCGGCGAGACACCACGGAAGTCGCGGACGCGCGGCAGCGCGATGTTCATCAGGCGGTCGAGGAACTCCCACATCCGCTCGCGGCGCAGCGTGACCATGACGCCGATCTTCTGGCCCTTGCGGAGCTTGAAGACCGCGATGTCCTTCTTCGCGCGCGACACGACCGGCGCCTGACCGGTGATCGACTTGAGCTCCTCGATCGCGTTGTCGATCATCTTGGGCTCGTCCTTGGCTTTGCCGAGGCCCATGTTGACCGTGACCTTCACGATCCGCGGCACCTGCATGACGGTGGTGTAGCTGAACTCCTTCACCATCTGCGGGCGCACTTGCTTCTCGTACATCGAGCGCAGCTTCGGAAGCTGCTCGCGCTTGTACGTCGGCGCCGGGCCGGTCGGCTCGGCACTCTTCTTCTTCTTGGCCTGACCCTCGGCCTTGGCCTTGGCCGCCTTCTCCTTCTTCGGAGCTTCGTCAGCGGCTGGGGTCTCGTCGTCTTTCGCCATCGTCGTCTCTCTTCGCGTCTCGTCGGTGGTCCCGGGACCGAGCTACTTGCTCATACCGGGCGACGGGAACTTGGTTCCGGACTTCACGCCGACGCGGATCTTCTGATCCCCGTCGACAACATTCTTGGTGCGCGTGCCGCGGCTCGTCGAATCGTCGAACAGCGCCACGTTGGAGATGTGGATCGAGCCTTCCTTGTCGATGATCCCGCCATTGGGATTCGCCTGGGTCGGCCGGCTGTGGCGCTTGATCATCGCCACCTTCTCGACCACCACGCGCTGCCCGACAACGCGCAGCACCTTGCCGCGCTTGCCCTTGTAGGCACCGCTGGTGACGATCACCATGTCGCCTTTGCGGACGTGAGCCGAACGCATCACAGCACCTCCGGCGCCAGCGAGATGATCTTCATGAACCGCTTGGCGCGCAGCTCGCGAGCCACCGGCCCGAAGATACGGGTGCCGATCGGCTCGTTCTCTTTGTTGATGAGGACGGCCGAGTTGCCGTCGAACTTGATGTAGCTGCCATCGGCACGAGCGAGCTCGCGCTTGGTGCGGACGATGACCGCGCGCGCGACCTCGCCCTTCTTGACCTTGGCGCCGGGAATCGCTTCGCGGATCGACACGATGATCACATCGCCGATCGTGGCGTAGCGACGGCGCGTGCCGCCGAGCACCTTGATGCAGAACACCTTCTTGGCGCCGCTGTTGTCCGCGACGTCGAGGACCGAGGTCATCTGGATCACGACGCGACCTCCGCCTTGCCGGCCGGCTCGACTGCCTTGGTCACCGTGCGGAGCAGGCGCCAGCGCTTCGTGCGCGACATCGGACGCGACTCGACGATCTCGACGACGTCACCGACCTTCGCGGTGTTGTGCTCGTCGTGCACGTGATACTTCACGCGGTTCGTCAGGAACTTGTGGAACCGGCGATCGCGGACGCGACGGATCACCGACACGGTGATCGTCTTGTCCATCACCGTCGAGGTGACGGTGCCGACGATGACGCGACGCGAGCCGCGCTGATCGGCAGTGTCTTTGGTCTCTTGCTCGCTCATGACTTCGCCTTCTTCGCCTTCTTCGTCGCCTTGGTCTCGGTCGCCTCGGTGGTCTCGGCCGGCGCCTCGGCGCGCTTCTGCGCCTGGACCTCGTGACCGAGCTTGCGGCCGCGCATGATCGTCATGATCCGCGCGATGTCGCGGCGCTTCGTCTTGAGCTGCGCCGTCGAGGTGACCTGGTTCGTGTGCTGGCCGAGGTGGAGGCGGAACAGCTCGTCGCGCGTGGCGGCGAGCCGCTGCTGCAGCTCCTCGTCCGGCAGATCCCGGAGTTGCTCGAGGTTCGTCGCGGTCTTGCTCATAGCACCGGCTCCCGCGAGATCAGCTGGGTCTTCACCGACAGCTTGTGGTGGGCGCGATGGAACGCTTCCTTCGCGAGCTCGAGCGACACGCCTTCGACCTCGAAGATCACGCGGCCCGGCTTGACGACCGCGACCCAGCCCTCGACGCCGCCCTTACCGGTACCCATGCGGGTCTCGGCCGGCTTCTTCGTGTACGGGTGATCGGGGAAGACGCGAACGTAGAGCTTGCCGGCCTTCTTCACCGAGCGCGAGATCGCGACGCGAGCCGCCTCGATCTGACGCGCGGTGATCCAGCCCGGCGACATGACCTGCAGGCCGTAGTCACCGAACGACACCTCGTTGCCGCCCTTGGCCATCCCTGCGAGGTGGCCCTTGTGCGACTTACGAAACTTCGTCCGCTTGGGAGAGAGCATCGACATACAAAATCTCCGTGGTGCCGTTCAGCGCGGGGTGGTCGTGCGACCAGCCTGCGGATCCTTGCGGGGAGCGGGCAGCACTTCGCCGTGGAAGACCCACGCCTTGACGCCGATGCTGCCGTAGGTGGTGTGGGCCTCGGTGAACCCGTACTCGATGTCCGCGCGCAGCGTGTGCAGAGGGACGCGGCCCTCCTTGTACCACTCGCGACGGCACATCTCGGCGCCGCCGAGCCGGCCGCTCGACGCGACCTTGATGCCCTTGGCGCCGAACTTCATCGCGGTCTGCGTCGCCTTCTTCATCGCGCGACGGAACGCGATGCGGCGCTCGAGCTGCGTCGCGATGTTCTCGGCGACGAGCTGCGCGTTGGTCTCGGCCTTGCGGACCTCGATGATGTTGAGGAAGACCTCGTTCTCGGTGAGCGCCTGGACGTCCTTCTTGAGGGTCTCGACGCCCGCGCCGCGCTTGCCGATCACGATGCCGGGACGCGCGGTGTGGATGTTGATCTTCGCCTTGTTCGCGGCGCGCTCGATCTCGATGTAGCTGACGCCGGCGTGGTTCAGCTTCTTCTTGATGAAGGTCTTGAGCTTCAGATCTTCATGCAGCCACTTGGCGTAGTTCTTCTCCTCGTACCACCGAGACGACCACGTCTTGATGATGCCGAGGCGGAAGCCGGTCGGATGTGTCTTCTGGCCCATTGCTAGTCCTTCACTCGTCCGTGACGACCACCGTCAGGTGGCTGGTGCGATGATTGATGCGGTTCGCGCGGCCCATCGAGCGCGGCATCCAGCGCTTCTGGATCGTGCCGCCGTCGACGGCGATCGTGTGGATGCGCAGGTCCTCGACCGACGCGTCGCCACCCGAGCGATCCTCGGCGTTCGCCGCGGCGCTCTTGATCGCCTTCGAGATCAGGCCAGCGGCCTTCTTCGGCATGAGATCGAGCAGCCCGACCGCCTCCTCGACCGACTTGCCGCGGACGAGGTTCGCGACGACCCGCATCTTGCGGGGCGACATCGAGATGCCACGAACGATTGAACGTGCCTGCATGACGATTCCCTCTACTTCTTCCGCTCGCCGGTGTGGCCGTGGAAGGTGCGAGTCACCGAGAACTCGCCGAGCTTGTGGCCGACCATCTGCTCGCTGATGAACACGGGCACGAACTTGCGGCCGTTGTGGATCGCGAACGTGATGCCGACCATCTCCGGGATGATCGTCGAGCGCCGCGAGTACGTGGAGATCACCCGACGGGCCGGGTTGGATTCCTTCTTCGCCGCCTCGATCTTCTTCGGGAGGTAGTGATCGACGAACGGACCTTTTTTGACTGAACGAGGCATCTCTACGCGTCCTTACTTGCTGCGGCGGCGGATGATGAACTGGTCGGTGCGCTTGTTGTGGCGGGTCTTCAGGCCCTTCGTCTTCTGGCCCCACGGCGTGCACGGGTGGCGGCCACCCGAGCTGCGACCCTCACCGCCACCCATCGGGTGATCGACGGGGTTCATCGACACGCCGCGGTTGTGCGGACGCATGCCGCGCCAGCGCATGCGGCCGGCCTTGCCCCACTGGATGTTCGCGTGCTCGGAGTTGCCGATCGCGCCGACGGTGGCGCGGCACTCGATGTGGACGCGGCGCATCTCGCCCGAGGGCAGACGCAGCGTGGCCCAGTCGCCTTCCTTCGCCATCAGCGTCACGCGCGCGCCGGCCGACCGACCGAGCTGCGCGCCGCGGCCCTGCTTGAGCTCGACGGCGTGGACCTCGGTGCCGACCGGGATGAACCGCAGCGGCAGCGAGTTGCCCGGCTTGATGTCCGCCGAGTTCGCCGACACCACGGTGTCGCCGACCGCGAGGCGCTGCGGCGCGAGGATGTACGCGCGCTCGCCGTCCTTGTACTGGAGCAGCGCGATGCGCGCCGAGCGGTTCGGGTCGTACTCGATCCCGATCACCGTCGCCTCGACGCCGGTCTTCTGGCGCTTGAAGTCGATCACGCGATAGCGCTGCTTGTGGCCACCGCCGCGGAACCGCGAGGTCACGCGCCCGTGATTGTTGCGCCCGGCCTTGGCAGCCTTGTGCGCGAGCAGGCTCTTCTCGGGCTCGCTCTTCGTGATGTCCGTGAAGTCCTGCGTCGACATTCCGCGCCGGCCCGGCGAGGTCGGCTTGTACTTCTTGATCGGCATCTCAGACTCCCTCGAAGAACTCGATGTTGTCGCCGGGCTTGAGCGTCACGAACGCCTTCTTCCACGACGGGCGGCGACCGGAGAACCGGCCGATCCGCTTCTGCTTGCCGCGCACGACGAGCGTGCGGACGTCGGTGACGCTGACCTTGAACAGGTCCTGCACCGCGCGCCGGATCTCGATCTTGTTCGCGTCGCGAGCGACCTCGAACACGACCTGCTGCGCGTACTCCGTACCCTCGGCGGCCGCCGATGCACCGCCGCCGGTCTCGCGGAGGCGAGCCGACTTCTCGGTCAGCAGCGGGCGCTTGATGATCGTCTGTGGTTCACGCATGGGAATTACTCGCTCGCCTCGGCGCCCTTGAGCGACGTCTCGAGCTGCTTGGCCGCGGCCTGCGTCAGCACGAGCGTCTCGTGGCGGAGGATGTCGTAGACGTTGAGCCCCTCGGGCGCGAGCCACTGCGAGCTCTTGAGGTTGCGCGCGCCGCGGACGAGGTTGCCGTTGTCCTTGGCGTCGACGATCAGGACCTTCGTGCCGCCGAGCGCCTTGAGCGCGTTCGCGACCGACTTGGTCTTGCCGTCGGTGTTGAAGTTGTCGAGCACGACGAGCTTCTGCTCCGACGCGCGCAGCGACAGCGCCGAGCGCAGTGCGAGCTTCTTCGCCTTGCGCGGCATGTTGTAGCTGTAGTCGCGCGGCTTGGGACCGAAGGCCGTGCCACCGCCGACCCAGTGCGGCGCCTGACGGCTGCCCTGGCGCGCCTGACCGGTGCCCTTCTGCTTCCAGACCTTCTTCGACGAGCCACGGACTTCGCCGAGGCGCTTGGTCGACGCGGTGCCGGCGCGGCGCTTCGCGAGCTGCCACTTCACCGTCTCCCAGAGCAGGTGCTCGTGGACTTCGGCGCCGAACACGGCGTCGTCGAGGTCGATCGACCCGACGCTCTGACCGCTGATGTTTTTCAGATCGAGTTTCATGGCTTTACTCTGGTGATCAGGTCTTGATCTCGACGTCGACGCCGGCCGAGAGGTCGAGCTTCATCAGCGCGTCGAGCGTCTGCTGCGTCGGCTCGAGGATGTCGAGCAGGCGCTTGTGCGTCCGGATCTCGAACTGCTCGCGCGACTTCTTGTCGGTGTGTGGCGACCGCAGCACCGTGTACTTGTTGATCTTCGTGGGCAGCGGGATCGGGCCCGCGATCTTCGCGCCGGTGCGCTTCGCCGTCTCGACGATCTCGTTCGAGGACTGATCGAGCAGCTTGTGATCGTAGGCCTTGAGCCGGATGCGGATGCGTGGGGTCGTCATCGTCGTTCTCTTTGCGTTGGTTAGCCGAGGATCTTCGTCACGACGCCGGCGCCGACGGTCTTGCCGCCCTCGCGGATCGCGAACCGCAGGCCCTCTTCACAGGCGATCGGCGAGACGAGCTCGACGTCGACCTTGATGTTGTCGCCCGGCATCACCATCTCGGTGCCGGCGGGCAGCGTCACGGTGCCGGTGACGTCCGTGGTGCGGAAGTAGAACTGCGGGCGATAGCCGTTGAAGAACGGCGTGTGGCGACCGCCCTCTTCCTTCTTGAGGACGTAGACCTCGCACGTGAACTTCTTGTGCGGCGAGATCGAGCCCTTCTTGCACAGCACCATGCCGCGCTCGACTTCCTCGCGCTTCGTGCCG
>DASTLB010000100.1:0-43463 GCA_035715365.1 Kofleriaceae bacterium | reverse complement strand
TCTTGTACCTCGCCCTTCAACACGCGAAGAGTCGATGGAAGTCGTCGAAGTTTTGGTCGACGGCGCTCGCGCACTTCGCAATCATGTTCGAGGACCGCTTCCCCGTTTGAGGTCAAGTTACACAGCGAATCGGACACGCCCCGTGGCGAGCTACTTGCGCTGCTCGCGCTGCTGCCCGCGGCGGTTGCCCTGGCCGCTCTTGCTCTGCGTGCGACCTTCCTGGTCCTCGCGCTGGCTGCTGCGGCTGCCCTGCTGCTGGCTGCCCTGCTGCTGGCTGCCCTGCTGCTGTCGGTTGTTGCGCTGGTTGCCCTTGCGGCCGTTCTGCTTCTGCTTGTTGTTGCGCATGACGACTCCTCCTGATCGCCGTCGCTGCAGATCGAATGCCACGCGGGAGTGCTGCGGGACGACCGCATCGACGACGAGCGCGCCTCGTTCGCACCCGCGCGACCGGGGTGCCGCCGGGCGCATGCGCATCAACGAGACAGATTTGGCCGCGATCAAACGCCCATCAATGACGCGTCCGGCACGGTGCTGGCAGGATCGCGCCGCATGCAACCCGTTCGTGTCTGGGCGCCAGCCGCGAAGCGCGTCGAGCTCGTGGTCGGAGAATCTCGAATCGAGGCCTCGCCGTCGCACGGTGGCTGGTGGGACGGACCATCGCTCGCCGTCGGCACCGAGTACGCGATCAGCCTCGACGGCGGCACGCCGGTGCCGGACCCGCGCTCGCGCTGTCAGCCCGAAGGCGTGCACGGCCCGACGCGCGTCGTCGACATCCCGCGACCGACACCGCGATTCCGTCCGCCGCGCCTGCGCGATGCGCTGATCTACGAGCTGCACGTCGGCACGTTCGCCGGCGCGATCCGGCACCTGCCGAAGCTCGTCGAGCTCGGCGTCACGCACGTCGAGGTCATGCCGATCGCGCAGTTCCCGGGGCACCACGGCTGGGGCTATGACGGCGTCGGCCTGTACGCGACGCATGCTGCGTACGGTGGCCCGGCCGGCTTCGTCGAGCTCGTCGAGGCGTGTCACGCGCGCGGCCTCGGCGTGATCGTCGACGTCGTCCACAACCACCTCGGGCCCGAGGGCGCGTACCTGCCGCAGTTCGGACCGTACAAGACCCCGCGCCATCACACGCCGTGGGGCGAGGCGATCAACCTCGACGGTCCCGGCAGCGCGGAGGTCCGGCAGTTCCTGATCGAGAGCGCGCTCGCCTGGCTGCGCGACTTCGGCGCCGATGGCCTGCGGCTCGACGCGATCCACAGCCTGCGCGACACCGGCGAGCGCCACTTCGTCGCCGAGCTCGTCGACGCGATCCGCGGCCTCGAGCGCGAGCTCGATCGCCCGCTCGTCGTGATCGGCGAGTACGACGACCACGATCCGCGCGTGATCGCGCCGCGCGACGAAGGCGGCTGGGGCCTCGACGCGCACTGGAACGATGACTTCCACCACGTCGTCCACGTGCTGACGACCGGCGAGCGAGACGGCTACTACCGCGACTTCGTCGATCCGCAGGCGATCGTGAAGGTGCTCGAGCGCGGCTACGTGCTCGACGGCGTGGTCTCGCCGCATCGCGGCGGCCCGCACGGCAAGCCGCTCGGCGCGCGCTCGCGCGATCACCTCGTCGCCTATGTCCAGTCGCACGACCAGATCGGCAACCGCGCTGCCGGCGAGCGTCTGCACCAGCTCGCCGGGATCCCGCGCACGAAGCTCGCGGCCGCGATCCTGTTCGCGTCGCCGTTCGTGCCGATGATCTTCCAGGGCGAGGAGTGGGCCGCGTCGACACCGTTTTGCTACTTCGCCGATCTCCGCTCGCCCGAGCTGCGCGCGGCGGTGCGTGCGGGACGCAAGGCCGAGCACGCGGCCGCCGGGTGGCTTGGCGTCGAGATCGACCCGCTCGATCCCGCGACGCGCCAGCTCTCGACGCTGATCTGGGACGAGCGCGACCACGGCGAGCACGCCGAGATGCTCGCCTGGTACCGCGACCTCGCGACCGCGCGCCGCACCCACGCCGCGCTGCGCGAGCCCGCGGCCGACGCGACGCGCGCGCGGTTCGACGGCCGGCTGCTCGAGATCGACCGCGGCGCGCTCGTGCTCGCGTGCAACCTGTCCGAGCAGCCGCTGCGCTACGACGGCACGGCGTCGCACATCGAGCTGGCGTCGACGGCGCTCGCGACGCATCGCGAGCTGCCGCCGCTGTCGTGCGCGCTGCTGCGCCGCTAATCGACCGCGCGCGCCGCGAGCTTCGCCGCCGCCGCGAGCCAGCCGCGCACCTTGACCAGGTGCTCGGCCTCGGTGCGCTCGGCCTCGCGGATCTTCGCCTCGAGGCCGTCGAAGCCGGCCGCCTCGCCGGACAGCGCGACCGCCGCGACGAGCATTTCCCAGTTCTCGTGATCGGTGAGCTCGGCGACGATGATCGCGTCGAGGCACTCGATCAGCGTCGTCCGCGGATCGACGAGCACGTCGCCGACGCCGCGGCTCGCGATCGACTGGAGGTTCGCGCACGGCGTGACCACGGTCGGATCGCCGCCCATGCGGATGATCAGATCCTGGGCGAGCGCCATGTGGCGCGCCTCCTCGTCGCGGATGTGCTCGAGGTCGGCGCGGCTCGGGCCGCCGGGGAAGCTGCCGAACGCGTCGTGCTTCGCGATCAGCGCCTCGTAGAGCCGGACGCCGGTGCGCTCGAACTGCAGTCGGGCGCCGAGCTTGTCGATCAGCGGCAGCCGCTCGGTCGGCAGGTTCGGTGACGGCGGCATCGTCGCGACCGGATCGCTCTTCTGCGCGACGCGGACGCGGTTCTGCGCGATCTGCTCGGCGCCGCCGCTCGTCGTCGGGCCGAACTCGCTCGTGCCCTGGATCATCTCGGTGACGAGCTCGGGATGGAGCGTGATGCCGGTGTGGTTGTCGCCGGGACGGCCGACGATCTCGTTCTGGTTCTTCATCTCAGCGCTCCTTTCCGGACGTCGCGCGTCCCTGCTTGCTGCCCGACTTCGTCGCCGACTTGCCGTCGGTCTTCGGCGCGATCGGTGCCGACAGCTCGCCGCCGGGCTGCCAGCTCCAGCCGGCCGCGACGATGTTCGACGGCTGATCCTTCGCGTTCATCCGCGCGCGGTAGTGACGCGTCCGCTCCGGCTCGTCGTCGCGGCGCACGAGCTGTGGGCCGTCGGCGCCGAGGTTGACCTCGCGCCGCAGGACCTCGCGCACGAACTCGCGGTGCGGCTCGTAGGTGATCGGCTGGCGGATCGCACCGTCGAGGACCTCGTGGACGTCGCGGCGCTCGTGCTGCTCGAACAGCTGCGCGACGAACTGCACGTGGCCGAGCTCGTAGTCGAGCATGCGCTCCCAGATGTTCTTGATCCGCGGATCGGTCTCGCTCTCGACGCAGCTCCAGTAGTTGTAGGCCTCGCAGGCCTCGTGCAGCAGCCACTTCTCGAGGATCGACTCGCGCGGATCGACGAGCGACTCGTACTGCGTGACGTGCTGCTCCTCGATCGACGCGATCTCGGCGTACAGCGCGCGCGCCGTCGGATCGGCGAACATCGGGCCGATCGTCATGTAGTAGTCGTGCGTCTGGTGCTCGCCGGCCACGAGCGTCATCGCGTGCAGCTTCGTCAGCGTCTCGGCGCGCTGGTGATCGTAGGGCCGCCGCAGATCGTCGAGCGGGTGGCGGTGCTCGACCGACGTCGGCCGTCCGGGCAAGATGTCCGTGTAGCCCTGCAGGATCGAGTTCGCGTCCTTGCCCTCGAGGCGATCCATGAGCGCGCTGAACCGGTACAGGTGATCGAAGTCCTCGAGCAGACCGAACCGGTACATCGCGGCGAGGTACTCGTCGGGCTCCTCGAGCGCGAGCGCCGCGGTCACCTCGATCGCGACCTGCTCGAAGCCGATCGTGGTCTCGATCGGCGTCTGGTCGGCGGGCAGCAGCCAGTTGACGAGTGTCTGCTGGTGCTGCTCGACGCGCCGGACGATCGCGAGCGACTGTTGCAAGCCGCCATACAATCTCGCGGCCGCGTGTCCGAATCGCAGCGCCTCGGATTCGAGGCCGTTCATCAGGATGATGCGGACGCGCGTCCACGCATCACAGTCGATCTTGCTGATCGTGGGCGGCGCGAGGTCGCGCCAGCTGAAGCGTTGCCGCTCGATCGGTACCCCGCGCTCCTTCAACAGGTCCAGTGCCATGGTCGTCCCCTCTTTCGCATTCAGCGGTTCGTACGAAGACGCACGCTGCGCTGCATGGCATGTGCCCCGATGACCTCCGCGCACGCGGGAACGCTCGCAGTTCGAGCGTGGCTCGCTGCGCGATCCGAGCACTGCGTGCGCTCGCGCTCGTGCCTGTACGAGGTCTTGATCGCTACAAGATCTGGTCGGCGACCTCGTCGATCGAGGCCTGGATCCAGTCGATGTGCAGGCTCGCGAGCAGCTCCCGGCGCGCGCGCGACAGCGATGACGAGATCAGAAACGCGCGCGAGTGCGGCTCCGGATCGCCGTTGCGCCGGCGGTGGAGCTCGAGGTGCTGCCACAGGATCACCTCGTCGAGCGTCGTGCCCGCGAACACGAACGGCGCGCGCAGCAGATCGGCGACGAGCCGCTCGTACTCGCGGTCGCGGCCGCACAGTCGCGACGCGTACTGCATCGTCGAGAACGTCAGCTCGCTCGCGTCCGCGCCGGCCATCCCGTTCAGGTGCACGACGTCGATCGCACCGGGCTCCGCGCGGCTGCGATCCGGCGCCATCGCGGACACGCTGCGCAGCTTGCGCGGAAGCTCGAACTGGCGCTGGACCGCGACCTCGAGATCGTCGACGTTCAGCGTGTAGATCCGCTGCCACGGCGCCGAGAACCAGCGGCGAAAGTGGGCCGGCAGCTTCGCGTTGCCGATCCGCAACCGGCGCGCGACGTAATCGCGGAGCGCGTCGGGTGCGCGCATCAGCGCGACGTCGTAGAGGTCGGGCAGGCTACTGTCGTCGGGCTCGTCGTCGGGAAAGCAGATCTTCCACAGCTCGCCGATCATCTCGCGCGAGTCCGGCAGGCGCTTGCCGTCCATGTCGCGCGCATCGCCGGAGAACCCGGCGCCCGTGAACAGCATCGCGTCGCCACTGGCGATCACCGCGCGAAGCTCGTCGATCGCGTCGCCCGCCATCGGGGATCGACGCTGCATCGGCCATACCATCAGGCCGCGCGCTGCGGCACGTCGAGCGACGCGCAGCCATAGGCCTGGCACAGCGCCTCGGCGATCGCGATCATGCGGTCCTCGAGCTTGTGGCCGTAATAGCGCTCGCTGACCCCGAGCGCATCGAGGTGGCAGCAGTCCTCATCGATCCGGACGATCGCGCCGGCGGCGATCTCACCGCTCGGCGTCTCGAGCACGAACACGTAGCGGCTGCCCACGGTGGTCATCAGCGAATCGTCCTCGCAGCGGATCAAGCGTTGCAACACAGGACGGTCGGCGGCGGTCGCCGATCGCATCCTGAAACTCGACAGCTTCATGGGCGCTTCGTGAGTGCACCGATAGTGCCGCGGGCGCTCGGTGAATCGCGCACGGGCGATCTCGCACCAGCGCGCGCCGACGCACGCTCCCGCGGGACGGATGCCGATCAATGGGACATCAAAATGGAGTCCAAGTGCCTCGGCCGCTGTACCGAGGGTTTAGGCACCGCCACCGTGCGCGTACGGCACGAACATCGCAACGTGCGGCACCGATGTTCATGGTCGACTCCGGACCGCTCCGACGCTCGGTCCAGCCCCCTCGCGAAGATGATTCTGCTCATGTCGATTGGACGCTCGCACTCGCGGGTGGTGATGGCGTCCGGCTCTCCGAATACGTGGAGCGCCGGTTCGGCCGGCGGATCCCGAAGCAGTACTGCTGCCTGCTCGGCAGGCGGTCGATGCTCGAGCACACGCTCGAGCGCCTCAACAAGATCACGCCGGCGTCGCGCACGCTGACGGTGATCGGCACGCACCACGGCGACTTCGCGTACCCGCAGCTCGCCGGCAAGAGCGACCACGTGTTCCGCCAGCCGTCCGGCCGCGACACCGCCGTCGCGCTCTACGTCGCGCTCGCGATGATCAAGCGCTGGACGCCGAACGCGATCGTCACGATCTCGCCGACCGATCATTATGTCGCGCCGTCCGCGAAGTACGTCGAGCAGATCCGCGCGGCCCGCGGCGTCGCGGCGCGCATGCGCGACAAGGTCGTGATCGTCGGCGTGCGGCCGACCGAGCCGGATCCCGAGCTCGGCTACCTGTCGCTCGGCGCGCGGATCACCGACGTCCCCGAGGTTCGCCAGCTCGCCGGCTTCGTCGAGAAGCCGTCGGTCGCGGTCGCCCAGACGCTGCGCGAGCACGGCGCGCTGTGGAACACGATGGTCACCTGCGGCACCGTCGACGCGCTGTGGGAGCTCGGCCGCACGAGCGAGCCGCAGCTGCTCGACATCCTCGACTCGCTGGTCCCGCTGATCGGCACGTCCGACGAGGACGACGCGATCGAGTACATCTATCGCGCGTACCTGCCGGTCAGCTTCTCGCGCGATATCCTGGAACGCGCCCCGGAGCGGCTGTGTGCGCTCGAGCTCGAAGGTGTCGAGTGGAGTGACTGGGGCAAGCCCGAACGGATCGAGACCGTGCTCGCGCTGCGTCGCTCGCGTGCGCTCGTGCCGACCCGAGCGATCGCGCCGTGACCGCCGAGCCGCCTCGCCGAGCTGTAGCCGCGGGGACGGTGGCGAAAGATCGGATCGCGGTCTGGCCCGGCGAGCCATACCCGCTCGGTGCGCTGTTCGACGGCTACGGCACGAACTTCGCGGTCTACAGCGGCGTCGCCGAGCTCGTCGAGCTGTGTCTGTTCGACGGTCCGAACGAGACGCGGATCCCGCTCAACTGCGGCACCGGTCAGGTCTGGCACGTCTACCTGCCCGAGGTCGGACCGGGCCAGCGCTACGGCTATCGCGTGCACGGCCCGTGGGATCCGGCGCGCGGCCTGCGCTGCAACCCGAACAAGCTGCTCGTCGATCCGTACGCGCGCGCGATCACCGAGGGCCTCGACTGGTCGCCGGCGCTGCTCGGCTACGTCGGCGATCCGATGGGCGGGATGTCGACCGAGGACAGCGCGCCGCACACGTTCCGCTCGGTCGTCGTCCAGCCGTACTTCGACTGGGGCAACGATCGGCGGCTCGAGATCCCGTGGAACGAGACGGTGATCTACGAGACCCACGTCAAGGGCTTCACCGCGACGCTGCCCGAGCTCCCGCCGCACCTGCGCGGCACGTACGCCGGGCTCGCGCACCCCGCCGCGATCCGCCACCTCAAGAGCCTCGGCGTCACCGCGGTCGAGCTGCTGCCGATCCACGCGTTCGTGCACGAGGGGTTCCTGCTCGAGCGCGGGCTGCGCAACTACTGGGGCTATCACTCGATCAGCTACTTCGCGCCGCATCCCGAGTACGCGAGCGTGCGCAGCGCGAACGGCGCGGTCGCCGAGCTCAAGCAGGCGATCAAGACGCTGCACCAGCACGGCATCGAGGTGATCCTCGACGTCGTCTACAACCACACGGCCGAGGGCAACCACGAGGGGCCGACGCTGTCGATGCGCGGGCTCGACAACATGGCGTACTACCGCCTCGTCGGTGACAACCTCGGCTACTACATGGACTACACGGGCACCGGCAACACGCTGCAGATGCGCAATCCGCACGTGCTCCAGCTCGTGATGGATTCGCTGCGCTACTGGATCACCGAGCTCCACGTCGACGGCTTCCGGTTCGATCTCGCGTCGGCGCTCGCGCGCGGTCTGCACGAGGTCGATCGTCTCGGCGCGTTCTTCGATCTGATCCAGCAGGATCCGATCGTGTCGCGCGTGAAGCTGATCGCCGAGCCGTGGGACGTCGGCGAGGGCGGCTACCAGGTCGGCAACTTCCCGCCGCTGTGGAGCGAGTGGAACGGCAAGTACCGCGACTGGATCCGCGACTTCTGGCGCGGCGAGCCCGGCTCGCTGCCCGAGCTCGGCGCGCGGTTCACCGGCAGCTCGGACCTCTACCAGCAGGGTGGCCGGTTTCCGCACGCGAGCATCAACTTCGTCACGGCGCACGACGGGTTCACGCTCGCCGATCTCGTCTCGTACAACGAGAAGCACAACGAGGCGAACGGCGAGGACAACCGCGACGGCGAGGGTCACAACCGATCGTGGAACTGCGGCGCCGAAGGGCCGACCGAGGATGGCAACGTCGTCGCGCTGCGCCGGCGCCAGCAGCGCAACTTCCTCGCGACGATGTTCCTGTCGCAAGGCGTGCCGATGCTGCTCGGCGGCGACGAGCTCGGGCGCACGCAGCGCGGCAACAACAACGCGTACTGCCAGGACAACGAGATCTCCTGGTACGACTGGGCGAACGCGGATCACGCGCTGCTCGAGTTCACGCAGCAGCTCTCGACGCTGCGCAAGCAGCACCCGGTGTTTCGCCGGCGAGGCTGGTTCCAGGGCCAGCCGATCCGCAAGCCGAAGCACGGCCCGGCGCTGCCCGACATCGAGTGGTTCACGACCGATGGCGACGAGATGACCGACGAGCACTGGGAATCGTCGGGCAGCCGCTCGCTGCAGGTGTTCCTGAACGGCCACGGGATCCTCGTGCCCGACGCGCGCGGCGAGCCGATCCTCGACGACACGTTCCTCATCATCTTCCACGCGAACCCGGAGAACCGCCGGATCAAGCTGCCGGCCGCGCAGTGGGGCGCCGCGTGGCGACGCGTGTTCGACACCGAGCGTGGCTTCGCACCCCCCGGCGATGCCGGCGAGCGGCTCGAGGCCGGCTCCGAAATCGACGTGCTCGCGCGTTCGGTCTGGCTCTTGCGTCGCGAGTGACGCCATGACCGCACCGCGCGCCACGTATCGGTTGCAGCTCCACGCCGGCTTCGACTTTCACCAGGCGCGCGCCGTCGTCCCGTACCTGGCGCAGCTCGGCGTCAGCCACCTGTACCTGTCGCCGATCCTGCAGGCGGCCGAGGGCTCGACGCATGGCTACGACGTCGTCGATCCGGACCGGATCAGCGAGGCGCTCGGCGGCGAGGGCGCGTTCGAGCAGCTCGTCGACGCCGCGAACCAGGCCGGCCTCGGCATCCTGCTCGACATCGTGCCGAATCACATGTCGATCGCCGGCGCGCGCAACCGCTGGTGGTTCGACGTGCTCGAGAACGGGCCGGCGAGCTACTACGCGGGGTTCTTCGACGTCGACTGGACCGGGCCCGGCGTGACCGACGATCGCGTGCTGCTGCCGGTGCTCGGCGATCGCTACGGGCGGTCGCTCGCGAGCGGGCTGCTGCAGATCGCGCACGACCGCCACGCGTTCACGATCCGCGCGGGCGAGCTCAAGTTCCCGATGTCGCCGCGCTCGATCGGCGCGATCGTGCGGCGCGCGGGCGAGCGGATCCATCACCTCGAGCTGCAGTTCATCGGCGACGGGCTGTGCGAGCTGTCGCGCGACCGTCAGCCGCAGCGCGAGGATCGCCGGCGCCGCCAGCGCGACAAGGCGGTGCTGTCGCAGCGGCTGCGCATGATCTACGACGAGCCGACCTGCGCGAAGGCGATCGACGACGAGGTCGCGGCGATCAACGGCGACGCGGCCGAGCTCGACACCGTGCTCGAGGCGCAGCACTACCGGCTCGCGCACTGGACGGTCGCGCAGAGCCAGCTCGGCTACCGCCGCTTCTTCGACATCAACACGCTCGTCGGCATCCGCAACGAGGATCCGGACGTGTTCGCGGCGAGCCACAACAAGGTGCTCGAGCTGCTCGGCCGCGCCGCGATCGACGGCGTCCGCATCGATCACGTCGACGGCCTGCGCGAGCCCGCGACGTACCTCGCCCGGCTGCGCGAGGCGGCACCGGACGCGTGGATCGTCGTCGAGAAGATCCTCGCGCACGACGAGGCGCTGCCGGACGCGTGGCCGATCGAGGGCACGACCGGCTACGAGTACATCGAGAAGGTCGTGCCGCTGCTCGTCGATCGCGGTGGCGAGCAGGCGCTGACCGAGACGTTCGAGGCGTACACCGTCCAGAGCTTCGATCCGGTCGCCGAGAGCCGGCGCGCGCGGCTCGAGGTGATGTCCGATGCGCTGCACAGCGAGCTCGTGCGACTGACCGAGCTCGGCGCTCGCGCGTGCGCCCAGAGCCCGGCGTGTCGCGACTACACGCGCGCCGAGATCGAGACGACGCTCGCCGAGATCCTCGCAGGCTACCCGTCGTACCGCACGTATTTCGGAGAGGACGTCGCCGTCGATCCGCGGTATCGCGGCGCACCGAGCGCGCACGCCGAGCGCGCGCCGACCGATCGCGAGCGGATCGCGCATGCGGTCGCGGCGGCCGCAGCAGCGCGTCCGGATCTCGATCGCGATCTGCTCGCGTTCTTCGAGGCCGCGCTCGCGTTCGAGCTGCCGAGTGTCGAGGCGCGCGAGCTCGCGAAGACCGCGCAGCAGGTCACCGGCGCGATCATCGCGAAGGGCGACGAGGACACGCTGCTGTATCGCCAGGTCCGGCTGCTCGCGCGCTGCGAGGTCGGCTGTCACCTCGAGACGTTTGCGGCCGAGCCACGCGCGGTGCACCACCGGCTCGCGCTCGGCCGGCCGCGCTCGCTGCTCGCGCTGTCGACGCACGACACGAAGCGCGGCGAGGACGTCCGCGCGCGGATCGCGGTGCTGTCCGAGCTGCCCGCCGAGTGGAGCGAGGCCGTCACCCGGTGGCGCGAGCGCGCGCGCGACGGCTGGGGCGACGTCGCGCCGGATCCGGTGTTCGAGTACGCGATGTGGCAGACGCTCGTCGGTGCGTGGCCGCTGCCGATCGAGCGCGCGAAGACGTGGGCGCAGAAAGCCACGAAAGAAGCGCGGCTGCGCACGTCGTGGCGCCAGCCCGATCCGGCGTACGAGGCCGCGCGCGATCGCTGGCTCGAGCACGTGTACGGCGATCGCGAGCTTGTCGAGGACCTCGGACGATTTGCCGCACGGCTCGCGCCACACGGCGATCGCAACGCGCTCGCCCAGACGCTGATCAAGCTGACCGCGCCCGGCGTGCCCGACTTCTATCAAGGCACCGAGCTACGCGACGACAGCCTCGTCGACCCCGACAACCGGCGCGCCGTCGATTTCACGACGCGCGCGCGGATGCTCGGCGAGCTCGACGTCCCCGTCGAGAAGCTGCCGGAGGGGCTCGCGGCGGCGAAGCTCTGGATGATCCGTCGCGTGCTCGGGCTGCGGCGCAGCGAGCCATCCTGGTTCGAGGGTGCGTACGAGCCGCTCGCCGCGATCGGAGCGCACGCGCATCGCGTGTTCGCGTTCGCGCGCGGCGGGATGCCTCCGGCGCTCGTCACCGTGGTGCCGCGGCTCGGCGTCGCCGCCGACGGCTGGCGGGACACGACGTTGGAGCTGCCGCACGGCACGTGGCGCGACGTGCTGTCGGACCGAACGCACGCCGGCATCGCACCCATCGCGGAGCTGTGGCGCGCGTTTCCGGTCGCCTTGCTCGTCCGCGCGAGCTGATCACGCGACCTCCGGCGAGCGCGTAGCGTACGCGTGCGCCGACGCTCGATCGCGACCGCGGCAACACTGCGGAATCACGCAGCCGTCGGTCGGGCCATTTTCCGGCGCACTTGGCACTTCCGTTGAAGAAGTCCCCATCATGCTTTCAACCTCATCATCGCCGGCTACGTCGGCCACCGAACAAGATCTTCGGCCGCGCGCCCGGACGCTGTCCTGGATGGCGTCGCTGTCGGTCGCTGCTGGCGAGATGCGCGCCGCAGAGGGCTACCTGCTCGAGCTGCTCGCGTGGTGCGCGTTCGCGGATCGCGACGCGGCCACGATCGCCGAGAGCGAAGACGACGATCAGAACCTCTGACGCGGGACGGTGACGGACGCGGCGCGCTTCGATGCGTGTCGCGAGGGTGGTGCGCGCATCCGCTTTGACGGATTTCTCGGCTGCACAAAGTGAGCGCGCCTCCGGTTTTTCTTGACCGGCACGAGGTCCAAGCGCGAATTTCCCGCGCGATGAGGGCCCGCCATTACACGCTGGTTTCGTTTGGGTTACTTCTGTTCGCCGCGGCGACCGCCACCACGTGTGGCCCGAGCCCGCGCGATCAGGGCGACAACTGCACGAGCGTCTGCACGGCGCTCGGCTACCAGAAGTGCCACGAGGACGGCACGTTCGATCCACCGATCGCGTGCGGTCCCGACGAGATCTGCGACCCGACGCACGGCTGCATCGTCTGCATTCCGGACCAGCTGTACTGCGCCGGCCCGCTCGGCAACGACGTCTATCGCTGCAACGGCGAGGGCACCGACGGCGACCTCGTCGAGTCGTGCCCGGCGGACGCGGTCTGCTCCGAGGGCCAGTGCAAGACGCCGTGCGAGGCGTCCGAGGATCATCCGTCGAACCTCGGCTGCGACTTCTGGGCGGCCGATCTCGACAACGAGGCGTTCAACATCGCGGGCGCCTCGAACGACGCGGCCGCGCAGCAGTTCGCGGTCGTCGCGGCGAACAACAACGACTACCCGGTCACCGTCACGGTGACGAAGAACGCCGCGCGGGTCGGCCAGCCGGTCAACGAGCAGGTCGTCGCGACCGTCACGATCCCGGCGCGGGTCGCGCAGCGGATCGATCTTCCGCAGCGCGAGGTCGACGGCTCGATGGGCCAGAACGGCAGCTACACGCGCAACTCGGGCTCCGGCACGTTCGTGTCGCCGCACGCCTATCACATCGTGTCGTCGGCGCCGGTCGTCGTCTACCAGTTCAACCCGATCATCCAGCAGTTCTCGAACGACGCGTCGACGCTGATCCCGATCGCGGCGCTCGGCACCGACTACATCGCCGTTGGCTACGAGACCGCAAACCCGTGCGGCATCACCGGCATGACCGTCGAGTCGATCCCGGACCACGGCTCGATCGCGATCATCGCGCCGTTCGACGACACCGAGGTCACGATCACCGCGTCGCATCCGCTGATGGCGAGCGGCGGCGACTCCGGCGTCGCCATCCCGGCGACGCCGAAGGGCGGCACGACGACGTTCACGATGGGCCGCTACACCGTCGTCAACCTCGAGACCGCGCAGATGATGGGCTCGGTGTTCGACTGCGCGAGCGCCGCGAACAGCGGCCAGACCGGCGACGTCACGGGCACGTACATCAAGGCGACGAAGCCGGTCGTCGTGTTCACCGCGAGCGAGCGCGGCGCAGGCTTCGGCGGCGCCGACAACGTCGTGTATCCGCCGGACTGGGACATGGCGAGCGACGACACGTGCTGCACCGATCACCTCGAGGAGCAGCTGTTCCCGGTCACCGCGCTCGGCCGCGAGTTCGCCGTCGCGCGCAGCCCGATCCGGTCGACCGATCCGAGCGGCTGGATCGAGCCCGACATCGTCCGCGTCGTCGGCAGCGCGGACAACACGCTCGTCCAGACGAGCCTGCCGCCGCCGTACAACCAGTTCACGATCAACGCGCGCGAGAAGAAGACATTCGCGGCGACGACCGGGTTCACGATCTCCGCCGACAAGGCGATCCAGGTCTCGAGCTACCTCGTGTCGCAGCACTTCGTGAAGCACGGCCAGATCGGCGATCCGAGCCAGCTGCTGATCGCGCCCGCCGAGCAGCACCGCAAGGACTACGTGTTCCTCGTCCCGGCGACGTTCACGCAGAACTACGGCGTGTTCGCGAAGCCGGTCGCCGCACAGGTCAAGCTCGACGGCGTGCCGCTCGACAGCATCGAGCTGTCGCAGTGCAAGAAGGCACCGATCGGCACGGTCGCCGGCATCGACTACGAGCAGGTGACGTGTCCGCTCACCGAGGGTCGCCACCAGGTCGCCGCGGATCTGCCGTTCGGCCTCTCGGTGTACGGCTACTACAACGTCGGCTCGTACGCCTTCGTCGGCGGCAGCGACGTCAAGCTGATCAACCCGATCGAGTGAGCTCGAGCCGGCGCAGCTGGGTCTCGCGCACCGCGTGGCGATCCTGCACCGCGGCCCGCGCCCGCGCGACGAGCTCCGGCGCGGCCCGAGCGGGATCTCCCGGGACCGGCGGCGCCGGCGCGTACTCGAGCTGGAGCGCGATCCGCTCGGCGACGTCGCGCCCGGCAAGGTCGGCGGCGATCGTCAGCGCGATGTCGATCCCCGCGGTGACGCCGCCGCCGGTGAACCGGTTGCGATCGCGGACGACGCGCTCGTGCACCGGGATCGCGCCGACGAGCGGCAGCAGATCCATGAATGCCCAGTGTGTCGCCGCGCGATAGCCGCGCAGCAGACCGGCCGCGCCCAGCAGCAGGGCGCCGGTGCACGCCGACGCAACCCACCGCGCGCGCTCGCCGACGCCGCGCAGCCAGGCGATCGTGACGCCATCGTCGGTCGCATCGATCTGGCCAGCGCCGCCGGGCGCGAAGATCAGATCGAATGCCGGCGCGTCGGCGAACGTCGTCGACGGCACGATCACGAGGCCGGTCTCGGAGCGCACCGGCGCCGGTGACTTCGCGACGAGGTGGACCGTCGCGCCCGGGATCCGTGCGAGGACCTCGTGCGGCCCGGTGAGGTCGAGCTGCGTCAGCTGGTCGAACAGCAGCATGCCGATCTGCATGCGTCGACGTAACCACCTCTGCGGCGCGCCCGCCAGTGCGCTACCGTGCCGGCCGTGGCTGTACCTCCCGTGCCCCCGGCGATCTGCGACGCGTACGACCCGGAGCGGTTTCGCGCCGACGGCCACCGGCTGATCGACGCGATCACGGACCAGCTCGCGCGCTGGCTCGCGCGAGACGGCGTCGTCGTGCCGTGGCGCGATCCGGCCGAGGCGCGCGCGGCGTATCGCGAGCTCGGGCAGGGCGAGCTCGTCGACGATCTCGTGCACGTGATGCGGTCGTCGACCGCGCTCGCGAATCCGCGCTGCATGGGCCACCAGGTGCCGCCGCCGCTGCCGGCGGCCGTGCTCGCCGAGGCGGTGTCCGCCCTGCTCAACAACGGCATGGCGGTCGCCGAGATGGGCACGGTCGCGACGCCGATCGAGCTCGCCGTCGTCGACTGGATGTGCCGCACGCTCGGGCTGCCGTCCGGTGCCGGCGGCGTGCTGACGTCGGGCGGCTCGCTCGGCAACCTGACCGCGTTGCTCGCGATGCGCCAGGCGCACGCCGGGTTCGACGTTTGGCGCGACGGCGCGCACGCCGGGCCGCCGCTCGCGGTGATCGTGTCCGAGGACGCGCACTACTCGGTCGCGCGCACGCTGCGGATCATGGGGTGGGGCGAGGCCGGCGCGATCGCCGCCGCGATCGACGCGCGCCACCGGCTGACCGCCGCCGCCGTCGAGGATGCGCTCGCACGCGCCGGTGATCGCCGCGTGATCGGCATCGTCGCCGCGGCCGGCTCGACCGCGACCGGCGCGTTCGATCCGCTCGACGAGCTCGCCGACATCGCGGCGGCGCACGCGCTGTGGCTGCACGTCGACGCGGCGCACGGCGGTGGCGCGGCGCTCTCGCCGTCGCAGCGCGGCCTGCTGCGCGGCATCGAGCGCGCGGACTCGGTCGTGTGGGACGCGCACAAGCTGCTGATGATGCCGGCGCTCGTGACCGCGGTGCTGTTCCGGCGCGAGGACCACGCCTACGAGGCATTCGCCCAGCAGGCGTCGTACCTGTTCGCGGCGACGCGCCCCGCCGACACCTGGTGGGATCTCGGCCAGCGCACGCTCGAGTGTACGAAGCGGATGATGGCGATCGAGCTGTGGACGGCGCTGCGCGCCCGCGGCGAGGCCTGGTTCGGTGCCGTCGTCGATCGCCAGCACGCGCTCGCGGTCGAGCTCGCCGCGCTCGTCGACGCCGCGCCCGACTTCGAGCTCGCGCTCGCGCCGGCCTCGAATATCGTCTGCTACCGTCACGTGCCCGACGGCGTCCGCGATCTCGACGCCGTCGATCTCCACAACCGCGCGCTGCGCCGCCGCGTCGTCGAGGACGGCCGGTTCTACATCGTCGGCACGCAGCTGCCGGGCGGCTACTTCCTGCGCTCGACGCTGATGAACCCGCTGATCGAGCAGCGCGATCTCGAGCAGCTGCTCGATCACCTCCGGACGCTATGCCGCAAGTGACGATCGTCGGCGACGGCGAGCCGGTGACCGTCGAGATGCGCGAGGGCCAGACGCTGTTCGAGGCCGGCGCGCGCGTGTCCGCCGGCATCGACACCGCGTGCGTCGGCAAGGGCACGTGCGGGCTGTGCCGGGTCAAGATCGTCGACGGCGGCGCGAACCTGAACCCGTTCACCGACGAGGAGCGCAAGCACCTCGGCAACGTCTATCACCTGACGAAGGTGCGGCTCGCCTGCCGCTCGACGCTGACCGGCGACGTCACGATCCAGATCGTGCGCAAGCGCAAGTAGCGACTGCGATGATTGTCCGGACGCAAGGCGCGGCCACAGCTATCGCTATGGCCGCGCCTCGCCCGGTCACCGGCTGCGAGCCGCGCGCGCGGTAACCGTCGTTCGCGATCTGCTGTCATCGCCGCATGAGGGGACTCGCCGCGCTCGTGGTCCTGCTGCCGGCACTCGCGCACGCCAGCGATCCGCCGTTCGCTGTCGTCGAGGTGCCGCCGCAGCCGCACGCGACCGCCGCGCACGTGCTCTATCTGAACCGCTGCGCGGATGGCTGCACGATCACGCGCGGTAGCTACGACGACGCCGCGAACCACATCTCGACGATCCCGACGACGGGCCCGACGATCCAGCTCGCGCCGTTCGTGTGGCCGGACGCGACGTGGAACGCGCTCGTCCACTGCGTGCGCGAGGTCTACTCGCCGTACGCGCTCGACGTCACCGACGTCCAGCCGCCGGACGGTGTCGCGTACAACGAGGCGGTCGTCGCCGGCACGAACCGCCAGCTCGGCTACGACGGCGCGGCCGGCGTGTCGCCGATGACCAGCGACTGCAGCCCGTACGCGAACGTGATGTCGTTCGTGTTCCCGAACGTCGCGATCGACGGCGACGTGCTGTGGCTGTGCTGGGCGGTCGCGCACGAGACCGGGCATGCGTTCGGCCTCGATCACACGTGGTCATTCCTCGACGGCCGGTCGGCGTGCACCGATCCGATGAGCTATCGCACCGACTGCCGCGTCCAGCGGTTCTTTCGCTCCGAGCGCGAGCTCTGCGGCGAGTCGATGGCCCGGCCGTGCGCGTGCGGCGAGACCCAGAGCGCGCACGGCCGGCTGCTCAGCCTGCTCGGCGCGGCGACGCCGATCACGGCACCGCCGACGATCGAGGTGATCGAGCCGCTCGCCGGCGACCAGATCGCGGGCGCGCCGGTCACCGTCCACGCGACCGCACAGCGGGGCGTCGCCGCGCTCGAGGTCTGGATCAACGGCGCGCGCTGGCAGACCGTGCCCGGCCAGCTCGACAGCGCGTACACGTTCGCGCTCGATCCACGAATCCCCGACGGCGTGATCGACCTCGCGATCGTCGCCAAGGATGATCTCGGCAGCGCGACGAGCTCGCCGCGGCGGCGCGTCGTCAAGGGCGCACCGTGCACGAGCGCCGACACCTGCGCCGACGGCCAGCACTGCGACGTCGAGGGCCGCTGCCTGTGGGATCCGCCGGTCGGCGAGCTCGGCGACGCGTGCAGCTACGATCACTTCTGCAAGTCCGAGCTGTGCGCGGGCGGCGGCGCCGATCGACTGTGCTCGCAGCGCTGCGACGTCGACGATCCGCGCAGCTGCCCGGACGGCTTTCACTGCGCGTCCGATGGCTCCGACGGCGTGTGCTGGCCCGGCGATCCGGTCGAGCCCGCGGGCGGCTGCTGCGACACCGGCGGCGCGCCGCCCGTGCTGCTCGCGATCGTCGTCGGCGTGCTGCTGTTCAGGGGACGCCGCCTCACGGGACGATCGTATCGCGATGGCCGGCGCGGTACGTGAAGCCATCGGCGCGCGTCTCGATGGCATCGACCGACCAGAACATCTCGAAGCCCGGCGTCATGTCGAGCCGCGGATCCCAGACATCGATCGCGGTCAGCTCGCTGACCTCGGGCGTGCGCAGGTCATGGGTCGTCGCGCCGCCGAAGTAGCCCGGCGTCGCCTCGACGCCCCACAGCGGGAAGCACAGCCCGCCGCACAGCGTGCCCTCGATGCCGTTGCTGAACACGTCCATCGTGTACGACGTCGCGGTCGGGTGCGGGGTCCACGTCGCGCGGAAGCTCGCCGGCGTGCCGCTGAACGAGAAGCCGTCGAGCGGCGCCGGCAGCTCGAGCGCGAACGATGCCGCGAGATCCGGGCGGGTGAACGTGCGCTCGATCGTGCGCTCGGCGGTGAGGTCGGTCTGGTTCGTCGCGCTGACGGAGAACGCGAGCCGATCGCCGGCGATCCACTGCGCGGCCGCGGGCAGATCGATCGTGAACGGCTCGGTGGCATCCGACGCGAGCGTCAGGTTGAACGAATTCGCGGTGCGGAATCGCGACCGCACGAGCACGTCGTCGCCGGCGAGGTTGCCGACGCTGATGTCGCGCGACTCGGTCGCGACGCCCTCGGTCGCGAGGTTCACGTTCTCCACCTGGTCGCCGGCGATCACGAGATCGCGCCGGATCGCGACGCGATCGACGTGCTGCTGCGCGCTCTGCGCCGCGTAGCGACCGACGGCGAACGACCACGTGCCACCGATCGTGTCCTTCGCGTACGCCAGGCTCGTCCCCGGCGAGGTGTCGCGCAGGCTCGACAGCCCGAGTCGCGCGGTGTAGCCGGCGCCCGCGAGCCCGCTGATCGTGCCGGATACGTGCTTGTCGATCACGATCGGATCGTCCGGGAAGCCGCACGACACGACGAGCTCGGGCGCCGGCTGCTCGGCGACCGTCGCGTACAGGACGCGCAGCTCTTGCCACAGATCGTCGACGCACGTCACGGCGATGCCGTAGCGGCCGCTCGCGATCGTCGCCGAGAACGAGCCGTCGGCGGCCGGCATCGCGCGCGCCCACGCGCCGTCGCCGTCGCGGACCGCGACCCGGACGTTCGCGCCGGGCTCGGCGTGGACGACGATCGGCAGCGTCGTCGCCGCAGGCGTGTCGGGCATCACGGCATCGGGCTGGATCGGGGCGTCGTCGCCGCAGGCACAGAGGAAACAGAAGGAGAGGGACAATGGACGGAGGCGCATGCCCCCACGACACGCGAGCCGCCGGCGCTGGCCCCGACAAAGCTGGCAAAAAGCCGCATCACTCGAGCGTGACGGTCACGGTCTTCGTCGCGTTCTCGAACACGTCGACGGTGACAACCGCGGGCTTCTTCGCCTTCGGGTTCGTCACGACGAGCTTCTGCCTGCCGACCGGCAGCTTGAACTTGTTGTAGCCGGCGACGCCCTTGTTCTCGCCGAGCGTGCGGCCGTTCGCCGACACCGTGCCCCACGGGAACCCGCCCTCGACCTTGACCTGGACCCAGCCGAACTTCTGCTCGGCGACGAGCGTCTCGCTGACCTTCGTCGTCTCGCCTGCGATCAGATCGATCGACTTCGTGATCGTCGCGTAGCCGGGCTTCGCGATCACCATCGTCGCGCCCTTCGCCGGCGCGATGCCGTCGAACAGCTTCGGCGTCTCGCCGAGCACGCGGCCGGCGACCGTGACCGTCGCGCCCGGTGGCTGCGTCGTGACGTCGAGCTTCGCGGGCGCGTTCGTCAGCTGCGGACGCAGCCGCAGGTTCTCGTTCGGGCTGATCGTGACGGTCTCGTCGTAGGCGCTGTAGCCCGCGAGCTCGAGGTGGTAGTGGTACTTCTCGTTCGCGCGCAGCGTCGCCTTGAACGGCTTGTCGTGCGCGAGCTTCGGGATCGCCTGCCGCGTCTTCGGATCGCCGGCGAGCTCGATGTAGCCGGCCGCGCCCTCGGGCTCGGGATCGATCGTGATCTTCGCCTGCGCCTCGACGCCGCCATCACTCGTGACCGGCGCGACGATCGTGCGATCGCCCGGCCGGACGAGCGCCCACACGCCGATCCCGCCGGCGACGAGCAGCAGCAGCACGAACACGATCCACATCCCGCGCGACGATCGCCCGCGCTCCGTCGTCTCGGTCGTCGGCTTCTGCGCCGGCAGGCTCATCGACGACGCGCCGAGCTTCGGCACCTGTCCCGTCGGGGGCCCGCCGACCTCGGTGTGGCGATCGATGTCCTTCGCGCTGTACAGCGCGTGCAGATCGGTATCGCCGGGCATCGCGAACCCCTGCTCGGACGCTCGCTTCGCGCGCGGCGCCGCGACCCGGGTGGCCGTCGCCTCGGCCTGGCCGCCGACCTCGATCTCCTCGAGCCGCGACAGCCCGTCGCTGTCGAGCTTGCGGAACAGCCCGGTCGACACCTCTCCCTTCTCGAGCGTCGCGGTCGACGGTGGCTTGCCGTCGGTCACCGCCGTCCGCCGCGCGACCGACTGCTCGTGCAGCTGCTTGCGGATCACGTCGTCGAGGGCGCCGCGCCCCGAGATCCGCTTCGCCGGGATCACCGTCGCGAGCGCCTCCGCGACGTCGAGCGCGGTCGCCATGATCGACGACTCGTACGACAGCTCGATCAGCGCGCGCAGGATCGTCGCCGGCCGGGTCGGCCGATCGATCGGCTTGCGCGCGAGCGCCTGGCCGAGCACGTCGTCGAGCCGGCTCGGCAACCCCGGCCGCACCGCCGACAGCTTCGGGATCGGCATCTCGTGAATGTTCTTGATGATCTCCTCGGCCTCTTCGCCGGGGAACAGCTTCTCGCCGGTGAACAGCTCGTAGATCACGCTCGCGGCGCTGAACAGATCGCTGCGCGTGTCGAGCGTGTCGCCGCGCGCCTGCTCGGGCGACATGTAGCGCCACTTCCCCATCACCTTGCGCGGCCCCGGCCCACCGCCGCGATGCGGCCGCGCCGCGACCGCGATCCCGAAGTCCGCGAGCTTCACCTCGCCGGCGCGCGACACCAGCACGTTCGACGGCGACACGTCGCGGTGCACGACGTTGTGACCGTGCGCGAAGTCGAGCGCGCGGATGATCTCGATCGCGATGTGGAACGCCGCTGGCAGCGGCAGGAGCCGCTTCTCCTCCTTGAACTTGCGCAGCATGGCCGCGAGGTCCATGCCGTCGACGTATTCCATCGCGATGAACAGCGACTCGCCGATGCGGCCGAAGTCGAGCACCTGCACGACGTTCGCGTGTGACAACCGCACGGCGACCTTCGCCTCGGCGATGAACCTCGCCTCGAACTCGGGATCGCGCGCCAGCTCGGGCAAGATGCGCTTGATCGCGAGCGTCTTCTCGAACCCGTGCGCCCCGTATGCCTTCGCCAGAAACACCTCGGCCATGCCGCCGACCGCGATGCGGTCCAGCACGTCGTAGCGTTCGAGGGATTTGGTGAGCGGCTCGTCCGCCACGGCTTTGGCTTTGGTCGAATCCCAAGTGCGGCGTGGTGAGCCGCGCAAGGTGCCTTATACTATGGCAATGTCGCCGCGCCTGGCGGCCCGTTTGGCCGTGGTCTGCTCCCTGTTTTTCGGGGTGGCGATCGCGCGCGCCGAACGCCGCCCTGTCGCGATCGTCAACCTGACCGAGACCGACGCCGGCATGGAGCTCGCGCGCGCCCTCGGCAACGAGGTCAACCAGCACGCCGTCCTCGGTCCGATCGACGCCGTGCTCGCCGGCGAGCTGATGTCCAAGGCCGGCCCCGACGACCAGACCCGCCGCCTGCGCGACGCCCACGACGCGATCCGCGCCGCCGAGCAGCAGCTCGAGCGCTTCGAGTTCAAGTCCGCCGAGGGCACGGTCCAGGCCGCGCAGTCCGCGCTGCTCTCCGCGACCCCGACGGGCGAGGTCGTCGCCACCTACGCCGAGCTGTCGTTCCTGCTCGGCCATGCCTACCTCGGCCTGCGCGACAACCGCCAGGCCGCGGCCGCGTTCGCGCTCGCCCACCGCGTCGATCCGACGTTTCAGCCCGACGAGGGCCGCTACCTGCCCGAGGTGATCCGGACCTACAACGCCACGAAGGCCGGCCAGACCGCGACCGGCACGATCTCGGTCACCGGCACGGGCACCGTCGTGATCGACAACCAGGAAGTCGGCACCGCCCCGGCGTGGTTCCCCGCGACCGCCGGCGATCACGTCGTCTGGCTGATCGGCCCCGATCGCGATCCGCGCGGCAAGAAGGTCACCGTCGCCGCGAAGCAGAAGGAGGAGGTCGCGATCGAGGACGCGGTCACCACGAAGCGGACGAAGGTCAGCCGCGCCCGCAACGTGCTGCGCGCCGCGCCCGACACCGCGGCCCGCTCGACCGCGATGGGCGAGCTCGCGACGCTGCTCGGGATCAAGGACGCCGTGCTCGTCACCGACAACGCCGGCAAGCTCGTCGTGCAGACGTGGAGCGCCGCCGACGGCTTCTCGAAGCTGCGCGAGCGCAAGACCGAGCCGGTCGCCGAGCTGCTATGGCCGCTCGCACCGCCGCCGCCGGCGAAGATCGCGCGCAAGGACGATCGCCCGATCAAGCTGCCGCCGCCCGAGGACCGCTGGTACGAGAAGAGCCGGTACCGGATCGGAATTCCGTCGGCGGTGCTCGCGATCGTCGGCATCTTCGTGATCGCGTCGATCGATCGCCACGTGACGACGAACGGCAACCTCGGCCCGAAGCCGACGGAGACGATCGGGCGATGAGGTCGGCACTGGCCATCCTCGTCGTCGTCGCCGCGTGCACCACGCCGCCGCTCACGATCTACTACCAGCCCGCGAACGGCGGCCCGCAGTCGTGCAACGCGTCGACGTGCGACCAGGTCCCGATGCCATGCGACAGCATCCTGTCGCTGCGCGTCCTCGATCCCGATCATCCCGAGACGCCGTACATCTCGATCTGCGAGCCGATCACGCCGGCCAAGGACCTGTGCTCGATCTCGAAGATCAACCTGCCGATCGTCGAGATGCCGCGCAAGACGCTCGAGGTCCAGATGACGATCTGGCCGGCCTCGTCGATCCCGATCGACGACGCGACGGGCGAGCTCAACTGCCTGAACACGCCCGTCACGTTCGATGCGGTCGATGGCTTTCCCGTTGGCGCCGGTGGCCCGGCGCTCGGTGGCCGCGCGTTCTATCACCCGGGCGACGACGAGACCGTCGTCACGCTCGGCTGCACCGATCTCCAGCTCGTCAACGCGCCGACGTGCGCCGGCACGAACACGGTGCCGGTCACCGCGCGGGTGCGCGACTTCGAGTTGCTGCCGTTCTCGGTCAGCTCCGCCGACGCCGACCAGCTGAACGTGTTCATCGGCAAGCCGGTCCTCCTCGACACCGAGTTCGAGCTCAACCCGGCGCAGTCTCGCGCCCTCGATCGCGTGCCCGGCGTCGTCCCGCCGCAGTGGAGCGCGGATGTCGATCTGATGTTCGACAGCTCGGCATGCGTACAGGTGCTCGAGGATGCGCCGCAGTCGACGACGGTCGTGACCTGCGAGACGCTGTCGCCTCCGATCACGAGCGTCGACATCGCCGGCGTGCGGGTGACGCGCGAGTCGTTGCAGCAGCTGCTGACGGCGCTCGGCCTCGCGGCGTTTCCCGAGGCAGGCATGACGATCGGCATCGTGCTCGACAACAACCTCAAGCCGGCGCAGGGCTACACCGTCACGTCGACGCAAGGCACGGTGCAGTACCTCAACGGGACTCGTACCGGCCTCGCGACCGGGACGAAGACCACAGCGAGTGGCATGTTCGTGTCCCTCGACGCGCCGTACGGCACGTTCTTCGACGCCGCGCTCACCGTGCCGCTCGGCCAGCAGATCGGCGGTCGCCTGCTCGGCAAGCTGACGTTCATCGTGTTCGAGCAGCCGTCGATCGGCAACTGACGTGCGGCCGGCGATCGTCTATGGCATCGCCATGTTGCTCGGCGCCGTCACATCGTCCGACGCGACGTCCGTCGTGCGCGTGCGCAACCTCGGCGCGCCCGCGATGATCTCGGCGACGCTCTCGGACGGTTCGTACGCCCGTCAGTTCTCGCTCGGCTCGGGCGAGAGCGCTCGGCTCTGGCTCCGTCCCGATCACGAATCGCATCTCGCACTCGAGGTGACGCGCGGCGCTCGCGTGCGGCGCAGCGAGATGGGCTACTTCGAGCCAGCGGACATGTTTGGCGCCGCGGCGTGCCTGAACGTGGACCTGAACGATGACGACGTTCGGGTGACGCCCTGCCGGTGATCTGCGGCCGCTGCCGACCCAGGGCACCGCTGTCAGGGTCGGCTGCGGCGTCGCGATCTCGCCGCGGCTAACTCTTTGATTGGATGTCATTTGAGCCGTGGCACGACCGCTGCTGTCATGGCGGGGCATGCATCGCCTGCTCGCGCTCGCCGTGATGTTTGCCGCCACCTCGCTCGCCGCGCCGTCGACCGCGGAGGCCGATGGCTTCTACTTCACCGAGTCGTTCGGCGGCTCGCACATCAAGGACGAGCTGGGCCAGTACATGGACTCGAGCTTCCGGCTCCGGCTGTCCGCCGGCATGCGGCGCGGCCACTGGGCGGTCGACGCGTGGTTCGCGACCGACATCGGCGGCACCGACCAGCCCGAGACCGGCTACTACGCGACCCACTTCCTCGACACCTACGGCCTCGACCTCCGCTACATCCAGCCGATCGCCGACCACCTCGAGATCTACCTGCGCGGCAGCATGAGCCACGGCAGCCTGTACCTCGAGGACTCGGTCGACTCCGACTACGGCGGGCGCGGTCTCGGCTTCGGCGGCGGCATCCAGCTCAAGGGCAAGGTGCGCGCGCTCGGCTTCCTCGCATGGCCGCTGTTCTTCACGAAGATCGGCCCGAAGGTCACCGCGTCGCTGTTCCTCGACAACGGCTACGACTTCTACCGCCTGCACCGCGGCAACGACTTCGATGCGCCCGCGATCGACGCGCAGCTGACGCACATGACGCTCGGGTTCTCGGTCGGCAGCGATTTCTAGCTATGCTTGCCTGATGACGACCACGCGGGAGAACTTCGCGATCGCGAGCTTCCAGTGGGGCCAGATCGTCGATGCCGAGCAGCGCATCTTCAAGGACGCGCGGCTGTTCCCGGGCGGCGTCGAGGAGTGGGACTGGCGCAAGACTGGCACGCGCCACAACCCCGGCATCCAGATCGCGGACCTCGAGGACCTGCTCGCGACGAAGCCCGACGTCGTGATCCTGTCGCGCGGCGTCGACCTCGTGCTGCAGGTGCCGCAGGCGACGATCGACTTCGCGCGTGCGCACGCGACGACCGTGCTCGTGCTCCAGAGCGAGCAGGCGGTGACCGAATACAACCGACGCATCGCGCACGAGCGCGTGGTCGCGCTGATTCACAGCACTTGCTAACGGTGGTGCACTCGACCGCCAGCGGGTAGGGTTCGCAGAGATGTCGACTCGCCCCGTGACCCGCACCTGGTACCGCGTCGCGATCGCGCGTCCGCACGCGGCGCCGATGCTGCTCGCGGCCGAAGGCGAGCACCTCGGCATGGCGATCGCCACCGCCGAGCATCACGTCAAGGGCGCGTACGCGATCGCCGCCGAGGTCGCGAACAGCGCCGAGATCCCGCTCGGCGAGTCGGTCGGCAAGGAGCGCGTCGTCGAGATCGGCGATGCCCCGGAGCTGCCGACGTTTCACTGGCCGGTCGGTGTGATCCCGTCGCTCGCGGCCCCGACCGAGCGGGCGGAGGCGCGCCGCGGCTACACGATCCACGACGATCCGAACCTGTTCGTCGTCGAGGCACAGACCGAGGCCGAGCACCTGACCGATCTGTTCATGGGCATGATCGAGCGCCTGCCGACCGCGGACAACCTCGAGATCCGGGTGCTCGATCACTTCGAGGACGCCGGCACGACCGACGTCTACCTGACCTCGCGCGTCGACGCGAAGAAGATCCTGCGGTTCCTCGACGACCACGACGACGAGCTGTTCGGCAACGGCCACCTCGAGACCTCGATCTACATCCGCAAGCACAAGGCGACGCTGCGGCTCACCGAGCACAAGACCGTCGTCTGGCTGTCCGAGGACCGGACGCTCGAGACCGAGGTCGCCGGCTGGCTCAAGGACCTGGCGGTGCCACGCGTGCCATCGCTCGTCACGATCACGCGGACGCCGCACTTTCACTACCGACCGGCGAAGAGCCGCGATCGCAACAAGCTCGAGGAGTACCTGTATCGCCAGCGACTGCGCCGGGTCGATACGTTGCGCGACGGTCGCAGCACCCGTGCTTCGTCCGCCGAAGCTGACACGTGACCGGGCGTGTCCGTGATCGAAGCGGTGTTCCAGAGAGCGAGCCGTCGCGCGTGAGGGCGTGCGCGGCGAAGCGACCGGGTCCGGTCCGACGCAACTGACGGTCATTGACAAGAAGGTGATCGAGTGATCAAGCGTCGCTTCTACAAGACGAACGAGACACTGCATACTTCGAGGCGCGAGTTCTCGCTGTTGATAGCGGAGCCCACGGCGGAGCTTTTGGAGAAGCTCACCACCGAGGCGCGTCGGAAAAATCTGGTCTTCCCGTTGTATGCCCCTTCTGATCGAGTCGCCCTCGTGATCCCGGCGGTGGATGATTTTACTGAGTACGGATCGCTGGGAGCGTTCATCGAGTCGCTGAAGCCTGCCTTGCTCGACGAGTGCATACTCAGAGTCGGTATGAATCGCGCTGATATCGATGCGGGTCTGCTTGCCGACTTCGATAGCTGCGTGAACCTTCAGGTGATCGACGAGATCACGTTGCTGTCCGATTTTGCGGAGTTTCGCGAGAGGTTTGGCTTCGCGGTGCAGTGATCGCTGCCGCTGCTCCGCAGGACGCGCGCGAGCTCGTCAGTCGGTGCGAAGCGAAGTCTTCCGTCGACCGCTGCGTGCGCCCACCGGTGTCGACGCCGGCGTGCGCGACACCGACGGGTGACCCTTCCACCAGAACCGGTACGGCCGATCCGCCCACTCGCCCGCATACGCGACGCCCACGCGCGGGCCGGTCGCGATCGCGAGCGGCGGCACGTGCTGCCACGCCTGCAGGGCAGGGCGCTCCGGCGCCGCGGCGACGAACAGCGCACCGCTCGCGAGGTCGCGGCGATCGTGGCGCCGATCGATCGCGAGCGCCTTCGTCACCTTGCCGGGGCCGCGGCCGACCTCCGGATCGTCGGCCAGCCCGACGAGCGGCGCGATCGCGCGGATCAACACCGCCTGACCTTCGCCCGCGGTGCCGGTGACGATGTTGAACATCTCGTGGATGCCGTAGCAGAGGTAGACGTACGCGACGCCGCCGGGTCCGAACATCACCTCGGTGCGCGCGGTCGGGCCGAAGCGCGCGTGCGACGCGGCGTCTTCGGGGCCCTGGTATGCCTCGGTCTCGACGATCACGCCGGCGCGCCGGCCGTGGACGAGCGCGCATCCGACGAGCGCGCGCGCGACCACGAGCACGTCGCGGGCGAAGAAGCTCGCGTCGAGGCGCGTCGCCTTCAGCTGATCGAGCGCGTGCTCGACCTGCCCGGTCTTCTTCGTCACGGCTTGCGGCGTATCACGCTTCGGCCGCAGGCGCAGGGCCCAGCAGGCGCGCGCGATCGATGCCGGCGAGGACATCGGCGACGCGGCCGTCGGCGGCGAGCGCGTCGAGCAGCGCGGCCATGCGATCGTGATAGGCCTCGACCGAGAGCTGCGCTTGCAGCAGGCGGAAGCGGAGTAGCAGCAGCGCGGTCTGCGCGACGTCGGCGAGGCAGTACGTCTGGATCGCGGCGAGATCGCCGGCCTGGTAGAGGCCCTCGACCTGCGAGCCGTCGATGCCGACCTTGCCCGGCAGGCCGATCAGGCGTGCGACCTGATCGAGCTTGCCGGCACGCGTGGCGCCGTGATCGGCGAGCCAGTCGCACAGATCGAGGTGGCCGTCCTCGGAGAAGCGGTAGCGGATGCCGCGCTCGCGGTAGTACCAGCCGATCGGGACCGCGTGGCAGAGCGAGCGCTGCGCGATCACGGGCAGGTCGAAGCTGCGGCCGTTGTACGTGACGAGCACGGGCTTGCGGCGGCCGATCGCGGTCGAGAGCTCGACGAGCAGCGCGCGCTCGCGGTCGTCGGCGGTCGTGCCGGCGGAGGGCGGTGCGTCGCCGAGCACGCCGATCTGCTTGAGCCTGTAACTCTGGTCGAGCCAGATCCATCCCACCACGACGATCCGATGCGCCCACGTCGGTGGAAAGGCTTCGCGATGCTCGCGACCCGGCGGCGCGCCCTCGGGGACGTCCGGACGTTGCCAGCGCTCGACGTCGGGAACGGTCTCGATGTCGAGGATCAGGTACTCGGGCGTGCGTGCCACGACGCGACGCTAGGCCGGCGGTGTGACATTTCTGCCGGACCACGCGCGAGAAACTCGCGGGAGGTCGATTTGCCTGCTTGTCCGAGGCCGTCTGCTAGCAATAATGCGGCTATGGCAGTGCTTCGTCGCGTGGCGTGGGCCGCGCTCGTCGTCGGGTCGGGCGCGGTGGGATCGGGTCCCGTGTACGCGGAGGGCAATTGCACGACGGTCGACGTCGACTTCATGCCCGCGGCGCAGTCGAACAACCCGTTCGCGCCGCAGATCGTCGCGTGGGTCGAGGACACGAACGGCAACTACCTCGAGACGATCTTCATCACCGAGCAGACGGGCACGTACGGGATCGGCAACCGGCCGGGGCGCGCGGACTTCAACAGCGGACCGGCGTGGCCGTACGGCCGGCGAACGATGGTGTTTCCGATCTGGGCGCACCGCCACGGGCTGTCGTGGGACACGGTCGTGTTCCAGAACGGCGACGACAACAACCTGTCGCATCCGTTCAACCAGAGCTCGCGCGAGAACCACTTCTGCCGGCCGCTGACGACGAGCGAGCCCGGGTGGGACGCGATGAGCTGCGCGTCGGCGGTGTACACCGACAAGGGCGTGCTCGCGCCGGCGATGCCGAAGAGCCTGTACCCGCCGCGCAACGACGTCGCGCGCGCGGTGACCGATGATCCGAGCGTCGACATGTTCGCGGTGCTGAACCCGTTCGACTCGGTATCGCAGGCGACGCCGGTGCCGGGCACGCCGGCGACGGTGTCGTGGGCGGTGCCGGAGTCGCTGCCGTTTGGCAACTACGTGCTGTTCGTCGAGGTCGCGCGCGAGTTCGACATGAACGGCACGTACAACCCGACGGTGTATCCGGCGCCGGTCGGGATCCCGTACGACAACTACGGCGCGCCGTATCGCGGTCAGCCGTCGGTGCTGTTCAAGGTGCCGTTTACGATCGAGAGCACGATGACGAGCGCGGCGGCGACCGACTACGTCGGCTACGGCGATCCCGACGGCATCGATGGCAATGTCCGGGCGGCGGACGGCACGATCTCGGTCGACGTGCCGGGCTCGGGCGCGACGCGGCTCGCGCTGGTATCGCAGGACAGCACGACGTACCGCGTGCGCGTGACGTCGAAGCCGCAGTTCGACTTCGAGCCACCGGCGGTGCCGGCCGAGCTCCAGGCGGTCGATGTCACGCAGAATAAGGCGACGCTCGCGTTCGTCGCGCCCGGCGATGACGGCGTGACCGGCCGGGCGAAGCGCTACGAGATCCGCTACCTCGTCGGCGAGGACATGACCGCCGCGAACTTCGACACCGCGGTGATCGCGGGGACGTCGGTCGTGCCGGTGAACGCAGGCGGCTACCAGACGTTCGAGCTGACCGGGCTGTTGCCGGAGACCGAGTATTCGATCGGCATCCGCGCGTTCGACGACTGCCGCAACGCGAGCGAGCTGAGCGTCCTGAAGTTCACGACGCCGGAGCGCACGGTCGGTCAGGTCGATGCGTGCTTCATCGCGACCGCCGCGTATGGCTCGGTGATGGCGAACGACGTCGACCTGCTGCGCCGGTTCCGCGACGTGATGCTGCGCAAGACCGTGCTCGGCGAGCTCGCGGTCGAGAGCTACTACACGTTCGGTCCGGCGGTCGCGGGCGCGGTCGGCGAGTCGGATCTGCTGCGAGCGACCGCGCGCCGTGTGCTGTCGCCGATCGTGGACCGCGTGCGCGGGTTCTCGGTCCCGCCGCCGAAGCAGTGATGCGGGGCGCGGCGACGATCCTCGGGGTTGTCATCGTCGGCGTGACCGCGGTGGCGGCGAACGCGCGCGCCGGCAACGACTGCCGGATCGTCGACGTCAGCTACCAGCTCGCCGCGCCGCAGGATCCCGCGGATCGCTACCGGCCGCAGGTCGTCGCGTGGATCGAGGACACCGCGGGCAACTTCGTCGCGACCGTGTACATCACCGCGGCGACCGGCACGTACGGGCTCGGCAACCGACCGGGCCGGTTCGACTTCAACTCGAGCCCGATGTGGCCGTACGGCCGGCGCGTGACGGTGTTTCCGGTGTGGTCGCACAAGCAGCCGCTGCGCTGGCCCGAGGTCGTGTTCCAGGACGGCAACGACGACAACCTCTCGCACTCGGGCGGCCAGAGCTCGCCGGATCTGCACTACTGCCGGCCGCTGCAGCCCGACGAGTTCGACGCGCTGACCTGTCCGTCGGCGCAGGCGTACACCGACAAGGGCGTGTTCTCGGCGAGCGCCGAGAGCCGGTATCCGCCGCGCAACGATCTCGCGATCACGTCCGAGGAGTCGCCCGATGCCGCGATGTACGACGTGATGAATCCGTTCGACACGATCTCGCAGGCGACGCCGGCGTTCGGGGTCGGCGCGCGCGGCAGCTTCGTCGTACCGCCCGAGGTCGTGCCCGGGGACTACGTGCTGTTCGTCGAGGTCGCGCGCGAGTTCGACATGAACGCGACGTACAACGAGACGCGGTTTCCGTCGCCGACCGGCATCCCGTGGCTCGACTACGGGCTGCCGTATCGGGGTCAGCCGTCGGTCGTCTACCGGGTGCCGTTCACGCTCGGCGCGACCGACGTCGTCGCGACGACGGACCAGTACATCGGCTACGGCGATCCCGACGGGCTCGACGGCAACATCCGCGCGCCGGACGCCACGATCTCGAACGAGCCCGGCACCGGCGCGGGGCGGCTCGCGCTGATCGCGGACGGCACGTCGACGTACCGGGTCAAGGTCGGGACGCGCCGCGAGATCGACGAGATCGCGCCGGTCGCGCCGCGCGTACTGGCGGTGACCGAGATCGGCGGCACGAGCGTGACGTTCCAGTTCCGGGCGCCCGGCGACGACGGCCGCAACGGCACGCCGCAGAGCTACGAGATCCGGTATCGCGCCGGCGAGCCGATCACCGACGCCAACTTCGCGGACTCGACGCTCGCGAACGTCGCGCTGCCGGTGCTGCCGAGCGGCGAGCTGCAGACCGTGACGCTGAGCGGCCTCTTGCCCGATACGGCGTACTCGATCGGCGTCCGCGCGTACGACAACTGCCACAACCCGAGCCCGCTCGCCGTCGTCGAGGCGACCACGCCCGAGCGGCTGCCCGGCGAGGTCGACGCGTGCTTCGTCGCGACCGCGGCGTATGGCTCGGTGCTCGCGAACGAGGTCGGGTTCCTGCGCCACTTCCGCGACGCGCTGCTGCGGAAGACCGTGCTCGGCGAGCTCGCGGTCGAGACCTATTACACGTTCGGTCCGGCCTTTGCCGGCGTGATCGGCGAGTCCGACCTGCTGCGGGCGACCGCGCGCGACGTGCTCGGGCCGATCGTCGTGTGGCTGCGCGCACGCAGCGGGTAGCAATTCGATCGGCGCGCGGCGGCCTGCGTGCGATGATGCGGCGGCATGCGCCGGTGGTTTGTCCTGGGACTCAGTCTGTTCGCGTCGTCCGCCCATGCCGAGAATGAATGCCGCGTGCTCGACGTCGCGCTGACGCCGGCCGCGAGTGGCACCGGGGCGGATCAGTTCCCGCCGCAGATCGTCGCGTGGCTCGAGGACGCGAACGGCCAGTACATGGGCACCGTGTTCATCACGCAGAAGACCGGCGCGCTCGGGCTCGGCAATCGCCCCGGGCGGTTCGACTTCAACAGCGGGCCGATGTGGCCGTACGGCCGCCGCGTCACCGTGTTTCCGGTGTGGTCGCACAAGCACGGCCTCGAGTGGCCGGAGATCGGGTTCCAGGACGGCCTCGACGACAACCTCTCGCACCCGCAGAAGAAGAGCTCGCCCGAGCTCGCGTTCTGCCGGCCGCTGCGCCCCGACGAGTTCGACGCGGTGACCTGCCCATCGGCCGCGTACACCGACAAGGGCGTGCTGTCGGCGACGAGGAAGAGCCTGTACCCGCCGCGCGAGGATCTGCTGAAGACCACGGTCGACGCGTCCGACGTCGAGATGTTCGCGGCGCTCAACCCGTTCGATGCGGTCTCGCACGCGACGCCGCTGCTCGGGGTCGAGTCGACGTTCACCTACTCGATCCCGCCCGAGGTCCCGAACGGCGACTACGTGCTGTGGGTCGAGGTCTCGAAGGAATTCGACTTCAACAGCTCGTACGATCCGACGAAGTACCCGTCGCCGCCGGTCGCGTACGCCGACTACGGTCAGGCCTATCGCGGCCAGCCGTCGGTGCTCTACCGCGTGCCGGTCACCGTCGGCATCACCGAGACGACGAGCGCGACCGACAGCTACGCCGGCTACGGCGATCCCGACGGCCTCGACGGCAATGTCCGGGTACCGGACAGCACGATCTCCAGCGGCCCGGGCACCGGTGCCGGCCGGCTCGCGCTCCAGTCGACCGGCGGCGTCTCGTACCGCGTCCGCACCACCGCGCGTCGCGAGCAGGACTTCGAGCCGCCCGCGACGCCGGCGAACATCGCGATCGTCGACGTCAAGAGCACGCAGGCGACGCTGTCGTTCACCGCCCCGGGCGACGACGGCCTCGTCGGCAACGTGCGCGGCTACGAGATCCGCTACCGCGTCGGCGAGACGATGACCGACGAGAACTTCACGACCGGCACGCTCGCGCCGATCGAGGTCGACCTCGGCCCGCCCGGCGCCGAGCAGCTGCTCACGGTGAAGGGCCTCGTCCCCGAGACCACGTACTCGATCGCGATCCGCGCGTTCGACGACTGCCGCAACGGCAGCACGCTCGCCGTGTTCGAGCTGACGACCACGGAGCGCGCGCAGGGCCACGTCGACGCGTGCTTCATCGCGACCGCCGCCTACGGCTCGACGATGGCGAACGAGATCGGCCAGCTGCGCCGGTTCCGCGACTCGCTGCTCGCGAAGACGGTCCTCGGCGAGCTCGCGATCGAGACCTACTACACCTTCGGCCCCGCGGTCGCCGGCGCGATCGGCGAGTCCGATCTGCTGCGCGCGACCGCGCGTGACTTCCTCGGCCCACTGGTCGAGTGGGTCCGCGACTACCGCTGGTAAGCCGCGACTTGCCGCCGGCGCTGTCCGGGTAACGCGCGATCGGGGTCAGGCTACACTTCGTCAACCTGGCGGCGCGCAAGTCACCGAGATCGCGACCGCGATCGGGGACAGGCTACACTTCGTCAACCTCGTCTCGCCGTGTCGCCGTCTGGCCGTCCCGCCGTCTCGCCGTCTCGCCGTCTCGCCGTCTCGCCGGAGAGCGCATGCGCGAGCTCTCGCAAGTTGACCAAGTGTAGCCTGTCCCCATTCGCGGCAGCGATTTCGCGCGGTTCGGCGCCGCCAGGTTGACGAAGTGTAGCCTGACCCCGTTACTGGGCGGCGACCGCGACGCGACCGCGCAGCGTGACCGAGACCGAGTCGACGGTCGTGCCGCACGTGCGCTGGAGGGAGAGGGCACCGTCGACGACCAGCGCGAAGCCCTCGGTGCCCGCGCCGTTGTTGCAGAGACCGTCGGAGGAGGCGGTGCCGGTCGGCGGGCGCGTCGTGTCGAGACGGAAGGTGCAGTTGTTCGCCGAGCCGGTGACGTCGACGACGTGGACGTCGGAGGCGGCGACGTCGTTGCCGAGGCCGAGCTCCTCGCTCGCGAAGCGATCGGGGCGCGAGACGCAGAGGGTGAGGAGGCCGGTGCCGTCGGTCTGCTGGCCCATGATCGTCATGCTGACGATGCCGTCGGGGGCGTCGGCATCGGGGCAGTCGTTGTTGAGGCCGGCGGTCAGGTTGCCGTAGGTGATCGTGATCTGATCGTCGCCGGCGACGAGACCGGAGGTCGGCGCGCCTTGCGGTCCACAGTCGTCGTCGCCGCAGCCGATGGTCGTGGCGGCGACTGCGACGGCGAGCGCGAGCAGCGCGAGGCTAGTACTCGATCGGAACGGTGAGCGCGACATGAGCGATGATCGCATTGCCGAAGCGATTGTACTGGACGACATACTGGAGCACTCCTTCGAATCGCGCGCCCGCCCACCGGCCACCGAGCTGGAAGGCCTCGCCGAGGATGCCGAGCTTGGCCTCCATCGTGTGCGTCGTGAATGTGGAGAGCTTCACATCGTCGGAGACGAACATCTCGTCGGCCGAGGCGTAGCGCTCCTTGTAGAAGAACGCGCCGTCCTGCGTGTGATAGCGGTAACGGAAGGTGGCATCGATCGAGCCGCCGACCTGCTGGATGATCCGCAGCTCGGGGGTGTGGCCGTGGACCTTCCAGGTGTCGCGGTAGTAGCGGTAGGCGCCGACGAGCGTCGTGTCGGTCTGCGTGACGAAGTAGCGCGCGGACAGCGCGAACGCCTCGCGCGTGCGCTCGGTCGGGTGGCGCTCGGGGACGAGCTCGTTGCCGGCGATCGCGGTGCGGTACGGGTTCGACTGGTAGCCGTCGAGCCGCGCGATGTCGATCGAGGCGCCGAGCACGGCCTGCGGCGTGATCAGCTGCGACGCCGACGCGTAGAGCGCGAGCGCGGTCAGGTTGCAGGTCTGAGACTCCGTCGCGCCGGGCTCGCACTCGATCGTCGGCTGCGCGAGGCCGCCGCCGGTGCCGGCGGAGATCGTGTCGTAGCTGACGCCGCCGCCGAGGCCGAGCGTCGTGTTCTTCTGGAACAGCTCGAGCTCGCCGCGCGCGCCGGCGTACAGCGACTTGTAGTCGGACTCGGTCGAGTACTTCGCCTCGCCGCCGAGCTTGAGGCCGTGATCGAGCTGGTGCGTGTACCCGCCGCCGGCCTCGTAGCGTCGCTCGGTGAATGCGACCGCGTCGGCGGCGCCCGCGGAGGCGGAGGCACTCGTGATCGCGTCGACGAGCAGGTGGCCATCGATCATGCCGCGCGCGCCGACCTCGAACATGCCGTCGAGCATCGGCTGCATGACGCGCGTCGCGCGCTCCTTGTAGTAGACGCCGCGCGCCGACAGCGTGCCGTCGGCATGCGCGGGAGCCGCGACGGCGACGAGCGCCGCGATCGTCAGTTGCAGCCGCATCCGCCGCCCGGTTGGCCGGTGCCACCGTCCGCGCCTTCGCGCGAGCCGCGCTCGTGCTGGCCGAATCGCGCCTCGCCGGGATCGCGATCGTTCGTCATCGACCGCTTCGCGAGGTGCTCGCGCTGGTACGCCTTGACGCGTACGCAGCCGGTCGCTCCACCGAGGCCAACCAGTCCACCGAGAACCAAGATCGCGCGCAACGTCGGGGTGAGGTACCGCACGGGCGAACGGACCATATCACGCGTCGTGCGTGGCCAGGTTGCGGCGATGTGTTGTACACCTCGGAGCAAATGAAGAGCTTGTCGTTCCTGCTCGCCGTCTCGCTCGCGGCGTGTGGTGGTACTCCCAAAGATGGCTCGACGACGCCCGGTGGTGCCGGCGGTGGCTCCGCATCGAAGCCCGCCGCAGCCGGTGACGTGTCGCTCGAGATCCCCGTGATCCAGATCAACGGCGTGCTGTTCGAGCCGCAGGCGCTCGGTCGCCCGGGCATGCCGCTGTACGCGCCGAAGAACACGAAGCTGACGATCGCGCAGCAGCGCACGATCTTCGCGAACACGAAGGACCCGGTGCAGAAGGAAGCGCAGGCCGCGGTGCTCGCGACCATGCTGTACCAGGAGTCGAAGAACAAGACCGGCGACGAGGCGAACAAGCTCGTCACCGAGGCGCGCCAGGCACTGCGCGACGCCGCGGCGATCTCGAAGGACAAGGTCGACGAGGTCACGCTGCGCCTGCTCGGCAGCTACGAGATCCAGCTCGAGGACTGGGCCGCCGCCGAGAAGGCGTGGGGCGGGCTCGTCACGCGGTTCCCGAAGAACAAGGAGACGCCGGAGCACAAGGCGTGGTGGACGTACGCGCTGCTGCGCCAGTACAAGAACGCCGAGGCACTCGAGGTCGTGAAGGCCGAGGCACCGTCGGACAAGCAGCCGCTGCTCGCGTACTCGATCGCGTGGGCGAAGTGGCGCACCGGCGATGATGCCGGCGCGTGGGCCGCGATCGTCGCCGCCGCGAACGGTTGGGGCCAGAACCCCAACCGCGACGCGCTCGAGCGCGACGTCATGCTGTTCGCCGGCCGGTCGAAGACGCCGTTCGAGCAGGTGATGCCGAAGCTGTTCGCGCTGTTCAACGCGAAGCAGCCCGCGCAGCAGTACGAGGTGCTCGCGAAGCTCGGCCTGCAGGCCTACCAGTTCGCCGGCCGGTGGGCCGACGGCGTCGCCGCGCTCGACAAGGCGCTGTCGGTGATCGGCACCGCGGTGCCCGCGAACGACAAGGTCGTCATCCACTACTCCGAGGCGGACTTCACGGTGCGGCTCGACCAGCCCGAGGCGGCCTCGCGCCACGCGAAGGCGGCGCTCGACGCGCTGCCGGCGTGCGGCCAGAAGTGCAGCCCGCAGGCGTCGCAGGACGTCGTCGTCGGGATCTACGGCATCGCGCGGCTGTTCCACCTGCTGTACGCGACCGCGAACGACGTCCGCTACTACCAGCCGGCGCACGACCTCTATCAGAAGACGATCCCGCTGATCATGGATCAGAACATGCGGACCCAGGCGAAGAACGACTCGGTCACGCTCGAGAAGACGCTGTCGAACACGAAGGCCGGCACGGGCACGCACGAGAAGCAGGCGATCGGCGTTCTGCTGCAGCGCCACAACCAGGAGATCCAGGCCTGCTACGAGACCGGCCTCGCCGCGAATCCGAAGCTCGGCGGCACGCTCGCGCTGATGCTCGAGTCCGACGCGAGCGGCGAGATCAAAGGCGCCGCGACCGAGCCGAAGGCCGGCGCGAACGAGATGTCCGCGGTCGCGACCTGCGTGATCGACCACGCGAAGCAGTGGAAGCTGCCGAAGCGCGGTATGGCGGGCAACACGCGCATCAAGCTGACGTACACGCTCTCGCCGAAGAAGGCGTGAGCTAGCGCCGCGCCGGCGACTTCTTCGCGCGCCGCCGCGTCAGCGACGTCCCAGTGAGCCGCGCGCTGCGCTCGATCTCGGCGATCATGCGCTCCGCGCACGCGACGCGGCCGGGCTGGTCGCGATCGCCGTAGAGCGCGGTCGGGCTCCCGCTCGTCGCGACGAAGCGGCGCAGCGCGTGGTAGCAGCCGACTTGATCGCCGAGCTGGTGGAGCACCGTCGCGAGGTTCCAGTGATGCAGCGGCCACGCGGGTTCGGCGGTGATCGCGCGCTCGAGCGGGGCGATCGCGGCGGTGGGGTTGCCGTCGGCGACGTGGCACGCGGCGAGCGCGGCATCGTGATCGGGGCCGGCGTTCGCGGGCTCGACGCGATCGAGCAGTGCGCGCGCGCGCGGGCGATCGCCGGCCGCGAGCAGCTCGACGGCGCGGCCGACGAGCGTCGAGCCGTGATCGCCGCGGCGAAGCACGTGGGTGTCGGCGAGATCGAGCAGGTCGCGGCCGACGTAGTACGCGGACGATAGCCGGCTCGGCTCGCTCGCCGTGATGCGCACGGCGGCGGCGACGATCGAGCGCGCGTGATCCAGATCGGTGCTCGCGACGCGGTAGCCATCCGTGCACAGGGTGCGGATCAGCGACTGCTCGCCGTCGTCGGCGGCGTCGTCGTGCAGGCAGTCGTCGATCCGGCCGGTCGCGCTGATCAGCACGGCCCACCGGCGCCAGCGGCGCTCGCCGGAGACCTTGCGCGTCGCGACGACGACGACGCGTGCAGCGGCATCGACGAGCACGCTCGCGCGCGTCGGCCGCGGGGTGCGGCGCGGGGGCGTGGCGCGCGTGACCGGCAGCACCGGGTCGGCGCTCGCGAGCAGGGCGGCGATCGCGTCGCGCTGCGCGGGCTCGAGATCGAGGCGGTGCACGAGCTCGGTGCCGAGGCGATGTGCGGCGTGCGGTGCGGCGTCGAGCAGGACCTCGATCATCTGCAGCACGTCGTCGTCGTCGAGCTGGCGCACCATCATGTCGGCGGCGCTCGCGACATCGGACGGCGTGTCGAGCTGCGCGGCGAGCGCGAGTGCCGAGCGCCGCTGGATCGCCGACGGATCCGCGAACCGCGCGGCCGCGTGCTCGCCGAGCTCCGCGAGCAGCCCGAGCGCGCAGACCTTCGCTTCGTCCGCGCTCTCGTCGAGCGTGACGTTGCGCAGCTCGTGGATCACGCGCGCGCGCGCGGTCGTCGTCGCGAGCACGGCGAGCGCGTCACGCGCGACCTCGCGACAGCCGGAGTGACCGCCGCGCAGCTCGCGACCGAGCAGCGGCACCGCGGTCGCGCCGAGCCGGCGGGTGATGCGCTCCATGTGCGCGGTGATCGACGGCGAGTGGAGCGAATGTCCGAGCGCCGGACGAGCCGGTGTGCCACTGACTCCGCCCACTCCGGAGGCCGGAGGCGCGCTCGTCGAACGGCAGCGCGCAAACCACTCGGACAACCGTCGCAGGTCCGCTAGCTCGCCGTCCACGCGAGAAAAATAGGGGCAGCGCGAATCCGGAGTCAAGAAATCTCGGGATCTTAGTCATCGTGGTTGGAAATCCCTTACGTTTGCTGCGCACGGTGACGTTGCATCGGGATCGATCGAGTCGCGCGTGCCGAGCGCGCTTCATGGTCACACGTGCTGGCAGCGGTGCGGATGCGAGCGCGCAGCATTGCGCCTTCCCGTGCGCGATCATGTTTGTTTCGTAAGTGGCCACACTTCCGCAGGAAATCGCGCGGCCGACATGTGGTTTTCGCTTGCCGTGACACGGGGGGTCGGGGATTCTCAGCGCGCTTTTTCGAGGGTGACAAGCGATGGCCAAGAACGAATCGACGGCGGTCAACGAGCTCATCAATCTGGTCGCGACGCAGCAGCCACTGCCGCCCGATCCCTCCGAGGATCTGATGTTCAGCGAGCCGAAGAAGCCGAGCACGAAGAAGCTGAGCGCGCCTCGCATGACCTCGACCGTGCCGCCGGTGAACGCCGCGGGTGAGGTCGCGCCGCTGCCGCGCACGCGCGCGCCGCACGGCACGCAGCAGCTCGCGCCGGTCGCGCCGCCGGTCCGCATGTCGACCGCGCCGGCGACGCGCGCGGCGTCGATTCCGCCGATCCCGTCGCAGGCGCTGCGCCCGAGCAACCGCACGCTGCCGCCCCCGACCCCGACGATGCCGCCGACGCGCGCGACGTCGAGCACGCCCGCGGTCGCGCCGGCTCCCGCGAACCAGACGCTGATGGGTCTCGAGCCGTTCGATGGCGGCGTCGCGACCGTGAAGTCGATGCCGCCGGTGATGGAGAACGGCGTGCAGACGCTCGTCGATCAGAAGCAGACGCTGCTCGGTCACAGCGCGGCCGACTTCGACGGTGGCGTCGCGACGATCAAGCTGCCGAACCGTCCGAGCAAGCCGCCGCCGACGCCGCTCGGCGCAGCGAGCCCGAGCCCGACGAATCCGCGCGAGACGCTGCTCGGCCAGGCGTCGCCGAATGTCGTCAGCGCGATCCCGCCGATCCCGCCGACGCCGGCGCCGAAGGCGCGGCCGACCGCGCCGCCGTCGATGCCGATCGTCGCGCCGTTCGAGACGAAGGCCGGCCGCGTGATCGCGACGAGCACGCTGCCCGCGCTCCCGCCACAGATCCTCGAGCCGCAGGCGTATCCCGTCGTGGTGCCGCCGCCGCCGGTCGCGGCCGAACCGGTCGCGCCTGCGTTCGCACCGATGCCCGCGCCGATGATGCCGCCCGCGCCGTCACCGTTCGCGGCTGACGTCGCGGCGACCGAGTACATGCACGCGCCGCCCGACATGACCTCGCACCAGGGCTGGTTCGACGATCACCAGAGCGTGCCGTTCGAGCAGCACGACTTCGGCGGCACGCAGCAGGTCAAGGTCAAGCGCGCGAACGACTGGAAGGCGATCGCGGGCAAGCTCGTGATGCCGATGATCGGCCTCACGATCCTCGGCATCTTCATCGGCGGCTACTTCGCGTTCGATGGCGACGGCGGCAAGAAGCGCACGCCGAAGCAGAAGCCGGCGGCCGCGCAGGTCGCGCCGGCGGCTGCGGCGGCGCCGACACCCGAGCCGACGAAGGCGGCCGCTGCGTCGACCGACGATCATGCAGCGGCCGAGCCGGCGAAGGCAGCGACCGAGCCGAAGACCGACGCGCCCGCCGACGAGCCGGGCGCGAACGACGCCGCGCATGCCGCGACGCCGAGCACCGACGCCGCGCACGCGACCGTCGCAGCGAAGCCCGAGCCGAAGCTCGACGCGAAGCCCGAGCCGAAGATCGATGCGAAGCCCGACGCGAAGCCCGAGCCGAAGCTCGATGCGAAGCCGGAGACGAAGCTCGACGCGCAGCCGAAGACCGCGGCGAAGCCGGCCGATCCGGCGATGACGCCGCCGAATCTCGTCGGCACGGCGAACGATCCGACGAAGCCGGCGCAGCCGACGCTCGTCGATGTGCGGATCGACTCGAAGCCGTCGGGCGCGACCGTGATGCTCGTCGACCGCGGCAAGACGTCGTTCCTCGGCACGACGCCGATCAGCACCGCGCTCGATCCATCGCGCACGTACGAGCTCGTGCTGACCGCGGCGAACAAGCCGACGCAGATCGAGAAGCTCGATCCGTCGTCGACGAAGCGCGTGATGGTCGAGCTCGGCAAGAAGCCGCGGGCCGTGAAGACCGATGCATCGAAGAAGTCCGCGCTCGACGGCGTGATCGAGCCCAAGCCGGAGCCGAAGAAGGTCGCGAAGACCGACGTGATCGATCCGTTCGCGACGAAGCCGGCCACCGCGCCGGCGCCGGCTGGCGATGGCGTGCTGATGATCTCGAGCAAGCCGCCGTGCGAGATCGAGATCGACGGCAAGCCGACGGGCCTCGTCACGCCGCAGAAGGATCTGAAGCTGCCGGTCGGCAAGCACAAGATCACGCTGATCAACGCGACCGAGAAGATCCGGAAGACGCTGCTGATCCAGATCACCGCGGATCAACCGACGAAGGTGATCCAGGACCTGATGAAGTGATTCAGGGCGCGAGCGTGCAGTCGTTCGGCGCCGCGGGCTGACAGACGCCGTTCGCGTTACAGGTGCCGGTCGGGCAGGGCATCGTGTCGTTGCAGATCTGCGAGCAGACCTGGAAGCCCTCGACCGCGAAGTTCTGACACAGCGCGGAGTCGCACTCGTGCTCGTCGGTGCACGGGTCGTAGAGCGCGCCGGTGCACCGGCCGCTCGCCGGCGGCGAGTCCCCGGCACACCCGAGCAGGACGACAGACGCGAGCCACACGCGCCACGGCATGCCGCGATCGTACTCTCGTGCGGCGGCGCGCGGTCAGGAAAAGCCACCCGAAGTGATGTCGCGAGCGGCGCGGGCTGCGCCTACCATCGCGACCATGCGCTGTAGCCTCGCCGCGATGTCGATCTCGCTCGTGCTCGCCGCGTGCGGTGGCGGCGGGGATAGCCCGCCGTTGCCCGACGCCGATCCGAACGCGCCGCTGTGCACCGGCGTCGTCTACGACAACTGCACGTCGAACGCGCAGTGCATGTCGAACAACTGCCACCTGTTCGAGCAGGATGCGTTTCAGGTCTGCACGCAGGGCTGCGACGCGAACAACCCGTGTCCCGTCGACGCGAGCGGCACCGTCGGTACGTGCAACAACCGCGGTATCTGCAAGCCGACGCGCAACAACGCGTGTCGTCCCGAGTAGGAGACACAAAGCTCCAGCCTCGATTGCGAACACGCCGGCCTCGGGCGTACCGTCGTCGCAAGGAGGGCACGTGGCTCATATCGACGTCTTCAAGGGCTGGGCGGAAACGATCCGGCAGGACACCGAAGCCTTCAAGGCGCTGCTCGAGTCCAAGCAAGCCGACACCGACGCGCGCAAGCTCGCCGGCACCGCGCTGCTGTATCTCGTGAGCCGGATGGATCTGATCCCCGACTGGAACGAGGGCATCGGCGTGATCGATGACGTCATGGTCCTCCGCGTGTGCGCGCAGCTGTCGCGCGACCACCAGCGCGGCACGCTGCCATCGCAGGTCCAGGCGAGCCTCGATCGCATGGCCGGCGAGGCCGACAAGATCACGCAGTTCCTCGGCGGGCCGCTCTACGACAAGCTCAAGGCGTACTGCTCCAAGCTCGGCGAGCAGGCGGTGCGCGGCCGGACGCCGATGCAGCTGATCGAGGAAGAGCCAGCGCGCAAGGCGCTCTACGTCGAGCTCGAGGACGAGATGAAGAAGAGCGTGCCGATCGTCGTCAACGATCCGACGGACGCCGAGCTCCGGCTCAAGGCGTACCTGACGCACAAGCTCCAGGCGTGATGCGCGCGCTCGTGCTCGGCCTCGTCGCCGTGGCGACGCCGGCGGCCGCCGATTCGTTCGAGGCCCAGGCCCAGCAGGCGACGCGCGCACCGCTCGCGGATGTGATCTGGCCGGTCGTCGCGACGTGCGAGCGGGGCGACGACACCCAGCAGCGGCAGTGCAAGCAGGTCCGCGACCGCAAGCGCAAGGCGCCGCCGGCGACGTACCTCGTCGTCGCGGATCCGGGCGCGCTCGCGATCGGTGCGTGGGCCGCGGACAAGAAGGGCGTCGCGGTCTCGGTCGCGAGCTGCCTCGACTGCAAGGGCGTCGCGATCGAGGGCCGGCGCTGGCAGGTCGTCGCCGCCGGCGACAAGCGCGCGCTCTACGACGCGCCGCGCGCGTTCGCCGACGAGGTGGCCGCGAAGACGTGGCGCGCGAGCCTCGGCACACCGCGCGTCGAGCTCGTCGTCAAGGCGCCGGCGCTCGCGGCCAAGAAGGACACCGTGCACGTCGACGTCGTCGCGTGGCGCGTCGTCGATCCGTGCAGCGGTGCGATCGTCGCGGCGAGCCCGGGCTCGCAGGCAATCGCCGCGGATCCGAAGGCGTGCCCGCCGCCCGCCGGCAAGCGGCCGCCTACCGCGCCGCCGGCGAAGGCGCCATAGTCGGCGGGTGAGCCGCCGGCACCTGCTCCTGCTCGCCGCCGCGGTCACCGACTCGACGTTCACGCGCGCGACGCTCGACGATCGCCGCGTGTGGGTCGGCAAGTGCATCCACTGCAACAGCAAGCTCGTGATCGCCGACGACGGCAAGCCGCTCGGCGAGGCGACGCTCGAGCACGTGTTCCCGACGACCCAGGGCGGCACGAACACGGTCGCCAACCTCGCGGTCGCGTGCGCGCGCTGCAACCGCGAGAAGGGCACGCGTCACGATCATCGCGGCGGCGAGCGGCTCGATCACGTGGTCGCGCTGTTGCGGGCACGGCGCCAGGCGCCCGCGGCAGCCGCGGCCGCCTGGTCTTTTTATATTTGGCTCGCTCGCCGGGCTTTCGCCCGAGGTCGACTCGGCGTCGCTTCGCGCCGCCGTCGCCCGGCTCGCTCGCC
>DASTLB010000099.1:0-99802 GCA_035715365.1 Kofleriaceae bacterium | reverse complement strand
GTCCCGCCGTCGGACATCGGCGTCCGGTGACTGGACGTCCCGCCGTCGGACATCGGCGTCCGGTGACTGGACGTCCCGCCGTCGGACATCGGCGTCCGGTGACTGGACGTCCCGCCGTCGGACATCGGCGTCCGGTGACTGGACGTCCCGCCCTCGGACGCTCGGTGTCCGGTGACTGGACGTCCCGACATCGGACCTTCGGAATCCGATGACTGGACGTCCCGCCCTCGGACATCGGCGTCCGGTCACTGGACGTCCCGCCGACATCGGAGTCCGTCTCGTCATGCCGAGTGCAAGCGCCGTCCGACGGGGTGAATGCGAAGGTGCTCGGCGAGCGGGAACGCCCGAGCGCCGGATATCTGGCGTTTCCACGCGCAGTGTCGTCACGTTGCCAATGACGGCGCGGATCGCGGACGCGGCTTTCTTGTTGTCACATTGCCGATACGGATCGACATGCGGTTTCGCCGTCGACCCGAGGTACGGTCGCAGCCGAGATGACCGTGTTGCCGAATGTTCCCGCCGACGGCGTCATCGAGAGCTATGACGTCGCGGATGCGCTTGGTTCGATCCGACTCGACGGCGGTGCGTTGCTCCGGTTCGGCCGCTCGGCGTGCTCGTCCGAGCCGATCGTGGGCGATCGCATACGCGTGTTGAGTGCGGAGATCGGGCCACTTGGACGTCCCAGAGCGAGTCGCGTCGAGCCGCTCGCAGCCCACCGGCTCACGTACTCCGAGCGCGTCGTGCTCATGCGATCGATGCTGTTCGCGCCGATCGAGAGTTACTCGCGTGCTCTCTCGCGCGACCTGGTCGCCAGGAGCACGAAGCGGCTCGTCAGGCCATACGCGAGGAGCTCGAGACGGAGCGCGGTCGCTCCGCTGAGAGCGTGGACGAGATGATCTCGCTCGCCCGCTGGGCAGCAGACGTGCTCGGTCCGCGACACGGGAGGGTCCAGCACGTGATCGGTGGCGCGGACGACATCATGCTCGCGATCGACGTCGCCGGGCGTGAGGGATTCGTGCCAGCGGACGAAGCCGAGCGCCTTCGCGCATGCGTGCGGCGGCTCTCGGATTGAACCAACGCGCGAAGCTGGCCGGATTATTCGAGAGGTGGCGTGGCGTTGCGACGGGGCGGACGAGTTGTGGAGGGATCGCGCGGAGGGCGTCCGAGCATGTCACTATGAGAGGCCATGGCCGGCTCGCCGACCCGAACCAGTGACCAGCCGCCGCGGCGCCACGGGTTCGACGACACGGTGCCTGCGAGCGAGCCGCCCGCCGACGCGACGCCGGCCGAGGTGGTGGCGAAGGCGGAGCGCTACCGGATCGGCATCGAGCTCGGGCGCGGTGGGATGGGGCGCGTGGTCGAAGCATTCGACACGCAGCTTGGACGCACGGTCGCGCTGAAGGAGATCCTGCCGAAGGCGGGGACGGGGACCGCGAAGCGATTCGCGCGCGAGATCCAGATCACCGCGCGGCTCGAGCACGCATCGATCGTGCCGCTGTACGACTCCGGCGTGTCCGTCGAGGGACGACCGTATTACGTGATGCGGCGGGTGACCGGGAAGCCACTCGACGAGATGATCGCGCGTGCGCGCGGGCTCGACGAGCGGTTGACGTTGCTGCCGGCGCTGCTGTCCGCGATCGATGCGGTCGCGCACGCGCACAAGCGCGGGGTGATTCACCGCGACCTGAAGCCCGCGAATATCCTCGTCGGAGAGCTCGGCGAGACGGTCGTCATCGACTGGGGGCTCGCGAAGGTGATCGGCGAGGAGGACGAGGAGGCCGAGGCGCACGTGCCGTCGGCGGCGGACTCGCTGAAGACGCAGATCGGTTCGGTGTTCGGGACGCCCGGGTTCATGGCGCCGGAGCAGGCACGTGGCGAGGCGCTCGGGACGCACGGCGACGTGTACGCGCTCGGCGCGTGTCTGTATCAGCTGCTCGCAGCCGCGCCGCCGCACCACGGCAACAGCGCGACCGAGGTGATGGACAAGACGCGGACGCACGACATCCGTCCGCTCGCCGAAACCGCGCCGGGCGCGCCGCCCGAGCTCGTCGCGATCGTCGCGAAGGCACTCGCGTTCGATCCCGCGCACCGCTATCCGCATGCGGGCGCGCTCGGTGAGGACGTCCGGCGGTTCCTGGCGGGACAGCTCGTGGCCGCGCACCAGTACACGAACGTCCAGAAGCTCTCGCGGTTCGCGAGGCGGCATCGCGGGGTGCTCGGCGTGCTCGCGCTCGCGACGGTGGCGGTCGCGGTGATGTCCTGGATCGGCGTGCACCGGATCATGACGGAGCGCGATGCGGCGAAGGTGGCGCGCCAACAGGAGGGCGAGCAGCGGCGGCAGGCCGAGGAGGCGCGCGACCGGCTCGTCGAGCGGCACGACGCGCTCGTCGTGATGCAGGCGCGCGCGACGCTCGACACGAGCCCGACCGAGTCACTCGCGATCTTGAAGCAGCTGTCCGCGAGCTCGGAGCGCTTGCCCGAGGCGCGCGCGCTCGCGCAGGCAGCGGTGCTGCGCGGGCCGGCGTTCGGCATGCAGACCACGACCGAGCTCAACATCATCGCCGAGCTCGATGCCGAAGGCCGGCGACTGCTGCAGGTGTCGCGCGACGGCATGCTGCGCGTGTTCGATCTCGATCGCAGGCGCGCGATGCTCGTCCGGCCGTTCGCGACGTACTCGCGCGCGATCTGGATCGCCGGTGGCCGCGTGCTCGTGACCCACGAGAAGTCGCCGCCGCAGGTGCTCGATCCGGTGACGAACACGATCGAGCCGCTCGATCTGCCGCCGATCTCGTTTGCGGTCGCGAGCGAGCGCGGGGATCGCGTGGTGTTCACGACGGCGGCGAAGACAGTCGGGCTGCTCGATGTCGCGAGCCGGCAGGCGAAGCCGATCGCGTTCGACGAGGCCGGCGGCAACTACGGGCTCGCGATCACGGACGGGTTCTTCGCGGTGTCGGGCACGAAGCTCGTGGTCGTCTACGACCGCGACGGCAAGGAGCTCGCGCGGCGCACCGGACCGGTGTCGGTGATCCGCGTGTCTCCGCAGCGCTCGGTGGTCGTCCTCGCGCCGGACTCGGTGACCGAGTGCAAGCTCGATCCGCAGCCAACGTGGACCGAGATTCCGATCGCGAACAAGCGTCCGGCGATGCCGCTCGACGTCAGCTTTCGCGGCACCTCGCCGGTGGTCGTGTTCACGAACGGCGATGTCATGGAGTGGAACGGCAAGGTGCTGTTCGAGCGTGGGCACCTGAGCCGGATGCAGGCCGGGCTCCAGGCGATCGGCGACGCGACCGTGATGTTGCCCGGCACCGACGGCAAGCTGTACTGGTACAACGAGCTCGGCACCGGCGCGCTGATGATCCCGGCGTCGATCAACCGGCTGCGGATCGCGGGCCGCGCCGGCACGCAGCGCCTCGCGGTGATCGGCGACGGGATCGTGTTCGTGTATCAGCTCGATCGCGTGATTCCGAAGCGCTATCCGAGCGCGTTCGGCTCGGTGTCGCTGTTCGTCGACGACAAGACGGTGCTCGTGATGCCGTCGATCGATCAGCCGTGGGAGTGGCGCGATCTCGAGACCGGCAAGACCGTGACGTTCGAGTACCGCATCACCGGGCTGCCGATGCTCGTCGATCTCGAACCGCAGAGCGGCCGCGTCCTGTTCTCGGAGCACTCGCCGGTCGGGATGCGGATCGTCCAGGTGCGGAAGAACACCAAGGAGCAGAAGATCCTCGCCGAGGGCAAGGAGGCGTGGGGGCGGCTGCTGCCGGGCGGCGGGGTCGTGTTCGGCGTCGGCGACGGGCGCGTGTTCGGTCAGCTCGGCGACCAGCCGGCGCGCGAGCTCGCGAAGCTCGATGGCGTTGCCGAGCAGGCGGTCGGCCTCGGCGGACTGCGGTTTGCGGTTCACGGCACGACCGGAGAGCTGATCCGCGGTGACCTCGGGACCGGCGAGATCGAGCGCGTCCGCGTGCCGGTTGGCACCATGGGGTTTCTGGCGGCCGATGGCCACGGCAACACGCTGATCGTCGAGGACAACCGTCTGCTGCTGTGGGACGGCGCGGTCACCGAGATCGCGAAGTTCGACAAGCAGATCATGCGCGTCGAGCCGGTCGAGGGCGGTGCGCTGCTCGTGCTCGGTCAGGACAGCGAGGTGCAGGTCGTCGAGATCCGCGCGAACGCGAAGCCGCACCGGCTGTTCGCGTCGACGCACGTCGTCCGCTCGAGCAACAACGGCAAGCGCGTCGTCGGGCTGTCGGGCGGCCACGCGCTGACGGTCATCGACATGCCGAGCCGGGCGCGATGGCTGATCCCGGCACTGCCGAACGCGCGCGAGGTCATCGGGCTGTCGCCGGACGGCCGCCTGCTGCTCGAGAGCACCGACATCGCCACCGCGGTGTGGACGCTGCCGCAGCCGGAGGGCGATTTCGCGGCCTGGCTCGACGAGCAGACCAACGCGACCATCGACGCCGATGGCCTGCTGGTCTGGCCCTGGCAGGGCAGCCATCCCCCCTGAGTGATCCCGGCTGGGCCGCTCGTGCTCAGAGGGGGGGAGTAGGATGCGTCCGTGCTGGCGACTCAGATTCGACAGAAGGATAGCGTCTTCTACTTCTGCGCTTATCCGGCAGAGGACATCCTCGACAAGGTCCGGTTCATCAGCCGGTTCTACGCCGAGGGTATGCCGAGCCTGGCGGGCGACGAGGTCGAGGCCGACGACGAGGTGGCGAAGTTCATCGCGCGGATCGAAGCGACCGACGCTGCGTTCCAGCGACAGCTGTCGCGGGCGAAGGTGTCCGCGATCCAGAACTTCTACGAAACCGCGGTCAGTCAGCCGCCGATCCCGGGCACGGTGCTGCTGTTCACCGACGAGAAGCTCAAGTTCGATCCGATCAAGCCGTTCACGAACGTCGGTGATCTCCACGAGCCGCGCGGCAAGTACCTGATCATCGACGGCCAGCATCGGCTCGCGGCGCTGCACTTCTTCCAGCAGCACCGCCCCGATGACGCGCGCACGATCCATGTGCCGTGCGTGATCTTCGACGGCAAGAGCGAAGACTTCGCGACCGAGATGTTCGTGATCATCAACTCGACGCCGACGCGCATCAACAAGAGCCACCTCGTCGACCTGTACGAGAAGGTGTCGTGGGCCGCGCCGGACAAGAAGTTCGCGGCGCGCGTCGTCGATCACCTGTATCGCGAGGCGGACAGCCCGCTGCGCTACAAGATCAATCGCCTCGGTGGGCGCAGCAAGCAGGAGAAGTGGATCCTGCAGGCCGAGCTGTTCAACGAGATCCATCGCTGGGCGTCGTCGATGTGGAAGAAGCTCGGCAAGAAGTCGAACCTCGTGCGCGAGGCCGAGCGCTACTACGAGATCATCCGCGACTTCCTCAACGCCGCCGAGAAGACGTGGGGCGATGCGTGGGGCCACGCCGGCTACATGGTGACGCGACCGGTGACGCTCAAGGCGATGCTGCGCGTCGCGTTCGATCTCGCGGCCGAGGACGCCGAGCCGAAGGACGATCGCGTCAAGCGCTGGACGAAGCGGCTCGGCCCGTGGACGGACCTCGCGAAGCAGTTCCGCGGCGAGGGCTTCTACGAGCGGTTCCCGGCGAAGGGCCAGGTCGAGCGCGTGTCGCGGATCTACAAGGAGCTCGGCCGCGCGGCGAACATCGAGCGGCGCGGCAAGGACGCCGAGGACGAGGAGTAGTCGTGCTGCCGATGCGGAGCGAATCACGCAGCTGACGGCACGGTCGCGAGGCCGCGAGGGCATACTCGCGCGATGCAGCGCGCGTACTTCACGTGGCCCGATCGGCGCTTTCACTACGAGTGCCGCGGCTGCGGAGCGTGCTGCAAAGGCCACGGGATCGGCATCGACGTCGCGGGCGGTCAGCTCGTCCAGCTGCTCGGGAGACGGCCGGAGCTCGCGGCGTTTCTGCGCCGGCGCGGCGACGCGGTGACTGCGTTCAATCCGCGCGATCGATGCTGGTTCCTCGCCGACGACGGACTGTGCCGCGTCGAGCTCGAGGATGGCCGCGAGGCAAAGCCCGCCTCGTGCCGGCTGTTCCCGTTCAACCGCGTGTTCCGGCTCGGCAGCTACACGGTGATCGACTTCAACAGCGTGATCTGCCCGCTGCAGATCGGGGGCGATGGCGTCACGCACGACGAGGTGCTCGCCGAGATCGAGTCGATCCGCGATCCGGCCGTGATCGGCACGCCACTGCCGGCACGCGATCCCGAGGCGGAAGGCCGCGCGCTCGTCGAGACCGAGCAGGCGATCGCCGATGCCGTGTTCGCCGCGGCGGATGCGCCCGATCTCGAGGCGGCATGGCGCGCGCAGACGACGGCCGAGCTCGGCGGCGAGCGCGCGAGCCAGGAGGCCGCATTCGCGGCGATCGTCGGCGCACCGTGGGCGGTGCCGACGCCGGCGACGCTCGCCGCGGCGCTCTGGCTCACGCCGTCGCTGCGGTTCAACGAGCTGTACGGACCGCGGCAGTACGCGCCGCGCACGGCGATCGGGCCGGTGCTCGCGCGGATGTGGCTCGCGTGGATCGGGTTCGCGGCGCTCGGCGAGCGGCTCGCGACCGCGGTGCTCGATCTCCAGCAGCTGACAACGCTGTGGTCCGAGCAAGCGCCGCTGATGCACGCGATCGCGCGCTGGGGCGAGATCCCGGCGCTCAAGCCCGGACCGATCGAGCTGCCAGGCGTCGATCCGGGTGGCGCGGTCCGAGCGCTCGGGCAGGCGTGCGTCGACAACCGCAAGGCGAAGCGGCCGCTCGGCGCGCTGGTCGCGCAGCTCCCCGCCGAGCCCGGCATGCGCGTGACCGCGCTCAAGTCCGCCGACGCGCTGCTTCGGGCCGCGTTCGCGAAGTGATCACGGAAGCCTCGCGACGAAGATCCGACACATCCGCTCGGCCGGCATTCACGCGAGCTACGCGAACCGCCGCGCGCGCGCAGCGTGCATGCGTCGTCGCCGTGCCGTAACGTCGCGGACGGAGGCAGGCATGGCGGACATTCCCATTTCTCCGAAGGACTTCGGGGCGTCGTTCAAGGGCTTCATGGAGCAGATGGCCCGCGAAGCTCCGGGCGAGGAACCATTCTTTCGTCGGCGGCTGCGAGAGCACTTCGGCTCGGATCCATCGAAGTTCGCGATCGTGACCGAGAAGATCGGCGAGGCGAATCATCCGAACCTCCACCTCGCGATCGAAGCATTCGTCTCCGAGCCAGGACGAACCTACGAGCTACTCGGCGTGAGCACCGACCCCACCTCGTTCATCGGCATCAGTCTGGCGCAGCTTGTCTCCGGTGGCGGTGGGGTGATGGGGAGCGGAGGTCCAGCCGAGGGACCGGTGAGCTACACGAACGTCGCGCTCGATGGCGACCACGTGCTTGCATGCACCCAGCTGGGCCTCTATTTGGTCAGCGAGGGCGACACGCGCCTCGTGATCTTCGTGGCTCGTATCGACCGCGGATTCCGCGACGGCATCAAGGTCGAAGTGCTCGCGGCCGAACGATTGACCGCGGATGCATGCCTGGCCGCGCTCCGGAGCTCGATGCGCAAGCGCAACGTGTACCGAGGTCACGTCGTATCGCTGTCGGTCCACGAGCAGAACCTCCAAGTGAGGTTTCACCATCTGCCAACGATCGCGCGAGATCAGATCATCCTGCCGGCCGGCGTCCTCGAGCGAATCGAGCGAGAGAGCATCGGCTTCTCGAAACATGCCGAGCGGCTGCACGCCGCAGGACGGCACCTGAAGCGCGGCATGTTGCTCCACGGCTCGCCCGGAACCGGCAAGACCCTCACGGCGATGTACCTCGCCGGGCGCATGCCCGATCGCACGGTGTTGCTGATCACGGGACGCAGCGTGGGACTCCTCGAGCAAGCGTGCGCGATGGCGCGCATGCTCCAGCCCGCGACGATCGTGCTCGAGGATGTCGATCTGATCGCAGAGGAGCGGACGCGCCAAGGCGCCGGCGGCGGCTGTGCGCCGCTTCTGTTCGAGCTTCTCAATCAGATGGACGGTCTCGCCGACGACGCCGACATTCTGTTCGTGCTCACGACGAATCGCCCCGATCTTCTCGAGCCGGCGCTGGCCGCGCGTCCGGGCCGGATCGATCAGGCGGTCGAGGTTCCGTTGCCGGACGCAGAGTGCCGACGTCGCCTGTTCGCGTTGTATGCGCGCGGGCTGAAGGTCAGCGCAGCCACCGAGCCTTACGTCCAACGCACGGCCGGTGCGAGTGCCGCGTTCATCCGGGAGCTGCTCCGGAAGGCGGCACTGTTCGCTGCCGACGACGGCGGCGAGCTCGAAGTGCAGGCAAAGCACTTCGATGAGGCGCTGCACGAGATGATCGTCGAGGGCGGCGACCTCACCAAGAGCCTGCTCGGCGCCGCGATCCGTACACCGAACTGACCCAGCCGGCGGCATGCCCGTCTGCCGATGCGGACCGCGTTCGCGAAGTGCTCGTTGCCAAAGGCAACGCAGCCCGCTTCCGTGACGCCGAAGAGCCGCGAGATTTCACCGGGTTATTGCGCGCGCGGCCGGCACTGCCGTTGCTGGCCCCCGCGGCATGCGTGCAGCGTGGCTAGCGATCGCGTTCGTGACCGCGTGTGCGTCGGGCAACGGCCGAGGCGATGACGACACGCCGCCGGATCCGGAGGCCGTGCCGATCCGGAGCTGCGCGACGCACTTCGCGCTTCGCCCGGTCGACGCCGTCGAACAGGTCGCGGTCGCCGGCGACTGGGACTGGAACGCGCCGGAGCCGATGGCCGACGCCGACGGCGACGGCGAGTTCACGCTCGACAAGGATCTCGCGCCCGGCATCCACGCCTACAAGTTCGTGCTGACCCGGCCCGGCGGCGCGGTCGACTGGATCCTCGACCCGGTCAACCAGTACCGCGCGTACGACAGCGGGACGGAGAACTCGGGCGCGCGCGTCCCGGACTGCACGCCGCCGCTCGCGCAGGTCGACGGCAACGAGCTCACCGCCGACGGCGCGATCACGCGGATCGCGCTGTGGCGCGGCAAGGATGGCGCGGCGCTCGGTGACGTTCGGGTCGCGCGTCGTTTCGAGGGCGCCGAGTTCGAGGTCCCGACCGACGCGCTCGTCCGCGACGGCGGCCTGCTCACCGTGACGCTCGCCGGGCTGCCCGCCGGCAAGCACACGCTCGAGGTCGATGTCAGCGACGTCGACGGTCACGCGGCCGAGCGGCTGCTCGTGCCGTTCTGGGTCGAGACGGAGCGGTTCGACTGGCGCGACGCGCTGATCTACATGGTGATGACCGATCGGTTCCGCAACGGCGACCCGGCGAACGATCCGCCGCGCAACCCCGCCGCGGTCGCCGAGGCCGACTATCACGGCGGCGATCTGCGCGGCGTCGCCCAGGCGATCGAGGACGGCACGTTCGATCAGCTCGGCGTGCGCGCGCTGTGGCTGTCGCCGTTCGTCGAGAACACGCGGCGCGTCCACGACGAGAACGGTCACGGCGTCACCGGTTATCACGGCTACTGGCCGGTCAAGGCGCGCGCGATCGATCCGCGGCTCGGCACCGAGGCCGACCTCGACGCGCTCGTCACGGCTGCGCACCGCCACGGCATCCGCGTGCTCATGGACTACGTGATCAACCACGTCCACGAGGACCACGAGTACTTCGCGACGCACCCCGAGTGGTTCCGCACCGGCTGCGAGTGCGGCACGCCCGGCTGCGACTGGACCGAGCACCGCCTCGACTGCTCGTTCCACGACTACATGCCCGACGTCGACTGGCAGCGCCGCGACGTCAGCGAACAGATGCTCGACGACGCGCAGTGGTGGGTCGAGCGCTTCGATCTCGACGGCCTGCGCGTCGATGCGGTCAAGCACGTCGAGGACCTCGCGATCTTCAACCTGTCGACGCGGATCCACGACCGGTTCGAGACCGGCGGCACCGAGTACTTCCTGCTCGGCGAGACCGCGATGGGCTGGGGCGGCGACAACATCGCCGACAGCTACTACGACTACCAGACGATCTCGCGCTACATCGGCGACCGCGCGCTGTCGGGCCAGTTCGACTTCGTGCTCTATCACGCGACCACCACGCGCGTGTGGGCCGACGAGACGCGCGGCATGCTCCACCTCGACTACTGGACGCGCGCCTCGCTCGAGCAGTACCCGACGACCGCCGTGATGACCCCGTTCGTCGGCAGCCACGACGCGACGCGCCTGATCTCGATGGCGACCTATGGCTCGGGCGCGCCGCTCGTCCACCACAAGTGGGCCGACCAGGGCCTGCCCGACGCCCCGACCACCGACGAGCCGTACGACAAGGTCGCGCTCGCGCTCGCGTGGACGCTGACGATCCCCGGTGCGCCGCTGCTCTACTACGGCGACGAGTACGGCGAGCACGGCGGCGACGATCCGGACAACCGGCACATGTGGGTCGCCCCCGCGCAGCGCACCGCGCGCCAGACGCACCTCTTCGATCGCGTGTCGCGCGTCGGCCAGCTCCGCCAGCAGCTCGCGCCGCTGCGCCGCGGCAGCTACCAGCCGCTCACCGTCACCGAGGACGTCCTCTCGTTCGCGCGCAACCTTGGCAACGACTCGGTGATCGTCGTGATCAACCACGCCGCGCAGTCGCGCAGCGCGCAGATCGCGGCACCGTTCCCCGACGGCACGTACACCGATCGCATGGATCCCGCGGGCCGTACCGTCACGCTCGCCGGTGGTCAGCTGTCGATCGAGATGGCGCCGCGCTCGGTCGCGATCCTGTCGCGCTGATCGGGGTCAGGGTCAACTTGCGCAACTTTCGATCTGGAAGTTGCGGAGAAGACTCAGGCGGCTGGGGACAGGGTCAACTTCCGCAACTTCCGGCGAGCTCGCACGTGCGGGCGCATCGCCGGGCCCGACAAGTTGCGCAAGTTGACCCTGTCCCCAACCCACTCAACGATCTCGCAACATTCCCGATCGGAAGTTGCGCAAGTTGACCCTGACCCCCGTCAGGGCAGCGGGCTGACGAGCGAGCCATCCGCCAGCTGGATCGGCAAGCCGACGACCCGCAGCGACTCCGTCCGCTCCGCATCTTCGCCGAGGCGGAGCTGCTCGAGGTGGCGGAAGCGATCGTGGAACTGCGCGAGCAGCGCGAGCGACGCGTCGTCGAGGTCGGTGTTCTGGAGGATCAGGATGCGGAGCTTCGGCAGCAGCGGCGAGTGTGCGAGCGCCTCGATCAGCTGCGCGGGGAACGCGCAGTCGTGGATGCCGAGGGTGCGCAGCGCGCCGAAGCCGGGGCTCGCGAGCCACGCATCGAGCGCGCCGGGCGACGCGGTCGAGTGGCCGAGGTGGAGGTCGAGGCGCTGGAGCGCGGGGACGGACCACCGGCCGAGTGCGAGGAAGTCGGCGGAGACGAGGTTGTCGGCGTGGAGGCGGACGTGGCGGAGGGTGGCGGAGGCGAAGCCGCCGATCGAGAACCGGCCGGCGAGGTCGAGGGTCTGGAGCGCGGGCAGGCGGTAGAGGCAGAGCCGGCCCCAGTCGACGTCGAGCGGCGCGGGGACGGTCTCGTCGCGATCGTGCCACGCGCCGATCTCGAGCTGGCGCAGGTTGTGGGCGTAGGCGGGGCGGAACAGCTCGTCGAAGCCGGAGGTCCAGCCACCGTCGAGGAACGCGACCCGCAGGCCACGGACGAACTGGCAGACCGGGCGCGCGAGCAGGCGCTGGAGCGCGGGCATCGTGGCGCGCGGCTCGGTCCACAGGCGCGCGGTGATCCACGCGACCGTGCCCATCGACCACGACAGGATCAGCGGGCGGTCGTCGTGCCACGACAGCGCGATCGCGCCGGCGGCGTCGTCGAAGATCTGGCGCGCGTGGGCGGCGACGAACCGATCGAAGTCGTGCTCCGCGTGCCAGCGCCGGATCAGCTCGCCGCGGACGTCGCCGTACTGCGCGAGCTCGGCGGCGAGGCCGAGCCAGGCCTGCGCGTCGTCGGGGACGCGCTCGATCCGGCGCACGAGCTCGTGGAGACGAGCGTCGTCGGTTCGCTGTGGGCCCATCGCGCTTCCCATACCGCGAACGGACCCTAGATCGTGTTACCCGTGGATTACCAGACCGTGCAGCGATTTGCGGGCGCCATCTTCGCGCCGGCCTTGCAGCGGAACGCCTTCGCGAACTCGGGAGTCGCCGAGACCGTGCCGTTCACGCGCCACTTCGCGGGCGAGTGGACGTCGACGGTCGCGAGGAGCTTCTCGTAGTCCGGCCGCATCTTCGCGCACCACGCCTGGCCAAAGCCGAGGAAGAACTGCTGGTCCTCGGTGAAGCCGTCGGCGACGACGGTGTCGGGGGCGGGCGCGCGCAGCTGGCGATAGGCCGCGAACGCGAGCTTGACGCCGCCGATGTCCGCGATGTTCTCGCCGACGGTGTTCGCGCCGTTGACCTTCGTCTTGTCGCCGACCTCGTACTGGCTGTACTGGTCGACGACGCACTGGGTGCGCGCCTTGAACAGCTTCTCGGTCTCGGGCTGCCACCAGTTGACGAGGTTGCCGACGGCGTCGAACTGCGCGCCCTGATCGTCGAAGCCGTGCGTCAGCTCGTGGCCGACGACGACGCCCATCGCGCCGAGGTTGACCGGCACCGCGGCCTCGACGCTGTAGAACGGCGGCTGCAGGATGCCGGCGGGGAACGTCATGTTGTTGAGCTGCGGGTTGTAGAACGCGTTCACCGTCGGCGCGGACAGGTCCCAGTCCTCGCGGTCGACCGGCTTGCCGATCTTCGCGAGCTGGCGGGCGCGCTCGGCCTTGCGACCGGCGAGCGCGTTCGCGCCCCACGTCTTCGGATCGAGCTTGAAGTTGTAGGTCCGCCACTTCTTCGGGTAGCCGATCTGGTTGGACATCGCCTTGAGCTTCTCGTGCGCCTTCGCCTTCGTGTCCTTGTCCATCCACGGCAGCGCGTCGAGGTTCGCTGCCATCGCCGAGGTGATCGCGGCGACGTAGTTCTCGGCCGCCGACTTGCTCTCGCCGCCGAACCGGTCGCGCACGAACACCTGGCCGATCAGATCACCGAGCGCGTCGTCGGTCGCGTTCACGCAGCGCTTCCAGCGCGCTTCCATCTCCGGCTGACCGGTGAGCGCCGAGATGAACTTGAACTGCGTGTCCTGCAGCTTCTTGTTGAGGAAGCTCGCCGAGCGCGACGCGAGGTGGAACGTCAGGTACGCGCGCCAGACTTCCGGCTTCGTCGACGTCAGCAGCTTGTCGATGCCGGCCATGAACTCCGGCGACGTGACGTCGACGCCGTCGACCTTCGCGAGCCCGACGGTCTTCCAGTAGTACGTCCAGTCGAACGTCGGCACGGCCTTCGCGACGCCGGCCTTGTCGATCTTGTTGTACATGCCCTTCGGATCGCGGCGCGCGACCTTGTCCTTGCTGACCTTCGCGATCTCGGTCTCGAGCGCGACGATCTGCGCGGCCTCGGTCTTCGCGACCTCGGGCTTGCGGCCCATCTCGACGAGCATCGAGGCGACGTAGCCCTCGTACGCGGCCTTGAGGCCCTTCGACTGATCGTCATCCTTCAGGTAGTAGTCGCGATCGGGCAGGCCGAGCCCGCCCTGATCGATCCCGGCGATCACGTTCTTCGCGTTCGCCGAGTCCTGCGTCGGGCTCATGCTGAACAGGAAGTTGTAGCCGCCGGCCGCGTGGAACTTCGCGATGGTCTGCGACAGCGACTTCGCGTCCTTGACCTGATCGATCCACGCGCGCATCGGCGCGATCGGCTTGATGCCGGCCTTCTCGATCGCGGCCTCGTCCATGCACGAGCCGTAGTAGGCCGCGAGCTGCTTCTCGACGGCGTCGGCGGGCTTCGCGCGGATCTTGTCGAGCACGCCGTGCAGGTACTCGAGGTTGCGATCCTCGATCGACACGAAGCTGCGCATCGCGACCGGCTTGTCCGCCGGGATCTCGGTCTTCGCGATCCAGCCACCGCACGCGAACTGGTAGAAGTCGGTGCACGGATCGGCCTTGCGATCGAGCGCGTCGGGGTCGAGGCCGAGCGCCGCGAGCGTCTTCTGCGTCACCGGCTTCGTCGGTCCGGTGTCCGGCTCGCCCACCGGCTCGTCCGGCTTCGTCGGCATCGGGCCGCCGGTGGTCGCGGTGTCGCCTCCGCCGGGCGGGGGCGGTGGCGTCGTGGTGGTCGTGGTCTTGCCGCCGCCGCACGCAGCGACGACGAGCAGCATGGAAAGAGCGGATCGCATGGGCGTTGCCGTACCACGACGGGAGCGCGCGATCACCTGGCGTCGTCGTCGAGATCGCGCTGTCGCGGGCGTCGCAGGCGTCGCACGTCGCGGTCGCGTGGGCTACCTTCGAAGCCCATGCGTCGGACGTCGGGACGCCAGGCCGGCTACTGGCTGATCGTGACCTCGCTCGTCATCGGCGCGCTGATCGCGGTCGCGATCTACGCGTGGGCGTCGACGCTGGCCCGGCTGCCGCGGTTGCTGCTCCAGGGGCCGGCGGTCGTCGTGCTCGTGCTCGTCGTGATCGCGCTCGTGCTCGTCACGATCGTCGCGTTGCAGCGCCCGGCCGAGCCGCCGTGGGGCCGCGATCTACCCGGGCTGCCGTCGACGATGACGGTGCGGCGCGGTGGCCGCGTGATCGTCGAGCACGCGACCGATCAGCGCGAGATCGTGCTCGGCAGCGCGCCGTCGTGCGATCTCCAGCTCGCCGGCGCCGGCATCCACAAGCGCCACGCGATCGTTCGCAAGCGCACCGCGGATCGCGTCGAGCTCGAGCCGATCGGCCGCGCGGTCGTGCGGATCAATGGCGAGCGGATCGCGGGGCGCCACACGATCGGGCCGCGCGACGTGCTGCAGCTCGGGGATCTCGAGATCACGCTCGTGATCCGGACGCCGCCGAAACCGCCGCAGCAGCCCGACGACACGAGCCTCAACTGATCAGTACTTCGCGAGGAACTTCTTCAGCGCCGGCATCTGCAGCGCGGCGGTGTCGATGCACACCTGGCTCTGCTCGAGCCCGCGCGCGACCGCGACCTGCGCACCCTCGACCTGCTCGGCCCGCTTCGTCACGAGCTCGGCGACCGCGGCGCGCCGCGCCGGATCGCAGGGCGAGCCCGCGATCGCACCGAGGAACCACGAGGCCTCGTCGGCGCGCATCCGCGCGAGCAGCTCGTCGAGGTGCTGCTGGAGGAACGTCATCGCGAGGTCGCGGGTCTCGCGCTTGAACAGCACGCCATAAACGATGCCGAGCTTGTCGCGCAGATCGAAGTCGCTGCCGAGCACGAGATCGAGCGCGCGCGCGACGAGCGCCGGATCGCGAAACCCGCCGAGGTTGCGCAGGATCTCCTGCTGCTCGCGGCGATCGCGCGGCTGCTTCGCGGCGGCGAGCATGCGATCGAAGCGCGCGGCGTTGCCACGATACGCGGCCGCGGCGAGCACCGGTTGCACGAGGTCGGGCGCGACGCCGCTGCGCTTGCCGAGCCAGGTGTCGGCGAGCTGCTCTGCCTGCTTGCCGAGCACCGGATCCTCGTACGCGACCGCGGGCACGAGCGCGCGCCGCAGCTCGTGGCGCTCGTCGGAGTCCGCCTTCGCGCGCTGCCAGCCGAGGCGCCGCGCCGTCGGGCCGAACGACTTCTGAGCGAATCGCTTCGCCCGCTTCCAGGTATCGTCGTCGAGCGCGGTCGTCGGCATCGTCGACGCGCGGAATGCCATCATCGCGACGCGCTCGTCGGGATCACCGACGACGAGCGGCACGAGCGCGAGCAGCTGCTCGATGCCGAGCTCGCCGCGCTCGACCGCGGCCGCGAGATCGTCGACGAGCATCATCCGCTCGGCCACCGTCGGCTTCGCCTGCTTCGCGATCGCCGAGGCCGGCGTCAGCAGCTGCTTCGCGGTCGCGATGTCGACGGCGGAGCGGTAGTAGCCGTTCGCGTTCGCGTTCGGCAGGATCCAGGTCGGGCACGCCTGCACGCCCTCGACCGGCAGCTCGCCGTCGGCGCCGTCGAGCTGGACGCAGGCCTGCGCGGACGCGGTCTGCGTTCCGAACCGCGCACACACCGGCACGCGCCACGTCTTCGGCTCGGGGTCCTTCACGGTCGCCGGCAGCGCGCGCTGCTGGTGGACGCGCAGCTTCGCGAGCTTGCCGGCCTCGCACACCGGCTCGATCGCGATCCGCGGCACGCCCGGCTGCTCGAGGAAGCTGCGCAGCCCGGCCTCGACGTCGGGCCCGAGGTGCGCCTTCGCCTTGCCGAGGAAGTCGGAGGCCGACGCGTTGCCCCACGCGTGCGCGCGCAGGTAGTCGCGGATGAACGCCTGCCACTTCGCGTCGCCGACCCACGCCTCGAACATGCGGAACACGGTCGCGCCCTTCGCGTACGTGATGTCGTTGTCGAACGAGGCCTGGATGTCCTGCGCCGTCGTCACGCTGCGCCGGATCGGCGACGCCGACAGCGTCTCGTCGGCGTTCATCGCGGAATTCGCGAGGTGGACGCGTGCGTCACGGTAGTGCCACGCCGGCTCGACAGCCTCGGTGATGATCATGTCCATCCACTCGCCGAGCGCCTCGTTGAGCCACGTGTCGTCCCACCACACCATCGTCACGTAGTCGCCGAACCAGTAATGCGCGAGCTCGTGGCCGAGGATGTTCGCGTAGCCCTGCTTGCGCGACCGCGTCTCCTCGTCGGGGCGGATCAGCGTCAGCGGCTGGCCCATCGCGACGATGCCCGGGTGCTCCATCGTGCCCCAGAACCGCGGCACGACCGCGACGTCGAGCTTGCCGTACGGATAGTCCATGTCGAAGTAGCGCTCGAGCGCGGCGACGACCCGCGGCGTCACCTGCTTCGCCCAGCCAAGCTCGCCGGCGCGCCCCTTCGGGATGATGAACCGGATCGGCGTCTTGACACGGCCGGCGACGCCACCGTCGACGACCTCGAACGGACCGACGACGAACGCGACGAGGTAGCTCGGCAGCGGCCGGGTCTCGGCGAGCTCCACGCGCTTCATGTCGTCGGGCTCCTCGACCTGCTTGACGACCGGCGCGTTGCCGAGCGCGACGTGATCCGCCTTGACGTGGAACGTCAGCTTCCACGGCACCTTGTACGAGGGCTCGTCGAAGCACGGGAACGCGCGGCGCGCGTCGGTCGCCTCGAAGAACGTGTACGCGTAGACGTCGTTGCCCTCGCGCTCGGCGTACAGGCCGCGGCTCTTCGTCGGATCGATCGGCGCGGTGAACGCGAGGTCGATCGCGAGATCGCCGGTCAGGAGCTCGCGCTCGGAGACGAGCCCGATCATGTCGTCGTGCGAGATGACGCGGACCGGCGCGCCGCCGAGCGTCGCCTTCGTGATCTCGAGACCGACCGCGTGCATCCACACAGCGCGGGTCGGCCGCACGACGCGCGCGTCGACGTGGACCTTGCCGGTCGCGCGCGGTGCGTCGGGGACGATCGTCAGGTCGAGCGCGTAGCGCACCGGACGGACGTCGCCGGGCAGCCGGAACGCCGGCGGAGCGGGATCGGCCGCGGCCGGCGCGCCGCTCGACGGTGACGACGACGACGGTCCGCGCGCGACGGGACCGGAGGCCGGGGCGGAGCACGCGACGAAGGCGACGACGAGCAGGCGGCGCATGGCCGGGACGATACTCTCGCGCTCGATCGGGCACGACCTGTTACGCTTGCTGGATGCGCCTGCACGCCGCGGTGCTCGTCCTCGCCCTCGTCGGGATCGCACGCTCGGCCGCGGCCGATCCGCCCTCGGGGTACAAGTGCGGGCCGGGCGGACGCGCCGGCACCGGCGACTGCAAGTGCCCGGGCGGCAAGGTCGCGAGCCGCGACGCCGACAACTGGGCGGTGTGCACGCCGAAGCCACCACCCGCCGCGACCGCATGCCTCGCGGCGCACAAGGGCAAGCACAACGTGGTCGTCGACGCGACCCCGCAGGACGGCACGCTCTACATCGGCGACAAGACCTGCGGTGCGGTCGGCAAGATCCCGTGGCGCGGCAAGCTCGCACCCGGCCCGGTGCAGATCATCGTCGAGCGCCAGGGCTACGAGCCGCTCGCCAAGGAGATCGTCGTCGATCGCCGCTACAAGCAGACGTTCTCGGTCGTGCTCGTGCGCACGAACGCCGGCACGCTCGAGGTGCGCGCCGACGCCGACAAGAACGTCACCGGCGCCGCGGTCACGGTCGACGGCAAGCCGGTCGGCAGCGCGCCGCTGTCGACCGTGCTGCCGGGCGGCACGCACCAGGTCGTCGTCACGCAGACCGGGTTCGATCCGTTCACGCAGTCGGTCGACATCCGCGATTCACTGTCGGTCAGCGTGCTGCCGATCCTGCGGCCGATGACGGTCGCGCGCGGCAAGCTCGTCGTCACGAGCGATGCCGATGGCTCCGAGGTCTTCGTCGATGGCACGTCGCGCGGCGCGCCGCCGGTCGTGCTCGCCGACATCGCGCCGGGCTCGCACACCGTCGAGGTCCGCCGCCCGAGCGCGACGACCTGGAAGCAGACGGTGACCGTCACCGCGAACCAGCAGACGCTCGTCCAGGCGCAGCTCGCCGGCACGATCCCGAAGACCGGCAAGGTCCGGATCACGAGCAAGGTCGCGGGCGCGCGCGCGTTCGTCGATGGCGCCGAGGTCGGCGCGACGCCGGTCGAGGTCGAGCTCGGGCCCGGCGATCACTTCGTCGAGGTCAAGGCCGCGGGCTACCGCCAGCGCACCGAGCGGTTCACGATCGCCGGCGGCGACACGCTCGCGGTCGACCTCGATCCCGACAAGGATGTCGCGACCACCGGCAAGCTCCGGATCTTCAGCGCGATCGACGGCGCGACCGTGTCGATCGACGGCAAGCTCGTCGGCAAGGCGCCCGTCCAGCTCGACCTCGCGCCGGGCACCCATACGATCGTGCTCGAGCGCGCCGGTTACAAGCGCTACGAGACCAAGGTCGAGCTCGCGGTCGGCGAGACGCAAACCGTGCGCGCGGCCATGTCGAAGTGACCGCAGAGGGTCGGCGATGGTCGGCGCGCTCCTTGCTGCGAACGGTGTCGTGAAGCGCTCCTTGCCCATCGCAGCCTGCCTCGTTGCCCCCGCGCTCGCACGCGCGCAGCCGGCACCCGCCTCCGACGGGACGCCGCCGGTCTATGCGATCACGCCGCAGAACCGCAACTACCACGAGGGCATCACGTTCGAGACCAACGTCGGTGTCGGCTTCATGTACACGACGGATCAGGCGACCGACGAGACCGACACCGGCCTCGCCTTCGCCGGCATCGATCTCGGCATCGGCGGCTGGCTCACCGAGCACCTGGCGCTGACCGCGCGCGGCACGCTCGTGACCTACGCCCCGGCGAAGGACGTCCGGCTGACCGGTGGCTTCCTCGGGCCGTCGCTGCAGTACTGGACGAGCAAGCGGCTGTGGTTCGGGGCGGGTGTCGGGCTCGGGTTCGCCGCGCCGACCGGGATGGGCGAGAGCGACACGAAGACCGGGTTCGGGCTCGACGGCCGGGCCGGCTACACGTTCTCCCAGGGGCGGACGAACACGTTCAACATCTCGATCGAGGTCACCCCGGGCTTCTACGATGGCTTCGGCGTCCACGGCGCGGCCCTGCTCGTCGGCTACCAGCGCCTGTAAGCCCCGGAAATATCGCAGGCGCGGAGCGCTAGGAATTCGCCCTCGAAGGTGCTAGATCCGCCGCTCCTCGGATTCCGAGGAACCAACCTCACACGACACCCGAGCGCTCCGGCCGTGGCCTTCGACGAGAAGGTTTCCGGGTCGCGATGACGGTGCCGGTGGCCGCCCCCGCAGGGGCTCTAACGACAAGGAACTGACAATGGAAACGATGGCAGAGGCGACGGGGCAAAACCCCATCAGCATGCGCGCGCTCCTCGAGGCGGGCGTGCACTTCGGGCACAACACCGGCCGGTGGAACCCGAAGATGAAGCAGTACATCTTCGGTGCCCGCAACGGCATCCACATCATCGACCTCCAGCACACGGTGAAGCTGTTCCGCCAGGCGTTCCAGGCGGTCGTCGACACCACGTCGCGCGGTGACACGATCCTGTTCGTCGGCACGAAGAAGCAGGCGCAGGACGTGATCGTCGAGGAGGCGACCCGCTCCGGTCAGCACTACGTGACGCAGCGCTGGCTCGGCGGCACGCTCACGAACTTCAAGACCGTGAAGGGCTCGCTCGAGCGCCTGCGCAGCCTCGAGAAGATGGAAGAGGACGGCACGCTGTTCGCGCTCACCAAGCGCGAGCAGGTGATGATCCGCCGCGATCGCGACAAGCTGCTGAAGTCGCTCGGCGGCATCAAGGGCATGAGCAAGCTGCCCGGCATGCTGTTCGTGATCGATCCGCACAAGGAGCACATCGCCGTCGACGAGGCGCGCAAGCTCGAGATCCCGGTGGTCGCGATCACCGACACGAACTGCGACCCGGACCAGATCGACTACGTGATCCCGGGTAACGACGACGCGATCCGCGCGATCAAGCTGTTCGCCGCTCGCATCGCGGACGCCGCGATCATCGGCAACAAGGTCTACAAGGAGACCGCTCGCACCCGCGGCGCGAAGGAAGAGGAGCCGGGCGAGCGCATCATCCACGTCTCGTCGGGCGGTGACGGTCCGCGCGTCGAGATGTCGACCGGCGGCAGCATGTTCAATCCCGAGGCGTCGGCCTCGCCCGATCAGGAGTCGTGAGATGGAAGTCAATGCGTCGATGATCAAGGACCTGCGCGAGCGCACCGGCGCCGGCATGTCGGACTGCAAGAAGGCACTGACCGAGGTCGGCGGTGACATGGACAAGGCGATCGACTACCTGCGCGCGAAGGGTCTCGCGAAGGCGGCCAAGAAGGCCGGCCGCGAGGCGACCGAGGGCGCGGTGGTCTCGTACATCCACGGCGGCGGCCGCATCGGCGTGCTCGTCGAGGTCAACTGCGAGACCGACTTCGTCGCGCGCAACGAGGACTTCCAGAACTTCACGCGCGAGGTCGCGCTGCAGATCGCGGCGATGAACCCGCAGTTCGTCCGCAAGGACGACGTGTCGGCCGACGTCGTGTCGCGCGAGCGCGAAGTGCTGCTCGCGAAGGCGAAGGAGACCGGCAAGCCCGAGCCCGTGATCCAGAAGATGGTCGACGGCCAGATCTCGAAGTGGATGAAGGAGATCTGCCTGCTCGATCAGGCGTGGGTGAAGGATCCGGACAAGACGATCGATCAGGTCCAGCAGGCGCTGATCGCGAAGATCGGCGAGAACATCAAGATCCGCCGCTTCGTCCGGTTCGAGCTCGGCGAGGGTCTCGAGAAGAAGAAGGACGACTTCGCGGCCGAGGTCGCGAAGCAGGCCGGTCTGTCGTCGTAGCAGTAGCCTGGCAACGCCAGTTGCCCGTGTAGCCCGTCACAAGTCGGCGTTCACCAAGGGTTCATCCTCGGAGACCGCCGGCACGGCCGCTGCACCCACGACCGAGCCTATGCGGTCGTGGTTGGCTTACTTTGTCTTCGCGGCGGTCGTCACCGGCGGCTGCACGGCCTCGGACTCGCTCGACGATGGCCCGGCCGACATCAACGGCGACGAGCCGAAGGCGGATGGCCAGCAGGGCATCGAGGTCACCGCGCGGCTGCGGCCGGGCTCGGTCGACGCGACGCTGACGACCGCGATCCCGCGGCCGGGCTACGTGTTCTACGCCGGCGAGGGCACGAAGGTCTCGCTCGAGGTCACGCACGCCGGCTCGCAGACCGGGCTCGACACGCTGATCAAGGTCTACGGACCGCGGCTGTCCGACGGCAGCTATCCCAGGACGCTCGCCGCCGACGACGACTCCGGCTACGGCAAGCTGTCGCGGATCAAGGACCTCGAGATCGCGATCCCGGGGTTCTATCTCGTCGAGCTGACGACCGGGCCGGCGGCCGCCGCACCGGCGGACAACGCGAAGGCGCGGCTCGCGCTGTCGTGCACCGGGACGTGCGATAGCGAGCTGCCGATCGCGCCGCTCGGGCTCGACATCAAGTACTTCCAGCGCGCCGCCGAGCGCCGCGCGCTGTCGCTGCAGGCGTACGCGATCGCGAGCGCGAAGCTCGAGGCGAAGGCCGCCTCGGCGAGCGGCACGTGGGGCGTCGTGCTCGACATCGACGAGACCACGCTCGACAACAGCCCGTACCAGAAGTCGCGCGCCGACCTCGGCCTCGGCTACTCGCCGGCGACGTGGACGACGTGGGTCAACCAGCGCGCGGCCGTCGCGATCCCCGGCGCGCTCGCGTTCACGCAGCAGGTGAAGCAGCTCGGCGGCAAGGTCGTGTTCGTGTCGAACCGGCTCGCCGCGACCGAGTGCGCGCAGACCGAGGACAACCTGCACGCGCAGGGCTTCGCGTACGACGGCATCCTGTGCAAGACGACGACGAGCGACAAGAACCCGCGGTTCGACGCGCTCGCGCAGGGCACCGCGATCGCCGGGCTGCCCGCGCTCGACGTCGTGATGTTCGTCGGTGACAACATCACCGACTTCCCGGCGCTGACGCAGGAGATTCGCAAGCAGCCCGACGCCGCGTTTGGCGCGTTCGGCGACCGGTTCTTCGTGCTGCCGAACCCGATGTACGGCAGCTGGGAGAAGAACGCCGACTGACGTGGCAGGATGCTCGGCGATGACGACGCCGAAGCATCCCGTTCGCGATCGCGGCCAGCTGCGCGAGATCGAAGCCACCGCGGTTCGCGAAGGTCGCGAGCGCGCGCTCGAAGGCAATCGCCTCGCCGGCCGCGAGCCGCCCGCGGGCGTGCGACCCGCCGGCGCGACGATCAAGATCGACGATGCGATCCGCGATCCCGAGCCGCAGCTCACCGAGGACCGCCGCCTGCTCGATGCCGGCGTCGCCGACAGCGACTTCCGGCGTCAGGAGTCGTGGCGCGTGATGCGGATGACGAGCGAGTTCGTCGAGGGCTTCGACGTGCTCGGCGATCTCGAGCGCGCGGTCACGATCTTCGGCTCCGCGCGCACCGCGCCCGACGATCCGTATTACGAGGCCGCGCGGCAGACGTCGGCGGCGCTCGCGAAGCGCGGGTTCTCGATCATCACCGGCGGCGGCCCCGGCATCATGGAAGCCGCGAACCGCGGCGCGCGCGAGGGCGGCGGACGATCGATCGGCTGCAACATCGAGCTGCCGTTCGAGCAGGTCGCGAATCCGTGGGTCGATACGCTCGTGAACTTTCGCTACTTCTTCGTCCGCAAGACGATGTTCATCAAGTACTCGCTCGCGTTCGTGATCTTTCCGGGCGGGTACGGCACGCTCGACGAGCTGTTCGAGGCGCTGACGCTGATCCAGACCGGCAAGATCTCGCACTTCCCGGTCGTGCTCTACGGCTCGGCGTACTGGAGCGGGCTCTACACGTGGCTGCGCGATCAGGTGCTGGTGCATCGCAAGATCGCCGCCGCGGACCTCGAGTTGCTGCAGATGGCCGATGATCCCGAGCGCGCGGTCGAGATCATCTGCGCCGCTCATTCGTAACTAGCGCGTAACTAGCGGGCGGCTTCGAGCGCGCGGCCGCGCAGCGCGAACCGATGCTTGCCCGGTGGCAGGCAGTCGGTCGGCGGGATCCCGTCGAGCGGCTGCACGACGACGACGATCGCGTGCTGGCGGAGCTCCCATGTCGCCGCGCACGCACCGAGCTGCGGCCACGACACGCCGAGGTGCGGGCCGCGAATCCGCGTGAACGCGTGGTCGTGGACGCGGCGGACCGCGAGCCAGTGGTCCGAGCCGAACGCGCCGTATGCGTCGCGCCGCCAGCTCTCGACGATCTCGTCCTCGCCGTCGCCGTCGAGATCGGCCGCGACGTAGCCGTTGATGTGCGTGGCATCGTCGTGCGGCCGCTCGTCCTCGAACGGCACGAGCTCGGCACCGCTCGCGTCGACGATGCCGGTCCGCACGCGATCGCCGTGGCGCGCCTCGAGGAAGAACCCGAGCACGCCGAACCGTCCCGCGACGCAGCGCAGGTCGAGGTTCGCGACCTGCCAGCGCTCGGCGAGCTTCGTCGTCAGCGTCGCGACGAGCTCGTCGGTGCAGGCATGGCGTGTCGCGCCCGCGTGATTCGCGAGCGGCTCCGCGACCCGGGCCCCTCCGCAAGCGACCAGCAACAACAGCAGCCAGCGCATCGAGAGGTGTAGCGCCGGCTCGTCGAGGACGCTCGAAAGTTTTACATGCGAGCGCCCGCGTCACCGTCGAGAAACTTGATACAGGTCGCATCGTGCACGGCCAACTCCCCGACACTGCTCGACGACGAATGTCGTCGGCTGCTACGGTGGCGGCGATGTTCGTGTGTGGCGAGTGCGGCCGGCGCTACGACCGTCCGGGCTATTGCGCCGACGGTCGGCCGCTCGCAGCCACCGACGACCCGCTGCTCGGCACCGAGCTCGGCCGCTACCGGCTCGCGCGGCTGATCGGCGAGGGTGGGATGGGGCACGTCTATCTGGGCGTCCATCCGACGATCGGAAGCCGCGTCGCGATCAAGGTGCTCGCGGCGCACTGCGCCGAGAAGCCGGATCTGGTCGAGCGGTTCTTCGCCGAGGCGCGCGCGGTCAACCTGATCCGGCACGAGAACATCGTCAGCGTCGTCGACATGGCGACGCTCGACGATGGGAGGCCGTACATCGTCATGGAGTACGTCGAGGGCCAGACGCTCGGCGCGCTCGGCAAGTCGCCGCCCGCCGGGCGCCTGCCGCTCGGCGGGATCGTCCAAGTGTTCGGCGAGGTGCTGTCGGCGCTCGCCGCGGCGCACGCGATCGGCATCGTCCATCGCGACCTCAAGCCCGACAACATCCTCGTCACCGCCGAGGGCCACGCGAAGGTGCTCGACTTCGGCATCGCGAAGCTCGCGCCCGGGCTCTCGCACCTGTCGCCGCGCACGCGGACCGGCGCGCTGCTCGGCACGCCGGCGTACATGGCACCCGAGCAGATCAGCGGCAGCGGGCCGATCGATCCGCGCACGGACATCTACTCGGTGGGCGTCGTGCTGTACGAGGCCGTGACCGGCAAGCTGCCGTTCGAGGGCGAGACGCTGTTCGACCTCATGCGCCAGCACCTCGAGGAGCCGCCGGTGCCGGCGTCGCGTGCGCGACCGGAGCTGCCATCCGGGTTCGAGCAGGTGATCGCAACCGCGCTCGCGAAGGCGCCGCGCGATCGGTTCCAGACCGCGACCGAGATGGCGCTGGCGCTCGACGACGCGGCGCGCGGGCTGCCGGCGCACGAGTGGCGTGCGCTGTCGCGAGGCGCGGTGATCACCGGCGGCGCGCAGTCCGTGACGCGCTCGGGCCGGCGAACCGCGCCTCCGCCGGCGGTGACGCGCCGCGATCCGGATCCGGCACCGACGGTGCGCGCGTCGACCCAGAGCCCACCGCGCGGCCGGTTGATCGCGGGGCTCGTCGCGACCGCCGTGGTCGCGTCGCTCGCCACGGTGCTCGTCGTGTGGAAGCTGCGCACGCGCGACGACGATGCGGCGGTCGCGCCGCCGGTACCCGACGTCGGTGGGCCGATCGTCGCCGGCAGCGGCAGCGCGGCGGACCACGGCGTGTACATCGGCTCGAACGTGCAGCTCGGGCCGAACGTGATCATCGGCTCCGCGCACGCGAAGCAAGCGACCGCGACGGGATCCGCGGCGCCGCGCGAGCTCGATCGCAAGGTGGACTACGCGCCGAAGCGCTTCGATCCGCTCGCGTACCTGCCGAAGGCGAAGGCGATCGCGCGCCAGCTGCTACCGGACGCCGACTTCAGCGAGCTGCAGTTCTACGAGAACGTGCAGCCGGACGGCCACGTCGATCTGACGCTACCGAGCGAGAGCGAGTCGTACTTCGAGTTTCGCTCGCCATCGCGCTCGAAGGCGGCGAAGCAGGACACCACCGAGGTCGGCTGCTACGTCATGGTCTACATCACGCCGACCGGCGCCGAGGCGCGGATCCGCGACGACGACGAGTGCGACCACCCGATCCGGCCGCCGCCGCGCTGCACGCTCGCCGAGGTCTGGCAGGCCGCGATCGCGCTCGGCGAGAAGGCGGACGCGCCGGCGACGATCGCGTTTCTGCCGGACGGCGCGTGGTTCTTCGACCTCGACCACGCGAACCGTCGCGAGGACACCGAGGTCCACACGATCGCGGACTGCCACTGACGGCCTAATGTGGCGAGATCGCTGGCGATGTTTTTTCGCAACCGGCGAACGTGCCGGGCGAAGAGCGGCCCCATGCAGAGCAGATCCCACCGCAGCACGATGGCCCTCGGTCTCTTCGACTACTTCTACACCGACCGCTCGCCCGCACCCGGCGACGAGAAGCCGTGGCGGGCGATCGAAGGCGCGACCCACCGGATCGTCGAGAGCGAACAGTTCCTCGGCGCGGCCGTCCCGATGGACGAGCAGATCCGCCACGCGCGGCGGCTGCGCAGGGCCGTGAACACGGTGATGCGCAAGCTCGAGTGCCTCTCGACGCCGCCCCAGACGTGGATGATCGAGGCGCTCGCGCAGTTCGCGGCGCTCGCCGATCACTGGATCGACACGTACGGCGCGACGGCCGACGCGATCGTCATGAACTGACGGTCAGCGCGTCGGATTCCAGTCGGGACCGAAGCCCTCGGCGATGAACGTGCGCGTGCTGCCGTCGGCTTCGGCGACGTAGACGCCGCCGGGCGTCGGGACATCGAAGCACGCACGGAACACGAGGATGCGTGTGCCATCGGGCGAGCCTTTCGGGACGCCTTCGATGCAATCGGGATGCGCCGGCAAGCTGAGATCGAGCTCGCGCTTGTCGGGCGTCCACGGGTCCGCGGACAGCGCGACGAGCTTGCGCTCGGTGACCGGCGGCTGCGCGCCCGCGGGTGCGCGCGGCAATCCGCGCGAGGTGTAGATCGTGCTGCCGTCGGCGGAGAATCCCGGATCGGCGTCGCCACTCTGCTCCATCCCGGTGGGCGTGCAGCTCGCGCCCCCGTCGGACACCTTCACGCGGCCCGTGCCGTCGGGGCGGATCTTGTCGAGCCGCGTCTTGAAGCACGGGCCCTGGATCTGCTCGGCGACGACGAACAGGATCCAGTCGTCGCTCGACCACGCGAGGTCGCCCCACAGCTCGTCGTCGGCCGTGCCGCTCGACCTCGCGACGACACGCGCGTGGCCACCGTCGGCATCCATGCGCCACAGCTCGGTCGGACCGCCCGGCGGATGCACGAGGAACGCGAGCTCGCGGCCATCCGGTGACCACGCGGCCTGCGCCGCGTCGCCGCGGTCGGTGAGCAGGCGCTCCTCGCCGGTCGCGAAGTCGTAGCGCGCGATGTCGGTCAGCGCGTCGGTCGAGCCGTACGTGCCGCGCCGGAACTTCGTGTAGACGAGCGCGGTCGCGTCCGGCGAGAAGTGCGGCAGGAACTCGAGCGCGTGATCGTGCGTCAGCTGCGCGCGCGCGCTGCCGTCGAGGTTCATGACGACGAGGTCCGACGCCATGTCGCCACCGGGTGGACCGCTCGACGCCATGATCACGATCTCGGCATCGCTGCCGGCGCGGACGTTGCCGCACGCGGCCGCGGCGACCAGCACGAGCTCACGGCGCACGGCGCACCTTCTGGAGCGTGGCCTGCTGCGCCGGCGTCAGCCGCGCCTTGAGCCGGACGAGCAGCCCGAGGTGCGCACGCTTGACGTCACGCTCGAGCGCCATGACCTTGTCGGCCTGCGCGAGGACGTTCCCTTCGTCGGGCCTGTCCGCCGCCAGCAGCTTCGCGAGCGCCTCGCCTTCGCGCCGCAGATCCCACTGCAGCTTGACGACGACGGTCTGGAACTTCTGGATATCATCGATCATCACGGTGCGCGTCTTGTCGTCGAGCGCGAGCTCGCGCTGGTGGCTCATGATCAGCTCGGGCGGGAACAGCCGCTCGCCGATCGGATCGTCGGGTGGCCGCGGCGGCGGGGTCGGATCGGCGTGGGCGATACCAGCAACGCAGAGCAGCACGATCAGCGCAGACTTCATGGCGAACCTCCTGGCAATTCCACGGTCGGCACGCGGCCGAGCTCGGGCAGGGTTTGCAGTGGTGCGAGGCCGGGGACCTCGAGCAGCGAGTCGAGCGGCGTGACGATCGTCGTCGAGCGCAGCTCGGCTGCGGATAGATCGAGCACGGGCGCGGCGGGACGGGGTGCATGGCGGGGCCACGCGATCACGAGCGCCGCGATCGTGACGGCGGCCGCGGCCGTCATCACGACGACCGGTCGCAGCCAGCGACGCGGCGCGCGCGCGGCGAGCACGCGATCGATCGACGGCGCGGGTTCGTGCGCCGCCGCGAGCACGGCGCGCAGGTCCTCGTCAGTCATGCTCACCTCCCAGCGCACGGCGCAGCGCACGCTTGCCTCGCTCGTAGTGCTTGCGCGCGGTGCCCGGTGAGAGCCCGAGCACCGCGGCCGCCTCGTCGAGCGTCAACGCTTGATGGATCACGAGCTCGAGCACCTCGCGCTGCCGCGTCGACAGCGCGCACAGCACGGACCGCACGCGGGCTCGCTCGCGCTCGGCGTCGACGAGCTCGTCGGGGCGCGGCACCGCAGCGTCATCGCGCCGGCCGCCGAGCAGACGGCGCGCGAGCTCGCGACGCCGGACCTCGCCCGCGGTGCGGCGGATCACGCCGAACAGCCACGTCCGGAACGCGGATCGCCCCGAGAACGTCGCGCGACCGTCGAGCACCTTGACGTACGCGACGTGCAGCGCGTCCTCGGCATCGGCACGGACGAACCGGCAGCAGCACATCGCCCACGCGAACGCCGCGTCGTGCAGCGCCGCGAGCTCGCCGCGCAGGTCCACGTCCGCCGTCGCCATCGCGTCCTCACGATAGAGCGCGCCGCCGGCGGGCGGGGTTGTCCCGGCCGAGGCCCGGCCGATCGCGAGCGCGTTCATGCCCGGTGAGTGGCGCGACCGGGCCGGCCGTGGGACAGCGCGCCGCGAAAAATCTACTCGCCGACGTGACCGACCGCGCGCGACGGATATTGGCCGGAGGTTCCCGCTGGCCGGACGCTGACGCTTCCGGCCGGCCGGAGCGCCTTCTCCGGCATCACGATCGTGAGCACGAGCCCGATCACCGCGATCCCCATGCAGATCCGGTAGATCATCTCGATCGCCAGGGTGAACGCGGCCTCGCGCGGCTCGTGGCCGATGTGACTGCCGAGCACCGACGCGAACACCGTGCCGAGGATCGCGAGCCCGATCGTGACGCCCATCGACCGGAAGAACGTCACGGTCGACGTCGCGACGCCGATCTGCCGCGGATCGACCGCGCTCTGCACCGCGAGGGTGAACAGCGGGATCATCGGACCGATCGAAAGTCCGATGAAGATCATCTTCAGCGAGACCTCGAGCCGCGTCGAGTCCGCCGACAGCGTGAACCCCATGACGCCGAACGAGACGATCATCATCGCGGCGGCGAGCCGCATCAGCGGACGGTAGCGGCCGAGCCGCGACACGACCTGGCCGATCACGATGTTGCCGCCGACGATGCCCATCGTCAGCGGGACCGTGGTCAGCCCGGACTTCGTCGCCGACAGGTGCACGACCTCGACCATGAACAGCGGCAGGAACGTGATCGCGCCGAGGAACGACATCCCCATCACGAACGCCGTGACGTTGCCGATCGCGAACGTGCGGTTCTTGAAGAGCCGTAGATCGAGCAGCGGATCGGGCGCGCGCCGCTCGATCACGAGGAACGCCGCAAACCCGAGCGCGGCGAGCGCGAACAGCCCGAGGATCGGCGCCGAGCCCCACGCGTAGCCCGCGGCGTGCGCCGGGTCGACCGACTCGCCGTGGCCGAGGCTGATCGCCACGAGCAGCGGGACGAGCGCGACGACGAGCGCCGCCGAGCCGGCGACGTCGATCCGCGTCTTCGTCAGGCTCACGCGGCGCAGCGGCGGCATCTTCGCGCCGACGAAGCCGAGCGCGATCGCGCCGAGCGGCAGGTTGACGAGGAACACCCAGTGCCAGCCGACCTGATCGGTGATCACGCCGCCGAGCAGTGGCCCGATCACGCTCGACAGCGCGAACACCGAGCCGTAGATGCCCTGGTACTTGCCGCGCTCCGCGGGCGGAAAGATGTCGGCGATCACGGCGAATGCGGTCGTGAACAGCGCCGCCGAGCCGATGCCCTGGACCGCGCGGAACAGGATCAGCTGCAGCGTGGTCCCCGCGATCCCGCACAGCGCGGAGCCCGCGAGGAAGATCGACATGCCGGCGACGAGGATCCGCTTGCGGCCGTAGAGGTCGGATAGCTTGCCCCAGATCGGCAGCAGCACCGTCGACGCGACGAGGTACGACGTCGTGATCCACGCGTACAGCGCGGGCTCGATGCGGAGGTCGCGCTGGATCACCGGCGCCGCGGTCGCGACGATCGTCTGATCGAGCGCGGCGAGCAGCAGGCCGAGCAGGGTGCCGGCCATGGTCGAGACCTTCTGCGCGCGGGTGAGCTCCGGGAGCGTGTCGGGACGGCTCATGACAGGACCCAAGCTGCGTGCAGGTAGCACGCCACGCGCCAGCGTTAAGTCCCGGCAACTCCGGCGCATGCTGTCAGCGATTCCGACGGTGTCGGATCTCGCATCAATCGACGGCGATGCCGTTCCTGGGGTATGTCTTCGCCTCGCCCGAGGTTTGTCATGGCTCGAGAAAAGATCACCGCGACGCGCGCGCAGAACTATCAAGATTGGTACTTGCAGGTCATCGAGGTCGCAGACCTCGCCGAGAACTCGGACGTCCGCGGCTGCATGGTGATCAAGCCGTGGGGCTACGCGCTGTGGGAGAACACGCAGCGCGTGCTCGACGGCATGTTCAAGGCCACCGGGCACGTCAACGCGTACTTCCCGCTGTTCATCCCGCTGAAGTACCTCCAGGCCGAGGCGACGCACGTCGAGGGCTTCGCGAAGGAGTGCGCCGTCGTCACGCACCACCGGCTCGAGCTGCGCGACGGCAAGCTCGTTCCGGTCGGCGAGCTCGAGGAGCCGCTCGTCGTGAGGCCGACCTCCGAGACGATCATCGGTGCGTCGTTCGCGAAGTGGGTGCAGAGCTATCGCGACCTGCCGCTGCTGATCAATCAGTGGGCGAACGTCGTGCGCTGGGAGATGCGCACGCGGTTGTTCCTGCGCACGGCGGAGTTTCTCTGGCAGGAAGGCCACACCGCGCACGCGACGCGTGAGGAGGCCGAGGCCGAGACGATGAAGATGCTCGGCGTCTATGCCGAGTTCGCCGAGCAGTGGATGGCGATGCCGGTGATCCAGGGCGAGAAGACGGCCGGCGAGCGGTTCCCGGGCGCGCTCAACACGTACTGCATCGAGGCGATGATGCAGGACCGCAAGGCGCTGCAGGCGGGCACGTCGCACTTCCTCGGTCAGAACTTCGCGAAGGCGTCCGGTATCCAGTTCTCCGACGAGAACAACCAGATCGCGCACGCCTGGACGACGTCGTGGGGCGTGTCGACGCGCCTGATCGGCGGGATGATCATGACCCACGCCGACGACGACGGCATGGTGTGCCCGCCGCGGCTCGCGCCGATGCACGCGGTGATCTTGCCGATCATCCGCAAGCCGGAGGACAAGGCGCGGATCCTCGAGTGGTGCGAGAAGCTGAGGCAGGAGCTCGTCGGCCAGACGTTTGCCGGCGCGCCGATCCGCGTCGCGGTCGACACGCGCGACATCGGCGGCGGCGAGAAGAAGTGGCAGTGGATCAAGAAGGGCGTGCCGCTATGGCTCGAGGTCGGCGCGCGCGACATCGATCAGGACTCGGTGTTCCTCGGCCGCCGCGATCGCGTCAAGGACAAGTCGACCGGCGTCAAGCGCGGCGAGCTCGTCGGCAACCTGGCGACGCTGCTGCAGCAGATCCAGGATCAGCTATTCGATCGCGCGCGCGCGTTCCGCGCCGAGCACACGCGCAACATCGACACGAAGGACGACTTCTACGCGTTCTTCGCCGAGCCGACGAAGAAGAACCCGAACGATCCGACGCCGGCGCACGCTGGCTTCGCGATGGCGCACTTCAACGGCGACCCGGCGCTCGAGGCGAAGATCAAGGATGACCTCAAGGTCACCGTGCGCTGCATCCCGCTCGACGCGGGCGAGCCGGGCACCTGTCCGTTCACCGGACAGCCGAGCGCGAAGCGCGTCGTCTGGGCGAAGTCCTACTGACGCTCGACGACGCGCGCCGCGGGCAGCACGCGATCGGTCGCGATCGCGAGCTGGCGCGGCGACACCACGAGCCATGCGACCTCGCCGTCGCCGGCGACGCGCAGCACGTGGTCGCCGTGCAGCGTCACCGCGGCCGAGGGCGCGCGCGCGAGCAGCCCGAGCATGTGGCGCGCGCGGACGAACAGCCACAGCTGGCGCGCGACGATCAGCGACGCGCCGAGCACGACGAACCAGATCACCGGCGACGTCACGAACACGACGAGCGGCGTGACCGCGGCGGATACGAGCGCGGTGCGCAGCACGGCCGCGCGCACGGTGAGCCGGGCGAGCGCGTGCGCCGCGGCCGGCAGGAGCTCGTGGCCGACCTGGCGCCGGCGTAGCCAGCCCATGTCGATCTCGGGCGCGAACGCCATGAACACGCCGACGAGCAGCGCGATCACCATCGCGATCGCGATCATCGCCGACGGATTGTCGCGATCCGGCGATGCCGGGCCGAGGTGGACGAGCGTGACCTCGATCGGCCCATCGCTCGCGCCCTCCTTCGCGCCGAGCACCGTCATGCAGTGACGCGCGGCCGGGCTCTCGTTGCCGGCGAGGTCGATCGCGGTCAGCGTCACGCACAGCGGCGCGACGCCGTGGACGTCGAACGCGAGCAAGCAGCCGCTGCGCAGCTCCTCGGCCGAGGTCAGGAACGCCCGGCTGCGCCGCGTGTCGTGACCGAGCTGGACGCGGACCATCGCGGTGTCGTCGTCGACGGCCGCCGCGAGCACGAGCTGGTCATCGACGATCCGCAGCTGCTGCTCGTCGAACGTCGGCGGCACAGGTGGCGCGATGTCGTACGTCTCGTCGACGTGAAACCACGTCTGGACCTGCTGGTTCGCGCGCAGCGTGTACGTGCGATCGGACGCGAGCGACGGATGCAACCCGACGACCGGCGCGTGGGACTCGGTGTACATCGCGGGCTCGATCTCGCGCGCGTGCTCGCCGTCGGACAGCTCGTAGCGCCACGGCGGGTTGCCGCTGATCCAGATCCACGCATTGCGCGGCACGTGGCGCGCGCCGGCGGCAGGCGCGACGTGGGTCGTCGCACCGCAGCGTGGCGCCGGCTGCGGCGGACACGCCGAGCTGGTGGAGGACGCGAGCACCACAGGGAAGACCACTGCGAACAGCCAGCGCATGGAGCCATTATGTCCCCCTCGACGAGGACTGGCATGTGGCGGCTGTCTCGATCCGGTCGATCCGATGTAGGTGTCAGGCGATTCGCTCGAGTGCGGCGCGGATCGCGGCCGGGATGGCCACCGGCGTGCGGCGCTCGCGATCGACGAACACGTGGACGAAGTGACCGTGCGCCGCCGCGCGGTCGTCGGTCTCGGTGAAGATCGCGATTCCGTAGGTGACCGCACGATTTCCGAGCCGGTCGACCCGCAGCCCGCCGCGCAGCGGGGTCGGATACGCGAGCGGTGCGTGATACTGGCAGGCCGACTCGACCACGAGCCCGATCACGCCCGCGGCATGGATGTCGAGCCCACCCTCGTGGATCAAGAAGTGGTTCGCGACGCTGTCGAAGTAGCTGTAGTAGACGACGTTGTTGATGTGGCCGTAGATGTCGTTGTCGCTCCATCGCGTCGTGATCGGAACCACGTAGCGATACTCGGCGATCGTCGGAGGGGCGCTCGCCATGGTCACCAGTAGACGAGCCCGCCCTCGAACAGCCGGGCGATCAGCTCGGGGGGCATCGCGCACGGCGCGTTCGCGAGCAGGCGCTGCTGCGGTAGCGTGCCGTCGACAAGCGCGGGGACGTCGGCGCGATCGTAGCCGACGCCGGTCAGGCCGTTCGGGATCCCGATCGCGCGCATCAGCTCGATGATCGTCGATGCGAGCAGCTCGCCGGTGCGGTCGTCGCGCGCATCGGCGCCGAGCAGCAGCGCGGCTTCGCGGTGGCGCGCGCCGAGCTCCGTCGACAGCATCGCGGTGTGGCGGACGACCGACGGGGCGTTGACCGCGACTGCCATCCCGTGCGGCACGAGCGGCGCATCGGGATACCCAACGGCGCGAAACACACGGACCTGTCCTGCAACCGCATACGCCATCGCGTGCGGCGCATGGACACCGGCGTTGCCGAACGCGATCCCGGCGAGCGTCGCGGCCCACATCAGCTGCTCGCGCGCTGCGAGATCCGCGTCGCACACCGCGCGCGCGAGGTGGCGGCCGAGCAGGCGCACGGCCTCGCGACAGCCGAGGTCGCTCCACGGATTTTGTCCCTGGCTCATCGGCCGCGCCGTCGGTACTGCGGGTGCCGGGCGCGCGGTGTACGGCCGCGCCGTGAACGACTCGAGCGCGTGGCACAGCACGTCCATGCCGCTCGCCGCGACGACCGCGGCCGGCAACGTCGCGGTCACGCGCGGATCGACGATCGCCTCGCTCGGGCGGATCCGCGGCGACGCGATGCCGGTCTTCGCGTGCAGCGCGACGTAGTCGAAGATCGCGATCCCGGTGACCTCGCTGCCGGTGCCACACGTCGTCGGACACGCGACGTGCGGCGCGAGCGGACCGGGCACCGCGCGCGCCTCACCGACCGGCGCGTTGACGTACGCGGTGAGCGGCGCGGGATACGTCGCGTACAGGTTCGCGGCCTTCGCGGTGTCGATCACCGAGCCGCCGCCGAGCGAGACGTAGCCATCGACGCGCGCCTCGACCGCGAACCGGCTCGCCGCCTCGAACGATGCATCGGTCGGCTCGATCGCGACCTCGTCGAACACGGCGACGTCGATGCCGGCGGCGGCGAGCGAGCGCTGGACGTCGTCGAACCACGGCAGCGCGCGCAGCCGGCGATCGGTCACCAGCGCCGCGCGCCGGATCCCGAGCGCACGCGCACGGTCACCGACCTCGGTCAGCGCGCCGGCTCCGAACGTCACGCGCGACATGTCGACGGTGAATGCGTGATCGCACCCGGCCTCGATCGCAGCGAGCGTCGCGCAGGTCATCGCCGGCAGTATTCCATATTGCCCGCGCGGTTCCCTTCGAACGCGCATGGCGCTAAGGTCGGCCGGCCATGGCGATCAAGCCTGCGTACAAGCGCGTCCTGCTCAAGATCTCGGGCGAGGCGCTGATGGGCTCGACCGGTTACGGCATCAGCCCCGAGGTCCTCGGTCACGTCGCGAACGACATCGCCGAGACCGCGAAGCTCGGCGTCGAGGTCGCGGTCGTCGTCGGCGGCGGCAACATCTGGCGCGGCGCCTCCCAGCAGGCGGGCGGCATGGATCGCGCGAGCGCGGACTATGTCGGCATGCTCGCGACCGTCATGAACGCGGTGTCGCTGCAGTCCGCGATCGAGAAGCGCGGCGTCGTCACGCGCGTGCAGACCGCGATCCCGATCTCGCAGATCGCCGAGCCGTACATCCGCCGTCGCGCGATGCGCCACCTCGAGAAGGGGCGCGTCGTGATCTTCGGCGCCGGCACCGGCAACCCGTTCTTCACGACCGACACCGCGGCGGCGCTGCGCGCGATCGAGGTCGGCGCCGAGATCCTGCTGATGGCGAAGAACGTCGACGGCGTCTACGACAAGGATCCGAAGAAGCACAGCGACGCGAAGCGCTACGGCACCGTGTCGTTCACCGATGCGCTGCACCGAGATCTGAAGGTGATGGACGGGACGGCGTTCGCGCTGTGCCGCGACAACGCGATGGGGATCGTGGTGTTCGAGCTCGCGAGACGTGGCAACATCCAGCGCGTCGTCGCCGGCGAGCCCGTGGGCACGATCGTCAAGGACAACGTAGAGACCCGGTTCGCAACCTGAGCCGTAACGAGGGGATCATGATCAACGACATCACCAGTGATGCGGAAGACGGCATGAAGAAGGCCGTCGAGTCGTTCAAGCGCGATCTGCAGAAGATCCGTACCGGCCGCGCGAACACCTCGATGCTCGACGGCATCAAGGTCGACTACTACGGCACCCCGACGCCGGTGAATCAGGTCGCGACCGTCCAGGTCGTCGACGCGCGCCTCATCACGGTCAAGCCGTGGGAGAAGAACATGATCCCGGTGATCGACAAGGCGATCCGCGCGAGCGATCTCGGCATCAATCCGGTCGCCGACGCCGAGCTCGTGCGGCTCCCGGTGCCGCCGCTGACGCAGGAGCGCCGCAGGGATCTCGCGAAGGTCGTCGGCAAGCAGACCGAGGAAGCGCGCGTGGCCGTGCGCGCCGCGCGTCGCGATGCGATGGACATGATCAAGGACGCCGAGAAGGACAAGCAGATCTCCGAGGACGAGCGCAAGCAGGGCGAGAAGAAGGTCCAGGATCTGACGGACAAGTACATCGCGTCGGTCGACGAGATCGCGAAGGCCAAGGAAAAGGAAATCATGGAGCTGTAACGGCTCCGGTTCGTAGAAAACCCGACGTTGTCGCGAGCCGGGGTTTTTCTCCCGGCACGTTGCTTCAGGTATGATCGCCGGCGATGTCCGGTATCCCGGCGGGGGCGGGGTCGCTGCTCGGCAAGCGCCTCGGCAAGTACGAGATCCTGGCGCTGCTCGCGCTCGGGGGTACGGCCGAGATCTATCTCGCACGCATCGGGGGCGCGGCGGGCTTCGAGAAGTACGTGGTCGTCAAGTGCCTGCACGACCACCTCGCGGACGATCAGGAGTTCGTGAAGATGTTCCTCGACGAGGCGCGGCTCGCGGCGCACCTCGATCACTCGAACATCGTCCAGACCATGGAGCTCGGCGAGTACGAGAACCGCTACTACATGGTCATGGAGTTCCTCGCCGGCCTGTCGCTGGCGATGATCGTGCGGCGCGCCGGCGAGCGGATTCCCGGCGGCAAGATCCCGGTGCCGCTCGTGCTCAACATGCTCGCGCAGGCGTCGGCGGGCCTGCACTACGCGCACGAGCGCGTCGTCAACGGCAAGCCACTCGGCATCGTCCACCGCGATATCTCGCCGCAGAACCTCGTCGTCAGCTTCGAGGGCGTCGTCAAGGTCGTCGACTTCGGCATCGCGAAGGCCGAGCTGCGCGAGACCCGCACGCGGTCCGGCACGATCAAGGGCAAGTTCGCGTACATGTCCCCCGAGCAGTGCGTCGCGAACAACGTCGATCGCCGCACCGACGTGTTCGCGCTCGGCGTGATCGCGCACGAGCTGCTGACCGGCCGCCGGCTGTTCAAGAAGCCGTCGCCGTACGAGACGTACCAGGCGGTGATCGAGTGCAACGTCGATCCGCCGTCGAAGATGAACGTCGAGCTCGACCCCGCGCTCGATCCGATCATCATGAAGGCGATCGCGAAGGACCGCGACCAGCGCTACCAGACCGCCGAGGCGTTCGGCGACGCGCTGCTCGGCTATCTGCATCACCGCGGCAAGGGCTCGGGGCCCGGCGACGTCGCGCGGTTCTTCGACTCGACGTTCGCGCAGGAGATCGACGAGCACGGCGCGCGCATGCGCGAGCTGATCGAAGGCCGCGACTTCTCCGTCGACACCGGCGTCAACTGGGGCGAGGACGACGCGAAGGCGAACGAGACGGTCGACCTCGGCGCGGCGCGTAGCGGGGACGACGCGCTCTCGCTCGACTCGATGGATCTCGAGGAGCTGAGCCGCTCCGGCTCGGCGTCGCTGTCCGGCGAGATCGACGCGGTCGGCGGCGACGACGACGACATGCCGGTCGACAAGACGCGCATCGAGTCCAATCCGCTCGAGCGGCTGCAGGAGCTCGACAAGGTCGTCGCGAGCGGCACGACGGGGTCGCAGCCGCGCATCCAGGCCGACGGTCCCGGCAAGACCGGCAAGACGCCGCCGCCGGAGTCGTACGCGCGCACGCAGATGCAGCCCGCCGCGACGCCGCCGAAAGGCCAGGCCGTGATGCCGCCCTCCGGCGCGCTGCCGTTGCCGCCCGCGCCCGTGGCACCGTCGAAGGCCGGCAAGTTCGCGGATCCGGCGGACGTCAAGACGGTGATCTCCGACGACGCCGACCCGATGGAGTTCGCACCGACCGCGCTCGGCGGCCACGACATCGCGGACCTCGATCCGTCCGCGCGCCCGAACATGGCGATGCAGGCGCCGCAGCTGCCGAACGGCGTCGGCCCGCTGCCGGGACCGATGCCGCCGCGGCCGCAGCCGGCGGCGAGCCCGCTGCTGTCCGGCTACCCGGTGCTGAACGCCGAGCTCAGCGCGCAGATCGCGACCGGCGCGACCGTGTTCCCGAGCGAGCACCAGCAGCGGCCGAGCTTTCAGAACATGCAGCGCCCGACGCACGACAGCGGTCCGCGCGGCGTGCACGACAGTGGACCGCAGCTCGGGCCGCCGATGCATCCGAGCGCGCCGCACATGCAGCCGCCCGGCATGCACGGCCACGATCCGTCGCGCGCCGTCGACATGGCGTCGCCGGTCGGCCCGCGCTATGGCGACCAGGTCGACTGGGCGGCGGCCGCCGCCGCGCCGGCGCGCGCGATCCCGCCGTGGATGCTCGCGGTGCTGTTTGTCCTCGCGATCGGCGTCGCGCTCGGCATCACGATCGTGATCGCGCGACTCGCGCGCTGAGCGATCACGGCGCGGGATAGCGGCACGCCGACGCGGTGTGCTCGACGATCGCGAACCCGGCCCGCTCGTAGAGCCCGAGCGCCGGCCCACCCGGCAACGCGATGACGACGTACGACGGCAGCGCCGCGGCGCGCGCCGCTTCGCCGACGAGCGCGCTCGCGATCCCGCGCTTGCGCGCGTCGACCGCGGTCTGCACGTCCTGGAACCGGCCGAGCCGAGCGCCGCCGATCGCGAGCGTCACGAGCCCGAGGCTCGCGACGAGCCGATCGCCGTCGAACGCGCCCCAGAACTGCGCGGCGCCGCGCGCGACGAGGCCGGCTTGCCACGCGGCGCGCCGCTGCAGGAACTGGCGATACACGTCGTCGTGGCGATCGGCGAGCGCGAACGCGAGCTCGGCGGTCGCCGGCAGCGCGCTGGCGTCGAGTGGCCGGATCTCGATCCCGGGGGGCGCCGGCGGCGTGCGCAGCGACGGCGCCGCGAGCGCGACGACGGGATCGAGCGTGAAGCCCGCGGCGACGAGCGCGTCGCACGCGGCCGGATCGGGAACGCCGCCGTCCCAGCACAGCGTGACGTGCCGGATCTCGGGGCGCGTGCCGAGCTCGTCGGCGAACCGCTGCGTCCAGTGCGCGACCTCGCCGGCGCGTGGCGGCGCGGGCAGCACGAGCAGGTTGCCGTAGTAGTAGCTCGGATCGTCGGGCGTCTCGACGACGAGGTATGCGCCGCGATCGACGATCCGCGCGCGGGTCTCGAGCAGCGCGAGATCGGTCGCGAGCGCGAGGCTGCGGATGTGCCGGTGGATCGTCATTCCGGTTCCGCTTCACTACTCCCTATTTCAGCGTGCGAGGGCACCTATCGTTCGTCTTCTCGTCGGCGGGCGGAAGTCTTGGTCGAGACGCTCGCGCATCCTCCGCACCGACGGTTTGCGACTCGCTCGTTCGCGGCTCGGCGCGACGTCGAGCCTGCGGGCGATAACCGGGTCTCGGAAGTAGAAGCTGGGCGGCGACGGAAGTAGAAGCTGGGCGGCGACGTCGAAGCGTGAGATGTCGACCGAATAGGGAACGGTGAAGCGGAACCGGAATGGAGAGCTCAGTTGCGGACGAGCCCGAGCAGCTTCGACATCGTCTTCTCGTCGGCGGGCGGGAAGTCGTAGTCGAGGAACTCGCGCGAGGTCACCCACCGCAGGTCGGCAACGCTCGCCGGATACGGCCGCGCCTCCGCCGGCAGCTTGCACGAGTACATCGTGAGGTGAACCTGGTACGTCGTGTAATCGTGCAGGTGCTCGCCGAGCTTCGGGCCGACGATCACCTCGACGCCGATCCGGCCCTTGACCTCGCGCAGCAGCGCGTGGGTCTCGCTCTCGTCGGGCTCGACGCGGCCGCCGGGGAACTCCCACAGCAGCGGGAGCACGGCATTGGCATTGCGCTGGGTGATCAGATAGCGGCCGTCGTGCTCGATGACGGCAGCGACGACGCGGATCACCTCTTTGCCCATCGGCGCGATTATCGATGCTTCACGCCCGATTGCAACCACTCCGTCGGTGTGTATGCTCCGCCGTCCCAATGCCGATCCGGTTCGTCGAGATCAAGGCCACCGAGGATCCCGAGCAGCTCAACGCCGAGTGGGTCATCCTCGAAAACGACGGCAAGACGCCGTTCAACACGCGCGGTTGCGGGATGACGGTCGGTCGTCGCGGCTCCGCGAAGAAGTCGCTGCTAGGCATCATCGATCCCGGGTTCGTGCTGCATCCCGGCGAGCGGATGCGGATGTGCACCGGCAATCCCGGGACGCAGGCGCACGGCACGCCGCCCGAGGACGACGTGAAGAACTACTTCCTGTTCCTGCCGAAGGCGTACCTCGCCGGCGGTGCGGGCACGGTGCTGACGCTCGTGCTGCGCGGGCTGCCGGTGTCGAAGGCCGAGTTCGATCCGGCGCAGCCTCGCGGCGTCGCGGTCAAGCCGGCCTGATCCCGACGAGCGGGACACCGACGTAGCGCGCACGCGGTCGCAGCAAGAACCCGGCGGCGCGCTGCTCGAGCACGTGCGCGAGCCAGCCGGCGCTGCGCGCGACCGCGAACAGCCCCGAGCCTGCAGCGGCCGGCGCGCCGAGCGCGGCGACGAGCGCCGCGAGCGCGACGTCGACCGAGGGCTTCGCGTCGGCGGTCGCGTCGACGATCGCGAGCAGCGTGCGCGTTCGCTTGCGCGGCGGCAGTGTGCGCACGAGCTCGAGCAGCGAGGTCGCGCGCGGATCGCCGGCGGGGTAGAGCGGGTGGCCAAAGCCCGGTGGGACCTCGCCGCGCTTGCGCAGCGCGCGGACCGCGGCGCGCGCAGCGCCCGCATCCCCGACCTCGTCGGCGAACTTCGCGACTTCCTCCGACGCGCTGCCGTGGCGCGGGCCCGACACCGTCGCGAGCGCGGCTGCGATGCACGCGTACGGATCGGCATCGGTCGAGGCCGCGATCCGCGCCGCGAAGCTCGACGCGTTGAGCTCGTGATCCGCGAGCAGGACGAGCGCGTGATCGAGGTGCGGCGCCGCATCGTCATCGAGCCCGAGCGCACGGGCGGCGATCGCGGCGATGCTGCCGGCGCCGAGCGCGCGCGTCGCCGTCGCCGCGGCGAGCCCGGGGGCGAGCGCGACGGCGAGCAGCGGGACGAGCCGGCGGCCGTGCTCCATGATCGCGGTCGCGTCGCGCGCACGCGCCGGCGCGGCGATCGCGGCGAGCGGGACGAGCAGCGACATCGCCGTGATCGGCGGTGGCTCGGTCGTCAGCATGCGCGACAGCGTCGCGAGCGAGATCGCCATGCGCGGCCACGCGACCGGCGACTGCGGCAGATAGCCCGTCCACAATAGCTCGGCGACCGCCTCGAACCGCACGCCGGCGGCCGCGAGCTCGACCGCGAGGTGACCGCGGTACACCGGACCGCGCGCCGTGATCGCGGTGATCGCCGAGTCGAGCACGGGCTCGCCCCAGCGCAGCGCGCCGGCGGCGACCGCGCCATGACCGGCACGCGCGTCGCGGCGCACGCGCAGTCGCTCGAGGTCGGCGAGCGCGTAGAGCCGCGGGCGGCCGTGCTCGCCCGGCAGGCTCCGCACCTTGCCCCGGCTGACGTACGCGTAGAGCGTGCGCAGCTGGATCCCGAGGTGGCGCGCGGCGGTCTCGGCGTCGACGAAACGTTGATCGTCGATTCTACGTTGATCAACCATACGTCCAGCCGTACCACAGGCATCGGAGACGAACATGACCAACTCCGGGCTTGAAGGAATCAGCGTCGCCGATACGGCGATCTCCGATGTCGATGGCGAGCGCGGGCGGCTCGTGATCGCGGGCCTCGACGTCGAGCAGCTCGCGCAGACGTCGACGTTCGAGCAGGCCGCCGCGCGCGTGCTCGGCGCCGGCGCCGCGACGACCGTGCCGCCGCTCGACCTCGCGCGTGGCCGGCTCGCCGCGTGGGAGCTCGTGCCGCGCGTCGGCGATGCGCTCGACCAGCCCGACGGCATGGACGCGCTGCGCACCGCGCTCGCGCACCTGCGGCCGACCGGCCATGACCTCGACGACGCGCTCGCCGCGATCGCGGCCGCGCCGGTGTTCGTGGCCGCGTGGGGTCGCCGGCGCGCGGGGCAGCCCGCGATCGCGCCGGATCCCGCGCTCGGCCACGCCGCGGACTACCTGCGGATGTCGACCGGCGGTGCGGCCGAGCCGGCGGCGGTCCGCGCGCTCGAGGGCTACCTCGTCACGGTCGTCGATCACGCGATGAGCGCGTCGACGTTCACCGCGCGCGTGATCGCGTCGACCGCGTCGGATCTGATCTCGGCGCTCGTCGGCGCGGTCGGCGCACTCAAGGGTCCGCTGCACGGCGGCGCGCCCGGGCCGGTGCTCGACATGCTCGACGCGATCGGCGAGCCGGCGCGCGCCGAGGCATGGCTCGTCGGCGAGCTCGCAGCGAACCGCCGGATCATGGGCATGGGGCACCGCGTGTATCGCGTGCGCGATCCGCGCGCGGCCGTGCTCGAGCTGTGCGTCCGTCCGCTGTCGAGCCCGCGGCTCGCGCTCGCGCGCGCGGTCGAGGCCGCGGCGACGAAGATCCTGGCCGAGCGCAAGCCGGACCGCCCGCTCGCCGCGAACGTCGAGTTCTACACGGCCGTACTGCTCGACGCCGTCGGGCTGCCGCGCGAGCAGTTCGCGCCGACGTTCGCGGTCAGCCGGATCGCCGGCTGGTCCGCGCACGTGCTCGAGCAGCGCCGCACCGGCCGATTGATCCGACCGGCGTCACGCTACGTCGGCGCGCTGCCGGCCGTTGCCACCGGAGGATAGCGACGCGGCGCGATCCGTGTACGATGGTCGTTCTTCTCAAAGGAGACATGATGGCCAAGTACTGGATCGCATCTGCAGCGTTGTGCATGGGAGCCGCGTTCGCCTGCGGCGGCGGCAAGGGCGGTGGTGGCTCGGGAGTCTCGGGGAGCAAGACGATCGTCCAGCTCGACGCGACCGAGGTCCGGAAGCTGTGCGAGTACCTCGTCGACGTCGCGGGACCGATGCGCACGGTGACCTGCTCCGATGGCTCGACGGTGACGGTCGGCGGCGGCACGGTCGACGAGTGCGTCTCGAGCTTCCAGGAAGATCAGCTGATGCACCCGATGTGCATGGTCACGGTCGCGCAGTTCGAGGACTGCATCGAGGACACGTCCGCGTTCAGCGACGCGCAGTTCTGCGATCCGAACACGGCGATTCCTCCGTCGTGCACGCCGCTGCTCAGCGCTGCCTGCAGCGGCTGATCACGGCGCCGGCGCGGCGAGCTGCAACGTGCCGACGTCGAGCGTCTTGCCGGGCTCGAGCGTCAAGCCGCGCTTCGTGACCGGCCGCGGTGGCGTCATCACGACGACCATCACCGGGCCGGCCGCGTGCTCGATGCGGAACTTGCCGTCGGGTCCGCTCGTCGGCGGCGGCCCTTCGAGCGAGATCTGCATCCGGCCGTCGCCGGTGTCTGCGATCACGGTGACCGGCACACCGGCGGCGGGTTTGCCGCTCGGATCGACGATCGCGCCGACGACGACCGCGTTGGCGACGAGCACGACGTCGACGGTGGTCGGCTTGTTCGGCGCGACCGTCACCTTCGTCTCGGCGTTGCCGTCACTCGAGCTCACGCGCAGCGTGTAGCTGCCGGGATCGACGCGGCCGAGCGAGAACGTGCCGTCGGTGAACGTGCGCACCGCGCGCGTCGGACCGTCGAGCTCGACGGTGAACAGCGCAGCGGGTCCCTTCGCGCCGCGCGCGGTGCCCGACAGCGTCGTCAGCCCGAGCGCCTGGATCGTCAGCGTGGCGTCCGGCGTGACGTGGTTCGCGCGCCCGCGCAGCTGACCGGCCTGCGCCTCGGCGACGACGTCGTACGTCGCATGCGCGAGCCCGGTGATCTCGAACTTGCCCTGCGCATCGGTGAGCACCGGCGCGAGCGCGCCGACGCCACCGCCGTCGCCCTCGCCACCGGCGTCGGTCGCCTGCACCATCACGGTGCGGCTTCTCGGTGGACCGCCGTCGTCGTCATCGTCGTCGGGCCCGGCATGACCGGCGACGCCTTGCACGAGCGATTCGAGATCCTGCTGCACGCTGACCCACGCATCCGCGAGCGGCTTGCCATCGGGACCGGTGACGACGCCGCGGATCACGCCGTTCGCGCGATCGACCGCGAGATCGATCCCGGTCTTCTTCTCGGCCGCGGCGAGCTTCACGCTCGGCGGCTTGCTGCGCATCCGCAGCGGGCGTCCGCGATCGAGCGCCGCGAGCCGGTACGTGCCCGCGGACAGGCCCTTGATCTCGTACTTGCCGTCGAGCCCGGCGACCGCCTGCACGCCGCTCGTCACCATGCCGTTGACGATCGTGGTGCGCTCGTCGGCGTCGGTGCGCGATGCCATCACGCTCGCACCCGCGACGGCCTTGCCCTGACCGTCGAGTATGCGCCCCGCGATCGAGCCGCCGGGCGTCACGTGAAGCACGACCTCCGGCATGCCCGGCGCGAGCTTGACCTCGGCGGCGCCCTGGTCGCCGCTCGCGCAGCGGGCCGTCAGCGTCGCGTCTCCGGCGACGACCGGGCCGAGCTCGAACTCGCCCTGATCGTTCGTCGCGGTCGGAGCGAGCATCGCCGGCATCAGCTGCTCGCCGCGCCGCGCGAGATCGATCTCGATCTCGGCGCGCTGCCGCGGCTCGACGTGGCCCTTGATCTTGAAGCCGCGCTGGACGTGGACGATCACGCCGTCGATGTCCTTCGTCGCGAGCTCGACCGCCGTCGGCGCGCCGGGCAGCACGAGCTCGCCGGACGCGAACACCGCGTACTGGCCGGCCTGCAGGCCTTCGAGCACGAAGTTGCCCTGCGCGTCCGATGTCGCCTCGACGCGCGTGCGCCGGCCGAACGTCCGCACGTGCGCACCGGCGACCGGCGCGTTCGCGTCGTCGACGACCTTGCCACGGATCACCGGCCCGGTCCCGACGAGCAGCTGGACATCGGTCACCTGCTCCGCGACGCCGAGCCCGACGATCGTCTCCTGCTTCGAGCGCCGGGTCTGCGCGCTCGCGGCGAGCTCGTACGCGCCGGGACGCAGCCCGGACAGCCGGAACCGACCGTCGGCATTCGCCGTCGCGAGGTGACCGCCCTCCTCGGCGAGCAGCATCATCGGCGAGTCGCGCCGCGCCTCGACGATCGCACCGCCGACCGGCTGCCGGGTCTGCTCGTCGAGCACGACCCCTTCGATCACGCCGCCGGGCACGAGCGCGAAGTCCGCCGTCGCGCCGGCGGGCCCGACCTCGACGTAGCGCGATTGCGGCGCGTAGTCCGCGCTGCGTGCGGCGACGAGCACGTGGCCTTCGGACACGGTGAGCCGGTACTTGCCGGCGGCGTCGGTGAGCGTCGACGCGATCGCGTCGTCCGGCCGCGCGAACCCGTCGAGCTTCGCACCATCGATGCGCGCGCCCGCGATCGGTCCGCCGCTGACGTCGGTGACGGTGCCGGTGAGCAAGCGCCCGCCGCCCGCGAGCACGAGCTCGACGCGCGCTGACGCGCCCGACGCGAGCGTCTGCTCGTCGGCCGCGGCGGGCTCGTGATCCGGCGCGGACGCGCTGATCGCATACGTGCCCGGCGCGAGCTTCGTCGTCGCGACGCCGTTGCCGGCGGTCTGCACGACGAGCACGTCGCCGTCATCCGGCGCGATCCGGACCGTCGCGTTCGCGATCGGACCCTTGCCGTCGCGCACGGTGACCGCGAGCGTCGCGGGTGCATCTCCCGGCGAGCTTGCGGTCATCGAATGCGCACTGCCGCTCGCACGCTGCGTCGCGGACGCCGTCGCAGGCGTGTCGCGATGCTCCCCGCGGCCCCACATCCAGTACGCCGCGATCGCCGCGACGACGACAACGACTCCCATGATCGCGATCCGTCGATCTCTCATCGCGCGCGCTAACCGGTGTGATCGATCGGGCATTCCGCCCGGACGCGATTTCTGGCGTCACAACGCGCGTGACTGGCCGCCGTCGACGACGATGCACGCGCCGCTGACCCAGCTCGCACGCGCCGACACGAGGAACGCCACGACATCGGCGACCTCGTCGGTGCGCCCGAATCGACCGAACGGCAGCTCGCGCTCGACGAATGCCGCGATGCCGACCGGATCGGTCTGCTGCCGGCGATGCCAGCCGCCGCCGGGAAACAGGATCGACCCGGGCGCGACCGAGTTGACGCGGATCCCGCGCTTCGCGTAGTCGCGCGCGAGTGCCTTCGCCATCGCGATCACGCCGGCCTTCGCGATGTTGTAGCCGGGTGCGCCGCCGGCCTCGCGCCCGAAGATCGACGAGATCAGCACGATCGCGCCGCCCGGCTGCATGTGCGGCACCGCGCGCTGCACGACGCGCGCGCTCGCGAGCAGGTTCATGTCGAGCGACTTCACGAGATCGTCGTCATCCATCTGCGCGGCCTCGCGCGCGAACGACTTGCCGACGTTCGCGATCACGACATCGATCGCGCCGAGCTTCTGGACGCAGCCGTCGACCGCGGCGCTCGCACCGTCGGCGGTCGTGACATCGGCGGCGATGATCGCGTGCGGTCCACCGCCGGCGTCGTCGAGCTCGGCGAGCAGCGCGACGAGATCGACCTCGGTGCGCGCGACGCCGAGCACGCGTGCGCCTTCGCGCGCGAGCGTCAACGCGATCGCACGGCCGATGCCGCGGCTCGCACCGCTGACGAGACAGCACTTGCCACGCAGCTCCAGATCCACGCCGGCCTCACACGTCCCACGTGCGGCCGGACAGCGATTGCGCGCCGTCGATCCGCAGCGTCGCGCCGGTGATGTACTGCGCGCCCGGCGACGCGAGGAACACGATCGATGCCGCGACCTCCTCGCACGTGCCGGCGCGCTTGACCGGCACTTCCTGGACCGCGCGCTCGAGCAGCTCGGGCGGATACTGCGCCGTGCCCGACGACCGGATGATGCCGGGCGCGACCGCGTTGACGAGGATCCCGAACTGCGCCCACTCGACCGCGAGCGTCATCGTCATGTTCTCGACGCCTGCGCGCGCGGCGCCCGTGTGCACCATGCCCGGGAAGCCGCGATAGATGTTCGCGATCACGTTGACGACGCGGCCGCCCTTGTTCGGGATCATCCACTGGTTCGCGACCTCGCGCGTGACGTGAAACGTGCCGACGAGGTTGTTGCGGATCACCGCGAGAAACCCGTTCGGCGAGATCATCTGTGCCGGTGACGGGAACTGGCCGCCGGCATTGTTGACGAGGATGTCGATCCGGCCGAACGCGCCGAGCACCGCCTTCACCATCGCCTCGACCTGCGCGGGCTCGCGGATATCGCAGACCGTCGCGAGCACGCTGCCGGCGGCGACCGCCTCGAGCTCGGCCTTCGCGGCGTCGAGCTTCGCCTGCGTCCGGCCACAGATCGCGACCCGCGCACCGAGCCGCACCATCTCGCGCGCGGTCGCGAGCCCGATGCCGGAGCCGCCGCCGGTGATCAGCGCGACCTGATCGCGAAGGATGCCGGGTGCAAAGATCGCCTGGCTCTCGGGAGTCGGGGTGTTCACGACGCGCAGCGTAATCGATCGAGTGTCGCTTCGCAGGCGACGGTGCGGCCCGGCGAGCGACGGTGCCTGGGTTCCCCATCCAGGTGAGAGTGCCCCCCGATCCCCACATGTCAGGCCAGAAGCCGGGTCACTAACCAGTCGAAACAGGCTGCCTGTCCAATCGTGCGGGCCGGTACATCCGTTGCACCACAGAACCCTCGTGGCCGGGACCACATCACTAGGAGGGGTGCGCCCCTCTTCGACCGATGGCATGGGCAGACGCGCAGGCGGACGCTACGTGCTCGGCGACCTGCTGGGCCGCGGCGGCATGGCCGAGGTCTTCGCCGGGTACTCGATCGGCGACCACGGCTTCCAGAAGCCGGTCGCGATCAAGCGCCTGCTGCCCGAGCTCGCGAACGACCACGTCTTTGTCGAGCGGCTGATCGGCGAGGCGAAGCTGCTGGTCGGCATGCAGCACGGCAACATCGTGAGCGTCCTCGACCTCGCGCGCGATGGCGACGACGTGTTCCTCGTCATGGAGTTCGTCGACGGCCCGAGCCTGCGCCAGCTGCTCAAGTCGCGCGGCACGCGCGGGCTGCCGCTCGGCGTCGCGACGTACATCGTCCAGGCCGCCGCCGCCGGGCTCGAGTTCGCCCACGCGCGCCCGGGTGGCGCGATCATCCACGCCGATATCAGCCCGAGCAACTTGCTGCTCACGACCTCCGGCGAGGTCCGCGTCGCCGACTTCGGCATCGCCCGCCGCGAGGGCGGTGGCCACGGCGTCGTCGAGGGCAAGTGGGCGTACATGGCGCCGGAGCAGGCGCGCGGCGAGCCGCTGACCCCCCGCTCCGACGTGTTCGCGCTCGGCGTCGTGCTCTACGAGCTGATCTGTGGCGCGCACCCGTTCGGCCGCCAGGTCACCGCCGAGGAGCGCGACAGCGAGCCGCTGCGCGTGATCCCGCCGCGCGTCGTTCGCCCCTCGATCCCGCACGGCCTCGACGCGATCTGCATGCGCGCGCTCGCTCACGATCCGCGCGATCGCTACGCCCGCATGCAGCAGCTGATCGACGCGCTCGTCGAGGAGCGGTTCGCGAACGGCTACCGCGAGGGCGCCTCCGATCTCGCGCACACGATCCGCGAGTGCACCCCGAACGCGGCGCTGCCGAACCCGCGCACGATGATCACCGACCGGCCGATCACGATCGTGACGCGCTCGCTGCTCAAGGAAGTCACGCCGCCGCCCTCGCGTCACTCGATGCCGAGCCGGTCGCCGCGCGGCTCCGCACCGCCGGCGCAGCTGGTCGCCCCCGTGCCGCCGGTGATGATCGCGGACTCCGGCGCGCAGACGAAGGCGATCGTCGTCGACGACGTCATGCAGGCCGCCGCGATGCTGCAGCAGCTGCCGCCCGCGCTGCGCGCCGACGGGACGCCGATGCCGCCGTTCCGGCTCGCCGCGGCGATGCAGCAGGGCCAGGATCTCGCGTCGGTCGTCGGCGGTCACACGATGACCGGCTCGCAGCACGTTGCCGTCGAGGCAGTCGGCGAGAGCCGCACGACGACCCGATGGGCGATCGGCGTGCTCGCGGTCGCCGCCGTGCTCGGCACGATCGCCGCGGTCGTGATCCAGCTCGGCCCGAGCAAGAACCCGGTCTCGAACGAGGAGCTCGACAAGATCACGAGCACCGCGACGAGCCCGGCCGTCGCAGCCCCGGCGCCCGCACCGACGCCCGCGCCGGCCCCGACCGTCACCCCGACGCCGCCGCCGGCGCAGGACACCGCCGCCGCCCCGACGCCGACGCCGCCGCCCGCTCCGACGCAGGACACCGCGGCACCGGCTCCCGACACGACGGTCGCCGCTGGCACGCCCGACACGGCACCGGCGCCGGCACCGACGCCGACCACGCCGACGACCGACGAGCCGACCGACGACACGACGTCGACCGCGCCCGCGAACGACCGCAGCGCGAAGCCGGCGCGCACGAAGAAGGCGGCCGGCAACGCCGAGCCCGGCGTGCTGCGCGTCAACTCGGATCCGATGGCCTGGGCGATCGTGAACGGTCAGAAGCACGAGACGCCGTTCAAGTTCTCGCTGCCGCCGGGCAAGTACACCGTGCGGTTCCAGAACGACGCGCTCGACAAGATCGTCTCGAAGACCGTCGTCATCGAGTCCGGCAAGGTCTCGGTGCTCGCGGTCAACCTCAAGGAAGACGAGTAGACACGCGACCGGTACGCGAAACGAAAGCGCCGCCTCGGCCAAGGCGGCGCTTTTTTGGTTTCGGCGTATCGACGTGATCGCGATCAGCCAGGCTTGTTCGCCTTCTGTCGCGCCTCGCCCTTCAGCTCCTTCGCGCGACCCTCGGCCTCCATCTGCTCGTTGTCGATCACCGCGCCGACGCGGTTCTTCACCGCACCCGCGATCTCCTCGATCTTGCCGCGCGTGCGCTCGGAGGCCTTGGCAGCCTCCTGCTTAGCCTCGCCCTTCTTCTCCTTCACGATGCCCTCGGCTTCCATCTGCTCGTTGCCGATGACCTTGCCGAGGCCCTTCTTGAGCTTGCCGCCGAGCTCCTCGGCAGCACCCTCTGCACGCTTGCTTTCATTGCTCATACGAATCTCCCGTTGGTTGTATGGGAGATATCAAGAGCAAGCGCGAGGCCACCGCGGAGCCCACAGCAACACGTCGTGCTGCGGACTTATCGTCGGTGGCGCTGCGATCACCTGCGAGATCGACGCAAGAAGTTTCGGTGGCGTGCGCACGCAGTGTCGCGTTGCGTCGCGATCGCCCACCACCGCCGGACGCACGAACGCCCCGGAGGGGGGAGCTCCGGGGCGTTTGCGACCGTCGAGTCCGCTCAGCGGTGGTGGTGGCTCGTCGACTCCTCGTCGTCGTCCTCGCCGTCGCGGGCCTCGGTCTTGTCGAGGCCGAGCCGGCGGATCATCTTGTAGATCGACATGCGCTCGATGCCGGCGGCGCGCGCCGCGGCCGAGATGTTGTTGTCGTGCGCCTCGAGCAGCGCCTCGAGGTAGCGGCGGTCGAACTCGTCGACGAGCTTCTGCTTCGCGACCTTGAACGGGATGTCGATGTCGACCTCGCCGAACTGCTGCTCCTTCTTCGGTGGCGCGTCGAAGCCGAGCGTCGGGTGGTTCGGCAGCAGGCAGGCGCGCTCGACCGCGTTGCGCAGCTCGCGAACGTTGCCCGGCCAGGCGTGGCGCTGGGCGCGCGACATGAAGTCGTCGGGCAGCCGCGGGTCGCCGCCGCCGTGCGTGGCGACGAGCTGGCGCAGGAAGTGCTCGACGAGCAGCGGGATGTCCTCGCGGCGCTCGCGCAGCGACGGCACGCTGAGCTTCGCGACCGACAGCCGGTAGAACAGGTCGGAGCGGAACGTGCCGCGGTTGACCTCGGTCGCGAGGTCGCGGTTCGTCGCCGCGACGATGCGAACGTCGGACGCGATCACCTTCGTCGAGCCGATGCGGCGGACCTTGCGGGTCTCGACCGCGCGCAGCAGCTTCGCCTGGACGTCGAGCGGCAGCTCGCCGATCTCGTCGAGGAACAGCGTGCCGCCGTGCGCGGCCTCGAACACGCCGATCGTCGCCTTGCCGGCGCCGGTGAACGCGCCCTGCTCGTGGCCGAAGATCTGATCCTCGAACAGCTGCTCGGGGATCGCGGAGCAGTCGAGCACGACGAACGGGCCGTCGCGGCGCGGCGAGCACTGGTGGATCGCGTCGGCGACGCCTTCCTTGCCGGCGCCGGTCTCGCCCTGGATCAGCACCGTCGCGTCGGACTGCGCGAACCGGTTGATCAGGTCGAACAGGTGGCGCATCGCCGCGCTGCCACCGATCAGGCCGTGCAGCCGGTTCTCGTGCCACAGCGGCACCGACACGGAATCGTCGAGCGGATCGAACACGACCGCGCTCTTGCCGATCTGCAGCGTCGAGCCCGGGGCGATGAAGCCGTCGACGATCCGCACGCCCTTGACGTGCGTGCCGTTCGTCGAGCCGAGGTCGCGCACGCGGTAGCCGTCGGCTTGCAGCCGGAGCTCGCAGTGCAGACCCGAGACTTTCGGATCGCTCAGGTTGAGGTCCGCACCCGTGCGCCCGACCATGATCGTCGGTTGCGCGAGCTCGACCACTTTGCCTACGTCAGGTCCTGCGACGACCTCGAGCCGGCACCGCCGCACGTTGACCGTGCGAGGCAGTCCCTGGAACGAGGTGACCCAGGTGGGGGTCTCGAGATGGTTCCCGTCGGCCACGTCTTCGATGGATCGTACCACGCTCATTGCTTTCCTCCTCGTGCATCCGCGATCCGAACGCGACCCACGGAGGCCACGCGGACTTCATCCGGACGAAGCTTGCTGTCATCGATGTCGGCCTCGACGACCGTGAAGTTGATCGGCGCCTCCTCGTCGGCCATCCGCTCGACGGTGGCCCACACCGGCTGTTCGACACCTTCGATCGACAGCTCGACGCGCTGGCCGAGCTTGACGAGGGTGCGCTGATCCTTCGGCACCGCGAACCGGATCAGCAGATCCTTGGGGTCGAACACGCGAGCGATCGGCGCGCCCTGCTGGACGGACTCGCCTTCCTTCGCCTTGACCATCATGACGATGCCGTCGAGCGGTGCGGTCAGCGTCGCGTTCTGCAGCTGGCGCTCGAGCACCTCGCGCTCGGCGCGCGCGACGCCGCCGCGCTTCATCGCCGCGTTCGCCTGCGCGCCGTTCGAGCTCGCGTCGGCGGCCGTCGTGCTGATCTCCATCCGCGAGCCGGCACCGAAGTGGTACGCGCGCGCGGCCGCCTTCGCTCGCTTCGACGCCGCAGAGGCTAGCGCACCGGCGGCACCGGCCTCGGCGCGCGCCGCGTTCTCCTGCGCGACGAGCCCGGCGATCTTCGACTTGAGATCGGTATCGTCGAACACCGCGATCGGGGTGCCCTTGGCGACGCGCTGGTTCGGGCTGACGCTCATGGTCTTGATGCGGCCTTGAAACGGCGCCGGGATGACCTCGGACTTGCGCGACGTCACGACACCGCTCCACTCGGGCAGCTCGGGCTTGGTCTCGACGGGGGCGGGGCGCACGGCTTCGGTCTGATCAGGCTCGGTGGGCAGAGGATCGCTGGGTGCGCACGCCGTGACGGGGAGCAGCGGCAGGAGCAGCAGAGGGAATCGCGTCATGGAACATCTCCAGGGGGTTGTTCTGCGAGGCGTGAACGAGCTTGGTGTAGAGGCCGCCCATCGCGAGCAGCTGGTCATGCGTGCCCTGCTCGACGATCCGGCCCTTGTCCATCACGACGATCAGGTCTGCGTTGCGAACGGTCGACAGGCGGTGCGCGACGGTGATCCGCGTGCAGCGCTGGCGCTCGAGGTTCTCGATCACCTTCTTCTCGGTCGAGTTGTCGAGCGCGCTCGTCGCCTCGTCGAGCAGCATCAGGCTCGGGTTGCGGATCACGGCGCGAGCGATCGCGACGCGCTGCCGCTGACCACCCGACAGCGAGCCGCCGCCGTCGGACACGACGGTGTCGTAGCCCATCGGCATCTCGGTGATGTCGTCGTGCAGGCACGACACCTTGCACGCCGCGCTGATCCGATCGAGCGTCGCGCCGGGCGCGGTCAGCGCGACGTTCTCGCGTAGCGTGCCGCCGAAGATGAACGGGTGCTGCGGCACGATGCCGATCTGCTGGCGGATCGAGCGCAGGTCCATCTCGTGGAGGCTGCGCTGGTCGTACTGGATGTCACCCTTGACCGGCTTGTAGAGGCCGGCGAGCAGGTTCAGCAGCGTCGACTTGCCCGAGCCGCTCGGTCCGACGAGCGCGACGCTCATGCCGGGCGCGATGTCGAGCGACACGTCCTGGACGACGAGCGGCGCCTGCTCGCCGTACTTGAACGACACGTTGCGGACGTTGATCCCGCCGCGCAGCCGGTGCGGCTGCTGGACCGCGTCGCGATCCTGCTCGAGCTGCGTCTGCAGCACGTCGTCGATGCGATCCATGTGGCCCTTGACGAGCTGGAGCTCGAGCGCGCTGTGGACGAGCATCGACAGCGGGCCGAACAGGCTCGACGACAGCGAGTTCATCGCGAGCATCGTGCCGAGCGTCATCGCGCCGCTCATGACGTTGCTCGCGCCGATCGCGAGGATCAGCATCGGACCCGCCGAGGCGACCGCGCCGCGGATGCCGTCGACCCACGCGCTCGCACGCGCGCGCCGCATCTTGATGTTGAGCTCGTCGGTATAGAGATTCGACCACTTCTCGACGCCAAGCCGCTCGGCGCCGGCGCACTTCAGCGTCTCGATGCCGCCGAGCATCTGCACCATGTAGCTGTGCGCCTTCGCCTGCTTGTCGAGGTCGGCGGCGAGCAGGCGGTGGAACGTCGGCCGCGCGCACAGGAACACGAGCGCCTCGAGCGACGCCATCACGATCGTGATCACGCCGAGGATCGGGCTGACGTAGAAGATGACCGCGGCGTAGATCATGACGAACAGGCCGTCGATCACCGCCGACATCGACTTGCTCGTCACGATCTCGCGCACCGTGCCGTTGCTCTCGACGCGCATCATCAGGTCACCGGTCGAGCGCCGCTGGAAGAACTGGAACGGCAGCGACACCATGTGGTCGAGGAAGCCGAGCGTCATCCGCGTGTCGAGCGAGATCCGGAGGTGCAGCAGCAGGTGCGCGCGCACGATCTCCGAGATCAGGTTGAACGCCGTCATCCCGCCGATCGCGGCGAGGCAGACGTACAGCAGGTCGTAGTCCGACCGCGGCACGACCTTGTCGATGATCATGCCGGTCATCAGCGGCATCGCGAGGCCGATCAGGCGCAGCGCGAGCGAGACGACGATGATCCGCGAGAACAGTCCCTTCTCGGACATCAGCTCGACGACGTAGCGCTTGAGCCGGCCCTTCTCGGGCTTCGTCTTCGTGAACCGATCGGTCGTGATCAGCTCGATCGCGACACCGGTGAACGCCTTGCTGAACTGGTCGAGCGAGACGTCGCGCGGCCCGGTCGCCGGATCGACGATGCGGACGCCGCCCTTGACGATCTTGTCGAAGACGACGAAGTGGTTGAACTCCCAGTGCAGGATCGTCGCGGTCTTCAGCAGCTTGACCTGCGAGATGTCGACCTTGATCCCGCGCCCGGTCATCCCGTAGCGCTCGGCGGTGTCGAGGATCGACTTCGCCGACACGCCGTCGCGACCGATGCCCATCGCCTCGCGGACCTCGGCGAGCTTCGCCTCGCGTCCGTGGTAGCGCATGACCATGCAGAGCGACGCGGCACCGCAGTCGGTCCACTCGAGCTGCTGGACGAACGGCACGCTGCGCTTCGAGCCGAGGAAGCCGAGCTTCGAGAGGGCCGGGAAGCTCGCTCGGACGTCTTGTTTGGGGGCCGCCATGGTGATGTCAGGTGCATTCAGCAGCCGACGTGCCACGTATCCCACCCGAGCAATCTCGCGAGCTTGGCCCCGATCTGGGCTGATTCCGCGAGGTGACAGGGACCGACTCGTATACCGCGGGATGCAAGCCCCACCCGAAAACACGACCGCCCGGGGAGTCGGATCCCCGGGCGGTTTCGAGCGGTTCGGGAGTGTCGATCAGTCCGGGATGTACTTCTCGAGCGCCGGCAGCAACGAGACCAGGAACGGCTTGCTCTGGATCTTCGATTCCGTGGTCGCGAGCATGCCGTGGTAGTAGCGGTACGTCCGGTGCTCGGTCTTGAACGTGCGGCTCGGCAGCCGCGCCTTGACGATCACGAACGAGCCGTTCTGCAGCTTGATCGAGTCGGCCTGCTGGGCGCCCAGGAAGCGCGCGGCTTCCTGGCCGCCGATGACCTCGCTGCCGACCGACGTGATGATCGCGATCTCGCGCGTCTTCTTGTAGCCGGCGAGCTCGATCTGGAGCTCCATGCCCTTGCGCAGGCGCGGGCGGTCCTTGCCGGGGAGGAACGCGACGATCTCGGGCTCGGTGCCGGGGTCGACGATCGTCAGGATGTGATCGCCGGTGTTGAGCGCCTGGCCGGGCTGGATGCGGCGGTCCGAGACGGTGCCGTCCTTGCGGGCGCGGATCACGCGGGTGTCGACCTGGGCGCGCGCGCGCTCGACGCGAGCGGTCGCCGAGGCGAGTGACTTCTTGACCTGCTCGTCGGTCTGATCGAACAGGTACTGGATCTTGATCGCCTCGAGCTCGGAGTTGGCCTGCGCAAGCTCGGCTTCCTCGTTCGCGGCGTGGAGGCGCGCGAGGACCTGGCCCTTCTTGACCTGGTCGCCCTGCTGGACGAACACTTGGTCGACGGTGCCGGGCGCCGGCGCGGTGACCGCGGTGCCCTGGAACGAGACCATGCCGGGGCCGGTCGAGTAGGTCGGCACCGTGATGAACACCGAGACGACGACCGCGACGAGGATCGCGATGATCAGCATCGGATACGTGCGGCGCACCCAGGCCGGCGTCAGGTGGACGGGGACGCCCTCGTTGCCGCGCGAGCGGTGCGCCTCGAGCGCCTCGCCACGATACAGCCCGCCCTTGTCGGCGTTGATCTCGGCGGCACGCTGGAGGTGCGTGACCGCGAGGTGATGGAGGATCGCGGCGCTCTCGCGGGCGAGCGCGATCATCGCGATCTGCTCGACCGGGTGATAGCCGGGGTTGCGCGGGTTGCGCGTCAGCGTGATGACCGCGACGGTCTCGCTGCTCGTGATGACGGGGATCAGCGCGGTGTGCGACGAGATGACGGCGCGGCGCGCGGTCGCGACCGCGATCAGCGGCTGCGCGTCGCGCGGGATCTCCTCGTCGGAGCCGAGCGACCACAGGCCGTCCTCGCCGGGATAGACGATCGAGACCGACAGCGACGACGTCAGATCGAGCAGCGCGTCGCGCAGCACGCGATCGGCGCCCGCGAGATCGGCCTGCAGCGCGAGCCGGCGGATCCATCCATAGATCGGTGCGCCGAGCTCGGGCGGGATCTGGACGTCGAGCGGATCGATCGCGTTGATGCCGGCGGCGAGCTGCTGCGCGCCGGGCTGCGGGGTCGGGCGCTGCGCCGGAGCCTGCGGCGTCGGCGTCGGGGCCGGGGACGGCGCCGGTTGCTTCGCGAGCTGGGCGGCGATCTGCGCGGCCTGGATCGCGGCGGCCTGCGCGGCCTGGATCTGCTCGGGCGGCGCGCCCTGCGCGGCGAGCTGCGCGGCGAGCTGCGCAGCCTGGATCGCGGCGGCCTGCGCGGCGAGCTCGGGGCTCGACGGTGCGGCCGGCTGGGACGGCGCACGTGGCGCCGACGTGGCCGGACGCGGCGCGATCACCGACGCGTCGGCGACCCGCGCCTCGTGGTACGGCGGATGCGACGGCGCACTCTTCGCACGCTTCTTCGACGACGAAGCGGACTGCGACGGCCGCGAGCCGCGCTCGGTCGGCACGCGTGGCGCGACCGCCGGGTACACGCCGCTGTGCTCGGTCACGACGCGCGGGGGCGGCGCGACCGGCTCGACGGTCGAGTGATACGCGGGGTGCTTCGTCGCGGTGCGCTGCTTCGGCGGCGTGGCCGGCTGGAGCAGGCGCGATGGCGCCGCGGCGCTGCGCGGACGTGCATCCGACGTCGGTGGATCGATCTCGTCGACGTCGCCCGGCAGCCACTCGGGTGGCAGACCGAGCTGGTGCGAGCCGAGGTGCGTCGGGGCGTCTGCGGATGGTGGGTACCGCATGGTGGACCGCCGAAAGTGCAAGCGCAGGACCACGCGAGCGGCTCGCGCGCGACCGGTCGCAAGTCCTTCGCACGCGATGCTTCTCGCGACTCTCTATAGAGAGCGCGCGATCGCGAGCCGTGGGGGTGGGACCGCGGTTTGTAACCCGGGGTAGTCGAGTCCCGATGGCGTCACGGGCTGGATCTCCAGGTAGACAGCGCACTTAGCGCTGGGCATGGCGACTGCTCTAGAGGTCGCTTCATGATGACCCGCCCACTCGTCATCGCGGTCCTCGGGAGCCTGCTCGCCACGGTTCCCTCCGCCCACGCCGATCGTCGCTCGAACCAACGCCGCGTCGCCGACGCGGACGACGATCGCGAGGAGGCCGACAGCGATGGTCCGGAAGCGCGCGCCGCGGTCGCGGTGAAGCTCGACGATCTGATCGAGGTCGCCGTCCGGCTGTCGCCCGACCTCGCGCGCGCGCGTGCCGATCGCAACGCGGCGAAGGGTCAGGCTGCGGCGGCGCGCAAGGACCAGCAGTGGGTCGTCACGGCGCAGTCGCAGTACGAGCGGTTCGCGACGAGCCCCGACGTCGAGGTCGGTCCGTTCCAGGTCGCCGCCGAGGACAAGCTGAGCGCGAGCCTCGGCATCGGCCGCAACCTGCCGACCGGCGGCAACCTCGGCATCGAGTTTGGCATCACGCGGATCATCCGCGAGCTCGAGATCCCCGCGGGCCTCGCCGATCAGGTCGGCGTGCAGATTCCCGCCGAGATCGATCAAGGTGACTCGGTCACCGACACCTACGCGCTGCACCAGGCGCAGGCGAAGCTGACCTTCAAGCAGCCGCTCGCGAAGGGCTTCGGCCCCGACGTCGCGCTCGCGCAGGAGAAGAAGGCCGACCTCGCCGCGACCGAGGCCACGATCAAGGCGCAGATCGCCGCCGAGGACTCGGTCAAGGACATCGTCACCGGCTACTGGGAGCTCTCGTACGCCGCGTACGAGGTCGACACCCGCGCCGAGGCGCTCGAGCTCGCGAAGCAGCAGGAGGACCTGACCCGCGTGCAGATGCGTGCGGGCACCGCGCCGCCGAACGCGCTGTCGGCGGTGACGTACGAGATCGCGATCCGGGGCGAGGCGCTGCTCGCCGCGCAGAACGAGTACGAGAAGAAGTCCTCGGATCTACGCAAGAAGGTCGGCCTCGAGCTCGACCGCCGCGACTTCGTCATCAAGCCGGCCGAGCAGTTCGAGGTCGGCACCGAGGAGTGGAACGTCGACGACGTGCTCGCGCGCAGCCGCAAGTCGAACCGCCGGATCGCGACGCTGATCCTCGAGAAGCGGATCGCCGACGTCGAGGTCAAGGCCGCGAAGAACGGGATGTTGCCGCAGGTCGATCTGACGCTGTCCGGTGCGCTCGTCGGTACCGGCGCCACGTCGGGCGAGGCGTTCTCGGCGGTGACCGCGTCGAACGGCTACCAGGTGATGGCCGGGCTGACCGTGCAGTTCGACATCGGCGGCGCCGCAAAGGGCGCGCACGATGCCGCGCTCGCGCGTCGCAGCCGCGTCGTCGCCGATCAGACCGATACCCAGCGCGCGATCGACACCGAGGTCGTGCACGCGGTCCATCAGGTGACGAGCGCGCGGGCGCGCGTCGCGCTCACCGAGAAGGCGATCGAGAACGCCGAGATCAACGTCAAGGCGGAGAACGCCAGCTTCCAGATGGGCAAGAGCACGAACTTCAACGTCATGCAGCGCCAGAGCGAGCTCGTCCAGGCTCGGCTGCGCCGCGGCCGCGCGATCGTCGACTACCACGTCGCCGTCGCGAACCTGCAGTACCTCGGCGGGATGCTGCTCGAGCAGTACCGCGTCAACGTCCGTCCCCCGGCGACCCGCTAGCCCCGCGGGTCTGCATCCCCGGGTTGACATCGAACCGCCCCGATCCCCGCCCGACCGACGAGATCACGGTGTCAACCCACGGAAACAACAGCGAAGCCAGCCACCGTCCCACCGGGCACGCCGCTTGATTCAGGAGCTCATCACCATGCTCACCACGAACGCCCTCTTCGTTGCCTCTTTCGTAGCCGCGACGTCCGCCGCTTGCGTCGGCAATGTCGGCGGCGCCGGCTCCGGCCGCGGTCACGGCAGTGACGACCCGACCCCCGAGACCTGCGACAAGGTCGAGGAGGTCACGACCGCCGTGACGATCCGCTCGAACGCGGACTTCGACAAGGTGCCCGACGGCTGCTGGGATCTCTACGCGCCGCTCACGATCGAGGGCTCCGAGATCACGAGCCTCGCGAAGCTCGGCAACCTCCAGGGTGCCAACGAGCTGCACCTGTCGGGCACGAGCCTGAAGGCACTCGACACGCTGAAGCCGCTCAAGGTCTACGGCGCGCTCTCGATCACGAACAACGACCAGCTCACCGACCTCAAGAACCTGTCGCTCGAGTGGGTCGACAACGTCCCGCTCTCGATCACGATCGACGACAACGCGGTGCTCGCGAGCCTCGACGGCGTCGCCGACGTGACGCGCGCCGATGGCAACATCGCGATCACGTCGAACCCGAAGCTCGCGTCGGCCGCGCTGCACAAGCTCGACCGCGTCGACGGCTCGATCAAGGTCACCGACAACGCCGCGCTGACGACGCTCGATCTGTCGGCGCTGACGACGGTCGCCGGCATCGAGGTCTCGCGCAACCAGACGCTGACCACGCTGTCCGGGCTCGGCGCGACCGCGATCCACGGCAGCATGATCGTGCGCGCGAACCCGGCGCTGACGACGATGGGCTCGATGAGCTCGCTGTCGCGGATCGAGGGTGACCTGATCGTCGACGACAACGACGCGCTGACGAACATCTCGGCGTTCACCGCGAGCATGCAGTACGTGACCGGCGCGCTGTCGATCACGAACAACCAGGCGCTCGGCGACCTCGGCCAGATCAGCCACCTCACCGGCATCGGCACGATCACGATCACGAACAACGTGAACCTGTCGTTCTGCCGCGCGCAGGAAGTCGATCACTGCGTGCCGACGCACGGCACCGTCCTCATCAACAACAACAAGTCCGCCAGCAACTGCAACTGCTGGTGCGGCCGCTGAGCCGCCACCCCCGTCTTCCACCCGGCCCGCCCAAGCCAGCCACAAAGGAACTCGCCATGTCGCTCACCACCAAGGCCTTCCGTCTCTCGCTGACCGCCGCTGCGCTGTACGCGGCACTGCCCACCGCCACCGCGGACGCGAAGCCGCGCCGGGTCGTGATCCTCGACTTCGACGGACCGCGCACGCTCGCGGACAGCGGGCGCAGCTCGGTCGTGACCGTGATCGGCGAGCAGTACGACGTCGTCGCGACGAAGCGCTGGGTCGACACCAAGGCCGCGGTCGCGCGCCGCAGCCACGGCCCGACGGTGTGGTCGAAGGCGTCGAAGCAGGCGGGCGTCGACGCGGTGATCGACGGCTACGTCCAGGAAGAGGGCCGCGGCAAGGTGCTCACCGTCGTCGTGACCGACGCGTCGACCGGCAACGAGCTCGACCCGCTGACGATCAAGCTCGGCTCGAAGGGCTTCACGGCCGCGGCGGAGCAACAGCTGCGCGACGGTCTCGAGGAGCGCCTCGAGTGGATCGAGCCGGTGTCGGGCGGCAACCCGAACCCGCTGCCGGAGAAGAAGCTGCGCGAGATGGTCGGCGCGAAGAAGCCCGACGCGGACGCGCCGGCGATCACGACCGCACCGATCAGCGACGACGAGCCGGCGCCGCGCAAGCGCCGCACGAAGCGCGTCGAGGACGTCGTCGGCATCGGCAGCGAGACCGACGACGCGGCGCCGCGCAAGCGCCCGGCCGCCGACGATGCGGACGAGGGCGTCACCGAGAAGACCGCGGCGACCGAGCCCACCGAGCGCGACAGCAAGCCGAAGCAGGTCGCGACGATCGAGACGAAGCAGACGCAGGAGCAGAAGGAGACGAACGAGCTCGTCAGCCTGCTCGTGCCGCCCGAGGTGATCAGCATCGAGCCGAAGGTCGTCCACACGCCGCGCCCGACGCCGCGGTTCCGGATCGGTGGCGGCGGCTACTACGGCTCGCGCAGCCTGCTCGTCAGCGGCGAGAACCCGGAGAACCTGACGCAGTACTCGGGCGTCCCGAACAAGGGCCTCGAGGTCAACGCGGCGGCGTATCCGTTCCCGACGAAGAAGATCGACGGCACGCTGTCGGGCATCGGGTTCTCGTTCGGCATCCAGCACGCGGCCGGCTCGGTCGTGACGTTCGACGATGGCGAGGCGGTCGGTGACTACACGATCAACCAGAACGGCTGGAACGCCGGCATCCACTACCGCGCACCGCTCGGCAACGCGTTCGCGCTCGACGGCGAGGTCGGCTACGGCAAGGCGAACTACATCATCGTCGACGCGCCGGACACGTTCGAGGTTCCGGACACGAGCTACTCGTTCCTGTCCGCCGGTGGTCACCTCGATCTGTCGATCACCGAGCGGTCGACGGTCGGGTTCGGCGCGAAGTACCTCTACATGCTCGACACCGGCGACATCAGCTCGACGGACTGGTACGGGCCGGGTCGGTCGTCCGGCTTCGCGATCGACGGCAACTTCGTCGTGCCGCTGCCGAAGAACCTCTACGTGCGCGGCGAGCTGTCGTTCACGCGGATCAAGACGACGTTCGATGGCGTCGGCCAGATCACCGAGGACGAAGGCGTGTCCGACGCGACCGACAGCACGGTGAACGCGAACGTCGGCATCGGCATTACGTTCTAGAGCACGACCTCATCACTTCGCGACGGCCGGCCTGCACAGCCGGCCGTTTGCATTTTCGGCCGCGCCTCCCGCGCGAGACGTGATCGTCTACCGCCGGATTCGATCCGAGGTGCGATCGAGACAACGCGTGCGGCTAGATCCTCGACAACACACATCGTCGACGGTGGCACATCGCGTGCTCGAACCCTGGGCAGCCAACCCTCTCACCACGTAAGGACCCAGATGACGAACACCAAGTTTCCCACGCCTCTCGATCGCGAGCTCCTGATGAAGGTCTTCGGCGGCGCAGCACGCGTCAGCGGCAAGTCCTCGGGCTCGAACGATCAGATCAAGACCATGCTCACGCAGGTCACCGACTCCATCAAGGACCTCGCCAAGAACAACCAGCAGGGCTCCGACCCGATGATGATGGTCATGATGATGATGATGATGGGCGGTGGCGGTGGTGGCGGTGGTGGCGCGCCGGCGCAGGCCGCTCCGCCGCAGCCGCCTCCCGGCCCGGTCGTCAACATCTCGACGAGCGTCCATCGCTAGCGAACGCCGGAGGACCACACCATGTCGCGCAAACATCGCAAGTTCGCCGCGTTCCAGCCGATCGCACGCTCGCACCTCGAATACGTCGTCGGAGGGCGCCTCGCCGTCGCGAAGGGCCCCGATCCGGCGGTCGTGCGCGGCATGCAGGGACTGGTCGAGGCCGTGGGAGCGGTTGGCCAATCGTTCGCCGCGCAGAAGGCTGCCAAGGAGCAGCAGATGGGCCAGGTCATGCAGCAGATGATGCAGCAGCGCGGCGGTCGCTGACGCCAGCATCATCGTCGCCGACGAGCTCGGGGCACGCGCCTCGAGCTCGTTGTCGTTTTCGGCTGTCCGGAAACCGGACAGTCACCCGACTGCGATCGCGAGGAGTCAGATCGTCAAATCCGGTTTACGCGAGATCGCGAGGATCATGATTCCAACTCTGCGATCACGCTCGATCCCGACGCCGGCACGCACACTGCACTACGCCCAGACACACCCCAACAAGGAACTCCCCGATGAAGACCCTCACCACGAATGACCTGAACAACGTGAACGGTGGCGCCTCGAAGAACACGGAGCTCACGACGGCGCTCACAAACATCCAGAGCAGCATCAAGGATGTCGCGAGCCAGAAGAACAACAACGGCTTCGATTCGACGACGATGCTGATGATGGCGATGATGATGAGCCAGCGCCAGGGGCCGACGGTGGTCGCCGCCGGTGCGCCTGCTGCGGGTCCGACGGGCCCGATCGTCAACATCTCGACCCGCGTTCGCCGCGGCTGGTAAAGGAGCACCCGAATGAGCGACTTCGAGACCATCGACGCACGCACGTTAGGTGACGTGACCGGTGGCGCCGGGATCCTCGCAGCGCTCGGGCAGGGTGCCCTGTCGGGCGCATTGCAAGGAGCCGCCGGTGCCATCCAGAACGGAAGAATCGGCAACGGAGGCATCCTCAAGGGTATGCTTGCCGGAGGCATCCAGGGTCTTGCAGGCACGGCCGCCGCAGCGATCCAGGGAGGCGGACAGCAAGCAGCGTAGAACAACCAGATCGGTTTTCTGCAGACGAGCGCGGACCACACGGTTCGCGCTCGTCGCGTTTTCGGCGACCGATGCTCGACGGCGAGGGATCGATCATCGACTGCAACCACGGCAACTCGAGCATCCGCATCTCGTGGTTGACGCGATGCAACCCTCGCGAAGCGCCGATCGTCGTCGAGCACGCGCGAACCTCGCGGAACTGCATGCACGAGCGCGAGGCACGCAGCGTGCACTACCGCTGGACATGTACGACATCGACGCGATCGAGGCGATCAACTTCGAACAGCTGGTGACGGCGACCGATCGGTTGCTGCTGCGCAGCCGCGTCGCGCACCGCCGGCTCAGCACGCACAAGATCGTGCTGCGCACCGACCACCCGTTCGCTCGCGGCTCGCGGCCGGTGCTCGAGGCCGTGCAGCGCCCGACGACGCCGCCGCCGGTCCGGCATCGCACGGTCGCCGATCAGACGGTGATCGTTCGCCCGGTCCGTCGCGTCGATCGCGCGAGCGTCGCGGTGATCGCGACCCTGCTCACGATCGCGGCATCGCTCGCGGCGATGCTCTAGAGCTTCTCACCACGAAACGTCTTGGCTTCGGCGAGAACGATCGCGCTGTGGTGACGCGATCGAGGGTGCGGTCCGGTTGGGCCCCGGGCCGCACCCACCTCGCTGATTTTTTTGCTCAGGTCTCGTCAGCCTTCTTCATCCGTCAGCGGCAGGCCCAGCTGCGGCGACGGCTGCTCGGACACACCGCGATCGAAGCGCACCGCGCCGGTCTCGTCGGTGTAGTTCGCCGCGAGCCGCTGCGCCGCGACCGGATCGACGTTGGACAGCCGCGCGAGCGCGAGCGTGACGATGTCGCTCCACGCGACCGACTTGCGGCCGCTGTCGAGCAGCGTCGCCTCGATGTCGCGCGCGATCCGCCGCAGATCCTCGGGCCGCACCGTCGTCCGGTGCGCACACACGCGCTCGAGCGCGGTCAGCAGCTTGTCACCGTCGAACGCCTCGCTCGAGCCGTCGCGCTTCGTGACCTTGAGCCCGGGTGCGCCGAGCCGCTCGTAGGTCGTGAACCGGCGCTTGCAGACCGCGCACACGCGGCGGCGGCGCAGGCCATCCGCCGTGACCCGGGTCTCGGTCACGTTGGAGTCGCCGGTGCAGTACGGGCACTGCATCCGGCGATCGTAGCGCCCCTCGCGCCAACGGCGAACTTTTGCGAATCAGGCCGGGGCCACCGCGAGCGCCGGCGAGCGTGCCACCTGGCGATCGTCGACGAGCTCGCGCGCCATCGCGGTCGCCCACCTCCGCTCGAAGTGACCGATCCGCGCCTCGAGCCGCGACGCGTGGACTCCCGCCGGCAAGCCGACCGCGTGGAGCCCGCGCCACGTCTTCTGCACGACCTCGATATCCTGCGCGGTCGTGCGCTCGAACGCGGCGCGCCGGAAGTCGCGCAGGTGCGCGTACGTCGGATCGTCGTAGCAGCGCACGAACAGCCGCATCCGGTCGTGGGCGAGCGGATCGATCCGCAGGTACGTCACGTCCGTCAGCGTCAGCACCGGGATGAAGCTCGGGAACAGGTGGCCGAACCGGACCTTCGTCTGCATCGGGTCGAACGGCGGCGGCACGAGCTCGGGCTTGACGCGGACGTACGTGAACGCGCCGTGCGCCTCGAGCGTCGTGACGTCGGTGTCCGGCGCGAGCACGTCGGTCAGGACGTCGTGGACGACCGGGATGTGATAGCCCTCGTTCGCGTTCTCGACGAACAGCTTCCAGTTGACGGGCAGCTCGTACGTCAGCTCGTAGGCGAGCTGCCAGCGTTCGGCGCCGCGCTGCGCGAACGCCGGTGCGAGCTCGCCGACCCACTCGTCGAGCGACGGCGCCGTCGGATCGACGCACGCGAAGATCAGCGGCCCGACGCTGCCGACCCGCACCGGGACGAGCCCGAGCTGCGACAGATCGCAGTCGAACTGATCGCGATACGGCACGCCGATCAGATGGCCGTCGAGCCCGTAGCTCCACGCGTGGTACGGGCACTGGATCTGCTTGCCGCAGCTGCCGCGGCCCTCGAGCAGCTGCGCGCCGCGATGCCGGCAGGCGTTGAGAAACCCGCGCAGCTCGCCCGAGCGCGGATCGCGCAGCACGATCACCGGCGTCGCGCCGATCATCGCGGTGAGGTAGTCGCCGGCGGCCGGCAGATCGCCGAGATCGCCGACGTGGATCCACGACCGGGCGAAGATCGCGCGCTGCTCGAGCGCGAAGATCTCCGGCGAGGTGAACGCGCGCGGTGGCAGGTTCTTGCCCGGCGCGGGCGGCACGAGCTCGACGGCATCGACGACAGGCGGACGATCAATCGCGACCGGACCAGGCATGGCGGACCTCCATGTACGAGTGCAACGACTCGTCGTTCGTGAGCGCTTGGATGCACGCGACCGCTTCTTCGGCGAACCGACCGCGCGCGACGCCGGCGAGCAAGTGGCACAGCCCCGACAGCGACGCCGCGCGGAACGTCTTCAGATCGAGCTCGCCGATCCCCCAGGCGAGAAAGCACGCCATGTGATGCGCGAACATGTGGCGCGCGGCGACCGCGGGGACCGCCCACGGCGCGAGCTGGCCGGCGCGCTTCGCGGCGTCGAGGTTCGCGGCCATCACCGCGATGAAGCCGTCCTCGATCCGGCGGCGGATCGCGCCGGTCTCCGGCGAGGTCAGGAACATGCGCATCGCCGCGCGGAAGAACTCCGGCGCCTCCTCGATCAGCTGCATGCCGGCCTCGAACGCGACCATGCCGCGCTCGAAGAAGCTGTCGCCGGTGCGCGGCAGCTTCGCCGCCATCCGCGCGGCCGCCGCCTCGAGCTCGGCGACGAGGATCGCGTCCTTGCTGCCGAACAGGTTGTAGAGCGTCGGCACCGAGACGCGCGCGGCGCGGGCGAGCTCGCGCATCGTCAGGCCGTCGTAGCCGTGCTTGACGATCAGCTTGCGCGCCGCCGCGAGGATCCGGTCCTTGCGCTCGGCCTTGTGCTCGTCGAACAGCGACATTGAACGTGTTCTAAACTTTGCACGCGTTAAAACATTTGGCAAGCGTGACGGATTTCCTCGTGCTCGCGCGAGGTTACCGGCAGCGGTAGCGGGCCATGAAGCTCGGCGGCCCGTTCGTGTCCGACATCCGGTAGAGGACGTCGCCGCGCGCGGCGAGCACCTCGGGATTGCCGAGCATCGGCGCCTCGAGCTCGACGACCTTCGCGGTCGCGGCGGTCTGCCAGCCATCGATCCGGAACACGTGCGAGGCGTCGAAGATGTTGTTCGCGGCGTACAGCGCGCCCTTGTCGTCGAACGCGCAGTCGGCGAGCGCGCCCGGCTTCGTGATCGCGATCGCGACGTCGCGATCGACCGCGAGCTTGCCGTCGCGCTCGACGAGGCAATACAGATGACCGTCCGCCTTCGCGGCGACGAACCCGACGCACGCGTCGCTCGGCTTCGGCGCGAGGCAGATGCCCTCGTAGTTGCGGCCGCAGTTCGCGGCGTGCTCCGCGCACACCATGCCCTTGGTGTCCGGCGGCGGACCCGACTTGCCCTTGTAGCGATCGGATAGATCGATCGGTCCGAGCGCGTACGGCCCGGCGACGAGCGAGAACCCCTTCGCGGTGCGCTTCCACTCGCTGACCCAGCCCGGCGACGTCACGCCGACGAGCCGGTCGCCGCGCGCGGCGAGGCCCTCGAGATCGTCGTCGCCGGTACCGAGCGGCAGCTTGCCTTGCTCGACGGTGTCCCCGGAGTCCGGATCGACGATGCCGTACGCGCCGCGATTGCCGCTGTCACCGACGACGACGAGCATCGGCTTGCCGTCGAGCGACAGCCACGCGGCGCCGGACGCCTCGGGCACCGGCGTCGTCTCGGCGAACGCGAGCTTCGTGCAGCCTGCCGCGGCTGCGTCGACCGCTGCATCGCGCGGTGGCGCCGCGCCCGCGACGCGCTCGATCGGCGACGGCTCCGACGCCGGACCGCACCCGGCGACGGCGATCACGAGCCACGCGCGGCGCATGCCCAACTGTTGCACGTTCCGCAGCCGCTGGCTGGGCACCGGTTCTCCGAGGCGGTATAGCTCGCCGTCGTCATGGCCGAACGGTCGTACCTGGTGAAGGAGATCTTCGGGCCCACGCTGCAGGGCGAGGGCGCGCACGCCGGACGTGCGTGCGTGTTCCTGCGGTTTGCCGCGTGCAACCTCGACTGCCCGGGCTGTGACACCGACTTCTCGCCGGAAGGCGCGACGCGCATGACCGCCGCCGAGATCGTCGAGCGGCTGCGCGCGACCGACACCGGCCACACCGATCGCGTGATCGTCACCGGCGGCGAGCCGACGCTGCAGTGGGATGCACCGCTGTCCGCCGCGATCCGCGGCGCCGGATTCCGCGTCCACATGGAATCGAACGGCACGCGCGTCCCGGCGGGCCCGGTCGACTGGCTGACGATCTCGCCGAAGCCGCAGCATCACCCCGCGAGCCTCGCGCTCGCCGACAAGCTGCCGGCCGACGAGGTCAAGGTCGTCGTCGACGACACCGTCGACGAGGCCGTGCTCGATCGGTACGCCGCGCGGTGGCGCTGCGAGCATTACTTCCTCCAGCCCTGGATGGACGCCGCGTACGAGCGCAACCTCGCGCGCACGGTCGCGATGATCCAGCGCCGGCCGCGCTGGCGGCTGTCGCTGCAGCTCCACAAGATCGTCGGCTTGCCCTGAAGACAGCAGGCTTTGCACGGCGACGTGCAGCCCACGCGAGCATTGCCGAGAACGAGACGCCGGCGCCTCACTCGTCGCCGGGTTGCGCTGGCTCGGCGCTTGCGTTCTCTCCAGTTCGGAGAACTGCCCATGCGTCGCCTGCTCATCCCAGCGTTTCTCGCCGCGTGTAGCCCCGCGGTCGCGCCCTCGCGGCCGACCGACGTGGCCGCCACGCCCGTCGAGCGCGAGCCCGCCGCTGCCACCGTCAGCGAGCCCGCGACGTGCAATCCGGTGACGTCGATCTGCTGGACCGAGACGCCGCGCTTCGCGGAGCTCGCGGCCTATCACAAGAAGCTCGCCGCGGACCGCCGCGCGATCTCGCCGGCGCTGCAAGCCGCCGAGGCGAGCGCGTGCATCGGACTGTCGCCCGACGATCGCGATCTGTCGCCGTTCACGCACACCGAGGACATCGTCGGCGTGACGCTGCTCGAGGCGCGCAGCGTCGGCAAGCTCGCGGTCTGGTACACCGCCGGTGCGACCGTCACGTTCTATCCGGTGCCCGGGCTGAGCGTCGAGCGGCTGCAGCGCGTCGTCGACTGTCAGCTCGTGCGCAACGCCGCGCTCGACTACGACCGGCCCGAGCTGCCGAACTGCCCGCTCGTGCCGAAGGGCGTCGAGGCGACGGTGCGCGCCGACGAGGCCGGGTTCGCGGTCGACGTTCGCGCCGAGGATGCGGCGACCGCGAAGCTCGTGTTCGAGCGCGCCGAGCGGCTGCGTCCGGTGCCGCCGTGGATGGCGAACAACTGATCGCTACAGCGGGGCGCGCCGCAGCCGGAGCGCGTTGCCGATCACCGACACCGAGCTGAGGCTCATCGCGGCGCTCGCGAGCATCGGGCTCAGCAGCCAGCCGAACACCGGGTACAGCAGGCCGGCCGCGACCGGGACGCTGAGCGCGTTGTAGACGAACGCGAAGAACAGGTTCTGGCGGATGTTGCGCATCGTCGCGCGCGACAGCCGGCGTGCGCGCACGATGCCGCGCAGGTCACCGCGCACGAGCGTCACCGCGGCGCTCTCGATCGCGACGTCGGTGCCGGTGCCCATCGCGATGCCGATGTCGGCGCGCGCGAGCGCGGGCGCGTCGTTGACGCCATCGCCGGCCATCGCGACGATCTTGCCGGCGCGCTGCAGCCGCGCGACCTCGTCGGCCTTCTGGTCGGGCAGCACCTCGGCGATCACCTCGTCGATGCCGAGCTTCGCGGCGACCGCCTTGCCGGTGATCCGGTTGTCGCCGGTCAGCATCACGACGCGCACGCCCTCGGCGTGGAGCTCGCGGATCGCGTCGGCCGTCGTCGGCTTGATCGGATCGGCGACGCCGATCAGGCCAGCGACCGCGCCATCGATCGCGACGAACAGCACGGTCTGACCATCGGCACGCAGTGCATCCGCGCGGCCCGCGGCAGGTGCCGCGTCGACGCCGAGCTCGTCGAGCAGCGCGAGGTTGCCGAGCGCGACGCGATGGCCCTCGACCGTGCCGAGCACGCCCTTGCCGGTGCGCGACGCGAACTCGGTCGCGGTGCCGACCATGACGCCGTAGTCGCGCGCACCGTCGAGGATCGCGGTCGCGAGCGGATGCTCGCTACCGCGCTCGAGCGCCGCCGCGAGTCGCACGAGCGCCGCCGCGTCATGACCGGAGAGCGGCTCGACGGTGACGAGCCGCGGCTTGCCCTCGGTCAGCGTGCCGGTCTTGTCGACGACGAGCGTGTCGACGCGTTCCATCCGCTCGAGCGCCTCGGCGTTCTTGATCAGCACGCCGGCGTGCGCACCGCGGCCGACGCCGACCATGATCGACATCGGCGTCGCGAGGCCGAGCGCACACGGACACGCGATGATCAGCACCGCGACCGCGTTGACGAGCGCGTGCGCGAGCGTCGGCTCGGGCCCGGCGAGCGCCCACACCGCGAACGTCGCGATCGCGACCGCGATCACCGCCGGCACGAAGTAGCCCGACACGCGATCCGCGAGCCGCTGGATCGGCGCGCGACTGCGCTGCGCCTCGCCGACCATGCGGACGATCTGCGCGAGCAGCGTGTCCGCGCCGACGCGCTCCGCGCGCATCACGAGCGAGCCGGTCCCGTTGACCGTGCCGGCGGTGACGCGCGCGCCATCCTGCTTCTCGACGGGGATCGGCTCGCCGGTGATCATCGACTCGTCGACCGAGCTGTGACCCTCGAGCACCACGCCGTCGACCGCGATCTTCTCGCCCGGCCGCACGCGCAGCCGATCGCCGACGACGATCTCCGCGACCGGCACGTCCTCGTCGGCGCCATCGTCGCGCACGCGGCGCGCGGTCTTCGGGGCGAGCCCGAGCAGCGCACGGATCGCGCCCGACGTCGCGCTGCGCGCGCGCAGCTCGAGCACCTGGCCGAGCAGCACGAGCACCGTGATCACCGCCGCCGGCTCGAAGTACACCGCCGGCATGCCGCCGTGGCGGAACGCGTGCGGCAGCACCTCGGGCACGAGCGTCGCGAACAGGCTGTAGCCGTACGCGGTCGCGACGCCGAGCCCGATCAGCGTGAACATGTTGAGGCTGCGATTGATGACCGACTGCACCGCGCGCACGAAGAACGGCCAGCCCGCCCACACGACGACCGGCGTCGCGAGCGCGAGCTGGATCCACACCGCGGTCGCGCCGGTGACGAGCGGCCGGCGCAGCACCATCTCCGCCATCGACATCACGAGCAGCGGCAGCGTCAGCGCGGCGCCGATCCAGAACCGCCGCGTCATGTCGACGAGCTCGGGGTTGCGCTCGGGCTCGGCCGACGTGATCGTCATCGGCTCGAGCGCCATCCCGCAGATCGGGCAGCTACCGGGACCGTCGCGGACGACCTCGGGGTGCATCGGGCAGGTCCACTTGCTTCCAGGCGCGGCGTGAACGCCGGAGCCTTCGGCGCGCGGTGGCTGCGGCGCTTCGTGCACGTAGCGCGCAGGGTCTGCGCGGAACTTCGTCGCGCAGCCCGGGCTGCAGAAGTGATACGTGTGACCGGCGTGCTCGACGCTGCCGCCGCGCGCGGTCGCCGGATCGACGGTCATGCCGCACACCGGATCGATCGCCGTGCCGGCAGCGCCGTGCCCGCCATGCGCGTGCGCGTGTGCCGGGCCGTGAGGGTGATGAGCGTGCGCCATGTGCTTGCTCTCCATGCCCGGACGACGCACCGCGGGCGGCGGCATTACAGTCGATCGCCGTCGTGCGAACCCCGCGGGATCAGCGGGTGTTCGCGTTGGTCTCCATCTCGATCCGGATGCCGAACGCGCGCTCGAGGCCCGCGAGCACCTCGGCAGACGTCTCGAACAGCGCGGCCGCGCGTGGATCGGCGACGCGCTGGGCATCGCGGCGCATGTGATCGATCAGCTCGTGGAGCTCCCCCATCACGTTGACCATGTGCGGTACAGCTTCGGTCGTATCCAGCTCTTTCATGGCGGTCACTTGTTGCATCATCAGTGCCCGCCTGAGGCGTCTCACGTCAGCGTGCGGATGACCCCGACGACCGCGCCTGCGGCAATCAGCCACGTGGGATCGATGCGATAGCGGATCAGCAGCACGGCGGCGATCAGGGCGATTCCGATCGCGGGCAGATCGATCAGCGCGCCGTAGCCGAGCAGCACGCCTGCCCAGCCCATCAGCGCGAGCGACGCGACGCTCACGCCATCGAGGAACGCGCCGCGCACCGGCGACCGCCGGATCCACGGCACGAGCGGGCCGGACAGCGCGACGAACACGAACGCGGGCAAGAAGATGCCGGCGGTCGCGACGAGCGCACCGGTCGGTCCGTCGAGCAGGTAACCGACGAACGTCGCGGTCGTGAACACCGGACCGGGCGTGACCTGACCGACGGCGATCGAGTCGAGCAGCTGGGTCTCGGTCAGCCAGTGCAGGCGCTCGACGAGATCGCTGCGCAGGAACGCGATCAGCACGTAGCCGCTGCCGTACAGCACCGCGCCGACCTTCGCGAAGAACGCGAACAGCGCGCCGAGCGAGAATGGCGTCGCGACCGCGCTCGTCGTCGCCGCCGACAGCAGCGGCACCACGAACGCCGCCGGTTGGCGCTTCGCGACCGCGAACGCGCACGCCGCGATCCCGGCGACCAGCAGCACGAGCAGCTCGTGCACGCCGACGAGCAACGCGCCGAGCGCCCACGCGCCGACGACCGCGAGCTGCCACGTCTTGACCGCGGAGCGCGCGAGGTTCCACAGCGCCTGCGCGACGATCGCGAGGATCACCGGCTTGACGCCGTACAGCACGCCCTGCACCTCGGGCAGCGTGCCGTACTCGACGTACGCCCAGCCGAGCGCCATCACGATCAGCATCGCGGGCACGATGAAGCACACGCCGGCGACGACGAGGCCGGGCAGGCCGCGCTGCGCGAGCCCGATATGGATCGCGAGCTCGGTCGAGTTCGGCCCGGGGATCAGGTTCGCGGCGCCGAGCAGATCGAGGAATCGTTCGCGCGACAGCCAGCCGCGCTTGCGCACGACCTCGGCCTCCATCATCGCGATGTGCGCCGCCGGTCCGCCGAACGCCGTCGAGCCGAGGCGCAAGAACAGCTTCGCCAGCTCGCCGAGTGACGCGCGCGGTTCAGTCACGACGCGAGCTTACGGCATGGGGCAGTCAGGTGTCGAAGCGACCTTCGTGCACGAGGTCGATGAGGTGATTGACGTGCTCCTGATCGAGCTGGTTGCCGACCGCGGTGTCATCGGACTGCGCCTCGTCCATCTGGCCCCAGGCACGATGCAGCGAGCGCATGTCGATGACGACGCCGTTGTCGACGGTGACCGTCGCGACCTCGACGATGCGTTCGATCCGGTCGCGCCCGACCTGCTCGCGGATCCCGAGCCGGTAGTACCCGACCGTCGTGAACACGCTGCCGACGACGCGCACGATCCGGACCTCGGGCTCGCGGATCACGTAGGCCAGCCGCTTGCTCTCCGCATCGCAGTCGCGCCGGAGCCGCGCCTCGACGTGCGCGATCACGGCCGCGCGGTCGCGCATCGCGGGAAGCTCGTCGCGGTATGTCTTCATCGCGTCGTGCTGCTCGCGCGGCACGGTCACTGGAATCACCGCGCTCGTCAGGCTGCGCTCGCGAACGACCTGATTGCCGTCGACGGTGATCTGGAGGACGCCGATCGACTGCTCGCTGCCCCGCTCGAGCGCGCCGATCCAGTACGTCCACGCGAACGCGGCGACGAGGAGCTTGCCCTCGCGATGCGCGGCGATCGGTTCTGGATCGGGATCGACCCAGTTCTCCGCCATCTCGCTGCGGACCTCGTGGCCGCACTGCGAATTCACGATCGTGAACGCGCGCTCGCGTGCCGCGGTGCGCTCGCGCTCGTCGGCCGCGTACCACACGACGCGCCAGTCCTTGCAGGCGGCGAGGTACCGCGTGACGAACGCGCGCTCGGCCGCCGCGTCGTCATGCGTGTCGAGCTCGTGTTGCCCGAGCTCGATCGTGTCGGCGAGCCGCTGCGCGTCGGCAACGACGTTGCCGTCCTCCGTGGTGACCTCGTCGATCGTCAGGTAGACGGTCCCCCACTCCTCGGATTGCGACGCGTGCTGGAGCCGGAAGCTCGAGACCGTGGTCACCACGATGCGAGGACCCGCCGGCACCGCGGCCAGCACCCGCACCGTCGGCGGGCGCACCCACGTCGGGCCATCCGAGCGGGCTTCGAGCACCGCCTGCGTCTTCTGCTTGACGTGCGACAGCGCGGGATACGTCGTCAAGAACGCGTCCGCGATCGCGCGGACCTCGGGTCGGTCATCGGGTGGATCCGGCTCGTCGGGACCGGGCTCGAGATGAAAGATCTCGTCGGACAGCAGGGTCGCGCGGCTCGTCAGCGTCGCGTGCTCGACCACCAGCTCGTCGATCTCGACGTGAACGTAGTGGTAATCGGTCGGGATCACCGGGATGCCTTCGGTCGCGTTGTCGATCGAGTCTCGGTAATGCGAGCACGTCGCGACGACGAGCGCGGTGCCGGAGCGGCGTGCCGCGATCACGAACGTGGTCGGTGCGGTGATCAGCCGACGGTAGGTCGTCTCGGGGGCCGACAGGGCAGCCATGCGCTCGCCGACGGTTGCCAGCACGAGCCGCCGATCCTCCTCGGTCGCCGAGTCCCATGCCGCCAGCCAGTCCTCGGTCCCATCTCGCTGCACCGCGGCCGACACGAGTACATTGTATGCGCTCGTGGCCTCGCATTCCCCCACGCTGACCGTGGAACAAGCGTCGCGCTTCGCGAAGCTCGTGCTCGCGTGCGTGCAGCGCGAGTGGCCGAACAAGCTCGATCACCTCCTGAACGACGAGACCGACGTGATGCGGCCGCGCGAGCTGCACCCCGCGTTCTTCGGCTGCCTCGACTGGCACTCGGCGGTGCACGGTCACTGGCTGCTCGTCCATCTGCTGCGGCGATTCCCGGACCTGCCCGACGCCGCCGCGATCCGGCACGCGCTGGACGAGACGTTGACCGCGAAGAACCTCGCCGTCGAGGTCGCATACTTCGCGCAGCCAAACCGCCAGTCGTTCGAGCGCATGTACGGCTGGGCGTGGCTACTCCAGCTCGCGACCGAGCTCCACGACGGGGATGACGTCGACGTCAAGCGCTGGGCGACGCACCTGCAGCCGCTCGTCGACACGATCGTCGCTCGCTATCTCGCGTTCCTGCCGAAGCAGACCTATCCGGTTCGCACCGGCGTCCACGCGAACACCGCGTTCGGGCTCGCGCTCGCGCTCGATCACGCGCGCACCGTGAAGCACGCCGCGCTCGAGGCGCTGATCGTCGAGCGCGCGACGGCGTACTACGGCAGCGACGTCGACGTTCCGGCCGCGTGGGAGCCCGGCGGCGAGGACTTCCTGTCGCCGGCGCTCGTCGAGGCCGATCTGATGCGCCGCGTGCTACCGCGCGACGCGTTCGTACGCTGGCTGCACGCGTTCTTGCCGCGCGGCTTGCCGGCATCGCTCGCACAGCCCGCGATCGTCAGTGACCGCAGCGATCCGAAGCTCGCGCACCTCGACGGCCTGAACCTGTCGCGCGCGTGGTGTCTCGACGCGCTGGCGTCCGCACTGCCGACCGAGGATGCGGTCCACAAGCAGATTGCATATGCAGCGGTGTTGCATCGGAATGAAGGCCTCGCGCACGTCGCGACCGGCGACTACATGGGCGAGCACTGGCTCGCGACGTTCGCGGTCTATCTGCTGCGTCAGTAGGACACCCGCAAATACTCGCGAACGACGTAGCCGTCGTCGGGGGCATCGACGTACATCGCGATCTGGTCGAGCGACGTCACCGCCTGCTGCTCGGTGCGGAACGCGTAGCTCGTCGCGATCCGTACGGGCGGGTTGACACCGTCGAACACGCTGACGCTGTACCGCTTCGCCGGGATGTCGACGTCGACGGTGAACCAGTACGGCGTCGCGAACGACCAGTTCATGAACGTGTCGTAGCGATACGACGAGCCGTCGCGGACGTCGAAGTAACCGGCCGGATTGAACCGCACGATCGCCGCGAGATCGCTGAACCGCGTTGGCGTGGTCGCTGCGAGCCCGATGAGGGCGTCGCTGTCCATGCTCGCGTATGCACGGTACTCGGCCGAGAACCGGCCGGACTGCGGCTGGATCGCCGTGGTCCGCCAGCCGGTCGTGCGGTCCGCGAACGTGCCCTCGCCGTTCTGGACGCCGTCGAAGTTGCAGAGGCTGATCGCACCGGATGCCGAATCGACGTAGCGGCCGATCGTGTCGACGCGCGACAGCGCCGCTTGCTCGGTGCGGAACGCGAAGTCCTTCGCGATCTGATACGTCACGCCGTACGGATTGGTCTCGGGGCGCTGATCGGTGATGTAGACGTTGTAGCTGTGCGGCGGGCCAGCCTCGAGCACATAGTCGGGCGTCGGGTTGACGTTGACGCCGATCCCGACGCGGTAGACGCCGCCGGAGACGTAGCGAACGGGCGAGACGGCGGCGTAGCTGCTGCCGTTGCGCGCGTCGACGTAGCCGTCCGCATTGAAGCGGATGATCGGTCCCATGTCGGTGAACGCGTCGATCGGTCCGTTGCCGAAACCGATCACCGCATCGATCGATCCGCCGTTCGGATCGTAGGGAACCGCGTCGAACCAGTAGATGAAGCTCTGCGTCGACTGCGGCACGAAGTTCGAATGCCATCCATCGCCGGCCGACGTCGGGTTGCACGGGTTCGGCAGCCACAACGGCGCGACGTCATGGCCGACCGAAGGTTCCGATGCGTCGACGCATCCGCTCAGAACCGCAAGCGCTGCTAGACCCGACGTCTGGATTCGCATCGTGACCTCCACGACGCGTGCGGTGCACCGCATGTACCGCGTGCGTTCGTAAGCAACATCGCGGAGGTTCCGGATCGCGCGGCGGCGGCGCGCACCACGTCACGTGCGATCGGATCGCGCCGCGCACGATCGCACTCCGCCTACCGCCGATGATCGAGCAGCCAGGGCCACACGATCGGTACGAACGTCGACGTCATGCCGGGCAGGTGCTCGGTGCCGGTCATCGTCCACAGCTCGACGCCGGTCGGCGCGTCGCACGCGAATTGTTCGCGCGTGGTCTCGGCGCCGGCGACGACCGAGTCGAGATCGAGAGGCTCGCCGGTCGGTGTGCGCGTCGTGCTGCAGCCGTCGTAGCCGGCCCATCGCGTCGCGCTCTCGATCGCACCGGGCGAGCCGGGCGCCATGCCGAACGGTCCGCCGCCATCGTAGGCGAACTCGACGTCCGCGGTGCCGTGCATGTGCAGCACGCTGACCGGCTGCGTCGGCTGACATGCGGCCGGATCCATGCCGGCCGCGCCTGCGATCACGACGACGCCGGCGATCGCATCCGCGCGCTCGCACGCCATCCGGTACGCCATGTAGCCGCCGTTCGCGTGGCCGACGACGAACACCGCATCACGATCGATCGGCCAGCTCGCGACGACGTCGTCGATCAGATCCGAGAGGTAGCCGACATCGTCGGGGTTCGCGCCGTCGAAGTCGCAGCACGCCGGATCGGCATTCCAGTACGGCCGGTTCTTGCTGTCGTAGAGCCCGTCCGGCCAGATCAGGAACGCCTCGCCGGAGTCCGCGAGCTGCTTCGCGCCGAGGTACGCCTGCTGGATGAAGCCATTGACCGAGTAGCCGTGCAGCACGACGACGAGCGGGTAGGTCTTCGCGTCGTCGAAGCCGTCCGGGATGTGGAGGTCGACGGGCCGGTCACCGCCGAACGTCACCGGGCGAGGCGCCGGGTCGCTGCAGCCGGCGAGCACGATCATCACGAGCAGGGCACGCGTCACTCGCGCACCTTCGCACAGCCGGATGCGACACGCGCGTTACATCCGCCGGGTCAGCGATCGCGGAAGTAGCGCTTCTGGACCGACAGCAGCGCCTGGTGCACGAGATCGCGCGCCTCTGCCTTGTTCGATAGCTTGAGCTCGGCGGCGACCTGCTCGAACGACTTGCCGGTCGCGAACGTCGCGAGCGCCTGCGTGTAGCCCGCCTCGGCAGTGCAGGTGTTCTGCTTCGTGACGCGCCAGTCGATCCGCGACGTCCCGCGCGAGGTGTCGTACACGCGCTCGATCGCGTCAGCGCGCGCGTCGCGCGGGATCACGTACTCGACCGCCTCCATCGTCGTCGTCGCGGTCGGCCACGCGACGAAGTGATCGCCCTCGGCGTCCTGCCAGCCGAGCGTCAGGTGATCGGCGGCCTCGGTGTAGACCTTGCCGCCATCGCGTCGCACCTGGCGCTCGCCGCACGAGTACGCGGCCGTCGACAGCGTGGGACGAGACGCCCGGGCGGCGCACGCTGACACGCTCGCCACGAGCACAGACACCAGAAGGACCTGAAAGCGCATGCTCGGTCGTGGAGCACGAAGCGGACCAGCCGCGCGCGGCGAGCACATCGCGAGTTGCAGCGTCGTCGGCGCCGGCTCGCGCCGCGATGGACGATCGTTGCCGGCAAGAATTGCCTGCCGGCAGCGATTGCTCACAGCTTGTACTGCTTGAGCTTGAGCGTGAACGTGCGGATCGGCATCTCGATCAGCTGCGCGGCGCGCGTCTTCACGCCCCCGGCGGCGACCAGCGCCTCGGCCATCCGGCGGCGCTCGAGGTCCTTGAGCTCCTCGGCGATCGGCCGGAATCCGACCGCGTCCAGCTTCGGCGTGGGCTCGACGGCCGCGGCGACCGGCGCGTGTGGGGTCGCGCCGCCGAGGCGCTCGGGGAGGTCGTACGGCTCGACCCGCTCGTCCGGTGCTGCGGCGCTGACGTACTCCATCGCGTTCTTGAGCTCGCGGACGTTGCCGGGCCAGTCGTAGGTCAGGAGCACCTGCATCGCCTCGTCGGTGATCGTCATCCGCGGCCGGCCGGCGCGCGCGCACGCGTCGTCGAGGAAGCTGCGCGCGAGCACCGCGATCTCGCACCGGCGGTCGCGCAGCGGCGGCAGCACGACGGTCGCACCGGCGAGCCGGAACAGCAGGTCCTGGCGGAACCGCCCCGCCTTGACCTCGGCCTCGAGCGCGCGGTTCGTCGCGGCGACGAGCCGGACGTCGATCGGCCGCTCGCGCGACTCGCCGAGGCGCGTGATCTTGCGGGTCTCGAGCGCGCGCAGCAGCTTCGCCTGGATGCTGAGCGGCAGCTCGCCGACCTCGTCGAGGAACACCGTGCCGCCGACCGCGTTCTCGAACAGTCCGGCCTTCGCGGCGCTCGCACCGGTGAACGCGCCCTTGTCGTGGCCGAACAGCTCGCTCTCGACGAGGCTCTCCGGCCCGATCGCGGCGCAGTTGACCGCGATGAACGCACCGGTGCGCTTCGAGCCGTGGTGCACCGCGTACGCGGCGTTCTCCTTGCCGACGCCGGTCTCGCCGGTGATCAGCACCGGCAGCTGCGAGCTCGCGAGCCGCTCGAGCAGCGCGTAGACCCGGCTCATCGCAGGATCGATCACGAGCACGCGGCGCGAGCCGAGCTCGATCGTCGTCGCGGCCTCGGCGGCCTCGGCGCACTGGCCGGCGCCGGCGCGGCGAGCGGCCTTGCGCGCGGCGAGCAGGATCGTGTCGGGGTCGCAGGCGTCGGTCGGGCACATCGCGAGCCCGGCGCGTACGGCCGGCAGCTCGTCGACGACGGCGTCGAGCGCGGCGCGCGCGAGCGTGCGGGCCTGGTCGCGATCGACCTCGGGCAGCAGCAGCAGCGCCTGGCCGTCGGTGCCCTCGCCGACGACGTCGATCAGGCGCAGCGCGCCGCTCATCGCCGACACCGCCGCCGGCGTGATGCCGAACACCGCGATCACGGCGAGCGAGCGGTGGAACGTCGTCGCGCGCTCGAGCTCCTCGGCGAGCCGCCGCCGCCATCCGGTCTCGGCATACGTCGCGCGCGACGCGACCTGCGGGTCGGAGACGTGGACGACGAGCACGACGTCGCCGACGCTCGCGACATCGCCCGACGCGAGCGCGCGCGACTCCTGGACGAGCTCGCCGTTGACGCGCGTGCCGTTGTGACTGCCGAGATCGGCGATCCGCATCGCGTCGTCGTCGATCCGGATCGTCGCGTGGCGGCGCGACACCGACGCGTGGTTGAGCTGGAGCTCGACCTCGGACGCGCGGCCGATCACGATCGCGCCCGAGCGCGGCATGTGGAAGATCCGCGACGTGTCGTTCTCGACGACGAGCAGGTACGCCGAGCCCGGCGTGCTCGCGTTCAGCATCCCCGGTCGTACGAGCCGGCTCGCGGTCTGATCAACGCTGCCCATCGCGGTCTCCTTCGGCGGTCAGCCGTACCACATCGTCGTCGCCGAGCTGCCAGCGCACGCGCTGCGCGAGGAACCTGGCGAGCTCGGTTGCGGGTCGCGTCTCGACGCGGATGTCCCATGCCCGCAGATAGTTGTCGGCGCTCGCGACCCACAGCGCGCGGCCATCGGGATCGACCGCGACCGCGGTGATCGGACCGCCGTGCGCGTCGCGAGTCGCGAGCAGCTTGCCCTTCGCCGCGTCCCACAGCTTCGCGGCACCGTCGGTGCCGGCGGTGATCACGCGAGAGCCGTCGGTCGTGAACGCGACGGTGCGGACCTCGCCGGTCGGGCCGTCGAGCCGCAGCCGCTCGGCGCCGAGCGTGCCGCGATCGTAGGCGACGATGCGGGTGTCGAACGCACCGGCGATCGCGAGCGAGTGGCCGTCGGGCGCGAGCGCGATCGCGCGGGTCGGGCTCGTCGTCCGCCGCACGCGGACCGGCTGCGTCGCGCCGGCGCGCCACACCGACAGATCGCCGTCGCTGCCGACCGCGAACAGCGTCCCGTCGCCGGCGTACGCGAGCGCCGTCACCCCGCCGGGCACGCCGAGCTCGCGCACGAGCCGGCCGGCCGCCGACCACACGCGGACGATGCCTTCGTCGCCGGCGCTCGCGAGCGAGCCGTCGGGCGCGGCGGCGAGCGCGCGGATCGTGTCCGCGTGGGGCCCGAGCGCGCCGACGCGCGTCGCGGTCGCGACGTTCCACGCCAGGATCTCGGGCTCCTCGCCGGCGGTGTAGAGACGCGTGCCGTCGACGGAGAATGCGACCGCGTACAGCCGGCCCATGTGATCGCGCAGCACGCTGGGCTCGCGCGCGCCGGGCGCCCACAGGTCGACCTTGCCGTCGTCGCGGACCGCCGCGATCGCGCCGGTGCTCGCGATCGCGACGCCGTTCACGGCCGCGTGCAGGTCGTGCCACCGGATCGCGATGCCGCGCGTGATGTCCCACACCCGCGCGGTGCCGTCCTGGCTCGCGGTGACGACACGCGTCGGATCGGCGCCGAACCGCACCGCGGTGACCGCGTCGGAGTGCTCGAAGCTCGCGATCGGCTGCCCGGTGTCGGCGTCCCACAGCTTCGCAGCGCCGTCGCGGCCGGCAGTCGCGATCCGCGTGTCGTCGAGCCCGAAGCCCGCGTGCTCGATCGCGTCGCCGTGGCCGTTGATCCCGTCGCCGAGCTTGCGCAGCGGCGTCGCGCGCGTCGTCGGCACGTCCTCGGGAAGCTCGTCGGGGATCTCCCACACGATCGCGGTGCCGTCGAGGCTCGCGGTCACGACGCGCGTGCCGTCGGCGGACAGCTCGGCGCTCGTGATCCCGAGCCCGGACTCGTGGCGCAGCTCCGCCATCACCGGCTTGCCCATCTCGGGGCTCCAGAGCCGCGCCGTGCCGTCGGCGCTCGCGGTCAGCAGGTGCGCGCCGTCGCTGCTCCACCGGATCGTCTGCACGCGATCGCCGTGGCCGCGCAGCAGCGTCGTGAACGGGCCCGGGTTGTCGGCGTCGGGTGCCATCGTCCAGTTCCACAGACAGCCGAGTCGATCCGCGCCGGCGGTCGCCACGAGATCGCTGCGCACCGGCGAGAACCGCACCGCCAGGATCGGCGCGCTGTGGCACTGGACCTCGTGCACGGTCGCGGTCGCGAGCTCCCACACCTGCGTCGGCCCGGTGCCGACGACCGCGAGCAGCGTGTCGTCCGCCGAGAAGTCGACGTCGAGGATCTCGCCCGGATACGCGCCGAGCGCGCGGACGCTGCCGTCGAGCCGCGCGAGTGCGAGCGTGCTGCGATCGCCGGCGATCACGAGCTGCGCGCCACGATGATCGAACGCGACCGCGCTCGTCGGGCCATCCCCGATCACGCGCTCGCGCCCGCCGGCGACCGTCCACAGCGTCACGCCGCGCCGCCCGGTCGTCGCGATCCGCCGGCCGTCCGGGCTGTATGCGACCCCGAGCGGTCCGGTGCCCGCCGGCAGCTCGGCGACCTCGGCCTCGAACGGCCGCATCGCCTCGGCGAGCAGGAACCCGCGCGCCCCGCCGCGCTCGCCATCGCGGGCGGCGCCGACGAGCGATGCCATCGCGCGCCCGGCGTGGCCGGCGAGCAGATCGACGCGCCCGCGCTCCTCGAGCTGCGCGATCCGGCGGCGCGCATCCTGGGCCTGCGCGTGCAGGATCCGCGACACGCTGACCGCGCCGCCGACGACGAGCGCGATCATCGCGATCACGGCGACCGCGACCGCGATCCGGTGGCGACGCAGCCACCGCCAGAACAGCTGCGGTGGCGTGTAGTGGTGCGCGGCGACGAGCTGACCGGTCTGGAACCGCGCGAGATCCTGCGCGAGCTCGCCCGCATCCGCGTAGCGATCCGCCGGGTCTCGCGCCATCGCCTTGTCGACGATCGCGACGAGATCCGCCGGTGCGCCCGGCTCGCGCGCGCGCACCGCGCGGCACGGCTGCGTCTTCACCTGCTCGAGCACCTCGTTACCGGTCGCGCCGGAGTACGGCGCCGCACCGACGAGCACGTGGTACAGCAGCGACCCGAGCGCGTACACGTCGGCGCGCTGATCGACCGACTCGCCGCGCGCCTGCTCGGGCGGCATGTACGCCGGCGTGCCGATCACGCTGCCGGCGTTCGTCTCCATCGCGAGCTCGGGCAGCTGGCGCGTCCGCAGCTGCAGCGACTCCTGCGGATCGGGCGGCGCGCCGAGATCCTTCGCGAGGCCCCAGTCGATCACGACGGTCTCGCCGAACCCGCCGACCAGCACGTTCGCCGGCTTGAGGTCGCGATGGATGATGTGCTCGTTGTGGGCGTATGCGAGCGCGTCGGCGACCGCGATCACGTTCGGCACGAGCGCGAGCCGCTCCGCGAGGGTCTTGCGCTCCGCGACGACCTTGTCGAGCGAGCGGCCCGACACCTTCGTCATCGCGTAGAACGGCTCTCCGCCCGCCCACACGCCGGCCTCGTAGACGTGGATGATCGCGGGATGCTGGAGCCGTGCGGTGATCCGCGCCTCGCGCTCGAACCGGCGCGCCGCATCGCGGTTCTTCGGCAGCAGCTCCTTGATCGCGACCGCGCGGCCGAGCCGGAGATCGCGCGCCTCGAGCACGCGCCCCATCCCGCCCTGGGCGATCTCGCGCGCGATCTGATAGTGGCGACGCTCGACGGTGACGAGCTCCGGATAGTCGGTCGCCGGCTTCGGCATCGCTGGTCGTGCGGACGCGATCAGCCCGGGCTCGCTGCCCGGCTCTGCCGTCCCATCGATCGTGTCCAGCTCGGTCCCGAGCTTCGCCTCGCGCACGTCAACCCCGAGGAGTGCATCCCCCATGCCTCTCGCGACCACGATGGCATGCACGCTGCAGAACCAGCAAGCGTGTTACGATGGGTGACCACGCCCGGTGGGGGAGGCGCGTGAAGCAGGCGATCTGGTTGTCGTGTGTGTGCGTGCTCGCCGGCTGCTGGGCCGAGGATCCGCTCGTCGATGACACGTTCACCGACGAGCAGTGGCGCGTCCTGCAGGGCATGAAGCTGCCCGAGGCGCAGCCGTGCCCGCCCGAGCTCGACGGCATGCGCTGCGATCTCGCGGTCCAGCTCGGCAAGCAGCTGTTCTTCGAGCGCGCGCTGTCGGGCCCGATCACGATCTCGGATCCGGGCGCGCTCGGTGCGTCGGGCGAGCCGGGCAAGATCGCGTGTCGCGACTGCCACGATCCGCAGAAGTTCTTCGTCGACACGCGCAGCAATCCGAACCAGGTCTCGATCGGCGCCGGCTACACGAAGCACAACGCGCTCGGGCTCGTGAACCTCGGCTACAAGTCGGTCGTCGCGGCCCAGAACTGCGCGCGGCCGGATGCCGACGAGCTGTGCGCGGTCGTGTTCTCGTGGAACGGCCAGTACTCGACGGCCGGCGGCGTGCTGAACCTCGCCGCGCTCGGCAAGGCCGCCATGAACAGCTCGAAGCCGCAGCTCGCGCAGGTCGTGCACGACAATGCCGACTACCTGACGGCGTACGTCGCGCTGTTCGCCGGCTATCCGCCGGTCGGCGGCACGTGCAAGCCGACCGAGCAGCCGTGCCACAGCGTCGACGACGTGTTCGCGAACCTGTCGCTCGTGTTCGACGCCTACGTGCGCCGGCTCGAGAGCTCGACGCCGTCGCGCTTCGATCAGTACATCACCGGCACGCTCGCCGGTGATCGGACGACCAGCCATCGCGACGCGCTCGACGAGCACGAGCGCCGTGGCCTCGCGGTGTTCCTCGGCAAGGCGATGTGCGTCGAGTGCCATCGCGGACCGCTGCTGTCGGATCTGCAGTTTCACAACACCGGCGTCGCGCAGCGTGGGCCACACGTGCCGGCGCTCGACGGCGGGCTCGCCGACTTTCTCACCGACAAGCCGCAGTACCTCGGCCGGTTCCTGACGCCGCCGCTGCGCAACGTCGCGGCGACCGGCCCGTACATGCATGCCGGCCAGGTCGGATCGCTCGCCGACGTGATCGAATTCTATCGTCGCGGCGGCGATCCGGACGGCTTCTCCGGCCTCAAGGACGCGCGCATCGAGCCGCTCGAGATCACCGACGACGAGGCGCGTGACCTCGAGGCATTCCTGCGCACGCTGACCGGCGGCCCGGTGCCCGACAGCCTGACGAGGGCGCCGTGAGCCGTGCGCTCGCGGTCGTGGTCGCGGCGTGCGTGCCCGCGATCGCGTTCGCCGACGACGAGCCGCCACCCGCCGAGCCCGCGCCCGCGCCCGACGCGACACCGCCACCCGCGAACCCCGAGGTGCCGACGCCCGAACAGCTCGCGGATCAGCTCGACGATCTCGACCAGCGCACGCGCGATCTCGAGCGCGGTCAGCGGATGAACGATTCGACGCGCGAGCAGGTCCAGACGCTGTTGCCGCTGCGCCGCTACATCACCGCGTTCGTCGATGTCGGCGCGTTCGCGGTCGGCGGCGACGGCACCGGCATTCGCAGCGACTTCTTTCACGCGAGCTATCCGGGGTATCGCAACACCGTCGCGGGTCAGTGGGTGTTCCAGGGCGATCCGTTCACGACGATGATCAACTCGCTCGGCGAGCCCGCGGATACCGGCGCGTCGCGCGAGGTCACGGTCGACACGATCGACAGCGGCGGTCACGCGTCGTTCATCGTCAACTCGGTCGGCCTCGCGATCGGCAAGGACGTCGGCAAGGGCTTCGCGATCAGCGCGCTCGCCCAGCTGCTGCCGCGCTCGGGGCCCGACCTCGTCGAGGTCAGCTTCGCGCACGTCGACTACCGGCCGCTGCCCGAGGTCGATCTGGTCCTCGAGGCCGGCAAGATCGATTCGGTGCTCGGCGTCGAGTATCGATCGCAGGACGCGCCTCGCCGCGTCGGCGTGACGCCGTCGCTGATCTGTCGCTACACGTGCGGGCGGCCGCTCGGCGTCGACGCGCGGCTCGTCAACGGCCGGCTCAGCGCATCGGCGTCGATCACGAACGGCGACAACTTCGACGAGCGGTTCGAGCCGAAGCCTCAGCTCAAGGCGAGCCGCTATCCGACGGCCGCGGCGCACCTGCAGTGGATGCTGCCGGTCGGGCAGGGCCTCGAGGTCGGCGCGTCCGGTGCGGTCGGTCCGCAGGACCACCAGCCACGCTCGGCGATCCATCAGTGGCACGTCGGCGTCGACGCGAGCCTGCGTGAATTCCACGACTGGAATACCGTCTTCGAGTACGTGCAGGGCAAGCAGCAGGGATCGACGACCGGCGATCCCGAGGCCGATCGCATGCTCGGCATCGAGCGTCCGGCGTGCGATGTCGCCGACTGCCTGACGTACAAGGGCGCGTACCTGCTCGTCGACCGTCGCGTGACGGCGTGGCTGCGGCCGTACGCGCGGGTCGACTGGCGCGATGCCGTGCACCAGCGTGGTGCCGAGTTCGTGTACGAGTCGCACTCGCTGCGTGGCACGCTCGGCGCGCGGTTCGAGGTGACGAGCCGGATCGTCGGCAAGGTCGAGTACAGCTGGAACCACGAGCTCGGCGTGCCGCAGTTTCCGCACGACGTGATCACGAGCTCGATCGTGGTGTCGACGGATTGAGGGGGACGATGCGCTACGTCTTGATCGCGATGCTCGTGGTGATGCCGTGGACGCTGACGCGTGCCGCGCCGTCGGGGGGCACGGTCACCGGAAGGGTGATCGTGATGGGCGACGATCACGCGCCGGTCGCGAACCCGCAGTACGTCTACGTCTATCTCGTGCCCGTGACGAAGCGCGGCAAGCGCTACCGACCGCGGCCGGTCCAGACGACGATCGATCAGAAGGACAAGCAGTTCTCGCCGCACGTGCGCGTCGTCCCGATTGGCTCGACGATCGCGTTTCCAAATCTCGACCGCATCGAGCACAACGTGTTCTCGCCGATCGCGCCGAGCTTCGACCTCGGGCGCTACGGCAGCAAAGAATCGCGATCGCGCAAGTTCGATGACGAGGTGCAATTCGACATCTACTGCGACATCCATCGCGACATGTGGGCGAAGGTGAAGGTGATCCCGTCGGAGTGGTTCGCGCCCGTCGACCGCGGATCGTTCTCGATCACGGACGTGCCGCCCGGAACGTACCAGGTGCACCTGTGGATGCCGGACAGCCGGGAAGTGATCGAGGACGATCTCGTCACCGTGGAGTCGGGCAAGACGATCGCACTCGCGCACGCGCTCAAGATCCGCGCCGTGCCGCTGCAAACGAATCACACGCGCAAGGACGGCAGCGCCTACAAGCTCTATCCCTAGCCCTTCGGCTGCGGCACCACGCGCAGGTACGGCCGCACCGTCTTCCAGCCGCTCGGGAACAGCTTCTTCGCGTCGTCGTCGCTGACCGAGCCGGCGATGATCACGTCCTGGCCCTGCTTCCAGTCCGACGGCGTCGCGACCTTGTGCTTCGCCGTGAGCTGCAGCGAGTCGATCACGCGCAGCACCTCGTCGAAGTTGCGGCCGGTCGACGCCGGGTACGTCAGCGTCAGCTTGATCTTCTTGTCCGGGCCGATGATGAACACCGAGCGCACGGTGAGCGTGTCGTTCGCGTTCGGATGGATCATGCCGTAGAGGTTCGCGACCTTGCGATCCGGATCGGCGATCAGCGGGAAGTTGAGCGCGTGGCCCTGCGTCTCCTTGATGTCGTTCGCCCAGCCCTGGTGCGAGTCGAGCGGATCAACGGAGAGGCCGAGGACCTTGACGTTGCGCTTGTCGAACTCGGGCTTGAGCGCGGCGACGCGACCGAGCTCGGTCGTGCACACCGGCGTGTAGTCCTTCGGGTGCGAGAACAGCACGCCCCAGCTGTTGCCGAGGTACTCGTGGAACCGGATCGATCCCTCGGTCGTGTCGGCGGTGAAATCGGGTGCGTCGTCTCCGAGCTGCAGTGCCATGGCGTCCTCCGTGATGATGTAACTTGCATCCGTCTTAGCGGACGACCGGGGCGACGGCAAGCGGGAGGGCGCGCGATCGGCGGGCTACTGGATCTCGCGGTAGTCGCGACGGATCAGCGTGAATCCGATCGTCGCGGCGACGAGCAAGCCCGGGAGGATCAGCGACGTCCACAGGCTGATGTCGAGCTGGACGCGCACCTTCGTCGCACCGAAGAAGGTGACGAGCGCGTAGACGACGCACAGCGATGCGAGGAATGCCCACGCCGGGCGCGAGCCCTTGAGCGACCCCCACGCGAGCGTCGGAAACAGCGCGCCGATCACGAGCAGCGCGATCGGCAGCACCATCGGGATCGACGTGCCGAACGCGCCCAATGCGGCGGCGACCGAGGCGAGCCCGATCGCGGTCGCGATGCCGTGTGCGACCCACTTCGGCTGCGCGATCACGCCGACGATCGCGACACCGACGACGACGGTGAACAGGCCGAACGCGAGGCGCACGCCCTGGATGTGCGCGTCGCTGATCGGCGCCGCCATGAGATCGGCGCGCTGGTCGGCGAAGTAGAGCCCCGACAGGAAGTAGAACGCCGCGTTGAGCAGCACGACGGTCGCGCCGACGAGGATCGCCGCCTGCATCGTCGCGCTCGAGCGCGAGGGGGCAGGGCGCGGCGCGGGCGTGGGAGCAGCCGATCCAGCGGGCTGACGAGTCGGGGCCGTCATCGCGGCAAGCATGCGCTACTTGCGCTTCTTGAACAAGGAGCCCCAGAACCCCGACGACCGGCGCTGTGACTTGTCGTCGTCGGTCGGGGTCGGCGTCTGCGAGGGGCTGGGAGACAGCCGGTCGTGCGGCGTGCGCGGTGGCGGCGACGGCGACGGCCGGCCGATGCCCTGCAGCGTGTTGCGCGGCAGCGTGTCCTCGGCGGGCGTGCCCGCGCTCTGGTGCGGCTGCGCCATCGCGTCCGCGCGGCGCTGTTGCGACATCGACAGCGACATCGATGCCGACGCCGACGGCAGGAGCTGGCCGGGCTCGGAGTCGAGCGCGAGCTCTGTGTCCTCGAGCTCCTTCGCGTATTCCTTGCGGAACAGCTGGCGCATGAACTGCCGCAGCTCCTTCGGATCGAAGCGATAGCCGGCGATCAGCGCGTCGAGATCGGCGGCGAACGCGGCCGCGCTCTGGTAGCGATCCGCGACGTCGCGCGACAGCGCCTTGAGGCTGATCGCGTCGAGCTCGGGCGTGACGCGACGGTTGAAGTTCGACGGTGGCGGCACCTCGGCCTTGCGCACCTTCTCCATCAGCGCGAACTCGGTGTCGCCGCGGAACAGCTTCTCGGTCGTCAGCATCTCGTGGAGGATGATGCCGGCGGAGAACACGTCGGTCCGCGAGTCGAGCGGCATGCCGCGGATCTGCTCCGGGGACATGTAGCTGAACTTGCCCTTGAGGATTCCGATCTCGCTCGTGAACTTCATCAGCGCCTGCGCGATGCCGAAGTCGAGCAGCTTGACGTCGCCGTCGTAGGACATCCGCACGTTCGACGGCGAGACGTCGCGATTGACGATGTTGAGCGGGCGACCGTCCGGACCGGTCAGCGTGTGCGCGAAGTGCAGGCCCTCGGCGATCCGCGCGGCGATGTACACCGCGTGCGGGACCGGGATGCGCTGCTGCGTCTCCTGGCAGCGGCGGAGGACCTGCGTCAGATCGCGGCCGCCGATGTACTCCATCGTGATGAAGTGCCGGCCGTCGTGCTGGCCGATCTCGACGGTCTCGACGATGCAGCGGTTCTTAAGCACCATGGCGAGCTTGCCCTCGCGATGGAACATGTCGATGAAGCGCGCCTCGCGCGCGAGCTGCGGTCGCATCACCTTGACCGCGAGCAGCCGGCGTTCGCCGTCGACGGGACGCGCGCGATACACCTCGGCCATGCCACCGCGCGCGATCAGGCCGAGCAAGTAGTAGCGGCCGAACGGCACCGGATCATTCGGGGCCCCCGGCGACAGCTTGCCTTCCTGAGACGGCCTCTCCGTCATCTCGCGCGCGCGGACCTTACCACTAGTTCGATGGTCGACAGCGCCATCACCAGTGCACCACGAACTTCTGACCGGGCTCGATCTGCACCATCCGCTCTTCCGTGCGGACGCCAGAATCGTCCTTCAGGATCATCTTGAGCTTGCGGCCATCGAGCGGCGCCGCCACGCCGACTTGCTTCGACGTGATGCCGAGATCGATCATCGTGCCGGGCGCCTTCGGATTCTCGAGCGCGATCCGCCCGAGCGGACGCTCGAGCTGATTCTCGACGATCGCCCACGCGAACGTCATCGCCGCCGGCTTGCCGGGCTCGACCGTCGCGTACTCGAACAGTGCCATCTCGTACTTCGGGTTGAAGCACAGTCCCTTGTAGTTGCCGGGCGCGACCGGGATGCCCTTCGCCTTCGGATCGAGCTTGCCGGTGATCCGCTGGCGGTTCACCCACAGCTCGGTGCACGGCAAGCTCGACGAGACGAGCAGCGTGCCGAGCACGTCGTTCTCCTTCGCGAGCAGCGCGCGCACGACATCGGCGTTTGCACCGAACGGCCGCTGCACGAGGTAGCGGCGATAGAACTCGCGCTTGGGCGCGGCGGCGCCGAGCTTGTCGTACGTCGAGCCGAGCTCGCGCAGAAACCCGGGGAGCTCGGGCGCGAGCGCGTAGCCCATGTGGAAGTAGACGAGCGCGTCGCCGTAGTCCTTGCGCGCGAACGCGGCGCGCCCGGCGGCGAACGCGCGCTTCGCGTCGGCGACGAGCGGTACGAGCGCGAGCCGATCGGCGAACGGATCGCGGTTCGCGGCGAGCCGGGTCGCCTCGGCGCGGGCGGCATCGCGCTCCTTCGCATCGATCGCCGCCGCGGCGTACGCGGTCCACGACTCCACGGCCTGCTCGTTCTGGCCGGCGAGCGTCCATAGCTTCGCGAGCTGCTTCGCCTCGGCGCTGCCGGGACCTCGCGCGACCACGAGCGCCTGGTAGTACGGGATCGCCTTCGCCCACTCGCGGGCGGCGGCTGCCTTCTGCGCCGGTGCGACGAGCGACTCCGACAGCTTCGCGCGCGGCGTCTTCGTCGTGGCCGTCTGGTAGAGCGGCGGCTCGCGGTCGCGTGGCGCTTCGTCGGCGCGCGCGATCGACGCGAACGCCAGCGCGGCGATGATCAGTCCGCCGATCAGTCCTCGGATGCCCCGCAACGCGTCGCCAGCGTACCACGCGCGATTCGTGCGCCTCCGATCGCCGCTTGACGCACGGAGTCAGTAGGGGAGCCCACCCGAGTTACTCCATCGGGCGGCTCGACGGTGCGTGGTACCGTTCACGCAGGTTTCGAGGGAACCCGAGCGAACGCGATGCATGCGGTCATCCTGGAGCGCAACAAGCTGGTCGGCCGACGGGTCGCACGCATGCTCGGCGCGACCGGCGCGACGACCCAGTTGATCGAGGATCCCGCGCAGCTGATCGCGAGCCTGGCCGGCGCGGACCTCGTGTGCGCCGACGCGTTCGACGGCGACCTGATCGCGGAGCAAGTGCGCGCGCACCGCGGGTTGCGCGGCGTGCTGTGGACCGCCGAGCCGATGCGGCGCGCGCTCAGGTACCTGCTCGAGACAGCGGGGATCGATCACGTGCTCGGCCGGCGTGACTTCGAGACCGCGCCGCGGTCGTGGGAGATCCTGATGATCGCGCGCCGGCTCTCGACGGGCGCCGCGCCGCCGAGCGCCGCGCCGCCGTTCGCTGCGTACTTCGACTGGGGCGCCGCGCTGCACGAGCTCGAGGTCCGGTCGACGACCGATCGCGACGCCGCAGTCGGCACGATCCAGGAGCTCGTCGGTGCGCTCGGCGTTCCGCGCCGCGTGGTCGAGATGGTCGGCGAGCTCGCGCACGAGCTGCTGATGAACGCGCTGTACGACGCGCCGATCGACGATCACGGCCGGCCGAAGTACGCCTCGGATCGCAAGTCGAACATCACGCTCGACGATCACGAGCGGCCAACCGTCGTCGTCGGCACCGACGGCACCCGGTTCGGCGTGCGCGTCCGCGATCCGTTCGGCCGGCTCGAGCGCCGCCACGTCGTCGACGGCCTCGCGCGCGCGCTCGCGGGCGGCGAGCAGGATCGCAGCCACGGCGGCGCCGGCCTCGGGCTGATGGTCGCGCACACGAATTCGTCGGCGCTGATCTTCGACGTCGCGCGCGGTCGTTACACCGATGTCACGGCGCTACTCGAGCTCGACATGAACCTGCGCGAGCTCCGATCGCAGGCGAAGTCGCTGCACTTCTGGAGTCATTGATGGCAGTACCGACCCCGACCCCACCGCCGATCCAGCCGCCGCACGACGCAGCCGCCGACGGGCCGAAGCTCAAGATCGAGAAGTTCGCCGACGCTGGCATCGCCTGCCTCAAGTTCAGCGGCACGATCGACGAAGCGTTCGAGGGCAAGAAGCTCGGCCAGACCGCGACCGGCGACGTGCTCGTGATCGATCTCGGCAACGTCAAGAAGATCTCGTCGTTCGGGATCCGCGAGTGGGTCGACTTCGTCGGGGCGGCCGCGAAGCAGGTCAAGCAGCTCTACCTCATCGAGTGCTCGCCGAAGGTGATCGACCAGCTCAACATGGTCGCGAACTTCGCCGGCGGCGGCCGCGTCTACAGCTTCTACGCACCGTTCCGCTGCGACTACTGCGACTCCGAGCAGCGCGTGCTGCTGCAGGTCGACAAGGACCACGAGACGATCAAGTCGATGAAGCTCGCCGAGCGGCCATGCCCCTCCTGCAAGGAGGGCATGTACTTCGACGAGGACGGCGCGACCTTCTTCTCGTACGTGATCGGTCAGGACAAGTTCGAGCTGCCCACCGAGGTGGCCGCGTTCCTCGCGACGAAGCTCAACTACGCCGTCAGCGATCTCAACCGCAAGCTGCGCGTCGACAAGGTCATCGACGGCACCACGACCTACGTCAAGCTGTCGGGCGATCTCGAGCGCGGCTTCCCACGCGACAAGCTCGCCGAGGGTCTCGAGGGCACGGCGATCGTCGACCTCGGCAGCGTCGGCCGCATCGAGCCCGCGGGTGCCGCCGAGTGGCGCGGCTTCGTCAAGATCGCGACGCCGCTCGTCGACCGGCTCTACCTCGCGAACGTGCCGCCCGCCGTGCTCGAGAAGCTGTGCAGCAAGGACGACCTCGGCCCCAAGGCGCAGGTCGTGACGCTGACGCTGCCGTACGCGTGCGCCGGCTGCGGCACGACGAGCGGCCAGCTGATCGACGTCGGCGAGCACCACGGACTGCTCAAGTTCGCGACCGCGCCCGAGCTGCGCTGCACCGCCTGCAAGGCCGCGATGACCTGCGAGGCGAGCGAGGCCCTGATGGCAGCCCTCGCCGGCCTGCCGAAGCCCACCGCCGACGCCGAGCTCGTGAAGTCGATCGGCATGCTGCGCGAGCGCGCGCTCGTCACGACCAAGCGCCTCGACAAGCGCACCCTGCCGCCGCAGGTCACCACGCCGCCACCGCCGCAGCGGTCGTCGCTGGTCGTTCCGGTGCTCGCCGCGCTGCTCGCGCTCGTGCTCGCCGCCGCCGGGTTCCTCGCGTACCAGCGGTTCGGCAAGGACAAGCCCGCCGAGACGAAGGCCGGCGCGATCACGGATCGCAGTGCCGCCGCGCGTCCGGCGTGGATCACCGCCGATGCGCCGGCAACCGCCACCTGCAGCGACACCGCGCAGGGCCTGTCGTGCGTCGGCGTCTCGTCGCTGGTCGCGCGCCAGGACGATGCCGAAGACGAAGCCGCCGATGCCGCCTACGACGCCGTCGCGAACGCGATCGCTGTCCGGATCGCGGACACCGAGTGGAAGCGCGCCGTCCTCCCGATCTACGCCGCCGCGCGCGATGCCAAGCTCGCCGCCTTCGACCGCGATCCGGCGAGCACCACCGCGCGGCGCGACGTGCGCGAGGCGCGCAAGGCCGTCGCGCAGCTACTCCGCACCACCGCCGCCGGTGCCGTCCCCGCGGTCCCGACCGGCCGCTACTGGGAGGAGTACGCGAACGCCGACGGCAAGCGCTACCTCGCCTTCGCCCAGGTCACGCTCGGCCGGACCGACGTCGACCACCTCGTCTCGCACTACATCGCGCCCGCGCGTGCCCTCGGCGCCACTGCCGTCGAGCTGTTCCCGCTGGTCGGCTGGCGCCATCCGAAGCTCGAGCGCGGCGCGATCGTCACCGTGCTCCAGGACGGGCCGCTGCAGTCCGCCGGCATCACCGAGCAATCGATCCTGCTCGCCGTCGGCGGCCGCGACATCGCCGATGCCCCGTCCTTCCAGCGCTTCGCCCGCGACGAGCACGACTCCCTGCTCGACAAGGGCGGCGTCCTCCGCCTCAAGGTCCAGACCACCGACCCCGCGCCGCGCGAGTTCACGTACACCGTCAAGCCGCAGACCCCCGAGACTCCGCAGCACGGCAAGAAGCCGCACGGCCGCGACGGCGCGGGTCCGTCCGGTGGCGTGAACATCTGGGATCGCTACGGCGGAAACAAGGGCGCGGGGCGCGATGATCCGACCCAATAGCGCTGTATTTCCGGTGGTTTGACCCTTCCGGGGTTGCGGCCTTCGCAACCGCTGGACGGCATGGCCGAAGAGCGCGGTCACCATGACCCTTCCGCGCCCAGTCATCCCCGGCCGCTTCTACATGATCACCCGCAGCTGCCTCGATCGGCATCTCTTCCTGCGGCCGAGCACAGACACGAACAACGCGTTCGCGTACTGCCTCGCGCACGCCGCGATCGAGACCGAGATGGAGGTGATGCTCACGACCCAGATGTCGAATCACCACCACACGGTCGTGTTCGACCGCCAAGGCAATTATCCAAAGTTCATGGAGTACTTCCATCGCACCCTGGCGCGTTGCATGAACGCGCACCTCGGTCGCGACGAGATCTTCTGGTCGGGCGAACAACCGTGCGTGGTCGAGCTCCTCGAGATCACCGCGATCATCGACAAGCTCGCCTATGCCGCGACGAACCCGGTGAAGGACGGGCTCGTCGAGAACATCGCCGATTGGCCGGGCGTCAGCACCTACGACGCGCTGCTCGAGGGCGGCATGCTCGTCGCGACGCGACCGACGTTCTTCTTCCGCAGCGACCGCCGTGCGCTGCCCGCACAGCTCGAGATTCCGATGGTCGTTCCTCCCGAGCTCGGCGACCGCGAGGTGTTTCTCGAGGTGTTGCGCGAGGAGGTCGAGAAGCGAGTCGCCGAGTTCGCGAGCAAGCGCGAGCGCGAGGGCAAGCGCGGCGTGCTCGGCCGCGCGCTGGTGCTCGCACAGGACTGCTTCGCCCGAGCGCGTGCGCCTCGCGAGCAAGGCCGTAACGACATCCGTCCGCGGTTTGCGTCCAAGAACAAGTGGGCGCGCATCGAGGCAGCGCAGCGCGGCGTGCTCTTCCAGTTCCTGTACAAGCGTGCGCGTAGTGTCCTGCTCGCGGGTCGCCGGCCCGTGTTCCCGCGTGGCAGCTACTTCCTGCCGCGCTTCATGAACATGCCGGTCGAGAGCGCAGTCGCAGCCTGACCGTCACCGCTCCGATCGATCCCCGACCAACGCATCATCGACATACGCCAGACATCGCGTCTTCGACGCGTGCTCTGCTATTTCGGCCCGCGATCGCGCGCAGCGATCGTCGGGCATCGCTGCGTCCGGAGCTGCGGCGCAGCAACGTGTTGGGGCCCCCCGCTGCGAGGTAGCACGACCGCAACCCCGGAAGGGTTAGGGGCCCGACATGTCACGGGATTCTGCGCAGCGAAACCGAGTGGTCGGCCCCGTGCACGAGGTGCGAGCCGAACACGAAGACGATCGTCTCGGCACTGCCCGCCCAGCGCTGGTCGACCACGAGCTTCTCGCCGCGCTCGGCCAGCTCGATCGAGCTCTGGGCGGTGCCCATCGGCAGCGGGTGGACGCCCCAGTACAGGGCGAGGCGGCGCTGGGTCGAGAGCTCGCGCGTGAAGGCGAGGATCGGGGCGCGGGGGCGCTCGTCGGAGACGCGGCCCGCGGTCGCGCCGGAGTCGGTGAAGACGAGGATGGCAGCGGCGTTGGTTTCGCGGGCGGCCTGGGCGGCGATCCGCGCGTTGACGCGTGCGAGCGTGTCGTGGTCGTCGCCGTCGGGCGCGGGGCGGATGCGGCGCTCGAACGGGTAGAGGGTCTCCTCGGTGGCCTCGGCGATCGAGCCCATGCGGCGGACGGCTTCGACGGGGTACTTGCCGACGGCGGTCTCGCCGGAGAGCATCACGGCATCGGTGCCGTCGAGGACGGCGTTGGCGACGTCGGTGACCTCGGCGCGCGTGGGGAGCGGGTTGTCGGTCATGGACTCGAGCATCTGGGTCGCGGTGATGACGAGCTTGCCGGCGCGGTTGGCGCGGTCGATGATCTTCTTCTGGTGGGCGGGGATCATCTCGAGGGTGGACTCGATCGCGAGGTCACCGCGCGCGACCATCACGCCATCGGCGACGGCCACGATGTCGTCGATCGCGTCGACGGCCTGCGGCTTCTCGATCTTGGCGATGATCGGCACGACGCGCCCGCGCTCGTGCATCACGCGCCGCAGGTCCTCGACGTCTGACGGCCGGCGCACGAACGACAGCGCCACGTAGTCGACGCCGAGCTCGAGGCCGAACGCGACGTCGTCCTTGTCCTTGTCGGTCATCGCCGCCGCGGTGAGGGTCGCGCCGGGGACCGAGAGGCCCTTTTTCGAGACGAGGACGCCGCCGTCGGTGACGGTGCAGAGGACGTCGCCGTCCTCGACCGCGCGCACGGCGACCGCGACGCGGCCTTCGTCGAGCAGGATCTTCATGCCGACGCTGACGTCGCGCGGCAGCAGCTTGTAGTCGGTGGGGACGAGGCCCGGCTTGCCGACGATGTCGCGCGTCGTGATCACGAGCTGCGAGCCGGTCTCGACGTGGAGCTCGCCGTCGATCTTGCCGAGCCGGATCTTCGGGCCCTGGAGGTCCTGGAGGATCGCGATCTCGCGGCCGGCACGCGCGGCGGCCTCGCGAACGCGCCGGTAGGTCTCGGCGTGGCCTTCGTGCGTGCCGTGCGAGAAGTTGAGCCGCACGGCATCGAGGCCGGCGGCGATCATCGCGTCGAGCACGGCCGGGTCCTGCGAGGCCGGACCGAGCGTGGCCAGGATCTTGGTGCGCCGCTTCACGCGCGCATGTTTGCACGCAGGGCCGCTGCTTGAAGGCCGGTCGCTTGTGCAAACCGTCGTGGGTGGCTGTCGTTTTCGTGCCGGTCGTCCGTGTTTTCGCGCCACGGTCGGACCGATTCGCTGTATGTGACATCGCATGTCACGTCTGGTCGGCGCGCTCGCGATGGCAGGACTGGTGGTCGGTTGCGGTGGTGGTCCCGACGAGGAACCGATCCTCAATCCACCGCGCGATGCCTATGACACCTGGCTCAAGATCGAGCCGCCCGGCGTCGTGTGCGGCAACAACACGCCGTACAAGATCTTCGTCAACTTCTCGGACAAGAGCGACAACCTCGTCGTCGTGTTCGAGCCCGGCGGCGCGTGCTGGGATTACGAGAGCTGCACCGGCAAGAACGGCATCCGCGGCGCCGCGAACGTCGACGGCCTGCCCGACGATCACTGGGAGCTCGCGCCGTTCATCTCGCCGTTCCTGTCGCGTTTCGATGACACGAATCCGTCCCGCGAATGGAACATGGTCTACGTGCCGTACTGCACCGGTGACGTCCACACCGGCAACACGACGGTGACGTATCAGGATCCCGCCGGCGTCGATCCCGACGTCACGTTCCACCACGACGGCCACGCAGCCGTGAAGGAGGTCGTGTCGTGGATCGATTCCGAGTTCACGCACGTGCCGAAGATGCTCGTCACCGGCTGCTCCGCGGGCGGCGTCGGCTCGCTCGTCAACTATCGGTTCCTGCGCAACGGCGTGCGCGCGGTCGACAAGGGCTACCTGCTCGACGATTCCGGCCCGGTGTTCCCGTCGTCGGGCTACTCGGCGCCGATGCACGCGATGATCCGCGCGGCGTGGAATCTCGACTCGCTGTCGGCGGAGATGCCCGCCGGCTTCACGCCCGACGACATGGGCACGATCAACACCGCACTCGCGGACGAGTTCCCGAGCGATCGGCTCGCGACCACGTTCTTCCGTCGCGACTACAACTTCTCGTTGTACTCGTACGAGCGGTTCTACAACTTCCCGCCGAAGGACGAGATCCTTCGGATGTGGGACGCCGACACGCAGCTGCTCGTGTCCGAGTACGAGACCCGCGAGAACCTGTTCTACTTCCTGCCGTACTGGCGCGATATCAACTCGAGCCACTGCACGACCGTGCTGAACTTCACCGGCTCCGATATCGAGGACCACGACATGACGCTCGCGCAGTGGGTCAACGACTTCGTCGCGGACAAGCCGGTCGAGAGCATGATGGAAGCGCCGGTGCCCGGCGAAGATCCGTGACCCGCGGGTAAAAGCCGACGCGGCGTCGAAGTCCTGACGATCGCGCGCTTGTAACCCCTCGATGATCGGGGGTGACAAACCTGGCGCGTCGCGTGTAGTGGGCTGTGAACCATGAAGGCCGCCGCATTCGTCGCCGTCGTGCTCCTGTCCGCGAAGGTCGCCAGCGCCCAGCCCGGCATGACCGAGCCGGCCCCGCTGCCGCCCGCTCCCGCGCCGGTCGCGCCGCAAGCGTCCGAGGATCAGCTGTCCGAGAACACCGCGCTCGCGCTGTCGATCGGCGGCACCGTCGTGCCGTGGGTGATGTTCCTCGCGGCGGCCAACAGCGACTCCGACGGCGACACGCTCGCCACGGTCGGCGCGATCGGCACGATGTTCGGACCGAGCCTCGGCCACTGGTACGCGCACGACATCCTGAGCCGCGGGCTCGGTCTGCGCGCGCTCGGCGTCGGCGCGGCGTTCACCGGCGCGATGGTCGCGCTGACCGAGTGCCCGCTGTTCTCCGAGGAGGAATGTCACGAGAGTGCGGCGCCCGCGGTGCTGCTGATCGCCGGTGCGGGCCTCTACATCGCCGGCACGATCGACGACATCGCGACCGCGCCGGGCGAGGCGCGCCAGTACAACCGCGACCACAGCCTCGCACTCGTCCCGACGGTGACCGGGCACTCGGGTGGGCTCACCGTCGTCGGCAGCTTCTAGGAATCCGGGTGAAACCGGGCAGCAATGTCCGGATCGCGGACCGCCCGGCGGCGTAAGTGCGCCGGACCACACGCCCGATGCGTTGGCGCATGATGTGTAAGGACCCGACGACCATGAGAGCGGTCCTTGTCGTCGCGGTGGTCCTCGGGTTGGCCGGCACGGCGTTCGCGCAGCCGGGCATGACGCCGCCGCAGCCGATTCCGCAGCCCGAGCCGATGCCGGCACCGCAGCCGGTCGGCGACCAGCTGAGCGAGAACACCGCGCTGCTGCTGTCGATCGGCGGCACCGTCGTGCCGTGGGCCGTCATGCTCGGCGCCAGCGACAACAACGAAGGTGGGCTCGTGACGCTCGGCGCGCTCGGGACGTTTTTCGGTCCGAGCATCGGCCACTGGTACGCGCACGACGCACTGACCCGCGGCATGGGCCTGCGCGCGCTCGGCGTCGGCGCGATGTTCGCCGGCATCCTCACGGTGCTCAGCAGCGAGGATTGCGATATCGACACGAATTGCGGTGGCAACGAGGTCGCGCCCGCGGTGCTGATCATCGGCGGCGTCGGGCTCTACGTCGCCGGCACCGTCGACGACATCGCGACCGCCCCGAAAGCGGTCCGCGAGTACAACAACCGCCAGCTGATGGTCGTGCCGGTCGCGAACGCGCATGGTGGCGGGTTCGCGATCGCGGGCCGCTTCTAGATCCGGACGTCGAACCAGAACGCGGTCACGCCGTCGCTGCACGACACCCCGACGCTGCCGCCGTGCGCGAGCGCGACCGAGCGGACGATCGCGAGGCCGAGCCCGGAGCCGCCGGACGCGACGCGCGTCGAGTAGAACCGATCCCACACCTTGCGCTGCGCGGTTGGCGACAGCGCCGGGCCGTGGTTCGTCACGGTGACGCGCACGTGCTCGCCGCGCGGCTCGATCGAGCCGTCGATCGCGACGCGCACGGTCGACCCGGGGTTCGCGAACTGCGTCGCGTTCGCGACGAGGTTCTCGATCGCGGCGGCGAGCTGACCGGAGCGCCCGCTCGCGATCGGCTCGCCGGTGACCGCGACCTCGACGGGTACCGGCCATGGCCGCGCCGCACACGCGCGCGCGAGCTCGCCGAGATCGACCGGCAGCGCGACGCCGCGAT
>DASTLB010000098.1:0-230520 GCA_035715365.1 Kofleriaceae bacterium | reverse complement strand
CGCCCCCTGGCGTTCGAGCTGCGCATGGTCCGGCCAATCGGAGCGATCAGTTCGGCCGCCTCCTCGGCGATCACTTCGGCCGCCCCCAGTGCGATCAGTTCGGTCGCCTCCACCGCGATCACCTAGCCCGCCTCGTTACACGCCGCTACCGCGACAGCGCGCACTCCGACTGGCGCATCCTGCTGTTCGTCCGCCACAAGCCCGAGGACGCGCGCGGCTTCACGTCGCCGTACCTGTTCCTCGGACGGGTTCGCTACGTCTCGCACGAGTCGGAAAAGCCGATGCGGATCACGTGGCGGCTCGACACCGAGATGCCGCTCGACTTCTTCTCGGAAGTGAAGATCGCGGCGGGGTGACCGTCTGCGGCTGCCCGAAAAGTCGAAACCCGCCTGAGCAGGAGGCGGGTTTCTGTTCGTAGCGGGGGCACGACCGCCCCGCGCCCGGGTAGGTTCCTGATTATGTTCGCGTTTTCGATCCGACGCAACGGGCCTACTCGCTACCGATCGGAGCGGCGTCTCGTGACGCGAACGCCGAAGACATGATCGATCGAAGGGCATCGAGATGCCAGTTTCGATTTCGATCTTTCTTTCTTCGGCGAGAGCATCACGGCTTGGCGAGACGCTTCAGGCAGTACGAACACGTCACGCCTGCTGGATGACGATGGCCACGATCACGACCGCAGAGCGTCTTCCCAACGCCCGAGTTCTTCATCGCTCCGGGGCCCGGCGCATGGAGCGCGCGCACTCCGACCTCGGGTGGGTTCACCACAACCCCGATCCCGTCGAGCGCCTTCACTAGAGCCTTATCTTTGAAGGCATCGCGAACGCCAAGCGGATCATTCGCGATCAAATCAAGAATTGTCTGCTTGGCCGTCGGCATCGTCAGGCGTGCATCTGTGCGCCGCGCTCGGCAACGTTCTTTGCTCGGAACCCGCTGAGTTCGTCCACGAGGCCGCGCGCACGTTCGAGGAATGACGAGGTCGTCGGTCGAAGTGCGAGAGCGCGCTCCCACAGTGGCTTAGCAGCGCGCTCGTCCTCCTGAAGGTACAGGGCCGTCGCTGCGAGTTCGAGAGCGCTCCAATGCTCAGAATTCAGCAGCGCCATCACAGGACCAATGACATCTCTCCATCGCCCCAATAGCGCCGACGCCTCTGCCGTCATTTCGTAGACGTAAATGCCGCCGGCGTCCTTCTCGTTGAGGTACCCGGAAACGACGGCTCGGTGCAGGACATCGGACAGCTCGCGGCTGTACGGACCATGAGCGTCGTAGGTGAAACGAAGCGTCGGCAAGATCGGAAAGCCAGCCCACCGGAGAAGGAACACCTCCTTTTGGAGGCGAACGCGATGCTCGATCTTCCCGCCGCTAGCATCGATTAGTGACAACAGGTCGCAAATTTGGAGCGTGGACATTTTCATCCCCCGTTACTTGGTGGCTTTGAGAAGCTCATCGCGAATTTCGGAAGCAAAGACGAGACGCGGAAAATAGTTAGTGTCGCGTAGGCCATCGATGATCTTGCTGCCCGGGTGCGCCTCGATTGGCATGTTCTTCGTTCCGCCGCAGATCCAGATGGACTCGTCGGGGTTCTCCGTCCGCCAATCGTAGGTCCGGTAACTGATCCTCGTGGGTTCATCGATCCGGACGTACAAGTGCTTCGTCTTCTCGTCGCAGCTCGGGATCGCTTTGCACGCCAGCTCTTCGGCGATCTTCATGATCTTTGGAAACTGCGAGATCTTCGAGACGTCGAGCTCCATCGTCTTGAAGAGCCGGCGCTGCATGAGTCGAACAGATAGGTCCGCGAGGCACTTGTCTTCCGACGTCTGCCAACCCTCGATGAGTGACCAAACCTGGTACTCACCCAATCTGAGGTATTGGGACAAATCACATTTGTGTCCTGCCTCGAACAAGCTGCGTAGCGGATGGCCGTCGGGAACGACTTTCTTGTCGCCTTGCCGCACAAGCTCGATGGCGCGTTGGAATACGCTCCCTAGCAGCACACTGGCGGCTCGTATCGTGTGGTGGTAGTAGACGGCGCGATACATCTGATCGAGCGCTACGAGATACCCCTCAACGGTCTCCAGTCCGCGACGATGGACAGCGATCCGCTTACCATCGAGATGCTGGATCATGTCGAGCAAGCGACTCAGGTCGTAGGTGTGCCCGCGCAGTCCGGCCGCTGCGGCATCGCGCAGCAGGTAGTCCAGTCGATCGGCATCGAGCTGGCTGGAGACGAGCTTGTGCCGCCAGTGATCGGCGGTCCTCTTCTTTTTGTCGATGTACGCGGCGACATCGGTCGCAAAATTCGTCTCGACAAGGTCAAGCGACTTCCGGATCGAGGACTCCTCGATGATCCGAACCGTCATCTTTTCGTGATCGAAGTCGACGCCAGACTCGCGCAGGATGTCCTCGAGGCTGTGCGAGAACGGTCCGTGACCTACGTCGTGAAGCAGCGCGGCCACTGCGGTGGCGAGGAGATGAGCTTCATCCGGGGTCTCGTCCATGTTCCGGGAGATGTGCCCGAACATCTCCGCCGCGAGATATGCGACGCCCATCGAGTGACTGAACCTTGAGTGCTCCGCACCATGGAAGACCACGTTCGCGAGGCCGGTCTGGCGGATGTGGCGCAGCCGCTGGAATTCGGGGCTGTCGATGATGCGCTGGACGACCCAACCGAGCCGCTTTCGGCCAGGCTCGGGCAACGTCGTCCCTTCTGCGCGCTCGTACCTGAGCTGCAGATGGATCGGATCTCGAAAAAGCCGGGGCCGCGCCATGTCAGACCATCCCTGCCACGCTAGCCGTAGGGTATGACAGCGCGGATCGCGCGCCTAGAGCGCCGATTCGCTCCCGTGGCAGATCCCGGGCGACGGCAGGAAAGTTGCCCTCAACGCGAATTGAGCCGGGGCGCAGATCGCGAGCTCAGCTCGGAATCAATCCGACCTCGGCGGGAAGGCGGTTCGACTTGCGGACGATCCTCATCTCAGCGCCGATTTCAGAACGCCGCGACTCGAAGTAGACGATGTCGTCGGTAGCGATCGCGTTGAACACCTCGATGATGGCCTCGACCGCGAAATAGAGGCAGCGCCTCTCTCGATCGCGATCGGACGAGACGAACAGGCCCAGCAAGCCGAGACCAGGCTCGTACGCGGGTGACAGCACGAAGCTGTGGACGAGCTGGTTGCAGAACCGCTGCAACCCAACATCGACAGCCCGGGGCGCGTTGAGATCGTAGAGCTGCTCGAGGCGATGACGATTGAGACGGTCGACGCGACGTGCCTTCGGGGGAAAGGCCTGCGCCTTGATCGTCATCGATTCGACCTCATCGGAGATCTTCCCGCTGTCGAGGAGCTTGCGCACGGCGAACGCGCCACCGAGCAGCACTCTTTCGAGCTTGCCCCACGACGCCTCGCTCCACCTCCGCTGCGTTCTTCTACGTTCGAGGTCTACCGCTGCCTTTTCGAGGTCGCGTTTCCACGGCCACGAATCGTCGATCATGCGCGCCTCTTTCGTCCGATCACCAGGCTCTCGACCAGAGTCTTGTTCGATCGGTTCTGGTGGTGCCCGTTTCCCGCGGTTACGCGCAACTCGCGCAACTCAACGTCCAACCCGCGCGCGGACATGATGTCGCCGAGGATTTCGGGGACGGGGATCACGACGCCGGAATAGGCAGAGGACGCGACCACCATTCCGAGCGTTCCGTTCGGTCGTAGCAGGGCCTCGCATGAGGTAACGACATCTTCGAGGTCAACGAAGTACGCGTTAATCATCGCGGGCAGCCTTCGGTCCCAAAGCTTCCCACGTCGCACGCGTCGGACTGCATGGTGAACGCGCGCAATCGAGCTCGGACGCGCTTCAGGCCATTCCACTTGCACATGAGACCGTAGGGTCTGAAGCCGCACCTTCCGCAGGTCTTGAGCAGTATCGGCGACGCCGAGAAGAAAGCACTCCGGTCGATAAATATCGGTGTAGTCGAACGAGTTCAGATACGGCGGCGACGTCAAGACTACGTCCGCCCCCCCAACGACAGACGGCCCACGCTCAGAGAGCCAGACGCGGCTGTCTCCAAGGACAACTTCGCCAACTCCGGCCAGCCTGGGCATAGCAGCGACATCGTCCGCATAGGTCTGCATCACCTCACAGAATCCGGCGTCCACGTCCGCAGACCCGTATCGACGCAAGCGCCATCCAGTCTTGTACCGCCAGCACTTCCCATCGCGCTTTGCGTTTGACGCGCGAACCGTGCCCGCCATTAGGCCGAGCGTAAGCAGCCGCCGATACTTTCCAGCCGGAACGACACGCTCGATGCTCGAGCGCAGTTGTTCGTAGCGGCGAGCAACCGCGGGATTGAAGAGCCACTTGTCGAGACCCTTACGTCCGACAAGAGTTGACCCGCGCGGAAGACGCCACTCGACGTCACCTTCCACGGCGTCATCAAGAACGCGTCGCCAATGCCGCCAGACGAGCTCCGGCCGGTACTCGTTCTCCACCTTTACCGAGGCGAGGAAACGCGTGAAGGGATTCACTTCCACGCCCACCGCGCGCCAGCCCCACGCAGCGGCTTCAACTATCGATGTGCCGCTGCCAGCGAACGGATCCAGGATCGTCCCAGGACGCCCACCTCCGTAGTCGAGCAAGAAGCTCGCTACCAGCGAAGCACTGAAACCCTCCTTGAACGGATACCAGCGGTGACGCGGGAGATCAAAGTTCGGCTCGAAGTCGGGACGATCGAGATCCAACATCACGTGGTCTTTGCGGACGCGCCGCTCGTCTTGGTGGCTTTGCGAGGCTTCGGCGTAGCCCCCTTCTTGGCTGGCGAGGTCTTAGCTTTCTTTGATGCAGCGGGCTTGACCGATGCAGCCTTCGCCGCAGGAAGCATCGCCTTGCCCTTCACCGACGCCACGCGAGGGTCGACTCCGACGTGATAGATGCGGTACTGCCCAGTCGTAAGACCGGGCGGCGTTGGATACTGCGAGACGCACGACGCATCTTTCTGTTCAGTGACACGGCGGCAGTCGTACGCAACCAGGTAAACCTTCCGCGGCCGGAGCTTCTTGAAATAGAAGCTCATCTGAATCGCGCCAGCTTGCGCGGACTCTTCGCCGATCACGAACACGTGCTTGCAGCGCCACTTCTTGTCGAGGTCCTGGCAAGCCGCATCGTCAAGCGTGACGCCTTTCTTGACCGATCGGCCGATCCACTTCAGCTCGACGACGTATTGCATCCCGTCCGCCAACGTCACGAGCACGTCCACCCGACCCTCGCTCGGCACGATCGTTTGTCGAGTGACGTTCGCATACCCCCGTAGGCGCGCTTCGAGATACCGCGTCACGATTTCCTCGATCAGTTCCTCGGGCGAGTTGCGAAGCACATAGCGATCCGGCTCTTCCCAGATGCCCAGGCGTCCACGGTCCTGAAGGCGGTCTTCAGCGCATCGCGTGAGCAATTCACCATCGCCCCAATGCTCCCGCCGGAGAGGATCATATGCTGAGTGCACGATCCGCTGAACGACGTCCTCATACCCGATCGCTTCCGTCCCCGCGCCAAAGACACGAACCTCGCGCGCTGTGACGTAGAGCATGCACGTCTTCTCCGCATGGGAGACCTGCGCGACAAGGTTCGGAGGCCACATCCCTGCTTGCAGCTGAGTCTTGACGTTGGCTGCAATCGTGACCCGCTTTGCAGCCGCACCGGCAGACGTCACCTCCAAGATCTCGCCCTTCGTCTGCGCTTGATGAATGAGCGGCAGCAAGGCCGCGATCGCCGTGTCGTCGACCTTTGGATCTGCGGAGGGCAACAAACGTACGGCCGCGCCCTGAGGCAACTGGCTAGCACTCGCCTGCGCGATCGCGCGCGCCCAGGCCGAAATAAAGCGCTCGACCTCGCCACTCGCGGAAAAGCCGACCGCCTGAAGAATCGCGTCGGCATTCGATACTCTCAACGCGACGTCTGAAAGCGTAAGTACGTCGATGGTGCTCATACGACCGCTTCGGCCCGCCTGAGACTCGGGCTCTTTGCCCTCAGCGCGATGTACCTTAGATAGGTTTCGACCAGCTTCCGCGGCGTGAAACCATCGGCCTGCGACCGCAAGAGCGCCTGAATTCGAAAAGCAGGATGTCTTGGGTCCTGGCTCGAGAGCAACGGCTCCGCCGATGACGACGGAATGCCACGGACCTCGGCGTCACGCAGAACACTCTCGAACTGGGGTTCGGCGTAGACGACGTCGCAGATTTGCTTCGCCGTTCGAACCCCGAGAACTTGAAGAGACCACACCACATCCTCGGCAAGTGCATACAGCGTCTCGCCCCCGTCCACCTTGCGAAGTTGCTCGCTCGCGCCGACGCCCTCATCTGACGCCTCATAGAGGGCGAGGACTCCGGTGTCCGAACGGGTGTACGAGCGAACGCTTACCAGGCCATGAAACACGAGGTAATCCAGGTACCCAAGGAGCTCGCTCGAATACGGACCATAGAAGTACCGCACGAATTTGAAAGTCCTCGTCCACAGCTCATAGGCAGGTCGCAGGACTTCGCAGAGGTAGCTCATCTTCACGATCGTCGTGCGCCCCACCGGCGGCTCGCCCAGCCGTCGGCATGCCGCCATCAAGTGCACCAGTGTCGCCCCCTTCTGCATCATCCCCCCTTCACGGCGCGCTCAAGCACAGCATCAAACTCGGGGCGATGCTTCTTCTGCACCGGCCGCGGATTGCCAACGTCCAGCATGTTGAGGATGCGATCTCGTCGTTCTTTCGCCTTGGTCTTCTTCATCAACTCCGGCAGAAAAGTGCTGTTGTTGATGTTGGTCGTCACCAAGAGCTGGTTGTCGCCGTCAGCGAAGGAGCGAAGCATCTCAGCGACACGGATCATGTAGGCGGTGTCGACGGAGCCCTCGGGCGTTTCGACAACCATCATCACGCTCTTCTTCTTCCGTTCCGACCAGACTGTGAGCAGCGCCATGCGAAACGCGAGGTCAACAAACACTCGCTGAGCTGTCGACAGAGCCTCAGCGCGGTAGCGCGGCTCGCCATCGATGATCGGGTAGAAGGCTGAGTGCAGTGGGTCGATCTGCGGCCCACGGCGGTCCGCTCTCTCGCCCGTCTCATCGAACTCAATCTCGACGGGTTCGTCCAAGAACAGTGCGCAGTGTTTCTGGAACGCTTTCGCCAGTTCGTTCCGTAGCTTTCGCAACTTGTCGTTTAGCGCATCGCGGGCCTTCTCGAACTTTGAGACGAGCCGATCCCGGGCCGCCTCTGCTTTGGTCTCCTCGTCGCGAAGCCCCGCGAGCGTGATCTCGCGTTGGTCAGAACCAGCAATTGGATGCGCAACCTTGAAGGCCCACTCGGCATCTCGGGCTTGACGGACAGATTCCTCGGAGCGTGTGCGTTCTGCCGCGAGTACGCGGATGCGGCTCATCGCTTGCTCGTGTTCTTTCAAAGCCTGGCGCAGTCGCTCAGCGACGGTGCGAATCTGCGCCTCCAGCTGTTGCGACTGTCGTGGCGCCTTGACCTTGGACTTGGTTTGCAACGGCGATGAGCAGATAGGGCAATCCTTCTGCGTCAGAGCCATCCGAACAGCCGCAAGCTGCGAGGTTTCACGTCCAGGAACCTGCGCGCAGCAAGGACAAAGAGCGCTCTTGGGCGCTGCGATCAATCGTGTGAGCGCATCAACAACGGCGTTCGTCTGCGGCGATGCAAAGAGCAGGTCTGAAAGCGCGCCGTCCTGCTCAACGGAGCTGAGGCTGGCGATCTGCGACGACAGTTGGTTGTATTGCTCCTGCAACTCCGCAACCGCGCTTTGAGCGGTCTCGGCGTCCGCACGCGCAGCGGCTAGACGTTCCGATGCTTCATTCAGCGACGTCTCGCCACGCCTTCGGGCTTCCTCAAGCGTCTGACGTTGCGCTGCGATGGTCTCCGCGCTGTCTGCCGTGGTTGGACTCGTGCTGGCGGCGACGATTTCCTTCTGGAGACGCTGAGCCTGGTATCTCAGGTTGCGAAACTGACTGTCTGCCGTCGACAGCTGCCCCCACAGGTCGTGCACCGTCTGAAAGTCGTCTGGGTCGCCGAAAAGGAGTGTGAGGACCTCATTCTGCGAGAGGCTGTCCCACGCCAAGTAGTAGGTCGGCGTCTCGGGAAGGTAGACGAGACAATCCACAACCCGGCGCACCTCCGTTTCGAAGCTCGACAACCCAAGCAGCTTGGCGAGCGACTGTTCGAACGCGGCCAGCGCGAGAGATTCGTCGTCGATCGTTCCCTCAAGCAGTCTTCCTGTCCGCAAGTCACGGCGCACGGTCACATCGGCCTTGCCGAATCGGGCGTGAACCTTGATGACCGGCGGCGGCGTGTCGTCGTCCTCGCTCGTTTTCGCGAGCCGACCTTCGAAGTACCTCACGTCGATTGTTTGACCAGTACGTAAGGTACTGCCCACTGCGCCGAAGAGCGCGAAGAGCGTTGCGTGAATCAGGGTTGTCTTTCCAAGCCCGGTGCCGCCCGCAATCACATTGACGCCCGACTTGAGATCCCAGGTCACTCCTTCCGGGTACAAACGGTCCGCGGCCGTTACCTCGATGCGCTCTATCTCGAAGAACTCTTTAAGCACTTGGTCCCTGCCTAGCCTCGCGATGCTTTCAGCGCGAGCCATTACTCCCAGGTCTTGTTCTTGAATCCGAGGATGGTCGCGTTCTCTGAAACCGCTCGCTTGACCGAGTCGGAGACACCGTTCGGAAACTCGGCGGAGATTTCAACGGTGACGTTCACCACGGCCTGGGGATCGCTCACGAGTTGCTGAAGAATTTCCTCCGCAATCTGAACGAGCCGCATCTTTGCGGTTGATGCCTTCACATCGACCGTTCCGATGAACGAACGAGCCTTCGGTTCACCAGGTGTGCCCGCCGGGGTCGTGCCCGGTGGCGGTTTCGATTTCGAGCCCGAGCGAGTGCGGGAAACGACCGGTTCGCCACCCCATGTGGGACCGGCGGGCTCCCCTGCATGGGTTGGCTGCACCTTCGTGGCTATGTCGTAGGCCTTCGCTGCTTCGATCTCGATAAGGAGCAGCGTGTCGTCGAGCTGGACGTTCGAATCGCCGAGCTTGAACCCGTCGTACTTGCCGTCGTGCTGGCCGTACGCGGTCCCAAAGAAGTCCCTGGTCGCGGACCCTTTGGAGATCGCCTGCTCCAGCACTCCTCGGTCACGCATTCGCGGGAGGTAGAGGTAGCGCATCGTGTCCTCCCAGAACGCCATCGCGCCTACGTAAGGCTTCTCGGGCTTCCAGTACAACTCGGCCAACTTTGCGCGCAGATGGATCGGCGACCACGTGCTTATCACGAGCTCGTTCTCGGTACAGACGCGCTCGATTTCGCTACCGAGCGCGGAACCGCTCGTGTTCAACGGGAAAGCCTCAACCGTGGTCTTCGAGTCCGTCGGCGATGGCTGGTGCGGACAGAGGAGCCACTTGTAGCACTCACGCGCGACGCGGGGCAGCACGGCTTCCGCGCTCTGCAGTTCCTTTTCGGCCTGACCTTTCTGCAGCACATCGATGTTCAGACGCCCATTCTTGACGTCATCAACGATCGAATCCCAAGCGAGCGCAATACGGATGTAGTCGGTGAGGCGGCCTTGGGCCGAGTGCTCGGCCGCCAGAAAGACGAGGCGGTTGCCGCGGTAGCGTGGCTTGGCTCCGTGATTTCGAACGTAGTCCTGCACCGCCTCGAACGCCGGGCGTGATTCATCGCGCGAATACCATTGCTCAGGAGCAAGAACGACAAGGCGAAGGGCGCCATCGTCGGGGACATCGCTGTGAGGCGTGAAGCGATGGGTGCCCTCAAACATCGAGGCGCCCGATACGAGCTTCTTCACCACTTCGTCCAGCTTCGTGCGCACATCGGCAAGGTCGTCGAAGCGCTTCTTGCGGTCCTCCATCTCGCGGCGGAGATTCGCCCGTGTGTCGAACCAGTAGCGTGTAGTGTCGTTCGCCTTGTCGCCAGACGAGTTCAGGTAGTGCAGGCGATCCGCCAAGCGGTTCAGTGCGTCAGAGTGGATCGACGACGTCTGACCCGGCTGGAGGCACCCGAGCAGCACACGCGCTCGATCGAGGCCGCGAATCCCTGGCTTGGTAGTCACCGACGACGGCGCGCTGCCAAGAAAAATTGTGCGCGCCACGCGACGCGCCGCGTTCACAGCGCCGAACCTAGGTTCCCGGTTCTCCAGCTCGGTTGTTTCGGCGCGGTCGCCGTCGATGTCCTTCTCGAGGACGGCATCCCAGCCGGGCGGTAGATAGTATGTGAGCTCGTTCCGCGAGCCACCGTCGTAGAGCGGCACGCTTCCAGGCATGATCATCAAGTCCTTGTTGTCGTCTTTCCACAACCGGTAGATCACCTTCGCCATCAGCTTCAGGACGCCACGCGTGCGTTGAAAACCTTCGATCGTGGTCCAGTCCTCGAACAGCCGATCGAAGACTTCGGGATGGATCGGGTACGCCTGCCGCAGACGATCGGCGTAGCGCGTCTCCTGCGTCTCGCTTGGGAGCTTCGCGCCCTCGGCAACGTAGGTATCAGCGAACGCCCGGCACACGACCTCGCGCTGCTTATCGTCGCGCACCTGCTCGAAGAGGCGGCGCCGTACGATCTCGAACGCTTCTTCTGTCGCCACGGGCTTCCACAAAGCCTGTACGCGGCCAACATTCTTTTCTAAGGCGCGCAGCGCCACTACGCCGCGCTGGCTACCAGCCTCCACCTCGGATTCTGGCAGCGACGCGAGAAGCATTGCCGTTGGGACGAGCTTGCATGCTTCGGTCAATGACTGGACGAACGTGATGTTGCTGTCAAACGTGCCTCCGCTCAGAGTCGCGCCTTCCGCGAACTGCCGCACGTACGCGACGAGTTCGTCGATGAGGACGACGCACGGTGCGTACGCAGCGAGGAGCTCGGCGAGAACGGTCTTCCCGGGCGAGGTTCCAGTTGCGTCGGCTTCTTTCACCATCGCGAAGCCGTCCTCGCCTCCGAGCTGCCATGCAAGCTCACCCCAGAGTGTCCGAACGCTCTGCTTGCCATGCTTCCAAGGCTGGCCTGGCGAGTGAGCCGTACCGTCGAGCACCGCGACACGCGCACGCGGTACATCGATCAGCCCCGCTTGATCGAGCAGCGCGGGAATCCCCGCGAGTTCGGACAGTGCGCCCTTGCGTGTTGCGAGGTGATAGACCGCGAGCATCGTATGGGTCTTGCCGCCACCGAACGCGGTTTGAAGCTGGATAACGGGCTCGCCACCGTTGCCGTTCAAACGTTGAGCGACCTGGACGAGAAGGTTCCGCATGCCTTCCGTGATGAAGGTGCGCTCGAAGAAAGCAGCCGCGTCTTTGTACTCGGGGCTGGCTTTTCCATCGCGAACCGCCGTGATGTCTGCCGCAAACTCGGCTTGGAGGAACTTGCCTTCGAGCACGTCACGATGCGGAACCGCTACCTCACGCCATGGCTTCATTTGCGTCTCCCGGTCAATCGAACAGCTTGCCCTGCACCGGCTCAACTGAGCCGGTGCCGGCGGAAGCTTCGATCCCGCTCCAGCTAGTGATGATTTCGTTGTACACACGCGCGTCCTCGGGCCAGCTCTTTCGCTCGCACAGCGTGTACAAGCGATAGGCAAGCTGTCGCGCGGGTTCCGCGTGCACTCTGACGTTGGCAAGCAAGCGGCCTGCACCAGACTCGCCATCTTGCTTCAACGCCCGAATCAGATGATGAAGCGTCTCCCATACTGGGTTTCGCGTGTCGGACGCCGGGTCCCATGCTCGATCGTACTCCCCCCACGTTAGGAGACGGACGTCCCCGCCACCCGACTCAAGCACGCCCGCCGTCCGGACGCCGTCCACCGAAGTCCCCTTTGCACGCGCAAGCGTGTCTGCCTCTCCGAACTTCCCAGCTTTCCAGCCATGCTGCTCGAACCAACGCAAACAAAACTGCGTATCCGCGTCGAAGTCGTCTTCGGCGAGGAATCGATTGATCAGCTGGAGGGCGGTGCGAACGCTCATTGGCGTCCCGTCAGCTTCAAGGACCGCGGTGTATTTCGAGAAGATCGCCATGCCTGGCCCGATGATCGCCTGGGAAAGATCGACTGGAGCCACAGGCGAACGCTCGTTGTCGGTACCTCGTGTCATCTCATCGAGTGCCTCGGGCAACGCTGCGTTCAGCTCGCGCTGAAACTCCCTTCGAGAAATCGAAGGCGCGTCGGGGGGCCGCCTTCGACAGACGAGGACGATGCTGGAGGCTAGCGCGTTACTTCCGATTCCGATGGCGCGGGCGCCGCGCTCGGTGCGCATCGGCCACGTGCCGCAGATAGTCAACGACGATCGAATCACCGCATCGAGGAAGGTCTCCCATCCAGTACTGGAGGTTCCGGCTTCATCCTCGTTCTCGGACTGCTTGAACGCGTAGTAGATAGTGATCGGGAAAGCAGGGTGAGTGTGGTCCGCCAGCCGGCGCATCGCCTTGGTCATGCCTTCGAGGAAAAACTCCTCGGCATTGTCCTTGCTGCCGTGCCGATAGGGGTTCGCAACCAGCTCTTCAGCCTTCGGCACCGCCAGAGTGCGGAAGAGTTCCGGGAAAACACTTCGGAGAGAACGGCGCAACCAGATGTAAAAGAAGTCAGAGAGATCCGCGTACCCGATGTTGTCGTAATACGGGGGATCCGTCGAGATGATCGAATTTGGTATGCCGGCCGCCGAAACCGCATCCTCTTGACGCGCGTCCCCGATGGAGCCGGTGATGGGAAAAAGGTTCAGCGGAACGCTCAACGTCTGCAACACGGTGTCGATGCTGCCCGTTGAGTCGCTGAAGAAATTGACCTCGGCAAAGTCCCAGCTCATCTGGAGCGCCTGTCTCCCAAAGGTAGATCGCACGGTGGCGACTGCCGCAGAACGACCAGATGCAGTGCGCGATGACGTAGGACCGGCGTTCCATGTGCATAGGCTCGAGCCCTTGTCTGCGAGCTTGCCGACGAGGAATGCGAGGTACGTCGCAACCGCGTCCGCGTAGGCACTTGCGCCGTCGGGCGCCGCCGGGTCGTCCGCCATGCCCGCCGCCAATGCATCGCGCATTACCTTTGCGCGCGCCTCGTTCACCAGATCTGCGAATGTCGTTAGAGCAACGAGCTGGCGTGGCGTGAAGAGATCGCAGAAACGATCAAGTCCGTAGTTTAGTGTCCAGAAGTTGCGCGGATCATTTGGGAGCGGTGTCTCAGGCAGCCAGGTAGGAGTTGCCTCCCGCGCCACGGATTCGATCGCTTCGGTGGGTTCGAGGTAGAGACGACCATTGTCGCCTTCGACCACGACGGCCATTAGGCGCTCGCCCATGCGCCGAGCCTTTCCCTCCGACTTGATGTAAGCCGGCGAAATTGGAGTGTCCGACATCAGGCAACGGAAGTTCGCCCCTCTTGAGAGTTTCGTTCCGTTCTTCGTCACTTCTGGATCAGCTGACTTGCCGATCTTGACGGCAAAACGGTACCGCCCGTTCTCAACAATCGGCTCGACGTACGCCTCCTTGCCGCTCATTGGAGAGAGCACAAAGCTCGAGGCGAGGGGCACTTCGACGTCTGCGAACGCCGGATTCGGACTCCTTACCGTGCGAACCCAAATCCATGCGACCACGACGACCTTCTGCCCCTCGTACCTCTTCAAGTCAGGGCGCGCTTCGACCATCGCGCGCGTGATCTCTACCTTCGGGTAAAGGTGGCCGATGCGCTTCTCGGCTTCATTGCGTAACCACGCGCCATAGCGACGCACGTCCTCAGCAAGCCCGGTTGCGCCGAGCGACGACTTGGAAAGGCGCAGTTCCTCAGTGGCTCCGCTCTTCTGAACGATCGGGCCAACGGGCGTCCGGCCAGCGAATCTGCGTGGAAGCTCGACCATCGCCTTGTTGATGAGCACCGCGACAGGATTGAGATCCGTTGCATGCGCGACCAGGCCCAGCCGTTGTGCTTCAAGTGGAATAGCGCCACCGCCGGCGAAGGGATCATGCAAGCCAGGCAGCCTGTCAGGATTAAAAAGCTCGCTCGCTTGTGGGTGCCCCTTGTTCAGCTCGCATACTTCTCGCCAAGAGCGCCAAATTTCCGCCCGCGCCTGTTCCAGGACCTCTTCGTTGGTCGTGCTTTCCCATCGGACGAGGTCCTCGATGATCTTGAACAAGCGCTCGCGTTCTGCGGCCGCTTCCCTCTTGTTCCGCCCGTATCGAAACCCACCACCCTGCTGAAAACCTGGGTCGTTCACCATCTGTGCAAAGATCACCGCGCGGGCTGCGGCCAACGGTCGACGGGCCCACCACAGGTGCAGTGTGCTTGGGTGCCCATGTCGTATGGACTTCTCGCGACTGCAGGCCTCATTAATTGCATCAAGCGGTAACGCGACCTCGATGAGCTTGCGGGGCGATCGTACCTGGGAAGTCATCGGTAACTCGCTGCCTTCTCGAGGAATGCCTTCAGCTCGAAGTTGATGGAGGCCACGCCCCATCCGGGCTCGGCCTCAAAGGGATTACGCACGTAGTGTGGCCCATCGATCGCGTCGTTCTCTGCGATCAGCACAATTGCGAGGACGAACTTATCGGCCTGGTTCAGCGCATACAGGATTTCGTTCCGGGTCACGGTAACGGTGGCGGCACCGGCGATACGGCCCTTGACCTCGATGTGTCTCACCTCGGGAAACCTGCCGTCGATCTCTGGCGGATAGGAGGTCAGGTCCCAACCGCACTTGTCCGCCGAGACGTCGACGACCTTACATCCGCGTGCTTCCTCGGCCTTGCGCACCGCGTCCATTGCCAGCATCTCAATCCGCTTACGAGCTGCTTCGTCGGCCGCGAACGTGCCTACCTCGGGCGGCTCACCGCGCAGCTTACGGAGCAGGCCGGCTGGCACGACCAGCGCACCGCCGAGCACGACGGGCGTTGCGGACGTGACGTGACGCATCGCTTGTAATTCCTTCTTCCGATTCTCGAGACGTCCTTCGAGATCGCTGATCGTGCGGCGCACGTTCTCCACGTTCAGACGCACGTCCTTACCCGCGGACTGATCGTCCTTGAGCTTCATCCAACGATCGGACCAGAAGTCGATCTCCTTGGTGAGTCGGTCGTGGACGGCAACGAGGGTCTTGTCGACATGCGCGATCCTGCGCTCGGCTACTTCCTTGAAGTGCTCGGGAACCAGCGTCGAGGCCGCGAGTGCCAGCGCGCGTTGTTCCTGGTCGGTCGAGATCCAGGAGGCGGCGAGGAGATCCTTCAGCCGCGCGCGGTCTGTTTCGTCGATTGGGTTGAGATCGAGGTGAGGCGCCCAGCCGGCAAACGACGCAGTTCCATCGGGGGCCACCCTGACGAATTGGAGGCGCTTGGAGAGCACGACATCTCCGCCGGACTTCACTTCATGCAAGAGCATGAACAACAGATGTGGCTTATCGCCCTCGTCCGATGGATCGACAAGGATCGCACCTTGTCGGAGGAGTTTCCCGTGACGCTCCAAGACGATATCGCTGGTGGCGAGCATCAGCGGATGCCCGGGATGCAACATCGCTGCGAACGGCGAGCCAGCTTTGTCGAGCCGCACGGCTTCGCGCGTGAAGCAGACGCGCTCGTACTTCTTTAGCACCGGCGCGAGCTCGCGCCGGTTGCGACCGGTGATCAGCCGATCGCGATCACGGATCACCTCGGGGACATGCGTGATCTCGAATCGCTCGGCTTCGCGCGGGTACATCGTGCCGCCGAGCGCATCGAACGCCTTCGTGAAAAAAGACCGGACGAAATAGGGTTGGAGTCGGCGCGCCTCGGCCCTCTCCATCTCCTCCTTCACCCTGAACAGGCGCTCGGCGTTCATCGTCTCTTGCGCGAGCGCGTTTCGATCCAGGATGTCGCGGATGTGGCTGCGGTCGAATGCGCTCTCGACACGCTGCCGCAGCTTCGCCTTCACATCGGGCTGATCACCGTAACGAATCGCCTGGAGCAACAAATCCTTCAGGCTCGCGCCTTCGAAGACCTCGCCGAGAATGTCGAACACACGCCCCTTGAGCGCCTCGCTTTCGACACGCAGCTTTTCGAGCAGCCGGAAGAACACGTCACCTTCGCGAGTCTCTTTCGCGACAAGGTTCCAGAGGTGACAGACCTGATCCTGTCCGATGCGGTGGATGCGTCCGAACCGCTGTTCTAGCCGGTTCGGGTTCCAGGGTAGGTCGTAGTTCACCATCAGGTTCGCGTTCTGAAGGTTCACGCCTTCGCCCGCGGCATCGGTGGCGATGAGCACGCGGACATCGGGATCCAACCTGAACTGCTCCTGCACCTTGCGGCGCTCATCGCGCTTGGTCCCACCATGGATGGTGACAATCGCGTCTTTGGTCCGAATGACGCCTTCGATCTTGGCGTGCAGGTAGTTCAGCGTGTCGCGGTGCTCGGAGAAGATGATCACCTTGCGTTGGCGGCCGGCGGCATCGTGCATCTCCGGCGAGTTCTGAAGAATGCGCGACAGCTCCTCCCACTTTCGATCCTGACCGGAGGCAACGAGCAACTTCGCCTGCTGCTCCAGGCCGGCGAGGATCACGATCTCGGCCTCCAGCTCGGCGATCGTTTGTGCTGCGGTTGACTGGTCGACGAGCTGCTCTTCTAGGTTCTCCTGCTCGTCGGCGTTGAGGTCGTCTTCATCATCGGGAAGCTCGGTGACGGTCTCGGCGATGAGTTGGACACGTCGGCCCAGCTTCTCCTCGCGGAGTCGACGCTCGAGACGTTCGTGGCGACGGCGCAGCGATTGATAGATCGCCTCGGGACTAGACGCGAGCCGGCGTTGAAGCGCGGCGAGCGCGAAGCCGACCATGCCTTTGCGTTGACCATCGAGCTGGTCGGCCTTGCCCATCTCGGTCTGCACGTAGTTCGTGACCGCTTGGTAAAGGTCGGCCTCGATGTCGGAGAGCTTGTAGTTGACGGTGTACGCCTTGCGTTCAGGGAACAGCGGCGTCGCGTCGAACTTGACCATCTCCTCCTTCACCATTCGGCGCATCAGGTCCGAACAGTCGACCTTGTGCGCACCGTCGCGGAACTTGCCGTAGAAGCGATCGGAGTCGAGCAGCGAGAGAAAGAGTTGGAAGTCTTCTTCCTTGCCGTTGTGCGGCGTCGCCGTCATCAGCAGCAAGTGACGCGTGTGGCGTCCGAGCTTCTGGGCGAGCTTGAAGCGTTTGGTCTCGGCGATCTTCGAGCCTTGGAAGTGCGCCGAGAGCTTGTGCGCTTCGTCGAAGATCACGAGATCCCAACCCGCGTGACACAACTTCTCTTGGGCCGCTTCGTCCCGTGAGATCTGGTCGAGGCGGATGATCAGCTGGTCGTGATCATCGAACGGGTTTCCCGTCGGCGAGGTCGCTTCCAGATCGCGCGAATACACGCGGAACTCGAGCCCGAACTTTTCATACAGCTCGTCTCGCCACTGCTCGACAAGGCTTCCCGGCGCCACGACGAGCACGCGCCGCGCATCCGCACGCATGAGCAGCTCACGAACGTAGAGACCGGCCATAATCGTCTTGCCGGCGCCCGGGTCGTCAGCGAGCACGAAGCGCAACGGCTGCCGCGGCAACATCGATTCGTAGACGGCTGTGATCTGATGCGGCAGCGGCTGCACGTTCGACGTGTGGACCGCCATCATCGGATCGAACAGGAATGCGAGATCGATTCGCTTGGCTTCGACGGCCAGCTTGAAGTTCGCGCCATCTCCATCGAAGGACCACGGGCGCTCAGCGGTGGCGACGCTGATGTTGGGTTCGTCGTCGCCGGTAAGCAGGCGCTCCTTCAGCGCACCGTCAGCTGTCTTATAGATCGCTGTGACCGCGCCCTCTCCCACCGGCACGGCGGCCACGATCGTGACGACCTGCGACGGCTCGATCCCGACCAGTGAGAGGCCTGGGGCAATATTCTTGAGGTGGAGCATGGTTACGACGATCCCGACAGGTAGCCCGTCGCCCGTCGCGCCAAGCCCCTTCGAACGGACGTTCAGGCTACGTCCGCACCCTGACAACGATCAAGCGATGCGGCGTGCGATGGCTCGTTTTCGGTTACTTGTGGGGTGGTTGCACCACCAAGAACCATCGTCGTTCATCAATCCGCGATCGTGCGCGCCCTGTCGCCGCGGAGCTCGCGCTCGATCCGGGCCGCGTGCACCTCAGCCCAATCGAGCCAGTCGCACGACGTACCTTGCTGCGCAACCCGCATCTCGTGTACGAGCTGCCGAAGGTCGCGCGCCTCGCGCCACCGAGCCAGTGCGTCGCGCACAGCGGCAACGCGATGGGCTTCCTCTTCTGCTCGCGCGCGTGCCTCGCGGTTGCGCCGCGACTCTCGCTCGTAGGTCTCGCGCCACGAGTGGTCGGCTTGATGCGTTTGCTTCGTCGCCTCCGCAACGACGAAGAGCTGCTTCACGAAGTCATTGAGCCGTGCTTCCAACCGCTTCTTCCCATCCGCCCATGACACCTGAACGCCGACATCCGGCTCCTTGATCAGGAGCAGCGGCTTTCCGCTCGGGACCAATTGCATGCGCGGACGGTTCCAGTGAAGCCAGAGCTCGCGCTCCGGTCCTTTAAGGCCGGCGGGCGGCTTCGCGTTCCAAGGTGCGCGATGCTGCCGAAGGCGCTCGACGATCCCAAACCGGATCCACTCACCACCTACTAAGACGCGCGTGACGTTCGATCGTGCGTCGCGATCGGCAACGCCCTCGGGAAGCACGTCCGTCACCTCGACCGGGAATCCGCGCTCTTCGAGGGCGAGGATCAAGGTGTTCATGATCAGCGCGACGCGTTCGAGTAGGCGCGGTGCAACCACGATGTCGAGACAGCGTTCTTCACGACATGATGCCAGGCCATTGTTCAGCGTGGCGCGCGCAAGCAACGTGAGCGCCGTGGAGACGAGCGGGTGCGGCTCCTTGAGGTGCGCCGGCACTACAATCGGCGCTCCCATCGCGGCGCGTCCTTCGAGGATCGATGCCGCGATGCGTGTGCGATCGGGGCGCCGGCCCTTGCGGGTGACCGTCAACTCGGTCTCAAGCGCGCGACTCAGCGCCGGCAGAGGCGGCGTCGGATCGACGATGCCGACCGCGCGGCGCGCCCAGTAACCGCGCGTAGGCGTCGGCACCTGCAATCGGTCGCAGATCTTTCCAAGCGCGTTGCTCGACATCCCGTACCGCTTTGCAACCTCGGTGGCCGGTTCGCGCCAGACCGCGCAGTACAGTTCCTCGCGACGATATGTGACGGTTTGCGCGGGCACGATCAAACCGTCCTCTCCGGTGGCGCCGTGCGCGAGGGGGTCTCGATCTTCGCGGTGACACGCGCAAGAACATCCCGCCGCGAGTCCAGGCTCGGCGCGTTGTAGCGCGTCGTCATGTCGCTGGTTACGTGACCCATGATCAAGCGGATGGTCTCGGCGGGCGCGACCTCGAGCGCGAGCGTGTTCAGCGTGCGGCGAAGCCCGTGGGGTGTGATCCGCTTGCGCAAGCCGATGATCGCCGCCACCCGCTGGATCGGCTTCCGCAGCACGCCGCTCGGATGCGGCTTGCCGGACGCCGACGGGAACACCCACTCCATTTCAGGCGCGCCGGCCTTCACGCGACGTGAGTGCTCTTGGAGGATGGCGGCCAGCTCGGGAACAAGGGGGATGGTGCGCGTCGAGCCGAGCGTCTTCGGCGTGCCGATCATCCCGCGCACCTGGTTGCGGCGGACGGAAATCTTGCCGACCTCGAAATCGATGTCCTTCCACTGGAGGGCGGACGCCTCGCCGAACCGCATGCCCGTCATCGCCATGGTCGAGAACAGCGGATACCAAGCGGGCTCGTGCTCCTTCATCGCGACGAGCATCCGGCCGAGCTCGCTGGCGGAGAGCGCGTTGGGCTCTTCGTCCGTGTAGCGATCGGGCGGGCGAATCATCACGCGATCGCACGCCCAGTGAACGAGCCGAAGATCGGCCTTCGCGTCCCTCGTCATCACGCGAAGAACCCGGAGGTATCCGTTGCAGGTCGCCGCGCTCAAATGACGTGGCAGCGACGCGAACCAGTCGGAAACGTCGCCGGGCGTCAGGTCCGCCATGCGGCCGTCCCCGAGGCCCTCGCAGATCTGTCGCAGCGCATCGATGTACCGATACCGTGTGCTCGGTTTCAGGTTCGGTACCTTGCGGGCGAGCCAGCGCCACGCGTACTCGGCCACGGTGATGCGAGCGGTGTAGGTCTTCTGCTTTCGCTTCTTCGTTGTCGGTTTCATGCGCCGGGCGTAACCGATCTCGAGCAGCGCTGTCCCATCGAGGTAGAAGGCGACGGTCGCTCAGCGCACCGCGCGCAACTGCGGGCGACGGACCAAGGGCGTGACGTTCTCGTACGCCTTCATGATGCGCTGTACGCGCCAGTTGAGATCGTCATACTCGCCGGCACGAGCACAATCGACGTGGCGGCCTTCCGCGAGTCCAGCGACCAGCTCCGACGCAAATGCGCGCGTGCTACTCGACGGCGCGAACTGCTCGACGCGATCGAGGATGAAGGCGATGGCCGCGAGACGTTCTTCGTTCTGATTTGCAGACATGTTCGATGCTCCTGTTCGAGCCCACCTGGGCTCGTGTCTGCGTTCACTGTCCGCGATCGGTCTGACGTGTACGGCGCGCGGACGGGTTCGCGCAGAATGGCCGCAATCGACCATGAGGCGCATCCTGTGGCACTTACTGAACAACTTATCAGATGTCAGATCCCCCGCGTAGGGTGCTCCGAAAGGAGACCCGATGGAGAGGATGGATTCGCCACAGCAACTGTGGCGCACGCAGTTCGACAAGCAGCACACCGACAAGCTCGTGGAGCGTGTGCTCAACCAGATCGCCGCGCTCGTCCGCCAGGTGGAGCGGGATACGCGCTGGCGAGATCAACTCGGACCTGACGACCGGCTGCACACGGTCTACATGAAGTTGCTCGACGGGAAGCTCACCTGGGATCCGAGCCGCGTGAACCTGGAAGGCTTCCTGCTGTGGGCGATCTCGCGCGAGATCAACCACGAGGTCAGGCACACGATCCGGTTCCCGCACGTCTCGGTCGATGACGAGAGCCGGAACCAGGACCAGCTCGAAGAACAGGCCAGCGAGGCGCTTGCCGCGCAGCGCGAGAGCAAGCGGGAGGAACCGGTCGAGCCGTGCTGGACTCTGTTCCTCCGCGAGATGCGGAAGCATGCTGCCGAGGATAAGGGCGTGATGGCAATCGTCGACTGCTACTCGAAGGGCGTGACCACTCGCGCCGGAATCATGAAACTCACAGGAATGTCGAAGGCCGCGTACCACGCTGCCTATCAGCGCATGGTGCGCATCGCTAAGAAGCTCGACGCAGAGCTGCTCGAAACCATCGTCCAGGCAATCGCCTGAGAGGAGTTGGACCAATGACTCAAAGTGAACGAGACCTGGATACGTACATGGCGATCGCATGCGCGGTCGCCGTCGAAGAGGCGAAGACGATGACGGTCACACCGGATCTGCAGCGCCGTGCGCACGTGATCGCGGAAGCGGCGCGTGATCGGCTCGCCCAGATGCGGCGCGAGGAACGCGCGAAGCGCCCGTCGAACATCGTGAGCGGCGCGATCCGCGACGCGATCAAGGCGATGAACCCGGCGCAGGTTGCAGCGCGGTTCGCCGAGATCCTGCGGCTCAACCCGACGATGCAGTTCGCGCACCGCAACCTCGAGCACATGTCGCTCGAAGACATGCGCAGCGCGCTCGAAGACGCCGAGTCCCTCCTCGAGAGCGGGGATTGAGCCGTGGCGCGTCGCCTATCCCGGCCGCGCCAGATCGCTCGTGATCTGTTGGTCCGGGTAGGCGCGCGCACGCCGGCCCAGATCGATCCAATCGAGACGGCAAAGGAGCTTGGCATCCAAGTCACCTTCGGACATCTGAAGGGCGCGACGGCACGGATCTTCAGGGTTGGAGCCAAGGCGCGCATCCGCGTCTCGGACGACATCGTGAAGGAAGGCCGGAAGCGCGTTTCGATCACGCACGAGGTCGGGCACTTCGCACTGGATCACGAGCTACCGAGGGAAGGCGATGAAGCGAGCTGGCTCAAGGCAGCCTGCGAGCATCGCAACAAGCGTGACGAGCGCGACGCGGACATCCTGGCGATTGAACACCTCACGCCTGCGCCAATGGTGGCTCCGTATTGCGAGCGCACACCGGTCGATCTGCACGCGGTCAGCGAGATCGAGCGTGTGTTCGTCGCGTCGCCGATCATGAGCGCGATGCGATTCGTTGAGTTGTCGCCGCATCCGTGCGCGGTGGCGTACTCGGAGCGCGGTGCACTCAAGTGGATGAAGCCCAGCCGGTCGTTTCCGACGTACGTCGAGAGCGGAAAACTGGTCGCGCGCGAGTCGATCGCCGGCGGCTACTTCGATCGCGGCACGTTGATCGACGCGCCGACGCGTCTCCCGGTGTCGGCATGGCTGGGATCAAGCAAGCATGTGCCGCCCGAGCAGGAGATCGTGGAGCACGCGCAGGTCATTCCCGAGCCGGGATGGGGTGGCGTGCTCTCGCTGCTTTGGCTTCCTAATTACAAGCACATGGAGTTGAGACGTCAGCCGTGAGCAGGACACCGCGCTTGGCGGTACTCGCGCGCCGTCGTGTAGGCTCAGGCTCAACCATGCCTCCATCGAGAACGTATCCGGCGAGCGATGTTGTGATCACCTTTCGTGGAATGCAGTTGCGCGACCTGAAACCCGGTAGCTGGGTGACCGCAAGGCGCGCCGAGGACGATGTCACTCCAGGCGGGGCGGTTAACCTGAACAAGTCGGGTTCGGTCAGCGTAACGCTGACCTCGCCGTCACCCGGCAATAACGACATTGCCACGCTATCCGACGATGCAGGACCGTTGGTGATTACCGATTCGACCGGCCGCGAGTTGGTTCGTGCCGAGCATGCGTGGAAAAATGGGTTCGGTGGCTCGCCGGGCCAGGTCGTATGGAGGATCGACGTGGCCGCATTGGAGTTGCTTGATCCGTGACAGCGCGTCGGGACGTCGATGACGGCGAGAAAGATCGTCGCGCGCCTGAAACGACCTAGTCCCGCACGCGGTTGAAGACCGACCGCGACGGTGCAGATTTCTCCCGCAGGAGAATCCTCGGCGGATACCTCGTCGGTTCGATCGACGAAAGATCGTGCCTGGCGCGAACATTCTTCCGCGAACCCGCCCAGCGAACTTGATCGAGCGCCCGCGGACTTGGAAGCGCAGCGATTCGGCGCACAAGAAAGCTGATCGAATGATCGAGGCGCGCGTGCATGCACGCGCACGCGTACGCGCGCGAGGACTTCGCGTAGTTGCTCGAGACGTCGTTCGCTTCGGAGATCGATCGAGATCGATCGCACGCAACCGATCGCGTGCGCGGCGCAACCACCAGGCCAAACGTGAGCTGGGGGTTCCTCGTGAGCATTACCCAATAGGAGGAACGATCAAGATGAGCGAGCTGGCTTTCAATGCGAACGGAGATAGCTTCGATGTCCCGGCCACGGTGACCGGGTGGCGAGTGCGGCGGATGAAGCCGCGCGGCGCGCCCGAGCTTGTGTACGGCCGCGATGGCCGTCCGCTGACGGTGCCGGTCGAGTCCGAGATCGAGGACCTCCGCGAGGCAGTGGGTGCGCCGGGTAAGTACCGCCTCGATCCGATCAACGACGACGGTAAGTGCGTGGACGGTGTCCCGCCCGCGTACGTCCAGGTCGTCAAGGCCGAGCGCAATGCTGCCGAAGGCGCCATCGCGCTCGCGCATCCCGGGCCCACCGACGACACGCTTCGCGAAGCGATGCGGCTCAACACCGAGCTGGCGAAGTCCGTGATCGATCGGTTCCCCGAGATGATGTCCGCAGCCGCCGAGCTGCTCCGGGCCGCCGACGGCGCCGGCCTGCCGCGTCGCACCCCGCGTGACATCGACGACGAGGACGACGACGCGGACGAGGTGAGTGCCGCACCGGCCTCGCCGAGCGTCGAGTTCATCAACAACCTGATCGCTCAGATCGTCCCGGTCATCATCAGCGGCTTCGCCGGTAAGAAGATGAAGCTGTCATCGGTCCTCGATTGGCGCAAGGCGAGCGCCGATGGCCAGCAGGAGAAGCAGCAGGCCGCGCCCGCGCTGGACGTCACCACGGCGACCGAGGCGACCGAAGAGACGGCCGCACCCAGTGCGCTGCCGCCGATCGATCCGAAGACCATGTCTCACTTCATCGCGATCCAGTCCGCACTCGCGCCCAACGAGGCTGCGCTCGCTCGTCAGGTTGCGGCCGAGCTGTCGCCCGCGGAGCTGCGTGCATGGTTCGACGAGCTGTCCGCGCTGTCGGTCCAGGACGCGGTCGCGAAGATCCGATCGATGCTCGGCGCGACGCCGAAGACGGGAGGCGCGTCGTGATCGCTCTCCCCTTCAACGACCTGCGTTGCCTCGGTTCGATCACCGAGGTGGTCGCCGAGATGGTGAAGACCCAGGATCCGGTGATCGTCGAGCTGGCAGCGAAGCACCCGACCACCGAGAGCCTCGCTGCATGGATCCGCACGCTGCCGCAGAAGGACGACGACGGCGATCCGAAGGACGGACCCAAGGCGGAGGCGTGTGATCCGCCGCAGCGCCTTCGCATCCCGGCGCCTGATCCGAACTGCGTCGAGCGGTCCGCGCTCTACATCGCGGTCGCCGAGCTGATCGATCCGAGCGCGAACCGCCAGCTCGCGACCCTCGACACGCCCGTGGGACTTCACACCTTCCCGCTCGAGAACGGAGCGCCCGTCATTCTGGATCCTCGTGTTCCGCGCAACTGCCTGAACTGCGGTGTCGCCATGACGGCACCCGGTCCGGTGGTGGTCGACGCGCACGACGCGATCGAGTGGTCGGCGCGACTCGCGGAGGACGGGGCCGGCACTGCCAACATCCGCAACGGAGCCTCCCGCGTGCGCAAGGCGCGCAATGCGGTGATGCGGCTCGTTGACGAGGGCACGTTGCCGGCCCCGTCCGAGGTGGACGCGATGGGATGGATGTTCGCGCTCGCCGAGCAGGCAGCTCGCCGCTACGGGATGCGCGCGCTGTCCATGGTCCGCACCACGGCGCATGCGATCGGCGAGGTGCTCGACGAAGTCCTCGCGGGCGCCCAGCGGAACCTCGCGCTCGAGATCGGTGGCGTCCGGCTCGAAGCGCCGCCGTTCGTGTCCGCGCTCGCGAGCGTTGCCGGCCGTGTCGGGATGGGCGTTGGTGCCGCTGCGCTGCGGGCAAAGCTCGGAGCGATGGGCATCGGTCCTGACATGTTCGGGCTGGTCGAAGAGGAGCTGAACCGCGAGGGGCTGACGATGGGTGTGCTCGCGCACCCACCGAAGCTCACGACGTTCGCGACGCTCGGCAAGGCCGCGTAGACGATCGAACGCTTGTGCGCGTCGCGCGTGGTGCGCGGCGCGACCGAAGGAAACCGCTCGCCGCGACGCGGGCACGGCCGGGCATTGCCCGGAGACAGGAGACGACTGTGAAGAAGACCGAGAAGAAGCACCCGCGCGGCGTGAGCGCCGCCCGCAACGTGGTGCGCGACTGGCAGCCGCTGTTCGCGCGGCTGCAGGACGCGATCGATTGGGCGCTCGACATCGCCGTGAGACTCGCGCGCGACTACGACGAGGAGATCGAGGCGATCGAGCGCGTGCGCGGCTACGTCCGCGCGTGGCTCGAGGGCCGTCGTGTCGACATCGACCTGAAGGACGTCTACACGACGCTCGCGATCCTGTTCGCCGCGATCGAGCTCGACGTCGGGATCGACAGCTCGCCGGTGATCTCGGCGATGCGCGGGCTGCCGTCGATGCTGCACCTGCCGGGCGCGGCGCGGGACGAGCTGCCCACGGTCGTGATCCGTCACATCCCGATCCGCCGCCGTCGCAACGCGTGCGGTGGCTTCACCCAGCTCGCTGCCGCGTAGCCGCGAGGAGAAAGACCATGGCGAAGAAGAAGAAGATCAAGAAGCATCATTTCCGCAACGCCGCGCCCCGCGCGCCGCGTGCGGCCCACAAGCCCGAGGAGGAGACGCCGTTGAGGCGTCTCGCGTACACGGCGGGCGGCGCCGCGGGCACCGCGCTCGCCGGCTCGTTCCTCGCTCACGAAGGATGGGCGCCCAAGACGATCGCGACCGCGCTCTCTGCTGTGGGCGCCGGCCTCGCCTGGAAGGGCGACTCTCAGACGATCCGCAGTGTCGGTGCCGGCGTGATGTCGGCCGCCGGCAGCCAGCTCGCGCTGATGGTGATCGACGATCGCGACAAGAAGGCCGCGCCGGCTCAGGCCCAAGCGCCCGCGCCGCAGGTCGCGAAGAAGCCGGCGAACGCCGCGAACGCGCTCCCTCCGGGCGCGCTCGATGCGGCGCTCGAACGTGCCCAAGCGCGACTCGCGCTGACGGCGCGCGAGTCGGAGGTCTAGCCGCACCGATCGGGGGTCGGGGTCGCGCGAGCGATGAGGCGCGAGCCCGAGAAAGGACAGAGCGAATGGAAGAGTCGGACATCTATATCGTGGACACCCGCAACGCGGATCACCGGACGCACCAGAGCGGAACGCCCTGGCGCCCCGGGACTCCGGCCCGGCCGGTGCAGACGGTCTACGCGCAGCCCTCGCGTGTTTACACGCAGGCGCAGCCGCAGATCATCTACGCCCAGCCGCCTCAGTCGATGATGGCTTCGAACATCTTCGGCAAGGTGACTCCGGGACAGCTCGTCGATCTGGTGGCGCAGATCTTCGCCGCGCTGATGCCGCTCCCCGCGGCGCCGGTGGCGACCGATAGCGCTGCGACGGATGTGGGCAACCTCATCCTCTACCAGAGCGCTCTCGCGTCGTACGCGAAGCGCGACGAGCAGGTTCGTACGCTCGGCAACCTCGTCACCAAGCTGCTGGGGTAACGCGTCATGGCGACTCCCAACTACAAGGGTGCGGGTCAGCCGTCGTCGAACGGCGGTAGCTGGTTGTCCTCGCTCGTCGGTGGAACGCCGGCCTACAAGAGCGTGGATAAGGGCAAGAACGCGTCGAGCTACACGGGCTCGGGTCCGGCCTACAAGCCGGCACCGGCCGCCCAGGAGTCGCCCGACGCGATGACGGCCACGACGCCGAGCGCGGACGAGAACGAGGACTGTGGGGCTGGCCCCATCGCGATCGTGATCCCACGCCAGGTGATCGAGCAGCAGTAGTCGCAGCAGTAGCAGAAGGCACGTAGCAACCAACCCCAACCAGGGCTCGCGTCGAGTCGCTCGCTCGACCCAGGCCCCCGATCGATTTCGTTTCAGGAGGCATCATGACGGCACACATCTACAACTGGACCGACGGCTACGTGGCGATCCGTCACGGCGCCTTCGAGAGTCGCGGCCTTGTCGAGCTCGACGGCGGCGCGCGGTGGCCGCGTACGACGGGAGAGGACGTGGTCGCGATCGCGGCCGTGTTCGATCCCGCGGTGCGCGCCAACGCGACCGCTGGTCTCATGAACCGGTGGCGCGCCACGCTCGGCGATCTCGAGCGCGATGCGGTCACCGCGCCGCACGACACGTATCTGTGGAACCGCGCGTTCTGGTCGACGCTCGAAGCGGTCACCGCGTTCCTCGACAACATGGCGATCGCGCCGCCGAAGCCGGCGCTGTGGGACGCACTACTCGCGCAGCTCGCCACGCCGCTTCCGCCGCGCAACGTCGGGCCCGATGGCGATGGTCCGTTCAAGCACTTCGATAACGTGAAGACGTTCGACGAGCTGTACCTCGCGCAATACAAGTACCTCCTCGACCTGCGAGGCTTCGACGAGCTGGATCCGCCGCCCCCGGACGAGAACTCGTACGGAACGCTCGGCACGAAGAAGAAGATCCCGCGCACGACCAACACGGACGTGCTCGCGCTCGCCGGCTACTGGGGCAAGCAGCTCAAGGATGTCAAGGAAGTCTTCGGGCACGAGGGGATCGAGAAGCGATGGGACCGCCTGATGACCGACGTCGGCAAGCTCGCGATGTACGGGAACCCGACGGCCGTCTACGCCGAGAACAACCGGTTCTGGCGTTGCCTCAGCGACACCGCGATCCACATCGCCGTCGCCGACGAGGCGCCTAGCAAGTGGGACATGGCGAAGGACTCGATCAAGGACAGCATCAAGCACCTTCCCGACACAATTGAGCACGCGGCGAGCAAGGGTGTGGATGTCGTCGCGAGCGCCGCGCACGCGGTCGGCAAGGTCGCGAACGAGGCCGGCAAGGGGCTGTTCGCCGGGTTCGGCACACCGCTCCTCATCGGCGGCGGGTTGATCGGCCTGTTCCTCATCACGCGCAACCGCGGCGAGAACAAGGAGGCGTGACATGCGCGCATGGCCTTGGCTGGTCGGAGGCGGAGCCCTCGCGTACGCCCTGACTCGTCGCAGTTCGCACAAGGCGCCGAGCGCGCCCTCGAACGTCGAGCCCTTCACCGGCACGTTGCCGGGTCGTTGGGTCTGGCCCGTCCCGCGCTGGAACGGCCGCGCCGCGGTCGTCTCGGACGGCTTCAACTCGCCGCGCCCGGGACTGCCACGCCACGGCGGCGTCGATCTGATGTTCCTGCGTCAGCCTTCCGATCCGTTCAAGCCGGGCACGCCAAACGGCGCCAAGTGGCACGTGATGCCGGATGGACTGTCCGCGGTCGCGGCGAGCGACGGCGTGATCTGGTCGGCGATGAACACGCCGCACGGGTGGGCAGTTGTCATCGATCACTCGCCGCGGAAGGTCGCGACGTTCTACACGCACATGGAGAAGCTCTTCGTTCCCGAGGTCGCGCCCGGCAAGAAGGGCATCGCGGTACGCGCGGGTCAGCCGCTCGGCGTGATCGGCGCGTCGCCACTCGACGGAGAGCACCTCAAGCACCTGCACTTCGAGGTCTGGCTCGGGGGACCGAACGATCGGATAGATCCATCACTGTTGATGAAGAGCTGGGAGACCGTCGCGGATTTTAACGCGGTGGTCGCGCGCAACGCTGGCCTGTCGTATCGCCGAGTCGGTGCGCCGGGCGAGGCGTATCCCGAGTGGGTCCGCGCGCTGAAGGACAAGGCAGGCGTCTACATCATCCGTGACGCCGAGACCGCCGAGATCCTCTACGTCGGTTCGTCCGCGGGCACGCTGTACGACACGCTCACACGGCACTTCCAAACCTGGCGACGATGGAAGGGGTTCTGGAAGGGCCAGTACGCCGAAGGGCACGACCCGGGCCTGACGTACCCGCGCGATTCCGTCGAGGTCGCAGTGCGCCTCACGTCGCCAGCGAAGTCCCTCGATGAAGAGATGCGACTGATCGCACGGCTCAAGCCTCGCGACAACCTGATCGGCCAGCCCGAGGCCGTCGAACAAGAAGTCCCGTTCTGACCAAGGAGCCATCCATGTACGACCCGCTCTACAACCCCAACGATCCGACCGGCCCACGCAAGAGCAAGTTCTGGGCGCTGCGCCGCAGCGCTCGCAGCACGCTCGCGCATTGGCAGTGGCCGCTTATGAAGCTCGGCGACCGCGATCCGATCGTGCTCGCCGAATACATCAACGGCACGCGTCGCGGCATCGATCTCGGCTACGAGGCACGCCCGTACGACGCCGCGCTCTACGTCCCGGTGTTCGCGGTGCAGTCCGGCGAAGTGATGTTCACGGGTGAGACCACGAACGGCTTCGCGGTCACGCTCCGGCATCACGGCACCGAATGGGCGAGCTACTACAGCCGGCTCTCGAAGGTGTTCGTCGCCGAGACGGAGACGCCGAACAATCGGCGCGCGGGATGGGTGCGCGCGGGAGACGTCATCGGCTACGCGGCGAAGGCGCCGATCCATATCCGCTTCGAGCTCGTCCGGTGGACGCCGGATCGCGAGTTCGTTGCCGTCGATCCCAAACCTGAGATGACCAACTGGATGAGGCCGGAGATCCAGCGTCCAGCTTCGTTCCCGGCCAGGAAGGCTGCGTGATGACCATGGAGAACGTTCTCGACACGATCCGCGCCGCGCTCGTGGCCGACGCGCCGGCCGAAGCTCGTGCAGCGGGCATCGAAGCGTGCCGCGCGATCCTGACCGCGCTCGGAGCGGCGCAAGCCGAGCCACAGCCTCCACGGCCGCCGGAGGTGGGTCCGCTGGCGCAAGCCGTCGCGGGGCTGATCCGCACGACGCCGCCCGATCAGCTGCTCGACATGCTCGTGGCGAAGCTGCGAGCCGTAGTGCCCGCCGACACGAAGCTCGAGGTCCCCACCAAGATCAACATCCCCATCATCAGGATCCCGACGCCATGAGCTATCGCCCCGACGAATACGACCTCGAGCGCTCGCACGAACTGGAGCGACGGCTCGATCGAGACTTCGAACGAGAACCATTCCGCGGGCGGTACCGGCGCGCCGCCAGGCGACGTCCGCGCTACTTCTCCGGGCTGCTGTTCCGGCCGGTGTCGAACGCGAACGCGCCGATCGACGACGTGAAGGAGGCCGCGTGAAGCACCACCATCCGATACGCATGAAAAGCGCGTTCGTGTGGCGCTACCCGGAAGCGTCTCTCGACCTCGCTCGAGGACTCGGGCAGATCGCGGCAGACCTGTGGGTTGCTGGCAAGCTGTGCTTGACCGAGGGCACACTTGTGGCCACAGTCGGGTCCTCCGATGGTCCGCACCATGAAGACCAAGACAGAGGTGGCGAAGCTGAGGCTGGCGACGGCGGACCTCAAGCGGTGGCGTGAGGCGGCGGAAGCCGACCAGTGCTCGCTCGCCGACTGGATCCGCCGCCGATGCGACGGCCGCCCCGCGACCCCACCGAAACTGCCGAAGGGAACCCGATGACCCCGGTTGCCATTTACGCCCGCTATTCAACCGACAAGCAGGACGCTCGCTCGATCGAAGATCAGCTCCGGCGCTGCCGCGAGTACGCCGAACGCCACGATCAAGAGGTCGTTGCCGAGTTCTCCGACGCCGCGACGTCGGGCGCTCACACGGATCGCGTGAACCTCCGCCGGATGCTCGACGTCGCGACGGCGACGAAGCGTCCACCGTTCAAGGCCGTGATCGTGGACGACCTGTCGCGGCTGTCTCGCGATCTCGGCGACACGTGGCGCATCATCTTCACCGACTTCGCCGCTGTTGACGTCAAGGTGATCGATGCGAGCACCGGCATGGCGAGCGACGCGTCCGGCGCGCGCACGATGTTTGCCGCGATGGCGATGGTGAACGACACGTTCCTCCAGCTCGTGCGCCACGAGACGCACCGCGGTCTCCAGGGCCGCGCGATCGCCGGCTTCAGCACGGGTGGGTCGCTCTACGGCTTCAAGACCTTCGAAGAGGAGAACCCGGCTGACCGCGAGCACCCGCGCAAGCTCTGGGCGATCGACGAAGCGGAGGCGGAGGTCGTTCGCCGCATCTACCGCATGTTCGACGAGGGCTCGCACGGCTACCGCAGCATCGCTGACCAACTGAACCGCGAGGGCATCGCGCCGCCCCGCAACAATGGCCGTGGCGGCAAGCATGGCGGTGGGTGGGGCCACAGCACGATCCGCGCGATCCTGACGAACGAGAAGTATATGGGGCGCTGGCGCTGGAACGCGACGAAGTGGATCCGCGTCCCGGGAAAGCGCGCACGTCGCCAGCTTGCGCGCCCGGAGTCAGAGCACGTGGTTCGCGAGTACCTCGACCTCGCGATCATCGATCAGATCACGTGGCACCGCGTGCAGGCGAAGTTCGAGCGCCGGAAGCAGGGCGAAGGTCGCGGCGAGATCATGCGGGCCAACCAGCGCACGTACATGCTGAGCGGTCTGCTTCGGTGTGGCGTGTGCGGCGGGCCGATGTCGGTGAGCGGCCAGAAGCTCAACAAAGGCGTCCGCTACGCGTCGTTCGGCTGCACGGCGCATGCTTCGCGTGGCGGTGCAATCTGCTCGAACAAGTGGACCATCAACGAGAAGAAGCTGACCGAGGCGTTCCTCAGCGCGATGAAGCACGAGGTGCTCCTGGTCCCGCACGTGCTCAACGAGCTGGCCGCCGAGGTGGAGCGACGCGCCGCGGAGCGGGCCGCGTCAGGGCTGGACGAGCTGGAGCGGAAGCTTCGTGGCGCCGAGGCCCGGGTGAAGAACGCAACGAAGCTGATGATCGACATGCCGGACGATCAGGACATCCGGCAGCACCGCGAAGCCGATCTAAAGGAGGTCGCGCGGCTGAAGGCGGAGCTCGCGGCTCATGCGGTCGCGACCGCCGGTCCGCTCCCCACGAAGGCCCAGGCGACCGAGGCGACCCGGATCATTCTCAACGCGATCTCGGACGCGGCGCCCGATCGGGCTCGGGAGGTCCTGACCAAAACCCTCGCCCCGTTGTTGCTCACGCCGAAAATCGAAGGACCCAATCACCTGGTAGAAGTGACTGGGTCCTTGGATTTTTCCGCAGTATTACCCGCGGGTTTCAGTAGCGGGGGCAGGATTTGAACCTGCGACCTTCGGGTTATGAGCCCGACGAGCTACCAGGCTGCTCCACCCCGCATCAAGTTGTCAGCTCCTCGCGGAGCGATGACCTTTTGCCACGGGCGCATCGGGGCGTCAAGCAGCAAGCGAGCGCGATCTGCGCCGATGTCGCACTCATCTGCGGATGGCTACCCCGTAGCTGCCTGTGCCCCGCGAGGAATTCGTCGATCGTCGATGCTGGATGGGACTCCCGCAACAGGCCAGGCAGCAGAGGAGCGAGCCCGCGCTCGACCGGCTGCTGCGCGATGCGGGCGCGCGGGCGGACGAGGTGCCGAGCCCCGAGGCGTGGCAGCGGATGCTCGCGGCGGTCGAGCGCGAGCTCGACGAGGTGAAGGGGCGCGGCGAGGCCGAGCTCGCGGCGGAGCGGGCGCGCGTCGTGGAGAGCTACGCGGTGATCCGGGCGACGCTGGATGCGGCGTCGGAGGGGATCCTCGTCGTGGATTCGGAGGGGCGCGTGATCGCGGCGAACGCGCGGTTCGGGGAGATGACGAGCACGCCGCGCGAGCTGCTGGGGACGCGGGATTACGCGAAGCTCGTCGGATACGCGGGGCGGAGCTGGCAGCTGAGCTCGCGCGAGCTGGCGCGCATCGAGGAGATGCATCGCAGCAGCGACACGATCGATGACGAGCTGGCGTTGCCGGATGGGCGGGAGCTCGAGCGGTACTCGACGCCGATCGAGCTGGTGGATGGGCAGCGCGTCGGGCGGGTGACGTTCTACCGGGATGTGACCGAGGAGCGGGCGGCGCGGCGGGCGATCGAGGCGGCGCGCGTGGCGGCGGAGAGTGCCAGTCAGGCGAAGAGCATGTTTCTGGCCAACATGAGTCACGAGCTGCGGACGCCGCTCAATGCGGTGATCGGGCTGGCGGATCTGCTGTTGCTCGAGGGCGGCGAGCCGCTGTCGGAGAGTCAGCGCGAGTATGTCGAGGGGATCGCGCAGAGCGGGAGGCATCTGCTCGCGCTCGTGAATGACGTGCTGGATCTGGCGAAGATCGAGGCGGGGAAGCAGGATCTGGAGCTCGAGGCGGTGGAGGTTGGCGAGGCGGTCGACGAGGTGGTCGGGGCGCTCGACGTGCTCGCGCAGCATCGGCACGTGGTGATGCAGCGCGTGGTGGATGCGGCGGCGGATCGCGAGCAGGTGTGTGCGGATCGCGTGCGGTTGCGGCAGGTGCTGTACAACCTGCTGTCGAACGCGGTGAAGTTCACCGGTGCGGGTGGGCGGGTGACGGTGCGGACGCGCGTCGAGGAGGCGGCGGAGGCGCGCGTGGTGGTGATCGAGGTGGCGGATACCGGGGTCGGGATCGCGGACGAGGATGTCGTGCGGCTGTACCGGACGTTCGAGCAGATCGAGCTGCCGTCGGGGGACCGGCCGGCCGGGACGGGGTTGGGGCTGGCGCTGACGAAGCGGCTCGTCGAGATGCACGGCGGGACGATCGCGGTGGCGTCGCGGGTCGGGGTCGGGACCACGTTCAGCGTCCGGTTGCCGGTGGCATGAGGGGGGAGCGGCGCATCGTGGTGGTCGATGACGATCCGTGGAGTCGGCGGATCGTGGAGCGGTTGCTCGGGCAGCGCGGGCACGTCGTGGAGGTGGCGGTCGATGTGCCAGATGCGCGGGCGCGGCTCGCGGATCTGGCGGGCGTGGAGCTCGTGCTGCTCGACATCAACCTGCCGGGTGGGAGTGGCGAGGTGCTGCTCGACGAGCTACGCGTGCGGGCGCCGCGGTTGCCGGTGCTCGCGGTGACCGCATCGGCGATGGCGGGCGATCGCGAGCGGCTGTTGCGCCGCGGGTTCACCGCGTACTTCAGCAAGCCGATCGACGTGCGGACGTTCGGCGCGACGGTCGAGCGCTATCTCGCGGGCGGTGCGGACCTGACCGCCCAGGGACTGCCATGACCGCGCGCAGCGTGTCGCCGACGAGCCCGCCCTCGCCCGCCGCCGGATCCGCCGGATCGGGCACGCGCACGGTCACTGGCACACCGGATCACGTGCTCGTCGTCGATGACTCGAAGCAGAACCGGATGGTCGCGAGCGGGCACCTGAAGGCGGCGGGGTATCGCGTGACGTCGGTGGGCAGTGGCGAGGAGGCGCTGGTCGAGCTCGCGGCGGAGCGCGTGGATCTGGTCGTGCTCGACGTGCTCATGCCGGGACTGGGTGGGTTCGCGACGTGCCGGCGGATCCGCGACACGCCGGCGCTGGTGGATGTGCCCGTGCTGTTTCTGACGGCGCTCGGCGACCAGCGCACGTCGCAGCCGGCGCTCGAGGCGGGCGGCGACGATCTGCTCGCGAAGCCGTTCAACCATGCCGAGCTGCTGCTGCGCGTGCGGGCGCTGATCCGGCAGCGGCGGCAGGCGCAGCGCGTCGCGGCGCAGAATGCGGCGCTGCGGCGGATCTCGCAGATGATCGTCCACGATCTGCGCGGGCCGACCGCGGCGATCGTCGGCAACATCGACATGCTGCTCGTCGACGGCGGGCTGGCGGGGGAGCCGCTCGAGGCGGCGGTGGACATCGCGACCGCGGCGTCGCACCTCGACCGCACGATCCGCGATCTGCTGGATCTGTCGACGGCGGAGGACATCGGGCTCGAGGCGACGCTCGCGCCGTGCGATGCCGGCGAGCTGATCGCGGAGGCGGCGGCGGCGCTGCGTGGTGCGGGGCGGTACAAGGGGCTGCACATCACGTGGGACGTGCGCGTGCCGACGCTGGTGGTGGATCGCGAGCTCGTGCAGCGGATGCTGCAGAACCTCGTGCACAACGCGATCAAGCACGCACCGGTGCGGTCGCGGATCGTGATCGACGTCGGGCGCGACGATGGTGGCGTGCTCGTGCGCGTCCTCGACGAGGGGCCGGGCGTGAAGCCGGCGGATGCCGAGCGGATCTTCGAGCGCTACGTGTCGGCGGGGAGCCACGGCCTGGGGCTCGCGTTCTGCCGGCTCGTCGCCGAGCTGCACGGCGGACGGATCTGGGTCGAGCCGCGCCAGCCGCGCGGTGCGGTGTTCTGTGTGCAGTTGCCGGCGGCGAAGGCCGGGGTGACCGGGCGGCTGAAGACGGCGCCGATCTGCTGATCCGAGGGCGGTGAGCGGTGGTGACGTAGCGTTTGTAAGCCGCCGCGCGAAACGCGAGCGCGCGCGCTCGGTCGAGATGTCGGGCGCACGACAAAGACCGTGCGGCGCCGCGCGGTCGCCGGGTCGCGGGCGGTTGGCGATCACGTCGCGAGTGAGACCGACATGGTTCTCGAAGAAACCACGCGCGATTCGCTATCGTGCGAGTAGATACGTTCGCGACGCGAGCCATATGTACCCAGACGACGTAGGGACGTGCGGACCGGAGCTGGCTGACGAGCGGCGGCGCGTGCTGATCGTCGACGACATTCCGGCGAACCTCGTCGCGATCGAGACCGCGCTCGAGCCGCTCGGGCGGCCGGTAATCAAGGCGAGCTCGGGGCAGCAGGCGCTCGCGGCGCTGCTCGAGGATTCGTGCGACGAGCTGTGCCTCGTGCTGCTCGACGTCCACATGCCGGGGATGGACGGGTTCGAGACCGCGCGGCTGATCCGGTCACGCGAGCGCACGCGGCACCTGCCGATCATCTTCTTGACCGCGCACGATCACGAGCACGAGGCGGTGCTGCGCGCGTACCGGCTCGGCGCGGTGGACTTTCTGTTCAAGCCGATCGAGCCGGAGATCCTGCGCGCGAAGGCGTCGGTGTTCATGACGCTCCAGCGGCGCACCGAGGAGCTCGCGGCGGAGCGGCTGCAGCGCGAGCTCGATCGGGCGCGGCGCGATTACGAGACCGAGACGCTGCGCCGCGAGATGGCGCAGGAGCACGCGGCGCGCGAGGAGCTGGCGCGGCTCGATCATCGGAAGAACTGCTTTCTGGCGATCCTCGGCCACGAGCTGCGCAATCCGCTCGCGCCGCTGCGGACCGCGATCGAGCTGCTGAAGCGCGCGCCCGATCGGCCGGTCGGTGCACGCACGCTCGAGGTGCTCGACCGGCAGACCGCGTTCCTGACGAGGCTCGTCGAGGATCTGCTCGACGTGTCGCGGATCAACGCGAACAAGATCGAGCTGCGGCCCGAGCGCGTCGATCTGCGCGCGCTCGTGGAGGCGGCGATCGTGACGAGCCGGCCGGGGATCGAGCAGCGCGGGCACACGCTCGAGGTCGTGCTGGCGGACGGGCCGGTCGGCGTCGTCGTCGATCAGGTGCGGATCGTCCAGGTCGTGACCAATCTCCTGAACAACGCCGCGCGCTACACCGATCGCGGCGGGCGGATTCGCGTCGAGTGCGCGTCGGCGGATGGCCGGGCGATCGTCCGCGTGTCGGACACCGGGATCGGGATCGCGCCGGAGCTGCTGCCGAAGATCTTCGAGATGTTCGTCCAGGAGCGCGTGCGGTCGGATGGCTCGGGCGGGCTCGGGCTCGGGCTCGCGCTCGCGCGCCAGCTCGTCGCGATGCACGACGGCACGATCGCGGCGTCGAGCGGCGGGCGCGGCGCCGGCAGCACGTTCGAGGTCGCGTTGCCGCTCGATCGCGGCGAGGCCCAGAGCGTCGCGCCCGAGGCGTCGGCCGCACCGAGGCCAGCCGGGGCGCTGCGCGCGCTCGTGATCGACGACAACGCGGACGCGCGCGACCTGCTCGCGGAGCTGCTGAAGGCGCACGGCCACGAGGTGTGTGTGGCCGAGGATGGGCCGCAGGCGCTCGCGCTGATCAAGGCGCAGCCGCCGGACGTCGCGCTCGTCGATCTCGGGTTACCGGGGATGGATGGGCTGACGCTCGTCCAGGAGCTGCGCGCGCAGCTGCCGGCGCTGAGGACCCGGCTCGTCGCGCTGACCGGGTACGGCGACGCGTCCGACGTGCAGCGCACGCGCGAGGCGGGGTTCGACGCGCACCTCGTCAAGCCCGCGAGCGTGTCGTCGATCCTCGAGGCGCTGGTCGCGCGCGACGCGAACGCAAGATCGGTCTGACGGTGATTGCCGGCGGATCGCCGGAAATATCGAGGTCGCGCGCGGGGATCGCGAGTATCGTCGATCGCGGAGGTGCCGTTGGGGGATCGCCGCACGGCCTGGATCGAGACGACGCACAGCGCGGCCGAGAACATCACGTCGTGGCGCGTCGTCGTCGACGGCGAGGTGGTGGTGCACGGTGATGTCGCCGAGGATGCGTCGGGGGCTCGGGCGTACGCGATCGCACTCGCGTCATCGGAGTCGCACGGGGTCGTGGTCGCGGGCTGGAAGCACGCGATCGATCGCGGGATCGGGGACCCGGACGCGCCGCCCCATCCGCGCACGACGACCGCGAAGTCGGTGCCGCTGCTGCTGTACGGGTGGGCGATCTGCAAGGCGCAGCGCGGGCGCGAGCCGGTCGGGCTGTCGCCGGCGCAGGTGCGGGAGCTCGAGAGCGGCGTGCTGCCCTGCCCTTCGTGTGGCGACGGGTGCGGCGCGACGCTCGACCCGAGCAGCGACGTGCTTGCGGTCGCGATGGGCTGGAACGGCACGCGCTGGCACGCCCTCGCTCGCTCGTAGCGTGTGGCTCGACCTATAGTGGCGCGTAGCGATGGCGCGCCGAGGTGGAGCACGCAACGTCCCGCTGTGGACCGCGATCGCGGCGACGCTCGTCGCGGGCGTGCTCGCGGTCGTCCACGTCCGGCGCGGCGGGTTGCCGGGGCTGGCGGCGCTCGAGGGGCTGTCGATCGACATGCGGTTCCGGCTGCGCGGACCGCGCGATCCGGCGACCGATCGGATCGTGATCGTCGGCATCGACGATGCGACCCGCGCGAAGGCGCCCGAGATCGTGCAGACGCGGCGCGGCTATGCGCGGCTGCTCGACGCGATCTCGGCCTGCAAGCCGAAGCTGGTCGCGATCGACTTCTTCTTCAGCGCGCCGGAGGAGCTGTTGCCCGAGGAGCTCGTCGCCCGCGTGCGCACGACGACGACCGGCATGGACACGATGATGAAGTCGATGCCGGCGGACATGACCTCGAGCGATCCGCAGGCGGCGGACACGATGTCCAAGGTCATGCCGATGATGCACGAGATGCACGACGTCCTGGCGGCGGTCGCCGACGAGCTGCGCGGCGACGAGGTGCTCGCGCAGGCGATCGCGCGGAGCCACGCGATCGTGCTCGGTGCGTACGTCCGCGACGGGCCGCCGGTCCGCGGCGTGACCGAGCCCGAGGGGCTCAAGCTCGCGCGGCTCGGCCAGGCGGCGGACACCGGCGGTGGCGATCCGCTGCTGCGGCCGATCACGGGGAGCGATGTCGTGTTCTCGTTGCCGATGTTCGCGCGCGGCGCCGTCGGGGCCGGCACGGTGAACGATCTGCGCGACGAGGACGGCGTGCGGCGGCGGATGCCGCTCGTCGTCGAGTACGGCGGCCGACACTACATGACGCTCGGGCTCGCGGTCGCGCTCGCGGAGCTCGGTCGGCCGCGCGACACCCGGTACGTCGCCGGCGCGCCGACGGTGACCGTGGCGGGGACCGAGCTCGGGCTGACGCGCGCGGCGTCGCTGCCGCTCGACATGCTCGGCCGTGGACGGATCCCACGCGTGTCCGCGGCGGACCTGCTCGACGGCAAGAGCTGCGAGCGGGTCGCCGGCAAGCTCGCGTTCGTCGGGTTCACGTACGCGGCGTTCGACAAGATCGCGACGCCGTTCGACCAGCGCGCCGACGGCGTCGAGCTCCACGCGACGGTCGCCGAGAACGTGCTCGGTGGCCGGATCCTGCGCAACACCGGGTGGCTCGCGACGGTCGGCTCGACGCTCGTGCTGTGCCTGATCGTGTGCGTCGCGCAGCTGCGGCGCGTGCGGCGGCGCGCGTGGATGCCACCGCTGATCGCGCTCGGAGCGATCGTCGGCTACGTCGTGATCGGCGTCCTGGTGTTCGCGCGCGGCACGGTGATCGAGCTCGCGGCGCCGGCGACGCTCGCCGGGCTGACGCTGATCGCGGCGACGATCGGCGGGCTCGCGACCGAGGGACGCGAGAAGGCGCACCTGCGGATGGTGTTCTCGCAGTACGTCAGCCGGCCGGTCGTCGATCGGATCCTCGCGGATCCGGGTCAGGCGCGACTCGGCGGCGAGCGCAAGGAGCTGACGGTGCTGTTCTCCGACATCCGCGGGTTCTCGCAGGTCGCCGAGGGCATGGCGCCCGAGGCGCTCGCGGCGTTCCTCGGCGAGTACCTGACGCCGATGACGGATCTCGTGCTCGCGAGCGGCGGCACGCTCGACAAGTACATCGGCGACGCGGTGATGGCGATCTGGGGCGCGCCGGTCGACATGCCGGATCACGCGGCGCGCGCGTGCGAGGTCGCGCTGAAGATGCAGGAGGCGCTCGCCGAGATGAACCGCGCGTGGCAGCGCGCCGGCAAGCCGCCGATCGCGATCGGGATCGGGCTCAACACCGGCGCGATGGCGGTCGGCAACATGGGGTCGGCGGCGCGGTTCGAGTACACGGTGCTCGGCGATCAGGTGAACCTCGGCGCGCGGCTCGAGGCGCTGACGAAGGAGCTCGGCGTCGGGATCCTCGTCGGCGAGGCGACCGCGCGCGCGGCCGGCGACGGGTTCGTGTTTCGCGAGATCGACGTCGTGCGGGTCAAGGGCCGCGCGATGGCAGCGCCGGTGTTCGAGCTGTGCGGGCGCGCCGGGCATCGCGTCGAGCCGGCGTTCGGCGAGGCGCTCGCGCTGTATCGCCGGCGCGAGTTCGCGGCGGCACGCGCAGCGTTCGCGCGGATCGAGCACGATCCCGCGGCGCAGGTGATGGCGGAGCGCTGCGAGGTGCTCGCGGCGTCCCCACCGCCGCCGGACTGGGACGGCGTCTACGAGCAGCGTTCGAAGTGAGCGCGTTGGCCGCAGGTTCCTCGCGCGCGTCGCACGCGCGAAAACTTTGCGTGACACGAACGCACGTCGCGCGTCAGAGGTACCGCAGGAACATCAGCCAGAGGACGAGAATCGCGGCCAGGCCGATGGCGAACGGCAGGATCCAACGCTGTGTCTTGCGCTCGTGCTCCTCGATATCGTGCAGATGGTCCAGCACGATCTCGACAGGATGCATCGCGCGGGCCGAGTCACAGCATCATGAGGAACAGGCCGACGAGCAGCGCCGCGAACGTGACGTAGAGCAGCGCGGACCAGCCGTAACGCCGGAGCAGCGACTCCTGATGATGCGGGTCGTCCTCGATGTACTCCATCGCTCGTACATGGATGCAACGCGCGGGCCGGTGTAGCGTGATCGAGATGCGCAGATCGTGGCTGCTGGTCGCGTGCGTCGCGTTCGCGTGCAAGAAGGGTCCCTCGGGTCCGATGCGTCCGCTCGCGGTCGGCACGTTCGACGGCTACACGATCGCGGCGTGTCCCGGCGGCGGGCACGTCGTGCACGGCACGCGGCCGAACGATCCGGGCGAAGCGAACAGCGAGGAGCGCGTCGAGAACTTCCGTGACAAGTGGGTGATCCCGCGGCTGCGCCAGGTCGTGACGGTCAGCGGGTTCGCGCGCGACAGCACGTGCGCGCACGGTGGGCTCGTGATCCGCGTCGATCCCGAGGACAAGGCGAATGGCTACGGCGAGGCGCTGCATCGCGTCGGCGAGCTGCTGCGCGAGCAGCCGACGGACATCGAGGTCGAGCTGCGCAACGATCGCCCGGTGCCGGGGAAAGATCCCCGCACCAAGCGCCGCTTCTGAGGCCGTAGTAGGGTCGCGCGATGACCGTGCTCGTCCTCGACTTCGACGGCACCATGACCGACGCCGAGGCCGAAGGTCGGCCGTTTCGCGAGGGCTACCTCGACGATCTGTGCACGCTCGTCGGCCGGCCCGCGCGCGACAACGACGTGCTCGCGATCGCCGCGCAGGTCGAGGACGAGCTCGCGCGCGCGCCCGAGGCGCACCCGTTTCTGTGGATGGGACGCGCGGTCGCGCCGGCGACGGTCGATCCGTATCTGCGCATGGTGCCGATCGCGCACCGGATCCTCGATCGCTACGGCGCGATTCCGGGCGCCGACGATCGCGGGCGGCTGCTCGGCGGCGTGCTCTACAAGTACAACTACGCCAAGACGCTCGGCCACCCGGTGTTTCGCGACGGCGCCGGCGAGGTGCTGCGCACGCTCGGCGATGCGGGCCACCCGACGTGGATCGTCACGAACTCGGACACGCACGCGGTCGCCGGGAAGATCGCCGCGCTCGATCGCGAGCTCGCCGGCGTCGCGTGGCTGACGTCGCGCGTGCGCGGCTATGCGCGCAAGTTCGACGTCGAGGATGCGTGGACCGGCTGCGACGCCGAGATGGCGCTGCCCGGCCTCGAGCGCCGCGTGCTGCTGCGCCGCCGCGCGTACCACGACATCCTGCGCCAGATCCTCGACGAGGCCGGCGCGACGTGGAGCGAGCTCGTCGTCGTCGGCGACATCTTCGAGCTCGATCTCGCGATGCCACTCGCGCTCGGCGCGCGGATCGGGCTGGTCGCGTCGTCGCGCACGCCGGCGTACGAGCGCAGCTTCGTCGAGGGGCATCGGCGCGGCCGCGTGATCGAGGACCTGCGCGAGATCCCCGCGTTCGCGTTTGCTTAGCGGACGCGCTCGAGGTCGGCCCACACCGGCGCGTGATCCGAGCGTCCGGCGTCGACGACCGCCGCGTCGACCGCGCGGAAGTGCTTGTCGACGAGGATGTGATCGAGCCGGAACCGCAGCGTCATGCTGCCGACCGGCCACTGCCAGGTGTCGGCGTTCGGCTCGAACTGCGGCAGCGCGCTCGTGAAGCCACGGCCGCGAAACACGGCGAGCGCCATGCCGTCGTCTTCCTCGTTGAAGTCGCCCATGACGAGCGTCGGCAGCGCCGGATCGAGCGCGCGGATGTGCGCGCGTGCCTCGGCCTCGCGCTGCTTGCGCGTCGAGAAGAAGCCGACGACCCAGCTGCCGGAGTCGCTCATCGGCGGCCGCAGGTGAACGTCGAGGATCTGGATCGGTCCGCCGGGCGCGTCGACGACGATCCGCCACGCGAAGAACGGCCCACCGCCATCGGTGAGGGTGTCGATCCGCTGGATCGGCCACTTCGACAGCACGCCCATGCCGCCGGCGACCCACGGCCCGCGCGCGTCCTCGAAGCGATGGTGCGGGTACGTCGCGCCGAGCCCGTCGACGAGCGCCTGCTCCCAGTCGCGCGTGGTCTCCTGCAGCACGACGAGGTCCGGCGACGCCGACGCGATCGCCGCGACGCCCTGCGGATCGCCGCGCAGGCCGAAGTTCACGTTGTAGGTCATCACGCGCAGCTTGATCGCGTCCGGATCGCGCGGGACCGAGGGCGTGGGCGCGGGGTCACCGCTGGCGCAGGCGAGCAGCAGCATGGAGGCGAGTGCAACGAGCTTCATGGAGAGGACGGTAGGAGGTCGAGACGAACGGACCGCGGATCCGGGTTGCCTGGGACGTCAAACGTTCGTGGATCCGGTGTGAATCGGTGCGAGCGCGATCACGAACCGCGCGCTGCCGTCGAGCCGGGCGTCACCGCCGTGGGCGCGCGCGACGGCGCGGACGAACGCGAGGCCGAGGCCGGTGCCGCCGGGGCGGCGCGACGCGAACCGCTCGAACAGCTGCGGCCGCAGCTCGGCGGGCACGCCGGGGCCGTCGTCGACGACCGCGATCGCACGCGCGCCGACCTCGACCGTGACGCGCGACCGGGCGTGCGCGTACGCGTTGTCGACGAGGTGGCCGAGCGCGCGCGCGACTGCGTGCGGTGCGATCGTCGCGGAGCCTTCGCCGACGATCGCGATCGCGAGGCCCGGGGGTGCGGGGCGCGTCGCGACCACCTGCGCGGCGAGCGTCGCGAGGTCGGTCGGCTCGCGCGGCTCGTCGAGCTGGCCGGCCTCGGCGCGCGCGATCGCGAGCAGGTCCGCGATCGTGCGATCGATCGCGACGATCGCCTGGCGCGCGTGGTCGTCGAGCTTGCCGCGCGCCTCGGGATCGAGCGTGCCGGCCTCGAGCGCGAGCTTGATCCGGGCGAGCGGGCTCTTGAGCTCGTGCGCGAGATCCGCGGCGGCCTCGGCGTCGCGGCGGCGGCGATCTTCGAGCGCGGCGGCGAGCTGATCGACCGCGCGCGCGACCTCGGCGATCTCGCGCGGCGCGTCCGCGATCGCGATCGCCTGCTGCTCGCCGCGGGCGCGCGCCGCGACCTGGCGATCGAGCGCCGCGAGCGGACGCGTCAGCCGGCGAACGAGCCAGCCCGCGACGAGCCCGCCGGCGACGAGCACCGCGCCGCCGAGCAGCAGCAGGCCCTCGTGCGCGTCGACGAGGCGCGACGCGACGCGCGGTGCCTTGCGCTCGACGAGGACGACCGTGCGCGCCGTGGTCTTGACCGCGGCCTCGCAGACGTAGAGCTCGTCGGCGAGGAAGCTCGTGCAGCCGGCGGACACGCCGTTGCGATCGGCGAGCAGCACGTGCTCGCGCTCGTACGGCGGCGCGCGCGTCGCGTCGAGCGCGACGAGGTCCTCGTAGCCCATGCCGCCGAGCGAGCCAAAGCCCATCTCGCTGCGGAACTGCACCGGCTCCGCGCTGTCGAACACGACGCGGACGCGCGGCTCGACGAGCCAGATCTCGACCTGGTGACGCGCCGCGAGCGCGCGCAGCGCCGGCTCGTCGGGCGCGCTGCGGGCGGCGTCGCGCGCGGCGAGCACGGTGTCCTCGGCGATGTCCTCGCGGCCGGTGCGCGCGAGCCGATCGATCGCGAGCACGACGCCGACCGGCACGAGCACGATCGCGGCGAGCACGATCACGACGAGCCGCCGGATCCGCGTCGACGACAGCTTCATGCGTCGCGCCAGCGGTAGCCCGCGCCGGTGACGGTCTCGATCTGCGCGCCGGCGCCGGCCTCGATCGCGTCGAGCTTCTTGCGCAGCCGCGCGACGTAGGTGTCGACGAGCCGCGGCGCGACGACCGAGTCGTCCTCGCGCGCGCGCTCGAGCAGGGTCTCGCGCGACAGCACCCTGCCCGGCCGCTCGGCGAGCGCTGCGAGCAGCCGGAGCTCGGTGACCGTGACCTCGATGGGCCGGTCCCGATACCGGATCGCGAGCCGCTCGCGATCGATCGCCAGCGCGCCGGCCCGGACGATGTCGTCGCGCACCGGGGTCTGCGCGCGGCGCGCGAGCGCGTGCAGCCGCGCGAGCAGGACACGCGTCGAGAACGGCTTCGTGATGTAATCGTCGGCGCCGAGGTCGAGGCCGAGCGCTTCGTCGATGTCGCTGTCGCGCGAGGTCAGCAGCACGAGCGGCGTCGCATCGCCACGCGCGCGGAGCTGGCGGCAGATCGTGAAGCCGTCGACGTCCGGCAGGTTGACGTCGCACACGATCGCGTCGACCGGCTCGCGCGCGAGGTGCGCGAGCGCCGGCTTGCCGGCGGCGAACGGCACGACGGTGTGGCCCTCGGCGCCGAGCACGATCGCGAGCGAGTCGAGCAGCGCCGCGTCGTCGTCGATCACCGCGACTCTCACGGCCTCGACGATAGCTTGAGTTGGCGCGACCGCGATGGCATATCGAGCACATGAAGCACGCGCTCGTCGGGGTCCTGATCGCGGTCGCCGCCTGCACGACGGCGAAGCGCGAGGCGTCGACGAGCGAGCCGCCGCTGCAGACGCCGTCGCCCGAGCCCGGCGCCGCGGGCAGCGCGACCGCCGGCGCGCCGGCACCGCAGCCGATCATCGGCGGCGGCAGCGGGCTCGTCGAGGACGGCGAGCTCCAGGCGATGGGCAACGTCGACAAGCTCGCGGTCAAGCGCGTCGTCCGCGAGAACCTCGACAAGCTGCAGTACTGCTACGAGAAGACCCTGCTCGCGAATCCGGGGATCGCCGGCAGCGTGATCGTCAAGTTCACGATCGCGATCGAGGGCAGCGTGTCCGACGTCACCGCGACCGGCGTCCACCCCGAGGTCGAGGCCTGCGTCGTCGACAAGTTCCGCACGTTCAAGTTTCCGCGCCCGCAGGCCGGGACCGTCGAAGTCACGTATCCATTCACGTTCAAGCCGGCCTGAACGCCATCCGTCGCTTGACAGCAGCCGGACCTGCGGCAACTGTCCCCTCGTGTCCGCCGACGACAAAGTCATCTTGTCCTGCGCCCTCACCGGCGCGGTGACCACGAAGAAACACTGCCCCGCGATCCCGTACACGCCGGTCGAGATCGCCGAGGAGGCGCGCCGCGCGTACGAGGCCGGCGCCGCGATCGTGCACATTCACGCGCGCAACGACGACGGCTCGCCGACGTGGTCGAAGGACACGTTCGCCGCGATCATGCGCGAGACGAAGGCGCGCTGCCCCGTGCTGATCAACTGGTCGACCGGCGGCGCCGGGCCGATGTCCGAGCGCGTGAGCCACCTCGCGCTGCGGCCGCACATCGCCGCGCTCAACATGGGCTCGATGAACTACGCGAAGTGGAGCGAGGCGAAGAAGCAGTTCGCGTTCCAGTTCGTGTTCGCGAACTCGTTCGACGACATCATCGCGTTCGCGAAGGCGATGAAGGAGCACGGCGCGAAGCCCGAGATGGAGTGCTTCGACACCGGGCACACGAACTCGCACCGCGTGCTCGCCGACATGGGCCTGCTCGAGGCGCCGTTTCACTTCTCGTTCATCATGGGCGTGCTCGGCGGGATCCCGGCGAGCGCGCGCCACCTCGCGTTCCAGGCCGAGCAGGTGCCGGCGGGCTCGCGGTGGAAGGTGATCGGCATCAGCCGCGAGCAGTGGCCGCTCGCGATGGCGGCGCTCGCGCTCGGCGGCGACGTGCGCGTCGGGCTCGAGGACAACTTCTACCTGCCGAACGGCGAGATGGCGAAGAGCAACGGTGAGCTGGTCGCCGCGGCCGCCGAGCTCGTGAAGCTGTCGGGGCGCTCGGTCGCCTCGGTCGACGACGCGAAGCGGCTGCTGTGGCCGAACGGCGGGCACAACTGATGGCGCGCCTGCAACGCGAGCTCGAAGTCGCGACCGAGCTCGCACGCCGGGCCGGTGCCGATGCGCTGCGGATCCAGAAGGGCGGCGTGCTCGACGTCGAGCTCAAGGCCGGCGAGGAGCCGGTCACGATCGCCGATCACCGCGCGAGCGAGATCATCGTCGCCGGGCTGCGCGCCGCGTTCCCCGACGATCCGCTGATCTCCGAGGAGCTGCCGCCCGCGCCCGGTGCGCTCGGCTCGCAGCGGCTGTGGCTGATCGATCCGATCGATGGCACGAAGGACTTCATCCAGGGCGACGACGGCTACTCGATCATGATCGGCCTCGTCGAGGCGGGTCGGCCGGTCGTCGGCGTCGTCCACATTCCGGGGCAGGACCGCACGTACTGGGCGTCGCCGGCGGGCGCGTTCATGTCGGTCGGCGACAAGGTGACGCCGCTGCGCGTGTCCGATGTCCACGACGTCGAGAAGATCCGGCTCGTCGCGTCGAAGTCGCACCGCATGGACGACCTCGATCGCGTCAAGCTCGAGCTCAAGATCAGCGACGAGCTCAACGTCGCCTCGGTCGGCGCGAAGCTCGGCCTGATCGCCGTCGGCGTGCGCGACCTCTACATCAACCCGGCGAGCAAGACGAAGTCGTGGGACACCTGCGCCCCCGAGGCGATCCTCGTCGCGGCCGGCGGCCGGCTGACCGACGTGTTCGGCGGCCCGATCGAGTACGACAAAGAGCTCAAGCATCGTCGAGGGTTGCTCGCCTCGAACGGCCACGTCCACGACGAGGTCGTCCAGCGGGTCTCGCCTTTGCTCCAGCACCTCGCGCAGTAGCGATGTTACGATGCCCCGCATGATGGGCCGTCCTCGTGCGTCGTTGGCTTGTGTCACGCTCGCCGCGCTGCTGAACACGGCGGTCGCGCAGCCACCGACGGACGCCCAGAAGAAGCAGGCCGGCGATCTGGTCAAGAAGGCGATCGCGAAGAGCCAGGCCGGCGATCACCAGACCGCGATCGAGCTGTACCTCGACGCCTACAAGATCGTGCCGAACCCGCTCCTGCTGTCGAACGTCGGCTCGGAGTACCAGCAGGACGGCAAGCCGGTCGAGGCATTGAAGTACTTCTGCATGTACCTCGAGAAGGACCCGGCGGGCACGAACGCGTCGTACGCGACCTCGCAGGCGAAGATCCTGCAGACCGAGCTCGGCAACAAGGACGGCGAGGTCTGCAAGCCGCCGAAGCAGGTCGAGCCGACGCCCGAGCCGACGCCGCCGGTCCAGACGACGGCGACCGAGCCGGAACCGCCGCGGCAGGTCGACCACCCGGCGCCGGCGAAACCCGGACGCACGATGAAGCTCGTCGGGCTCGGCGTCACCGGCGCCGGGCTCGTCGCGACCGGCGTCGGCGTGTTCTTCGGGCTCAAGGCGAAGGACATCAGCGACGAGATCAGCAACCACGATCCGAACACGCCGTGGCCGACCGACATCAAGCAGCGCGAGGCCGACGGTCAGTCGTACGAGAACAAGCAGGTCGCGCTGCTCGTCGCCGGTGGCGCGCTCGCGGCGACCGGCGTGGTCGTGTACCTGATCGGCTCGTCGAAGCAGAGCAAGTCCGCGGAGCGGATCACGCTGACGCCGACCGCCTCGGCGCAGAGCGTCGGGTTCGTCGTCGGCGGCGGCTTCTAGTTACTGGAGGACGGTGTCGAGCTCGAGCACGACGCCGTCGGCGGGGATCTTGACCCGCGTCATCCCGGTGACGTCGCCGGGCTGCTTCGTGATCGCGTCGGAGTCCTGATCGACGCGCGCCATCACGATCACCTCGCCGGTGAGCTCGGTGCCGGCGACCATCGCCTGGCGCTCGGTGAGCTCGAACGCCATGCCGTCGGCGGACCACGTCAGCTTGTCGACCGCGAGCGGCGAGCCGGCCGGCTGGCCGTCGGGACCGGGACGCTTCACGATCAGGAAGATCGCGGCGCCCGGCTTGAGCTTGTCCTTCGCCTTCGGATGGACCTTGAGCGTGCCGCGGATCCGGCGATTCGGATCGATCGCGCGGTTTGGATCGGGGCTCGACAGCCCGAGCTGCGTGACGTCGACGGTCGGCGGCATCGCGCCACCGCCGCCGCCACCGGGGATCGGCGGCGCGCCCGGGACGCCGGCGTGCGGATCGCCGCCGGGGTCGCCGCCGAACATCCCGCCGTGCGGATCGTCGCCGGAGTCCTCGTCCTCGGCCTCGCCGCGGCCGATGTCCATGCCGGCGTGCGGATCGTTGCTCGGCGCGACCGCGCGCGGCTTGCCGCCGAGCTCGACCGCACCCGCGGCCGCGGGATCGGCGGTCGACCACTCGGTCGCGGGCGGCAGGCCGTCGCTGCTGTGCTTGCTGCAGCCGACGGACGAGATCAGGATCGAGGCCAGAGTGACGGCAAGGGCCCGCATGACGGCCAGTTATAGCAGGGTCACACCGAGCGTGCCGTCGTCGTGATCGTCGCGACCGTCACCGCCCCGGGGTGCGGCTCGGCGAGCCACGCCTGGTAGCGGGCGGCCGCGGCCGGCTCGGCGACGCCGACCAGCTCGAACCGCGATGGCGGCGCCGGACCGAGGATGACGGGCACCTCGAGCAGGCGGTGGCGGCGAAACACCGAGAGCGTCACGGACTCGCCGGGCGACCGCGCCGAGACGAGGCTGCGCAGCTCGCTCTCGGTCGTCGTGCGGAACCGGTCGAGCGCGATCACCTCGTCGCCCGGCGACAGCCCGGCCTCGTGCGCCGCGGTGTCGTCGAGCACGTGCGTCACCCGGACGCCGTGCAGCGTCGCGCCCAGGTACGCGCGCTTCGGATGATCGGTGCCGGGATCGAGCGACGGCCGCAGCGCGAGCCCGACGTGCGCGAGCTCGCCCGGCAGATCGGGATCCTGTGTGCCGCGGATGCAGCGGTCGAACAGCTCGGACAGATCGAGCCCGGTCGCCTCCTCGAAGATCGGCTGCAGCTCCTCGGGGTGTGGCGTCCCCGGCTTGCCGAACCGGTGCCACAGCAGCCGCAGCACGTCGTCGAGGCTCTTCGCGCCGGCGGTGCGGCGACGGATCTCGAGATCGAGCGTGACCATCACGAGCCCGCCCTTCAGGTAGTAGCTGACGCTCGTGTTCACGTTCGACTCGTCGGGCCGGTACAGCTTGATCCACGCGTCGAACGACGCCTGCTCGAGGCTCTGGCGCGTGCGGCCAGGCGTCGCGAGCAGCCGCGACCAGTCGTCGACGATCTTCTCGAGCAGGCTCTTGCCGGTGATCCGCCCGGCGGTGCGCAGCGCGTAGCGATCGTAGTGGCTCGTCAGCCCCTCCATCATCCACAGCGTGCGCGTATACGCCTCGCGCACGTGATCGATCGGGCCGGACAGCGCGGCCGGCGCGATCCGCTTGCCGTTCCACGCGTGGAACAGCTCGTGCGACAGCAGCTCGAGCAGGCCCTCGTACGCCTTGCGCGACGCGCCCCAGTGCGGGTGGTAGAGGTTCACGCTCGATCCGCGGTGCTCGAGCCCGCCGTACGCGTCGTGCGACAGCACGAGCACGAACGTGTAGTGCGCGCACGGCGGCTCGCCGATCCGCGCGACGTGATCGTCGACGATCGCGCCGAGATCGGCGACGAGCCGCGCCTCGTCGTACGTGCCACCGGGCGCGCGCTCGCCGTGGATCGCGAGCTTGACCGGCAGCTTCGCCGGTAGCGGATACGTCCGCACGCCGCCGAGCAAGATCGGGTGGTCGTGGAGCTCGTCGATGTCGGCCGCGCGCAGCGTGCGCTCGCCATCCCACGCGAGGCCGCACGTCACGGGCCAGTCCGCCGGCGCGTCGAGCTCGACCTCGACCGGCGCGTCGCGAAGGTGGCGCGCGTAGATGAACGTCGCCGGCGGATGGAGCAGCGCGTGCGTGCCGTCGATGTGGTTCGTGCGGACGCTGAGATCGTGGCCGTAGACCTCGTAACGCACGACGAGCTCGCGCGCGCCGCCGACGTCGATCGTCCACGTCGTCTTGTCGCGCTTGCCGACCGCGCGCGGTGCACCGTCGTCGGTGGTCGCGGTCAGGTCGCGCACGAACCGGGCGTAGTCGCGGATCAGGTAGCTCCCGAGCGTCCACGTCGGCAGCACGAGCTCGACGTGCTCGAGGCCGTCGACGGGAAATCTCGCCGTCACTTCGGCGAGGTGGCGGTGCGGCGCGCCGATCCGGACGACATAGCGAACCACGCCCACCCGATCCAGGTAGCACGGCACCGGCGGATCGGGGTGCTATGATCGACGCCATGCTCCGGCTCGGCCTGATCGCGATCGTCGTCGGGGGCGCGGGTGCGCTCGCGGCCGCCGCGTTCGCGAGCCCGCCGCCGGGCAAGGTCGTGCGCGTCGAGCGCCGGCGTGCATCCGCGGCGACGGTGCCGGGCATCTGCGAGGTCCAGCCGAGCCTGCAAGGCATCTGCGTCGGCTCGCCACCGAAGGTCGGCGACGTCGTCACCGTGGTCGACGAGACCCAGACGGTCGCCGAGGTCCGCGTCAAGACCGCGCGCGCGACGACGCCGAAGTGCGAGTCGGTGTGGACGATCGAGGCCGAGCTCGTGCGCGGTGACATCTCGCAGACGAGCCGCCGCAAGTCGATCGGCATCATCGATCCGGCGCTCGATCGCCGCGTCGCGCGCAAGATCGACGAGTCGAAGATCGAGGTCCCGAACAGCGAGCCGGATCATCGCGTCGCGATCGGCGTCGACCGCGACGACGACGGCGCCGCGGACATCGTGCTGACGCAGTCGCGGTGCGGCAGCGACGGCGAGTGCCTCGACATCTGGACGCCACGGTCGGGCGCCCTGCCCGCCGGTGCACCGCGCGCGTGGAACCGCGTGTGGACCGCCAACATCCAGCCCTGCTTCTGATCATGGCGGAGTCGTTGTCACGTCGCGAGCTGCTCGCCGCCGAGCGAGGCACGCTCTTCAAGGAGGCCGAGACCCGCGTCGCGATGGTCTATCCGAGCCCGTACCGGATCGCGATGTCGTCGCTCGGCTACCAGCAGATCTATCGCACGCTGCACGGCATGCCCGGCATCGCCGCCGATCGCGCGATGCAGGACGTGCCGCGCACGCTCGAGCAAGATCAGCCGATCGGCAGCTATCCGATCCTCGCGTACTCGGTCGCGTACGAGCTCGAGATCGCCGGCGTCGTCGAGACGCTCGATCGCGCCGGCATCCCCGCGCTCGCGCGCGATCGCGATCACCGCCATCCGCTCGTCGTCGCCGGTGGGCCGATGACGTTCTCGAACCCCGCGCCGATGGCGCCGTTCTTCGACGTGATCGTGATGGGCGAAGGCGAGGAGCTCGTCCAGGAGCTGCTGCACGCCGCGCGCGACGCGAGCTACGTCCGCGACCGGCTGTGGGACGCGCTCGCCGGCAAGCCCGGCTACTACCTGCCGCACCTCCACGGCGAGACCGTCCCGCCGGTCGCCGCGGTCGACGACGCGCTGCTGCCGGCGCGCTCGGCGATCGCGACGCCGCACACCGAGCTCGCCGACATGTTCATGACCGAGGCGGCGCGCGGCTGCTCGCGCGGCTGCACGTACTGCGTGATGCGGCGGTCGACGAACGGCGGCATGCGGATCGTGCCGCGCGAGCAGATCATTGCCGGCATTCCCGACGGCACGACGCGGGTCGGCCTCGTCGGCGCGGCGGTCACCGATCACCCGGACATCGCCGCGATCGTGCGCGACGTCGTCGACGGCGGCCGCGACGTCGGGATCTCGAGCCTGCGCGCGGACAAGCTGACCGACGAGCTCGTCGGGCTGCTCGCGCGCGGTGGCTATCGCACGCTGACGGTCGCGGCCGACGGTGCGAGCGAGCGCATGCGGCGCGTCGTCGAGCGCTCGACGAAGGCGCACCACCTGCTGCGGTCCGCGGAATTCGCCGCGAAGCACCGGCTGCACACGCTGAAGGTCTACATGATGCTCGGCGTCCCGAGCGAGACCGACGCCGATGTCGACGAGCTCGTCGAGCTGTCGCGCGAGCTCGCGAAGATCCACCCGCGCGTCGCGTACGGGCTCGCGCCGTTCGTCGCGAAGCGCAACACGCCGCTCGACGGCACGCCGTTCGCCGGCATCCCGGTCGTCGAGGCGCGGCTCGCACGGCTGCGCGATGGCCTGCGCCGCGCCGGGCTCGCCGGCAAGGTCGAGGTCCGGCCGACGTCGGCGCGGTGGGCGTGGGTCGAGTACATGATCGCGCAGGGCGAGTCGACGGCCGGCCTCGCCGTGATGGACGCGCATCGCGCCGGCGGCAGCTTCGCGGCCTACAAGCGCGCGTTTCGCGACCGCGGCGTCGAGCCGACCGGGCCGCGCGCGCGCGTGCCCTCGAGCCAGGAGCTCGCGACGCTCAAGCGCCAGCGGCTCGCGGTCGTCTCGTAGCTGTCCGGTTCTGAAACAAGTTGGCTCCCGGTGATCCGAGTTGATCGGCGCCGAGCGAGCGCACCTCCGTGATGCCGCGTGGTTACGAGCGGTACGGGCGCTGCACACAGGCGGCGCAGGAGGTTCTTCATGATGGTTCGTCTTGGCGTTCTGATCGCGGTGTTCTTGATCGGCTGTACGAGCGAGGTGCGCGACCAGCCGATCGCGCTCGAAGCAGTGGTCGATGCGGGCGAGGGCTCGGATGCGCCCATCCTCAGCGACTACTCGGAGCAAGTCTGCTTCGACGACGGCGTGTGCGCGGACTGCTCGAGCGGCACGTGCACGCTGTGCAGCGCGGGCACCTGCCAGACGTGCGACGAGACCTGGGAGTTCGGGTCGATCACGAGCGAGCCGGTGCCGACCGCGACCGGCATCATCTACTCGCCTCCGGCGGGCGCGGTGTCGCTCGAGATCACCGCGGACGGCACCGGCATCTTTCGCGACGTCGCGGGACGCGTGCTGCAGACGATCCGCGGCTTCGCGTCCCGGGTCGGCGGCCAGTGGGTGATCAACTGGAGCGCGGCCGCGCGCGCCGGCGTGTCGAACCTCGCCGGCATCACGCGCACGATCCTGCCGCGCTGCATCGGCGGCATCGCGGCGATGCTGCTGCTGAGCGAGATGGTCTACGCCGGGATGGAGTACTCGCTCGGCGACGCCGCGAAGGCGATGGGCGTCCGGCTGCAGGACTGCCAGGACCGGTTCGCGAAGCACGTCGCCGGCATCACGTGCCTGCTCCGCCAGCCGGTGACGAACCAGTGCACCGACGCCGTCAAGGCGTGCCCGGACGCGTTCTTCGGCGCGAACCTGATCCAGAGCTGCGGCACCGAGCCCGGCATGCAGGACCTGATCGACGCGCTCGTCCGCGCGATCAACAGCACGAGCACGTACGCGGGCGGTGCCGGCACGATCTCCCCCGACCCGGCGAACACGATCTCCGACGCGATCAAGCAGGGCAAGTTCGCGACCGATCCGAGCATCACGTGCTCGATGCGCGCGCTGCTCAAGAGCTGCACGTTCTACCCGGGCAGCGTGTTCCCGTCGCCTGCGGGCTTCGACGAGGCGAAGGCGTGCTGGGAGAACGCGTCGCGCGGCATCTTCGAGAGCAAGTGGGAGCAGGCGAACAAGTGCTGCACGACCGACGCGTGCCGCATGTTCATCAGCACGATGAAGAGCTGCTAGTGCAGCGACGGCGACGGCCAGCCATGCTGCGCGAGCTCCTCGCGAAGCCCGGGCGTATCGAGCGCGATCGGCGGTAGCCACAGCTGCTCGTGATCGCGCGTCCACCACGTGTCCGCGGAGTACGGCTGTAGGTGGTAGACGAAGCGCCGGATCCGGATCCAGGTCGGGCGCTCGCCGTCGAACGGATCGACCGCGATCAGCTCGCGGATCGAGCGGTCGCCGTCGAGCAGCTTCCACGCGAGGTGGAGGATCCACGGATCGCGGGGCTCGTCGTCCATCGCGGAGAACCAGATCAGCCAGTCGAGGCGGCGGTGGTACGGCCCGAGGATGCACGGCCGGCGCGCGAGATCGCCGGGCTTGCACGGCAGCTCGTACGCGTGCCACGTCGCCTCGTCGGGATCGAGATCGCGCGTGCCTTCGATGACGAGCTCGTGGCGATCCATCGTGACGCTGCCGAACGCGCCATAGGTGTTGACGATCGACAGCCGGTCGAAGCTGCCGTTCATGATCTGGCGCTTCGCGGTCAGGTTGTCGACGACGGCGTAGCTCTTCACGATCACGAGCGCGGCGAAGCAGCCGACCGCGAGCTGGTGGCCATCGAGCCGGCGGCCCGGGCGCACGAGGTACTCGCGCAGCGCGATCGCGGCTGCGACGAAGCCGCCGGCGGCCGCGATCGCGAGCACGACGTGGATCGGCGCGTCGAACGACCGCAGCACCGGCATCCACAGCAGGAACACGATGAACGCGACGAACATCGCGATCCCGAGCTGCTTGCCATCGCGCGGCGGCGTCTCGGGGATCCGTGCGCGCAGCCACGCGCGGGCGCGTCGCGGTAGCAGGCGCAGCAGGAAGTCGTCGTCGAGCAGCGCGAGGATCGGCACGAGCGTCAGCCAGTTGAGGAACGCGAGGTTGCCGCTCGCGATCAGCACGACCTGGAACGCGGCCATCAGGATGCCGGCGACGAGCCGCACCGCGCGCGGGCCGAACACGAACCACGGCAGCACGACCTCGACGATGTGGTTGTAGACGACGCCCGAGGCGAGCACGACGTGCGGCAGGCCGTCGAACAGAGGCGACAGCGGGTTCGGGATCGGCTGGGTCTCGAAGTGCGCGTCGAGGCAGGTCAGGTCGGTCCAGCAGCCGCTGCCGCGCAGCTTGATCAGGCCGGCGCCGAGCATGATGCGGAACACGAGCCAGCGCATGAGCACGATCGCGGTCGTCGGTGGAGGCGGCGAGCGCAGCGGCCGCGGATCCCACGCGTGGACGAGGAACATCGCGATCAGCGTCGTCTCGAGGATCTGGATCTCCCAGCCGAAGGAAAACCACAGCTGGCCGACGCGCACGAACGAGCCGTAGATCGCCCACAGCAGGAACATCGTCGGCATGTTCGCGTAGCCGATCACGAGCGCGAGCGACAGCACGAGGCCGACGATCGCCCATGCCTGCATCGCGCCGTCGGAGCTGCTCCACCACAGCACGCTCGGCACGTCCCAGAAGCCGAGGCCGGCGTCGCGCAGCCGATCGAAGTACGTGCCGACCGGTGTCAGGCCGTGCTCGCCGAGCAGCGGCGGTCCTTGCACCAGCAGGCCGAGGAACGCGAACAGGTAGACCACGCCGAGCAGCCGCAGGATCAGCCAGCGCGTCAGCGTGTAGCGCCGCGGCGCGAGCCGCGACAGCCAGCGCTCGAGCGGCGGCCGGACATCGATGACATCGGCATCGCGGTCGGGCTCGGCCATCGGCCGAAATCTACCCCGCTGGCGAGAACGTGCCGTGGAACGTGATGGGCACCTGATGATCGAACCACACCCGCGCGATCGGACCCGCTCCGAGCCGCCGCGCGTCGTAGACCGCGACGAACGCGCGATTGGACGGATCGTCGTGGCACAGCGCGACGACCCAGCCATCGTCCTCGGACGCCGCGCCCGGACGCGGCACGAACAGCGGCTCGGTCGCGCGCTGGGTCGCGGGCAGCGCGTGCTGCTCGACCGCGTTCGTCTCGGTGTCGTGCTTGCCGACCGCGCGCAGGTTGTCGAGCGCGAGATACGCGTAGCGATGCGCGCGACCCTCGGCGCCCGGCGCGACGGTCGGAAACTCGCAGCTCGCGTCGAGCACCTGCTCCGAGCGCAGCGAGCGCGCCGCGAGATCGATCCGCGCTCGATGCGCGCGCCCCTCACCGAGCGCCTCGGGCGTACCGCCGCGGCCGAGCGCGCCGATGTCGAGGAACGACTCGAACCCGGGGTAGCGCACGTAGTCGATCACGAGCTCGTCGCCGCGCGAGCACGCGTTCGTGAAGTGCCACTGGTAGAACGCATCGACGGTGAACCGCACGACCTCGGCGGGGCGATCGATCGGCACGCAGATCACCTCGGTGCCGTGCTCGGGCTGATAGCGGAACAGCTGCTCGAAGCTGCCGAGCTGCAGCAGCATGCGCGGCACGTGGATCCGGACCGGCGACACGAAGAACACGAGGTGGGTCTCGGTCGCGATGAAGTCGTGCAGCATCGGCGCGTACGACAGCTCGACCGCTCCGAGCCGGCGCGCCGGGCCGACGTCGGGCAGCTCGTAGCAGTGCAGCTTCGTCTTGCGCCCGTACTCGAGGCCGAAGTTGTAGGTCGCGCGCCGCGCCGCGACGCGATGCGGGTGGGCCGAGAACATCGCGACGATCGCGCCGTCGAGATCGGTCTCGCCGATCGTGCGCAGGTCGCGCGGATCGAGCTCGGTCGGCCTGGCGGCTTCCATCAGCGCGAACAGCCGGCCCTGCCACATCATCACGTTCGTGTTCGCGGTGTTCTTGTCGCGCTTGCCGAGCACGTTGCGGATCCGGCGCGACCACGGCGCGGCGAGCCCGTACAGCACGCGACCGGCACGCCGCTCCTCGCCGAGCCCCGCGCTCTCGGTCAGCATCGACGAGCCGAACGCGCGGCTGCCGTCGAACCGCACCGCGGTGACCGCGCCGTCGCCCTCGAATGGATGCGAGTACCGCGTGCCGAACTGCTCGAACTGTCCGGGGCCGTTGCGATACAGCGTGCCGCGGAGCTCCGCCGGCAGCGTGCCCTCGACGACGAGCGGCTCGAAGCCGTGCTGGCGCGGCAGGTTGTCGGTCCACAGCCGGGCGGCGAGCTCGCGCGACGAGGGCGGCGCAGCTGCGGGGGCGACGTCGATCAGCTGGATCGGGGCGACCATGATTCGTCTCCAATGTTCACAGTGTTCACATCGAGTACCAGCGCGAAGCTTGACGTGCAACCCAGAAAGTGAACAATGTAAACATTCCGAAGCCCCGCGCGTATCATCACGGCAACTTGCGCGCCGCCCTCGTCAAGGCGACGCTACGCGCCGTTGCCGAGGCCGGTCCGGAAGGCTTCACGCTGCGCGACGTCACCCGCCGCGCCGGCGTGTCTCCGGCAGCAGCGTATCGCCACTTCCAGGACAAGGACGAGCTGCTCGCCGCGGTCGCCGGTGAATGCGCAGACCGGCTCGCGCAGGCGATCGAGGCGAGCCTCGCCGAGGCGACGGACGATCCGCTCGATCGGTTCCGTCACACCGGGATCGCGGTCGTGCAGTTCGCGGCCGCGCACCCCGAGCACTTCCGCGCGCTGTACGTCCCGGGGATGGCCGAGCGCATGCCGGCCGACCAGCGCGCGCGCCGCGACGCGTGGAATCGCGAGCAGCGCCGCGAGCTCGCCGAGGCGCAGGCCGCGGGCATCATCGCGGACATGCCGCTCGACGATCTGATCCTCGCCGCGAGCGCGCTCGTCCACGGCCTGTGCCACATGATCGTCGAGGGGCTGCTCGGCGATGTCGACGCGGCGCGCGCGAAGCAGCTCGCGATCGCCGTGACCGGCGCGATCGGAGCAGGCTTCGTCCCGCGCGAGCGCAAGCCGGCGGACCGCCTGAAGCGCTGATCACGCGTTCGCGTCGAGCGCGTCGGTCCAGAACCGCGCGATCAGCTGTGCCCTGCCCTGCACCCCGGACTTCTTCAGCAGCTGCGTGACGTGCAGCTCGACGGTGTTCTCGGCGCAATCGAGCGAGGCCGAGATCTCCTTGTTCGACATCCCGCGCACGAGCAGCGCGAGGACCTCGGTCTGGCGCGGCGTCAACACGAGCTCGGTCGAGACGCGCTGCAACCGTGCCAGCAGATCGTGATCGACCGCGCGCGGCCGCTGCTCGAGAAGCGACGCGAGCGAGTCGCTGCGCTGCCGCGAGTCCTCGGCGAAGTAGCGCAACAGGCGCATCGCCGCGCTGCGCACCGCCGCCGACGAGCCACGCTGCGCGCGGGCGACGAGCGTCTCCGATGCCGGCGGACGCACGAGGACGACGAGCGCGCGCTCCGTCATCTCCTCGATCGCGAGCTCCGCCGGCGGCAGATCGAGGTGCGCCGGGAACCCGCGGATCGCGCCGACGTTGCCGTGCTGGAACGCGAGGCAGCCGCGCGAGTAGCTGCGGATCCGCCCGCCGATCCGGATCCGGCCATCGGGCAGCTCGCGATACTCGAAGTCGACGTTCGGAAACGCGGGCGGGTTGACGACCGTGAACACGAACCGGTAGAGCGCCCGCGGGCTCACGATCGCGCGCAGCACGGTCCGCGCCTCGTCGATGATCGCCTCGTGATACGCCTGCTCGGCGAGCGCCTCGAGTGCCTCCGGCCCGCCGGCCTCGACCTCGAGCCGTTCGGCGACGATGCAGTAGTCATCCCACGACACGCGCCGCACGCGTCGCAGCGACGCCTCGTCGAACGACAGGCCTCGGGTCAGTGGCTCGGTCGCGATCCCGGCCCCCGCCGCCAGGCGAAGCAGCGCCCGCGCTGCCATCGAGGACACCTCGTTCATGGACCCGAGGCAGTGTTCGCCGGGATCCCGCGAGCGTCAATCCGGGACCTGGGGTTCATGCCTATGGCGGCCGCCGGCGGGCAGTGACCTAATCACGCCCTTCGGGTGGATGGCGTGGCAGGTGGCGATCGAAGGGCCAACGGGGGGCGCGCGATGTGGCGATCGAAGGGCGACGGGTGGGGGCCCGTCTGTCCTGTGGCTCAGTCGCTCTCGATGCCGCGGCGCAGGTAGGCGACCGTGTCGTGCAGCGTGAGCTGCGGATCGCGCGCCGAGAAGCCGAGCTCGCGCTCCGCCTTCGACGAGTCGATCCACCAGAAATGCTCGGACATCTCGACGCTGATCCGATCGACCGGCGGCTCCTTGCCCCGGTGACGGTACAGCTCCTCGACCAGCGACGCGCCCCACCGGTTCACCTTCGCCGGCAGCTTGAGCCGCGGCGGCGAGACGTTCGCGACCCGGCCGAGCCGGGCGAAGAAGTCCTTCATCGTCCAGTTCGGACCGCCGAGCAGGTAGCGCTCGCCGGCGCGGCCCTTGTCGAGCGCGGCGGCGGTCGCGAGCGCGGCATCGCGCGCGTCGACGAAGTTGATCCCGCCGTCGGGGACGACCGGGATCTTGCGTCGCATGAACTTGCGGACGTCGCCGGTCGACGACAGCCGGCGATCGCCGGGGCCGAGCAGCAGGCTCGGGTTGACCGCGACGACCTCGATGCCGAGTCGCTCGCCGTGCTCGAACGCGAGCCGCTCCTGGTAGATCTTCGACGCGTAGTACGGCCAGCCGGCGACGATCTCCTCGGCGTACGGCGCAGTCTCGTCGAGGATCTCCTCGTCCTTCGAGACGCCGATCGTGCCGGACGTCGACGCGAGCACCATGCGCTTGACGCCGGCCGCGGCCATGCGCTCGAGCACGCGCCGCGTGCCGTCGACGTGGAGCCGCATCATCCGCTGCGCGTCGTCCGGATCGCGCGACACCGCGCCGGCGAGGTGAAACACGGCGCGCACGCCGGCAAGCGCCTGATCGAAAGCCACGGCTTCGCCGGGGCGCGCAGCACTCCCGAAGGGAGTGCGGAGTGCGTGATCGAGCTCCGGGCCGTCGAGGACGTCGCCGCGGACGTGCTCGACGCCGAGATCCGCGAGCACGCCGGAGCGCGATCGCGCGAGGCCGCGCACGCGATGGCCCTGCTCGACGAGCACGCGGCACAGGTGCTCGCCGAGAAACCCGGTCGCGCCGGTGACGAGGAGTGTGTCCGTCATCGCGCCTCGTCCTCGGCCTGCGCGAGCGGCTTGCCTTGCGCGGCCATGTACTCCGCCATCGGCGTCGTCCCGGCCTCGCCGAGCGTCCACGCCTGATCGCGCGGCGCGAGCCGGCGGATCGTCGCCTCGACCGAGTACGTGATCGCGCGGTACTGGTCCGAGCGCGACTTGTGGCCGGCCGCGAGCTTCACGACGTCGTCGTACGACAGGTACGGCCCGATGTACGCCGCGACTCGCTCGCCGCGCTTCGGCAGGTAGCGGCCCTTCGGCATCGCCTCGTGCGTGCCGGCCAGGTACATCGGCAGGATGCCGCACTTGTTCGTCATCGCGAGGTAGCCGAGTGACGGCTTGAAGTCGGTCATGATGCCGGTCTCCGAGCGCGTGCCCTCGGGGAAGATCAGCAGGATGTAGCCGTCGTGGATCACCTCGCCGGCGAGCCGCAGCGACTCGCGCAGCGAGCCGTGGCGCTCCATCGGCACGAGGTTCGTGAAGTTCTCGAAGTACATCCGGCGGAACGGATCGTCGAAGAAGTAGTCCTTCGCCGCGAGCGCGACGAGCGCATCGCCTTGCTCGCCGAGCGCGTACTTCACGAGCCCGGTGTCGAGGTGCGACGCGTGGTTCGCGGCGACGATGTAGCCACCGAACGGCGGGACCTGGCCGTAGATGTCGGTCTCGAGCACGCGCTCGTACAGCGCACGCATGCCACTGCGCAGCGCCCGCCGGCCGATCGAGACCAGCGGCCCGGGCACGTCGATGTCGTCGTTCGCCGCCTTCTCCTCGGCATCCTTCTCGCGGCGCAGCCGGTCGCGCTTCGGCTTCTCGCTCTTGGCCTTCGCGCCCTGCCGCGCGACGAGCTTCTCGACGTCGGCGACGGTCTCGAGCCCTTGCAGCTCCGACGGATCCGGCAGGCTGACGCCCGCCGCCTCGAGCGCGACCGCGAGCTCGGTGAACATCAGCGAGTCGAAGCCGAGCTCCTCGAGCCGGGATTCGCTGGTGATCGCGCCGCGCTTCTTCTGCGAGACGTCCGCGAGCAGATCGTGCAGCCAGCTGCCCGCGTGCTGCGTGGTCGCCTCGCCGAGCTGGCGCGCCTCTGCCCCGCCCTTTGCCGCGCGCTCGAGCCGCTGCAGCTCCTTGACGACGTCGCGCCGCCGCACCTTGCGCGACGCGGTCTTCGGCAGGTCGTGGTCCCACAGGTGGACGACCTTGAGCCGCTTGTAGAGCGGCAGGCTCTTGCTGATCTTGCGCACGTGCTCGCGGACGGCCTCGCGCACGTCCTCGCGCGACATCCCGTCCTTGACCTGCTCGTAGTCGGGCACGATCAGCGCCGCGACCGTCTCGAGCTTGTCGTCCCCGGCGACCGGCAGCCCGACGACCGACATCTCCTTGATGTACTTCGAGTCGCGGTACAGCTCCTCGAGCTCGTCGGGATAGACGTTCTCGCCGGACGCCCCGAGGATCATCTCCTTCTTGCGACCGACGATGAACACGTTGCCGTCGTCGTCGATCCGGCCGAGGTCACCGGTGTGCAGCCAGCCGTTCTGGATCGTCTCGGCGGTCGCGTCCGGGTTCTCGAAGTACCCGATCATGACGTTCGGGCCCTTCGCGATGATCTCGCCGATGCCATTCGCATCCGGCTGATCGATCCGGACGTCGATGCCGGGCAGCGCGCGACCGACCGAGCCGGGCACGACCTTGTCGCCGGGCCGCGTCACCGTCAGCACCGGCGACGACTCGGTCATGCCGTAACCCTCGTAGAGGTTGAAGCCGAGGCCGCGGAAGTGCTTCAGCGTCTCGGGCGGCAGCGCCGAGCCACCGCTGATCAAGAGCCGCATCCGCCCGCCGAGCTTGCGGTGCACCGGGAAGAACAGCAGCTTGCCCGCACCGACATCCCACGGCAGCTTGTCGCGCAGCGAGCGGTTGAGATCGACGATCGAGTCGAACGCCTTCTCGACGAGCACGCCGGCGTCCGACACGTTCTTGTAGATCTTGCGCTCGAGCAGCTGCCACAGCGCCGGGACGCCGACCATGCCGGTGACGCCTTCATCCTCGAGCGCGCGCGCGAGCGAGTCGGCCTCGAGCTCCTCGAGGTAGTCGATCGACGCGCCGTGCATCAGCGGCATCAGGAAGCCGGCGGAGAACTCGAGCGTGTGGTGCAGCGGCAGCACGCTGAGCAGCTTGTCGTGCTTGTACAGCGTGAACAGCGACGACAGCTTGCTGACCATCGAGGTCAGGTTCTTGTGCGTCAGCATCACGCCCTTCGGGTTGCCCGTGGTCCCCGAGGTGAAGATCAGCGAGGCGAGCACGTCGCCCTTGGTATCCGGACGCACCGCGCCGACGGTGACGTCGGGCTCGGTCAGCAGCTCGTCGAACGCGAGCACGCGCGCGTCGATGCCCTGGTTGCCGAGCCACGCGCCGAACGCGTGATGCGCCGGCGACCACACCGCCATCGGATCGTCCTCGTCGTCGCCGCCCCGGCCGCCGATCGGCACGGCGATGTTCGCCTCGCCGGCGAGCCGCTCGACGACCTTGCGCGACAGCACGAGCGCGCGCGACCGCGACACCTTCGCGAGGTTCAACACCTCGGGCAGCGTCAGCTCCTTGTCGAGCGGCACGACGGTCGCGCCGGCGAGCAGGATCGCGAAGTACGAGATGCCCCACTCCGGGCGGTTCTCGCTCATCACGATCACGCGCTCGCCCGCGCCGATCTTCGACTGCCGGAGCACGCCCGCGCCCTGCCACGCCATGTCGCCGATCTGGCGATACGTGTACGAGATCGGCTCGCCGCCGTCCTTGCGCAGCAGGCGCAGCGCCGGCCGGTTCGGGTGCAGCTTCACCGTCGCCTCGAACAGCTCGACGATCGACTTGTACGTGTAGACCGTCTTCGGCTTCGCGCCGAACTCGTCGTCGAGCTTGTCGAACGTCCACTTCTGGAGGCCCGGGAAGTGGGTGTCGAGCCAGTACTTGCGCCAGTCGACGAGGTGCGGCGCCCACAGCAGGCGGTCCTGATCCGCCGGCGTCAGCCGCGCCCACAGCGCCCGGATGTTGTCGCAGCGGAACGAGATGTCGTGGTCGGTCGTGAACGGCTTGAACAGCTCGACGAGCTCGGTGATCTGACCGGTGAACGTCGAGATCTTCTGCAGCTCGTCGCGCGCACGCTCGGCGAACGCCTCGAGCCGCGGGGCGCCCCAGCGCGGCAGCTTGTCGTCGATCGTCGAGATCAGCCGGTCGGCGATCCGCTTGATCATCGGCGCCGACCGCTTCTCGAACTGCTCGTACGTCACCGGGCGCGACTCGAGCCGCGCGCGGATCTTGCTGCGGATCGTGTCCTCGCCGCGGTCGGCCTTGTCGCGATACACGCGGCGCACCGCGAGCCCGGTCAGCTCGGTGAGCCGCTTGCTCGTGATCCGGTTCGAGTCGCTCGAGCCGAGCTGGTACACCGGCTCGTGCTCGCCGGCGAGCACCGCCGCGGTCGCGAGCAGCATGCCCGAGGCGATGAAGTCGACCGGGATCACGTCGAGCGCGGTGTCCTCGCCCATCGGCACGCTGCGGTGCCCCTTGAGCATGAGGTACATGAGCGGCGCCGTCGTGTTGAAGCCCTCGTTCCAGCCCGGGAACGGATAGCGCACGCTGCTCTCGACGATCGCCGGCCGCACGATCGTCGTCGTCACCGACGGATCGGAGAGGATGATCTGCTCGCCGAGCGACTTCGTGTACGTGTACGTGTTCGTCCAGCCCCAGTGCGTGGCGCGCTCCATCCCGAGCTTCGTCAGCACCTCGTTCATCCAGATCTTGCGCTCGCGCGCGACCGCGAGCTTGAGATCGTTCTCGTCGTCGGGATCGCGCCGCTGATCGCGCAGTGCCTGCGCCGCGCGCTCGCGGAACTCCGAGATGTGCTGGCGATCGTTCGAGCGCTCGCGCGCCTGATCGATCATCTTCTGGCAGTCCGCGATCTCGGCGGCCGGATCGAAGTCGCGATCGAGCAGCTCGTCCTGGCTGCGCTGATCGTCGGAGATCTGCGACGACCGCGGGAAGTAGCCGACGATCGGCTCGTCCTCCCAGACATCGCCATCGCGGCGGCCGGCGACGTAGCACGTCGACACGTGGACGAGCCGCGCGCCCGCCTTGCGAGCGGCGTCGAGCACGTTCTTCGCGCCCATCGCGTTGATCCGCAGCGCGCTCTCGAGCGATGGCGCGAACGACACCAGGCCGGCGCTGTTGATGATCACGTGCAGCCCGCCCGCGGCGGTGAACTCCGCGAACTGCTCGTCGGTGAAGTTGCAGTACGGCCGCCCGATGTCGCCGGGCACCGCGACGATCTTCGAGCGCATGAACGCGTCGTAGCGATCGCCGTGGACCTCGCGCACCGGATCGAACGCCTCGCTCGACGCGACCTTCTTGTAAAACCGCTCGTCGGCGGTGTTGCCGGCGCCCGGCCGCACGAGGCAGTACACGCGGCCGACGTCGGGGTAGCGGTGCAGCAGCATCGACAGCGCGACCTTGCCGACGAAGCCGGTCGTGCCGATCAGCAGGATGTTCTTGCCGCGCAGGATCTCGGTGACGTCGAGCCGGGGCTTGCCGGTCACCGGCGCGCGCAGCGCCGGCAGCGGGACGCCGCGCTTCGCGTCGGGCCACGGCGGCGCCGCACCGCCGGCATACGTGACCTCGGTGTCGAGGTGATAGCCGCTGCGCGTGAGCTTGCCGTTGCCGCGCGGATGTCCGTTGCCGGCGCCCATCACATCACGTCGCAGATCATGTACGGCGGGTGGTGGAGCATCGAGATCTGCGCGCTGCGTCCCATCGTGCCGCGCGCCATCGCGATCGCCTCGGCGACCGAGCCCGCGGTCTCCCAGCCCATGATCTGGGGCACCGTGGCGTTGTCGCTACCGACGACGATCACGCGGCTCGCCTTCTCGCGGCCGCGCTGGCCCCAGTACCACATGAAGCACGGGTGCGCGCCGTGGTACGCGTTGCCGCGGCGGTACATCTCGATGTAGCTCGGGTTGTACGCGAGCTCGTCCTGGTACTTCTTCTCGATCGTGTAGCTGTCCGTGGTCTCGGTCAGCACGCGGTTGAAGAACTCGATGTAGCTCGGGTGGTGCACCGGATCGAACTTGTCCGAGCACGGATGCGTCAGGATCAGGACCCCGCCGTCGCGCAGGATCGGCTGGTTCCGGTACATGTGATAGAAGTAGCCGAGCGCCATCACCTGCACGAGCAGCGGGTTCAGCGCCTTGCTGTTGACGTTGTACGGCGAGATGTACGGGATGCCCATCAGCAGGATGTCGGCGGGCCCGTCGACCTCGACGCAGTTCTGCTCGTTCTGCTTGTTGACCGTCCGCTGGTGGCACGGATCGACCGCGCCGGCGTAGCAGGCGATCAGCTCGTACGCGGCCGGCGTCCGCATGAAGATCTCGCGGCGCGCGGCGAACGGCAGCTTGTCGAGCGTCCACTTCATCGCCTGGAACTTCAGGCGGTCGGCCTCGGTGAAGTCGTCCTCGTTCTTCGTGATGAACGACAGCGGGCCGTCGAAGCAGCGATTGTTGAGCACGGTCTCGATGTGGAAGACCTTGAGCGTCTTCTCGATCAGATCGCCCTGCCGCTTGAAGCTGTGCGCGATGTAGCTCTTCGGCGGGTCCATGAACGAGTTGGACTCGACGATGCCCTTGGGGTGGTGGTGCGCCTTGAGGCTCTCGTAGCCGCACAGCCCGACCGCCATCGACTTGTGGCCGCCGTTCATCGGCACGAAGTTCAGGTTGACGTAGATCGTCAGGTCGCTCTCGGCGACGCGGCGGTTCATCTCGACCATCTCGCCGTGCGGCGTGTGACCGAGCACGACCATGCCGTCGGGATCGCAGCCATCGTGGTTGTACAGCCGCTCGGGCCAGTACTCGTTCCACACCTTGTCGCCGACCATCCGGCGGATCTCGGCGTCGGTCATCCGGCGGTGCAGGCCGAGCGCGATGATGATGTGGACATCGTCGACGCCGTGATCGGCGAGCATCTCGCACACGATCTCGAGCACGAGCTGGCGGACATCGGGCGTCCGCATGATCGGCAGCGGCATCGAGATGTCGTCGACGGCGATCGTCACCTTCATCCCCGGGCGCAGCAGCGCGTGCAGCGGCTCGGAGTCCTCCGGCTGATTGAGCGCGTAGCGGATCGCGGCGCGCGGGTTCGCGACCGGCGTCATCGGCCGCTTCGGGTAGATCACGCGCGTCCCGACCGGGAGATCTTCGATCATGAAGTTCTCGCCGTAGAACATGATGCGCGGCGCCGAATCGGTATCGATCGTGACGATGTGCTCGCGCGTGTGGGTGCGGAGCTTGGGGCGAATCGCGCGCATGACTAGTCCTTCTCTCGCGGCTCGGGTCGGGGCAGCCGCAGCTTCCGCGCGGGCGCGAGCCCTTGCGGACGCCGCGCGACGGAGCGCTCGGGTTCTTCGTCGAGATCGAGCACCGGCCAGTCGTACGACCGCGCCATCGCGCGCAGCCGCATGTCCGGGTTGCACGCGGTCGGATGGCCGACGACCGCGAGCATCGCGTAGTCACTGAAGCTGTCCGAGTACGCCCACGACTTCGCGAGATCGATGTCGTGCTCGCGCGCGTACTGCCGCATGATCTCGGTCTTCGTCGCGCCGGCCACGAACGGCTTCTTCAGCTTGCCGGTCGCGTAGCCGTCGACGAACTCGAGCTGGTTCGCGATCAGATCGTCGGCGCCGAGGTAGCGCGCGAGCGGCTTCATCGTGAAGTCGAGCGCGCCCGACAGCAGCACCTGGCGGCAGCCCGCGCGCCGGCTCTCCGCGATCAGATCCTTCGCGCGCGGATAGATGTTCGGCTTGATCACGTCCTCGAACAGCTCGTCGGCGAGCACGACGAGGCGGTCCTCGCTCGCGCCCTGGTACGAGCGGTAGAAGATCTCGTTGAACCACTTGCGCGACAGCTTGTCGGCCGCCCAGAACACCGGGATCGAGAGCGCGGTCTTGATCGTGCGGCGCGTGCTCTCGGCGAGCGAGGCGTGGCGCGACGCGTAGAACGCGAACGCGTGCACGATGTTGATCTTGATCAGCGTCCCGTCCACGTCATAGAACGCGGCGGAATTCTTGTACTTCGGCTGGGTCTGCATCGCCGGGAGCGGGGAGAAGCTTCGCGAACTTGCCCGGGCGAGGCGCAACTGTCAATGGTACGTCTTGCGACATGCGAATCCCGGTCTGGCTGCTCCTGGCCGTCGCGGCCCTCGTCATCCTGTTCGGGCTGCATCGCATCCGGCTGGGATTTCGCTCCGACGAGGCCGAGCAGCGGGCGCGCAAGCGCAAGGGCCTGTACGCGATGGGCCGCCGCACGCACCTGCTGATCGGGATCGTCTACGTGCTGCTCGGCTCGGGCCTGGTCGCGACCGCGTTCGGCTGGAACCCGTTCGGCAACTACTTCGCGGGTGACACCGAGGCGCCGTCGAAGGACACCGCACCGACGAAGGTCGAGCTGCCGCGCGATCAGTTGCCGTCGAAGAAGTGAACAGGTCGCGGTACGCTGTGGGGATGTTCGACCCGCAGCTCGTGTCCCCGGAGAAGATCCGACCGCTGCTCCGTCGCGAATACGAGCGGATGGTCGAGCTGGGGATGTTTGAAGACGAACGCGTCGAGCTGCTGCGCGGGGTGCTCGTCACCATGAGTCCGCAGGGAGGCCCGCACGCGACGCTCAGCTCGTGGATCTTCATGAAGCTCACGATGCTGCTCGGCATCGAACACTTCGATATTCGCGCGCATTGCCCCTACGCGGCGACGGACGACTCGGAGCCGGAGCCTGACATTTCTGTATCGCGCCGGCGGCCGGGCTTTCATCATCCGACCGAGCCGCTGCTCGTGATCGAGGTCTCCGACTCGTCGATCCGGAAGGACACGAAGCTCAAGGCATCGATCTATGGCGAGGCAGGCGCACCGGAGTACTGGATCATCGACATCTCCAAGGACGAGCTGACCGTCGCGGTTCATACCCGTCCGACACCAAACGGGTACGGCCACGTCGAGATCCTGCGCGACGGGGACGTGCTGCGCCCGACGAAGTTGCCCGGCGTCGAGTTTGCCGTGCTCGACATCCCGTGGAACCGCTGATCGCGAGCGACCAGCGCTTCGTCATCGTCAGAGGATGTGCAGGCGGCGGCTGTGCTCCGCCTGCTGGCCGATGTACTCGAGGATGTGCGGGTGGGTCATGATGATCTCGCGGAAGTCATCCGCGGGCAGGCAGAGCGCGAGGCTCTTGCCGTTCGCGACGACGTCGCTGCGGAACGCGCCGCCGGACAGCAGCGCGGTCTCGCCGATCAGATCGCCGGGCGTGAGCTGCGCGACGGTCTGGCCCTCGCGGACGACGACGAACGAGCCGGCGAGCACGATGTAGAGGCCGTCGGGGCGATCGCCGACGCCGAGCAGCGTCGTGCCGGCATCGATCTCGAGGAACGAGAACCGGCGCGCGAGCTCGGTACGCTGCTGGTCATCGAACGGGCGGAACAGCGGGCTCGTGCGCATCCAGCGGTCGACGAGGCGATCGCGGACGAACCGCAGCACCGCGCGCAGCATGTCGCCGTGGAAGCCGAGCACGCGCGCCAGCGTCGTGCGATCGATGCGCAGCAGCTCGGCACCGGTCAGTGATGTCACGGTCGCCGAGCGCGGCTGGTCGGTCATCAGCGCGACCTCGCCGATGAACGAGCCCGGCCCGAGCCGGCCCATCTCGACGCGCGGCGGGCCCTCGGCCTGGACGCTGAGCTCGCCCTCGACGACGACGTACAGCGCGTCGCTGCGATCGCCCTCGCGGAACAGGTGCTGGCCGGGCTCGAGCGACACGATCGTCAGGTGCTCGACGAGCGCCTTCATGACGTCGCTCGGCAGGCCGGCGAACAGCGGCGTGTTCGACAGCGCGCGCTGGGCGGCGAGCCCGATCGCGCGCGGCGCGGGCAGCGGGATCTCCTCGAGATCGGCGAGCTCGAGCTCGGTGGACTCGTCGACCTGTTGCTCGTCGTCGTCGGTCACGACGATCAGCGGCAGACCGGTGTCCTGATCCATGAGGTCGCGCGGGTTCGTGTCCTCGTCGGAGGCGTCCTCGGTCGGCACGCCGTCGTCGAGCGGGATCACGTGGATGCCGGGCTCGCCGTCGTCGCGCTGGCGGGCGGACGGCACCTCCTTCGACAGCGTGATCGTGTCGAGCGCGGCGTCGGGCCCGAGCGAGATCGGCCGGCTCTTCGTGCGCGAGACCGCGATCACCGGCGACGTCGAGTTGCGGCTGCGCGGGTTGTTGAGCTCGTCGATCAGCTCGAGCTCGTCGCTGTCCTTGCGACGCGGCGTGATCGTGCGCGGCACCGCGGGCTGCGGCGCATACGTCGCGGGCACCGCGCGCGGCGGGATCGTCGACTGCGGCGGGTTGCTGATGCTGCTCGCGCGCCGGATCGCGGCGACGTGCGGGTTCTCGTGCAGCGCGGGGTTGTTCTCGGCCATGTTCGCCGCGCGCGTCGGGCTCGCGCCGATCTGCTCGTTCATCATCGACAGCCGGCGCAGCGTGTCCTGATGGTTCGGATCGATCTGCAAGATGATCTTGCAGACCGCGATCGCCTGGACGAGGAAGCCGTTCTGCGCGTAGCGCTCGACCGAGCGGTTGAACGCCTCGATCGCGTTCTTGTTGTTGCCGAGCCGGCGGTAGGTCTCGCCTGCCCGCTTCGCCCACTGCGCGTCGCGCGGCTCGAGGCGCTCGAGCTCGAGGTACGCGGCCAGGGCGCGCTTGAGCTTGCCGGAGGCCGTCGCTTGCGCCGCCTCCTCTCGCAATGTCCGGGCGTCCTTGGCCATCCGGACCTCGACTATAGCAGTCCTCGACGGTGGCGAGGGTCGGAGCGCCGTCGATCGCGCGCGCTCAACACTACGTTGCAGTGCGCATCGCGACCGCGTAGGCCTGCGCGAGTCGGGCAGTCACCGGGCCCGGGCGCCGGTCGACACCGTCGAGCTTCGTGATCGGCACGATGCCGCGCAGCGAGCTCGTCACGAAGATCTCGTCGGCACCGCGCAGCTCGCGGCGCGAGATGTCGCGCACGTGACTCGTGATCCCGAGCTTGCCGCAGAGCGCGATCACGCGCGCGCGCACGACGCCCGGGAGTGCACCGCGCTCCGTCGGTGGCGTGACGACCGCGGCATGGGAGACGACGAACAGGTTCGACGTCGCGCACTCGACGACGTTGCCGCGCGCGTCGAGCCGCACCGCCTCGTCGGCGCCGGCGGCCGCGGCGAGCTCGCGCGCGATCAGATGCTCGAGGTAGGCGAGCGTCTTGCGGCCGGGACCGTGCGCGGTGATCGGCCAGTCGACGACCGCGAGCGAGAGCTCGCGCGGCTGGTCGTGCAGCGGCTCGACGATCACGATCGCGTGACCGGCGGGCAGCTCGGAGAACCGCACGCCGATCGCGCCCGGGCCGCGCGTCAGCACGATCCGGATCCGGTGCTCGCCGGGTGCCGACGCCCCGGCGTGCGCGATCGTGCGGTAGACGTCTTCGGTCAGCTTGCCGCGGTCGACGTGCTTGAGCCCCAGGAACCGCGCGGTGTCGAACAGCCGATCGAGGTGCGCGTCGAGATCGCGCGCGACGCCGTCCCATGTTCGCAGCACCTCGAAGCAGCCGTCGCCGTACAGCACGCCGCGATCGAACACCGAGATCTTCGCCTGCTCGGGCGAGACGATCGTGCCGTCGATCGAGACCGCGACCACGAACCGAGCTTAGCGCGCCGGCGACAGTCGTTGCGGCTGCAACGAACCGTTCAGCGGTCCGAGACCCGGACACCCGCCGCGCGCAGCACGTCCTGGGCCCGGCGCATGTCGGTCTCGGCGGCGAACCGCCACAGCTCGGACTCGGCCGGCTTCGGGCCGTCGAGGCACGCGCGGTACTCGGCGACCGCCTTCTTGAGGTACGTGATCGCGTAGCTGCGCAGGGTCGCGCGCAGGTCGCTCGCCGAGCGTGACTCGAGCTCGGGCGGCAGCTCGGCGAACACGAGATCGAGCGCGAGGTCGTGATACAGGCTGCCGATCCGGTAGGTCGCCGCGCTCTTCGGCAGGCCACCGCGCTCGGCGATCGTGCGGTACTTGCCGATCACGTTCGCGGTGCGGTTGATCCGCTCGTTGATCGAGCGCGACAGCGACTCGATCCGGATCGCGAGCCGGCCGCGATGGACCTGCGCGAGCAGGCGCTCGGCGGCGGCGAACGCGTCCGCGACGTCGGGCGGGACGTTCGACAGCGGCGTGCCGAGCCGCGGCCCGCGGATGTCACCGGCGCCCGCGGCCGCGACGACCTCGGCCTGGATCTGTGCCGCGCCCTGCGTGACGAACGAGTCCGCCGGCGCCAGCGCGGTCGCGCGCGCGACGAGATCGAGCGCGTGGCGCGTGCGGCCGGCGCGCGACTCCATCTGCGCGAGGTGCAGCGCGGCGCGTGCGGCGAGTGCGGGCGGCACGTCGGCCGCGGCGAGCACGCGCTCGTACGCCGCGCGGGCGGCCGGCTCGTCACCGGTCAGCTCGGCGAGCACGGCGTCGCCGAACGCCGGCGCGTCGCCGTCGAGCTCGGTCGTCGCGCCGATCGCGGGATCCGCCGCGATCCGGTGCTGCGCGGGCGGCTCGCTCGGCGGCGGCTTCGCGGGCGTGTCGTCGCCGCACGCGAACGCGAGCAGCGCGAGCACGACCGGCGCTGCGCCGGCACCACGCCTCCCGCCACGTGACGGTTGCCGTGATGCCGGCGCCATCGCCTCGCCTGCATCCAGCCTCGCGCGGCACGACGTCGCGCTCGTCGTCACCTGGTGCGCGCACGTCACGGTTCCGCAAAACCTTGTCACGTTTGTGTGCGTCGTCACCGGGTCGCCCACCGCACCGCCTCGCGCGGGACGTCGAGCTTGTAGCCGGCACCGTGGATCGTCACGAGATAGCGCGGGCGCTCCGGCTCGTCCTCGAGCGCGCGCCGCAGCTTCACGAGGTGATTGTCGACGGTCCGCGTGTTCGGATAGTCCTCGTAGCCCCATGCCTCGTCGAGCAGCGTGTCGCGGCTGACGACCTCGCCGGGCCGGCGCGCGAACACCTTCAGGATCGCGAACGCGCGGCTCGGCAGCTCGACACGCTTGCCGGCCTTCGACGCGACCTGGCCGACGAGATCGATCTCGATCGTGCCGAACGCCAGGCCGATCGGCTCGACGCTCTCGCCCTGGGCGCGCCGCAGCACGCTCGCGACGCGCGCGAGCAGCTCCATCAGCGAGAACGGCTTTGTCACGTAGTCGTCGGCCCCGAGCTCGAGGCCGCGCACGCGATCGAGCTCGGCGCCGCGCGCCGACAGGATGATCACCGGCACGCGCCGCGACGCGCCCTTGCTGCTGCGGATCCGCCGGCACACCTCGAAGCCGTCGATGTCGGGCAGCATCACGTCGAGCACGACGAGATCGTAGCGGCCGCTGATCGCGCGCTCGGCGCCGTCGCTGCCACGCCCGACCGCCTCGACCTCGTAGCCCTTCGCGGTCAGCGTGTCCTCGAGCCCGAGCCGGATCGACGGATCATCTTCGACGACGAGGATCCGGGTCATACGTTCTCCACCGGGCGGCCGGCGACCGCGGTCCTGGGCTCGGCGACGCGCGGCAGCCGGATCGTGAACGTCGAGCCCTCGCCGACGGTCGACCGCACGATCGCGCTGCCGCCGAGTGCCTCGATGTGCTGCTTGACGAGCGCGAGCCCGAGCCCGGTGCCCTCGACACCGGAGCGATACGCCTCGGGCGAGCGATAGAACTCGCGGAAGATCCGGACCTGCTCGACCGCCGGAATGCCCGGGCCCTGATCGCTGACCGCGATCCACACCGCGGACGCGTCCGCACCGACCGCGACCACGATCGGCTTGTCGGCACCGCCGTACTTCGCGGCGTTGTTGATCAGGTTGAGCACGGCCTGCACCACGACATCGTGGTCGGTCTCGAGCTCGGCGTGCACCGCATCGGGAGACACCACGACCTCGATCGGATTGCGCCCGCCCCGCTCGGGATCGCGCAAGGTCTCGTACGTCGCGACCGCGTCGCGCGCGAGCTGGGCGATCGCGTGCCGGCTCGTCGAGTAGCGCCGCGTTCCGCGCTCGATCTGCGCGTAGTCGAGCAGGTTCGCGATCAGCAGGCCGAGGCGCTGGCTCTCCTGGACGATCACGCCGTGGTAGCGCGCCATCTTTGTCGGATCGCCCTTCGCGACGCCCTGTTCGAGCATCTCGGCGAACATCCGGATCGACGTCAGCGGCGTCTTGAGCTCGTGCGACACCGTCGACACGAAGTCGCTCTTGAGCTGCGCGAGCTCCCGCGCGCGCGCGGCGCCGCGGATCGTCGCGAGCAGGCCGACGCCGAGCAGCACCGCGAGCGCCGACGTGTAGATCACGTGCTTGCGCGAGCGCTCGCGGATCACCTCGTCGAGCGGATCCGGATCGGTCAGCGGATTGACGACCGCGAGCGAGAGGTGCGGCAGCTGCGTGCCGAGCGGGACCTGCACGATCGTGCGCAGCTCGTTGCCGGGCGACGCGCCGGCGGCGAGCACGAGCGGCCGCGCGTTCTGCGCCACCGCGGCATCGGGATCGCCGGACATCGCCTGCTCGAGCATCGGCGCGTCGACCGCGATCCCGACGATGCCGCGATCGTCGGCGGCGCGGCGGTAGATCAGCGTGCGCGCCGGCTCGCGCGACGCCGGGCGGCCGCGCCACGTCGTCGTCGCGGTGCGCGCGATCTCGGCGACCTCGTCGGCGAGCCCGGCGGCCGCGCGCGCATCGCGCTTGATCGTCGTGACCCGCTCGTCGAGCGCGCTCCGGCGCTGCAGCTGCTGCGCCGTCAGTGGGCGATCGAGGCGCTGGCGGATCCGCGCGAGCACGCCGAGCCGCACGATCGGATCGAGGCCATAGCGCGCCTCGAGCACCGCCTCGGCGACGTCGAGCAGCGCGTCCGGGCCGGCGGCCTCGGCGCGCAGCGTCGCGACCACGAGCTTGACCGGCACGCCCTTGAACGTGCGGCCGGCGAACTTCTTCTCGAGGTCGGCGAGCGCCTGGTTCGCCTTTGCCGGCTCGCCGAGCTTGGCGTGGACGCGCGCGAGCCCGAGCAGCGCCTCCGGCTCGGTGTCCTGGAACGCGGCCGCCTGGTAGAGCCGGCGCGCCTCCGCCCAGCTCTTGCTCGCCTCGGCGCGCAGCGCGTTGTGCAGCATGATCGACCGCCGGGTCCGCGTCCGCAGCTCGCGCTCGCAGTCCTCGAGCCGGCCGCCGGCGCAGCCGACGCCGCGATCGAGCGCGCCGCCGAGCTCGACGGTCGCGGGCACGGCACGTGGCACGCGCAGCTTCTGCTGGTTGTCGATCCAGAACCAGTAGCGTCCGAGCGGCGCGGTCACGCGCTGGGGCGACGCCTTCGCGGGTTGCTGCGCGGCGTCCTCGGCGGCGATCGCACGCTCGGCCTCGTCGAGCGCATCGTCGATCGCGGTCGACAGCTTGTCCGCGATCCGCAGCGCGGCCTGGCGCTGGCGCTCGTTCTGCGCCGAGACCGCACCGCGCTCGTCGCGATACGACACCGCACCCAGATAGGCGATTCCGCCGGCCGGGACCAGCAAGGCCGCGACCGAGAGCACGTAGATCCACACGCGCCGGGACCGCACCTACCCGAGCATAGCGCGTTGCGACGCGCTCGACGGATCGCTATCGTCCCGCGCCACGCATGTCCAAGTCGCTGATCGTCGTGCCCACCTACAACGAGCGCGAGAACGTGCCCGGGATCGCGGACCGGCTGTTCGCCGCCCTGCCGGGCACCGAGCTGCTGTTCGTCGACGACAACTCGCCCGATGGTACCGGCCAGCTGCTCGACGAGCTCGCGGCGGACGACAGCCGGATCCACGTGATGCACCGCGCCGGCAAGCTCGGCCTCGGCACCGCGTACATCGAGGGCTTTCAGTGGGGGCTCGCGCGCGGCTACGACTACCTGTTCGAGATGGACGCCGACGGTAGCCACGATCCGGCGTACCTCGCGACGATGCTCGCGCTCGCCGAGGATGGCGCCGATGTGGTCGTCGGCTCGCGCTACGTGCCGGGCGGCGGCACCGCGAACTGGGGCGTCGGGCGCAAGATCATCTCGCGCGGTGGCAGCCTGTACGCGCGCACCATCCTCGGGGTCGACGTCCGCGACCTGACCGCAGGGTTCATCTGCTGGCGGCGGTCGGCGCTCGAGGCGATCGATCTGACGACGATCACGTCGAACGGCTACAGCTTCCAGATCGAGATGAAGTACCGAGCACTCAAGAAGGGCCTGCGGCTGGTCGAGACGCCGATCATGTTCGTCGATCGCCGCGTCGGCCAATCCAAGATGTCACGCGCGATTTTTGCGGAGGCACTGCTCAAGGTCTGGAAGCTGCGGCTCGGGCTCTGACGCGGGCGCGATCCCCCGCTCCTGCAGGAAATTGCTCGGATCCCGACGGCTCGTCGGTGGCGCACCGTCCGGAGTCTCTGTTATCGTCTGCGGCGGCACGGGATGGTGATCCTGAAACTTCGTATCCGGACCGCGGACGAATGGCGCGAGCTCGCGCCGGGCGAGTCCGTGACCGAACCGATGTTCGTCCCGACGACCGACGAGCTCGAGCCCGGCCAGCAGGTGATCATCGAGGTCAGCTCGCAGCTGCTGCCGAACAAGGTCCTGATCCGCGGCACGGTCCAGAACTGGCGGCCCGCATTGCCGCGCATGCGCGTCCGGGCCGGCGCGACGATCGACCTCGCGCCCGACGAGCAGACGAAGCTCACGTTTCTCCACGAGGTGTTCTCCGGCAAGCGCACCGACGTGCCGCGTCGCCGGCACCACCGCCTGCCGGTCTCGGTCGCGGTGCGCTACCGCGTCGCGAACAGCGCGAACTACGTCGAGTCCGAGATCTCGGAGATCGGCGTCGGCGGCGCGCTGCTGACCACGCCCGAGCCGCTGCCGATCGACACCGAGCTGACGCTCGAGGTCGTGCCGCCCGGCGCGGCGGCGCCGATCGCGATCGCGGGTCGCGTGTCCTACCACGTCGCGTCCGGTAGCTCGGGACTGCGCTTCGTCAGCCGCGACGGAGACGGCGACCGTCGCCTGCGCGAGCTGATCCGCCGTCTCCGGGCGTCGTGACCTACCGCAAGAAGGCGGCGCGTCGCGGCCCGCCTCGCGCGCTCGAGACCACCTCGGCGGCGACCGCGGTCACCCGCGCGCTCGACTTCCACGGCATCCGCGACGAGGTCCGTGCCGGCCGGCTGCTCACCGAGTGGACCGAGCTCGTCGGTCCGAAGATCGCGCAGCGCACCCGCCCCGACGGGATCCGCGAGCGGACCCTGTGGATCGAGGTCGCGAGCTCCGCGTGGCTCCACGAGCTGAACCTGCTGCGCACGCAGATCACCGCCGGCCTCGTCGAGCGCCTCGGCGAGCCGCGGCTGTTCGACGACCTCCAGTTCCGGCTCGCCGGCCGCCGCCGCCGCGACGACGTCACGCTGCGCGGCCCGAAGCAGCGCACCGCGCCGCCCGCGAAACCGTTGCCGCCGCCGGCCACGGGTGTGGCGCGCGAGCAGATCGTGCGCGAGGTCGCCGCGGTCGATGATGACGAGCTACGCGAGCTGATCGCGCGCGTCCGGATCACGCACGATCGCTAGTTCGCCGCGCCGGACACCGCGGAGCCCGCGACCGTGAGCAACGCCGACAGATCCTCGTCGTTGAACCGCAGCATCGCGCCCGCGAAGTAGTCGCGGCCGTAGCGGAACGTATCGAACTGGATCGGCACGTCGGAGTTGCCCTTCACGATCTGCAGCTCCTCCGGGTTGTTGATCAGCTCGTCGACGCCGCCGAGGATGTAGACGTGGCGGAACACCTCCATCGCCGCGGTGATCTTGACGCGCGGTAGCTGGTCGAAGGTCGCGTCGAACACGTCGAGCGATAGCCGTAGCTTGCGGTTGAGCCACGTCGCGTCCGCGTCCGCGCCGACACCGCCGGTCGATTCCTTGATGCCGTAGCGCAGCGTCGCCCAGCCGAACCGCTTCGCGAACTGGAACGTGAAGCGAACCTTGTCCTCGATCACCGTCTTGCGGATCCAGTTATTCGGATCGACCGTCGGATCGAAGTTCAGCGTCACGACCGGATAGTCGCCGCGCGGGCCCTTCTCGAGCTCGATCAGATAGTACTTGTCCGGCCGCGTGTGGAGCTCGAGCGTCACGTAGTGGCGCGCGAGGCCGGCGAACACGTTGTACTCGCTGCGCAGCCCGACGTACGTCTTGAGCCCGAACAGCGTGCCGAGGAAGTCGCGCGCCTCGCCGGTGATCGCCTCGACGTTCTCGCCGATCTCGGGCTGGTTGACGAGCTGCGACAGCGTGCCGTTGCCCTCGTCGATCTTGTGCGTGATCGACTCGGTGTTCGTGATCACGCCGTCGAGCTTGTCGAGCTTGCCGCGCAGCGACTTGCCGGTGTCCTCGAGCTCGCGCTTCGCCGTGGTGACGAGATCCTTCGCCTCGGCCGATGCCTCCTCGAGGTTCTTCATCACGGTGTCGAGCTGCGGCCGCGTCGTCTTCGTGATCGCGCGAACGTCATCGGCGATCAGCTCGACCTTCTGCATCGTCCGATCGAGGCGCTGGATGATGCCCTCGACGGTATCGGCGTTCTTCTGGACGAGGCCGTCGACGCGCGCGGCGACCGACGACAGCGGCCCGTTGACGATCCGGCGCACGTCCTCGGACAGATCGCGCACGCTCTCGAGCACGCGATCGACGTTCGGCATCGTCTGCTCGATCCGGTGCAGCAGCTGGTCCGGCGTCGTCGCCTCGACCACGTTCGGCACGCGGCGACACTCCTCCATCTTTGCCTGGTCCGGATCGTTGTAGGTCGGGCACGTCGGGCCGAGCAGGACGAACGTCTGCTTCGTGCCATCGGGCATCTGCTTCACCGGCTCGCCCGGATCGATCTCGAGGTAGTTGTCGCCGAGCAGCGAGGTCGCCTTCTTGATGACGACGCCGCTCTTGTAGACCTTGATCTCGTCGTTGAGCTTGAACGTGACCTTCGCGTAGCGGCCCTCGACGTCGAGATCCGTGACCTCGCCTTGCGGCAGACCGGCGACGACGACCTTGCTGCCCTTCGGCAGGCCGGATGCGTCACGAAACTTCGCGATCAGCGTGTAGTTGTCCGAGCCCGCCGGGTTCTGGCCGAGGTTCTTCCACACCAGGTAGCCGCCGATCGCGACCAGCAAGAACAGGATCGCGACGCGCGTGCCCGACGAGACCGTCTTGCTCACGCGAGCCTCCCGGGCGTCGGTACTGCGAACCTGTCCACGTAAGACACCGAGGACACCTTATACCGGCGCGCGTCCGTGGTCAGCACAACACGGAGCGATCACACGCCGCGAAACTGTTGTCGTTCCGCCACAGTGTCGACGGAAATTGACGACGGAGAGATCTGCCGCACGGGGGCGATCGACGGTCGTGCGTGGTCAGGGCCCACCTTTGCCGGTGCCGAGGATCGAGAGCAGGATGTCCGACAGGAAGTAGTCGACGATCAGCGTGGTCACCGACCCCATGACGACGGCGCGGGTGGTCCCCATACCGACGCCGCGCCCGCCGCCGGTCGCGTTGAAGCCCTGGTAGCAACCGATCAGCGCGACGAGGAACCCGAAGAACACGCTCTTGATCAGGCCCTGCGCGACGTCCTGGAGCTGGACGATGTCGCGCAGGTTCGCGACCCACTGTCCTTGATCGACGTGCTCGAGGATCACCGCGACCAAATACGCGCCGCTCATCCCGACGACGAAGAACAGCAGCGCGAGGATCGGGGTCACGATCATCGCGGCGATCACGCGCGGCAGCACGAGGTACTGGACCGGATTGACCGCCATCGATTCGAGCGCGTCGATCTGCTCGGAGATCCGCATCGTGCCGAGCTCGGTCGCGATGCCGGCGCCGGCGCGTCCCGCGAGCATCAACGACGTCAGCACCGGCCCGAGCTCGATCGAGAGCGCCTTGCCCGTCGTGCCGCCCGAGAACGACTCGAGGCCGAACTGGCGGAACGCCGCGACCGACTGCAGCGACATCACGGCGCCGGTGAAGAACCCGACGAGCAACACGATCGGCAGGCTGCCGAAGCCAATGTACTCGGCGGCCTCGAGGTAGTTCTTCACGCGGTAGGGCCGGCGCGGCAGCCACGACAGCGCGCGGCCGGTCAGGATCAGGTGACCGCCCACCATGTCGAGAAACCGGCCGATCGGAGAGCCGGCATCCTTGATCCCGATCCACACCGCCTTGCCGAACGATTCCTTCGCGCGATCGGCGTCGGGCTTCGGCGGCGGGCGATCCTCGTCGGAGTCGTCGCCGGTGCCCGGATCGGAGCCCGCAGCGGAGGCCGCGCCGTCACCGCCGCCCGACGCGTCGACGACCGGCGGCCCCGGCTGGGGGCGCAGCTCTGTCGGCTCGTCGTCGGTGTGATTCACGGTGGAGGATCTCCCACGTACGTTCGCGGTACGCGCTTGCTCATGCCGCAGGTGACCTCGTATTCGGAGAGGCCAGCCCATCCACCATACTCGGCCGTCGTGATCGATGCACCGCCGGCGGCACGTCCCAGCAATACCGCCGGATCTCCGACCTGGACCTCGGGCACATCCGTCACATCCGCGATCGCGATGTCCATGCTGATCACGCCGACGAGCGGCGCGCGAACGCCACGAATTGCCACCTGCGCGTGCCCGGTCGCCCGGCGCGGCAGCCCGTCCGCGTAGCCGATCGGCAGCACCGCGACGCGCGATGGCCGGCTCGCGCGCCACGTCGCGCCGTAGCCGACCGAGTGGCCCTCGGAGATCGCGCGGACCTGCGCGACCTCGGTGACGAGCCGCATCGCCTGGACATGCGGCGTCGCCGCCGGCCATCGGCCGTTGCCGTAGATCGCGATGCCGGTGCGCACGAGATCGAACCGGGCCTCCGGGAACAGCAGCGCGCCCGAGCTGTTCGCCGCGTGGCGAACGCGAATCGGCGCGCCGGCCGCGACGACCGCGCGATCCGCCTCGGCGAACCGCGCGAGCTGCTGGCGCGTCATCGACGCCGGATCGCCCGGGTCGTCGGTGTCCGCGCACGCGAAGTGCGTCATCAGGCCGACGAGCCGGATCCCGGCCGCAGCGGCATCGGCGGCGAGCTCCGCCGCGTGCTCGACCGCGACGCCGAGCCGGCCCATGCCGGTGTCGATCTTGAGGTGTGCGTCGATCGGTCCGCGCCGGCTCGCGACCGCGGCGAGCGCAGCGAGCTCGTCGCGACTGCCGATGACCGGGGTCAGCGTCGCGCCGACCATGTCGTCCTCGCCGCCGTGCTGGCTCGGACCCATGACGAGCACCGGCGCCGTGATCCCGGCGTCGCGCAGCGTGACGCCTTCCTCGACGAGGCTGACGCAGAATCCGGCGACCGCACGCGCTCGGGTCAACGCCTGCGCGACCGCGACGGCGCCGTGCCCGTACGCGTCCGCCTTGACGACCGCGTACACCGGCACACCGGTCAACCGGTGCACGAGCCGCGCGTTGCCGACGATCCCGGCGAGGTCGACCTCGACGCGGGTGCGCCGGATCATCGTCGACGACATCTCGCGATCTGGGCCTGCGAGCGCGCCGCTGTCAAGTTGCCGGCCGAAAACGCGAAGACCGCGCATTCGCGAGAATGCACGGTCCTTCGGGTCGCAAATGACGAGGAGAGCTACGCGGCCTTCTTCTTCTCGGCCTTCTCGATCAGCGCGGGCGTGACGACGAGCGAGCGGCCACGCGGGATGATCAGGCCATCGCGCGCGAGCTGGTTGAACGCGCGCGAGATCGTCTCGCGGCAGCTGCCGATCATGTTCGCCAGCTCCTGCTGCGTCGGGCGGCGGCGGACGACGAGGCCGTCCGGACCCGAGGCGCCCTCCTCGCGGGCGAGCCCGACGAGGCGATGGATCAGGCGCTCGTTGACGTCGCACAGCGCGAGCTGCGCGATCGTCTCGTCGGCGCGGCGCAGGCGGCGCGCCATCTCGCCGAGCAGGTTCATCGCGGTGCGCGGGTGCGCCTGCATGTGGCGCATGAGGTCGTCGCGCGAGAGCACGAGCAGCGTGGTCGGCTCGATCGCGAGGCAGTGCGCCGAGCGCGGCGCCTGGTCGAACAGCGACATCTCGCCGAACGAATCGCCGGAGCGCAGCAGCGACAGCGTCACTTCACGGCCGCTCTCGCCGAAGATCACGACCTTCACCCGACCGGACATGATCACGAACATCGCGTCGCCCGGCTCGTCCTGCGCGACGACCGCGGAGCCGACGGCGACCTTGCGAACGGTCACCCGCGAGGTCAGGTCCTCGATCGCGGTGATCGGCAGCGCGGCGAACAGCGGCGCGCGGGCGATGGTGGCCCGGATGCGCGCCGGGTCTTCCCCCGCGACGCGAGGATCCGGGTTGCGAACGGGCAGCGTGGGGGTGGCTACGGCAGGGCGAGCGATTCCTAGCGTCATGGGGGATGAGGCTCCTCGGGTGAACGACCCGTTGCTCCACTCTGCGATTGGTGTGCCCGTGACCGGGATCGCTCCCCGCTCACGTGGTTTCAGCCAGTTGGTGCCCAGAGCCCCCCTAAGTAGCGTGACGAAGACTTCACAACTCTGTGGTCGACCACGGCATGGATGTCGTGGTTCTCACATCGCTGACCTCAAAAATCTGCTGGGGACGCTTGACCACCGGGGTGGTGTCGCTGGGGGAACGCTCCCCAACACCATCGATGGTAGGGTCGCGGCCGATGTCGACGAGCATCGACGTGGTCATCAACGGACAGCCGCGGACCGTCGGAGAAGGCACCACGATCTTGCGACTTCTCGACGAGCTCGGCCTCTTGGATCGCCGCGTTGCCGTCGAGCGCAACCGCGAGATCGTGCCGCGCGCCGCGCACGCGACCACCGTGCTCGCGGCCGGTGACCGGGTCGAGCTCGTGACGTTCGTCGGAGGAGGCTAGGACATGAACGACAGCTGGAAGCTCGGCGACAGGACGCTGACGTCGAGAATCATCGTCGGCACGGGCAAGTACGCGTCGATCGACGAGACCCGTGCCGCGCTCGCCGCGTCGGGCGCCGAGATCGTGACGGTCGCGCTGCGCCGCATCGATCTCTCGAGCAAGCAGCCGACCGTGCTCGACGCGATCGATCGCAAGCGCTACATCCTGCTGCCGAACACGGCCGGCTGCTACACCGCGGACGACGCGATCCGGACGCTCCACCTCGCGCGCGAGCTCGGCATGGATGACTTCGTGAAGCTCGAGGTGATCGGCGATCCGAAGACGCTGTTCCCCGACAACACCGCGACCGTCGAGGCCGCGCGCCGCCTGGTCAAGGAAGGCTTCAAGGTCCTGCCCTACTGCTCGGACGATCTCATCACCTGCAAGCGACTTGCAGATGCCGGCTGCCTCGCGGTGATGCCGCTCGCCGCACCGATCGGCTCGGGCCTCGGGATCCGCAACCCGCACAACATCCGCCTCATCATCGACAACGTCGACGTGCCGGTGATCGTCGATGCCGGCGTCGGCACCGCGTCCGATGCCGCGATCGCGATGGAGCTCGGCTGCACCGCGGTGCTCATGAACACCGGGATCGCCGGCGCGCAGAAGCCGGTGCTGATGGCCGAGGCGATGCGGCTCGCGGTCGACGCCGGCCGCAAGGCATTCCTCGCCGGCCGCATGCCGCGCCGCGACTACGCGAACGCGTCGTCGCCGACCGGTGGCCTGATCGAGTGAGCGCGCGCGTCGTCGTCATCACCGATCGCGCACTGTGCGCGATCCCGGCGATGCGCGACCGGCTCGCCGCGATCCTCGACGCCGTGCCGCGCGGCGCGGTCCGGATCCAGATCCGCGAGAAGGATCTCGACGGCGGTCCGCTGCTCGCGCTCGCGCTCGACGTGATCGCGCTCGCGCGGCCACGCGGCGCCGAGGTCTGGATCAACGATCGCGCCGACGTCGCCGCGGCCGCCGGCGCCGATGGCGTTCACCTCCCCGAGCGTGGCCTCGCGATCGCCGACGCGCGCGCGCTCGGGCTGCGCGCCGGCAGCTCGAGGCATTCGATCGAGGGTGCGCGCGCCGCCGCCGCCGCCGGTGCCGAGCTCGTCCACCTCGGTCCGATCTGGTCCACGCCGTCGAAGCAAGGCTGGATCGAGCCGCTCGGGCCTGGCGTGCTCGGCAATCCGCTCGGCGTGCCGATCGTCGCGGTCGGCGGGATCGATTCGATCGATCGTGCGCGCGAGGCGGCACGCGCCGGCGCGAGCGCGGTCGCGGTGATCCGCGCGGCCTGGACGACGGACGATCCGGCGCGCGTGATCGCGGCGATGTGTGCGGCGGTCGCCGATGCTCACCAGACGCCCGGCACGAGCCGGTAGCGAACGCGCTCCTGGTACTCCGCGTAGCCCGCGAGGTTCGCCGCGAGGAACCGCTCCTCGTCGCGCAGCCGCGCCACGACGACGCCGATCAGCGCCACCGCGCACGCGAGCGCCGGCCACGAGCCGAGCGCGATCGGCGTCGCGACGAGCAGCACGATCGCGCCCGCGTACATCGGGTGCCGGACGTGGCGATACGGGCCGGTCGTGATCACCGTCTGCTCGCGCGCGACCTCGATCGTCGCGCTCGTGAACGTGTTCGCGCGGAACACGAGGAACACGATCGCGAAGCCGACCGCGACCGCCGCATCGGCGGCGACGCTCGCGGCCGCCGGCACCGTCGACCAGCCGCGGCGCGCATCGAGCCCGGCGACCACGAACGTGCCGAGGAACGCGAGGCTCGCGAGGCTCTGCAGCACGCGCTGGGTCCGCGACGTCTCGGCCGCCGGTCCCGCCTGGACCCGGCGCTCGAGCAAGCCGCGGTCGTACCGGATCAGGTATGCCGTGATCGCGAGCGACGCACCGCCGAACACGGCGAGGTACGCCCACGCGCGCCACAGCGCGAGCGTGCCTGCACTCGCGAAGATCGCCGCGCCGATCACGACGACCAGGAACACGAGGCCGAGCAGCGCGCGTGCGATCACGCCGGCGCTTCGCGACACAGGATGACCGAGACATCATCCGGCAGATCGCCCGACGGCAGCCGCACGAGCTCGACCAGCTCGCGCGCGGCGACCTCGAGATCGGCACCGAGCGCGACGCGCACGACATCGTCTCGCTTCGCGTAGCGCAGCAGGCCGTCCGATGCGACGAGCAACGTCCCGCCGGCGAGCGGTCCGCTCTCGACCGCGGTCACGATCGCTCCGTCACCGATCAGCGGCTTCGTGTGCTGGCCGCGCGTCACGTCCTCGATCCCGCGCGGTCGGATCACCCACGCGGCGGAATCACCGGCCGACGCGCCGACGATCTTGTTCCGGCTGACCCACAGCACGACCGCGGTCGTCTGGCCGTAGCCGATCTGCTCGTGATCGAGCTCGGCGAGCAGCATGCTCCAGTCGGTCGCGTGCGAGGCGAGCTTGCCGACCGCGTCGATCACGTGCTTCGCGGCGTAGGCACCGCCGCTGATCCCGCCGGCGCCATCGGCGAGCGCGATCACGACGCCGTCATCGCACGGCATCACGAGCGCGCGATCCTGACCTTCTCCGCGGCGCGGCGCGATCTGGAGTGCGCACTGGAACCCGGCGGCGGTGGTGCCCACGCCGTCATTATACGCGCCGCATGTGACCGCGGCCGCGCGGTACGCTTTCTCCATGAGACTCTTCGTCGCACTCGGGATCGGGATCGCATGCGCCGCCGCGTGCTCGAAGTCCGAGCCGCCGCCGTTCACGCCGCACCCGCTCGCGATCGAGGGCATGCCGGTGTGCCGCGGTGTCGGCAACGGCTATCGCCATCCGATCCTCGTCAAGGCGGTGGAGTCGGATCGCGGGCGCACCACGAAGCAGATCTTCTTCAATGCACCCGAGCCGAACGACGAGCCGCTGACCGTCGATCGATCGAAGCACCGCGTCGAGATCGTGCTCGGTACCTGCGCCGAGGAATTCACCGCGACCGGTGGCCGCTACGACTGCGCCGCCGCGACCGTCGCGTGGTATGCGACGATCCCCGTCGAGGTCGACCCCGCGCGTCCGACGGCGATCGCGTTCCAGACGCCGCCCAAGCCGATCGAGTGCCTCCGGGGTCAACCGGCGTCGCGGTGAGCTTGCAAACCGACAACGGCTCGGGTACCTATCTCCCCCTACCTCGCCGGTGTAGCTCAGGGGTAGAGCAACGGTTTCGTAAACCGTAGGTCGCCAGTTCAAACCTGGCCACCGGCTCCAACACAGCCAAGGTCGCCCACTCCACCGGAGTCCCGTGCGCGATCTGTGCAGCACGAGTGTTCGCGGGATTACCCGTGATACACTCGGCGCTCGCGGAGGTCCTCGATGAAGTGGAATGTCACTTTCGTCAGCGTCTTGGCTGTGTTCGCGTTTGAAACGCATTCGCCGCCTCCAGCCGATGCCTGCGGCGTCAAGCTCACGATCAAACCCACGTCGCCGAAGAAGGCCGTGGCGAGGACGTCGAGCCCGTCGACCGTGCTGATCGTCGGCAAGCACAATCGCAAGCTCGAGCGTGATCTGGCGTCGGCCGGTCACGACGTCGAGACCGTCAACTCGCCCGGCGAGGCCAAGCGCAAGTCGTACGGCGCCGTCGTCTCGGATCCGCAGCAGGCGGACGAGTCGCGCGCGACGTTCGGCGACTCGGTGATCGTCGCATCGGGCGATCCGCAGGCGGACGCGCGCAGCGTCGAGGGCCGGGTCGGTCGCAAGCCGACGCGCACCGAGACCGAGCGCCCCGTGATCGCGAAGAAGACCGAGCGCACGCCGATCGCGGCCGGTCCTCCGCAGGACGGACGCGCGGTCGTCGCGACGAAGGATACCGCCCCCGAGACGACGCCGGTCGCGACGAAGCCGGTCGAGGCGAAGGTCGAGACGAAGGTCGAGACGAAGCCGGTCGAGACCACGCCGGTCGTCGACAAGCCGAAGCCGGATCGCGTCGCGACCACGACGACGAAGCCGGTCGAGGATACGAAGCCGGTCGTCGACACGCCGAAGCCCGACAAGCCGGCGCACGCGACGAAGATCCCGAAGTCGGGCACCGAGGTGTTCTTCTCGGTGAGCTCGACGTCGCTGTCCGGCGGCGCCGAGGCGTCGCTCAAGAAGACGGCGAAGTGGATGACCGATCACGCCGATGTCTCGGTGACGATCGAGGGCCACGCGGACGCGACCGGTAGCCACGACGCGAACCAGACGCTGTCCGAGGGTCGCGCGCAGGCGGCGAAGGAGTTCCTCGTCGCGCAGGGCGTCGATGCCTCGCGTATCGAGGTGATCGGCTACGGCGACACGAAGCCGAAGTACTCGCCGACCGACGGTCGCAACCGCCGCGTCGTCGTCGTCCCGAAGTAGCGCAGTCAGCCCTCGTCGAGCGTGACCGCGCCGGTCAGCGGACCGGGCACCGTCGTGATCCGGCCCGACGGCCAGTGGACCTCGAGGCTCTGCACGCTGTCCTCGCCGAGGCCGATGAACGCCTCGGCCGGCGAGCCGATGTGGATCATGCCGCCAACCGCGATCGGCTTCTGCACGGTGCGCCCGCTCGCGAGGTGCGCGATCACGAGCGCGCCGGCACCGTCGCGATTGCTGGTCGTGCCGCGTAGCGTGACGCGCAGCCAGCTCGTCGCCGACGGCGTGCCGCGGTTCTCGTAGACGACGAGCGGTGACGACTTCTGCGCGATCACGAGATCCTGATCGCCGTCGCCATCGATGTCGGTGACGACCATCGCGCGCGCGTCGAGACAATCGATGCTCGGCGCGACCTCGTGCCACGGCTCGTCGGGGGTGTTGACGTACATCAGCACGGGCGGCGGCTTGCCGAGCTCGGTCTCGCCGTTGACGACGACGAGCTCGTCGTAACCGTCGAGATCGAAGTCGCTGAGCTTGGCCGTCCACGACACGAGCAGGCAGTCGCGCTCCTGCGTGCCGGGCCCGCAGACATCGTTGTCGCGCTCGATCGCGGCGAGGCCGAGCTGCGCGGCGCTCTCGACGAAGCCGCCGGTCGCGTCGCGCAGGAACAGCTTGTTCGCGCCGAAGTTCGGCACGAGCACGTCGAGCCGGCCGTCGTCGTTGAAGTCGGCGAGCAGGCCGCCCATCGAGCTGCGTGGCGCGGTCAGGCCCATCGTCGTGGCGAGATCGGTGTAGTGGAACTGACCGTCGGTGCCAAAGCCGTCGTTGCGCAACAGCATGTCGGGCGGCAGCGTCGAGGTCTCCGTCGGGCCGCCGAAGTCGACGACGAGCGTGTCGTTCGCGACGTACAGATCCTTGTCGCCATCATCGTCGATGTCGATCGCGGTCGCCGACCAGGACCGCGCACCGCCCGCCGTCCCGGCGTACGCGAACTGCAGGTTGCCCTGGTTGTGGAACACGCGGTTCATCGTGCCGTACGCGCTCCGTAGGTCGTAGTTGCTGAAGTAGAGGTCGAGCTTGCCGTCGTTATCGAGGTCGACCGGCAGGATCTGTTCGGTGATCCCGATGTCGTCGAACCGCTGCGCCTCGACGAACGTGCCGTCGCCGTTGTTCGCCATCAGGTGCGCGACGTTCTGACCGGAGATCACGAGATCGAGATCGCCGTCGTTGTCGAGGTCCGCCGTCGCGATCGCGCTGCCGGCCCACGTCGGATCGAGCCCGGAGTCGAGCACCTTCTCGAACCGGCGGTTGCCGCGATTGCGGAAGTACGCGAGGCCGCCGATGCGTCGCGAGCCCACGATCTCGGGGAGCCCGTCGCCGTCGAGATCGGCGACCGCGAGCCCGGCGCCCTTGAAGTCCGGCGTCGAGTACCCGAAGTCGATCCCCGCCGCCGTCGTGATGTCGGCGAAGCGGTTCATCGGCTCGCCGCGCGGCGGATCGCAGATCTTCGACGGTGCATCGCTGCCTTGGCAGGCCGCGATCACGCCGATGCCGAGCAGCGACAACCCCGAGCGCACGCCGGGCGATGGTAGCAGGGAGCGCGTCGCATCGGCCAGGCGCAGCGCCCGTGTAGGCGCGAGTGCGTCACGGGCGCCAGGGCTCGGGATCGACCGCGACGACCCGAAGCTCCGAGGCGTAGCGGACGCCCGCGGCATCCGGCAACCAGACCTGTTCGACGTCGGGCAGCATCTCCGAGACCACGAGCTCCGTCGCGCTGCGTGCGAAGTGCGCGAGCTGGTCGACGTAGTGCGGACAGTCGAAGTCGACGAAGTACGGCTTGGTCTCCGTCGGCACGCGATAGAACGCGCGGCGCGGCACGTGATGCGCGCGTCGCCACCGCCGGCACGCGAGCAGCCGCTCGGCGGCATCGCGTGCCTGCACGAACGCGAGCTGCGCCGGGTCGAATCGCCATGTCTCGCGGGTGACGACCACGCCGTCGATCGTGATCCGCGGACAGTGCGGTACGCGTGGCACGAGCTTGAAATTCGAGATCGCCTCGCCGCGCAGCATCGCGTCGAAGAACTGTTCGAGCGCGAATACGTACTGACGATCCCGCGTCCGGACCTGCAACGAAGCGCCGGCTGGCTCGATCACGAGCGTGCCAACCTGGATCGCGTGGTCGCGCTCTCGCCGCGATCGCGTCGTGCCGAACTCGAGCGAGAAGTCGGTGTCGAGCAGCGAGAACGCGTCGGCGCGAGTCGCGCGCTCCTTCGGGATCACGGTCTCCACGATCGGCCACGGCCGGCCGAGCCGGAGCGCAGCAAAGATGTCGTCCGGTCGTGGGTGCTGACGCGCGAGCGCAGGGGTCGAGACCGTCGCCGACGCGATGTGGAGCTCGCCGAGCACGAGGACCAGGTCGCCACGCATCACCGCATCGGGGCCGCTCGCGGCGATCATCAGATCGGGCGCATGCAGGCGTGCCGATGGCCAGCCGGGATGCGGCGCGTCGAACAGCGTCGCCGCACGTGCCTCGAGCTCGCTCGCGGCCCAGAGGATGCGATCGCGCGTCAGCTTGGAGTCATCCAGCCCGAGCAAGGCCGCCCACCGGCGCTGCAGCTCGGCCGTGGTCTCGGCGACGAGGACCGGGGGATGATCGGGGCTCTCCGCGAACTGCGTGCTGGCGCGCTCCCAGAAGCGCAGGAAGTCGACGGTCGGCGATCCGGTCTCCGCCGCGAGCTCGGCATGCAGCGCGACGAAGCGCTCGCGGTACGCGCGGGCGAGCGTGTACGTGAACCAGCGCGCGCAGCGCAGGAGCAACGACAGTGGCGCGCTCGCGCGATCGAAGATCGCCGCGGATAGCTCGAGCTCGAGGTCGCGCCTGCAGTCCTCGTAGACGAGCGTACGGCCGGCGTAGACCTGGCCAGACCGGCGCTGTGCGTCCTGACCGGTGAGGCGCGTGAACGTCGTGTCGAGTGCCTCGAGCGCGCGGTCGAGCGCGTCGGGATCCCCGGCCGCGGCGGCAACCGCATCGCGCGCCTTCTGTAGCTCGGCCAGCTTCGCGAGCCACGGCGCGGTGACCACCGGATCGGGGATCGCCTCGAGCAACTGCTGCAGCACGCGGTCGGGATGCTCGACGTGCACCGGGATCTCGAGCGTCCACAGCGCGAGCTTGCCGTCGACGAGCTCGTCGAGGATCTCGAGGACCTCGCCTTCCTCGTTGGTGTCGAGCGTGTCGTCGCTCAGCAGGTCGTACGCGATCTCGCGCGCGCTGCGCTCGCCGTCACAGGCCGCGAGCAGGCGTGCGTGCTCGGGATGCAGCTCGGTCGTGCGATCGATCGCGTGGTGCAGGGTCGTGCCCTCGACCCACACGAACGGATGGCGGCGCGGTGCGAGGTGCGGCCGCACGAGAGGATCGTCGGCGATCGTGCTGGCGAGCGTGTCGATCGCCCAGTGCTCGAAGTACACGGTGCGCTTCGCGAGCAGCTCGCGTCCCGGCCGGATCGCGGTGGCACCGTCGACGATCCGCGCCCACCCGACCGGACCGAAGAACCCGATCGTATCGTTCTTGACGCAATAGCGTTGCAGATAGCCGGCCGCTGCTCGCTCGTGCCGCCGCGACTTCGCGCTGGTCTCGGGGTGCCGCAGCATCACGTCGATGCCCTGGTGCAGGGCGCCGCGGTTCTGCCAGGTCAGCGCTTCCCGGAACCGCGGATCGCGCGCGGCGTCGCGGATCGCGCGTCCGAGCTGCGGCAGCTCGGCGTCGAGCGTCTCGCGGACCTGCTCGCGCGCCACCCGGATCGCGTCGCGAGCGCCGATCACGTTCTCGATCGCGGCGGACGCAGGTGCCGAAAGGCCGTCGGTCGGCGGCATCGCGGCACCGGTCCGCAGCTTGCGCAGAAAGCCCTTGAGCCGCGGCCGATCGCCGCCGGCCGCGAGGTCGGCCTCGAGCGTCCGGATCGCCGCTGCCGAGCTCTGGACGAGCGAATCCTCGAGCTCCAGCACGCGCTCGATCGCGTCGTTCGTCGCCGGTGCGACGAGGCCACCGAGTGTCGAGACCGGAAATCCGGCACCGCGCACGACGGCCCAGCGCCACAGCGCCCAGCCGGCGCCCGGGAGACGGTGCAACGGATCGGTCATGCCGGCGACGACGGCGCCGCGAAGGCGACCGGATCGAGCGCGAGCATGCGCAGCTCGCTCGTGTAGAGGTTCCCCTCCCCATCCGGCAACCACAGATCGTCGAACGTCGGCAGCATCGCCGAGATCGTCAAGCGCGACGCTGCGCGCGCGAGGCGAGCGAGCAGCTCGACGTACACCGGGCAATCGAGGTCGATGAACACCGGCTTGACCTCCTCCGGCGTCTTCACGAACACCCAGCGCGGTAACCCGAGCTCGCGCGCCCACCGCCGCGCCGCATGGAACTGGCCGGCTCCGCGATCGTCGTGCGCGAACGGCACGGCCGTCGGTGGCAGCCGCCACTGCTCGCGCGCGAGCACGACACCATCGAGGGTCACGAGCGGCATCCGCGCGAGCGACGGAAACAGCGACAGCCCGCCCGCGGCTTCCTCCTCGGCGAGGATGTAGTCCTGCATCAGCGCGAGGATGTCGAACGCGTGCGCGCTGCGGCGATCTCGAACGACGAGCTGCTCGCCGGCGAGCTCGACGACGAGCGAGCCGACCTCGAGCACGTTCGCACGCGGCCGCCACGACCGTGCCTCGCCGAGCTCGAGATCGAGGTCGCGTGGCGACATCGCGAGCTGACCACCGAACTTCGCCTGATCCTTCGCGCGGACCGCGGCAACCGTGGGCGTGCCGAGATCGAGCTCGCGCGCGCGGATCAGCGATCCCGGATCCGGATGCTGGTCGCGGTTCGCGGGGTTCGCCGTGTTGTCGACGCCCGCGTGCAGCTCGCCGAGGCACATCGAGTACGCGCCGCGCCGGATCGCATCCGGACCGCGGCCGTAGATCATGACGTCGATCGAGTGGTAGCGCGCGGACGGCCATCCCGGTCCCGTCGCGCTACCGAACTCGCGCTCGACCGCGGCGGCGATGTCGCCCGCACGGAGCTCGATCGTCCGTGGCGCGGGCTCGCGATCGAGCCCGAGGATGCGCGTCCAGCGCTGCTGCAAGCCCTCGCGCGCCTCGCGGATGATCGGCGCCGGCTCGCGTCCACCCGGGAAGTGGCTCGAGACGCGCTCCCAGAACCGGATGAAGTCGATCGTCGACGCGCCGGTCTCGTGCGCGAGCTCCCGGTAGGCCTGCGAGAGTCGTTCGCGATAGCGCGACGCGATCACGTGCGTGTACCAGCGCGAGCTCTTCAAGATCGGTGTGACCGCGGGCCCGACGCGCGACAGGAAGTCCCGCCCGACGCGAAAGTCGAAGTCGCGCTGGCAGCTCTCGAACACGAGCATGCGCCCCGCGTACATCTGGCCCGCGGACCGCGTCGCGCTCTCGGACGTCAGTCGCTCGAACGTCGCTTCGAGCTCGCCGATCGCGCGATCGACGGCGTCGGCGTCGCCGCCCGCACGCGCGACACGAGAGAACGCCGCTTCGAGCTCGTCGAGCATCGCGAGGCCACGCGCGCCCGGCTGCCCTGCCCGTTCGAGCAACGCGCGGAGCGTACGCTCGGGATGCGCGAGTGCGGTCGGCAGCTCGAGCGTCCACGTGATGAACGCGCGCTCCTCGAGCTCGCCGAGCAAGGCGTAGACCTCGTCGGCGTCCTCGAGCTCGACTTCGCCTTCGGCGAGCAGCGCGCTCGCGAGCTCCGCGGCCGTCCGCTCGCCATCGCAGGCGCGCAGCACGGCGGCGAACTCCGCCGGCAGCTCGGTGACGCGATCCACGGGATAGTGCAGCTGCGTACCGTCGAGCCACACCGTCGGTACGCGCCGCGGTGCGAGCGCCGGCTTCAGCTCGTCGTCGCGCGCGATGTGCTCGGCGAGCCGCGCGATCCCCCAGTACTCGAAGTACAACCGGCGCGCTGCGAGCAAACCGGGACCCGGCACGAAGTCGATCGCGTCGGCCGAAGGATCGACACGGCCCCACACGCCAGGCCCGAAGAAGCCGGCTGCGTCGTTCTTCACGCAGTAGCGCTGCAGGTAGCTCGCGACGACGTGGTGATGCTTGCGCCGCTTGCGCGTGATCGGCTGGCCCGGATCCGGTGCGAGCATCGCGAGCGCGGTGTGAACGAGACCGCGGTTCTGCCAGGTCACGGCCTCGCGAAATCGCGGGTGGTTCGCGACGCGCTCGAACACCGCGAGCTCGTGCTGCTGCACGCGTGCGAACGCATCATCGAGCTCGCGCGCCGCGACGTTCGCGCGCTCGGTCTCGCGTGCGAAGACGCCGATCGCGCCTGCCGCGTCGCCGGCATCCTCCGGCAGCTCGGGGACCACGCCGCGCCGCAGCGCCTTGATCGCACGGATCAGCGGACGTCGCTGTTCCTTGTCGCGTCCCGCAAGCAACGCATCGAGCGCGGCGATCGCACGATCGCGCGCTACCTCGACGCCATCACGGGCAGCGTCGAGTACATCGCACGTGGTCGCCAGCTCCGGCACGGCAAGCTCGAGAACCCAGCGAGCCGGAAAGCCCGCACTCCTCAACTTGAACGATCGCCAGAGCGACCAACCCTCGTGCAACGAGACACGATGGTCCGGATCCGAAGTCACGCCGCTCGTACGTCGAGATCGACGTGTGCGCTAAGGAGCGATCTTGCGCTCGAGCTCGAGATCGACGTCCTCGAGGCTGAGATTGAGGGTCTTCTTGGCCACCAGCTTCATCTGCACGTCGGAGATCTTGCCCGCGCGTCGCATGCGCACCGGGATCGTCCCACCGACGCCGGTCTGGGCCATGAGCGCCTTGACGCGCTCGACTTCCTTCTCCATGTCACCGCCCTTGATCGGGCCAAACGCGATGATCTCGTCACCGGCCTTCAGACCAGCCTTCGCGAGCGAGGCGAACTTCTTGAGCTCCTTGATGAGGAGCGTGCCTTGCGCCGTGATCGTTCCATCGACGAGGCCCAAATGCGGTTCCGGAGCAGCATTGGCCGATACAGCTTTCGTCACCATTAAACCAACGGTATCGGAGCGCACATGAAAGTGTCAATCAACGTGCTGCACAGCTAGGTGACGTTCATGCACCGATCGTGCAGCGCGTGGCGTCGCGCGCACTTGTCACATCGATGACAATGTAGGTGCACACCACTCGACGGGGTCGACGGCGACCATCCGCAGCTCGCAGGTGTAGGTATGGCCGGATGTATCGGGAAGCCAGCCTTCTTCCACCGTCGGCGACATCTCGGTCAGCGTGACGGCCGTCGCCTTGCGCACGAGCGACGCGAACAGCTCCACGTAGAGCGGACTCTCGAGATCGAGATACACGGGCTTCGTCTCCTCGGGGACCTTGAAGAACACGAAGCGCGGCAAGCCGACCGCACGCGCCCAGCGTCGCGTCACGCAGAACTGATCGTGGCGGTCTGTGGTCGTCGCGAGTGGCACCTCGGTGGGCGCGAATTGCCACCGCGCGCGAGACACGACGACACCATCGATCATCACGCGCCGGCCGTCCGCGGGATGCGGCTTGAAGTGACCGCTCGCCGCAAATCGCAGGTACTGCTCGAAGAACGCGATCGCGTCGAACGTCCGCCCGCTCCGTGCGTCACCGACGACGAGCTGACCAGCGCGCCGCTCGACGAACAGATCGGCTGCGCGCACGACATGATCGAGCGGTCGCCACGATCGGCTCGGCCCGAGCGCGACGTGGAGATCGCGCGCCGACCAGCTCATCACGTCGCCGCGGCCGACCATGCGACGGCTCTCGATCGGCGCGACCTGGACCGCCGGCAGATCGAGCTCCTGAGCCGCGATCAGCTGCGCGGGGTCGGCATGCTCGTGCATGACGTATAGCGAGAGCAGCGTGTTGCCGATGTGGATCTCGCCGATCACGGGCACGACCTCGCCGCGCTGTAGCGCCTCGAGTCCACGCGCCGCGAGCAGGATATCCGGCGCGACCTGCCGCGCCATCGGCCAGCCCGGCATCGGCGCCGCAAACAGGCGGGCCGCTGCGTCGGCGAGCTGGCGGCTGTCGCGCTCGACGTGGCGCTCGTCGGGCGCCGCCGCGAGCAGCTCGGTCCATCGCCGGCCGAGCTCGGTCGCGACCGCGTCGACGATCGGCGTGCGCGCGCTCTGCGCGGTCGCCCACAGCGAGCTCGTCGCGGCCCAGAACCGCGTGTACGGTACGCGATCGCCGTCGGTGGCTTGCAGCGTCGCGTGGGCCTGCTCGAGCGCGGCGCGATAGCGCATCGCGATCTCGTGCGTGTACCAGCGCGCGCTCTGACCGAGCAGTGCGATCACGGGCGCGATGCGATCGAGCACGACGGCGCCAAATCGCGCTTCGAGATCGCGCCGGCAGTCCTCGTAGACGATGCCGCGCGCTGCGTAGGTCTCGCCGTGGTGGCGTTGCGCTGCCTCTCCGGTGAGCTCCACGAACACGCGATCGAGCCCCTCGAGTGCTTGCTCGACGCGGTCGGGATCGCCGGCCGCGCTCGCGACCCGATCCCGCGCGGCGAGCAGGCGATCGATCGCGGCGCGCGCGGTGCCCCGCAGGTCCGCATCCGCGATCTGCGCGATCCGCGCGGCGAGCATGTCCTCGGAGCGCGCCGCCGAGCTCGGCACGTCGAGCGTCCAGGTCAAAAAGCCGCGCTCCTCGAGCTCGGCGAGTAGCTCGTAGACCTCGTCGGGATCCGAGAGCTCGAGCGTCTCGTCGGCGACGAGCGCCTCGGCGATCGCGCGGGCCGGCGTGACGCCGTCGCAACGTGCGAGCAGCTCCGCCACGACCCGCGGAACGTCGGTGCGTCGTTCGTCCGGGTACCGCACGACCTCGCCTTCGAGCGCGATCACCGGCAGCAGGTACGGCGCGAGCTCGGGCTTCAGCTCGTCGGTCGAGAGCGCCTCGGCGAGCACGTCGATCGCCCAGTGCTCGAAGTACACGCTACGGCGCGCGAGCAGCGACGGTCCGGGCGACAGCTCGACCCCGCGGAGCGACGGATCGAACGTGCCCCAGCCGAATGGCCCGAAGAAACCGATCGAGTCGTTCTTCGCGCAATAACGTTGCACGTAGCTCGCGAGCAAGCGCTGGCGGCGCCGCTGCTTGCTGCTCGTGGTCTCGCGCGTCGCGAGCCAGCGATCGATGCCGTCGTGCAGCGCGCTGCGGCTCTGCCACGTCACCGCCTCGCGAAACCGCGGCTCGCCGGCGAGCCGGCGCATCGCGTCGACCACGCGCGCCTCGTCGGCCGCGCCCGTTTGCGCGTACGCGCGGACCGCCGCGTCGTATGCGGCGTGCGCCGCGGCGAGCTCCGGGTCGGCGTGGCGACCCTGCTCTGCCGCGCGGATCGCCCGGACCAGCTCGGCACGCTCGTCGCCGGTGCTCGCATCGCGCCGTGCACGCAGCTCGGCGAGCACGCGATCGCGAACGCGGTCGCGCTCGTGCTCGGCCGCGATCACGGCGTCCGCGGCGCGCGCGGTCGCAGGCGCCGCGAGCGCGAGCACGTCGGACACCGGGAACCCCGCGCCCCGGACCATGCACCACCGCCACAGGCTCCAGCCATCGGCCAGCGGCAGCCGATGCGGCGGCAAGCTCACGGGACGCGGCCCGGTTGCCGGAGGATCTCCTGCAACGCACGCGCAGCGAGCTCGAGATCATCCTCGCTCGTGTAGACGTAGCTCGACAGCCGCAGCGCGCCCGGCTTGCCGTGCGACGCGTAGAACGGGTGGGCGCAGTGCGTCCCGGTGCGCGCCATGATCTTGTACGAGTCGCTCAGGATGCGACCGAGCGTCGCTGGCGTCAGCGTCGGCACCGTCGGCACGAGCGACACGATCCCGAGCTTGCGAGCCGGATCGCGCGGACCGAGGAGCTCGAGTCCGGGCATGTCGGCGAACAGCGCGTGCATGCGTGCGGAGAGCGCGGCGTCGTGCTCGGCGACCTTCGCCATTCCGATGCGCCTGAGATATGCGACCGCCGCTCCGAGCCCGAAGATGCCTTCGATGTTCGGCGTACCGGCCTCGAGCCGATACGGCACGTCCTTGAGCGTGAACCCGTCGAGCCGCACGTGATCGGGCACGCCACCGCCGAGCTTCACCGTCGCGATCTGCTCCGCCCGTTCCTCGTTGACGTAGAGCACACCGACGCCGCTGGGCCCGAGCATCTTGTGCGCCGAGAATGCGAGAAAGTCGCAACCGAGCTCGACGACGTCGATCGGCAGGTGGGGCACGGACTGTGCGGCGTCGACGACGACCGGCACGCCGCGCGCGTGCGCGATCCGGATCGCCTCGCGGACGGGCTGGATCGCGCCGGTGACGTTCGAGACGTGGCCGATCGCGACGAGCCGCGTCTTGTCGTCGACGAGCTCGGCGAGGCGCTCGACGTCGACGACGCCGTCTGCGGTCTCCGGGAGGAACCGGGTCTCGCAGCGGCCCATCCACGGCAGGATGTTCGAGTGATGGTCGGCGAGCGACGCGACGACATTGTCGCCCGGTCCAAGACGGAGCCCGCCGGCGACGATGTTGAGGCTCTCGGTCGTGCCGGACGTGAAGATGATCTCGCTCGTCAGCGCGTTGAGAAACCGCGCGACGTCGTGCCGGACCTGCTCGAACTGCGCAGACGCTTCCTGCGACAGCGTGTGATCACCGCGATGAATGTTGGCGCAGCTCTCGCGATAGAACGCGAGCACCGCGTCGATCACCGGGCGTGGCTTCAGCGTCGTCGCCGCGGAATCGAGATAGACGATCGGTCGATCTTCGATCCGGCGCGCGAGCAACGGAAAGTCATCGCGGTCGACGAGAGCTGGAATTCTTGGCAAGACAGCGGCCCGCAGAGCCTTCCGAGGAGCTGTATGCTCTCGGTGCGGTGTACGATCGTAGGCACCGGCGTCTTTTGCTGTCAATGGCCGCTGGCCGAGGAGGACCGGATGCTCCGCGCGCGTAATCCAGACCGCTCGCTGCATGTCGATTCCGCGGGGACCCGACTTCACGTCGAGGTTTTCGGCGAGGACGACCGCGGCAAACACACGATCGTCATGCTGCCGACGTGGAACATCCTGTACTCGCGCGTGTGGAAGATGCAGGTTCCCTACTTCGCCCGCCATGCGCGTGTCGTGACGTTCGACCCGCGAGGCAACGGGCGAAGCGATCGCCCGGAGAGCGGCTACACGCTCGATCAGCTGTATCGCGATGCGCTCGCGGTCCTCGATGCGGAAGCGCCCGATGCCGCGACGGTCGTCGGGTTCTCGATGGGCAGCAACGAGGCGGCGATGGTCGCGGCGCTTCACCCCGAGCGCGTCCGCCGCCTGATCTTGATCGGGCCTGCGATCGGCAAGAGCGCCTCGAATCCCGAGTTCTGGCAGAAGCGAGAGCGCTACGAAGGTGGCGGCAAGTACAACGCGAACTACTGGCTCGAGAACTACGCCGACTTCACGCAGTGGTTCTTTCGCCAGGTGTTCAGCGAGCCACACTCGACGAAGCCACAGGACGACACGTGCGCGTGGGCGAGCGAGACCACGCCGGAGATCCTCGTCCAGCAGGAGAAGGAGTACGACCGCAATCCCGTCGTCGAGCTGCTGCCGCGCATCCAGTGCCCGACGCTGGTGATCCACGGGCGTGACGACGTGATCATCCCGTTCGATACCGGCAAGCGCGTCGCCGAGGCGGTGCCGTCCGCGCGGCTCGTCGGGATCGACGGCGCCGGCCACGCACCGCACGTGCGCGATCCCGTGAAGGTCAACCTCTGCATGTCCGAGTTCATCGGCGAGGTGACGCGGCCACGCGAACAGCGCCTGAGCCGATCGATCCATCGCCGGCATCCGCGGGCGCTGTACATCTCGAGCCCGATCGGTCTCGGTCACGCGCAGCGCGATCTCGCGATCGCACGCGCGATGCGCAGCCAGCGGCCGGATCTCGAGATCGTGTGGCTCGCGCAGCACCCGGTGACCCGGTTCCTCGAGGAAGCCGGCGAGACCGTGCATCCGGCATCGAAGGAGCTCGCGAACGAGTCCGCGCACATCGAGTCCGAGATGGACGAGCACGATCTGCACTGCTTCCAGGCGTGGCGCGAGATGGACGAGATCCTGCTCGCGAACTTCATGCTGTTCCACGACATCATTCGCCACGATCACTACGATCTCTGGCTCGGCGACGAGGCGTGGGAGCTCGACTACTACCTGCACGAGAATCCCGAGCTCAAGGCAGCGCCGTACGTCTTCATGACCGACTTCGTCGGCTGGCTGCCGATCGATGACGCTCCGGGCTCGCGCGAAGCAGAGGTCGCCGCGGACTACAACCACGAGAACATCCGCCACGTCGAGCGGTTCCCGTTCGTCCGCGACGGCGCGATGTTCATCGGGACCGAGAGCGATGTCATCCCGCGCCACTTCGGGCCGAACCTGCCGTTCATGCCGGACTGGATCCCGGAGCACTTCAACTTTCCGGGCTACGTGCTGCCGTTCGACCCGAAGGACTACGCCGACACCGAGCGCGTGCGTCGATCGCTCGGGCTCGAGACGCTCGGGCTCGACCCGGCACGGCCGCTGATCGTCGCCGCGGTCGGCGGCTCCGCCGTCGGTATCCACCTGCTGCGGCGGATCGCGGCCGCGTTCGAGCTGTTTCGACGCGACGCGCCCGAAGCCCAGCTACTGCTCGTGTGTGGTCCGCGTATCGATCCCGCGTCGATCCCACCGGCGCCCGGGATGAAGGTCGTCGGCTACGTCCACGACCTGTTCCGGTTCCTCGCGTGCTGCGACCTCGCGGTCGTGCAAGGCGGTCTCACGACGACGATGGAGCTCGTCGCGAACCGCCGTCCGTTCATCTACATCCCGCTGCGCAATCACTTCGAGCAGAACTTCCACGTCGTCCACCGACTCCGCCGCTACGGTGCGCCTGGACCGACGTACTACGACCAGACGAGCCCGGCGCAGCTCGCGGATCTGATGCGCGAGCGGCTCGGCAAGACGATGGACTACCGGCCGATCGAGAGCGGCGCCGCGGACACCGCCGCGCGCAACATCCTGACGCTGCTCGAGGAGCGCAAGGGCCGCGGCCGGTCGTTCTCGTTCAAGCCCTAATCGCGCGTCGACTCGCGGACGCCGCGCAGGATCCAGGCGCGCGGCGTCGGCTCCCACAGCGAGAACACGAGCTCGTGCGGTAGCGGGATGCTGCCCGCACCGAGGCGGCCCTGATCGGGCAGCGTCGGCGCGAACACGCCCTCCTCGCGGACCGCGTAGACGGTATGGAACGCGCGATAGCCGAAGTAGAAGAACCGATCCCAGCACAACCCGCGCTCGACATCGTGGAGCCCGGACGCGTTCGCCTCGAAGAAGTAGTTCGGATGTTCGATCGTGCCCTCGCGAACCGTCGGGGTGCGTGCGGTGAAGTCGATCGACCAGTGCGCCGTGCGATCCGGAAACCGGACCGTGATCAGCATCCGCACGCCCCAGGCACGCATCTTCTCGATCGCGATCTGCTTGCGGGGCTCGCGCATCGCGGCATCGATCTTCGCGAGCACCTCGCGCACCGCGGTCGCGATGTCCGCGCTCGCGATGCCGAGCGGGTTGTCGTCCTCGAGCGCGGGCAGTGGCGCGGTCGGGTTGAAGTCGATCTCGTCGGTGCTCGGATCGGTCGTGCGCACGAGCGCGCCTGCCGCTTGCCGGAGCACGCGCTGCTGACCGTCCTCGATCACGACCGCGTCGCCCGGATGCATGACCGCGGTCTTGCAGTCGAGGACGCCGCTGATGTCCTTCGCGAATCGCTCGTGACGGATCGGGAACCAGTACCGGTTCATGTGCGTGTACGGCGCGCGAAACGACAGTCCCGACGAGCCCGGCACGACGAGCTTCGCGCGCGCGGCGCGGATCACGTCGAACTGCTCCTGGTACACCGAGTACGGGAAGCTGCTCACGCCGTTGACGAGCACGTGGTACCAGCTGAGCGGCGAGAAGTTCGCGAAGTGGACGTCGATCGGACCGTCTGCGCGCAGGTTCGGCAGCCACTCCGGCTCGCACAGCGTGTCGACCTGATTCCACACGCGGCCGGTCGAGTCCGAGATCAGGAGGCCGTGCTCCGGCACCTTGAACCGTGACGGCGTGACGAGCAGCCGCGTGTCGTCGATGCGCAGCGCCTGGCCATCCTTGATCGGCTGCACCGACTCGAACCCGAGCGCTTCGAGGCCTTCGAGGATGAACGGGTCATTCGCGCAGACCACGGTCTCGACGCTGTCCCGCAGCTTCGCGAGGCTCGCGACCTCGAAGTGATCGGTGTGGATATGCGAGATGTACAGGATGTCGATCGGAGGCAGCGCCTCGGGATCGAGTGCGCGACGCGGACAGAACTGCGCGATGCCGTCGAGCGCGACGTCGCCGAGCGTCGGATCCGTCAGGATCGTCAGGTTCGAAGTTTCGACGAGCAGGCTGGCGTGACCGAGGTACGTGACGCGCATGTGCTGACTCCTAGGCGCCGCGACGACGCTTGGTGGATCGCGTGCGCTTGTTCGAGCGCGGCTTCGCGACCCAGAAGATGTTCGCGCCGGGACGGACGTGCTCCTCGAGGATGTCGAAGTTCTCGACGAGCGAACCGTGGTAGCTGCGATAGCGCGTCAGATCCCACAGCGTCTCGGCCTCGGACGGCTTGCCGAGCAGGAAGTCGCGCGCGATCGCGTAGTGCTTGCTGCCGGCGACGCGCTCGGCACCTTCCTGGACGCACGCGAGGAACGCGACGCACGTGATCAGCGTGGTCTCCGGCGGCAGCTTGCCGAGCCGCTGGAAGATCCGATCGACCGAGCGCGTGTCGAGCCAGTTCATCACCCAGCAGAACAGGACGAGATCGTTGCCCGGCGTGACCTGCACCGTCGCCGCATCGCCGACCTCGAACTGGAACCGCGGATCGCCGTGCAGCTTCTCTCGCGCGCGCTCGACGCCGGCGGCGACCTGGTCGATGCCGTAATAGAACCCGTCCGGCGGCAGGATCTTGCGCATCCGGTCGGCGACGAGGCCGGTCCCCGATCCGATGTCGAACACGCGCCGCGGCTTCGCCTCGCGGATCAACCGCATCAGGAACGGATACGACGAGTCGACCGACAGGAACGTGTTGTCCTGCTGCTGGTACAGCTCGTCGGCCTGACGGCGGATCGTCTCGCGCACGAGCAGGTTCGCGAGCTCCTCGCGGGTCGCGCGTGCCTTCACGGCCAACCCGCGCTTCTCGGCGGCCTGGCGCAGCACCGCGGCCGGGTACTCGAGCAGGTTCTCCACCATCTCGGCGCCCGGGCCGAGGAGCGGCCGCTCGGTGGTGGCTGGTTTGCGCGAGCGCTTGGAGGCGATCACGTGCCGCCTCCCACGCGCGTCCACGAGGTCGGATCGGTCGCGATCATCCTGAGCTCCGAGGTGTAACGATTACCCGCCGCGTCCGCCAGCCAGCAGTCCTCGATCGACGGCAGCATCTCGGTGATCGCTGCCTCGCGAGCCTGCGCGAGATCGCCGACGAGGATGTCGACGAGGATCGGGCTGTCGAGGTCGACGAACATCGGCTTGACCTCGCGATCGGTCTTGACGAACACGAACCGGGGCAACCCGAGCGAGCGCGCCCACGTCCGCACCGCGAGGAACCGAGCGTCCGAGTGGCGCTCGTGAACGAACGGCAGCTGGTCGCACGCGAACCGCCAGCGCTCGCGCGCGAACACGACGCGGTCGACGATCACGCGCGGCGTGTGCGGACGGTGGCCGAGCAGATCGAACCGCGAGAAGCTCTCGGCGATCAGGTGCTGCTCGAGCAGCCGGATCAGCTCGAAGCTCGGGCCGTCGTCGCGCGACCGCACGATCAGCGTGCCGCCGCGATCCTCGATCACGAGACTGCCGACCGCGATCACGTGGTCGCGCGGCCGCGCCGATCGCGTCTCGCCGGTCTCGAGATCGAAGTCGCGACGCGACGGCGAGTAGAAGTCGGCACGCGTGCGCGCCTTCGACCACACCGGCGCGATGCCCGGCAGCGGCAGATCCGCCTCGCGTGCCGCGATCAGGCGTGCGGGATCGGGATGCTGCTCGAGCGCGACCTGGACCGCCGCCGTGTTCATGCCGACGTGGACCTCGCCGAGGACGAGCAGGTACCTGCCCTGCTCGATCGCCTCGACCGACGGCGCGCAGATCAAGACGTCCGGCGAGTGATGGCGCGCGCTCGGCCAGCCCGGATGCGGTGCCGCGAACGCCTCGGCGACCGCGGCCTGCAGCTCGTGCGACGACAGCTCGATCCGCCGCACGCCGCTCGCCGCCGATACGCCGAGGATGCGATCCCAGCGCGCGTGCAGCTCGCCCGCCACGTCGTCGACGATCCCGCCCGTCCCCGAGAATAGGTCGCGCGCGCGGCGCCAGAACCGCAGGTAATCGACGGTCGCGCTGCCGGTCGCGTCGCGCTCCTCGTCGAAGATCACGCGCAACGCGTCCGTGTAGCGCGCCGCGATCTCGTGCGTGTACCAGCGCGCGCTTGCCATCACGAGCGCGAGCGGCGGTCCGATCTCGCGCTGGAACCGCGTGCCGAGCACGAGGTCCATGTCGCGGCGGCAATCCTCGTACACGAGCGTCCGCGCGGCATACGTCCGGCCGCCCTCGCGCGTCGCCGCGACGCCGGTCAGCCGGACGAACGTCTCCTCGATCCCGGCGAGCGCGCGATCGAGCGCCACGGGATCGCCGGCGGCGGCCGCGACCCGCGCGCGTGCGTGCTCGAGCTCGTCGAGCATCTCGAGCCCCGGTCGTCCCGGCGCGCCGGCACGCTCGAGCAGCGCGCGCAGATAGCGATCGGGATGTGCGGTTGCCGTCGGGATCTCGATCGTCCACGTGACGAGCCCGCCCTGCTCGAGCTCCGACAGCAGCTCGTAGACCTCGTCCGGATCGTCGAAGCCGAGGCTCGGATCCTCGATCGCGAGCCGCGCGATCTCGGCCGCGCTGCGCTCGCCGTCGCAGCGCCGCAGCAGCTCGGCATACTCGCGTGGCAGCTCGGTCGTGCGATCGACGGGATGATGCAGCGTCGTGCCGTCGAGCCAGGTCATCGGATCGCGGCGCGGCGAGAGCTGCGGCTTGAGCTCCGGCGCCTTCGCGATCCGAGCCGCGAGCGCGTCGATGCACCAGTACTCGAAGTACACGGTGCGGCTCGACAGCAACTGGGCGCCGGGTCGCATCGAGATGCCGCCGAGCTCGCGATCGAACGTGGTCCATCCGATCGGGCCGAAGAACCCGATCGTGTCGTTCTTCGTGCAATAGCGTTGCAGGTAGCTCGCGACGACCCGCTCCTGCTTGCGCGTGCGAGCGGTCTCCTCGCCCACGTGCCGCAGCAGCGACATTCCGCCTTGCGCGAGCGCGTGCCGGTTCTGCCAGATCATCGCCTCGCGAAACCGCGGATCGCCGAGCACGTCGCGAGCCGTGACACCGGCGTCGCGCGCCGCGTCGTCGCACGCGTCCTCGAACGCCATCGTGGCGTTGTCGAGCGCCGCCTCGAGCTGTGCGAGCGCCTCGACCTCCGGCGCCAGCGCGTCACCCGCGAGCCACGGCAGTGCCTCGAGCGGGCGACGGCTGCGTACGCGCTTCAGCGCGCGTCCAATTCGCGTCCGATGGTCACCTCCGTGCTCGCGCTGGAGGTGGCGCAGCTTGCGCAGCACCTCGCCGCGGCGTTGCTCGACGAGCAGCTGCGTGTCGATCAGCGCGTCGGCGGCACGCGCGGCTTCAGGCGCCGCGAGCCGCAGCACGTCGGACGCGGCGAAGCCGGCACCGCGGAGCCGCGCCCACCGCCATAACTGCCACCCGCCCCCGAGCTCGACGCCATCATTCATCCCGCTACCAGTCCTCGTGTGCGGGCGCAGGCACGCGCTTCGTGAGCGGATACTTGAACGACGGCTCGATCGGCAGCTCGCGCGCGTACTCGATCGCGATCTCGGCGTCGTTGCCGAGCAGCGCCTTCGCGCGGTCGACGAACCGTGCCGGTTCGGTGCCCTCGTCGACACCCGGGCGGCGGATCGCGAGCAGCTCGTAGCGCGTGGGCGCACGCTGGATCAGCTGATAGAAGTCGAGCCAGCGCGAGCCGACGAACAGCTGATCGACCGCGCGCGTCGTCACGAGCTTGCCGCGCGTGTCGAGGAGCGTGTCCTGAACCCGGCCCTCGAACTCGAAGGCGGCCCAGTCGTCGAATGCGCAGCCGCACTCCTCGACGGGCGTCGCGAGATCGCCGAGTCGATAGCGCACGAGGCGCGTGAACCGGTGGTTCAGGCTGGTCACGACGATCTCGCCGATCTCGCCCGGCTGCACGGGCTGTCCACGCTGCAGGAACTCGAACACGTTCTCGTGCTCGTTGACGTGGAACCGACCGCGGTCGCACGCGAACGCCGCGACGCCGCCGCCGAGATCCGCCGCGGACAAGAAGTCGGTCACCGGCGCCTCGAACGCGTGCTCGAGGATCTCGCGGTGCAGCACCGAGCAGTACTCGAAGAACGACAGCACCGCGTGAAACTTCGGGATCGCGAGCCCGAATCGTTCGAGCGCGCGGACGAGCGCGACCGCATAGACCGGGTCGACCTGGAACACGTTCGCCTCGAAGCGCTGCAGATCGGACAGGATCCCGTCGACCTCCGGCCGGCGTAGCCGGAGGACACGCTCCGACGAGTTCAGGTGCAGCGTGTCGTTGAGGATGCGTTCCTCGAACGGTACGTCGCCGAGGTGGCACACCGCGCCGCTGCACAGCGGCGTCGTGAAGCGCGCGATCCGTGCGGCCTCCCAGCCACCGGGCACGCTGCGCACACCGGGCAGACGCGCCGAGACGATGTCGCGGTTGTTGTCGCGAATGAACGCGAGCCGCCCACCGGTGCTGCCCGACGTCGTCGCGATCTGCGCCTGGCCCGACTCGACGAGCTCGTCGAGATCGAGATCCTCGCGCAGCAGCCCGGCCGGGAAGTTGTCGCGGAAATCGCGCTTCGTCATCACCGGCAACCGGGTCAGATCCTCGATCCGCTCGATGCCATCGACGAGGTGGCCGATCCGCTCGCGGTAGTACGGCAGATGTGCGGCAGCCCAGCGCACGGACTCGGCGACGCGCTGATCGCGACGCGTGCGCGCTTCGGGCCGAAGCAGCCGAGCCTGGCGCGCTGCGAGATCCTCCGGCAGCTCGGCGATCGAGGTCAGCAGCCCGAGCTCGGCGAGCCGGCGCGCGAACCGCTCGACATGACCGTGCTGGGATTCTTCGCCGAACACGTCGAGCGCGATCGCGCGCGGATCGTCGTGACGATCGAGCGAACGGATGACCTCGGATTGCATGTCGTCGAACCGGAAGCAGCGCTCGGTCCTCGGATCGCGCAACTCGACGGTCTCGTCCTCGCGTTCGATGATGACGAGATCCGGGCGAAGCGCACCTCGCTTCGACGTTCCAGCGACGACCGACATCGACTAGTCCCCATCATACGCCTCCGGATGGGGTGCGAATCATCACGTGCACGATAATCGCGGACCGCGACACTTCGTCGACGATCTGCACGACGTGTAGGTGCCGCGGCGCGCTGATGCAAAGCCTGCGTTACATCAACGCCCACAAGCTGACGCGCACGACGCGCTGGAGCGGCAGGTAGAGCTTCGCGTACGCGAGACTGCGTGGATGGCCGTAGATGCGCGCGTGGCCGCCCATCCCGGAGCGCGCGTCCGCGATCTGGAACGCGCTCGTCACGAACACGAGCTCGCGCGTCGACTTCGTCTCGTCCTTTGTATCCTGCTTGGTCTCGGCGACATCCCGGATCCGCTCGATCCGGCACTCGATGTCGTGACCCGGCAGCCCCTCGAGCCGGAGGGCGACCTCGTCACCGACCTCGAGCTCGCCGAGCGGCGCGCTCTCCGGAATGCGAATCTCGGCGACGAACGACGAGATGTCCTGGATCTCGGCGAATGTCGCGCCGCGTTCGAGCCGCGACAGCCGGCGATCCTCGAGGTACTTCGTCGTGACGATGCCGTCGAGCGGGCTGCGGATCGTGAGCAGCTCGCGCTGCTGACGAGCGCGCTCGAGCTCCGCGACGAGGCTCGCGCGCTCCGCCTCCGCCGCCGCGATCGCTTCCTCGCGCGATCCCGCCTGCAACGTCGCGAGCTTCCATTGCGCGGCGCTCGCGAGCGATCGGCTCACCGCCGCAGAACCCGCGGACGTCTCGGCATCCGCTCGTGCACCGACACCCGCCTTCGCGAGCCGCGCGGCGACGCTGGCATCGCGCGATTCCTTGTGCGTCGTCGCGATCGCGGTCTGGAGCTGCCTCCTCGCGAGCTGGATCTCCTCGGGGCTGGCACCGTTGCGCAGCTGCAGCAGGCGCGCGTCCGCCGCCGCCACTTCGGCCTCGGCGACCTGGACCTGGAGCACGAGCTCCGGGTTGTAGAGCGTCGCGAGTGGCTGTCCACGATGCACGAGCTCACCTTCGTGCACGAGGATCTGGTCGACGACACCGCCGACCTCGGCACGGACCTCCCGGCGCTCCTTCGGCACGAGCACGAAGTCCGCGTCGACGAGTACCGGCCACTGGATCGTCCACGGTGCGATCACCGCGGCGAGCAACGCGAGCATCGTGACGCTGCGCCGCAGCGTGAAGATCTGCTTGCGCTCGCGAACGAGGAACATGATCAGGTTCTTGACCGGACGGAACAGCGCGCGGCGAAGCAGGTACCCGAGGATCACGACCGAGAGCACGAGTCCCGTGCCCTGGAAGCGCTCGACGACGGGTGCGGTGATCTTGAACACCGCCTGATAGAGCCAGTTCACGGTCCAGAAGAACGACAGCAGCGCGAACCAGAAGAACAGCCGCCGCTTGCGGGGCTCGATGTCCTCCTCGGCGCCATAGACTCCGAACAGCCAGCCGCCCACGCGAGACTTGAGCAGCTTGAACGAGCGCTCGCGCAGGTTCGGAATCGCCAGGATCTCGCACAGCGTGTAGTAGCCGTCGAGCTTCATGAACGGGATCAGGTTGCCCGCGAGCGCGGCGACCGCGATGTACATGTTGATGTACAGCGCCCCGTAGAACGCGACGTCGCTCTGCAGGACCGAGAGCAAGATCACGAGCAAGCACAGCACCAGCAACGACACGAGGTTGCCGGCCATCTGCACGATGATCTTGTGCGTGCGGCTCTGGAACAGATACGTGCTGCTCGTGTCGCAGTACGGAAATGGCATCAAGTAATAGAAGACGGTGAACCCGACCTCCGGCACCTTGCCGCCGAAGTGGTAGCAAGCGAGCCCGTGCCCCATCTCGTGCAGGAACATGTGGCAGAGCGCGAACACGTAGGCGAGCACGATGTCGAACGCGCCGATCTCGACATCCTCGTACGAGGTGTTCGCCCAGCTGTACGCCGCGAACAGCACGATCCCGATCAGCCACAGCGGCGCGAGCCGGTGAAACAGGAACTTGCCGAGCCACGGATCGAGCACCTTGAGGATCCGCGTCGGATTGAACGTCGCGAAGGTCGGAAAGTCGGTCGTCGCGCCTGACAGCGCCTTGATGTACGCGTTCTGGATCGTGTCGACGAGCGTCTTCGCGCGCTGGTTCTTCGGGTTGAGCTCGAGGACCGCGCTGAAGTAGTCGAGTGCCTTCGCCGGGTGGCCTGCCTGGAGGTGGCGCAGTCCACCCATGAACAGCACGGCCTCCGCCGAGACGACGCGCGATGCCGGCCCCGGATCGCCGGCCATGCCACGGAACTTGAAGCCGGCCTTCTTCAGCGCCTTCAGGACCTGCTGCTGCGCCGCATGCTCCGAGACGTTATAGGACGCGATGTCGAGCAGGAACATCTTGCGCGCCTGCGCGACGAACCGCTCCGCCGACTGGCGCGGGATCTCGACCTCGAACTCGTCGCTCAGCACCTCGACCATCTCGTCGAGCGTGCGGATGCCGTCGAGCTTGCGCAGCATCGCGGCCTGCAACGGATTGAACTTGTAGTACGTGCCGCGAACCGGATCGCGGACCATCACCACCTCTTCGCCTTCCAGCTCTTGCTCGAAGTACTCGAGGTCGCTTCGAACTTTGGGCTGACGCAGAGGCATTCAGATCAAGAACCTCACCCGGATCCAGCGCAGCAACCGGCGCGTCGCCAGATCGAGCAGCGACTTGTCTCCACACTCGATCTCGCCGTAGCCGGTCATGTCCTGCCGCAACAGACCTTGCTTGTTGTCGAGCGTCGCGACGACGCGCACGACGCTCACCTTGTTGCGCTGTTCGACCGCGGGCGCGATGAAGTTCACCTTGCCCTCGAACGCGTTCAGCGGATAGCTCTCGACCTTGACGACGACGGGCATGCCGACGGCGATCGAGTCGACCTCGCGCGCCGGCACGAAGATCTCCGCGCGGACGACGCTCGTGTCCGCGATCTCGCACACGAGCCCGCCGGCCTCCACGTTCTCGTGAAGGCGCTCGCGGAACTTCGGGGTCAGCACGACGCCGTCCATCGGCGCGCGAATGACGACCATCTCACGCAGCTGCTGCTCGACGAAATCGAGCTCGGACTGCGCGCGCTTCAGGTTCGCCTCGAGCGCACCGATCTCCTCCTTGCGAGTACCCGACTGCAGCAGCTTGAGCGCCGCGACCGCCTCCGCGTACGCATTCGACTTGATCTGGTAATCGGCCTGCGCCTCCTCGACCGCCTGCCTCGACCCGACACCTTCCTGCAGCATCTTCTGCCGGCGCTTGACCTCCTTGGCGGCGAACGCGACCGCGGACGACTTCGCGCCGACCACCGCACGCTGCTGCGAGATCTCTTCCGGGCGGGCGCCCTTGCGCAGGCGCTGCAGATCCGCGCCGATGCGCTCGACCTCGGCGACCGCCTTCAAGCGATCCGCCTTGAGATTGCGATCGTCGAGCCGCGCGATCACGTCGCCCTTCTTCACGGCGGTGCCTTCGTCGACGAGGATCTCGGCGAGCACGCCTCCGATCGGAGACCGCACGTACGCGCGCTGGTTCGGAATGATCCCGCACTCCGACGTGATGTAGAGCGGCCGCTCGACGATCGCGGAGACGGCGACCAGCAGCACGAGCACGCCGAGCACGCGCACCCACGTCCGCTTGTACCAGGCCTTCTTCGCGACCTGCGCTTGCTGAAACAGGTCTTCCTGCTCGGACTCGGCCTGGCGCGGCGTCGTGACCGGAACCGCGGCGACCTCGGGCGCAGCGGCGGGCTCGTCCGCTTCATCCTCCTCGTCGGGGCTATCGAACAGACCGGAGGGTCGCGGCGGCGGCGCGAGTGGCGCGTCGTCGAACATCTCGCCCGATGCGACCATGCGATCGCGATTCTGCTCGAGCACGGCGAACGGATTCGCGCCGACGTGGAGGTTCGTGTTGTCGTCGAGATCGTCGGCGCCGTCGTCGTCGACCACCCGGAACGACTCGTCGCCAACGCTGATGTTCGTGTTGTCGTCGAGGTCGTCGTTCGAGACCTTGATGACCTGGCTCACACGGCGCGCGGGCTCGAACAACGGCTTCCGGCGCTCCGGGGAGGTCTCGTCGCTCCACGCGATCGCTTCGTTGCGCTGGAGGTCGAGCACGAGCTCGTTACGAAACGAGGCAAACTCGTCCTGCTGGGGCTTCGGAACCGGGAGTGGGATGACCTTGCCGTGCCCGGGCTTGATCGGTTCCTCCTCGAGCATGTCGAGGTGCAGCAGCTGGACGAGCAAGAGCTCGATCTGCCGTCGCGCGATCGTGGGGTTGTACATGCGCGCGAACGCCGTCAGGTCGTCGATCGTGCGCTGGCCGTCCATCGCCTGTGCGACGAGACACTCGAGCTCGTACAGCTCGACGAACTTGCCCGTGTTCGGATCGACGATCCGGAACAGCCCCGCGACCGAGCTGCGCACGAAGCGAAGATCGATCCGTAGCGGTGGCACCTTGTGCCACGCCTGCACGCGCCGCAACGTCTCGCGATCCGGTGGTTCAGGCAGGGGTTGTTCCATGTCCCTTTCGCCGGAGGGTAACATGCCCGTTCGACGAGCACGTCGACGGCGCGTCGAGGTGGATCCCCAGGATCGACTCACGGACGCGTACACCGTCACACACGGTGCGCATGCGCGCGCGGCGCGCGGGAGCGAAGCGTCCAGATCGCGCGTGTATAGTGAACCGACGTGACGTCTCCACCGTCTCGGCGTGAGCCATCGTGACCGCGAGCACTCCCTCCGCGACCGACCATCGCTACTTGTTACCTCGCAGCAACTGGTCGCTGTGGCGCTGGGTCTGCGTACGCGGCGCCGGGTTTCCGGCCGACCGCGTGCACGCCCTCGCCTCGCCGGCGCTTGCCGGCGCCGTCGATCGATTGCTCGCGCTCGACGCAGATCGCGAGGCGGCACGCGGTTCCGCGGTCGCGATCGTCGAGGCCGACCTCGAGTCACGGACGGACAGCCGCGAGCGCCGCGCGATCGCGCCGTATCTGCGCAAGCTGCGCGCCGGCAGCGTGCCCGCGGTCGACGACAACGCGACGCTGTCCGAGCATTCGCGCTCCGCGTTGTATGCCTTGCACGCCGCGGAGCTCGCGTTCCAGGACCAGCGTGCGGGTGCCGAACAGGTGCAGCTCGCCGAGCGCGACCGCCTCGCCCGCGTGCTACGCGATGCCGCGCAGGATCCGCGCTATCGCGAAGCGCTCGTCTGGCAGAACCGCCGCGTCTTGCATGACGGCGTCGACGTGTTCCTGCGCCAGCCGGAGGGCAAGTCGAGCTCGAAGATGCGGCAGTTCGAGCGGCTGATCGCGAACCACATCCAGCGCTACTGCCTGAAGAACGAGTCGATCGGATTCTTCGGTCCCGTCGGCTGGGGACGGATCGCCGGCGACGCGCCGATCACGGCGCGGCCTGGCCCCGAGCTGCTCGCAGAGCGCTTCGTTCACTTCGAGCACTGGGCCATCGATGCGCTCGCGAGCTCGATCCTCACCGACGAGCTCCGGCAATATCTCGTGCCTCGGCGGCGGCCGATCATCTGGCTCGACGGTACGACACTGCACCATCCTGTCGACCAGACGACCGAGCTACCACCGGACTTCGCGCGCGTGCTCGCGGCCTGCGACGGCGTGCGCAGCGCGCGAGAGATCGTCGCCGCGCTGACCGCCGACCCCGAGCTCGGGCTCGCAGAGGATGACGTCTACGAGCTACTCGAATCGCTCGACGAGCAACGGCTGGTGCTGTGGACGATCGAGCTGCCGCCGTACGCCGAACAGCACGACCGCGTGCTCTCCAGCATCCTCGACGCGATCCCCGATCCCGACGTCGCAGCGGCGCCGCTCGACGCGCTGGCCGAGCTACGCGCCGCGCGCGATCGCGTCGCGCACGCCGCCGGCGATCCGGTCGCGCTCGATGCCGCGTTCGCGAACATCGAGGACACGTTCGCACGGCTCACCGGCGCTGACGCGACCCGTCGCCACGGCGAGACCTACGCGGGTCGCACCGTGCTGTACGAGGATTGCCGGCGCGACATCGACATCACGTTCGGACCCGGTGTCGTCGATCGACTCGCGAGCCCGCTGTCGCTCGTGCTGACGAGCGCGCGCTGGTACACGTTCACGATCGCGCAGCGCTACCGCGAGACGTTCGTGAGCTTGCATCGCGAGATGCAGCGCGAGACCGGCGCGACGTCGATCGACTTCTTGCGGTTCTGGGAACGAGCGAGCGATTTCTTCGGCGCGCAGTCCGGCAAGGCGCCGGTCCTGATCGAGGGCGTCAACACCGAGCTGCATCAGCGCTGGGCAACGATCCTCGGGCTCGTGGGGCCTGCATTCGAGCAACATCGCCTCGAGCTCGCGAGCGCGGACATCGCAGGCGCTGTCGCGACCGCATTCGCGGCCCCATGTCCGGGCTGGCCGTCGGCCCGCCATCACTCGCCGGATCTGATGATCTCGGCACGCAGCGTCGACGCGATCGCGCGCGGCGAGCTCGCGCTCGTCGCGGGCGAGCTTCACATCGCGTGCTCGACGATCGCCGTGCCGTGGACCGTGCGGCTCCATCCCCAGCGAGAGGACATCGTCGAGGCGCTGCGCCGCGATCGCCCGAACCCCACGATCGAGGGACTCGCGGTCAAGGAACGCACGACACGCTCCGCGCGGTTCTCGATCTCGCCGGACGACTACGACCTCGAGCTCGGAACCGCGCGCTCACGCCGGCCGAGGCCACAGGTCCTCGAGGCTGGCGCACTGCGCGTCGAGCCCGATGGCGACTCGCTGCGCGTCGTGACGCGCGATCGCACGCGCAGCTTCGCGATCGAGGAGTTCCTCGATGGCTTCTTGACGAACGAGTGCGTCGGGTTCCGGCTGCTCGCGAAGGCACCGCACCTGCCGCGGATCTCGATCGATGACTTCGTGATCGGTCGCGAATCCTGGCTGTTCCGGACCGAGGACCTCGCGTTCGCGCAGATCGCCGATCCGATCGATCGCATGATCGCCGCGCGGCGGTGGGCGCGTGCACACGACCTCCCGCGGTTCGTGTTCTACAAGGTGCCGCAGGAAAAGAAGCCCTGCTTCCTCGATCTCGAGAGTCCGCATTACATCGATCTGATGTCGCATCTCGTCCGCAAGGCGCCCGAGGTTGGGGTGTCCGAGATGCTGCCGGACGTCGACCACGTCTGGTTGCCGGGTCGTGACGGTGCGCGCTACACGAGCGAGCTGCGGATCTGCGCCGTCGATCCCGAGCCGTGGCGCCGCATCGTCTGATCGATCAGCGCGCCGTCACCTGCGCGCGCGCGAGCTCTGCCGCCTGCGCGACCGTCAGGTACACGAGCCGGCTCGCGAGCTCGGGGCGCGCGCGGACCGACGTCAGCGCCTCGACGAGGCGCGGCGCGAACTCCTGCGCGGTCTCCTGATGAAACCCGAGCACGACGATCGCGTCGCGCGTCGGATCCGCCTTCACGCGCGCGAGCGCCTGATCGAACAGCGCCGTGATCTCCTTCGACGTCGCGTAGTCCGCGATCGCCGCGATCGGGAGCTCGAGGAGCTCGCCGCCGGTGACCTCGATCGCGTACGGCGCCGCGCTCGCATCGATCTTCGGCCATAGCTCGTGGATGCGTTCCGGGAGCACGCCGTCCTGCTGTTCCTCGAGCTGACGGTGATCGGTCGCCGACGAGTCGACCGTGTAGCCCTCCTCGAAGATCGCCTGCAGCATCTTCGGCGTGCCGAGGTAGCCACCGGCGCGAAACGTGGTCGAGATCGGGATCCCGACCGGCTCGAGCAAGCGGCGCGACGTGCGCAGCAGCGCGCGCAGCTCGCTCACCGAGTAGACATCGAGGTCGGTGTCAAAGCCGCGGTCGTCCTCGAATTCGAGCAGCTGCTCGGTGCCGCTCAGGAACGACGGGCTGAGCTTCGGCTCGAGCTTCGCTGCGACCGCGAGCGACTTCCACCCGTGCAGGTGCATCGCGAGCTCGTCCCCGGGCTGGACCGCGGATCGCAGCGACACGAGCGCGGTCGAGTCGGGGTGCTCCTTGCTGAAGTACGCCGCGCACACGAAGTGCGTGATCGGCGCGCCCGGGATCTGATCGCGAAGTGCGTCCATCGCGTCGAGGCCGTCCGGAGAGAAGTACGCGCCCTCCCAGTCGATCGAGATCGCGACGACGATCCGGCCCTGCCCGTGCGCGGGCTCGGAGCTGGACGTGGAGCACGCAGCGAGAACGATCGCGGCCACTCCCCAACCACGAATGACCAGCGGAACTTTCCCGATGATGTGATTCACGTTAGTGTGTTTCGCGAGGGAGAGCAATGAGGCAACAGCTTGCCATTTTCAGTATCACCAGCGCTTTGCTCCTGATCGCAGCGGCGAGCAACGACGCGCACGCGCAAGCGGCGTGGGTGGGCGAGCAGGGTTCGCTCGATGTCGGCCTCGACTACAACCTCGGCTCGTCGAGCAAGGTGCTCACCGGCGGCGACACGCCCGATTTTCCGGACGCCGGGACGACGTCGCACCAGATCACGCTCGGCGTCGAGTACGTCCCGATCGAGAAGCTCGCGGTCGACGTCGGCCTGCCGATGTCGTTTCTCAAGTACACCGGCAACCAGACCGCGTATCCCCATCCGGCTGGCGGCACCTACGACGACGGCGACATGCACGCGACGCTGACCGATCTCCGGATCGGCGCGCGGTACGCCGTGCTCGAGGAACCGGTCGCGATCGCGCCGCACATCGGCGTCTCGATCCCGGTCGCGGACTACGAGACGGTCGGCAACACGGTCGCCGGTCGCCATCTGATCGCGGCGCACGTCGGCCTCGGCATCGGCAAGACGTTCGGCATGGCGTACACGCAGCTCGTCTACGAGCTCAGCATCCCGCAGAAGTACGACGAGGTTGCGGACACGAAGAAGTACAGCCAGCTCTACAGCGACCTGACGTTCGCGCTCGGCTACAAGCTGCTCGAGGGCAAGCTCGATCTGAACCTCGGGCTCAACTTCCGCCAGCACCACGACGGTCTCGACTTCGACGAGATCACCATGTGGACGCCGGACGAGCTGGCCTATCACGACCCCGTGCTCAAGGAGCAGATGCTGCTGCTCGGCGGCGGCATCGGCTACGACATCACGGACAAGCTGAGCGTGAGCCTGGCCGCACGCGCGTTCGTGAAGGGCCAGAACACGCAGAACGCGAGCGTGTTCGGGCTCGGCCTCGCCTGGCGCGCGCTGTAACGCGCAACGCTTGCGGCCCGCTCGGTCGATTCCTGATCCGTTTTGTCGTCGAGCACACGGACGGATTCGAGAGTGACTGTGATATTGTGGCCAGGACGTGCCGACACGACGAGATATCGTGAAACTCGGCGCGGGCTGGCTCGCGGCGTCGCTGCTCGGTTGCGGCACGAAGACGAGCCCCGGCGGTAAGCAGGAGCCCGTGCCGCCGCGTGCGGACCGAACGGCTCGCTACTTCGTGCTGATCCTGCTGTCCGGCGGTCACGACACGATCTACACGACCGATCCGAAGACCGACAAAGACGTCGACTCGATGGTCACGTTACCGTCGGAGAACCACATCAGCCCCGGCGCGGTGCAGCTCGGGCCGCACTTCACGCCGCTCGTGCGCTGGACGGAGCAGCTCGCGGTGCTCAACGGCGTCCAGGTCCGGACCGCGAACCACGACACCGGGCAAAAACAGTTCTTCCACCTGAAGACGAACATCATCGATGGCATGCCGAACGCGCTCGACGCGATCGCCACGCATCGCAGCGGACAGCCACTCGGGGTTGCCTACATCAACCTATCTTCGCGGGTGATGCACTCACCTGCCTACTTCGGCACCGCCGATAAGTTCTATTACGGCGATGGTGACGTGTTCGATCAGGTATCGAAGGCGACGCCGCAGGAGCTCGCGCAGCTCGCGAGGACGTATCGCAAGCAGGCCGGCGAGATCGGGCGCTCCGGCGCTGGCTGGCGAGAGGCCGAGCAGACCGCCGTGTATCTGCGCGAGGTGGCCGATTTCTTCGAGCAGGTGGCGCACGTCCCGGCCCTGAGCTCGCGCGAACGCTCGTCCGACTACGTCGCGCAGTCGATGGCAGAGAGCCTCGACCGCACGCTGTGGCTGCTCGAGCACGATCTGTGCTGCGGCGTCGTCGTCGATCTGGGGCTGCTCGGCTGGGATACCCACATCCGCAACGAGCCGAAGCAGCAGGAGATGAACGGCAACTTCGCCACGTTCTTCGACGACTTCCTCGGCGAGCTGCACTCGCGCAAGAACAAGCACGGCTTGCTCTCGGATCACACGGTGACCGTCGTCGGCTCGGAGCTCGGGCGGTTTCCGCACCAGAATGACATGCTCGGCAAGGATCACTTGCCGCAGACCTCGTTCCTGTTCACCGGCCCGGGCATCCGCGGCGGCCGCACGTTCGGCCGCACGGGGCGCCGCATGGAAGGTCTGCCGATCTCGTTTCAGAACGGTGACGCGATCGATTCTGGTCGCGTACCGCTGCTCGACGACGTGGGGACGACGCTGTTGCGGCTCGCGGGGCTCGACCCGGAACGCTACGGCTACAGCGGGAAGGTGTGTGAGTTTCTCCTCGACCAGACGTCATGAAGGAACTCGCGAAGCTCCTCTGGCTCGCATGCGTGGTCGCGCTGTCGGTCTCGCCATCGTCGAGCGATTCGCGTAACTCGCTCGCCCCGCCGCCGCAGGCCGATCCGCCGCCCGCCCCTGCCCCGGAACCGAAGCCGCGCACCGCCGAGCTGCTCGCGTCGATGGCCACGCTCGTCGGCCACGTCCCCGACCCCGAGCTCGTCGCCAGCTGGGAGCGCAAGATCGACGGTGGCGCCTCGATCGATGGCTACATCGACGAGCTGCTCGCGACGAAGCGGTTCGGCAAGGAAGTCGTGCCGGCGCTCGTGTTCGGCGCGTTCGTCAACGTGCGGAACTACTACGCCGTGCCGTCGGGGTTCGTGCTCAAGCAGACGCCGGAAGGCATCTTCTACCTGCGCGAGCCGTGCAGCGCGGCCGACGCGGTCGCCGTCCATCCGTGGTGGAAGCTCGACGGCGAGGTCAAGGTCTGCCCCGATTCGTACCGGCCGGCGAAGTGGACGCTGTCGCCGAGCGAGCACGCGTATCGGTCGCGGATGACGCTGTCGTGCGACAGCCAGGTCGGATCGCCGGAGCTCGAGTCGGTCTCGCTGTGCGGCTGCGGGCCGAACTTGATCCGGTGCCTGCGCGACAGCACGCAGTACGACGAGCTCAACAAGAGCCTGATGGACGAGGTCAAGCAGACGACGGCGTACGTCGTCGACCACGACATGCCGATGTCGACGCTGTTCACCGCGAACGCGACGTTCCGCGACCGCAATGCGGAGCTGTACTACCGGCGCCAGAAGATCGGTGCGCTCCAGCTCGAGCGCGCGGACCGCGAGCTCGACGACCTCGACGACTGGCCTGCCGACGGCAAGTGGGCGCCGCGCCCCGAGCTCAAGAAGGGCCAGCACGCGGGCGTGCTCACCGCGCCCGAGATCCTGCACTGGCTGCCGGATCGCAGACAGCGCCAGCGTGGCTACTACGAGGTGATGTGGTGCGCGATGAAGAACAGCTTCGGCGCGACCACGAAGAAGGTGCTCGACCTCAACTCGAACGGCAACCTCGCGTTCGTTCACGACTCGTGGGAACGGCTCGCGAAGACCGAGCTGTGCACGAACTGTCACGCGCGACTCGATTACGGCTTCCAGTTCTTCCTCGGCTATCCGGATAGCCGCGCGAGCACGTACTTCAATCCGGCGCTGCAGAGCTCGAGCAAGGGCCCGCTGTACGGCCGCGACATCGACGATCTTCGAGGCACCGGTCCGCTGACGCCCGCCGGCTTCGCGAACCTCGCGACGCGACAGCCCGAGTTCAAGAGCTGCATGGCGAGTCACTTCGTGAACTACGTGCTCGGCACGCGCGCGACCGACGACGATCGCAAGGCGATCGAGACCGCGGTCGCGAAGACCGAGCAGTTCCGGCCCGTGATGAAGGTCGCGCTGCAGCGCTACGCCGCGCGCTGGCGCGCCGAGGTCGCGCCTGCGCCCGCGGCCACGACCGTCGCTGGCGAGCCCGCTGGCCCGTCGATCAAGATCGCGCCGGCGCTGCGCGCGAAGCTCGACGAGCTGTGCAGCGAGTGCCACAAGAACGCGCCGTACACGGACGACCCCGACACGCATGACATGGCCCCGGTCGACTTCAGCCCGGCCACGCTGCCGCGCCCGCTGCTGGTCGACATGGCCGACCGCGTGGCGTTCGGGATGATGCCGAAGGACGCACCGCTCGGAACCGCGGCCCGCGAAGAGCTGGTGACGATGCTGATCGACACGCTGTGGTCGGAGCCACAGGCGCGCACCGAGGCGCAGAAGTACTACCTCGGGCGGGCGCGCGGGTTACCGGCGCAGCAGATCGACAACGCGATCTACGCGATCGAGCAGGCCGCGAAGGCGCCGTCCGGCATCACGTGGGGCGCGATCGAGCGCGGCTTGTGGTCCGATCAGTCGACGACGACGCCGGGGTTTCTCGCGCTCACCGGGCTCGAGGCGCTGCGTGCCTGCGCCGCGGCCGAGAAGACGACCGGCACGAAGCTCGAGGACTGCCTCGATCGCGCGACGTCTTTGCAGGTCCTGTCACGCTGGCCGCCGACGCATCGGTGACCGGCTCGACGCCGATTGACGCGTCGTCGACACGTACCCTATGCTGTTCGCGAATGCCGCACGTCGTACAACGCGCATTCGTCGTCGGTGTCTGCGGGCTCACCACGCTCGTGGCATGCGGCGACGATGGCAACACCGAGAAGATGGACGCGCCGGGTCCGTGCTGGCCGCTGCCGTCGACGCCGGGCGGTGAGGTCGAGCTCGGGACCGGTGACATCGCGTGGGAGCCGATGCCGGACACGCTGACGATCGTGAAGAACGGCAGCCAGTCGGACGCGTTCCTCCAGATCCACTCGCGCATCCGCGGCATGCCGCCGGGCAATCCGCAGGACCCGTTCGATCCGACCAACCCGCGCACGAAGATCGGTGCCGTCGTCGAGGAGATCAACCTCGTGCTCGGCGCCGGCGTCGTCTGCCCGGCGAGCATCGGCTACGTGCCGGCGCCCGGGGTCGACGGTGCGTACGACCTGCAGCACTCGCTGCGCGCCGGCTTCGGGACGTTCCCGCCGTCCGATGCGAACGGGATGCACGTCCGGATCACCGTCGAGGTCGTCGGCTCGAACAAGCTGTACGCGAAGGCCGAGAAGCTCGTGCTGCTCGACATCCCGCCGACGCCGGTCGACGCCGGGGTCGACGCGCCGCCCGACGCCCAATAAAAACGCGCGCCGGTCGAGGTCGACAGCGGCGCGCGCGAACGGGACGAGCGCAGCGTGGGCTGCGCGCCGTTCTAGTTGACGTCCATCAGCTGCGCCCAGCACATGACGCTGAGCATGTCGATGCGGCGCTGGTTGTCCGCCTCGCCGTTCGGCAGCCGCTGCAGGCGGTGCACGATCGCGTTGCGCAGGAGGATCATCTTCGTCGGCGTCACGCCACGCGCGGTCGCGATCGCCTTGAACTCGGTGATCGCCGAGCCCGGGATCGTGAACGCACCGGCGCTGTGGAGCACCGGACACATGTGCGTCGGCTTGCCGGTCGCATCGACGAGCCAGGTCACGCCGAGCACCTCGTCCGACGCGGTCGACGTCGCCGGCGTCCACGCGACCGGGAAGTCCGTGCCCGCGACGAGCGGACCGTTGTCCTCGACGCCCGGGTTCTGGACGGTGAACGTGTTCGCGAGATAGATCGCGTCGTTGAACGTCGTCGCCGGGATGGTGCCCGAGCCGCCAAACGCGACGGTGTACGCCGAGTCCGGCTTGATGAAGTCATCCGCGTTCGGATTGATCTTCTGGTAGAAGATGTCGTGCGGGCGGCCGATCGCGTCGGTGCCGGCAGCTTGCTTGTCGATCGCGAGCGACACGTCCGCGTTCGTCGCGTTCTTGCCCGTGATCGTCAGCGTGCCGATGTCGAGATCGACGTGCGGCGTCCCGACGAACAGCGGCCAGCCCTTCGTCGCCTCGAGGTTCGTGCAAGCACCCGGCGTCGGCAGCGGGTTCGCGTTCGGCGTCTGGCTCTCCATGAAGTACGCCATCACGCGATTGATCGTCGTGATGTTGTTCGGCAGGCCGAACGCGGCCTGGAGCTCCGAGTCGACGTAGATGTACTCGAAGATCAGGTTGCCACCTTCCGGATCGCTGAGCGTCGGCCCCGTACCGCCGTCTCCCGGGCACAGGTGACCTGTGCAGCCGCCGTCGGGGTTGTTGGGTGGCGTATCGTCATCTCCACAAGCGGCGAGCGTTGCTACGCCGAGAAACATCGAACATAGGGCAAGCTTTTTTGGCTGCACGGTCCCTCCTGAAAAACCATCTAGACAGATGCATTCGATGGTTGTCAATCAAACGACCTCGAATGCGCACACCGTCGGTGATCGGATGAACGGTGCATGTGTGACGAGGCCACGCATGTCCGACGTGTGGGCGACCCGAAATCTGGATTACGATCATCTGTGAACAAGCAACCGTTGTGGAGCTCGCGCGCTTGCACCTAAGATGGATCGGGTGAGCTCGACGAGACCAACGCGCAAGAAGATCTGGCTGGTGCAGCGGTCGGTGTGGGCGATGGAGACGGAGTCGATGCCGCTCGCGAGCGGCTACTTCAAAGCTCTCGTCGACGCAGATCCGGTGCTGTCGAGCGAGCTCGACATCCAAATCTTCAACTTCAGCGGCGGCCACTCGACGCTGGAGATGGCGCAGACGCTGTTCCTGGGCGATCACGGCATGCCCGATGTCGTGGCGTTCTCGGTGTTCGGGTGGAACTACAACCCGTTTGGCAAGCTCGCCGAGATGTTCAAGCAGCTGCGCCCCGATGGCTGGGCGATCTTCGGCGGCACGCACGTCGCGAAGCAGGGCACGCGAACGTTCGCGATGTACCCGCAGGTCGACGTCGTCGTCGATGGCGAAGGCGAGCTGACGTTCCTCGACCTCATGCGCGCGCTGCTCGCCGGGACCTCGCGGCATGGCCTCGACGACATCCTCGGCATCACGTTCAAGCGCGACGACGGTACGGTGGTCACGAATGCCGAGCGTCCGCGCATGATGGACCTCGACATCATCCCGTCGCCGCTGCTCACCGGCACGCTCAAGCTGCGCCACCCGGACGGCCGGCAGAAGTACGACGTCGTGCTGCTCGAGACGAACCGCGGCTGCCCGTACACCTGCAGCTTCTGCTACTGGGGCGGCGCGACCGGCCAGAAGGTTCGCAAGTTCTCGACCGACCGCATCGCGGCCGAGCTCGAGCTCGCGGGCCGCGAAGGCATCGCCGAGGTCGTGCTGTGCGACTCGAACTTCGGCATGTTCAAGGAGGACGAGGAGTTCGTCGAGACCGTGATCAAGATGCGCGAGAAGTACGGCTTCCCGCGCAGCTTCGAGACGTCATGGGCGAAGAACAAGTCGAAGACGTTCTTCTCGATCGTCGAGCGCATGAAGTCGGTCGGGCTGCGGTCGTCGTTCACGCTCGCGCTGCAGACGCTGTCGGACCCGGCGCTCGTGCTGATGAAGCGCAAGAACATGAAGGTCAACGACTGGCGCGAGCTCGCGGCGTGGCTCAAGCAGCAGGGCCTCGCGTGCTACTCCGAGCTGATCTGGGGCACGCCCGGCGAGACCTGCGAGTCGTTCCTCGAGGGCTACGCGGCGCTGTCGGAGCACGTCTCGCGCATCGCGGTCTATCCGCTGCTGATCATGCCGAACACCGACTACTCGGAGTCGCGCAAGGAGCACGGCTTCGTGCTGCTGCGCGGTGACAAGGACGACTTCGAGTACGTGATCGCGAACAAGACGATGTCCTACGAGGACAACAAGCGGATGCACCGCTTCATCTTCTGGGCGCGCGTCGTCGCCGAGAACCAGATCTTCCGCTACATCTGGGGCCCACTCCGGCTGCTGGAGGGCATCGGTCAGGTCGAGGTGCTGCAGAGCCTCGACAGCTGGTTCTCGACGCAGACCGACGGCATCTCGCGTGGTCTGCTCGCGTGTCGCGCCGAGATGGTCGACAACCTCGACGCGTCGCGCGTCACGCGCGGCATCCACTACTTCTATCTCGAGGATCAGCTGCCGCAGAAGCTGCTGCAGTGGTGGCGCGACGAGATCCTGTCGAAGGTCAAGGAAGAGAACCGCCACTTCTTCGAGCAGCTGTTCCAGTACGACCTCGTGACACGTCCGGTGTACCGGCCGTCGAACGTGCGGGTGCGCTCCAAGGGCGACCTCGATCTCGAGACCGTCGAGATCAACCAGGAGACGTTCTACGTCCGCCGCGGGTTCACGTTCGACTACGACATCCCGACGCAGGTCTCGCGGATCCTCGCAGGCGAGCCACACAACCTGGCGCGCTCCGAGCGCGAGGTCACGCTCTACTATCGCCAGGGCTTCGCGACGCACATCGATAACCACGAGTTCGTGTCGCGCTACGTCGGGCTCACGCGCGCGCAGATCGACGCCGAGCACGCGCCACTGCACGTACCCGCGAAGCCGGCGGTCGCCGAGCCCGCAGCTCCGGCACGCGTCAGCTTGCCGATCGCGCAGGGCTGACGAGGCCGCCCTGCCCGCGCCTCAGCGCGCTCGACCGCGCTCGAAGACGACGAGCGCGACGCCGACGAGAAGCGTCAGGCCGCCGATGATCTGACGATCGGTCGGCAGCTGCGCGTACACGGCGTACGCCCCGATCACGACGAGCACCGAGTAACACATCCGGATCAGGCTGACGCGGCCGATCGCGAGCCGCTTGAGCGCGTTGAAGAAGAACAGGTAGTTGAGGAACGGTCCGATCAGACCGACGAGCGCGAGCAGCCACCACTCGTCCCCGCGCGGCAGCCGGAAGCTGACGACGGTCAGCGAGAACACGACCATCAGCAGCGCGAGCGCGATCGCGCGGTAATATGCGAGGTGGATCGGCGCGTGGACCTTCGTGAGCTTCTTGATCGCGACCGCGTTTGCCGCGAAGAACGCCGCCGCGACGAGCATCAGCAAGAAGCCTTCGAGCACGACGCCGTCGGTGCGCGCGGTCAGCGTCACGAGGCCGACGAACGCGATCCCCAGCCCGACGAACGCCTTGCCGGTGAACCGTTCGCGCAGGATCGCGAGGCCGACGAGCACGGTCAGCAGATCCGCCATGTGCGAGAAGAACGCGTACACGCCGGGCGTCAGCAGCTGCAGCGCCGAGAACGTCGCGAGCGTGTAGCCGGCGTCGAGCGCGCCGACGATCAGGCCGGCCTTCATGGCGGCCGGCGACGGCGTGAACACTGCGAAGTCGCGCTGGATCAGGAAGTAGACCGAGTACCAGACCGCGCCGAAGCCGAAGAAGAACGTCGTGAAGCCCCACGGCGTCATCGTCTTCAGCAGCGTCTTCGCGATCAGGATGACGCCCGCGAGGAACACCGCGGACAGCGCGGCGAACACGAGCCCCTTGCGCTCCTCGCTCATCGTCAGCTCACAGCTGCCCGCGGGTCTCGAGCACCTGGGCGAGCACGTCCTGATCGGTCACGTACGACGCGCGCAGCGCTTGCTCGTAGTCATCGAGCATCGCGATCAGGGCAGGACGCTGGCGATCGGCACGCGCGTGTCGCTCGCGGGTCACCCACGCATACGTGCGCTCGACGAGCTCGGCGTCCGCGACGACGCCGGCTGCACGCAGCCGATCCGCGTTGCGCTGCAGCAGTAGCGCGACCGCATTGCGACCACTGCCGGGAGCGTGCGCGGCCGCCATCTCGCCACCGACGAGCCGCGGGTCGTACGGCAGATAGGTGTCGGGCGCGATCGTCTCCATCAGGTGCGTGCGCGGGCTCGCCTCGTCGAGGTGAAGCAGCCGGCCGGTGACGGGCGCGAACGGCGACTGCGCGAGCCCGAAGTAGCGCTCGCCGGCGCGCGCGAGCTCGGTGAACCGCGCGTACGAAACGCCGGGCAGCTCGATCCCGTGGATCACCTTGAGAGCCATCAGCACCTCGGCGACCGGCGCGTTGCCCGCGCGGTTGCCGACGCCGTTCGTCGTGAGGTCCGCGCCGTGCGCGCCGTGCGCGATCGCCGTCAGCGTGTTCGCGGTCGCCATCCCGAAGTCGTTATGGAAGTGCACGTGGACCGGGATGCCGCGATAGCGCTCGTGCAGGAACGCGAGCCGCTCGCGCACGACATCGGGCGTGGCGACCCCGACCGTATCGTGCAGCGTGAGCGCGACGCCGCCGGCCTCGAGGCCCGCGCTCGCGAACAGCTCGAGGTCCGCGAGCCGGCAGCGGAACGCGTCCTGGATGATGATGTCGACCTCGGCCGCGCCGGCAGCGATGTAGCGCCGGGTCATGTCGTGGAAGGCCTTCGCGAGCCGCGCCGCCAGCTCGGGCCACGGCACGCGGCGCCAGTCATCGTTCGAGCCATCGTGCGACACGAGCCACGGGCCATCGGCCCCGCGCGCGATCTGCTCGCTCGCCGTCGTCGCCGAGCTGAAGCTGAGCGCGCGGCGATCGTCGTCGGAAAGCGCGCCGAGGATCTGCAGGGCGGACGCTTCCGCCTGCGCCCAGCTCGCGATGTGCGGGACGGCATCTCGCGGAAACGTGCCCTGCCGGCGCGCCTCGAAGATCTGCAGCATCGTCTCGCGGTCGTTGTCATTGACGACCGCGAACAGCGTCGAGAACCGACGGATGCCAGTCACCTCGTAGATCAGCCGCAACAGCTCGATGCGCTCGGCTGGCGCGTGCGTGTGGTAAGCGCGCGAATCGCCCTCGCGAAGGGTCTCGTCCGAGAACCGGACGACCGAGACGTCGATGGTCATGTGGCCTCCTACAGGAAAATCTCGCGCATTGCCTGCAGAGCTCCCGTGAGCTCGGCCGGCTCCCTCGCGAGGCAGAACCGCACGTAGCCCTCCCCGCACGCGCCGAAGTCGACGCCCGGGACGCACCCGATGCGTCCACGCTTGATCAGATACTCGGTGACCGCCCACGATGGCGATGCGTCGCCCGGCGTCTCGTGGCGCGCGCGCTCGCGCCAGCGGTCGGCGACACGCAGGAACGCGAACACGCCGCCGGCGGGCATCGCGCCGGTGAACACGCCGCGGCTCGCGTCCTCGATGCCACGGAAGAACAGCGCGCGACGGCGATCGATCTCCGCGACGTATGCGTCGACCGCGGCACGCCCGGCCTCGAGGGCCGCGATGCCGCCGCGCTGGACCGCGGTGCACACGTTGCTCGCGGTGTAGAACGCGAGCTTCTGCATGCGGTCGTGCATGCGCGGCGAGACGACGTAACCGAGCCGCAGGCCGGTGACCGCGTACGACTTGCTGAACGTGAACACGCTGATCGTGCGCTCGGCCGCGCCCGGCAGCGACGCGATGCTGACGTGCGGCGAGGCGTACGCGTAGTCCTCGTACGCCTCGTCGGAGATGATCGTCAGATCGTGCTGGTGCGCGAGCCGCACGATCGCCTCGAGATCCTCGCGCGTCATCATGCCGCCCGTCGGGTTGTGCGGCGAGTTGACGTAGATGACGCGCGTCTTCGGCGTGATCTTGCGCGCGAGCTCGTCGAGATCCCACCGCCAGCCGAGCTCCTCGCGCAGCGGACAACCGACCGGCACGCCGCGCGCGAGCAGCACCTGCGCCTGCACCGGTGGCCACCACGGATCCGGCAAGATGACCTCGTCGTCGGGCTCGAGCAGGCATTGCCACACGACGTAGAGCCCGTGGATGCCGCCGTTGCAGACGAGCAGCTTGTCCGGCGTCGTCGTGATGCCGTTGCGCGTGCGCAGCTTCTCGACGACGAGCTCGCGCAGCCGTGGCAAGCCTGCGGTCAGCGAGTAGTGCGTGTCGTCGTCACGAAGCGCCGCGACGATGCCGTCCTTGAACGTCTGTGGCGCGGAGAAACTGACGTCACCCTGGTCGAGTCGAAATGGATTCTCGACACCGAACATCATCTCGCGAATGCGAACGATGCCGGACAGCGGCACCGAGTCGAGCCACTTGCCCATGCATCGAGTATCGATCGACTCGTCGACGAGCTTCGATCAACGACGCGGAAATTTTTCGCGAGCGAGCTTGCACACGAAGCGCAGTGTCGGTCGCAGTGGGATCAGTTGTGAGGATTGCGGTGCGGCAACTCCATTGATTGTTTGTGCACGATCCGTTACTGAACTTTGATGGCCATCCACGATTCGAGGGGCGTCACGAGCACAGCTCGACGCAAGCGCGTGCCGACCTGGATCGACACGACGAATTGCGACGACAAGGAGGCTCAGTTTCTCGGCGATGTTCTCGAGACGCGTGGGCGACAGCCGAGACAGGTCGCGATGCGTGCGACGTTGTTCGACGAGGTTGGCATCGCAAAGGGCATGAAGGTGCTCGAGCTCGGGTGTGGGACGGGCGTCGTCGCGCGCCAGCTCGCACACATCGTCGGACCCACCGGACATGTCGTCGCTGTCGACTGCTTTCAGCGCATCCTCGACTACGCGAAGCGGATCGGAGGCGTCCACGGTGGCGCGCCGATCGAGTACATGATGGGCGAGGCCGAGACGTTCGCGGGGATGAGCGGCTTCGATGCGGTGATCGCGATGACGCTACTCGGCTGTGTCGAGAGCGTGCCGAAGGTGATCGCGAACATGTCTGCGCGCGCGAAGCCCGGCGGCATGGTGATGGTGTTCGATCAGGACTACGAGTCGCTGATCTTCGATCACAGTGACGTCAAGCTGACGCGCAAGATCGTCGACTTCGGCGCGATGTACAACATTCGCAACCCGACGGTCGGACGCACGCTCGCCGCCGAGATGGTACGCAGCAAGGTCAAGGACGTCGGCTGCTGGGGCTGGGTCTACACCGAGCGCGATGCCGGCTCCTATATGATCACGCTCGCCGATCGCTACGCGCAGCTCGCGATCGAGCACGACGTCGTCTCGAAGGACGTCGCCGAGAAGTGGCTCGCCGAGATCCAGACGCGCGGCCGAGAGGGCACGTTCTTCGCGAGCATCAACTACTACTGCTCGTGGGGCCACACGTAGCGATCCGCCCGAGGCGGCTTGCTTGTGGCCGATCAGGGAATGCTCTACCCTGATCGAGATGGCGGGGCTCACCGTGCGTGAGCGGGGTGGATCATGATTGGACGTGATTCGATGACGATCACCCGTTGGATCGGAACTGCGGCGCTGCTCGCCGCGTGCTCGAAGGCGCCGGACTCCAAGCAGCCACCACCGGATCCGAACCCGAAGCCCGTCGCCCCGATCGACGCAGCGGCACCGGCCGCGAGCTCCGGCTGGTATCGCGCCGTGATCGGCGAGAAGCAGGGCACCGCGATCCCGGTGTTCCTGCAGCTGCCGGCCGGCGGGACCGAGGCCCTGATCGCGACCGGGCCCGATCGCGTGCACGCGAAGCTCGTGTCCGGTCCGCCGAAGGTCGTGATCGCGTTCGAGGTGCTGCGCACGCAGATCGAGGCGACCGCGCAGCCGAGCGGCGCGCTCGACGGAACGTGGGACTCGAAGTCCGGATCGTGGGGCAGCGCCTCGCTGTCGTTCCATGCCGAACCGATTCCCGGGCCCGATCCGGACAAGCGATTTCCGTCGGCGCCGGGTCCCGATCCGAGCGGCGTGTGGAAGCTACAGCTGACGAAGCCAGAGGAGCTCGCGAAGCTCACGATCCACAAGGGCAGCGCACCGAACGAGCTCACCGCGACGATCGGATTTCAGACGGGCAATCTCGCATTCCTCGCGGGTAACCAGGAGGGCAAGACGATCCGGCTCTCGGCGTTCGACGGCGCGTCGCCGTACCTGATCGTCGCCGAGATCGACGAGGCTGCCAAGCAGCTCAAGGGCAACTGGACGGCCGGCCAGGCGCTCGCCTGGAAAGAGACGCTGACCGGACAGAAGACGAACGACTTCGTGCTCGAGCAGCAGATGCAGCTGTCGAAGGCGCGGCCCAAGCTCAAGGTCGCCCAGCTCGCGAAGCCGCCGTACGCCGGGAATCCGGTGATCGTCGAGCTCGGCGGCAGCTGGTGCCCCGCGTGCGGTCACGCGAGCGCGAAGCTGAAGGCGCTGAAGGACAAGTACGCCGCCGAGGGCCTCCAGGTGCTGACGCTCGCGTACGAGTTCACCGACGATGCGGCCTACAACAAGCAGCAGGCCGAGGTGTTCAAGACGAAGTATCAGATCCCGTGGGACGTGATTCCCGTCGACGGTGGGATCGAGAAGTACAACGAGATCATCCCCGAAGGCATCGAGCAGATCGATCCGTCGGGGTTCCCGATCACGATCTTCGTCGCGCGCGACGGCACGATCGAAGGGTTCCACAGCGGGTTCCCGCCGGAGAACTGGGGCGAGCTTCACAAGCAGACGCTCGAGGACTTCGATCGTCTGACCGCGAAGATCGTCGCTTCGAAGAAGTCGAAGTGACGCGCGAGCCGATCAGCGCAGCGCCGCGGCCGTGACGTCCATCAGCTGAGCCCAGCAGTTCACGCTCAGCATGTCGACGCGGCGCTTGTTGTTCGGATCGCCGTTCGGCAGGCGCACCGGGTGGTGCACGATCGCGTTGCGCAGCAGGATCATCTTGTCCGGCGTCACGCCACGCGCGGTCGCGATCGAGCGGAACTCGGTGATCGACGAGCCCGGGATCGTGAACGTGCCGGCCTGGTGGCTCGTCGGACACATGTGGGTCGGCTTGCCGGTCGCATCGACGAGCCACACGACGCCGAGCACCTCGTCACCCGGCGGCAGGGTCGTCGTGTCGCCCGGCGTCCAGCTGACCGGGAAGTCCGTGCCCGCGACGAGCGGTCCGTTGTCCTCGAGCCCCGGGTTCGTGACCGTGAACGCAGCGGACATCAGGATGATGTCCTGGAACGTCGTCGCCGGAATGTCGGCGCTGCCGCCGAACGAGACCGTGTAGGAGCGGTCGAAGCCGACGAAGTCCTCGGCCGGTGGATTGATCGCCTGGTAATAGAGATCGTGCGGACGACCGATCGCGTCGGTGCCCGCGGGCTGCTTCGCGATGTCGAGCGAGACCGGCGCACCGGCGCTGTTCGTGCCGGTGATCGTGAGCGTGCCGACGTCGAGATCCTCGTGCGGCGAGCCGACGAACAACGGCCAGCCCTTCGTCGCCTCGAGGTTGTTACACACGAGCGGCTGCGGCAGGACGCTCGTCTCGGGCGTCTGGTGGTTCATGAAGTAGGCCATCACGCGGTTGATCGTCGTCACACCCGCGGGGAGCCCGAATGCCATCTGCAGATCGGTGTCGAGATAGATGAACTCGAAGATGATGTTGCCGCCCTCGGGATCGGTCAGCTTCACCTCGTCGCCGGTGTCGGGCGCATCGACTCCCGGAGTCTCGACGGTCTTGTTGTCGCCGCATCCCCCGAGCAGCAACGCAGTGGTCGACAATGTAGTCACTAGTAGGTCACGCATAATCCGCATCGAAATCTCCATAGGTTGAGTAGCTCCCCCGGTGCGCGTGCGATTGTAATGCAAGTTGGCGGCGTGGTAACGTCGCTTCCAATGGGGAGCCGCTGTTTGCTGCTCGGCATCGCGTTGTTTGCGGCCTGTGGCGGCGACGATGGTCCGACGGAAGCCCCCTGGGTGACTATCACCGAGAGTCGCCCCGCCGCGCTACTTTCCGTGTGGGGATCCAGCGCGACCGACGTGTACGTCGTCGGCGGTGATCCGCGCGATGGCACGGGCCCGATGGTGTTCCACTACGATGGCGCCGCGTGGACGAAGCTCGACACCACGCAGCGCGACGTCGATATCTGGTGGACGTTCGGCTTCGAGGGCGGGCCGGTGTTCTTCAGCGGCTCGAACGGCACGATCCTTCGCTATCAGAACAACACGTTCGAGAAGCTCACGACGCCTGGCAACGCGATCGTGTTCGGCATGTGGGGCGCGGCGCCGAATGATGTGTGGGCCGTCGGCGGCAACTTCGGCGGTGGCAACTTCGTGTGGCACTTCGACGGCGCCGCGTGGACCGCTGTGACGGTCCCCGAGGTCACGACGACCGACACGCTGTGGAAGATCAACGGCCGCGCCGCGAATGACTTCTGGATCAGCGGCACGACGGGCATCACGCTGCACTACAACGGCACCGCGTTCGAGCGCGTCGACGTTCCGGTCGAGGCGTCGCTGTTCTCCGTCGCGGCGATGGACGATCGGTTCATCGCCGTCGGTGGCGCGTTCGACGGCATCCTGTTCGAGAACGACGGCTCGGGCTGGCAGTCGAAGATTCCGACCGGCGGCCCGATCCTCTCCGGTGTGACCGCGTCGGCGGATCAGGCGTACGCCGTCGGCCAGTTCGGTGCGGTGCTGAAGCGCAGCTCGAGCGGCAGCTGGTCGGCCGAGCAAGACGTTCCGACGAACCAGAACCTGCACGCCGCCTGGATCGATCCGAGCGGCGGTGTCTGGGCGGTGGGTGGCCATTTCGATACTCCGCCGATGAGCGGAGGTGTGTTGATCCACAAAGGTGACCCTCTCCAAGGATCCATCCCATGAACAACGCGAAGCTGCTGGCAGTCGTCCTTCTACTCGGAGCGGGTGCGTGTGGGAACGGCGAGGATCCGTGCGCGACCTCGGGTAACGCATGCGTGTGGGCCGGCAACGGCGAGCGCGGCTTCAACGTCGATAACCCGACGGCGAACCGGCTCGCGAGCCGGCTGTACTTCCCGAGCGATCTGACGTTCGACAGCCAAGGTCGTGCGTACATCGTCGACTGGAACAACCACCGCATCCGTCGCGTCGAGGCGGACGACTCGCTCGTCACCGTCGTCGGCACCGACTACGAAGGTGACGGTCCGCCGGAGATGGAAGATCGCCTGCCGGTGTGCAGCCCGCCGGGCGCGCTCGGCACGACCGTCGCGATGAACCACATGACCGAGGCGGAGTTCGGCCCCGACGGCAAGCTCTACATCTCGGCCTGGCACAACAACAAGATCCGCGTCTACGACCCGGCGACCGACCTGGTCGTCTCGCTCGCGGGTAACAGCTACGGCTTCGCCGGTGACGGCGAGGTCGCGTGCAACGCGCTGTTCAACACGCCAAAGTCGATCGCGTTCGCGCCCGACGGCACGCTCTATGTCGTCGACCAGCGCAATGTCCGCATCCGCGCGATCGATCCGACCACCGGCATCATCAACACGATCGCGGGCGACGGCACGCTCGGCAACATCGGTGACGGTGGCCAGGCGCTGGTCGCGCAGTTCGGGTTCGAGACCGGCGTGACGCCGCGGCCGTCCGGCGGTCTGCTCTACGACAACCGCACGCTGTACGTCGCCGACAGCCTCAACAACCGGATCCGCCGCATCAACATGGATACCGGCGTGATCGATTGCATCGCGGGCCAGAGCGAGGCCGGCTACTCCGGCGACGGCGGCCCTGCCCTGCAGGCGAAGTTCAACTATCCGGTCGACATGGAGCTCGGCCCGGACGGCCGCATGTACATCGCGGATCGCGGCAACAACGTGATCCGCGCGCTCGACATGACGACCGGCATCATCGAGACCGTCGTCGGTACCGGCGAGCAGTGCGACACGACCCAGACCGACTGTCCGGTCAACGGCCTCGCAGCGACCGAGCTCCAGCTCAACGAGCCGTACGGCATCGCGTTCGACCCGTCGGGCGCGCTCTACGTCGCGGACACGCACAACAACCGCATCATCCGGATCACGCCATGAACAAGCTGTTTGGTCTCGCCCTGCTCGCCTCGTCGCTGGCCTCGGGACTCGTCGCGTGCGGCTCAGACGACGCGTGTGACCCCGATGCGCCGAACACGATCTGCACGATCGTCGGCAACGGCGAGCAAGGCCTCAACAACGCGAAGCGCGCGCTCGACACGAACCTCTACGTCCCGCAGGACACCGCGGTGTCGCCCGACGGCGAGGTCTGGGTGCTCGACTTCAACAACTACCTCGTGCGCGCGGTCGACAAGGACGGTGGCATCCGCACCGTGATCGGCACCGGCGAGGTCGGCGATAGCCCGCCTCCCGAGCTGCAGTCGATGCCCGCGATCGAGGCGCTGTTCAATCACACGACCGACCTGTTCTTCCACGACGGCTATCTCTACCTGGCGTCGTGGCACAACAGCCGCGTCAAGCGCGTCCGACTCTCGGACATGATGATCGAGAACTACGCGGGCCTCGGCAAGCGCACGTACTACTACGGCGACGAGGGCCCCGCGCTCGACGCCGCCCTCGATCTGCCGTCGAGCATCGCGCTCGATCCGACCGGCAACATCGTGATCATGGACCAGGCGAACCAGGTGATTCGCATGGTCGATCAGAACAACATCATCCACCGCATCGCGGGCAAGTGCGTCATCGATCTCGACTCGCCGTGCGCGGCGGGTGTCCAGCCGCAGCTGTGCCCGGGGTCGGACAAGTACGCGTGCGGCGATCTCGCGACCGAGTGCAGCAAGCCCTGCACGCCGGGCCTCGTCGGCGATGGCGGCGACGCGCTCGAGGCGCGCATGGCGCAGCCGTTCGGCCAGCAGGCGGATCCGGCGGGACGCATCGTCTACGACGCCGCCGGTAACCTGATCTTCGCGGACACCGACAACAACCGGATCCGCAAGGTCGACACCGCCGGCATCATGACGACGATCGCCGGCACCGGCGTGGCCGGCTACGCCGGTGACGACGGGCCCGCGACCCAGGCGCAGATCAACCGCCCGGTCGACGTCGCCGCTGCGCCGGACGGCTCGATCTACTTCACCGACGTCTACAACAGCTGCGTTCGCAAGATCGATCCGGCGGGCATCATCACGCGCGTCGTCGGTCAGTGCAGCTCGGATCCCGATCTCCGCGGGTTCGCCGGCGACGGTGGCCCGCCGCTCGAGGCGAAGCTCGATCGTCCCTACGGCATCGATCTCGTCGGTACCAAGCTGTACGTCTCGGATTCGTACAACAACCGGATCCGCGTCGTGAACCTCGTCGAGTAATTCGTGACCAACTACATCGCTGTTGCTGCGAGCCTCGTGTCGCTCGTGGCGTGTGGCGGTGGCGCCGACGACACGTCGGATCCGCCGCTGTTCCCTGAAGACTATGCGGCCACCTACACGGAGGTCCGCAATTGCCGCGCGAGCATCGAGCACGGACCGATCCGGATCCGCGTGATGGCCTCGCCGGAGGCGCTCGGTCCCTACACCGATCGCGTCTCGAAGTTTCCGACCGGGGCGATCGTCCTGAAGGAACAGTACGACGACGGTGACACCGCCTGCGCCGGCCCGATCCTCGAGTACACGGTGATGCAGAAGCTCGACGTCGGTAGCGCGACCGCCGAGCTCGACTGGGCGTGGCAAGAAGTCACCGCGTCGACGTTCAAGACGAAGACGATCGATGCCGGCCAGTGCGTGGCGTGCCACAAGGACTGCATCACGCCGCCCGACGGCTACGACGGCACCTGCACGACGCCGTGATCACGCGCTGAGCCGCTTCCGAATCGACCGGGCCGGGCCGCCGGTCAGTGGCCCGAAACGACCGCGGGCCGCCGCAGGATGCGACGGCCCGAAGGTCCGATGCTGGTTGTCCGCTGGCGACTAGTGCGCGCCGGTCGGCGACGCCTTGGCGTCGAACAGCATCATGTGCGGGCCGATCGGGCCCACCGAGGTCTTCTTCTGGACGCTGTCCATCTTCACCCAGGCGCTGCCGTCCGCGGTGAACGACGTCAGGCCACCGGTGTCGGTGTTGACGTTGAACGCCCACAGACCGTAGTTCGTGTTGCGCGGCGGGCCGAAGTTCGGATCGTCGTCCCACGTCGAGAGCAGCTCGTTCGTGACGTAGAGCCGCTTGCCGTCGTTCGACAGGCGGATCATGTTCGCGTGCGGCACCCAGGCGCTGCCGACGAGCCGCGGGCTGTAGCGGTTCGTGATGTCGTACTGCTGCACGTTATCGCCGAACCAGTTGGTGATGTACATGTACTTGTTGTCGGCCGACAGCAGCATGTCGACCGGGATCGCGAGGCCGGTGTTCAGCACGTTGTGGAACGCGAAGAACCCGTCGCCGTCGTCGTCCTCGAAGAACCACACCGCGCCGGTGCCCGGCGTGTTGATGTAGCCCGTGTTCGTGCCGTCGATGAAGCGGACCTCGAGGGCACCGCTGTTCGTGCCGAGGTTGAAGGTCTGGATCACCTTCTCGGTGCTCAGGTCCCACACCGCGATCTCGTCGCCGAGGCCGCCGGGGCTGATGCCACCGCCGACGAGGGCCGGCCAGCCGAAGGTCGTCGAGATGCCGCGACCCTGGTCGTCGTCCTTGTCGTAGTCGTACATGTACTTCGGTCCGAGGTCCGTCTCCGTGCGGTTCGGGCCCGGTCCGTAGTACGAGCTGAAGTTACCGGTGTTCGTGTCGATGCGGATGATGCCGCCGGGCCCCGTCGTGGACGTGGCCGCGCCGATCATCGTCACGAGCGCGCTGCCATCCGGCTGCGGCAACACGCTGTGCGGGATGATGTAGCCACCGGTGGTCGTGTCGCCGACCGCGACGACCTTCGGCGCCTTCGGCTTCGCGAGATCGAGGACGTGCATGCGTCCCGAGAACACGCCCGGGACGAGCAGCTTCGTCTCGTCGTAGGTGTACGAGAAGTGGTGGACCTCGTCGCCGACGTTCGGCATGTCCACGCGGTTGAAGATCTTGCCGTACGAGGACGGCTCGTCCGGGTCGGTGCCGACGAGGACAACCGAGTCCGGATCCTGGCTACCGCCTCGGTTGATCGAGACGATGTACATGAACTTCTCTCTGGGAGGCTGCGTGGCCTCTTGCTGGGCGGTCGTATCCTCGTCGCCTGTCAGCACACATGCAGGTGCCGCGGTTACCAACCCGAGCGCCGCAATACCCCAACTCGCTTTCAACCAAGCATCTTGGACCATGTTTTTGTACCCCTTTGGTCGATTCAGACTCGACCCCTTAATGAACGATTTGTGCCAGCGGGAATCCGCCATGAATCCATCGGTTAATGCACGCTCACTCTCGACGGGTTGCGCACGCTGAGCAAATTTGCGCAACGTGCACAGTCACGTGTGCAAGGCACTGCGCACAGCGAATCGAATGACTTCGGTCTCAGGTCTTTCGCGGTCGACCGTAGTCGTTCAAGCGATTGACGAGTGTGCGACGCGAGATTCCGAGCAACCGCGCGGCGAGCGTCTGGTTGCCGTTCGTCTCTCTGAGCGCCTGCATGATCCATTGCTGCTCTTCCACCGAGCCCTTGCGGGGTCGCGTCATCACCACCGGCAGGCCCTGTGCGGGCGTGTCGGTCTCCCTCGTATCGTCGACGGGCAGCGTACTCGATGACGACTTAGGAGAGCGCGTCGCGCGCGAACTTTCCAATGACAAATGCTCGGGACGAATCGATGCATCATCGCCGCACAGCAAGACTGCGCGTTCGATCACGTTCTTGAGCTCGCGGACATTTCCCGGCCAGCTGTGGGCGCGCAACATCTGCAACGCCTCGGGCGAGAGCGTCACGCGCGAGGCTCCGTTCGAGCGCCGCGCGCGGCGGATGAACGCGTTCGCGAGCGGCTCGATCTCCGCGGATCGTTCGCGCAGCGGCGGGATCACGATCGTCACGCCGTTGAGCCGGAAGAACAGATCGCTGCGGAACGTGCCGGCCTGGACCTGGGTCTCGATATCCGCGTTCGTCGCGGCGACGAACCGGACGTCGATCGTGCGCGACTTGAGCCCGCCGACGCGGCGCAGCTGCGAGTCTTCGATCACGCGCAGCAGCTTGACCTGCGTCGTGAGCGGCATGTCGCCGATCTCGTCGAGGAACAGCGTCCCGCCGTGCGCGGTCTCGAGCAGGCCGGGCTTCGCCGCGACCGCATTCGTGAACGCGCCCTTCTCGTGCCCGAACAGCTCGCTCTCGAGCAGCGGCTCGGTCAGCGCGGCGCAGTTGAGCTCGACGAATGGCCCGGTCGCGCGCGGCGACGCGCGGTGCACGGCGCGCGCGAACACTTCCTTGCCGACGCCGGTCTCGCCGAGCAGGAGCACGCTGATGTCCGAGACCGCGATCTGCTCGACCAGGCGGTAGAGGCCTTGCATCTGCGCATCGCACACGATCACGTCGGATGCGATCGCGGTGACCTTGTCTTCGCCGGTTGGCTTCTGCGCCCTCGCCTCGAGCTGCGCGGCGGTCCTGCCATCGCGAGGACAGCAGGCGACGTAGATCTTGCACTTGAGCCCGCGGTCGAGGAGCTTGCCCTTGATGCGGGTGACCGCCTCGTCCGCCTTCGCAGGCGGCGTGTCCGGCAGTAGCGCCTCGTACTCGTGCGATGACTGCTTGCCGAGGATGTCCGAATCTCGCAGCAGCTCGCCGAGCGTGTCCTCGACGAAGCCTTCCGGCGCGTTCGGCGCGAACTTGAGGCGCAGCAGCGCAAACGCAGCCGCCGAGCGTTCCTCGCGCGCGCACTCCTCCTCGACCCGCGCGACGAAGTGCGCGTGCGTCCACAGCGTACGCGGTCGCACGCTGCGCGATCTCCGCTGCAAGATGACGCTCGCGGTGCCGAGCCCGACGAGCTCGCCGATCGTGATCGGCGTGTGACGGTTCGGCTCGATCTTGCTGCCGCGAACGAGCGTGCCGTTCACGCTGCCGAGGTCCTCGATCGTGCTCGTCTTCCCGAGCCTCAGTACCGCGTGGCGCCGCGAGATCGAGTCGTCGTTGATCGCGATGTCACAGCCGCTGCTGCGCCCGATCGTGTACTGACCGACATCGAGCAGGGTGTGGGTCGTGAAGTTGCCGTTGCTGATGACGAACAGCTGCAGCTGACCCGGGATGAACTCGTCGAACGACGCGTTCCCCTTCACCGCGGTGACAGCAGTCAGCCCGAGGTCGTCCTCCTCCTCTGACGACACGGCGACCAGCGTAACACGCAGGTCCGGGGCGCTCGACTCGCGGACGCCTCACGATCGCAAATCCTGCGTGCGCCGATCCCGCTGAACTCGCACCTTGTCGTCGGGTGGATCAGGAGCTGCGCTGCTTCGTCGGCGTCGAGACCTGATCTCGGTGGATGTAGCGCTCGACCAGCTCCAGGAACGTCCTCGGTTTCTCCGGCAGCTCCTCGAACAGCCGCGCGATGCCGGGAAATTCGGCCTCCGCAGCTTCGAAGTCTCTTTCGGTGATGAAACCGACCATGCTGATCGCTAGAGCATCGGCAATGCCAGTCGTCATTCCGATCAGGCGTTCTCGGTCCTGCACGTTCCTCGCAGCCCGGCTTTCGCGCGGATCCAGGCAGTAGCTCCGCCGTTCCCGCAAAACGTGACGCCATCGCACAGCGCACGATGGCCGACGCACTCTGCAGGACATGCTCTGGCGTGCGTCGTGGGCGCGAGCGCGGCAGCGCGAGGCGACCGAATCTCGATCTCACATGCACCCAAATCGCGACGATCTTGTCGACGACTTGACGCGGGTGTCGGATGTCCGACGCCCGGACGGATCGTGCAGGCGTCAGCGATCGTTCACGCGACCGTGTGGCGCGGGCGAGACGTGGTCGTCGTGCAGATACACCGCGAGCAGATCGAGGAACGTCCGCGGCTTCGGCTCGAGCTCGCGCAGCAGCTGCTCGATGCCGGGGAATTCCACCTCGGCTTCGGCGATGTCTCGGTCGGTGATCAGGCCGCGCATGCCGAGCTCTTCAGCATCACGAATGCCAGCGAGATTCGATCAAGGGCGCGTATAGCGCGCAGGTGTTGCGCCTGGCTGCGCGACACCGGCAGTTCTTTCCGTCGTCGACGAGGACGAGCGTTGATTGTGACCGTGCCGCGCGCGAGCGGTGGTTCGAGCGTCGGCGCGCGTCGACGATCTCGCGGATCGCGGCTCGATCGGTGACCGATCGCACGCGCACGATCAGGCTGCGGATAAAGTTCTCGTGGCGGTCGAACGGATCGAGCTCCGCCGAACGGGCAGGTTTGTTGCTCGTGTTCCGCCGCCATGAGGACCTGGATTCGCGACCTGCGCGATCACATCGATGGCGACGAGGACGATGAAACGATCGAGCGCCTCGCGCCTGCCGATCGCGACGCTGCGCTGCGCACGCTCGTGCTCGCCGCACGACGCGAGGTGCAGCGCGAGCTGCGCGCGACGGCGATCCGGCACGGTTTCGTGCTGCTCACGCTGAGGACCGAGGCGGTGTCGCAAAACTGCACGGCGTGAATGTGTGCCTCGGTCGCCTTCCGCCTAATTGCGCGATGTCACTGACGTTCGACGCGTACGGCCCTTGCTACAGACCAGGGCGTGCAGGAATCGCGGATGCTGGAACGTCTCGAACGCGAGACGCAGGCGCATCACGCGGATGCCGAGGCGGACTGGCTCGCGATCCTCGATGATCCCAGCCACGAGCAGTACGTGCGGTTCCTCGAGCTGCTGTACGGCTTCGAAGCGCCGCTCGAGGCTGCGTTCGCGCTGACGCGCGGACTGCCGATGTGGATCGACGTTCGCGCACGCGCGCGCTCGGGCCTGCTCGCAGCGGATCTGCTCGCGCTCGGTCACACCGCGGCGAGACTCGCGCGGCTCCCACTGTGCTGCGCGATCGCGCCGTTCGACACGATCCACGAGGCGCTCGGCTGGATCTACGTGCTCGATCGCAGCTCGCTCAACCTGCCCTATCTGCACGCGCGGCTGCGCGAGCGTCTGCCTTCCCAGATTTCCAACGCGGGACGGTATCTCGCGTCCGCCGACGCACAGAGCGGCCACTGGGCGGAGCTCGGCGCGGTGCTCGATCGGATCGCGGTCTCGCCGCACGCCAGCGATCGCATCGTCACGGCCGCGCACGCCGCGTTCGAGCGCCAGCACGAGTGGCTCGGCGATCTGATGGAGCGCCAGAGCAAGGCCGGCTGAGCCTACAACGCGGCGACCACCCAGAGCCGGATCTTGGCCTCCGCGCCCGCGATGTTCGTGCGCACCTTCGCCTGCTGGCGCCGGAACGTGAACTGGTGGTCGTCCTCGAGCCGCTGGACGAGTGCACCGAGCCCGCGCAGCGGCGGCACGTTCGCGACGAGCGCGAAGTCATCCCGCTCGTTCACCACCGGCAGATCCACGACGCGGATCCACGACTGCAGCGTGCCCTGATGGAACCGGAAGCTCCACTCCTTGGCATCGATCGCGAGCGCGAGCCGCTCTCCGGAGATCGACTCGAGCACGATCGCGACGTCCCATCGCTTCGGCGCGGCCACCGCAAGCCCGCGCGCCGACAGCCACGCCGCCGCTGCCCGCGCCCCCGCACGAGCCTCGCCGCGCACACTCACCGTCACCATGTCCGTGTCCACGCTTGCCATGGCCCTTACCCGCCGCGCGATCTGCGCAGCGCCCCCGTTGTTGAGAGTGCGGCCTCGCCCGCAAAAAGTCGCGGACAATTTGCGGCACGGCGGGAGTCGCGCGCGCGTGTCGGATACGAGCCACCTTGCTCCTCCGCACATCACACCCGCATCATCGCAGGCGTGAGTGTCGAGACGCAGTTCGTGCCGGACCTGCCGCAGTTCGGTCGATTTCGCGCGACCGCCGAGCTCGGACGCGGCGCGATGGGCACCGTGTATCGCGCCGAGGACGACACGCTCGGTCGCGAGGTCGCGATCAAGACGCTGCAGTCGACGCACTGCGATCCGACGCTGCGCGAGCGGTTCTTCCAGGAGGCGCGCGCGGTCTGCGTGCTCGCGCATCCGAACGTCGTGTCGATCTTCGACATGGGAACCCACGACGACGCGCCGTACCTCGTCATGGAGCTCGCGCCCGGCGGCTCGCTCGAGCAGCGGCTCGCGCGCGGCAGGCTGACGGCGAGCGAAGCGCGCGGCATCGGGATCCAGATCGCGCAGGCACTCGCGGCCGCGCACGCACGCCAGATCCTGCATCGCGACGTCAAGCCAGCGAACATCCTGCTCGCGAAGAACGGCGCGTGGAAGCTCGCCGATTTCGGGATCGCCCGGCTGCCGGACTCGAAGCTCACGATCACCGGGCAATTCCTCGGCTCGCCGTCGTACGCCGCACCGGAGGCGCTGATGCGCGGCGAGTTCAGCGCCGCCTCCGATGTCTACGGGCTCGCGGCGACGCTCTACAAGACGCTCGCCGGGCAGCCACCGCACGGCGACAAGGCGATCACCGCGCTGTTCACCGGCGTCGCGCACGAGGCACCGCCGCTGTCCGAGCGCGTCGCCGTGCCCGCCGGCCTCGAGGCGACGATCATGCGCGCGCTCGCGATCGATCCGGCCGAGCGGCCGAGCGCGGCCGAATTCGCGCAGCTGCTCGCGGACGAGCCCGATGCTGTCGTCGCGATCGCCGAGCCGAGCACCGTGCCGGCCGTGCAGGGTTCGCGGCTGCAACGCTGGATCCTCGCCGGGGTCGCGGCGATCGCGATCGTCGGACTGATCGCGGCGATCACGCACGGCGGCGGCGATGGTGCGAGCGCGACGTCGTTGTCCGGATCGCCCACCGCGCCGGCTGCGAACGCGCCGGCCGACGACTCGCAGGCCGCCGACGATCCGCCGCAGCCCGACGACGACGTGCCGGTGCATCGCGGGAAGAAGTCGAAGAAGAAGCACCGCGACTAGTTGCCGAGGTAGCCCAGCTCCTTCGCGGCCGCGAGGATCTGCATCGCGATCGGGCCCGCCGCCGAGGCCCCGGTGCCGCCGCGCGGGACGACGACCGCGACCGCGATCCGACCGGGTGCGATCGGCGCGTTCTCCGGCGTCGTCGACGATTCCGCGAACGCGACGAACCACGAGTGCGGCGCCGCGACCTGCGCCGGCAGGATCCCGAACGGCTCCTCGCCGGCAAAGCCGCGGACGTCGGCGGTGCCGGTCTTGCCGTACACGCGCAGCCCGGCCGGTGGCGTGAGCCGCGCGCCGGTTCCGCCGGTCATCACGCGCCGCATGCCCGCGAGCACGGGCGCGAGCGCGGCCGGATCGTCGACGAGCGCGGTCTCGGTGCACGGCGCACCGAGCCGCATCGTCGGCGGGCACAGCCGGTAGCGACCGCCACCGGCGATCGCGGCGACGAGCCGCGCCGCCTGCATCGCGCTCGTCACCATCGCACCCTGGCCGAACGCGCTCGACGCGAGCTGGCGCGACCCCGGCGGACCGGGATCGAGCGTCTCGCGATAGCCGATCGTCACGCCGGCGTCGCGTAGCGCACGCAGCGGCTCGGGACCGAGCGCGAGCCCGAGCTGGCCGAAGTACACGTTGCAGCTGACCGCGATCGCCTGGACCAGATCGATCTCGCCGTGCGCGCGATCGTTCTGGTGATCGTGGATCGGCTTCGGCCAGCCGGGCCGCGTGAAGAACGGGCCCTGCGCGTCGGTCTCGGTGCAGCTGTAGCGCTCGCCGGCGTGGCCGGCGCGCACCGCGGCGAGCGCGGTGAACAGCTTGCCGACCGAGCCCGACTGGAACATGCCGTGCGTGCCGGTCTTGTCCGGCCACTCGCCGTACGTGCCGCGGAACGTGCGCAGGAAGCCGGTGTCGTTGCCGAGCACGCGATCCTGCCAGCCCGGATCGTTCGGATCGTAGTCGGGGACCTGGACGCGCGCGAGCACCTGGCCGGTGCCGACGTCGACGACGACCGCGGCGATCGCGAGCCGCTTGCCGCGCGCATCGGCGAGCACCTTCGCGACCCGCGCCTGCAGCTTGCTGTCGATCGTGAGCTGGACCGAGCGCTTCGTGATCTCGCGATCGAGCTCGGCGAGTCGCGCGGCGCGTGCCGTCGCGTCGAGGTCGAGCAGCGCGGCGAACTGCGACAGGTCCGGCGCCGGCATCGCCCCGCCGCCAGCGCGTGGATCGTAGTCGCGATAGCGCGGGGCATCGCCGCGCTCGGGGTAGCCGCGCAGCTCGTGATCGAGCGCGCCCTCGAGCGCCCACGGCGGCAGCAGCACGCGCGATGGATGAACGCCGAGCAGCGTGCCGATCGCGCGGCCGAGTGGATAGCTGCGCTTGCCGGCGGCATCGCTAGTCGCGATCGGCTCGCCGTTGCGGTCGAGGATCGAGCCGCGACGCAGCTGCTGCGCGAGCGCGACGAGCCGCGGGTTCTGCCGGTGAACGACGACGCCATCGCCGAGCCGGACGACGATCCCGCGCGCGCTCGTCGCGTGACGGTCGATCACGGCAGCGGCGAGCCCGGCCGCGATCGCGATGCCGGCCGCGATCGCTGCGACGATCGCGAGCCCGCGCACGCCGCCCTGCAGCTCGACGAGCTCCGCCGATGGCTCGCGCGCACGCGCGTCGATCGAGAGCCGGACGACGAGCGCGATCAGCACGAGGAACACCGCCATGCTGCTGCGTCCGGCGGACACGAACGGCACGACGATGCCCGTCAGCGGCAGCTGACCGAAGCTGCCGCACTGGATCACGAGCCACTGCACGAGCACCACGAGGCCGACGCCGCCGGCGATCAGCACGCGCTCCGCGGTGCGGCTCTTCGCGGCGATCGCGAACGCACCGAACACGAGCGCGCCGATCAGCAGCTGGTACGTCACGAGCCCGAGCGCGCCGAGCTGCTCGGTCGTCGTCGCGAGCACGAGGTCGGTCTTGCCGGCCGGCACGAGCGGGGTCGCCGCGTGGCCGAGGCCCTGCCCCGTCCAGCCGCCGGCGGCGGTCGCCCACAGACCCTCGCCGAGCTGGTGGCCGTTCGACAGCCCGTTCGTCCACGGATCGCTCCACATGCGGAGCCGGGTCTCGACCGTGCCGGTGCCCGCGATGCCCGGCCAATGGCGCAGCACGAGCAGCAGCACGACGACGATCGCGAGCGCGAGCACCGCCCAGCCGGTCGCGCGACTCGCGAGATAGAACATGCCGAGGAACACGAGCGCGAGCAGCAGTACCGGGCCGAGATCGCCGATCACGTACAGCCCGCCGAAGATCCCGACGAGGACGAGCGTCGCAGGGACGAGCAGCTCGAGCCGCGGCCAGCGCAGGCCGAGGATCCGGCGCCGCTGCCAGCGCAGCTTCGAGGCGCGCGCGCCGAAAAACGCCGCGAGGAACAGAATTGCGAGCGGCTTGACGAGCTCGATCGGTTGCAGCGGGCCGAGGTTGATCTTCGTGTGCGAGCCCGCCGGGCCCGAGCCGGCGACGGCGAGCGCGCCGAAGATGCCGGCGATCGCGAGCGCGATCGGCACGCGCGCCCGCGTCGCGAGCTCCGCGAGATCGATCGGCACGACGAGGACCGCCGCGGCCGCGATGCAGCCGACGAGCACGCCTTGCGCGAAGCCCGCCGCGCTCGGCACGACGATGCGGCCGCCCGCGAGCTCGACCGTCGCGGCGTGGATGACGAGCCCGAGCACGCATGCCGCGAGCGCCGCCGGCAGGATCCACGGCACGACGAGGGGATCGCGGCCGCGCCCGAGCCGCAGCATCGACCAGCTGCGCGCTGCCGCGACGACGACCGCCCCGATCGTGAGCTCGAGCGCGGCCTTGCGCGCGAGGCCCCGGACGGTATCGCCATCGGGCGCCGGTAGCCCGAGCGTCGCGACGCGCGTGAGCCACGCCGAGGTCGCGACATGGCAGAGCCACCACGCGAGCGCGATCACGACCGCGATCGCCGCGAGCTCGACGACGAGCCAGCGCCGCGACCGCATCAGCGCCGGCGCACCGTCAGCACGCAGTCACCGTGCGACAGCGAGATCTCGGCGGGCATCGCGATCTCGACGTCCTGCGCGGCGGCGAGCGGCTGGCCGTTGACGTGGACCGGGTTCGCGTTCGGCAGCCGGCCGATCCGCACGCGCTCGCTACCGACGCCGATCCAGATCTGCTGCTTGTTGACCTTCGCGGTCGCGCCGGCGAGCGCCACGAACGCCGCGGGCGCGGGCTCGTGTGGTCGGCCGAGCACCACGGTCGCACCGACCGCGAGCGGGACCTCGCCGCCGGGCCACGTCACGAGGCAGCCGCCGGTCGCCGCCGTGTCGGCGACGAACTGGGTCTCGCCGCCGGTCGGCACCGGCGCGCGCGCCGCGATCTCGCCCGACACCACCCACGAATCGAAGCGCATCGTCATCTCGCCCGGGCGCGGCTTCGCGAGCTGATCGGTCGGCACGAACCCGACGCGGACGACGCCCTGGCCGACCGGCAGCTCGTCGCCTTCATCGAACACGACCGTGATCCGCAGCTCGCCGACGAGCTCGGCCTGGCGCGTCTGCGCCTCGTGCTCGAGCACGCCGCGCAGATCGCGCTCGAGCGGACCCTGCAGCGGACGCACGAGATCGAAGTCGCGCCGCGCGAGGATCATCCGGTAGTCGTTCCACAGGATCGAGCGGCCCGCCGCCGAGCGCACCGTGCACTCGCCCATCACGGTCACGATCGCGCGCGCGATCAGATACGGATCGATCTGCACGGGCTCGCCGCGCTTGACCTTCGCGAGCTCGCCGAACAGCACGCGGTACTGATCCGGCGCCTCTTTCTTGACGGCGTTCCCCATCACGGCACCGTGTCGGTCACCCGCGACAGCACGAGCCGCACGCTACCGCCGCGGCCGTCGGAGAGCTCGATCGCATCACCGGCCTTCATCGCGACCCGCCCGCGTGCGGTGCGCGCCGGCCGGACGGTCTCACCGCCCGCGCGATGGACGAGCAGCAGGTCACCCTGGTCGAGCGCGACCACCTCGACGATGTGGCCGGCGCGATGCAGCCGCCCGGCGCGCCGGCTCACGAACTCGGTCCGCTCGCACACGACGAGATCGTTGCGGGCGCCGCGCTCGCCACCGTGCCACTCGCCACGGCCGAACGCGAGCTCGCTCCAGCTCGCCGGCATCGTATGCTGGCGACCATCGAAGTCGCCGCCGACGATCGCGAGCTGCCACAGCTTCGGCGCGCCCTCGACGATCGTGATCGTCGTGCGATCCGCCGGCGACACGACGTACTCGCGCGCGGGCAGCTGATCGACCGCGACGTCACAGCGATTCGCGAGCGCGGCGCCGACCTCGCGATCGAGCTCGGGCTTGTCGATGAAGCCCTTCACGACATCGACGCTGCCCTCCCCGACGGTGATCCGGACCGTCACGTCCATCGGGAACGCGACCTCGCCGCGCGCGCCGTAGCGCTTGAGCTTCGCGATCTCGTCCACGACGCGCCGGATCAGATCATCCCAGCCCAGCTCGTTGGCACCGCCGCGCAGCAGGTCGGACAGCCAGCCCATGCTCGCTCGATGGTATCATTGCAGCCTCGCGTAGACGTCGCGACTGCCCTCATGTAGGCGCGGCCGTGATCTCGAGCCACAGCGTGCGGTGCTCCGACGGTGCGAGCGTGATCAGCCGTTCCCCGGTATTGAGCGCGTTGCCCGGACACGTCCACGGCTCGACGCACACGAAGTCGCGCCCGGCGAGCGTCCACACGACCCAGTGCGTGTACTCCGGCGAGCCGACCAGCTCGACGCGGCCATCGGGCGTCGTCAGCGTGCTCGCGGTCGAGCCGTGATCGAGCAGGTGGAGGTCGACCTCGGGCCGCGCGAGCTCGATCGCGCCGGTGACCGCGGTCTCGCGCTTCGTGACGTTGTCGAACGCGCGCGTCGCCGCGGTCGCGACGTGCGTGCGCGGCTTGTCCGCGTCGCGGACGAAGAAGTACGGGTGAAAGCCGACCCCGAACGGCATCGGCTCGCGCGCGCGGTTCTCGATCCGCTGCTCGAGCCGCAGCGTCGCGCCGTGGAGCGCGAACGTCATGACGAACGTGAAGTCCCACGGATACTGCCGGCGGGTCTCGTCGTTGGATTCGAGCACGAGGACCGCGGAGCTCGCGGCAGTCTCGGCGATCCGCCACGCGACGCTGCGCGCGAAGCCGTGCTGGGTCATCGCCCCCGACGCGCCGGCGCGCTGCCAGGCATCGCCCGCGAGCTTGCCCGGCGACGGGAACAGCACGGGGATCCCGCCGCGCACGTTCTTCGTCCGGTCGGCGAGCGTCTCGCGGTCGAGGTAGAGCACGCGCCTGCCGGCGACGTCGAACCGGGTCACGATCGCTCCGCGATCGGGGACGATCGTCGCCACGGCCTCGCCATCCTGCAGAGCGATCTCGGCTGCGTGCGTCACCCGGACGAGCTTAGCCCGCCCGCCAGGTCCGGTGTTTTGCTGACCCGGGGTCACCGCTGACTCCGCGCGTCGCATCGATCAACTCGAGTGAGACAAAGTCCACGCGGGGATTCCCAGCCGTGATGCTAGGTTCGGCGACCCATGTCCCCGCGTAGCTTGCTCTGTAGCTTCGGCCCTCTGCTCCTCGCTGCTGCCTGCAGCGACGTCGACCTGTCGACCCAGCGCTCCGCGCTCGCCTCCGAGGTCACACCGATCTCGGTCGACACGCGCGGCGTGCCTCGCATGGTGCAGGCGACGCACTCGCCCGCCGCGCCGGGCGCGACCGCGATGCAAGCGGCGCGGACGCACGTCGCGCGGATCGCGAACGTGTGGGGCGTCAAGGACACCGCGCTGCCGGAGCTGCAGCCGCTCGGCGAGGTCGCGGTCCGCGGCGGCACGATCGCGCGGATCCAGCAGGTGATCGATGGGCTGCCCGTCGAGGGCGGCGAGCTACGCGTGCTCGTGCGGCCCGACGGCGAGCTCGTCACCGCGACCGGCACGCTCGTCGGCACCGATGCGCCGCGCAGCGCGCCGGCGTTCGTCGCCGATCTGCGCGATCCCGCCGGCGCGGTCGCGCGCGCGGTCGCGCACACGTACGGCGCGACGTTCGATCGATCGGCGCTCGCGGGCGCGCGGCTCGCCGGGGCGTCGAACGACATCGTCGTCGACGAGGCGGTCGCGAAGCAGGTCTGGCACCGCGCGGGCCACCGGCTCGTCGCCGCCTGGGTCGTCGAGGCGTACACGAGCCGCGCCGGCTCGACGACGAGCGAGCTCTACCGCACCGTGATCGCCGAGGACGGCCGCGTGATCTCGCATCGCAGCCTGACCGCGGACGCCTCGTTCAAGTACCGCGTCTGGGCCGAGACCACGGGCGAGCTCCACCCGCTCGATGGACCGATCGTCGATCCGACGCCGCACCCGACCGGCACCCCCGACGGCAACTACCCGGCGTACATCGCCCCGGCGCTCGTCACGGTCGACGGCCTCAACCATCCGGGCGGCGCGACGACGCCGGATCCGTGGCTCGCGACCGGCGCGACCGAGACCCGCGGCAACAACGTCGACGCGTACACCGACATCAACCCGCCGAATGGCTTCACGGCCGGCACGGACTTCCGCGCGACCACGACCGCGGTCGGGACCTTCGATCGCACGTACAACACGGTCGCACAGCCGCTGTCCTCGCAAGGCCAGCAGATGGCCGCGATCACGTCGCTGTTCTACTCGATCAACTGGCTGCACGACTTCTGGTACGACGCCGGCTTCACCGAGGCCGCGGGCAACGGTCAGGCGATGAACTACGGCCGCGGCGGCGTCGAGGGCGACGCGCTGCTCGCCGAGGCGCAGGACAACGCGAACGGTGGCTCGCGCAACAACGCGAACATGTCGACGCCGGCGGACGGCATGTCGCCACGCATGCAGGTGTTCCTGTGGAGCGGCTCGATCGACAGCTCGCTCGCGGTCGCGAACCGCACGCCGGCGACCGGCACCGCGAACGGCTTCGGGCCGCCGAGCTTCAACATCAGCGCCGGCGTCGCGATCGCGAACGACGGCAGCGGCACGACGACCGACGCGTGCCAGGCGCTGACGAACAACGTCGCCGGCAAGATCGTCGTCGTCGATCGCGGCACGTGCACGTTCGAGTCGAAGGCACTCGCGGTGCAGAACGCGGGCGGCGCTGGCATGATCCTCGTCGACAACCAGGCGAGCACGACGCCTCCCGGCATGGGCGGCGACGCGATGATCACGACGCCGATCACGATCGGCTCGCTGTCGGTCACGATGACGGACGGCGCCGCGATCAAGACCGCCGTCGGCGCCGGCGCGACGAGCGCGACGATGCGCCAGACCGCGGGCGTCGAGCTCGACGGTGGCGTCGACGCCACGCTCGTCGCCCACGAGTTCGGCCACTACGTGCATCACCGCCTGCAGGAGTGCGGCACCGCGATGTGCGGCGCGATCAGCGAAGGCTGGGGCGACTTCCTCGCGCTGATGCTCGTCGCGCGACCCGGCGACAACCTCGATGCGGTGTATCCGTTCGCGGTCTACGCGACGCAGGGCTTCACCGCCGATCCGGCGTACTTCGGGATCCGCCGCGCGCCGTACAGCACGAACACCGCGGTCAACTCGCTGTCGTTCCGCCACATGGCGGACAACGAGCCGCTGCCCGATACCCACCCGTTCAACGTGTTCGGTAACAACGCCGAGGTTCACAACGCCGGCGAGATCTGGGCCGAGACGATGTGGGAGGCGTACGTCAACATCCAGAAGGCGAACGCGTCGTTCACCGACGCGCGCAGCAAGATGGCGAGCTACGTCGTCGCCGGCCTGCTGCTCGCCCCGACCGATGCGTCGCCGACCGAGACCCGCGACGCGCTGCTCGCGGCGGCCCAGGCGTCGAGCCCGACCGATCACGACGCGATGCTCGCGGCGTTCGCGAAGCGCGGCATGGGCAGCTGCGCGGTGTCGCCGCCGCCCGAGAGCACCGACTTCATCGGCATCGTCGAGAGCACCGAGGTCAAGGGCCGCGCCGAGCCCGGCGTGACGACGTTCCTCGACACGCAGAGCTGCGACAGCGACGGCGTGCTCGACGCCGGCGAGACCGCGAAGCTGACGATCCCGGTCCAGAACCCGGGCCACGTGGCGGTCACCGACGTCACGGTCACCGTCACGTCGACGACGCCCGGCATCACGGTCGTGTCGCCGCCGGTGACGATGACGACGCTCGCGCCGTACACGAGCAGCGACGTCGAGGTCGAGGTCAAGCTCGACGCGGGCGCGACCGGGCCGATCGACGGCGAGCTCGCGGTCGCGATCAGCGCGACGGGGAGCTGCGTTCCCGAGGTGACGAATACGGTCAAGCTGCGGCTCGATGTCGACGACGTCGAGGCGAGCTCGGCGACCGACACGTTCGATACCGCGGCGTCGGTGTGGACGCCGACCGTCGACGCCGGCGATGTCTGGAAGCACGAGCGCGAGACCGGGCTCGACGGCAACTGGCACGGCCTCGACCAGGGCGCGCTGTCCGATACCGCGCTCGTCTCGCCGGCGCTGCAGGCGACCGCCGACCAGCCGGTGTCGGTGACGTTCACGCATCGCTACTCGTTCGAATTCAGCCAGGACACCGCGTTCGACGGCGGCGTCGTCGAGATCTCGACCGATGGCGGCGCGACGTGGCAGGACGTGACGGCGCTCGGCGCGAACCCGGGCTACGGCACGGTCGCGATCATCGGCGACTCCGGCAACCCGCTCGCGGGCCGCGTCGGCTTCACCGGCGACAGCGCGGGCTATCCGGGCACGACGACGGCGACGCTCGACTTCGGCACGCAGCTCGCCGGCAAGACGTTCCAGCTGCGGTTCCGCATCGGCACCGATCAGGCGGCCGGCGCGCCGGGCTGGGAGCTCGACGATGTCGCGTTCACGGGCATCGTCGGCACGCCGTTCCCGGCGCAGGTCGCCGACGCGACGGACTGCGACGGGGGTCCGGGCGGTGGCGACGACGACGGTGGCTGCTGCGATGCCGGTCCGCTGCGCGGCAGCAACGTGCTCGCGGGACTCGCGGTCGCCGCGCTGCTGCTACGCCGTCGCCGTCGCTAGCGCACACCGTGCGCGATCTCCGGAGCGCGCACGCGCCCGCGAGAGATCTCACCGACGGGACTCGTGCGAGAACCGCCGGAAGTGGCAAGGTAGCGGCATGGCGTTTCAAGTCCAGGTGGGAGACCACGTCTTCCTCGAGGAGGGTGGCGAGGAGGTCGGTGCCGTCCGCAAGGTCGCGCCAGACCACATCGTCGTGTACATCGAGGCAGCCGGTGACTTCATCGTCAAGGGCCCGTGGGTCCGCGCCGCGCACGACGGCAAGGTCGTCCTCGACGCCTCGAAGGTCGAAGACCAGACCCTGATCGCCGCCGCGACCGCCGCGCACGAGCGCGAGACCGATTAGGCGACGAGCTTCGCCGCGTACGTCGCGACGCGCTTGCCGAGGTAGCGCGCGTGCGCGAGGTTCGCGTCGGTCGGGCCTGCGCCCTGCTGGCCGGTCGTGACCGACACGCCGTACGGGTTGCCGCCGGCGGCGAACACCGTCGGATCGGTGTAGCCGGGCGTGATCAGAAACCCGCCCCAGTGGAAGATCGTCGTGTACAGCGCGAGCAGCGTCGATTCTTGACCGCCGTGCGCGTTCATCGCCGACGTGAAGCCGGCGTAGACCTTGTTCGCGAGCTTGCCCTGGAACCACAGCCCGCCGGTCGTGTCGAGGAACTGCTTGAGCTGCGCCGCGACGTTGCCGAATCGCGTCGGTGAGCCGAGCACGATCGCGTGCGCCCACTCGAGATCGTCGAGCGACGCGCGTGGCTCGTTCGCGCTGCGATCGACGAACTCCTTCCACTTCGGGTTGCTCTCGATCGCGGCGCGCGGTGCGGTCTCGGCGACGAGCCTGCGTCGGACGTCGGCGCCGGCGGACCGCGCGCCCTCCTCGACCGCGCGTGCGGTCGCGTCGTTGGTGCCAGAAGACGAGTAGTAGATGATCGCGACGTTGGCCATGTCCGACCTTGGCCGTGCGGAGGGGCCGACGCACGTGCGCGGCGCAGGACGCTGCGTTCGCACCGCCGAACGGTGAAATCGCGGTGAGAGTGCGGCGTCCGTACGGAAAACCGATGGTGCTCGGATCGACTACGATGCGCCCGTGGCCATAGAGCCGCCCGAGCCGGGCCCCTTTGCCGTCGTGCTGCGCCCCGTGCGCGGATTGCTCGCGGTGATCACGTCGCGCGAGCCCGCGCTCGAGCTGCAGATCGCCGGGCGCACGCTGCTGCACGCCGCGCTGATCGGACTCGCGGCCGGGCTCGTCGGCGCGGCGTTCTTCGCCGGTGCCGAGCTCGTGCAGCAGCTCGCGCTCGAGGCGTTCGGCGGCTACCGCCCGCTGCGCGCGCAGGGCGAACAGCTCTGGGAGCTCGTGGTCACGCCGTCGTACCGGCCGTGGCTGCTCGTCTTCGTACCCGCGCTCGGCGGGCTCGTCGCCGGGCTCGTCGCGCGGTGGGCCCCCGAGGTGCGCGGAGGTGGCGGCGACGCCACGATCGCGGCGTTTCACGCCGGCGGCGAGCTGCGCCGTCGCGTGATCTGGGCCAAGCCGCTCGCCTCGATCGCGACGCTCGGCACCGGCGGCGCCGGCGGCCGCGAGGGCCCGACGATGCTGATGGGAGGCGCGCTCGGCTCGACGGTCGGCCGCTACCTCAAGGTCTCGCCGCGCGAGCGCCGCGTGCTGATGGTCGCCGGCATCGCGGCCGGCATCTCGGCCGTGTTTCGCACCCCGCTCGGAGCGGCGCTGATCTCGATCGAGATGCTGTATCGCGACGACTTCGAGTCCGAGGCGCTCGTGCCGGCGGTGCTCGCATCCGTGGTCGGCTACTCGGTCTCGATCTCGATCTTCGGCCAGTCGACGCTGTTCGGCCACCTCGAGGCGTTCCCGTTCCGGCCGACACAGCTGCCACTCTACGTCGGGCTCGCGGTCGTGATCTCGGCGGCGGCCGCGCTGTTCGTCGGCACGCTGCGCGTCGCACACCGCGCCGCCGATCGGTTACCGGTCGCGGCGTGGGCGCGTCCCGCGATCGGCGGCCTGCTCGTCGGTGTGCTCGCGGTGATCGCGATCGAGCTGATCGGGGCGCGCGTCGGCCGCGAAGGTGGCATCGGCGTGCTCGGCGGCGGCTACGGCATCGCGCAGGTCGCGATCACCGGCGCGTCGTGGCTCGCGCAGGGCTGGCACGGCGTCGAGCTGCTCGTCGTGCTCGCGCTGATCAAGATCGCCGCGTCGAGCCTGACGATCGGCAGCGGCGGCAGCGCGGGTGACTTCGCGCCCGCGCTCGCGATCGGAGCCGCGCTCGGCGGCGCGTACGGCCTCGCGGTGCGCCTGCTCCTCGACGATCCGGCGATCGATCCGGGCGCGTTCGCGCTCGTCGGCATGGCCGCGTTCTACGGCGGGATCGCGAAGACGCCGCTCGCCGCGGTCGTGATGATCTGCGAGCTCGCGGGCAGCTACGACCTGCTCGTCCCGCTGATGCTCGCGGTCGGCCTCGCGTTCGTCCTGCTGCGGCGGGTCAAGCTCTACGGCTCGCAGCCGGCGACCGTCCGGGAATCGCCGGTGCATCACACGCGCGTCGAGCTCGTCGGCAAGCTGCGATGTCGCGACCTCGTCGACCGCGCCCGCGTCGTCGTCACGGTGACGCCGGACATGGCGATGCACGAGCTCGCCGAGCGCATCGAGGCCGCGCGCGACCAGGACGTGTTCCCGGTCGTCGGCGAGGGCCGGCTGCTCGGCCTGATCGCGGCCGAGTCGCTGCGCGTCGTCGCGTCGAACCCGGCGATCAGCAAGCTGACGATCGCCGCCGACCTCATGCATGCACCCGCGAGCGTCTCGGTGGCCGACGAGGTGATGACGGCGGCGCGCCTGCTGCTCGAGCGCGACCTTCGCGCGATCCCGGTCGTCGACGAGACCGGCGCGATCGTCGGCTTGCTCGACGAGCACGCGATCGCATCGCTGCTCGTCCAGCCCGCGTGAGCTACTCGTCGTCGTCGCGCAGCAGCTCTTCGATCAGCAGCGAGAACATCTGGTACGTGTGCTCGATCTGCGCGTTCGTCGCGCGGGCGAGCGCGCGCCGGCACGCAGCCTCGGCGGTGCCCTTGCGGACCTTGTTCACCTTCTGGCCGGCCGCGGTGAGCTTGAGCCGGACGCGGCGCCGATCCGCGGGATCGATCGCGCGGACGATCATGCCCTGGCGCTCGAGCCGCGCGAGCACGCCGGTCAGCGTGCTCGGATGCACGCCGAGCGTCGCCGCGAGCTCGCGTCCGCCGATCCCGGGCTGCTGGCCGACGAGCCGGAGCACGAGCCGCTGTGGCCCGGTCACGCCGAGCGCGCGCGCCATGTGTTTCGAGCGAACCTCGAGGGCGTGGGCGACTCCCCAGAGCTGCTGCATGAACTGCAGCGTCTCGCCTTGCGGCGTCGTAGCGTCTTCGTTCTGTGCCATGGTCACGTCAGCGGGCTCCTCGCCTGTTCTTGTCGAAGATCGCGAACAGGATCAGCAAGAACCCCACGACCCGGGGCATGTAGACGTAATACGTGTGCTCCATGGTGTCGTGGGTGAGCGTACGAATCGCGTAGCTGACGCCGAAGATCAAGAATGCGAGCGCAAACCAGACGAAGAATCGGTCGCGCGACAGCCGCCACATCTTCGCGAACAGCACCGCGGCGATGAAGCAGGTCATCACCAGGGCGCCGAGCAACAGGTCGCCGAGCTGATCGCTCACGTTCCCTCCCAGATGAGCCCGATCACGAGCAGCAACATCGCGACGAGCGCCGTGCCGGTGCGCACCAGGGTCAGGTCGACACCGGGCACCAGGACCAGGTCCACGAACAGCAGGATGTTGTTGACCGCGAGACCGACAAAGCACAGCGAGCTCCACATCAGCAGCCGCGTGCGTTGCCGGAAGTAGCTGCGAAGGAGCAACCCGGCGCAGAACACGCTCGTCGCGGCGCACAGTACGTAGACGAGCTCAGCCATGGTCGTTGTCCTTGTCGTCCTTGCCGCCCTTGTCGTCGCCCTTGTCGTCCCTCGCGGGCTCCCGGTCGTCCCGCTTCTTCTTCGAAGACAGCTGGAACGCGTCCGCAAATGTACGCGCTGCCATGCCGCGGATCTTGTCCATTGCGACCTGTGAGAGCGTCTTGACGACGAGGACTCGGTCTTCTTCGTAGAGCTGCGCCAGATCGGCGAGCGCGCGCCCGTTGGCGTCCTTCGGGACCAGCCGGACCACGTTCGCGTCGTCGATCGCGACGAGGCCGCTGTCCTCGAGCTCCTCGAGGGCGCGGCGCGCGGTGTCGGGGTCGAGCAAGGCGGCCTTGCCGGCGGCCTCGATCGTCAGCGGCCGCGTCGCGCCGTACAGCGCGATCACGAGCTCGAGCTTCTCGAACGAGTCGATCTGGCGCTCGAAGAGCTCGCGGACGTGTTTGATCGAGCTCGGCACGAGACGATGCGGGCCATCTTGCCGGCCACCGATCGCGTCGGCAAGCGCTCGCGCGGATCGTTTGAGCTCGAACGATTTGGCTGTGACGCCAGCGCACGCCGAACCGCGGTACCCTGCGCCGCATGGGTGATGCGCCTGCTCTCACGCTGTATGCCGAGTCGACCTGGATGAGTCCCTGGGTGTTCCACGTGCTCGTGGCGCTCGAGGAGAAGCGACTGCCCTACGCGGTCGAGGTCGTCCCGCTGCCGATGCCAGAGGCCGTGCGGACGCGACTGCGCGAGAAGACCGTCCTCGGCAAGGTCCCGATCCTCGTCCACGGCGAGCTCTGGATCACCGAGTCGCTCGCGATCTCCGAGTACCTCGCCGAGCGGTTCCCGGCGCCCGCGCACCCGAGGCTGTTTCCGGCCGACCTCGGCCAGCGGGCGCGCGCGCGCCAGCTGATGTCGATGCTGCGCACGAGCCTGTTCGCCCTGCGCGAGGAGCGGCCGACCTCGACCGTGTTCGGGCGTCCGACGACGCAGCCGCTCTCGGAGCGCGCCCAGGCGGACGCCGCCGAGCTCGTCCGGGTCGCGAGCGCGGTGATCCAGCCCGGCAGGCTGACCCTGTTCGATGACTGGTGCATCGCGGACACCGATCTCGCGCTCACGCTGATGCGGCTCGTCGCGAACCACGACCCGGTGCCCGAGCACGTCTCCGCCTACGCGCTCGCGCAGTGGGGCCGGCCGAGCGTCGGCAAGTTCGTCGCGCACGTCCCCACCATGAAATAACCCGTGCCCTGCCCGTGCCCGTGCCCCTGCCCGTCTGAGAAGGCTTGACAAAGTTCGACAACCTTCGTACTGAGAGCGCGTGCCGAAGGACGACGTCGACCGCCTCGCGCGGATGTTTCGGGCGCTCTCGAACCCGAATCGCCTGCGGCTGTTCATGAACCTGCTCGAGGAGAGCCGGCTCGACCTCGCGAAGGGCCGGATCCACGACTGCTTCCTCGCGAAGCTGCTCGGCGGCCTCGAGCTCGGCGCGCCGACGGTCAGCCACCACGTCAAGGAGCTCGCCGACGCCGGGCTCATCCATACCCAGCGCGAGGGCAAGCAGCTGATCTGCTCGGTCGATCCAGACGGGCTGGCCGAGCTGCGCAGCGCGCTCGCCGTCCCGAGCTGACGCCGCCGCCCCCACGCCGGGCGGCGTTCGTTTGCCTCATAACTTCGATAGTTCTGAAACTTTCACCAGGAACCTGTCATGCAACACCGCGACATCGTGATCGAGAAGTACGGCCCTGCCTCGACCCTTCACCTGCGCTCGATCGCGCCCCGTCCGCCCGGCGACGACGAGGTCGCGATCGACGTCGCCTACTCGGGCGTCAACTTCGCCGATATCCAGATGCGGCTCGGCTTCTATCCCGACGCGCCGAAGCGGCCGTTCGTGCCGGGCTACGAGGTCAGCGGCAAGGTGACCGCGGTCGGCAAGCACGTCACCGACCTGCGGCCCGGGGACGCGGTCGTCGCCGGCACGTACTTCGGTGGCTACGCGTCGAGCGTCACGATCCCGGCGCGCCAGGTGTTCCGGCTTCCGCCATCGATCGAGCTCGCGGCGGCGGCCGCGCTGCCCGTCGCGTTCTTCACGGCGCAGCTCGCGGTGTTCGAGATGGCACGCGTGCGCGCCGGCGACCGCGTCGTGATCGAGTGCGCGACCGGTGGCGTCGGCGTGATCGCGACCCAGATGGCGCGCCACGCCGGTGCCGAGGTCACCGGACTGACGACGAGCCCGCACAAGAAGCCGTTCATCGAGTCGCTCGGTGCGCGCGCGCTCACCGTCGACGAATGGCGCGAGGATCGCAGCGCCACGGGCTACGACTTCATCCTCAACGCGTCCGGCGGCGCGCAGATCAACTGGCAGCGCGAGCGGCTCGGGCTGACCGGCCGGATCGTCTGCATCGGCATGACGAGCGGCGTGAAGGACGGCAAGCGCAACTTCGTCCGGATCGGCCTCGCCGCGCTGCGCACCCCGCGGATCAGCGTGCTGAAGCTGTTCGATCAGAGCACGGGCGTCTACGCGCTCAACGCGCTGACCGTGCTGCGCGATCCGGTGTGGGTCGAGCGGCTGACGCGCTCGCTCGGCACCGTCGAGGCGATGGGGATCGCGCCGCACGTCGGCAAGGTGTTCCCGGCGACCGACGTCGCCGCCGCCCACGCGTTCCTCGAGACGAAGCAGGCGACCGGCAAGGTGCTGCTCGCCTGGCAGTAGCGCTACTGCAGGATCGGCGCGATCGTCGTGACCGCCGCGCCCCACCACTCGGGACCGTTGCTCTGCACGACGGTGCCCTGCCCGGTCTGCGGATCGATCGTGACGAACTGACCGCTCTGCGTGAACCCGAACACCTTGCCCTTCCAGTATGCGACGCCCCAGATCTGACCGAATCCGGTGCTCTGCGGCGCCGGCATCGCGTGGAACGTGATCGGCGCGAGCTTCGACAGCATGTCGAACGGCGCGCCGAGCGTGGTCTGCACGGTGCCGAAGCCTTCGACCGCGACGAGATCGCCGCTCGACTGGAACTGGCTTCCCATGTCGCCGACCTGCGTCGCCGCGCCAGTCATCGGATCGATCCGGAACACGTTGCCGTCGGAGTTGCGGGTCGCGATCAGGATGTCGTCGCCGGTCTGGCCGAGCATGTCGGCCGGCACGAACGACAGCCCGTTGAACTCGCCCGACAGGTTCGACGACAGCAGCGTCGCCTGCGCGGTGTTCGGATCGACGCGGTACACCGAGCCGAACGAGATGCCGATCAGCTGACCGTTGCGATCGATCGCGAGGTCGGTCATCTGATCGAACCCGTTCGGCCAGCCGAAGTTGCCGACCATCGTCACCGCGAGCGTGTCGGGATCGATCTTGTACAGCGTCGACGACGAATGCGCGTAGACGTACGTCGTGCCGGTGTTGTCACCGGTCGGCGCGTCGATCGCTGGCGGACTCGCGTCGACGCCGTCGTCGTCGCCGCCGCCGTTGCCGGGACGGCTCGACGGTCCACATCCGATCGCGAGCAAAACAAACGCGCCGCCGATGGCGTAGCTGGTGGCCCTCATCGGCGGCGAGCATAGGCACGGGCGCGAGGCCCGTTCGATCAAAATTCCTACGAACAGGTGTTCAGTTGCCGAGGCAGGCCTGCAGCTCCGGCGTCTCGGTCCAGCCGCACTGGCCGTCCGCCTGGCGCTCGCAGGTCGCGGTCTGGTAGCACGCGTACTCGTCGCGCCACTCGCACGTCGAGATCACGCCCTCCTGATCCGAGCAGATCTGGCCCGAGCAACCGCCGACGAAGCACGGCGCGTCCGCGGTCTCCATCAGCCGGCGGAACACCGCGGTCGCGGTCCGACCCTTGGCGTCCTGGCCGTTGGTCGTGAAGTGATAGCGATCGCCGGCGATGATCGCGCCGTGCGGCTCGGAGAGATCTCCGATCACCTGCTCGAGCACGCTGTCCTCGAGCTGGGCCGGCTCGTAGTCGACGTCCGCGATCAGCGCGCTGCGCGACGTGTTGAGCCCCTTCTCGAGGATCGTCGTGCACGGCGCCGAGATGCAGCGGATGCCCGAGTCGATGATGCGTGCGAACACGCCGTCCGACGGCGCGGCGCTCTGCGAGACCCAGACCTCGGTGACGACGAACCGGCCGAGCTCCGGCATCGGCGTGCTGTTCGTGCGCGCGAACCGGCCGCGGACGATCGCGTGGACGCCCGGCATCGCCGCCGAGCGGTTCGCCGCCTCGACGAGCTTGTCGTATGCGGCCGCGGACAGGCCCGACTCCGAGAGGTCGAGCTCGGGCGCGTAACACGCCTCGGCCGCGTGACCGTCGGCGCACACCGTCGTGCTGCGGTTCAGGCGATCGAGGAAGAAGCCGCCGCACATCGGGAACGCGCACTTGCGGAAGTCGGCGGAGATCTCGAAGTACGTGTACGAGCCATCGACGGCGCCGTCGGCCTTGCCGTCGAGCGCCTCGTCACCGGCGGTCTCCCCCGCGAGCTCGTCCTCGACACCGGTCGAGGCACAGGACATCAGGGTCAGCGAGAACAGCGGCAGCGCCGCGAGAGCGAGATTCTTCATCACGAGAGACTCCAGATAAGCGAACCAAAGGACGTGTTGATGCAGCGCGGCTAAGCAAGGGGTGCGCCCATGTAGGTGCGATGTCATCTCGCGGTAACCACGCTGGTTTTCGCCTCGCTGCGTCAGCTCGCCACTGGCTCCTCGGGTTGCGGTGTCGCGCCAACGTGGCACACCGGCAACGGCGACGCGGATTCGGTCAGATCGTTGCGCCCATGCTGTCGCCGGCCTGGTCGCCTTCGACCCACGCCACCGGCATCGTCGGCCCGAGCTGCAGCATCACCGAGCGCGCGGCGTCGATCGCGATCACGCCCGCACTGCCGCCCGTGATCGCACGCAGCTCCGCGAGGCTCGCGCGCACCGCCTGATCGAGCGGCATCGCCTCCGCGCGCATCGCGATCGTTCGCGCGAGCGCGACGCGCAGGATCGCCTCGCCGTCGCCGGTCGCCGAGATCGCGCACCGGCGATCCGCCCACGTCCCGGCGCCCGGGATCGGCGAGTCGCCCACGCGGCCGCGCCGCTTGCCCGAGATCCCGCCGGTCGAGGTCGCCGCGGCGAGCTTGCCCGCGCGATCGCAGGCGACCGCGCCGACGGTGCCGCCGTCGCTCGGGCTCGGGCGTCGCGCGAGCACCTCGGCGAGCCGGGCACGCGCGCGATCGGTGACGAGCGCGCCGGTCGGCGCGGGCCGGATGCCGTGCTCCGCGGCGAACTCGAGCGCGGCCGCGCCGGCGAGGATCGCGTGCTCGCCGGCGTCGAGCACCGCGCGCGCGACCGCGATCGCTTGACCGAGCTCGGGGACCGCCGCGACCGCACCGACCCGCTGCGTGTCGCCGTCCATCACCGCCGCGTCGGTCTCGACGGTGCCGTCGCGGGTCAGCGCCGAGCCGATGCCCGCGTTGAGCTCGGGATCGTCCTCGAGCACGCGGACCGCCGCGACCACGGCATCGAGCGCACTGCCTCCGCTCGCGAGCACCGCGTAGCCGATCTCGGCCGCCGCACGGACTCCCGCACGCAGGCGCGCGTGACGCTCGACGGCGACCTGACCGGCGCCGCCGTGCACGACGATCTTCATGGCCCGGCGTCGCCGGCGCAGCGAAACCCGACGATCACGTGCCGGATCCGGGTCGGCCGCGCGTGCCCCGAGGCGCCGCGCCCGAGCCCCGCGTAGTCTTCCCACGCCGAGCCCTTGACGATCATCTCGCCCGCGCGGCCCTCGACGGCGGTCGCGGTCCACTGGAACACGTTGCCGGCGAGATCGAGCACGCCGTACGGGCTCGCGCCGTTCGAATACGTACCGACCGGCGTCGTGTCGCCCGGACCGGCGACGTGGCTGTTGAGCTTCTCGGCCTCGAACACGTTGCCCCACGGATACGTCATGCCGGATTCGCCGCGCGCGGCCTTCTCGTACTCCGCCGCGGTCGGCAGCCGGCGCGCGCTGCCGACGAGCTTGCCGCGCCACGCGCAGTACGCGGCGGCCTCCGCGTGGGTCACGAGCACGACCGGATGATCCTCGCGGCCCGCCGGCGGATGGCCATCGCGCCACACGAACCGCGCGACCTGGGTCTCGTAGTCCTGCACGAAGCCCTGATCCTTCCACGCCGCGGCGGTGATCGCCGGCGGCGGCGCGAGGCCGGCCTGCACGAACTCGGCGTACTCGACCTGCGTCACCGGCATCAGATCGATCCGGTACGCCTCGAGCGTCGTCAGGTGACGATCCGCTTCCTTGCCGAACCAGTCGTGCTCGCGCGCCGCGTCGGTCGACGAGGTCGCCTCGTAGTCGTCGTACGCGGCGGCGCGCTCCTCGGGCGTCGAGCCCGCGATGAACTGACCGGCCGGGATCGTGATCATGCGTGCGTCGGCGGCGATCGACAGCGGCGCGTGGCTCGTCGTGCTCGGAATCGTCGAGCCCGCGGGCGTGCCGCAGGCGGCGATCGCGAGGGCTGCGGTGATGATGCGCTTCATTGCTGTGCCTGCTCGTCCGCGATCTTCGCCGCCATGATCCTCGCCAGCTCGGGAAGGTACTCTGGATCGGATCGCAGCGCCTGAACATCGAGCCGGGTTGTCGAGACCGCGGGCGTCAGCCGCGACACCGGTCCGGCGCGCTCGCCGAGCATGCGCGCGTGCGGCGGGTCCTCGCGCAGGTCGACATGCACGATCGACGAGAACAGCGGGCGGTCGGCATCGCCGCGCAGCAACGAGGTCGCGAACACGAACCGACCATCGCGCGACCACACCGGTCCGCTCTCCTCGGTGATCGGCAGCACCACGAGCTGCGTCGCGAGCTCCGAGCCGCGCGCCATCTTCCACAGCTCGGTCTGCATCGAGTCGCCGTGCTGCGCCGGGCGCGCGAACACGATCGACCGGCCATCGGGCGAGAACGCCGGCGACGTGTCCGCCGGTCCGCTCGTCAGCACCTGGATCGTGCCATCCGGCGCCCGCTGCTCGAGCCGGCTGCGGACGCCGCGCGCGGTCGGATCGGCCTGCACCGACGCGTAGAGGATCGTGCCGTCCGGCGCGATCGTCGGCGTGACCTCGTGATCCGCGCCATGCGTCAGCTGCTCGACCGATCCGGGCCGGCCATCGCGGATCGCGAGCCGCCACAGGTCGAAGTCACCGCCGTCGCGGGTCGACGCGAGCACGATCGCCGAGCCATCGGGCGTCCACACCGGCTGGGTATCGATCCAGTCGCCGGTCGTCAGCCGCGCCGGCGTGACCTCGACGCCGACCGCCGCGATCCACAGGCTCGTCGTGTCGAACGCGCGGTCGCGACTCGACGCGAACACGATCCAGCGGCCATCGGGGGACACCGCCGGATTCTGATCGCGCACCTTCGTGGTCGCGGGCTCGATCAGCTCGAACTGGCGATCGCCATGCTCGTCGATCGCGACGAGCCGCACGCCATTGGGTCCATGCTCGGATGCGACGATCGCCACGCGCTCGGATTCGCGTGGCGATCGAACGGAGGGCTGCCCGCATGATGCGAGCAGTGCTCCGATCCAGCCCAACCAGCCGGCGCGCGCCATCACGCGCACCGTAGCCGAGGACTTACTTCTTGTCTGCCGGGGCTTCGGTCGACGAGCCGGCCGGCGCGGTGTCCGTCTTCGGGGCGGGCGCCTCTTCCTTCTTCGGGGCCGGCGCCTCTTCCTTCTTCTCGTCCGTCGACTTGCTCTGCGACTTCTTCGTGAGGTTCGACATGTTCATCGACTTCGAGATGTCGCGAATCTCCGGCTTGACGCCGAACTTGACGCCGACCGCGAACAGGAACACGACCGCGAACGTCACGATGCCCGCGAGCATCGCCGACGAGTGCGACGCCTGGCCGCGCTGCTCGAACGGCTGGAACGAGGCCTCCTGCTGCGCCGGCCACGACGACACCCCGGACCGCTTGCCGATGATCGCACCGACGATCATCGAGACCGCGAGGCCGATCAGCGTCAAGCCGCCGATGAACGCGAGCGTCGCGATCGTGCCGGAGGGCATCACCCACAGGGCGCCGCCGAACAGGCCGAGCCCCGCGACAGCGGCGATCGCCGGGATGATCCCGAACGCGTCCACCGTCATCATGAACGCCATCCCGCCCAGCGTCAGGAACGCGATGGCGAGCAGGACGACGATGATCATTGCGATAATCATGAAGAGCCTCCGAGTGACTGATCTTTAAATGGATTCGAACCCTGCCGCAATCACCGGACTTTTTGGATGTCTCGTCCGTTTGCAGTCATGAGCGTGAGAGATCGAAACAACGCGACGGCCAAGCAGTCCCCAAGCGGCGGTATGACAACGCGTTCCAACCTCGGTTCCGATTTTGTGATCAAAGCGATCGCCCTGGCGCTCGGGTCCCTGATTTCCCTCGCTTGCGAGGCGCACGGCGACGCGCAGCCGGTCCGGCAGCAGGCCGCGGCGACCGCGGCACCACCCGCGCCTACATCGTCGCCCGCACCCGCCGAGCCGAGCCTCGGTGTCTCCGACAAGGGCATCTGGTCGGATCTCGACCCCAAGGTCCAGCTCCACCTGCCCGCGGACCTCGCCCGTGATCGGATCAGCGCGCGCATCGATCGCGACCGCAAGCTGCTCGTGCTCGCGATCGACGGGTTTCCGCGCAAGGCGTATCCGCTGACCGGCACCCAGACCTTGCGGATCGGTCCGCACGAGCTCGCACTGCGGCCGGGCGATCGCGCGGAGCTCGAGCGGCTGCTCGCGGCCGACCGGATCTCCGAGACCGTCGCAGCGCGCGATCACGATCGCGATGGCCTGCCCGATCCGCTCGACGTCCTGATCGGCGCGAAGAAGACGGTGCTCAACGCCGACGCCTACACCGAGGGCTACATCGAGATGGGCTACCCGAACGGCGACGTGCCGCGCAACGTCGGCGTGTGCACCGACGTGATCATTCGCGCGGTTCGCAACGCCGGCATCGATCTGCAGAAAGAGCTGCACGAGGACATCGCGCGTGCGAAGGCGGCGTATCCGATGATCAAGGGCCGCGGCAATCCGGTGATCGATCAGCGCCGCGTCGGCACGCTGCTGCCGTACTTCAAGCGGCACTGGCAAGCCCACACGTCACGTCTGGACGATCCGTCCGATCCACTGCGCCCGGGCGACGTGATCTTCATGGACACGTTCCCGAACCGCTCGGGTCCCGACCACATCGGCATCATCTCGGACACGATCGGCGACTCGAAGCTGCCGCTCGTCATCAACAACTGGACCAACGGCACCGTGACCGCGGAGATGGATCTGCTGCCGTCGGTGCCGGTGCTGTACCGGTTCCGCCTGCCCGAGTCATAGCGGCGGCAGCACCGCGCGATCGGTGTTAACGTCGACGCGCATGCGGTCCTGGGTGATCCTCGCGGCACTGCTCGCGATCGGCTCGCCCGCTCGCGCCGATGACGAGGCGACGTCGAGCCATCGCGCGGTGCTCGATCAGGTGCAGCTCGAGCCTTCGGTGCTCACCGGTCAGCGGCTGCGCTTCACGATGTCGGTGATCTCGCTGCAGGGCCAGGTCGCGGACGTCGACGCGAGCGCGCTCAAGGTCACGGTCAACAAGACCGAGCTCAAGGCACCGTTCGCGGTCGGCAGCTACGGCGCGACCGATGCCGACACCGCGATCGTCGTCGTCGTCCAGAGCTCGCTCGACTTCGCGGACGTGCTGCCGGTGATCATGGACTCGTTCGATCAGGCGGTGCTCGCGACCGCGAGCGATCGCACGCAGGTCGCGATCCTGACCTATGGCGAGACGATCGGCGCCGGCAAGCTCGGCTCGGTGAAGACCGCGCGCGGCAAGATCTCGTCGGTCACGACCGACAACAGCACCGCGGATCCGGTGCTGCTCGACACGCTCGAGCGCGCGCTCGTCCTGCTGAAGAAGGCGAAGACGAAGCCCGAGGGTCGGCCGCTGCGCAAGATCATCGTCGCGATCGGCGATGGCCGCGACCTGTCCAATGATCGCGAGCGCGTGATGCGCGTCGGCGATCGCGCGGCGAAGGACGGCGTCCGGATCGATAGCTTCGCGTTCTCGCCGAAGGACGTCCGGCGTCCGCTGCTCGCGCTCGGCGAGCTGTCGAAGCGCTCGCTCGGGACGTTTCGCTGGATCCGCGGACCGCGCGCCGAGTCGTGGATGCCGGCGTTCCAGCAGCTCGCGGGCGAGATCTCGCAGCAGCTCGTCGTGACCTACTTCCTCGGCGCCGATCAGGACGTCGCGGGCAAGAAGCTCGTGGTCGCGATCACCGGTCGCACGCAGATCGAGGCGCGCAACGAGCTGAAGATTCCCGAGGCGTCGTGCCTCGGCCAGGTCTGTGCGGCCGGTGCGTACTGCGCCGCCGACACCTGCGTGACGCCGCGCGCGGCGAGCGGGCGTGGCGTGCTCGGCTGGATCTTGCTGATCGGCGGGCTCGTCATCGGTGCGCTCGTCGTGCTCGGCGCGATCGGCTACGTGATCACGAAGCGCCAGGAGCGCCAGGCCGCGGGCCCTCCCGCGCCGCGCGCACCGTCGAGCGAGCCGCCGCGCGTGCCCTCGTCGCAACCGCCAAGCTCGATCTCGGCACCACCGGCCAGCGTGCCGCCGCCGGTGTCGTCACAGCCGGTCACGGGGCCAAGGCTCTACGTGATGAGCGGGCCGCGCGCCGGCCAGGAGATCGCGCTGCGTCACGGCTTCATGATCGGCAAGCAGATCGGGTGCGACCTCCAGATCGACGACGGCTACACGTCGAGTCAGCACGCGCAGATCGGCATGGATCACTTCGGAAACTGCCGGCTCTACGACCGCGGCTCGACGAACGGCACGTACGTCAACGGCGTCCGGGTCACCGAGTACGTGCTCGAGCACGGCATGACCCTCCGGATCGGCTCGACCGAGCTGCGGTTCTTGGCACAATAGGGGCTCGTCATGGGTGCGCACACTCCATCCGGGAAAGTCGTCATCGGCGGTCAGTTCTTCCAGACCGAGGCACCGATCGTGAACTTCACCGAGGGCCCGCGATGGGATGCGCGCTCGGAGAACTGCTACGTCACCGCGACGGATCCGTCGCCGAAGTGCACGATGAAGGCGCCCGGGCAGGCGATCCCGTACGGCAAGATGCCGTCGGGCTACGAGACGCTGACGAAGCGCTACCTGCCGCGTCCGATGCTGAAGTCGAACAAGGCGTGGAACAACGGCGAGAACGCGCCGTACGACGCGGTCAAGAGCGTGATCAAGCAGTTCGTGATCCACCACGACGGCTGCGCGACCGCGGACATGTGCTTCTCCGTGCTGCACAACGAGCGCGGCCTGTCGTGCCACTTCCTGTGCGACAACGACGGCATCATCTACCAGACGCTCGATCTCGCGCTGATGGGCTTCCACGCCGGCGCGTGGAACACGCACTCGATCGGCGTCGAGCTGTGCAATCGCGGCGACGCGAAGAAGGAACCGACCTACTACTCGAAGAAGGGCGTCAACCGGCCGATCAAGCCGTGCAAGGTCAACAACCACGCGATCCTGTCGTACGACTTCACGGAGAAGCAGTACGACTCGATGCGCCTGCTGTCGCGCGCCCTGCTTCGCCTGCTGCCGAACCTGCCCGCCGAGTATCCGCAGACGAGCCCGGGCGTGCAGTCGTGGGACACGCTCGACAACCGGACGTCGTTCTCGTTCTCTGGCTACATCGGCCACTACCACCTGACGGATCGCAAGTGGGATCCCGGGCCGTTCGACTTCAAGGACTACTGCCGCAAGATCCGCGGCGCGTTCTGCTTCCCGGTGTTCCCGAAGGGCGTCGCCGAGAAGGATCAGGACAAGCCGGTCGTGCCCGAGCAGGCGGACCTGCTGAAGACGAACACCGACCTGCTCTACGCGCGCAACGAGAGCCAGGCCGACGGCGGGTTCTTCCCCGTCGGGCCGTGGGGCGAGATGCGGCTGTGGCACGGCGGCGTTCACCTGTCCGCGCAGCCCAATGACCTCGTGTTCGCGCCGTTTCCCGGGCGGCTCGTCGCCGCGCGCATGGGACCCGATGGCCCGATCGGCTCGACGAACTTCGCGCTGCTCCGCCACCAGATGACGGTCGGCGACCGCAAGCTCGAGTTCTACTCGCTCTACATGCACCTCGCGAACGAGCTCGCGAGTGGCACGCCCGTCGACTGGCTCGCGAAGGCGAAGCTCGACAAGACCGGCACCGCGCGCAAGCTCGCCGCCGGCGAGGTGTGGCTGCTCGACGAGCCGATCGAGGCTGGCGCGACGATCGGACACGCCGGCAAGGCCGGCCCCGACGATCTGTCGAAGCCGCAGATCCACTTCGAGCTGTTCTCGATCTCGGACCTGTTCGAGGGCATGAAGGGCTCGCCGTGGGAAGTGGTCGACGGCACGAGCGGCGGCCGGTTCAGCGACTCGCCACGGATCAACGAGGCGATCGACGCGAACAAGGACGGCGTGCTGTCGCGACCCGAGCTGACCGCGTTCTATCAGGGCGGCGCCGGCAGCGGGCTGCGTTACCTCGTCACGCGCCACGTCTCCGAGTGGACGAACGATCCGCCGTGGGGCGAGTCGCTGCGGCTCGCGAAGGACTTCCGCGAGCTCAAGTCCGACAAGATCGACCAGCTCGTCGCCGAGCAGATCACGCCGACCCTGTGGTGGGACGAGCGCGTCGCCGCGCACTGCAAGCTGCCGGTCGACGGCGTCGTCTATCACTACAACCCGGTCACGTTCGTGAGCTGGCTCAACCAGCAGATCAACGATGCCGCCGCCCAGGCCGGGCCGCGCGAGATCAAGGCGACCGACACCTCCGAGGTCCCGCCGGGGATCACCGACGACGGCGGCGAGAAGGACGGCAACACGATGCGCTCGACCGAGCAGAGCCTCGTCGATCCGTGCAACGACAAGCTGACGCTCAAGGAGCTCGCGCGTGGCTTCGAGGCGGAGGACTGCGCGCCATGAAGCGGACCGTCGACGACAAGCGCCGGACCTGGCGGCCGCCGACCCGCCGCGCGTTCGTGGCGATGCTCGGTGCGGCCGCGGCCGCGCTCGCGATCCGCGAGCAGGTGAAGCCGGCCGAGCCCGAGCGCAGCACGTGGTCGGGCAAGACGCGCTGGATCGGCCACTGCTGATCGATCGCGCCCGCGATTCGCGATTGCCCGGAACGATCGTGTATCGTCCTTTTCATGAGGGTTCGCCGACTGGTCTCGGTCCTGAGCGTCTGTATGGTCTCCTCGCTAGCGATCGTCGCGACGGCGCAGCCGAAGAAGAAGGCGCCCGCGAAGGGAGCGGCACCGGCCAAGGATACGAAGGCGACCGCCCCCGATCCGGGCTCGGCCGCCGGTAGCGCCGCCGGCAGCGCGGCCGCGCCGCCGCCCGAGGACGAGGCGCCGAAGGACATGGAAGGCACGACGGAGAACCCGGGCGCGCGCACGCTCGGCGAGGAGGAGAAGCCCGCGGTCGTCGTGACCGCGCCGGTCAAGAAGACGGGCTATCCGATCGAGGAAGCGCAGCGCCCGATCAACCTGCTGAAGAACATGTCCGAGGTCTCGATCGGACCGCACGCGCAGCTCGATCCGTACCGCGGCGCCGACGCGCTCCGCGCCCGCTACGGCATCACGAACAAGGTGCAGCTCGGCCTGACCTACGTGATGGCCGGCATCTACGACGACCCGGCCACGATGGACGACGACTCGCTCGGCGTGCACGGCGGCAAGGCACTCGGCCTCGATCTGACCGTGATGCTCGCGAACTGGGTCGGCGTCCGCGCCGGCGTGCCGATCTACGTCAAGCCGTTCGCGCTGTCGCTCGCGCTCGGCGCGCCGATGAAGTTCGTGATCAACGAGAAGTTCGCCGTCGGCGGGCTCGACGATCTGTTCAACATCGCGCTCAACGGCAAGTTCGCGCCGTCGTTCTACCAGGAATACAACAACGCGCTCGGCGCGCAGCGCGAGGACACGAACACCGCGCAGTCCGACGGTCAGTTCCGCGTCAGCGCGTTCGCGATCTATCAGCTGCAGCCGAAGCTCGCGTTCATCGGCCGCACCGGGTTCTTCCTCGAGGACTTCAAGACCTCGAAGGCCGCGAACGGCGGCCTGTTCTACTTCCTGCGCGCGGGCCTCAACTACACGCCGCGCAAGTACCTCGACGTCGGGTTCTCGCTCGGGTTCGACGATCTGAGCGAGCTCGGCGCGTTCGCGCCGGCCGGGTTCCTCGCGGTCCGGATCTGAGCCGGAACGCAAAGCCGCTGGCGCTCGTACGTTGTTGGTGGAAGGCCAAGCGCCGTGGACGTCGCAGCCGCAGCGGAACGCAAAGCCACCGGAACGCGAAGCCGTACCGGAACGCGAAGCCGCAGAGCCCGGACTATCGCAAAGAAGCAAAGTCGCAAAGCCCGCAAAGGATCTGTCTTGCGACCGCCGCGCCTCGAACGAACGCCGGCGCGATCACGCACGCTGCGCCACGCACGCTCCGCCACGCACGCTGCGCCACGAGCCGATCACGCACGACGTCACTCGAGGCCGCCCGACAAACGCGAGCCGGGATGTGCTGCCGTGTTGTGGTTGATCGTAGCGCACGTTTCGGCGCGACGAGCTGCATGATCGAGCAGCAGCGCACGTTTCGGCGCGACGAGCTGCATGGTCAAGAACATGATGTGCGAGGCAGAGCGTTCGTGCTCGCGCCCGAACCATGTCGTGGCGCGGCGGTCGCGAGACAGATCCTTTGCGGGCTTTGCGACTTTGCCTCTTTGCGATAGTCCGGGCTCTGCGCCTTGGCGTTCCGGTGCGGCTTTGCGTGCCGCTGCGGCTGCGACGGCCTTGGCGGTGGTGCGGCCGCGTTTCGTCCACGACAGCGCTTGGCGTTCCGGCGCTCAGCGTTCCGGCGGCTACTTCGCGTCCACGCCCGCATCCGCCGGTGCAGCTGACCCCGACGCCGGCGTCGACTCGACGCTCGTGCCCTCTTTGGTGAGGACCTCGAACTTGCGCACGCCGACGAGCTGACCGCCGACCGTCATCGTCGTGCACGCCCAGCGGCCCGTCGGATCCGCGGGCATGTCACCGACCGGGAACATGCTGCGGAACACGACCGCCTCGCCGTCGCACTTGAGCTGCTCGGGCGTGACGCGCGCGATGATGTGGCCCTTGTGCGACCACACGTGCTCGACGCGCTCCTTGAGCCCGCCGGGCTCGCGCAGCATCGAGCCGCAGCGCAGGCCGTCGAGCTGGTTCGCACGGATCTCGTGCTTGCTCGGCGGCAGGCACTCGTACGAGCTCAGCGTGCCGTGACCGACCGAGGTCTCGGGCATCGCGAGCGGCGCCGGCGGGATGAACTTGCGGCCGGCCCACACGCCGCCGAACAGCAGCGCGGTCGACACGACGGTGAGCACCGCGCCCTGCGGCGACAGCACCTGCTTGATCGAGAACGACAGCAGCGCGACCGAGGCCGGCGTCGCGAGCGCCGCGACGAACAGGCCGTTCAGGTGATCGAGGCCGCCGACGAGCGGCAGCAGCACGTTGAGCACGCCGAACATCGCGAGGCCGTACATGCCGGCGGCGAGCAGGCGGCGCTCCATGATGAAGTTGTCGAACACGAGATCCATCGTCGACACGACGGCGCACACGAGCAGCAGTGGCGCGATCCACCAGTTGAACGACGACAGCGACCACGTCGCGCTCGACGCGTAGAGCGGCGTCAGGAAGAAGAACATCTGCTGGTAGAACTGCTTGATCAGGTAGTTCGTCGCGACGCGGACGCCCTTGCGCGTGATCGTCTCGTTCTCGCGACGGTTCGTCGGGCCGACGATGAAGCGCAGCGCGACGAACATCAGCAGCCAGCTGACGAACAGGGCCATCATCACCTTGTCGGCGTGCGCGAGGCCGGCGCGCGCGAACAGCATCACGCCCATCCCGAAGAACAGCGCGAAGAACGAGTGGAACCACCACAGGCGCTTGAGGATGCGCTTCAGCCGGCTCGGTGGCGGTGCGTTCGGATCTGCGGGAGCGGCGGCGTGACCCACGCGTCCATCGTACCGCGGTGCGATGTAGGCCTCAGGTCGACGACGCGATCAGATCCGCGAACCGCTGCAGCGCGGTCTCGAGGCGTGCCATCGGCGGACCGAACGAGAACCGCAGGTGGCGGCGGAAGCGCGACGGCCGGCCGCCGCGGCGCTTGCCGGGATTGACGTCGAAGAACTCGCCGGGGACGGTGATCACCTTGCGGTCGAGCGCGGCGCGGAAGAACGACATGCCGTCGTTGATCGACGACGGCAGGTGCTGCGCGGAGGCCCACACGTAGAACGTGCCCTCCGGAGGGAGATCGACCGTGAAGCCGAGGTCGCGCAGGCCGTTCAGCAGCTTGTTGCGCTTCTTGCCGAACTCGGCGTGGATCGCGCGCGTCTCGGCCATCGTCGCGGTCGGCGCGAGCAGCTCGATCGCCTTGCGCTGCAGCGGGCGCGAGCCGCCACCGTCGAGGAACGAGCCGGCGGACGCGACGCCCTCGATGATCTTCTTCGGCGCGACGGTCCACGTGACGCGCCAGCCCGGGTAGCGCCAGTTCTTCGTCAGCCCGTCGAGGATCACGACCGGATCGCGATCGACGTCCTCGACGTAGCGCGCCGCGGTCTCGATCATGCCCTGCGCGACGAGGTCGGGGCGCCAGATGTAGTGCGAGTAGAACTCGTCGAGGATCAGCGCGCAGTCGAGCTCGCGCGCGACCGCGACCCACTCCGCGAGCGCGGTGCCGCCGATCACCTTGCCGGTCGGGTTCGACGGGTTCGACGCGAGGATCGCGGACAGCCCGCGGCCGAGGATCTCGCGGCGCAGATCGGTCGCCGAGAACGTGTAGCCGCGCTCGCCCTCGAGCAGGATCGGGATCGGCGAGAACAGCCGGAACACGTCGAGCAGCTCCTCGTACGCGGTGTAGTCCGGCAGGAAGTGGCCGAGGTTGATGTGGCCGAGCGAGGCCGCGACGCGGGTCAGCGCCGAGCGACCGCCGCCGGACACCGCGACGTTCTCGGCGCTGTACTTGCTGCCCATGCCGCGGCGAAACAGCTCGTTGTAGTAGCCGGCGATCGCCTCGCGGAGCTCCCACAGCCCGGCGACCGGCGCGTACTCCTGATCGCCCTCGCGGATCGGCAGCTCGGAGATCCGCGGCGGAGAGCCCGGCAGCGCGTCGGCCTCGGGCATGCCCTGCCCGAGGTTCGACCAGTCATCCGACGACGTCGAGTAGCCGCGCTTCTGCGCCTCGGTCGTGACGAAGATGACGCCGGTGCGCGGGACCTCGCGAAACGCGGCGAAGCTCGGAGCATCGGGGACGACCTGCGGACCGCTACCGGTCTTGGCGCGCGGGAACTGAGCCATGGCGCCGCAACCCTATCAGCTTTGATGTCCGAGAGCCTGTCCGGGTCAGAACGCTGCCGGCTTGGTAGCCTTCGTGTTGCGATGAATACCGACCCGAGCCGGTTCGACCGCGTGCTCGCGGATGCGCGCTACGAGACGCTGCCGCAGCAGCCGATCTTGCCTCCGGACACGCAGGTCGGCGTCGCGGCGATGGCGGGCCCGTTCCTCGTGTCGATGTTCGGCATGGTGTTCCTCGCGATCGCGATCGGCCTGCTGCTCGAGATCCGGCCGCCGCTCGCGTTCACGATCCTGCTCGTCGGTGGCGGGCTGCTGCTCGTGTTCGGCGGACTCGACAGCGTCGCGACCGTGATGCAGTTCCGCAACGCGCCGATCGAGCGCGAGGTCTGCGTGATCGTCAAGGAGCGCACCGACGTCAGCGGCGGCGGCGAGGGTCGGTCGACGTCGACGACGTACTACACGACGCTGCAGCGCCGCGACGGCGAGCGGATCGAGTGCCGGACCGTGCGCTCGCTCGTCGGCAAGCTCGTGGTCGGTGACATCGGCGTCGCGTACGTCAAGGCCTCGGTGCTGGTCGAGTTCGTTCGCTTCGACGTGGCCTAAGTTCGACAGGGGCCTGTGCTAGCTTGTGGCCGTGTCTGTCTGGCAGGGCCTCCACGATCCCCGCGTGATCGCTCAGCTCCGGCGAGCGATCGAGCGCGATCGCGTGCCGCATGCCTACCTGTTCTCCGGACCGGTTGGCGCACCGCTCTACGACACCGCGATCGCGCTCGCGATGGCGCTGTCGTGCACGCGCGCGCGCGGGGAAGGCTGCGATGGCGGCGAGGGCTCGTGCACCGCGTGCAGCAAGATCGCGAACGGGATCCATCCCGATGTCGTGACGCTCGTGCGCGAAGGCGCGGCGCAGATCGTACCGATCGAGAGCGTGCGCAACCAGGTGATCGCGCGGATGGGCATGCCGCCGCACGAGGGCGCGCTGCGCGTGTTCATCGTCGAGGAAGCGACGTCGATGGCGCCGCCGGCCGCGAACGCGCTGCTGAAGACGCTCGAGGAGCCGCCGGCGCGCACGCTGTTCATCCTGTGCACGACCGCGCCCGAGCAGCTGCTGCCGACGATCCGCAGCCGGTGCCAGCGCGTCCGGTTCTCCGGTGGCAACGCGCTGCCCGCCGACGCCGATCCGGCGCGCGCCGAGCGGGTCGCGGCGCTCGGCGAGGAGCTCGCGCGCGATCGCCACGATCCGGCGTTGCCGTCGCGGATCGCCGAGGCGAAGGGCGACACCGCGCCCGTGCTCGTCGCCGCTGCCCAGGCGCTGCACGCGCGCGCACATGCGGCCGCAGCCGCGAACGATCTCGACGGCGCGCGACGCGCCGCGAGCCGCGCGCAGGCGATCCTGTCGTGGCACATCGCCGTGTCGATCCACAATGCGAACCCGCAGCTCGCGATCGACGCGCTGATCGCGCAGCTCGCGGCGCTGCCGCCCGCGTGGACGTGAGCAGCCGATGAGCGAGCACGAGCCCGGCAGCGACGACGACGGCCCCGGCGATGCGCCGGCTGGCAGTGGCGGCACCGGCGGCGGTGCCGGTGAAGGCGAGCCGCGACGCCGCAGACGCCGACGCCGGCGCCGTGGCGGTCACGAGGCAGCCCCCGCGCCCGCCGAGAATGCAGCGCCGACGACGAGCGCGGCTCCGACGATCGACGCGCCGTCCGAGATCGATGAAGGCTGGGATCTCGAGCCCGCCGCAGCGTCGGCGGTCCCTGCCCCCGCGCCCGCGCCTGCGGCTGCCCCGACGCCGGCGCGCGGACCGCGTCCGCCACGCGACGAGCCACGCCGCGAGCGTGGCGGACGCCAGGAGCGTCGCGCGGAACGCCGCAACGAGCGGCGCGGCGAGCGCGGCGAGCGCGGCGAGCGCACCGAGCGGAACGAACGACGTGACGCACGGCCCGAGCCGCAGCGTCGCCCCGACGCCGCGAGCGCGGCACCGCCGGCCGCGACGACCCGTCCGATGCCGGCGCCCCGGCTCGAGGCGCAGCGACCGACGCCACCACCGGACGAGCTCGACGAGATCGCCGCCGAGCCATCGGTCGCGTGGGGTAGCGACGACGACGCGCCGGCGCCCGAGATCGTGCTCGCACCGGATCTGCCGCTCGATCCGCCGCGCGACGACGAGGATCCGGTCAGCTATCCGCTACTCGACGCGCCCGCGGTCCAGCTCGGCGAGGACGTCGCGAGCGTGTGCGGCGTGCGCTTCGTGCCCGGCGGGCGGCTGACGTGGTTCGACGCCGGCGATGCAGACTATGAGGTCGGCGAGCGCGTGGTTGTCGATGCCGAGCGCGGCGCGCGGCTCGGCGCGGTCGCGGTCGCACCGACGCGACGGCCGATCTCCGGACGCGATCGCGGGCTGCGCCGCGTGATCCGGCGCGCGAACGATCACGATCTGCGCGGCGAGCGCGAGGGCGATGCGGATCGCGCGCGCGCGCTGCGTGCCGCGAAGGACCGCGCGGCGGCGCTGCGGCTGCCGCTCAAGGTGTTCCGCGTCGAGCTGTCCGGTCAGGGCCGCGGCACGCGCGCGAACATCTACTACACGAGCGACGAGCGGCTCGATCTGCGCGACTTCATCCGCGAGCTGTCGAACGAGCTGTCCGGGGCGCGGATCGAGCTGCGCCAGCTCGGCGTCCGCGACGAGGCGAAGGCAGTCGGCGGCATCGGCTCGTGCGGCCTGACGCTGTGCTGCACGACCTGGCTGCCCGACTTCGTGCCGGTGTCGATCAAGATGGCCAAGGATCAGGGCCTCGTGCTGTCGCCGACGAAGGTGTCGGGGCAATGCGGCCGGCTCAAGTGCTGCCTCGTCTACGAGCAGGCCGGCTACGCCGAGCTCCGCAAGGGGCTACCGAAGCTCGGCAAGCGCGTGATCGCCGCGCGTGGCGAGGGCCGCGTCGTCGAGGTCGACGTGCTGCGCCAGCGGATCCGCGTGTCGTACGGCGCCGGTGATACCGAGGTCGTGCCGGCGTCCGAGGTCAAGCCGCTGTTCCCGTCCGGCAACCCGCCGCCGAAGCCGCGCGAGCCCGGCGGCCGTCCCGATCGCCGCGGCCCGCCGCCACCCGACGACGACGCCGACGACAGTCCCGAGGATCAGACCGACGATCCGAGCGCGCTCGCGAACCTGCGTCCGGAGATCGCCGGCGTGCCCGGGCTCCCCGCGACGCTCGACGAGCCGCTGCCCGCGATCGAGCCCGGCGACTCGAGCGAGACGCCCGCGATCGACGACCTCGACGTTCCCGACGACGATCTCGTCGACGATCCTTCGCGCGATCCGAGCCGCGACGACTGACTTATGGCCACGCCCACCTTCTACATCACGACTCCCATCTATTACGTCAACGACGTGCCGCACCTCGGGCATGCGTACACGACGATCGTGTGCGATGCGATCGCGCGGTTCCATCGCATGCGCGGCGAGGACACGCGGTTTCTGACCGGCACCGACGAGCACGGCCAGAAGGTGGAGGAGGCGGCGCAGAAGCGTGGCCTGACGCCACAGCAGCTCGTCGATCAGGTCGCGCCGCGGTTCGACGAGCTGTGGAAGCTGCTCGGCATCCAGGACTACCGGTTCATCCGCACCACGAGCGATCGCCACAAGAAGGTCGTGTCCGAGCTGTGGCGGAGGATCCGCGCCGAGAACCCCGACGATCTGTACCTCGCGTCGTACCAGGGCTGGTACTGCGTCGGCTGCGAGGCGTTCTACACCGAGAGCCAGCTCGTGCGCGACGGCAACTCCGACGCCGATCCGTGGCTGTGCGCGGTGCACAAGCGTCCGGTTGCCTGGCTCGACAAGGAGCGCAGCTGGTTCTTCCGGCTGTCGAAGTACGCCGAGCCGCTGCTCGCGCACATCGAGGCGCATCCCGAGTTCATCCGGCCGGACGCGTACCGCAACGAGATCGTGTCGTTCCTGAAGGGCGGCCTGCGCGATCTCAGCGTCTCGCGCACCAGCTTCTCGTGGGGCATCCCGGTGCCCGAGCCGGATCCCGACGGGCTGTCGCACGTGATCTACGTGTGGATGGACGCGCTGACGAACTACCTGTCGGATCTGTGCCCGGAGGATGGCTCGATCGCGGGCGCGAACGTCGAGACGTACTGGCCGCGCGCGCTGCACGTGATCGGCAAGGACATCCTGCGGTTTCACACCGTGTACTGGCCGGCGTTCCTGCTCGCCGCGAAGCTGCCGCTGCCGGCGGGGATCTTCGCGCACGGCTGGTGGACGGTGCGCGGCGAGAAGATCTCGAAGTCGATGCCGGCGACGCGGATCGATCCGCTGACGCTCGCCGACGCGCTCGGTGCCGGCGTCCGGCCGGTCGGCGTCGATGCGATGCGCTACTACCTGCTGCGCGAGGTCCCGCTCGGCAACGACGGTGACTTCACGTTCGAGTCGCTGTTCGGCCGGTTCAACGCCGATCTCGCGAACGACCTCGGCAACCTGATCAATCGCAGCCTGACGATGATCACGAAGTTTGCCGACGACCATCCGGTGAAGCGGCTCGACGAGTTCTACGCGACCGGCGCCGAGAATCCGTACTGGCAGCTCGAGGTCCACGCGACCGAGGTCGTGCGGCTCGCGGCGCAGCACTTCGAGGCGATCCAGCCGTCGCGCGCGCTCGAGCACATCTGGCGGTTCGTCGGGGTCGCGAACCGGTTCATCGATCAGACGCAGCCGTGGGCGATGGCGAAGGCCAAGGATCCGGCGCTGCCTCACGCGCTGTGGTGCCTGCAGGCGAGCCTGTGGCTGATCGCGCAGCTGATCGATCCCGTGCTGCCCGCGACGTCGAAGACGCTGCGCGGCTGGATCGGAGATGCCGGCCACGCGAACTGGCCGCAGCCCGCGGTCGATGGCCGCGTGCTCGTCCACGCGCCGCACAGCCTGCGCTCGCGGCCGCCGAGCCCGCTGTTCCCCCGGCTCGACGGTCCGGCGCAGGATCTGATCATCTCGAAGGTCGTGCCGGAAGCCGGCGTCACCGGCGCGCCCGCGTCGAAGCCGGAGCCCGCGCCGCCGGTGAAGCCGAAGCCCGGAGGCGACGGCAAGCCGGCGAAGGCCACCCCGAAACCGGAGGCCGCGGCAGCGCCCGGCCAGATCACGTTCGACCAGTTCCAGAGCCTCGAGCTGCGCGTCGGCAAGATCCTCGAGGCGGCGGCGGTGCCGAAGGCCAAGAAGCTGCTGCACCTCAAGGTCGACCTCGGCGAGCCGCAGCCGCGCTCGATCGTCGCCGGGATCGCCGAGGCCTACGCCCCGGACCAGATCGTCGGCAAGCAGGTGATCGTCGTGGCGAACCTCGCGCCCGCCACGATCCGCGGGATCGAGTCGCAGGGCATGATCCTCGCCGCCGGCGACGAGGCGATCCTCGGACTTTCCGCGCTCGACCACGACGTCCCGCCCGGAACCCGAGTACGATGACGTCGCGTTATGTCTGATCACCGTCGAGCTGCACGTCTCGTGGTCAATGCGCCGGCGATCGTCGAGTCGATCGGTCAGGTGCCGATGACGCTCCACCCGAACCTCGCGGCGGTGTTCCGTCGCGTCGAGTCCGACACGTCGACGGTCGGCCAGCGGTTCCCCGCGGTCATCCGCGATCTGTCGACGAACGGTGCGTTCATCTCCGGCATGCTGCTGCCGCTGCTGTCCCGCGTCGCCGTCAAGTTCGAGGTCCGTGGCATCGGCTCGGTCGACGCGGTCGGCTGGGTGCTGTGGCAGCGCACCGCCGACTGCCAGCTGCCGACCGAGCGCGGCAACCAGCTGTTGCCGAAAGGCTTCGGCGTGCTGTGGGAGTCGATCCCGCTCGAGACGCGGACCGCGATCGCGTCGTACGTCGCACGTCAGTAACGGAAATACCCGGCGCCTGCGCGCTGTCGATCCGACATGGCCAGCCATCGCTTCCGCCCTCGCTACCGCGGCCTCGCCTGGTCGGCGGTCGGCGTCGGTGGCGCGCTCGGCACGCTCGCGGCCGCGCTCGGGTTCCTCGCGGTGCCGCTCGTCGGCGGCGTGCTCGGGATCGCCGCCGGCGTCGCGTACCTCGCCTCGCCGACCTGGCGGCTCGAGGTCGTCACCGACGATAACGGGCTCGTCGTGCGATCGCCGAAGCGCGAGCGGTTCCGGCTCGCGTGGAGCGAGGTCGTCAAGGTGATCGCGTCGCCGACCACGCACTCGTGCTTCGTCGACGGCGGCGCTGCCGAGAACAGCTTGCTCGTCCCGGGCGTCGGTGCACCCGCGCCGTACGATCTCGAGGATCGCGTGCAGCTTTACGACACGATCCTCGCGCACGTCGCGGCGGACAAGGTCGAGACCGTCGAGACGCTCGAGCAAGCCGCGGCAGCGATGCGCGCGGCGGCGACCACGAAGCCCGCGCCGACCGAGCCGGCCTGAGAAAACCTCTGGCGTCCGCGCGCGACGCACTTATATTCACGGCATGCAAACGCTCGGCGCCTGCGTGATGTGGCTCGGACTCGTGCTGATCCTGCTCGGCGGTCTGTTCTTCGTCATCGCCGCGTTCCGCGAGAGCATCCTGTGGGGGCTCGGCGTGCTGTTCGTGCCGTTCGTCTCGCTCGTGTTCCTGGTCCTCAACTGGTCGCGGGCCAAGAACTCGTTCTTCCTCCAGCTCTACGGCATCGGCGCGATCATCGTCGCATCGCTGCTGCTGTCCGCGAAGTTCCCGATCATCTTGCATTAGCATCGGGTGATGTCGGCCCGGTGCCGCGAGTGCCACGCAGCGATCCACGTCCCGGGTGACGTCCACGTGCTCGCGATGCGCTGCACGTACTGCGGCCTCGAACAGCCGGTGCCCGACGTCGAGGCGCGCCGCCAGTTCCTGCTCGAGCAGCAGCGCGAGGCGCGGCTCGACGCCGAACGTCGCGAGCGCGCCGAGCAGGCGGAGCGCGAGGCCGCCGAGCGCCACGAGGAGCGCAAGCAGGCCCGGCGCGGCCGCTGGGTCGCGTGGCTCGGCACGCTCGTCGGCGTGCTCGTCGGCCCGACGATCATCGCGATCACGGTGTTCGATCTGCCGGCGCGGCTCGGGTTTGGCGCGTCGGGCAAGGACCGGCTCGAGCTGATCGAGCGCCAGCTCGCGACCGGCGGCTGCACGCCGGTGATCGCGCCGGACAGCCAGTACGCGAACAGCAACGTGACGAAGCTATTCCCGATCGCGGCGGGTCAGTGCGCGCGCGTGTTCGCCGCCGGCGGCGACGGTCACAGCACGCTCGGCCTGAAGCTGTTCGGCCCCGACGGTGCGCAGCTCGTCGACGGTGCGGACAACACGAGCGATCCGCAGCTGCAGTACTGCGCGACCGCGGCCGCGACGCTGCGGTTCGAGATCAAGATCGGCGTCGCGTCGAAGGGCCGGCTCAGCTACATGGTGCTCGCCTGCCCGCCGCCGACACCGGACGCGCCTGCCGCTGAGCCGGAGCCACCTGCGAAGCCGGCGAAGAAGAAACGCTAGCGTCGTGCTCGTGCTCGTGCTCGGTCCCCCCTGTGCCAGGGTTGTTGTCGCGTCGCGCGGATGACGCCGCGGCTCGACGCCCGTCACAAGTACCGGACGATGGCCGGGTCGAGCTCGTCGCGGATACTGCTGCGCCCTACCCGAGCCCATCTGAGCACGAGCACGAGCACGAGCACGAGCACGAGCACGAAGGAAGATCAGATCTGCCGCGGCCGGCCGGCGCGGACCCACGACTCCTCGGCCTCGGCGCCCGACGTGTACCACTGCTCCATGCGCGACCGGATCTCGAGCGCCGGATCGCGCGCGAGCTCGGGCTCCATCTGCGAGCGCGCGCCGAGGTAGCGCCGCCAGTACGCGATCTGCGCGCGCTCGTACTCGACGACGACGTCGAGCGGGCGCGGCGGCCGGATCGCGTGCAGCCGGCGCTCGGCGACGCGCATCGCGCGCCACTCCTGCGTCGCCTGCTCCTGCGCGAGCGCGTGCGTGCCGACCGCGGCGACGCTGCGCATCAGCTCGCTCGGCTCGACCGCGGTCCGCGCGCCGCACGGGCACGCGACCTCGACGATGCGAAACGCCGGGCCGACCGCGAGCTCGGCGCCGCAGTGCGCGCAGCGCGCCGGACGATGCTGCGCCTGCGCGTGCTGGAACCGCTGGCGCGCGAGCTCGGACAGCAGGCGCGGCTCGAGCTCCTCGGTCTCGTCGTCCATCCGGTGGCGCAGCACCTCGCCCTTGGCCCACGCGGCGTCGCGCTCGGGGACGCCGTGACCGTCGGCGAAGATCGCGTCCTCGACCTTGGCGTGCCACGTCTCCGGGATCATCGTCTGCAGCTGCTGGAGCCGCGACTTCACCGCCATCAGCTGGTGCGAGATCGGCAGCACGTCACCGCCGCCGGCGATGCTCGCGATCTGCTGGCGAATGCTCGCCTCGCCGTCCGCGATCACCTGCCGGTGACGACCTTCGATCTGGGCCAGGAAGCCATCCCACCGCTGCAGCGCGCTCACAGCTGGAGATCTAGATCAGCCGCCGCGACGCTGGGGTACTGCGCTTGTAACTTCTCGCGGGCGCGCTGCTGGCTCTCGACGATCCGCGCGCGGTCGCGCACGCCGTTGCGGTTGAGGTGATAGCCCATCACGGTGCCGAGGTCGGTCCAGTCGACGATCGTGAGGCCCTTGTCCTGGAGTGCGGCCGCGGGATCCTGACCGGCGGCGGCCGCGAAGCCCTGCGCGTAGAGGATCTCGAAGAACTCGTCGTACGACAGCGGCGGTGACTTCGACGGATCGCGATTCTCGGCGCGCGCCTCGATCACGTCGTGCACGTGGTCGGCGTACTTGCCCTGCGACGCGGCCTGGAACGCATTGCCGTACGCGGCGGAGATCGCCATCGTCGTGTCGCGCGCCATGCGCGCGTTCCACTCGGCGTTGACGCGCTCCCACCGCGCCGGATCGAGGCCCGCACCGCGGATCACGTCCTCCGCGGTCGAGCCGCCGACGATCGCCGCGTTGAGCGCGGCCCAGCGCTCGAGATCGATGCCCTCGACCGGATCGACGTTCGCCGTCGTCGGCGGCACCGTGGTCGCCCGCGCCTGCTTCGTCGGCGACCGTTCGCTGCGCCAGTTGAGCTCGCGCTGGCCGACCTCGTTCATCGAGCCGTGCTTCTGGACGAGCGCGGCATAGACCGACTCCTTGACCATCAGCCAGTGGTCGCGATCCCGGATGCCATAGCGCTGCATGATCCCGGCACGCGACTCGTCGCTGCCGCCGCCGGGACCGTCGGAGTCCATGTGGAGCACGGCATGGAAGAACGCGTTCTCGTCGTCCGGATCGAAGCCGGCGAGATCGAACCGAGGCTCGTCGGGATGCGGCTCGTCGTCGGTGTCCGAGTCGCCGAGCTCGACGTCGGGCGGTGGCTTGACCGCGGGCATCTCGCCGGTGATGCGACCGACGGTGTCTTTGAGCTTGTCGAGCAGACCCATAGCCTCTCCTTGCGTTCGGCTCGCTGCGACGCCGCGGGAACAACGGGCGACGAAGGCACACACGAGCGACGGGCGTTGAACGTTCACTTTAACAAGTGCCGTCGAGCCCGTGTCAGGTCGCGAGGACAGAATGCACTCCCGCTCGATCTGCTAGCTTCTCGGGATCGTGTCGTTCCTGTTCCCGAGCTCGACGATCACACTCGACGCGGCGCTGCGCGACCTCGCACAAGGTAGTCCGCGCGCGCGTGCCTTCGCAGCTCATGCGCTCGGCGACGTCACCGAGGCGACCGAGAAGCGGCGCGCGGTCGACGCGCTGATCGCCGCGCTCGACGACGATCGCCACGAGGTGCGCGCCGAGGCATGCTCGTCGCTCGGATCGCTCGGCGAGCCGGCGGCGGTGGCGGCGCTCGTCAAGCGGCTCGACGACGGCGTGCCGGCGGTACGCCAGAACGCGGCGATCGCGCTCGGCACGATCGGCCACCCCGATGGCTTCGAGCCTCTCGCCGCGGCATTGCGCGATGGCCCCGCTGATCTCCGGTTCCAGGCCGCGACGTCGCTCGCCGAGATCGACGCCGCGCGCGCGTACGATCCGATCGTCGCCGCGCTCGACGACGACGATCCGCAGGTCGTGGCCGCGGCCGCGCTCGCGCTCGGTGCGATCGGCGACCGCCGCGCGATCTCGCCGATCGTGCCGCTGCTCGAGCACGACGACGGCGCGGTCCGGTTCGACGCCGCGTACGCGCTCGCCGAGCTCGGCGATCCGACCGGGCGCGGGTTCCTCGTCGGCTCGCTCGGCGATCCCGACCGCGCGTGGGATGCGGTGACCGCGCTCGCGACGCTCGGCACGCCGGCCGATGTCGACGCGCTCGGCCGCGCGCTGACCGATCGCAAGGTGCCGCCCGAGGCGACGATCCTCGCGGCCGGCTCGATCCTGAGGCTCGGCGGCACGAGCGAGGCCGCGCGCCGCGTGCTGCTCGCCGGCCTCGGCGCGCGCAAGACGCACGTCCGCGGCCTCGCGGTCGAGCAGCTCGGCGAGGTCGGCGGCGAGTGGGCGCGCGCACCGCTCGACAAGCTCGGCCGCTCGGGTAAGGGCGGCGAGCTCCTGGAATCGATCGCCGCCGCGCTGCGCGCGATCGAGGATCGGATCGCAAGGAGATGACGATGCTGTTCGACTCGCACGCCCACGTCGATGGACCGGAGTTCGATGCCGATCGCGAGCAGGTGCTCGCGCGTGCGCGCGCCGCCGGCGTCCAGCGGATCGTCGTGATCGGCGCGGTCGGCGACACCGCGAGTGCCGAGCGCGCGGTCGCCCTCGCCGAGCGCGATCCCGACATCTGGGCGACCGTCGCGACCCACCCGCACGACGTCGCCCAGATGACCGACGCCTGGTGGGCGGTCCACGAGCGGCTCGCGCGCCACCCGCGCGTCGTCGCGATCGGCGAGACCGGGCTCGACTACTACTACAACCACTCGCCGAAGGACGCGCAACGCGCCGCGTTCGCGCGGTTCATCGAGCTCGCGCACGCGGTCGGCAAGCCGGTCGTCTGCCACATCCGCGACGCGCACGAGGAGGCGCGCGAGATCCTCGTCGCCGGGCGCGCGATGGATCTCGGCTGCGTGATCCACTGCTTCACCGGCACTCCGGACGATGCGCGCGCGTACGCCGCGCTCGGCTGCTACGTCTCGTTCTCCGGCATCGTCACCTACAAGACGGCCGAGGCGCTGCGCGAGGCGGTGCCGCTCGTGCCGCGGGATCGGCTGCTGATCGAGACCGATTGCCCGTACCTGTCGCCGAAGACGAAGCGGGGTCGGCGCAACGAGCCGGCGTTCGTCGTCGAGACCGCCGAGCAGGTCGCCCGCTCGGCCGGTATGAGTTTCGAGGAGTTAGCCGCGGCGACGGCGCAGAATGCGTGCCGGGTCTTCCGTTTACCCTCCGCTTGACTGGCAAGTACCTGGCGGGTATAGATTCCGGCCTCGTTTCGGTAACTACGGAGTCTGTTCGCCATGACGATGAAGATCGGCCTGCTCGGCAAGAAGCTCGGAATGACCCACGTCTTTGCGGAGGACGGTGAAGCCGTTCCCGTCACGGTCATCCAGACCGGGCCGTGCCACGTCGTCGGTACGCGCACGCAAGAGCGCGACGGCTATACCGCCCTCGTGCTCGGCTTCGACGAGAAGCCGGTGCGGCTCGCGAACAAGCCGGAGCTCGGCACCGCGAAGAACACCAACGGCAAGCCGCAGCGCTTCGTGCGCGAGCTGCGCCTGCCCGCCGACGAGGTCGCGAAGTACCAGGTCGGTCAGGTGCTCGGCCCGAAGGACGTGTTCACCGACACCGACGCGGTCGACGTCGAGGGCTGGAGCAAGGGCAAGGGCTACCAGGGCGTCATCAAGCGTCACCACATGAAGGGCATGACGCGCGCCCACGGTACGCACGAGTACTTCCGCCACGGCGGCTCGATCGGCTGCCGCCTCACCCCGCAGCGCGTCCACAAGGGCAAGCGCATGGCGGGTCAGATGGGCAACGAGAAGGTCACGGTGCAGAACCTCCAGGTGTTCCGCATCCTCGGTGACGAGAACTGCGTGCTCGTCCGTGGCTCGGTCCCCGGCGCGGCGAACGAGTACGTCGTCGTGACGAAGGCCGCGACGCGGACCGCGTACAAGCGCAAGGGCGTCGGCAAGGAAGAGGTTCGCTCGAAGAACCCGCTCAAGGCCTCGAAGAAGGCGGCTGCGGGTCGCGGCTAGTCCTCGACGCTCAGCGATTCGACGCCCGGCGCACGCGCGTTCGGGCGTTTTGTTTTTTCCAGACCATGGCGAACAAGCTCGACGACCGCAGCACGCGACGCGATCGCTTTCATCAGAAAGCGAAACGCGAGGGGTTCCTCGCGCGCGCGGTCTACAAGCTCGAGGAGATCGACGCCAAGCACCACCTGTTCTCGCCCGGCGATCGCGTGCTCGATCTCGGCTGCGCGCCGGGCTCGTGGCTGCAGTACGCGCGCACGAAGGTTGGCGAGGCCGGCACGCTCGTCGGCCTCGATCGCGGTCCGCTGCGGTCGCCGCCGCCGGGCGCACGGATCGTCGTCGGTGACGTGATGGCGATCGACATCAAGCAGCTGCTCGGCGAGCTGCCCGCGTTCGACGTCGTGCTGTCGGACATGGCGCCCGACACGAGCGGCATCCGCAGCCTCGATCAGGCGCGGTCCGAGGCGCTGTTCGAGCGCGCGCTCGAGATCGCGAAGGCGGTGCTCGCGCCCGGCGGCAACTTCGTCGGCAAGCTGTTCCAGGGCCCGGACTTCAAGAAGCTGACCGAGGAAGTCCGCGCAGCGTTCCACGTCCAGAAGACGGCGAAACCGGCGTCGAGCCGCCAGATCTCGATCGAGCAGTACGTGATCGGCAAGGGCTTCAAGGGCAACCCGCCGGGGGCGCCGCCGCGATGACGACGCGGATCATCTTCGACGCGTGGGAGACCGGCGAGTCCGACGACGGCGCGCCGAACCCGCGCAAGATCGAGCAGGTCGTCGAGGTCCTGCATCGCGGCGGCGTCGCCGCCTACCCGACCGACTCGATCTACGCGCTCGGCTGCGCGATCGAATCGCGCGACGGCATCGAGCGGATCTACCGCGCGAAGAACATGCACAAGAACCAGCGGCTCGCGCTGATCTGTCCGGACCTCTCGACCGCGTCGGAGTACGCGATCCTGTCGCAGACCGCGTTCCGGATCGCGAAGCAGATCTTCCCCGGCCCGTACACGCTCGTCGTGCCGGCGACGCGCGAGGTGCCGCGCACGTTGACCGATGCGAAGCGCCGCACCGTCGGCATCCGCGTCACCAGCCACCCGATCGCGCAGGCGCTCGCCCGCGGCCTCGGCCGCCCGCTGCTGACGACGAGCGCGATCGTCCCCGACACCCACGAGCCGTGCCACGACGCCGACGAGGTGCTCGAGGCGTTCGGCCGGTTCGTCGACGTCGTCGTCGATGCCGAGCAGACGCCGGGCGAGCCCTCGACGGTGATCGAGGTCGACGGCGAGGACATCACGCTGATCCGCAGGGGCCAGGGCTCGCTCGAGGGCATCCTCGATCTCGACACGCTGCCCGTCGAGCCGGAGCCCGAGGCGGAGCCGAAGCGTCGCTACGCGCGGCGCTGACTACAGCGGCTCGGCGGTCGCGGTGTCGGGCCAGCTGTCCTTCGCGAGCCACGGATCGAAGCCGGCGGACCGGATCGCGTCGAGCATCGGTCGCGTCACGGCCTTCGGCGCGCCGAGCGTCGCGTCGTACGAGACGAAGATGCTCTCGTTCGGGAGATCGAAGCCGAGCTCGTAGACGGCGGGGATCTCGGCGAGCGCGGTCCGGACCTTGATCGGACAGCTCTCCTCGCACGTCATGCCGAGCGCCTTGATCGTCACGCGTGTCAGCTGCAGCGGGCGCGGCCGGGCGCGCTTCGCCGGCGCGGTGACGGTCGAGGTCGGCGCGGTCGCCGCCGGTCGCGGCGCGGGCTCCTGCGCGCACGCGGCGACGAACGGGATGAGGCACGCGAGCCGCACGAGATCGACAACGCCTCGACGTGCGGCGCGTATTCGCGTCATTTGTTGCGGCTGCGGTGGCGCGACTTCGGCGGCGCGACCGGAGCGGGGGCGCCACCATCGGTGGCGGGCTTCGGCAGCGACAGCTCCTCGGGGAGCTTCGGATCGATCATCGCGGCGACGCGGCTGATCTCCTCGGGCGTCACGCCCGGCGGCTTGTCGAGCTCGGCGAGCTTCGTGATGATCTTCTTCGCGTCGTCCTTGTCCTTCGCGTTGCTCTTCTTGTGCGTCAGCAGGGCCTCGGCGAGCGTCAGCTCGACCGCCGGGGTGACCGCGGCGCTCTCCTTGACGATCGGTGCGAGCAGCGCGAGCGCGCGATCGGGCTCGTTGTTGCGCAGGACGACGCGCGCCTGCAGCGCGAGCGTCGGGAAGTAGCCCGAGTTCGCCTTGAGCGCCTCGTCGAGCTGCTTGCCGGCCTCGACGATGTTGTTCTCGGCGAGCGCGATCTCCGCGAGCGCGGTGTGCGTGCGGTACTCGAACGGGTTCGGCGAGGTGTCGCTGATCTCCTTGACCGCCTGGCCGAGGTGCTCCTTCGCGTTCGTGATGTCGCCGAGCGCGAGGTACGCGACGCCGAGCGCGTGGCGGCCGAGCTTGCTCTTCGCGGCGCGCGCGAGCCCGAGCAGCGCGTCCGCCGCGGTGGTGCGATCCTTGTCGCGCTCTGCGGACAGCATGCGCGCCTGCTGCTCGAGGATCTTCGCCTCGATGTTCTCGGCGGACTTCAGGACCTCCTCGGCCTCGGCGAGCGCTTCCTTCGGCTTGCCGAGATCGAGCAGCGCGTAGGTACGGAGCAGGCGCGGCCGCACGCCCTCGATCTTCGCGGCGACATCGAGCACGCGGTCGGGCAACCCGGACGCGAGCAGCAGGCCGGCATCGACGAGCTGGACGGTCGGATCGGGATCCGGCTTCTTGCTGTACCAGACGCACTTCGCGCGCGCCTCGGCCGCGGCCGCGAGGTCGCCCTTGTCCTTCGCGTCACCGGATTTCGGCGGCCGACCGAGCTTGTAGTGCGCCCACGCGACGCGCGCCCAGAACCGCGGCTCGCCGGGCGGCTTGTTGAGCGTCGACTTCGTGAGCGCCTCGATCGCGGTCGGATACTCCTCGATCGCGAGGCTCGCGACCGCGAGCGCGAGCCAGCGATACGCGGCGACGCGCGGCGGGATCTTGGTGACGACGAACTTCGCGTTGAGGTCGCCGATCGTGTCGCTGACGTCGACCGACGCCTCGGCCTTCGCGAGCGCCTGGCCGAGGATCGCGAGCGGGTGATCCTTGGACTTGTCGAGCGCCTTCTTGAACATCACGAGCGCGTCGTCGGTCTTGCCGTCGTCGACGTAGAGGTTGCCGAGATCGATGTACGCGACGACGAGCGCATCGTCACCCTCGGTCGCGGTCTTGAACTGCGCGGCGGCACCCCGGCGATCGCCGGCGGCGAGCAGCGTGCGGCCCTTGAGCCAGATCGCCCATTTGTCGGTGCCGTGCTTCGCGAGGTAGTCGTCGAGCAGCTTCGTGATCTCGGCGAGCGTGGTCGCCGGCGCCTCGAGCGTCTGCAGCCGCGACAGCTCGACCGCGACCTTGCCGATCACGAGCTCGCGCGAGCCCGGCTCGCCGGGCTGGATCGCGTCGTCCTTCGCGGTGACGCCCTTGTACGCGGCGTCGACCTGCTCGGGGCCGACGCGGACTTCCTTCGTCGGATCCTCGCGGCTCGGGATCGCGGCCTCGCCGTAGAGCAGCGACGCGAGCCCGCCGGCCTCGACGTAGTACGCGAACGTGACCTTGTTGCCCTTGTCGCGCTCGAGCGCCTGCTGCAGCTTCGACAGGCTCTCGACGATGCCCGTGTAGTCGCCGGCGCCGAGCGAGATCTTCGACTCGGTCTGCAGCCGCGCGACCGCCTCGCCCTTCTGCTTCTCGCTCCACCAGTACCAGGTACCGCCGCCACCGATGCCGAGCACGAGGACGACGAACAGGAAGATGAACGCGCGCCGCGTCGACCGTCCCCACCGCCGATCCGGCCGCAGATCGAAGTCCTGATCCGGCACGCGGACGCCCGCGACGTCGAGCAGCCCACCGGTCAGCAGATCGTTCAGGTACGTCTCGCCGACCGCCGCGGACTGCCGCAGCGAAGCGGCCGCGGCATTCTTCTCCTTCTCGCCGGAGATGATGCGCGGCTTGATCCCCTCGACGCTCATCGGCGGCGGCGCGGTCTGCTTCGGCGCGCGCGACAGCGGCTGCGGCACCGATGCGTAGCCGGGATGCGCGTACGCACCGCCGGGCTGATGGCCGGAGTGCGCGGACGGCCCCTCGACCATGCCAGCGTCCGGACGCAGCGCCATCGTCGGCATCGCCGGCGACGCGGTCGGCACCATCGGCATCGCGGGCGGCGCGGCGGGGGCCGGCATCGCACGCGACCGCGGCGGCGCGCTCGCCGGCATCGAGCGCGAGCGCTGGATCTCGGCCTTGACGTCGGTCTCGCCGCGCGGCGGGATCGGCTGCGGCACGGGCGGTGGCGGATCGAGCGGCTGACCGGCGCGTGCGCGGCGCAGCATCGCCAGGATCGCCGGGCTCGTCGGATCGAGGTTCTGCGCGTGCTGCAGCACGGGCACCGCGCGCTCGAAGTCCGAGCGGCGCAGCAGCACCTCGCCGAGCAGCGCGAAGCCCTGGCGGTTCGAGCGGTCGACCTTGACGACGCGCAGCAGCTCGCCCTGCGCTTCCTTCCACTGATGAAGCGCGGCATGTGCGCGCGCGAGCATCACGCGGCCCTCGAGGTTGTCCGGCGCGGCCTCGAGGCCGAGGTTGCCGACCTGGATCGCGTCGCGCGGCCGGCCGAGCGACAGGTACGCCTCGCCGAGATCGATGAACGCGGGCGACCCGGGGTCGCGGCGAACAAGATCGATCAGCTCCTCGATTTCTTGAGCCGTAGGCCGGCGATCCGGATCGACCATCAGCCGAGGGAGCGTAACACCGCGGCGTCGCGCGGCACAAACCTACATCGACGAGCTGACGCGAAACCGTCTCAGATTACTTGGGACACTCGGCGCGCGCCGAGAACCTCCGGTTCGGACAGGTGCCCGACGCGCGAAACGTCTTGCCATCGCAGCCGCAGTACGCGCGCAGATCGCGCGTGCACGCGCGCCCCTTCCCAACGCAGACGCCGGGCTTGTCGTCGGCGCAGCCCTCGCCTTCGCACGTCCCGGACTGGCAGTCGTCGCTCGTGAGGCACGATGCCCCGTCCGGCTTCTTCTGCTCGGGCGGCTGCGTCGACGACTGGGTCGGCGGCGTGTCGATCGGCGCGCCGGGATCGCGCGTTGTCGGCGGCGTCTCCATCGCGACCGGCGGTGCGGGCTGCGACCGCGGCGCGTTGCTCGACGAGCAGGCCGCGCCGGTGGCGGCGATCGCGACGGCCAGAGCGACCGCGAGCGCGGGTACGAGTTTCCTCATGGCCGGCATCGTACACTCGCAACCGGACGGCCATGGCGAGCAGCTTCGGGACGATCTTTCGCATCACGACGTTTGGCGAGTCGCACGGTCCGGGGCTCGGCGTCGTGATCGATGGCTGCCCGGCGCGGTTTCCACTCGACGTCGCCGCGGTGCAGGCCGAGCTCGATCGCCGGCGGCCCGGTCAGAGCCGGCTCGTCAGCCAGCGCAAGGAGACCGATCGCGTCGAGATCCTGTCCGGTGTGCTCGACGGGCTGACGCTCGGCACGCCGATCGCGATGCTGATCCGCAACGAGGACGCGCGCGGCAAGGACTACGACGCGATCGCGCAGGCCTACCGACCGAGCCACGCCGACTACACCTACGACGCGAAGTACGGCATCCGCGCCGTCGCCGGTGGCGGCCGCGCGAGCGCGCGCGAGACCGCGGGCCGGGTCGCGGCCGGCGCGGTCGCGCAGCAGCTGCTGCAGACGATCGGCGTCGCGATCGTCGCGTGGGTCGACGAGGTCGCCGGCATCGCCGCGACCGTCGATCCCGCGACCGTCACGCGCGATGCGGTCGACCGCAACGACATTCGCTGCCCCGATGCCGCGATCGCGGCGCAGATGATCGAGCGCGTCGAGCAGGCGCGCAAGGACGGCGACTCCGTCGGCGGCGTGATCCGCGCGGTCGCGCGCGGCGTGCCGCCCGGCTGGGGCGAGCCCGTGTTCGACAAGCTCGAGGCCGATCTCGGCAAGGCGATGCTCTCGATCCCGGCGGTCAAGGGCGTCGAGAACGGCTCCGGCTTTGCCGGCACGCGGATGACCGGCAGCGCGCACAACGATCCGTTCTATCGCCGCGCCGACGGCACGATCGGCACGACGACGAACCACTCCGGCGGCATCCAGGGCGGGATCTCGAACGGCGAGCCGATCACGCTGCGGATCGCGTTCAAGCCGACCGCGACGATCATGCGCGCGCAGGACACCGTCGATCGCGATGGCAACCCGACGACGCTCGCGCCGAAGGGTCGCCACGATCCGTGCGTGCTGCCGCGCGCGGTCCCGATCGTCGAAGCGATGATCGCGCTGGTGCTGGTCGATCACTGGCTCCGGCACCGGGGTCAGGCGCCGATCGGCGCGGCCGTCCACTGACCCGTCCGGCGGCGAGCCGGCGCGATGTCAGACCCCTCTCGTACGGTCGGCGCGTGGGTCCGGTCACCGCGCAGCTGCTCGACGAGCTCGGCTACGACCCCGAGCTGCCCGACGTCCGCGAGCTCGGGCTCGTCCCGGTCGGGGCCCTCGTCCGGGCCCGCGACGGTGCGCGCGAGGTCGCTGTCGCGCGGCTGAGCAGCGGCCGGATCGTCGTCGTGGAGGATCGATGTCCGCATGATGGCGGGCGAATCTCCGACGGCTTCGTCGAGGGCGAGCGCATCATCTGCGCGCGTCACGGCTGGGAGCTGGTCGCGAACCAGGGGCGATGCGAGCGCGCGCTGCGCTGCAAGCTGTCGGAATAAGGAGCAATTGTTGACCCCGTGAGCGCCCCACGTTAGCGTGGCGGTGCGTGGGTGCCGTCCTGGTCCACATCGATCTCGACGGCGAGCAGCCTCATCCGGCAGCGATGACCGCGCTCGCCGCGGGACGCGCCGTCGCGTCGTCGTGGGGCGCGACGCTGTACGCGGCGATCGTGATCCAGGATGGCAACGCGGCGTCCGATCGTCCGGCCTCGGACACCGGACGGATCACGAACACGCGGATCCCGGCGATCGAGAACGCGCGTGCCGCGCTCGCGCGCGCCGGTGCGGACAAGGTCGTCGTCGCGATGACCGAGGCCCCGGTCTCGCCGCTGTGGGCGAGCGTCGGCGCGGCGTGGCAAGGCGTGCTCGATCACCTGCGGCCGCGGCTCGTGCTGTTCGGTGCCGACGCGCCTTCGACGGCGGAGCTCGGCCCGCGCACCGCGGCGCGGATCGGCGCGCGGCTGCTCGTCCGCGCGCGCGTCACCGGCGTCGATCACGTCGAGCTGCGCGACCGCGACGGCGGCTACGTCCGCGTCAGCGACGGCGGCGCGGCGGTCGTGCTCGTCGGCGCGAACGTCGAGGCCGAGACCGCGCCCGGCGACGACGACATCGATCTCGTCGTGCTGACGATGCCCGGTGGCGCCGATGCTCGGATCGAGGTCGCCGGCAGCGCGCCGGCGGAGCTCGCGCACACCGGTGGTGCGCTCGTCGTGCTCGGCGATGACGTGATCAGCGACCTCCAGGTGGTGAGTGCCGCGAAGCGGCTCGCGCGGCTGCTCGACGCGCACGTCGTCGGTGGACCGGCGGCCGCACGCAACGGCACGATCGCACCCGGCGCTGTGATCGAGCGCGGGACGCCGCTCGCGCCCGAGCTGTGCGTCGCGATCGGCACGCCGCCGCTCGATCTCGCGGGCGCGACGAGCCTGGTCCGGATCGGCACGACCGGTGGCAAGCACGTCGACGGTGCGCTCGCCGCACCGATCGCGCCGGCGCTCGTCGAGCTCGTGCGCGCGCTGGAGGAGCCGTGAAGGTCGCGGTGTGGCTCGGCAGTGCCGCGCCGGCGCGCACGATCCGCTGGCTCGACGGCGCGATCGCCGCGGGTGCGAAGTTCGGCGATGCCGTCGCGGTCGCCGCCGGTGATCCGACGTGGCTCGATCTCGCCGCCGATCGCGCGAATCGCGCCGGCGTCGCGAGCGCGGGCGTGCCGACCGATCTGCAGCTCGACTACCTCGGCTGGGCGCAGGTGATGGCGGCGGTCGCGCGCAAGCTCGACATCGACACGATCCTCGTCGACGAGGCGAGCCGAGCCGAGCGGTTCCCGGAGGTCGCCGCGATCGCCGAGCTGCTCGATGCCGCGCAGCTGACGCACGTCGTGGCGGTCGCGCCCGACGGCGCGCTCGTCCACGCGAGCCGGATCGCCGGCGACCAGCTGCAGACGTGCCGGGTCCGCGGCAACGCCGTGCTCGGGCTGCGGGTCGCGGGGCCGCCGATCGAGGAGTACCCGACCCCGATGCCGTCCGCGTCGATGCGGCGGCTCGACCTGCCCTCGCTCGGGCTCGATCCGGTCGTGCTCGGCCATCGCGCGCTGCCGCCGCGCGCGGCCCAGATCGCACGCCGCACCGTCGATCGCGTCGCCGAGCACCTCGCGGTCCACGTCGCGCCGGCCGCGCGGGAGAAGCCGTGATGGCGCAGGCCCGGAGCGCGGTGGCCGCAGCCTCGACACGCGTCCACGTGATCGCGCCCGCCGAGCTCGGCGCGACGGCGATCGCGGCGCTGCGCGCTCGCCACATCGAGGCGCGCGCGGTCAACGCGCCGGTCGGCAGCGACGAGATCATCGCGTGGGCGCTCGAGGCCGCACCGACGACGGCCGCCGCCGTCGAGCTCGCGCCCGCGTGCGAGCGTGCCGCGCGTGCGCAGCGTCCGGTGTGCCTGCTCGCGCCGACCCCATCGGGCAGCGGCCGCGCCGCGATCGAGCGCGTCGCCGCCCTCGCCTACCTGCGCGCGCACGGCGCCGCGGTCGCGCACGACGTCGATGCCTGGCTCGAGGCGGTCGTGCTGCTCGTGCGGTTCGGCTTGCCGACCGGGCCGCGCGCCGCCGTGATCGCGCCGGCCGGATCGTGGCTCGAGGCGCAGGCGACCGCGATCGCGGGCGAGGCCGAGCTCGCGGGTACGCGCTCGCCGCTCGCGCAGCCCGACGATCCGACCGACGTCGTGCTCTACGATCCCGTGCTCGGGCCGCCGCAACGCGCATCGTCCGGACTCCCCGGGATGTACGTGCCGGTCGCGGCGCGTGGCGAGCTCGCGACCGATCCCGCGATGCTGTACGGCGCGCGTGCCGCGCTCGGTGCGGTCGCGCTGCTCGGCCGGGCCGCCGAGCGGATCGCGATCGGCCTCGGTCCCGCGGCACGCACCGCGACCGCGGAGCTGGCGATCGATCGCGAGCGCCTCGACCGCCAGACCGGCAAGCTCGACGTGTTCCGCGCGTGGGGCCGGATCGGCGACCACGAGACGAAGACGCTGCTCGCCGCGTACGGCGTTCCGATCACGCGCCAGGCGCTCGCGGGTACGCCGTCCGCGGCGATCAAGCTCGCACGCCGCGCCGGATTTCCCGTCGAGGTCAAGCCGTGGGGCCCCGACATCGCCGCCGAGCCGGGCTGTCCGATCGAGTCCGCGTCGAGCGACGCCCAGGTGCGCTCGGCATTCACCGCGGTGCTCGGCGCCGCCGGCAAGCTCAACGCGACCGAGACCACGGTGATCGTGCGCGAGACGCCGCCGCCCGGCCGCGAGGTCTCGGTGCAGCTGCTCGAGCTGCCGTCGGTCGGGTGGACCGTGATCCTCGACGCACCGGGGGCGCCGCAGCTCGCGGCCGCGCCGGCGCCGCTGCGGCTCGTCGACGCGCAGGCGCTCGCGGCGCACCTCGTCGCGTCGCGCGCCGGCGATCCCGAGCTCGATCGCAGCGGGCTCGCGAACGTGCTGCGCCGCGCGTCGCATCTCGTGGTCGATCTCGAGCGTCAGGTCGCGAAGCTCGCGCTGCCGCGGGTGATCGTCGGTGGCCGCGGTGCGCGCACGCTCGTCGTCGACGCGTACGCCGAGCTTCGATAACCACTTCGACAACCGGTTCGCGAAGCGCTACTCGGCGAACTGCATCAGCGGGTTCCGCGACTTGCGGCTCGCGGTCTGCTGCGGCTGCTGATCCTCGGGCGTCGCGGGCTCGGTCTCGCGCGGCAGGTCGCGCTGGTAGTGCGTGTACGCGTACGGCTGATCGATCCGCTTCACCGCGCCCGGCGGATCGAGGACGAGCGTGTAGCGGCCGCGCAGCGCCGGCGCGCGATACCACTGGCCGTCGTGGAACAGCCAGTACGCGCCAGCTGCGAAGAACATCGGCTTGTCCGCATCGGCGACGACCTTGACGTCGGGGTTGATCGCGATCAGCTGCGGCGCAGCGACGCGCAGGTTGCCGCTGTACTCGGGCCGCGCGGGCGTACACGCAGCCGCGAGCGTCGCAGCGAGGACGCAGGCAAACAGCTTTTGCATGCCCGCATGCTCAGCATCGGGCGTGCCACGCCGGATTCACTCGACTTACGCCGACGGCACTGTCGCGTACGCGCACGCCAGGCGATTGCGCACGATCAGAGAAACTGCGCCTGGATCCCGACGCTGATGAATGCCTTCACGCGATCGCGAAAGTCGATCGGCGTGCCGATCGCGATGATCGGCTGCAGCGTCTCGCCCATGAACCGCGCCGCGAACGCGAACACGTTGTTGAAGTCGTCGTCGCTGTCGTTGTCGCGCAGCAGCGCCGTGTTGACGAGCTCGAAGCTGAGCGCGACCGCATCGAGATCGATGCCCGCACCGATGTTGAGCCGCAACAGCTCGGGCGCGTTGCCCTCGTCGCGATTGACGCCGAGATCGATCCCGAGGTCGCCGCGCAGGAACAGCCGCCCGCTGTAGAACAGCGGCGAGATCGCGAGCCGGATGTACAGCGCCTCCGGGATCGCGAGCGCGACGTCGGTGTAGCGCGGCGTCGACGCGAACGTGTTCGTCAGCGCCTCGTCGCGGCCACTGCTCGCGGTCGGCAGCCCGACGCCGCCACGAAACACGAGCGCGAAGTGATCGCTCTGGTTCAGCGTGTAGAGCAGCCCGAGATCGATGTTGCCGAGCGCGGTCGCGTTGTCCGCTTCGGGCGGCGCGGGCTCGCCTTCGCCACCGAACGACAGCGAGATCGGGATCGCGGCGTAGAACCCGAGGCCGCTGCGCAGCACGTACTGGCCATACGGTTCGATGCGCAGCGCGGAGTCGTACGGCGGGTCGTTGAGGATGCTGAGCCCGAAGTCGACGCCGATCTTGGTGATGCCATCGCCGCGATCGAGCGTCGCCATGTCCGGCGAGCGGTCGGCGTGAGCGATGCCGAAGCCGCACACGCAGACGACGACGAAGGTGATCGCAAGACAGATCCGTCCGATCATGGAGTCCCCTTTCCGCCGACCATCATAACGAATCACGACGCGTGTCCCGACGATCGCGTCACGTTCTGTGATGCGGGGCGATCACCACATCGGCGATGTCATCGTCCACGGATCGACAGTCGGTAAGGCGCGGCACTAACGCGCGAGCGATAGCTCGAGGGTCTGCGCGATCGCGAGCAGCTGCTCGCGCGTGTTGAGCGCCGGCTCCTCGAGGACGCGCTCCATCAGCGCGGCGAGCAACCGTCCGACCGCCGGACCCGCGGGCATCGCGAGCTGCTGGATCAGATCGTTGCCGGTCACCGCGAGCTCGCCGGTCGCGAGCGGATCGCGACGGCCGAGGACGCGCTCGCCGAGCGTCGCGAGTGCGTCGGCGCCGCGTGCGCGCCACAGCGCGACGGTCGCTGCCGCGCGCGGCCGCGTGACGTCGGCGAGCAGCCGGCGCACGTCGGGCTCGGTCCACGCCGGCACGCTGATCGCGCCCGCGGCGCCCGCGAGCGTCGCCGCGAGCGTGGCCTCGTCGTTGGAAAACTTCAGCCGCTTGAGGATCGCGTCGGCGCGCTTGACGAGCGCGCGATCGAGCCGGCGCGCCTCGCGATCCGGCGTCGCGAGCGGCGCGATCAGCGCGCCGAGCCGAGCATCCGCGGGCGCGGCATCGATCGTCGCGAGCCAGTCGGCGACCGCATGCTCGCCCCAGCGCGCGAACCCCTCGACGACCTCGGGCAGCACGTGCGCGATGATCCCGGTGCGCTCCGCCGGTGCGAGCGCGCGCGACGGCTGGCGCGTCGCGAGGATCTTGCGCAGCTCGTCGGAGACGCGCTCGCGGCTCACCTTGTCGAGCACGGGCAGCGCCGGCGCGATGCCGCGCTCGGTGTCGGGATCGAGCGCGAACTCGAGCTGCGCCGCGAACCGCACCGCGCGCATCACGCGCAGGCCGTCCTCGCAGAACCGCGCGACCGCGTCCTCGTAGACGTTGCCGGTCGGGCCGACCGCGCGCAGCAGCTTGTCCGCGATGTCCTGCTGGCCGCCGTACGGATCGATCAGCCGGTCGTGCGCCGGGTCGTACGCCATCGCGTTGACGCGCAGATCGCGGCGCGCGAGATCCTCGACGAGTGGCACGCCGAACGTCACGTGATCCGGTCGCCGGCCGTCGGTGTACGCGCCCTCGCCGCGAAACGTCGTGACCTCGACGTGAGTCGATCGCGACGCGCTGACACCCTCGCCCCGCCCGGTCACGATCGTCACGGTGCCGTGCGCGAGCCCGGTCGGCACGGTGTGACGGAACAGCTTCATCACGACCTCGGGCTCCGCGCTCGTCGCGATGTCCCAGTCGCCGGGCGTGCGGCCGAGGATCGCGTCGCGCACCGCACCGCCGACGGTCACCGCCTCGTGACCCGCGGCGACGAGCGTCGCGCACACGTCGCGCACGTTCGGCGGGACGGCTGCACGCAGCCGGGCGAGCGCGGACTCGGACATACGCCGGACTCTACTCGGTCGACGCCGCGCCGCGCAGCCGCGTGAAGATTTCGACCGCCCGGCTGCGCAGCTTCTGAGCGTCGCCCGGGTTCCCGGTCTGATCCTTGATCGTGGCGAGGCCCTGGTACGCGCGCGCCAGCTCGACCTCGTGCTTCACCGCCGCGAGGATGTCGATCGCGCGCCGGAAGTCGTCCTCGGCCTGGTGCGTGTGACCGAGCGCGCCGGCGACCTCGGCCTTGACGCGATAGCCGCAGCCGATGTGGACGCGCAGCCCGACCGCCTGGCTGACCGCGACCGCGGCGTGCGCCTCGACGTCGGCCGCCTCGAGGTTGCCGAGCGCGAGCTGGACCTGCGCGAGACGCTGGTGCGTCACCGCGAGCAGCACCAGCTCGCCGAGCCCGGACGCGGTCTGCTTCGCGTCGGATAGATCCTTGACGGCCTCGAGCCCGCGGCCCGCCGCGCTCTTGACCTCGCCCGCGCGCGACAGCACCTCGGCAAGCGCGGACTTGTCGCCGATCTCCTGCGCCATCGCGCGCGCCTCGTCGAGCAGCTGGAGCGCGAGCTCGTGGTTGCCGTCCTCGGCGTGGACGCCCGCGAGATCCGAGAGCGACTGCACGATCCCGACGCGATCGTTGATGTCGCGCCGCAGATCGAGCGCCTCGCGGAACTGCGTCATCGCGGCCTTGAAGTTGCCAGTGTCGTGATGGACGCGGCCGATGTTCGCGAGCGACAGCGCGATCGAGCGCCGATCGCCGAGCGCGCGCCGGATCGTCAGCGCCTGGCGGTGGAACTCGAGCGCCTGGCCGAACGCGCCGCGCAGCCAGTTGACGCGCCCCATCTCGTCGAGCGTCGACGCGATGCCGCGGTCGTCGCGCGAGCGCTCGAACAGCTCGTTCGCGCGCCGCAGGTGCTCCATCGCGGCGTCGTACTTGCCGAGCTTGCGCTGCGCGCGCGCGAGCCGGCTGTACGCGGCACCCGCCTTTGCGAGGTTGTCGTAGCGCCACGCGAGCTGCAGCATCTCCATGAAGCACGCGCTCGCGTCGTCGCTGCGACCGGACTGCTCGAGCACGTCGCCGAGGTTGTGCAGCGCGTCCATCCGCGCCGGCGCATCCTTGTCGGCGATCATCTTGAGGCCCTTCTCGTACAGCACGCGAGCCTCTTCGGGCGCGTAGCGAGCGCGTGCGCGGTCGCCGCCCTGCAGGTAGCAGCGCGCGGCGCGCCGGGCATCGCCGCCCTGCTCGTAGAGGTTCGCGAGGAACTCGAGCTGCTCGTCGCTGCGCTGCACGGTCTTCGCCTCGAGCCACTGCGCAGCGGACAGGAAGTAGCGCTTGAGCCGGTTCGCCTCGGTCGACCGCATGATCAGCTCGCGCTCGAGGTTGTGCTTGAACACGACCTCGGCCTCGCCGGGGATGCTCGAGTCATCGGCCTCGAGCGGCAGCAGGTAGTCGCGATCGGCGAGGATCGCGATCAGATCGCTGACCCGGCGGCGGACGTCCTCGCCGTTGCCCCACTCGACGTCGAGCGGGCTCGGCGGCTCGACCGGGGGCGGCTGCTCGAGCCGCGTCATCGCGATCACCGCCGACACCCAGAACACGTTGCCGAACACCGCGGCCTTCTCGAGCAGATCGCGCTCGTCGTTCTCGAGCGCCGCGATCCGCGCCTCGATCGCCTCCTCGATGCTGATCGGCAGCTCGGTCTCGGCGGCCTTGTCCGGATCGAGCTTCCACACGACGCCGCGCGCGTCGATCGTGCCGTTGTCGAGGAACAGCCGCACGAGCTGCTCGAGGAACGCCGGGTTGCCGCCGGTCATCTCGACCGCGTTCTGCACGGTGTCGTCGGGCACGTCGGCACACCGCGACAGCAGATTCTTGAACATCTGCTCGGCGTCCTCGAGCTCGAGGTTGCGCAGATCGATCCGTACGTGATCGACCGCGCCCTCGCCCCAGCCGCCGGCGTGCACGAGCATCTCGGGCCGCGCCGCGCACAGCAGCACGACCGGCGACCCGGCGAGCCCGGACGCGAGCTCGTTGACCATCGTCAGCGTGTCCTCGTCGGCCCACTGCATGTCGTCGAGCACGAGCACGAGCGGCTCGTGCGAGGCGTCACCCTCGACGAACCGCCGCAGTGCGGTGCGCGCGAGCTCGTCGCGCTGCTTCGCGTTCTCGCTGATCGCGCGCAGGAACGGCGTCGCCGGGAATTCCATGCCGACGAAGCCGCCGAGGAAGTACAGGATCTCGGCGACCTGGTCGCTGCCGATCGCGTGCTTGACCTCGTGCGCGAGCCGCAGCCGCGCGACCTCGTCGGCGTCGAGCACGAGCTCGAAGCGATCGCGCAGCAGCGCCGTGAACGCGGCGTGCCGGATCGGCTTGCCGTTCGGATCGCGCTGCGCGGCGCCGTGGAACACGCGGCACTTGCGATCCTTGATCTTCGCGATCAGCTCGTTGATCAGCCGCGTCTTGCCGGTGCCCTGGTTACCGACGACGGTGACGAGCTGCGGCGCCCGAAAGTCGATCGCGCGGCCGACCACGTCCTCGAGCATCGCGAGCTGGTTCGCGCGGCCGACGAGCGGGCTGCGCACGACGCGCGGCGGCTCGGGCTCGGTATCGATCCGCACCATGCTGCGATGCACGGGCGGCACCGGCTGCTCGAGCGGCGGCGGCTGCGTCGGCCCCGAGCGCGCCGGCTTGACCGCGAGCGGCGCCGCGTCGGGAACCGTCGGGCCCGAGTGCGCCGACGGCATCTCCTGTGGCGTCGCTTGCGGACCCGACCGGCTCGCCGGTGCGGTCTGCGCGACGACCGCGGATGGTTGCGTCGCGCGCACCGACGGCAGCGGCGTGTCGCCGACCGGCCGGTCCGGCGGTTTGATCGTCGGCAGCGGCTGCGAATCGGTCGGCCGCAGCGCGGGCGCGAGCTGCGACGGGGTCGCCGACTTCACGGTCGGCAGCGGCTGGGTCGCGAGGACATTGCTCGCGCGCCGTGGCCGGGCCGGCGGCACGGGCGGCGGCGTCGCCTCGCTCGCGATCGGTGGTGGCGTCGTCGTGCCCGAGCGCGGCTTCGCCGGTTGCGGCGGCGGCGGGACCGCCGACGGTGCGGTCTGGATCTTCGAAGCCGGCGCGTTTGGCACGCCGCTCGACACGTCACCGTCGCCGGGCACGCCGGGCAGCGGCGTCCCCTGCGCGGCCGCGGGAGACAGCGGCGGCGGGATCGTCGGTGGCTTCGGAATCGGTGGTGGGATCGGAGGCGGCGCGGCCTTGGTCCCGCGTGCCGGCGTAGGCGGTGGCGTCGCCGGCGGCCGGGCCGAACCCGGCGGGGGACGAGACGCTCCGGTCGACACTGCGCACGAGGGTACTCGGCCGTAGCGATCGGTCGCAAGCGTGGCGGTCGACTGCGAAACGGGTGTACGTTACGCGCAGGGATGGGTCACCACCGGTCCGGTCTTCACCGACGATCGTGGATCCTCGCGGCCGTGCTGCTCGCGGGGTGCCCGACCGTCGATCTCGGAGATACCCCGGACGACATCAACCTGTGCAATCCGCCGGGCGGCCCCGACTACTTCAATGCCGAGGTGTTTCCGAACTACATCCAGGCCGGGAACTGCACGATGGCGGGCGGCTGCCATGCCGAGGGCGGTGGCAACGCGCTCAACTTCCGCACCGGCGACAACACGTTCAACTACCGGCAGGCGCAGGTGTTTCTCAACTGCGGCACCCCCGAAATGAGCCCGCTTCTGACCAAGCCGCTCGCCGGCGTGGACACGCATGGCGGTGGCGACATCTTCACGTCGACGAGTGACCCTGCCGCCCAGGTGTTCCTCGGCTGGTTCTAGGTGCGGACCTCGCTCGCGGCGACCGTTCTCGCGCTCGGCCTGGTGGCCGGCGCTGCCGGCGCGCACGCCGAGCCCTACCTGCGCGTGATCGCCCAGAAGGCGCCGGTCCACACCGGACCCGGTCCGGGCTACCGCGAGGTCTACGTCGCCGACCGCGGCCAGGTGTTCGCCGTGCTCGAGCGCGGCACGCGCGACTACTGGTTCAAGATCGAGCTCGAGGACGGCACGAGCGGCTGGATCCTCGGCGACATGGTGTTCCCGTTCGAGGTCGGCGACGAGGAAGAGGTCGGTGCGTTCCGTCGCATGGGACGCGCGATCAAGAAGGCGATCCTCGGGCCGTCGCCGGCGCCGTACGCCGACGTCGGGATGTCGTTCTCGGCGGGCGTCCTCGATCTCGAGGGCGTGTTCATGCTGCGGCCGTCGTGGCTGATCGATCCGTACTGGGCGCTCGAAGGTTTCGGTGGGCTGTCGCCCCGCTCGGACAAGGACATCTTCCTCGGCGGCCTCGGCTTCGTGCTGCGGCTCGCGCCCGGTGCGGTGATCGGCCCGTACGCGAACATCAGCGTCGGCGCCGCGTACGTGCGCGCGAAGGCCGACAACCCGGTCGGTGCGATGACCGAGAACCAGACGCTGATGGCACTCGGCGCCGGCGGCGGCCTCGAGATCACGTTCAAGAAGCAGATCACGCTGCGGCTCGACGCGCGCAACTGGACGCTGTTCGACCAGAACGAGGCGAGCAACGGCCAGGAGTACTCGGGCGGGCTCGCCATCTTTTTCTGATCCAGGAGGCCTCATGCGACGAACCACCGCCCTGCTCGCCCTCGTCCTCGCGACCGCCTCGCTCGGTGCGTGCGGACGGCAGGCGGTGCGCGCGTCGGAGAAGCAGTTCCTCGCCGATCAGGTGATGGTGTTCGACGACGATCCGCACGAGTCGTCGTCGAACGAGCACCTGCGCACGAACCGCGAAGGCGCCGCCGGTGGCAAGGGCGCGGGCGGAGGCGGATGCGGCTGCAACTGACAGCGCTCGTGGTCGTCGTGCTCGCCTCGGCGGGCTCGGCGCGCGCCGACGATCGCACCGAGGTGTCGACCGCGCTGTTCATCGAGAACCGCGACGGCGGTAAGGGCGGCCTGCTCGTCGTCCATCCGCAGGCGTCGTTCGGCATCGACCTCGGTCGCTACGTGACGTTCGATGTCGCGTACGCCGCCGACGCGGTCTCCGGCGCGACTGCGACCGTGTACCAGGTCGATGCGGTGTCGACCGCGACCGAGTTCTCCGACCTGCGCCACGAGGGCACGGTGTCGCTCGGGTTTCAGGGCAAGCGGTCGCGCGTCACGTTCTCCGGCACGTTCGGCACCGAGCGCGATTACATCTCGCGCCAGGTCGGCGGCAACGCGTCGATCGATCTGCCGGGCCGCAACACGACCGTCGGGCTGTCGTACACGCACGGCTTCGATCAGGTGTGCAACAAGGACAACGGCAACGCGACACCGCTCGAGGCGCGCGCGCTCGTCGGCGACGACCCGTGCGACAAGTCGAGCATCGTCTACGGCACCGACATGCCGGGCATCACGCGGTGGGAGGACCTGACGATCGACACCGCGCAGGCGACGATCACGCAGAACCTGTCGCCGACGATGAACGCGCAGCTCGCGCTGTTCGGCCAGATCCAGGAAGGCTTCCAGAGCAATCCGTACCGCCGCGTGCGCATCGGTCCGAACTCTCCGCAGGAGCACGTGCCGGACACGCGCGCGCGGTGGTCGCTGTCCGCGCGGCTCAACCGCTACCTGCCCAAGCTCAAGGCCGCGGCGCACTTCGACGCCCGGTTCTACGACGATACCTGGGGCGTGATCGGCGGGAACGCCGAGCTCGGCTACTCGCAGTACATGGGCGACAGCCTGCTGCTGCGCGTCTACGCGCGCGTCTACCAGCAATCGGCGGCGGCGTTCTTCAAGGACGCGTTCTTCTACGAGACCGAGTCGACCGCGGGCGAGTACTTCACCGGCGATCGCGAGCTGTCCCCGGTGCGCAACATCAACCTCGGCGGCAAGCTCACCGTGATCACGATCGGGGACGACAAGCCGGTGCTCGGCCTGTTCGACAAGCTCCAGCTGCTCGTGCGCGGCGAGATCGCGATGTTCGACTCGCTCCCCGCCGATAGCGTGGACGCGAACGCGGGCGGCCGCGATCGCCAGTTCTTGTACGGCAACGGCCTACTCGACGCGTTCATGCTCCAGCTGGGCGTGATGGGCAACTACTGAAAATTCGGCGCCCCCGACGGGAGTGCTATCATCGGCCTCATGTACCGCTACGGGGACGGGACCCCCTTCCCGCTCGACGAGAACTTCATCGAGACGTTGACCGCGGCGGTCGCTGCCTGCACCAACGCGTTCGACCCGATCTCCGAGCTCGACCAGCTCCGCGAGCGCGCGAAGGAAGCACGCCGCGAAGCGGACCGCGAGCTCGGCCGGCTCGAGGATCTCGAGCGTTCGCTAACGAGCGCGCTGTCGCCCTACATCCCGGCCGACGTCAAGAAGCCGAGCACGACGCACGCGGTCGCCCAGAAGATCGCGGCGCAGGCGAAGCAGGCGATCAGCGAGTCGAAGAAGCAGGTCGAGTCGCGCGTGACCGCGGCCGAGGCCCAGGCCTCACCGCGCTCGATCGCGGACGAGGTGCTGAAGGCGCTCGCGCCGTTCTTCGACGAGCACCAGCTGCCGAAGTCGACGTGGATCATGGCGTGGGACGTCCGCGGCGCGGAGCCATCCGCCGACGCGGTGTGCTCGGCTGGCCGGCTGAGCGCGGCGTTCACGCTGCGGCCCGATCCGTATCGCGGGCCGATCCGCGTCGAGCAGATCTGCGACGGCGTGATCGTCCACATGATGCGCAAGGGCGTCTTCGGCAAGGCGAAGCCCGCGCCGATCGATCTCGGCAAGTACGTGATGGTCGCGTTCGAGCGCTCGGTCGGCGAGCAGATCGTCACGCTGCGCGAGAACGTCAACAAGACGTCGAGCGGCCTGCGGTTCGCGGTCAGCGACAACGGCGCGACCTGGCAGACGCTCGGCGCGACCGGCGATGCCGACACCGATCCGATCCCGCTCGACCTCGACGACGTCGCGCCGGTGCGCCGGCTCGTCGAGCGCGCGAATGCCGCGCTCAAGGATCTGATCCAGCGCCGCACGCTCGTCGATCTGACGATCGGCGGCAAGCCGATCCTCGACCTCGACGAGCCGCGCCTCGTGCCGCTCGAGCTATTGAGCCAGCTCTCGCCGCTCGCGCGCACGATCCGCGAGCGCAGCCGCGTGTCCGGCGAGCTGATCCTCAAGCGCGACATCGGCGATGGCCGCCGCGAGGAGCTCTACGTGCCGCGCTCGACGCTGGCGCAGGAGTTCGCCCGGCTGCCGCACGAGTATCGCCGGCCGTTCGAGGAGATGGGCATCACGGCCGAGGCGACGCAGCCCGCGATCGTGCTGCCGCGTCCGCCCGCGCCGCCGCCGGTGCCGAAGAGCCGGATCGAGGACACGATCGTCGATCTCGAGAAGAAGTGAGCGGCCTCGGCCACGACTGGTAGACTCCGGTCATGGTCGCGGTTCCACGCAGCTCCGACGACGCGAACACGGAGCGCCGGTTCGTGCTCCACGACGTACCGTGGTGGATGTACGTCGCACTGCGGGATGCGCTCGACGATCAGAGCGGCGTGAAGATGACGTATCTGGAGGGGGTGCTCGAGCTCATGAGCCCGTCGTTGCTGCACGAGGAAGCGAAGAGCATCATCGCGCGTCTGCTCGAGACCTGGGCCGTCGAGCACGATATCGATCTCCGAGCATTCGGTAGCACGACCTTCCGCCGCGAAGCGGTGCAACGCGGGCTCGAGCCGGACGAGTGCTACGTGATCGGACCGCTCGTCGAAGGCGGCGTTCCGGACATCGCGATCGAAGTGATCGTGTCGAACACGCTCGTCGACAAGATGGCCGTGTACGCGGGCCTGGGTGTTCGTGAAGTCTGGACCTGGAGACCCGAAACGCGCGCCATCGACGTCCACGGTCTCGTCGATGATCATTACGAGTCGTGTCCGATGAGCCGCGTGTTGCCGACGCTAGATCTCGCCGAGCTGTCGCGTCACGTCTTGACGGGACAGAATCAGACACAGCTGATCAAGGCATACCAACAGGCACTGCGCGGCCGATCGAGCTGAGCAGGTCGCGCGAGACCTGACACACGCCTTACGCGAGGCCGCGCGCGGCGGTGTTATCCGGCGACCATGCACCGCATCGCCCTCGCCGCCCTCGCCGCCTCCGCCTGCGCCAGCTTTCAACCGGTCACGCGCACCGTCCGCACCGCGGATCTCGGACAGCCGGATCGCACCCGGCTGACCTCGCGCTTCACCTGGGACGCCGTCGGCAACAAGGAGCCCGAGCACGCGCCGCCCGGGACCTCGGTCGAGTCGGTGACCGACGTCGCGACGCTCGGCGTGCTCGACGGCCGGACGTGCGTCCAGCTCACGATGCGCACCGGCGCGAAGCACGACGCGCCGTTCGGCGAGTGGGCGATCACGATCAACGGCGAGCCGGTGTTTCCCGAGCAGGAGACGTCGCGCCAGCACGTCGTCGAGGTCGAGGGCGAGCGCACGGTCGTCGATGCGGCATTCGTGGGCCGCGACAGCGCCGGCGCGCTGACGGTGACCGAGCCGACGACCGATGCATACGCGATCGTCGAGCGCGCGGCGTGGTTCTGCCCGTCGCGGCCGCCCGCGAGCCGGATCTCGCTGCAGCTCGCGCGCGAGTTTCGCGGCCAGAAGATGCGCGAAGGCTTCGTCTGGAACCTGGTGAACTAACCCGCGAGCTGCAAGATCTCGTCGACGACGCGCTCCAGCAGCACGCGCGGGCCGAGCTCCTTGCCGAGCGTCTTCATCTGCGGCCCGGTGAACCGCGTCGCGATGTCCGCTGTCGTCAGCGTGATGTCGCCCTTGAGCGCGCGGTCGGCATTCGCGAGCCGCTGCACCGCGATCGCGAGCGCCCGCGGCGAGTACGAGCGCGCCTGCGCGGCGATCTTGTCGACGATGAACGGCGGCACGCCGAGCAGCGGCCCCCACTGCGCGCGCGGCGTGTTGTTCGCGCGCAGGTGATGGACGAGCGCCATCTGGCGGATGTGGCGGCCGAGCATCACGACGACGCCGACCGCGTTCTCCTGCTGATCGCACAGCGACGCGACCGCGGCGAGCGCGCGCGGCCGGTCGGCGGCGCCGATCGCATCGGTGAGCTCGAACACCGAGCGCTCGCGGGTGTCCGCGATCAGCTCGTCGACGTCGTCCGAGGTGACCGGGCGGCCCTTCGCGTAGAACCCGAGCTGCTCGATCGACAGCGCGAGCCGCGACAGATCGCTCCCGACCGCATCGATCAGCCGGCTGACCGCGGCGGGCTCGAGCTTGACGCCGAGCTGGCGCGCCTCGTTGCTCACCCACGGGCCGAGCTGGCGCGGCGCATCGAGGACGTGCAGGAAGCCCTTCTTCGACAGCTGGCTGTAGAGCTTGAGCCGCTTGTCGAGCTTCGAGGTGACCGCGACGATCACCGTGCTCGGGTTCGGCTTGCCGACGTACGCGAGCAGCGGCTCGGCGTCTTCCGCTGGCATGCCGGCGAGCTCGCGCACGTAGATCAGCCGGTACTTCGCCATCATCGGCAGGGTCTGGGCGAGCGCGATGATCTGCTGCGCGCGCGGCTTGCCCTCGACGACGTCGTAGTTGAAGCCGCGCGCGGCGGGCGGCACGACCTCGTCGCGGATCGCGCCGAGCACGCGCTCGATCAGGATCGGGTGCTCGGAGTGCAGCACGTAGATCGGATCGAGGTCGCCCTCGCGGATGCTGTCGATCAGATCGTCGGCCATGACGGCGGTGCCACCCTACCACCTGGGGGTGATAGCGTCGCCCGGTGACGCTCTCCCGGCGATCGTTCCTGCTCGGCGCCTCGGCCACGACGCTCGCGGCGCTCGCCGGGCCGCGGCTCGCGGCGGCGCGTGGCCTGCTGACCGAGCCCGCGCTCGACGATCTGATCCAGCGCGCGCTCGCGGCGGCGACGAAGGCCGGCGCGACCTACGCCGATGTCCGGATCGTTCGGATCCGCAGCGAGCGCGTCGCGACCCGCGAGGATCGCGTCGAGGGCGTCGCGTCGAGCGAGGACTACGGCGTCGGCGTGCGCGTGCTCGCCGGCGGCGCGTGGGGCTTCGCCGCGACCCCGAACGTCGTCGCGGCCGACGCCGAGCGGATCGCACGCGCGGCGGTCGCGATCGCGCAGGCGAACGCTCGCCTCATGAAGCGGCCGGTCAAGCTCGCGCCCGAGCCGGTGCACGTCGACGTCTGGCAGACCGCGCTCGTCAAGGATCCGTTCAAGATCCCGCTCGAGGACAAGGCGGAGCTGCTGCTCGCGATCAGCCGCGAGGCGATGAAGGTACCCGGCGTCAAGTTCGTGCAGGCCGAGTACAACGGGCTGTCCGAGTGGAAGCTGCTCGCGACGACCGAGGGCGCGTACATCGAGCAGGAGATCGTGCGCGTCCATCCCGGCTACACGGTGACCGCGGTCGACGACAAGCGCGGTGGCTTCGAGTCCCGCGATCACGATCTGCCGCCGCGCCAGGCGGGCTGGGAGTACGTCGAGGGCTCGACGCTGCTCGCGGATGCGCGGCGCGTCGCCGAGGAAGCGGTCGCGAAGCTGAAGGCGCCGACGGTGACGCCGGGCAAGCGCGACCTCGTGCTGCATCCGTCGAACCTGTGGCTCACGATCCACGAGTCGATCGGCCACCCGACCGAGCTCGACCGCGCGCTCGGCTACGAGGCGAACTTCGCCGGCACGTCGTTCGCGACGCCGGACAAGCTCGGCAAGCTGAAGATCGGCGCGCCGCTGCTGACGTTCTACGCCGACAAGACCACGCCCGGCGGGCTCGCGACGTGCGGCTACGACGACGACGGCGTCGCGACGCAGCGCTGGAACCTCGTCGACAAGGGCATGCTCGTCGGCTTCCAGACCACGCGCGAGCAGGCCGGCTGGATCGGCGAGCGGGCGTCGCGCGGCACGTGCTACGGCGACAGCTACGCGTCGTTTCCGTTCCAGCGCATGCCGAACGTGTCGCTCGCGCCGGGTGACAAGGAGCGCTCGTTCGACGATCTGGTCGCCGGCACCGACGACGGGATCGCGATCGTCGGCCGCGGCTCGTGGTCGATCGATCACCAGCGCCTGAACTTCCAGTTCAGCGGCCAGACGTTCTGGGAGATCAAGGGTGGCAAGCGGCGCGGCATGGTGAAGGACGTCGCGTACCAGGCGAACACGCTCGAGTTCTGGGCGAGCTGCGACGCGATCGGCGGCGCGAAGTCGTGGGAGCTGCACGGCTCGTTCGGCGACGGCAAGGGCGAGCCGACGCAGACGAACTACGTCTCGCACGGCTGTCCGCCGGCGCGGTTTCGCAAGGTCAACATCCTCGACACGAACCGGAGGAAGCCATGAAGGGCCTGCCGACCGAGGCCGAGGCGCGGCAGCTCGCGACGCGCGTGCTCGCGGCGGTGCGCCGGATCAAGACCGCCGACGGCAACGTCCGGCTGAGCGCGACGCGCGCCGGCAACACGCGGTTCGCGGTCAACGAGATCACGTCGTCGGCCGACGTCGATCGCGTCGAGCTGTCGGTGACCGTGCAGCTCGGCAAGCGCGCGGCGACCGCGACGACGAACCAGCTCGACGATCGGTCGGTCGCCGACGTCGTCGATCGCGCGCACCGGATGGCGAAGCTCGCGCCCGAGAATCCCGAGGCGATGCCGGCGCTCGGCGCGCAGATCTACAAGCGCGCGAAGGCCGCCGCCGATCCGGCGACCGTGAAGCTGACCCCGGATGCGCGCGCGAAGGCAGCCGGTGCCGCGATCGCGAGTGGCGACGGCGCGAAGGTCGCGATCGCCGGGTTCTACGAGCACGCGCAGCGCGCGCTCGCGCTCGCGTCGACCGCGGGGCTGTGGGCGTACCACGCGTGGACGACCGCCGGCATGACGGCGACGGCGCGCACGCCGGACGGCACCGGCTCGGGCTGGGCGGGCGCGAGCTCGAACCGCGGCGCGGACGTCGATGCCGGCGCGCTCGCGAAGCTCGCGGTCGACAAGGCGGTGCGCTCGCAGAAGCCAACGCGCCTCGACCCCGGCCGCTACACCGTGATCCTCGAGCCGGCGGCGACCGCGGCGATGCTGTCGTTTCTCGTCGGGGCGCTGTCCGCGCGGCGCGCCGACGAGGGCCGGTCATACTTCGCGAAGCCGGGCGGCACGCGCGTCGGTGACAAGCTATTCCCCGATGCGATCACGCTGCGCAGCGATCCAACCGACGCCCAGCTCGCGGCGACGCCGTTCGACCGCGAAGGCGTGCCGATCGCGCCGGCGACCTGGATCGACAAGGGCACGCTGAAAGGCCTCGCCTACGATCGCTACTGGGCGAAGAAGCAGGGCAAGCCGCCGACCGGTCGCCCCGACGGCTGGATCCTCGACGGCGGCAAGGCGACGACCGAGCAGCTGCTCGCCGGCGTCAAGCGCGGGGTGCTCGTGACCCGCATGTGGTACCTGCGCTCGCTCGATCCGCAGACGCTGCTCGTCACCGGGCTGACGCGCGACGGCACGTTTCTCGTCGAGGACGGCAAGATCACGCGCCCCGTGATGAACTTCCGGTTCAACGAGTCGCCGGTGCAGATGCTCGGCAAGTGCGACGCGCTCGGTGTGCCGGTGCTCGTCAGCGGCATGCGCGTGCCGGCCCTGCGCACGCACGAGTTCAACCTCGCGTCGATCTCGGAGGCGGTATGAGCGCGGTCGTCATCGTCGCGGATCGCATGGTCGACGTCGGCAGCCGCGGCGCGACCGCGGTGCTCGCGATCGATGGCCGGATCGAGCTCGTCGACGATCCGCGGGTCGTGCTCGCCGATCCACGCGCCGCGGGCGCGCAGCGCATCGACTGGTCGCGGCGCGCGATGGTGCCCGGCACGATCAACACGCACAACCACAGCTTCCAGTCGCTGCTGCGCGGCATCGGCGACGATCTGCCGTTCCTCGAGTGGCGCGATCGCGCGCTGTATCGCTACTCGCCGCGCCTGGGCCCCGACGACATGGCGACCGCCGCGCTGTTCGCGTTCGGCGAGATGCTGCTCCACGGCGTCACGACCGTCTGCGACTTCTACTACCTCAACGCGCAGGGCAACGACCACGCGTCCGCGACGATCGAGGCCGCGCGCCGGCTCGGGATCCGGATCGTGCTCGCGCGCTGCTTCTACGACTGGGACGGCGCGCCTGCCGCGTACCGCGAGTCGATCCCACAGGCGGTCGCGAACTTCGAGGCGCTCGCGAAGCGCTACCAGGATCGCAGCCGGTTCCTGACGACCGTGCAGCCCGCGCCGCACAGCCAGCACGGCGCGACACCGGCGATGATCGAGGCCGGCGCCGGGTGCGCGCGCGATGCCGGCGTGCCGTGGCACATCCATCTCGCCGAGGAGCAGTACCAGGTCGATCATTCGCTCGAGCGGTTCGGCCAGAGGCCGCTGCACGCGGTCGCCGCGCTGCCGGTCGATCTGTCGACGATGATCGCGGTCCACGGCTGCTGGTTCGACGAGTCGGAGCGCGCGGTGCTCGCGGAGCGCGGTGGCTCGCTCGCGTACTGCCCGGGCTCGAACATGTTCCTCGGCGACGGCGTGACCGACCTCGTCGATCTGGTCGCGCGCGGCGTCCGGGTCGGGCTCGGCACCGATGGCGGGTGCTCGAACAACCGCGTCAGCGTGTTCGACGAGATGCGGACCGCGGCGCTGCTGCAGAAGGTGCACCGCATCAACGGCCAGGCGATCGATGCCGAGACCTGCTTCGCGCTCGGCACCCGCACCGCCGGGGAGGTGCTGCGGCTGCCGATCGGCCGGATCGCGCCGGGCTACCGGTGTGATCTGGTCGCACTCGACCTCGACGATCCGTCGCTGTGGCCGGCCCAGGCCCTGGAAAAGAACGTGGTGTATGCGCTGTCTCCTCGCGCAGTTACGGACGTCGTGGTAGATGGACAGGAAGTCGTTTCGGCACGACGCCTGTCGCATGTCCCCCTTGCAGAGATCCAAGCCCGCGTCGCCCGACTCACCGACGGCTGGGGACGCGCCTGACGCGGCGACCGCCGTGGATCCGAGCGAGCCGGTGGAGCCGGAAGCCGCGGCCACGCGTCCGAAAAAGTCGGACCGCAAGCGCACCGAGGATCTCGAGATCGAGCTCGAGGTCTCGCGGCAACGCGCGATCGGCTGGACGGTGTTTGGGCTGATCGTCGGCGCGCTGCTGATCTGGAAGCTCGGCACGGTCGGCGTATGGGTCGGCATCGCGCTCGTGATCGTCGGGCTGTATCGCGCGTGGGAGCTCGTGCAGACGTTTCTGTATCCACCCGGCACGATCAAGGTGACGAAGACCGAGGTCACGCTGCCGCGCGGGCTGTGCTTGCCGCGGCCGGTGAAGGTCGCGCCGTCGGAGATCACGGCCGTGTACTTCCTGCGCCGCTCGGTGCCGTGGAAGCACGCGGCGCCGGTGCTGATCGTCGAGCTCGGCGGCAAGGCGATGGCATTCCCGCGCGACTGGTTCGCGTCCGAGGCCGATCAGCGCCACGTCGTGCACGCGCTGCTGCGCACGCGCGACGCGAGCCCGCCGAAGCAGGCCGCCGAGGCGCCAACGACGCGATGAGAGCCGCGGTCGTCGTCGCGCTGGTGCTCGCCGCGGCGCCCGCACGCGCCGATGACATCGCCCTGCCCCGCAGCAAGGCGATCCTGCACCTGCCGGGCGGATGGACGAAGCTCGACATCCCGGCGGTCGTCGTCGCGTACCGGAGCGCGAGCGGCAGCACGCTCGCGATCACCCGCGCGCAGGTCCCGAACTTTGACGCCTGGCGCTCGAAGACGCGCGATGGCTACGTCGAGCAGATCGAGAAGGGCGCGCTCGCCGCGGTGCCCGGCGGCAAGAAGCTCGCGAAGAAGCTCGGCGAGGCGCCCGGTGGTGTGCCCGCGCTCGATCTCGAGATCCGGCGCCCCGACGGCGCGACGCTCGTGATGCGCGTGCTGCTGTTCCGCAGCTACACGCTCGGGCTCGTGATCGAGGTGCCCGGAAAGTCGGGCAAGCTCGACGAGGCGCGCGCGATCACGACGACGTTCGCGCCGCCGCGCGAGCCGAAGCCCTGAGCACCATGACGACCTCGACGTGCGAGGTCTGCGGCATCAGATCGTACGGCCACGCATCGGTCGCCTCGTAACCCGCCGCGACGAGCCGCCCCGCATCGCGCGCGAGCGTCGCCGGATCGCACGACACGTAGACGATCGTCCTGGGCGCGAGCCGGACGATGCCGTCGATCGCCTCGGCGGCACCCGCGCGCGGCGGATCGAGCACGACGACGTCGACCGGAGCCGCGAGCTTCGCGACGACGTCGGCGACCGGGCCGACCTCGAACCGCGTGCCGCCACCTCCGGACAATGGCCGCGCCGGCGCGACGAGGTCGGTCGCGATCACGGTCCAGCCCGCGGCGAGCAAGCCGCGCGTGAAGTTGCCGGCGCCGGCGTACAGCTCGACGAGCGTGCCCGGCCCCGCGCCGACGAGCTCGCGCACCTTCGCGACGAGCGCCGCGTTGCCGAGCGCGCTCGCCTGCGCGAACTCCCACGGCCCGCCCCACAGCCCAGGCTCGAGCTCGAGCACGACCTCGCCGTGGGTCTCCTTGCCGGCGATGATCCCGACGATCCCCGACTTGCCCACGAGCCGCGGTGCGCCTCGCCACGCGCGCTCGACGCCGACCGCGATCTTGCCGTCGTGCGCGAGCACGAGCCCGAGCTCGCCATCCGGCGGCGTCGCGCCCGCGACCGTGCACAGCGCGGCATCGAGCGCGGGCTCGAGCTGCGGGCACAGGATCGCCGGACCTTCGGGCAGGTCGACGCGGCGGGCGCGCTCGAGCGGTAGCACGCGCTTCGTGCCGAGCACGTAGAGCCCGGTGCGTCCGCCGTCGACGTGAAACCGCGCGCGCCGGCGCCAGTGCAGCGGCGGAGCTGGCTCCGCGATCTTGTGCACGGTGAGCCCGGGGAGCTTGCGCAGCGCACCGGCGACGATCGCCTGCTTCGCGGCCAGCTGCTCGCCGCGCCGCACGTGCTGCCACTGGCAGCCGCCGCACCCGCGCACGAAGTGGACGCACGGTGGCTGCTCGCGCGACGCCGCCGGCTCGAGCACCTCGACGAGCTCGGCGCGCGCGAACGACGAGGTCGCGTGCACCACGCGCGCACGCACGCGATCGCCAGGCGCGGTGCGCGGGACGAACGTCACGCGGCCGCCGGCATCGCGGGCGACGCCATCGCCACCCGCCGCGAGCGCCGTGACGACGAGCTCGAGCTCGGGCGATTCAGCCATCGCCGCCTGTCTACCGCGCGCGCCGCGACGAAGCCAGCGGCGCGTCAGCGATACGGAACCGCGGTCTTCGCCGGCTCGACGGCGGTTCCGCGCGGCGCATCGAGCACGGCATCGGCGCGGCCGTCGCGGACGCCGATCTCGATCGTGCCGTGCGAGCCGATGTACGCGAGCAGCTCGCCGCTCGGGACATCCTCGTAGGTGCCGACGAGCGGCAGCGTGCGGCCGACGATCTGGACGCCGCCGCCCGCCTCGGCCGCTGGCAGATCCGAGATCAGGTTGCCGTAATGATCGACGTGCACGATCCGGCCGTGGCCTTGCTCGCGCGAGCCCCACGGCAGCGTGCCGGTGAGCCGCACCGCCGGTCCCGCCATGAGCACGTCCTCGCCGCGTGCGAGCGCCGCGGCGGCGTGCGCGAACACGTCGCGACCGTGGAACGTCGGGCTGACGCGACGCGCGCGAAAGTGCCGCGCCTCGATCACCCACGCATCGCTGCGGACGTCCGCGACGTACGCGAACACGCCGTTGTCCGGACCGACGTACCACTGGCCGCTCACCTTCACGATCACCGGCTTGCGCGAGCCACCGACTCCCGGATCGACGACGACGACATGGATCGTGCCGTGCGGAAACTCCATCGTCGACGTCGCGAGCACCCACGCGGCGTGGGCGATGTCACCGCGCGGGATGTCGTGGGCGATGTCGACGATCGTGAGGTTGCCCGCGCGCTCGTACTGCCGGCACAGCACGCCCTTGACCGCGCCGACGTAGCCGTCGCGCGTGCCGAAATCCGTGGTCAACGTGATGATCGCCATCGCCGTCGGAGGTAAGCATACAGCCGATGAACAAGGTCTTCCCGGATGCGAAGGCGGCGCTGCACGACGTCAGGGACGGCGTCACGATCCTCGCCGGTGGATTCGGGTTGTCGGGAAATCCCGAGAACTGCATCCGCGAGCTGGCGCGACGGAACGTGCGCGATCTCACGATCGTGTCCAACAACTGCGGCACGACCGAGAAGGGCCTCGGCGTCCTGCTCGCCCAGGGCCAGGTCAAGAAGATGGTCAGCTCGTACGTCGGCGAGAACAAGATCTTCGAGCAGCAGTTCCTGTCCGGCCAGCTCGAGGTCGAGCTGTGTCCGCAGGGCACGCTCGCCGAGCGGTTGCGCGCGGGCGGCGCCGGCATCGAGGCGTTCTACACGCCGACCGGCTACGGCACGAAGGTCGCCGAGGGCAAGGAGACGCGCGAGATCAACGGCCGGCGCTGCGTGCTCGAGCACGCGATCCGCGGCGAGTTCGCGATCGTGAAGGCGTGGAAGGGCGACCTCTGGGGCAACCTCGTGTTCCGCAAGACCTCGCGCAACTTCAACCCGCTGTGCGCGCAGGCCGGCCAGATCACGATCGTCGAGGTCGAGGAGCTGGTGCCGGTCGGCGACATCGATCCGGATCAGGTCCACCTGCCGTCGATCTACGTCCACCGGATCTTCCAGGGCACGAACTACGAAAAGCCGATCGAGCAGCGCACGATCAGGAAGCGGAGCTAAGCGATGCAGCGCCTCACTCGTGATCAGATGGCCCGTCGCGTCGCCGCCGAGCTCGCCGACGGGTTCTACGTCAACCTCGGCATCGGCATGCCGACGCTCGTCGCGAACTTCATCCCGCCCGGCATGGACGTCGTGCTGCAGTCCGAGAACGGCCTGCTCGGCATCGGACCGTTTCCCTACGAGGGCGACGAGGATCCCGATCTGATCAACGCCGGCAAGCAGACGGTCACCACGATCCCCGGCTCGGCGTTCTTCGACTCGTCGCAGTCGTTCGCGATGATCCGCGGCGGCAAGGTCGACGTCAGCGTGCTCGGTGCGATGGAGGTCTCCGAGCGCGGCGATCTCGCGAACTGGATGATCCCCGGCAAGATGATCAAGGGGATGGGCGGCGCGATGGATCTCGTCGCCGGCAGCCGCCGCGTGATCGTGATGATGGAGCACACGACGAAGGACGGGCAGTCGAAGATCCTGCCCGCGTGCACGCTGCCGCTCACCGGCGTCGCGTGCGTGCACACGATCGTCAGCGACCTCGCGGTGATCGACGTGACGCCCGAGGGGCTCGTGCTGCGCGAGCGCGCGCCGGGCGTCACCGCCGAGCAGATCGTGCAGGCGACCGCGGCCCGGATCACCGCCGCCGCGGATGCGCCCGAGATGCGCGTGTAGCTACTTGCAGACCGGACGCGAGTCGAACGGATCGACCGCGTTCGGCGGCTGACACGGCGGCTTGCTGTCGGTCGGCTTCTTGTCGCTGACCGGCTTCTTGTCGTCGGTCGGCTTCCTGTCCGTGGTCGGTGGCTTCTTGTCGGTCACCGGCGGCTTCTTGTCCGACGGCTTCTTGTCGGTCTGCTTGTGCGTCTTCGACGACTTGTCCGTCGGATTCGCCGCGTCCGGCTGCTTGTCCGGCGGCGTCGCGACCGGGTCCGGTTGCTTGTCCGGCTGCTTGTCCGGTTGCTTGTCCGGTTCGTCGAGCTTGACGAGCGTGACCGTCTTCTCGAAGTCGCCGGACAGAAAGATCTTCGTCGGCACTTCCTTGTACCCGGCCTTCTGGACGACGAGGATCGCCGGGCCGTTGCCGCGCGGCACCTTCGTCGTGAGCGGCGTCGTCCCGATCGGCTTGCCGGACAGCAGCACGTTCGCGCCCGGCGGGTCCGAGTCGACGTGGATGCTGACCGATGCCTCGTCCTCGTCCGAGCCAGCCTTGTCCGCGGGCGCGGCGTCCGGCGTCTCGGTCGGCGTCACCGTGTTCGCCGGGTTCGCGCTGCCCGGCGGCGTGCCCGCCTCCTTCGTCAGCCGCTCGAGCGCCTCGCTCGACTTCGTCGACGACAGCATCATCGCGATCACGACCGCCGTGCCGACGACGATGATCCCGAGCCCGATCAGCAACGGCCGGCGATACGACGACTGCAGCCGGACTTCTTCCTCGGCCGGCTCGGCCGGCTTGACGTAGCGCGGGTACGACGCACCGGCGGAGGTGCCCGGCGCGTTCGCGTAGCCGGGACGCGTACTCGGGATCGGCTGCGCGCCGGGTGCGAGCCCGGACGCCGCGGCCATCGGCGGAATCGGCTGGCTGCCGACGGGCAGCGTCGTTGGCGGCGGCGGCTGCGTCGCCGGTGCGGCCGGCGGCGTCGACAGCACCGCGAGCTCGGGGACCGACGTCCGGTTGACCTTCGCGTCCGGTGGCAGCGTCTGCATCGACGCGTACACCGGCTGCATCTGCGGGTACGACTTCGCGTTCCACTCCGCGCCGTGGTCGTCGTGCGCCGGGTGCTCGTCCTCGGACAGGTGCTCGGGCGGCAGGTCGAGCACGGTGCGCGCGGCATGGATGCCGGAGTCCTCGTTGCCGGGCCGCAGGACCGTCGGCCCCATCGATGCCGACGCCGACGGCAGCAGCGCCTGGCTGTGCGACGCGTTCGTGTTCGAGATCGTGCCTTCCTTCGGCGTGTGCAGCTCCGGCATGTTGCGCGGATTCGTCAGCCACGGTTCGGGTGCCTCGCCGAACATGTCGCGCATGAAGCGACCGAGCGCCATCGTCGACAGGCTCATCCGCGCGGCGACCGCGAAGCTCTCGATCGCCTCGAGCAGCAGACCCGCGCTCTGGTAGCGCTGGTTCGGATCGACCGCGAGCGCCTTCATCACGACCGCCTCGAGCGCCTGCGGGTAGCCCTGGACGAGGCGCGTCGGCCGGACGACGTCGCCGGTGACGATGCGATGCATCGTGTCGAAGTCGCTGTCCGCGCGGAAGCAGCGGTGCTGCGTCGTGATCTCGTAGAGGATGATGCCGAGCGAGAACACGTCGCTGCGGCGATCGACCTCGCGGCCCCGGCACTGCTCCGGGGACATGTACGCGAACTTGCCCTTGATGATGCCGGAGACGGTCTCGACCGAGCGCGCCGTCGCCTTCGCGATGCCGAAGTCGAGCAGCTTCACCGCGCCGTCGAGGCCGATCATGATGTTCGACGGCGAGACATCGCGGTGCACGATCCCGAGCGGGACGCCGTTACCGTCGCGGCGCTCGTGCGCGTGGTTGAGCCCGGCGGCGGCCCCAGCGACGACGGTCAGCGCGAGGTCGAGCGGCACGCGCACGCCCTGGCTGCCGGCCTTCGCGAGCAGCGCGCGCAGATCCTGGCCGTGCACGTACTCCATCGCGAGGTAGTGGATGCCGGCGTCCTCGCCGACCTCGAATACCTGCGCGACGTTCTGGTGGTTGAGCGACGCGGCGAGCCGCGCTTCATCCAGGAACATCTGGACCGCGATCGTGTCGTTCGCGCGCTCGGGCGTGATCAGCTTCAGCACGACGTGGCGCTCGAAGCTGCCAATCCCGGTCGTGCGCGCGATGTAGATGCGTGCCATCCCGCCCGCAGCAAGCGGGGTCAAGATCTCGTACTTGCCGAGACGTGTGGGTAGCCCCCCTGCAGCGGCTACTGCTGGCACGAGATGATGGTTCCATTGCCCAAGGTGCGAGTCAATCGAAACGCACCGTCGAGCACACGAGGACGCCCTGTCATTTCGGCGATGTAGTCACGACTCGCCGAGTCGTTCGGGCACGACCGCTGCGCGCGGATCAGCGCGAGGTTCCGGCGAGGGTCATGTGGGATACGCGGAACGTCGGCGCGGCGGTCGAGCTGCGCAGCTCGAGATCGTCGGCCACCAGGTCGATTCGCTTCAGGATCTCGTCGAAGTTCGCCGCGATCGTGACCTCGCTGACGGGGAACGTCAGCTCGCCGTCCTCGATCCAGAACCCTTGTGCACCGCGTGAAAAGTCGCCGGTCACTGGATTGAACCCGAACCCCATGAGGCTCGTGACGTACAGGCCGCGCCCGGTCTGCTTCAGCAGCTCCTTCCGCGACACCGCGCCCGGCTGCATGATCAGATTCGACGTCGTCGGTCCGGGATTGCCGCCGATCCCGCGGCCCGCCGAGCCGGTCGACTCGCGGCCGAGCTTGCGCGCGCTGTACACGTCGCACAGCACCGGCGCGAGCACGCCCTTGTCGACGACGCTGTTGCGCCGCGTCGGCAGGCCATCGCCGTCGAACGGCCGGCTGCCCGGGGCGCGCTTGATCAGCGGATCGTCGAAGATCGTGACGAGCGGCGATGCGATCACCTGCCCTTCCTTGCCGACGAGGTAGCTCGACTTGCGCCAGAACGCCGAGCCGTTCGCGACGCTGAAGATCGTGCCGACGATCGAGCGCCCGACCTCCGGATCGAACACGATCGCGCACTCCTGGGTCTCGACCTTGCGCGAGCCGAGCGTCGCGACCGTGCGCCGCGCGGCCTCGATGCCGACCGCCTCGGCACCCTCGATCTGGTCGAGGAACCGCGACGCGCTCCACCAGTAGCCGTTGCGCTTCTTCGGGTTCGCGGGATCCGTCGTGTCGTCGCACAGCGGCTCGACGACGATCGACGCGTAGCTGCCGCGATAGCCGCCGACGAAGCCGCCACTCGTCGCGAACGCCGTCGCGCCGAGCACGCGCGACCACGTCGCGCCCTCGGAGTTCGTGACCCGCGGATCGTGCTTGCGCGCCGCGGCCTCGCCGGCGATCGCCTGGCGCAGCGCCCACGCCGCGTCGACCTCGGCGACCTTCGGATCGTAGAGATCGAGATCGGGCACCGACGTCGCGAGCAGCGAGGGATCCGGCGGCAGCGCGAGCTCGTCGGGCTCCGCGAGATCCGCGAGCGTCACGGTCTCGGCACACAGCGCCTCGAGCGCCTCGCGACGCAGATCGCTCGTGTACGTCACGGCGCGCCGGCCACCGCGCAGCACGCGCAACCCGAGCGCGCGGCTGCCGGCCTCCTGCACGAGCTCGGGCTCGCCGAGCCGGACCTTCGTGGTCAATTCGCTGCCGTCGCGGACGAGCACCTCGCAGTGATCGGCACCCGCCTTGCGCGCGATCTCGACCGCGAGCTGCGCGATGTCGCAGAGCTCGCGCACCGTCGCCTCGGTGATCTGCGCCGCTTCCACTCGTCCCGAAGTTGTCGTGCTCATGCCTGCGTGCCTCCGACCGTGATCGATGCGATGCGAACCGTCGGCGTCCCGACGTTGACGGGAACCGACTGACCATCCTTGCCGCACGTCCACACGCCGTCGGACAGCGCGAAGTCCGCGCCGAGCATGTCGACGCGCCGGAGCACGTCGGGCCCGTTGCCGATCAGGTTCACGCCCTTGAGCGGCGCGGTGAGCTTGCCATCCTCGATCAGGTAGCTCTCCGACAGCGAGAACACGAAGTCGCCGTTCGAGATGTTGACCTGACCGCCGGAGAACCGGCTCGCGTAGATGCCGCGCTTGACGCTCTTGATGATGTCGTCGGGGCTGTCCTTGCCACCGAGCAGCGAGGTGTTCGTCATCCGCGGCAGCGGCATCGAGCGGAACGACTCGCGCCGGCCGTTGCCGGTCGGCTTGATCCCGAAGTGCTTCGCGCTCAGCCGGTCGTGCATGTAGCCGACGAGCACGCCGTTCTCGATCAGCGTGTTGCTCTGGCCCGCGTAGCCCTCGTCATCGACGTTGATCGCGCCGCGCGAGCCGACGATCGTGCCGTCGTCGACGACCGTGCACAGCGGCGAGGCGACCTGCTTGCCGATCTGCCCGGAGTAGTTCGACGTCTCCTTGCGGTTGAAGTCGGCCTCGAGCCCGTGACCGACCGCCTCGTGCAGCAGGATGCCCGAGTCACCGGCCGCGAGCACGACCGGCATCTCGCCGGCGGGTGCGTCGCGCGCATCGAGCATCGCGATCGCGACGCGCGCCGCCTCGCGACCGTGCGACGCCGCATCGCGCTTGGCCTGCGCGAAGTACTCCATGCCATAGCGTCCGCCGCCGCCGCCGGAGCCCGACTGCCGCTTGCCGCTCTCCTCGGCGACCGCGCGCACGCCGAACCGCATCAGCGGCTGGATGTCCGACGCCATCCGGCCATCGGACGTGAACACGAGCACCTCCTTGATGCTCTCGGCGAACGACGCCTCGACCTTCACGATCCGCGGATCGAATGCGCGCGCCGCGCGATCGGCCTCGCGCAGCAGCGCGAGCTTGTCCGGCGCCGGCACGACGAGCGATGGCGTCGGCACCGCGTAGAAGCTCGGCGTCGGCACCGCACTGAGCGAGCCGATCCCGACCGGCGCATGGCCACCGCCCGCCGCGATCTGGCCCGCGGTCTTCGCGGCGTGCGCCATCTTCTCCCACGACAGATCCTCGCAGTACGCGAGGCCGGTCGCATCACCGCGCATCACGCGCACGCCGAGCCCGAGCGTGATCCCGCGGCCGAGCGTGCGCACCTGCTCCTCCTCGAGCGCGTAGTCCGCGGACACGCGAAACTCGAAATACAGGTCCGCGTAATCACCACCGGCTTCGAGCGCGAGCGAGAGCAGTCGGTTCGCGAGCTGCGCATCGATCGCGCTCGCGCCGCCGCTGGAGAACGGCGCACGGAGCGCTGGAGGAAGCGTCGTCGTCATGTCGGCCACTGTAGCAGCGGGGTTCGCTGCGCGGCCTGCGCGACCGGTCAGTTTCCTGCCATGCGATACCGCCCCCGCATGGAAATCGGTGGCCTCGGCGGCTACGCCCGTGCGGATCTTGCCTACGATCTCGTCGGTCACTGCGACGGCGATCCGGCGCGCGCGCTCGGCGGCCGATCGTGATCGCGCCGCCCGCTCAGCTCGCCTTCTCGCGCCCCGACACCTTCTTCAGCGCCGCCTCCGCGGCATCGCTCGCGGCCTTGATCTCTGCCTCGCTGCCGCCGAGCCACAGGCGGCCGAACGCACCGAACGTCACGACCTCCATCAGGTGGATGTCCGCCGCCTTCTCGGCCTCGTTCGCGGCGAGCGCCGCGTAGGCCGCCGGGAACACCTCGAGGATGTACAGCGTCTGGCCCGCCATGATCATGTCGCCGTGGCGCATGCGGTTGATCAGCTGGCTCTGCTCGCCCTGGATCCCGGTGATGATCTGCGACGAGATGATCTTCGGCTTGATCCGATCCTCGCGCGTCAGCCCCGCATTGCCGAGGATCGCGTCGACCGCGGCCTCGACTTGACCCTTGTCGCGATCGTGCAACTCGAGCATGCCGTACGCGCGCTCGACGATCTGCATGCCGGGCCGGCACGTCGTCGCCTTGAGTGCGGCGTCGGTCAGCTGGTTGATCGCGATGCCCGGCGCGATCTCGATGAACAGCGCCGCCTCCTCTTCGAGCGGCATGAAGCCAGAGCACACCGTCTGCAAGAAACCAGTCAGCTGCGGCTGTAGCGAGTCGAGGACCGTGAGCGCACGAAGCTCCATCAGGCCGGCACGCTATCACAGCGCATGTCGCACGTCCGGTCGTCGCCACCGCGCGCGATTCCCGCCCCCGCGCACCGGTGGTACGCTCGTCGCGAGCGCACGAGACGCTTCCGTCCGCGGACAGGGCCCAGCCCACTCGCACCGATCGCACAACCTGTCGAGGCAAAGCGCCTTCCTGCCGGAGCGCGGACACCGGCGTACCGCCCGCATCGCGGGACCGGAGGTCGCTGTGCCCATCGAACCACTCCCCAGCCGTCCCTCGCTCGAGCACCTGCGCAAGCAAGCCAAGCGGCTGCTGCGCGCCGTCCGCGATCGGAATCCCGATGCGCTCGCACAGGTCGCCGAGCACCATCCACGCGGTGCCGCCGCCGCGACTGCGTTCGCGCTGCACGACGCGCAGCTCGTGATCGCCCGCCGTCACGGCTTCGCGAGCTGGCCGCGGCTGACCCGCCACCTCGCGGCGATCGCGCCGCATGCCTGGGATCCGCGCGCCGCGCGCGACGTCGAGTCGTGGATCGCGCACGCCGTGCTCGACTACGATCGCTGGCGCCCCGCGGATCTCGACCGCGCACGCGCCGCGCTCGCCGCGTCGCCGGCGCTCGCCAGCGCGGATGTCCATGCCGCCGCGACGGCGGGAGACGTCGCCGCCCTGCGCGCGCTCCTCGACGACGATCGCAGCCGCGCGAACGTGCGCGGTGGTCCGTATCACTGGCCACCGCTGCTCTACGCGTGTTACTCGCGACTCGCGCTGCCCGGCCATTCGGCCGTCGACGCCGCACGCCTGCTGCTCGCCGCCGGTGCCGATCCGGACGCCGGGTTTCTGTGGTGCGGCCACCTCCCGCCGTTCACCGCGCTGACCGGTGCGTTCGGCGAGGGCGAGGATCCGCGCAACCAGCCGCCGCATCCCGAACGCGACGCGCTCGCCCGCGCGCTGCTCGACGCCGGCGCCGATCCCAACGACGGCCAGACGCTCTACAACCGCCACTTCCGCGACGACGATAGCCACCTCGAGCTGCTGTTCGCGTACGGGCTCGGCCGCGATCGCGGCGGACCCTGGCTGCGCGCGTTCGGCGATCGGATCGGCACGCCGACCGACCTGCTCGTCGAGGAGCTGTGGGCCGCCGCGAAGAATGGATATCTGTCGCGCGTGCGGCTGCTCGTCGAGCGCGGGACGCCGATCGATCAGCCCGGCCGCCGCGATGGCCTCACGGCGTACGAGACCGCGCTGCGCGCCGGCCATCGCGACATCGCCGACTACCTCGCAGCGCACGGAGCACACGCGCGTCCGCTGTCCGCACGCGAGGCGTTCGCGCTCGCCTGCCTGTCCGCCGATCGCGATGCCGTGCGCGCCCTGCTCGATCGTCACCCGGAGCTGCTCGCGCAGCTCGGGCCGGGCGAGCGTGCCGAGCTCGTCTGGCGCGCCACCCGCGCGCGCCGCCCCGACGCGATCCAGCTGCTCGCCGACCTCGGCTTCGCGCTCGACGTCTACCACGTCGGCCGTACGCCGCTACACGAGGCCGCGTGGGCCGGCGATGCCGAGATGATCGCGCGCCTGCTCGCGCTCGGCGCCGATCCGACGCTGCGCGACAGCTCGCATCACGCAACGCCGCTCGGCTGGGCCGTCCACAACGCGCAGCCCGCCGCGGTCGCCGTGCTCGCGCCGCATGCGACGATCTTCGACGCGATCGGCTGCGATCTCGTCGCGGTTGCACGCACGTTGCTCGCGGCGAATCCAGCGCTCGCGGCCGCGCACGACTCCGACGGCGATCCGGTGACGTGCTACCTCCACGATCGCCTCGAGCACCTCGCCGACCTGATCGACATGCTGCGCGACGCCGGCGCGGACTTCACGGCGCGCGATCACCACGGCCGCACGCTGCGCGAGGTGCTGCGCGCGCGCGGCGATCAGCGAACGCTGTCGGCGCTCGACGACGCGGGCGTCAATGCCGGCGACGAACCCGCGGCGCGCTGATCAGCCCGGCGGGAACACGAGCACGCGCACCTCGGGCAGCGCGCCGAGCGCGGTCTCGTTCCGCGGCCGGACGTCGTCCCACGCGAGGCCGCCGATCCCGCAGCCGAGCGCGGGCACCGCGATCGATCCGATCGCGCGGGCTCGCACCTCGTTGACGAGCGCCGGCAACCCGGCCTCGATGTCCGCGAGCGCGCTTGGTCGGAAAGTTCACGATCCACCGCACCGGTCCGCGCTCGACCGCGACGACGTGCATCGTCCCGATCGCGAGCTCGCCGCGTGCGCACGCCGCCCGGTACGCCTCGAACATCGCGGAAACGCGCGCTTGAACGCGAGCGCAAGGCCGCGGCCCATCACGCCCTCGCAGTTGACCGGCGCCGCGAGCAAGTCGCCGGTCCCGCGCTCGATCACCGCGCTGCGGCCTCGATCGCGCGCCCAAGGCCGTCGAGCACGCGCGCCCCGGCGTCGAGCATCCGCGCGACGATCCCCGACGGATCCACCGACCGAAAGTACGCGACGTCCGCGACGATCACGAGCTTGCCGCGCGCACGCGAGATGCTGACGTTCAGCAAGTTCGGCGCCTCCGCGAGCAGCGCACTCGGCCGCATCGGTGCCGCGTCGACGAGGTCGATCACGACGACATCGCACTCGCGTCCCTGGAACCGGTGGATCGTGCTGCACTCGACGACGTCCGCGATCCGCTGCGCGGCGAGCAGCCGCCGGATCTCGACCGCGTGCGCGGCATACGGCGTGATCACCGCGACCGAGCTCGCCCCGTCGCGCACCGCCTCGAGCGCGAGCGCCGCGGTGATCTGCGCGGACCGCGGGTTGACGCGCGATGACCCCTTCGCGGACCGCTCGCACGCGGTGCTCGCCCTCGTGTCGACGATCGCGAGCGGTCTCCCCGGAAACGGCGCGCGCGCCACGATCGCCTCGAGCACCGCCGGATCGCCACGGTGGACGAGTCGGTCGCCGTAGAACAGCCCACCGACGAGCGCCCCGATCGCTGGATGCATGCGGTACTGGACGTCGAGCATCGCGACCACGTCACTCGTCGCCGGATCCTCGATCGCCACCTCGAAGATGTTGCGGCCGATCGTGCGCCGCACGAGCGGTTCGCTCGACTGGACGATCGGCGGCAGCTGCCTCGGATCGCCGACCATGATCGCGCGCTCCTTGCACAGCGACGCCGCGTAGAACAGCGTCGGCAACGGCGCCATCCCCGCCTCCTCGGCGATCAGCACGTCGAACCGCTCGTCGGTCATCAGCGGCGACAGGTACGCGTTCGTCAGCGTGCACATCACGACCCTCGCGTTCGCGACGACGCGCGCCTCGAGGTCGCGCGCCGCCGCGGCATGCGTCGCCACGCGCGCCTTCGCGAGCACGCGCACGCGCTCGAGTCGCTCGAGCCGCAACCGGATCACCCGCAGCTGCGCGCGCGGCTCCATCGCGCCGATCACCTCGGCGAGCCCGGGCGAGTACAGGCTGGAGAGCGCCCCGCTGCGCGCGCGGGGCGGCTCGGCGAACAGCGACTGCTGCGCCGCGCTCGCCGCCGCGAGCTCGTCGACGAGCGCCTGCCCGTACCGCAGCTGCATCCCCACCTCGCCGATCCGCGCCCGCAGCCGACCGACGGACGCGTGATGCGCCTCGTACCGCCGCGCGACGACGTCCGCCAGCTCCGCACCGAACGTCTCGGCGTCACTGCGCCCGAGCCGGATCACCGTGCCGGTGTCGACCGCGCCGGCGAACCACGGCCGCGTCGCGAGCTTCGCGAGCACCTGATCGATCGCCGCGTTCGTCGTCGACGCGAGCAGGATCCGCTTGCCCTGCGCGAGCAGCTCCTCGATCACGTGCGTCAGCGTCACGGTCTTGCCGGTGCCCGGCGGTCCCCAGACGAACGCGAGCTCGCTGTCGCTGCACAGCTGGACCGCTGCCCGCTGGCTCGCGTTGAGCGCGTCATGCTCGCACCGCAACGCCGTCGCCGCGCGCACGTGCGGCCGCTTTCCGAACAGCGTCATCGCGAGCCCGACCGAGTGCCGCTCGACGCCGATCCGCGCGAGTGCCTGCGTCAGCCGCTCGTACAGAAACCACGGCGCGACGACGAGCGTGGCGTCCTCGCCTGCCGCGATCGGCTGGCTCACCGCGAGCGTGACCCCGCGCGTACCGTCGCGGTGATCGATCCCCTCGACCGTCGCGGTCTGCTCGCCTCCGCGCGTTCGCAGCACCCCGACCGATCCGACCGCGAGCGCCTGCGCCGCCGCGAGCGTGAACCGGTACCGTCCCGTGCCGAGGTCCGCCGCGTCCCCGAGCGGGATCTCGAACGTCTGCGCGGACGCCCGCATCGCCTCGACCTCGCCGGCGATCCCGCGCTCGAACGCGGCCACGAACTTCGCGAGCAGCGCCTCCACCTCCCCAGCGTGTCGGGTCTTGACCCCGAACAGAACGCCGCTCCGAACCCAATCTCGTGACGCACGCCGTGCCCGGGATCTCTCCGGAGCCCGATCGTTGGCACGCCGCCCGTGAAGTCCGGTTCCGCGGAACCGTTTTTCGCCAGAAAGGCACGCGCGCGGCCTTCCGCCCCGGCCTCGCCCCACGACGTCCGTCCGCAGCTTGCGACGTCTGCGATGACGCGATCAGGAAGCACGACGAGAACGCGTTCCTCATCGCTCCGGTACCCACCGAGTCTCGACCGCACGACACTCGAGCCCTGGCTCGGTTGGGCCCTGTCGCTCATCCATCAGGTACGATGGAGCGTCGTGGGGGCTCGTGAGGATGCTGCGCGCAGCTGGTTCGGCTATGGCCGCTGGGAGGCGCCGTACTGGTTCGTCGGCATGGAGCCGGGTGGTGACGACGACCATGCGAGCTACGAGTCATGGCAGGGACTGGGGTCGCACGCTCTGATCGACTGTCGCGAGCATCACGAGGACTCGAACCGGCGCGCGGGACGTATCGTGACGAGTTGGCACCGCGCAAGCCCGACACCGCCGGTGCAAACCACGTGGGGGCCGCTGATCCAGCTCGCGCTGTCGTTCGAGGATCGTGCGAGCGAACGAGCCGACGTTGCCGCCTATCAACGTGACTCTTGGGGGCGGCTTGCGGGCGACACCGCCGTGCTCGAGATCAGCGCGCTGCATGCAGCGAACACGGGCGTGGACGTCGAGCGCACGCTCCACCGCTCGGAGCGACTGGCCGAATTGAAGCGTCAGCTGGCGTCGAACCAGCCGACCTTTGCGGTCTTCTACGGCACGACGTATCGAGGCGAGTACGAGGCGATCGCGGGGCGCTTTGGCGTCGATGGCTGGCGTTGGACGAACGTCACGCTCTGCGTGCTCACGCAACATCCGGCGTATCGCTTCGCGCCGCCAGCTCCGTACTGGCGAGGGCTGGGAGCTTGGATGCGCGAGATGGTCGAGCTCGGACCGGGCAGCCCGCCGAGCACGTCGATGCCGAAGCCGCCGGGACGACCGCCGTCCGCGCCTCCACCTCCAGCTCAGCCGGAAGCCGCACGACCTCGGCCAGTGCCTGCGAGCGCCATGGAATTCGATCCGAACAACCCGAAGCACACCGTCGAGTTGCTCGAGCAACTCATCGCGAGCTACCGCTTCGAGCAGCGCCACTTCGTCCAGCTACATCACTTCGGCGCGAAGGGATCGCTGACTGCCCACATCAAGTATTGCCGTGGCCTGAAGAACGATTTCACATCCGAGACGAATGCCACCGTGGCTCGACGTCTGCACCGCTTGCTCGAGTACTTGCAGGATGGACAGGAAATGCACGCGGCATTGATGCGTGTGGCGCGCGAGCTGCCAATGCCGCCCGCGTGACACACCGCAACGGCTCACGCGATCATGATCTCCCGGCCACTGTCAGCGCGATCGCTCTGCGGATAAGCGGTGAACCATCACGTACGACGCATTCTCGTTCTCGCCGGTCGCCCGCATCGTCGTCATGTGTCCGGTGTCCGGTTCCGCGGAACCGTTTCTTGCCAAACACGCGCGTCGCGGCGATCCTCCCCACGCTCACGCAAGACGTTTGCTCGCCGATGACGTGATCGTCACGAGCGAATGCGATCCAGCGCGACCGTCTGCTCGTCGCCGCGATCGAAGCCTCGCACCTCGCCGATCAGCGACACCAGATCTCGTTGCGGCGACGATCGAGATCGCGTCGTCACGCGTCCGGTTGTCCGGTTCCGCGGAACCGTTTTTCGCCAGAAAGGCGCATGCGCGGCGATCCGCCCCACGCTCACGCAAGACGTTTGCTCGCCGATGACGTGATCACGAACGCCACGACGAGCATGCAATCCAGCGCGACCATCGTGCTCGTGCCGCGATCGAGGCCTCGCGCCTCGCTGAGCGGCGACACCAGATCTCGTTGCGGCGGACGATCGAGATCGTGTCGTCACGCGTCCGGTGTCCGGTTCCGCGGAACCGTTTTTCGCCAGAAAGGCGCATGCGCGGCGACCCGCCCCACGCTCACGCAAGACGAGTGCTCGCCGATGCCGTGATCGCCACGACGCGAATACGATCCAGCGCGACCGTCTGCTCGTCGCCGCGATCGAAGCCTCGCACCTCGCCGATCAGCGACACCAGATCTCGTTGCGGCGGCTGATCGAGATCGCGTCATCACGCGTCCGGTGTCCGGTTCCGCGGAACCGTTTTTCGCCAGAACGGCGCATGCGCGGCGATCCGCCCCACGCTCACGCGAGACGGTTGCTCGCCGATGACGTGATCACGAACGCCACGACGCGAACGTGATCCCTCGCGGCCGTCGTGCTCGTCGCAGCGATCGAGCTCGTGGCCCCTCGCCGGTCGGCGACACGCGATCACGGTGCGCCGGATGTGTCCGGCGTCCGGTTCCGCGGAACCGTTTCTTGCCAAACAGGCACACGAGCGGCGATCCGCCGCGGTCTCGCGTGAACGTGTCGCCGCGCGCGGTCAGCCGCTAGCGACGACCGCCGCGCGGTCCACGCGCGCCACGTCCACCGCCACCGCGACGCGGCCCACCACCTGCACGACCGCCCGGGCGCCCGCCCCCTGGACGTCCGCCACCGGGACGGCTACTCGGGCGCCCGCCGCCGGGGCGAGGGCCCGGGCGTTCTCCACCCGCACGATCGCCGGGGCGGCCTTGCGGACCGCGCGCACCCTTGCTCGCGTTGGTCGGTCCGAAGCCACGGCCGCCACCGTCGCGCGTCGGACGGCTCGCCGCCGCACCGCGCGGGCCGCCGCGATCCGAACCCTGGCCTCGCGGACCATATCCGCTGCGTGCACCGCCGCGTGGTGCGGCGCCACCGCGTGGACCCTCTGCCGAACCCCGACGTGGACCGCTGCCGAAACCACCACGCGCGCCGCCCCGGGCACCTGCGTCATCGCGATCGAAGCTCGCGCGCGGGCCGCGGCCTGGGGGCCCGCTGCGCCGCGCGCCGCCACGCATGTCCGTCGTCGCGGCGCCGCCACGTGCACCGAAGCTCCCGCGCGGCGCCGACGCCGGCCGCTCACCGGCATCGCTTCGTCCACCGTATCCACGGCCGCCTCGTGTATCGCGTGCACGCGCATCGCCACCGCCGCGTGCTCCGCGCGTTGCGTACCCGCCGCGTCCGCCGGCACCACTGCCTTGTGTGCGTGCGCCCGGACCCATGCCACCACGTGCGCCGCGCGCACCAAACTCGCCGCCGCGTCCACCGGCGTCACCACGCGCACCGCGACCCCCGAAGCCACCGCGTGTCCCGCCGCCGCGCGCGCCGCCTGCACCGAAGTCGTCGCCGCGTCCGCCGAAGTTACCGCCCGCGCCGCGTCGACCGCCGTCACCCTCACGTCCACCGCCACCGCGTGCGCCACGACCGCCGACGTCTTCGCCGCGTCCACCGCGCCGGCCGACGTCGCGTCGAGGACCGCGCGCGTCGCCGCGACGACCGGACGGATGCGCGCCTTCGCGACTGCGCTCGCCCACCACGTCCCCAGCTTCGTCGTCGTCGAAGTCGGCACCGTCCTGATCGAAGTCCGAGGGCTCGAAGTCCGCGTCCGCGTCGCCGTCATCGCCGCCCGCGCTCGGCGCCGTGCGCGCCGGCGGCTTGGCTGCGTCGCCGGCACCGAAGCCGGCCTCGACCTCGTCGAATGCGCTGGCCTCGGCGTCATCACCGGTCCAGTCGTCGAGGTCGTCGCCACCGGCGGCCCGGCGATCTTCGAGCTCGAGCGCTTCGGCCTCCGCCTCGGCGCGCGCCTTCGCACGAGCACGACGCGGGATGTCGGTGTCCTCTCGGTACACGTGCCAGGTGCCGCGCGCGACCGGCTTGTGGTCGAGCCCGACGGTATCGCGCAGCTCGTTGAGCTCCTGTTGCGTGAGCTCGCGCGCGTCACCGACACGCAGGTTATGGAACGTCAGGTTCGCGAACGCGACGCGCTGGAGCTTGTCGACGTAGTGGCCGAGCGCCTCGATCATGCGGTGGATCTGGCGGTGCTTGCCTTCGTGGATCGTGATCGCGAGCCACGTGTGCTTGCTCTCGCCCGGCAAGACCTCGACCTCGGCAGGCATCGTCAGCGTGCCGTCGTCGAGCTGGATGCCGTCGCGCAGTTGCTTGATGTCGCGCGGCGTGAGCTGGCCGTGGACCTTCACGTGATAGGTCTTCGGCACGTGGCTCGCGGGCGCCAGCAAGCGCGCTGCGAGCTCGCCGTCATTCGTCAGCAGCAGGACACCTTCGGTGTAGAAGTCGAGGCGACCGACCGGCTTCACCGGCACCGGAAGGTTCGGCAGGTAGTCCATCACCGTCGGCCGACCGCGATCGTCGGTGACCGCGGTGATGCACGCCTTCGGCTTGTTGAACAGCACGTAGAACGTGTCGAGCGCGACGACCGCCTCGCCGTCGACCTCGACCTCGTCACGATCCGGATCGACCTTCGTGCCAAGCACGCGGACGACCTCGCCGTTGACCTTGACGCGCCCGGCGGTGATCAGGTCCTCCGCCTTCCGTCGCGCCGCCACCCCGGCGGCAGCGAGGTAGCGCTGCAAGCGAACGGGCGCGGCCATACCTCAGTCCGATACTGGCTCCGTGGAGGGCGTATCACCGAGCGATCGCGGATCCGATTCGATCGTCGGGGGCACGAGCTCGGAGCGGCTGTCGCCGTCGGGCTCGAGTGTCTCGTTACTGTGGCTCGCGGTCATGCCGAGGCCGATCGGTAGCTCCGCAGCGGCCGCATCGAATCGTTCCACCGGATCCGACGCGAGCGTCGTGATCGATGCGAGCGACGGCTCCGGTGCGTCGTCCATCACGGGGTGCTCGGGTGCGAGCTCATCGTCGGCGCAGAGCTCCGTCGCCGCGTGCGGTGCCGGCTCGGCCTCGACACCGTCCGATGCATCCGGCCACGAAGCATCCGGCTCGTATGACATCTGCACCACGGCATCGACGGCCGCGCTGTCGTCCGCCGTCGCCACCGCTGGCTCGAGCGTCGGCCCGCTGCCGTCGGCGAATTCGCCGTCGTCGGGGGACGCAGCGTCGCCCGTCGCGATGTCGGCCGGCATGTCATTCGCCGCGAGCTCCGGCGCATCGTGAGCTTCAAGGATCTGCCGATCGGTGACGTCGAGGATCGGCGCGTCGGGCGTGGCCGCCTCCTGCTCCGGGTTGTCCTCGGGCTCGTCGACGTTCGCCGCGTCCGGCTTCTCGGCCACGGTCGCGTCGCCGAGGCCATCGTCGCTCGCGTCGTCGAACGGGCGCGGGCCTTTCTCGAGCACCGTCGCCGTGTCGCCGCCGTGATCGTCGTCGGCTGCCGGCTCGTCGGGCGCGACGTCGGGCGATTCGGAGCTGTCGCCGGGTGAGTCGCCAGGCGCCGGATCGGTCGCGCTGGCGTCGGCACGGATCGCGGCGATCCACGACGCACCGCTCTCCGCCTGCGCGGACTCAGGGGCGCGTGCGAACACCTCGTCGAGATCGACGACCTCGGGCGCAGCGCCCACGTCGGCCGGGGTGTCGCTGCCCGCGCCGCCGTCGCCCTCGCCGCTCGGCGGCATCGAGCCCCCGTCGCCCGACGTTCCGCCCTCGCCACCATCGGGGTCGGGCTTGTCGGGCGCGATCCCGAGCCGGTCGCTCATCACCTTGCGACTCTCGTCGGTGAGCTCGGAGTACTCGCGCAGCGTCGGCAGCTCGCGCAGATCGCCGAGGCTGAAGAAGTCCAAGAACTCCTTCGTCGTGCCGTACAGGATCGGCCGGCCCACATCCTCCTTCTTGCCGAGGATGCGAATCAGCGATCGATCCATGAGCAGGCGCAGCGTCGCCGAGGAGTCCACGCCGCGGATCTCGTCGACCTCCGGCCGCGTGATCGGCTGGCGATACGCCACGATCGCGAGCGTCTCGAGCTGCGCGCGCGACAGCCGCACCGGGCGGCCCGCGATCAGCT
>DASTLB010000097.1:0-153911 GCA_035715365.1 Kofleriaceae bacterium | reverse complement strand
CGTCGACATCTGGGCCCAGATGGTGACCTTCACCGAGACCTCCGGGCTGCTGTCGGCGATCGTGCTCGCGACGACGGTGCTCAAGCTGCGCGCGCCCGGCATGACGCTCAACCGCATCCCGCTGTTCGCGTGGGCGATGCTGGTCACGTCGTTCATGGTGATGATCGCGATGCCGGCCGTGATGTTCGCGAGCACCGCGCTGATCCTCGACCGCCTCGTCGGCACGCACTTCTACAACCCGTCCGAGGGCGGCGACGCGCTGCTGTGGCAGCACCTGTTCTGGTTCTTCGGGCACCCCGAGGTCTACTTCATCTTCATTCCGGGACTGGGGTTCATGTCGTCCATCATCGCCACGTTCGCGCGGCGCCCGGTGTTCGGCTACGGCGCGATGACGCTCTCGCTCATCGCCACCGCGTTCATGGCGTTCGGCCTGTGGGTGCACCACATGTTCGCCACCAACCTGCCGGAGGTGGGCAAGTCGTTCTTCACGGCGATGAGCCTGATGATCGCCATCCCCACCGCAGTGCAGATCTTCTGCTGGCTCGCGACGCTGTGGACCGGCCGGCTCAACCTGAAGACGCCGCTGCTCTTCGTGCTCGCGTTCTTCGTGATCCTCGTGCTCGGCGGCCTCACGGGCATCATGGTCGCGATGGTGCCGCTCGACCTGCAGCTGCACGACACGTACTTCGTGGTCGCGCACCTGCACTACGTGCTGATCGGCGGCGCGGTGTTCCCGCTGCTCGGCGCGCTGTACTACTGGTTCCCGAAGATCACCGGCCGGCTGATGCACGAGCGGATCGGCCAGCTGAGCGCGGTGCTCGTGTTCCTCGGCTTCAACGCGACGTTCTTCCCGATGCACCAGCTCGGGCTGAACGGCATGCCGCGCCGGATCTTCACGTACACCGAGGAGACCGGGTGGGGCCCGCTCAACCTGGCGGCCACGCTCGGTGCGTTCGTGCTCGGCATCGGCGTGCTGCTGACCGTGTTCAACGCGCTGGTCTCCATGCGGCGTGGCAAGCTCGCGAGCGGCAGCCCGTGGGGTGGTGATGGCCTCGAGTGGACGACGTCGTCGCCACCGCCTCGCTACAACTTCATCCACCTGCCGACGGTGCGCGATCGCTACGCCGCGTGGACGAGCCGCCCCGATCAGCCGGTCGTCACCGGCGTGCGCGCAGATCGGCCCGAGCTCCTCGTGACCCGCGTGATGGATGCCGAGCCGGATCACATCACCGAGCTGCCCGGACCCGCGATCTCGCCGCTGCTCGTCGCGCTGTCGACCGGCGTGATGTTCATCGGCGGCATCTTCACTGTGTGGGCGTTCCCGCTCGGCGCCGTCTTGATCGGGGTGTCGCTGCTCGCCTGGTTCTGGCCGAAGTGGCCGCATCGCGAAGAGATGCTCGCCGAGAAACCTTCGGAGGCCGCATGAAGCGCCGCGTGCTCGACGTCTCCGGTCTGCCGCACATCGGATTCGGCCCGCGCGATCCGCTGTGGTGGTCGATCCTGCTGCTGATCGCGATCGAAGGCACGATGCTCGTGCTGCTCTCGATCTCGTACTTCTACATCCGCGAGCGCACCACGCCGTTCCCGCCGGCCCACGTCGCGCGCGACGTCGCGTGGATCATGACGCTCGAGGTGGTGCTGTGGTGCTTCAGCGCGTGGCCGCAGCGTCGCGCGAGCAAGGCCGCGGTCCGCGCCGACGTCGGAGCGATGCGCCGCAACCTGATCGTCGCGACGCTGATCGCGGCGGTCGCGTGCGTCGTCCGGCTGTGGGTGTTCGATCGCCTGCCGTTCCGGTGGGACGAGCACGCGTACGGCTCGGTCGTGTGGGGCCTGCTCGGCGTGCAGTGGCTACACGGGCTGACCGCGGTGCTCGAGGACGGGCTGTACATCATCCTGCTGTTCAAGGGACCGGTCGAGGACAAGCACCGCGTCGACGTCGAGGTGTCGGCGCCGCTCGTGTACTTCGTCGTCGCGGGCGCGATCCTCGTGTGGGCCGTGATCTTCCTCGAGGTGCTGCTCGGAGGTGGCCGATGACGAGGCGCAACGGACGCCCGAACCCGCCGACCCAGCGCGACGAGCGCGACGTCGCGATCGCGGCATCGATCGCGGCGACCGAGCACGAGGAGCGCGACGATCGCGCGGTCGGCATCGAGGACGAGGACGGAACCGATCTCGATCGCCAGACCGCCGAGGCCGAGCGCCAGGCGCGCGAGGATGCCGAGCTCGCGGCCGCGCGTGCCGAGCGCGAGGACATCGAGCGCGAGCTCGCGGAGGCCCGTGCCGATCGCGAGCAGCTCGAGCAGCGGCTCGCCGCCGAGCGCGCCGCGCGCGAGGAGATCGAGCAGGCCGGCCGTACCGCCGCCGAGCGCGCCGCGCGTGAAGCCGCCGAGCGCGTCGAGCAGCAGGCCACCGCGCAGGCGCGCGCGGAGCTCGAGCGCGAGCTCGCCGAGGAGCATCGGCGCCGCGAGGAGATCGAGCAGCAGCTGATCCGCCGGCTGCGCGATCGCGAGATCAAGCTCGAGGCCGAAGCCCGGCGCCGCGAGACGATCGAGGCGCGGCTGCGCGTCGCCCATCAGGAGCGCGCCGAGCTCGAGGCGCGGCTGCGCGCGGAGCGCCGCGAGCGCCGCGTGGCCGAGCAACGGATCGCCGAGGAGCATGCGGCGCGCGAAGCCGCCGAGCGCGAGGCCGCGGCGTTCGAGCAGCGGCTGCGCGATGGCGAGGCGCGGCTCTCGAAGGCGCTCGCCGCCGCGCGCGAGGCTCGCGAGGCCGCCGAGCGGATCTCGATCGCGGTGCCGGCACCAGCACCCGAGCCCGCGCCGATCCTCGAGCCCGCGCGCGAGCTGCCGGCGCCGGTGGTGACCGCGAAGCCGGTCGTCGAGCCAGAGCCCGTGATCCACGAGCCACCGGCGCAGATCGAGCCGGCGTTTCACCTGCCGCAAGATCACGCGCCGGACTTCGAGGAGTCCGAGGCCGAGCTCGAGGCGAAGCAGGAAGCGAAGCTCGAGAGCGACGTCTACGCGCACGAGCCCGATCCGCGTGTCGTCAGCCCGCTGCCGCACCAGCCGCGGCGCGATCTGCGGCTGTGGGTCGCGGTGTTCCTCGGCCCGGCCGCGTGGTTCACCGATCTCGTCGTCGCCTGGATGGCGGCGCCGGCCGCGCATCACACGAGCCGGATCTGGACGCTGCGCGGGATCCACCTCGCGGCGATCCTCGTCGCGATCGGCGCGGTCGTGCTCGCCGTGATCGAGAAGCGCAAGCTGCCCGAGCGCGATCCCGAGGACGTCCAGGTCCAGCGCGCGCGGTTCCTGTCGCGCGTCGCGCTCGCGCTGTCGGCGTTCGCGATCCTGCAGCTCGTCGGCGCGCTGATCCCGACGCTGCTGCTGACCCCGGGAGCCGAGCCATGATCCTGCACCCGACGGATCTACCGCCGGGGCTCTCGATCACCGAAGGCGGCCCGCAGCTGCCGCACGGACTGCAATGGGTGTCGTGGTGGACGTGGGATCCACTCGTGATCGGCGCGCTCGCGCTCGCCGCGACGCTGTACACCACCGGCGCGATGCGGCTGTGGCGCCACGCCGGCGTCGCGCATGGCCTGCAGCCGTGGCAGGCGATCGCGCACGGCGTCGGCATCACGATCATCGCGCTCGCCCTGCTCTCGCCGCTCGACGCCGCGAGCGACGTGCTGTTCTCGGCGCACATGGCTCAGCACGAGCTGCTGATGCTCGTCGCCGCGCCGCTGATCGTGCTCGGCCGGCCGCTCGCGCCGGTCGTGTGGTCGCTGCCGCGCGGCTGGCGCACCGCCGCGCTGCGGACCGGCCGCACCGACACCGTGAAGCGCGTGTGGCACGTGCTGACCACGCCCGCGATCGCGGTGCTGATCCACGCGCTGACCCGGCTCGTGTGGCACGTCCCGGCGCTGTTCGATGCCGCGCTCGCGGACGAACGGATTCATGCGATCCAGCACCTGTCGTTCTTCGCGACCGCGGTGCTGTTCTGGTGGACGTTGATCCACGGGCGCTATGGCCGCTACGGCTACGGCGTCGGGCTCGCGTTCGTGTTCGTGACGATGCTGTACTCGGGGCTGCTCGCCGCGGTGCTGAGCTTCGCGCGCGAGCCGCTCTACGCGCACGGCGCACGCAGCGCGCGTCTCGGGATCGACGCGGTCGTCGATCAGGAGCGCGCCGGGCTCGTGATGTGGGTCCCGGCCGGCGTGATCATGATGGGCATCGGGCTCGCGATCTTCGCGGCGTGGCTCGGGCAATCCGAGCGCCGCATGGCGCACTCGCCGCACGCGAGCCTTCGCGCCGAGGAGGACAATGCATGAAGACGTGGGTCACGATCGTCTTCGCATCGACGCTGGTCACCGCGTGTGGCGAGGGTCAGAACGACATGGCCGCGAAGCTGACCGGCGGCGACCCCGAGCGCGGCCGGCTCGCGATGCGCTATCACGGCTGCGGGTCGTGCCATCAGATCGACGGCGTCAGCACGTACGAGGCGCTCGTCGGCCCGCCGCTCGGCGGCATCGCCGCGCGCGCGTACCTCGCGGGCACGCTGCCGAACACGCCGGACAACATGATGCGGTGGATCCGCGATCCGCAGGGCGTGGTGCCCGGGAACGTGATGCCGCAGATGAACATCACCGAGAACGAGGCCCGCCACATGGCCGCGTACCTCTACACGCTGCGGTGAACCGGTGCGCCGCTTCGCTCTCGCGTCCGCGATCGCGGCGCTGTCGTCGACGACCGCGCTCGCGCAGCCTGCGGAAACTTCGGAGCCGCCGCGCGAAGCGCCCGGCGAGGTGATCGTCGTGACCGGCCTGCGGCTGCCGCGCGAGGTCCGCGACGTGCCGACCGCGATCACGGTGATCGATCGCGCGCAGCTCGAGCGCGCGCCGCAGCTGCTCGCCGACGAGATCCTGCGCGGCCTGCCATCGGTCGGCACGTTCCGCCGCAGCTCGAGCCTCGTCGCCGATCCGACGTCGCAAGGCCTGAACCTGCGCGGCGTCGGGCCGTCCGGTGTGTCGCGCGCGCTCGTGCTGCGCGACGGCGTGCCGGCGAACGATCCGTTCGGCGGCTGGGTGTACTGGCGCGCGATGTCGCCGCTCGGCATCGATCGGATCGAGGTCGCACCGAGCGGCGCGTCGGCGCTGTTCGGCGACTTCGCGCTCGGCGGCGTCGCGCACGTGATCTCGCGGCCGATCACCGGCCGCAGCATCGACGCGCTGCTGTCCGGCGGATCGCTGCGCACCGGGCGCGCCGCGCTGCGGGCGACCGAGCGATTCGGCGAGCTCGGCATCGCGGTCGACGGCGAGGCGATGCACTCCGACGGCTACACGCCGATCACGGCCGCCGATCGCGGCGCGGTCGATCACGCGGCCGCGAGCGATCACGGCGCGGCCGGGATCCGCGTCGAGCACACGCGCGGCGGTTCGACGACGCACGCGACCGCGCGCTGGTTCGACGAGTCGCTCGACGCCGGCACGGTTCTGACGACCGCGGACGTCACCACGATCAGCTACGGTGGCGGCTGGCGGCTCGATCGCGGCGACGCCGACACCGGCTCGCAGCTTGCCGTCGAGCTGTTCGGCGGCCACCAGCTGTTCCGCCAGACCCGCGCGCGCGTCGCGCCGGATCGCAGCACCGCCGCGCTGTCGTCGAGCCAGCGCACGCCGTCGAACAACCAGGGCGGCAGCGTGACGTACACGTTCCGGCCGTGGACGCGCCACGCGATCGTCGTCGGCGCCGATGCCCGCCGCGTCACCGGGACCTCGACCGACGCGTTGTCGCCACCGATGATCGAGCCCGACACGCTCGTCGAGCGCTCGGCCGGCGGCGAGCAGCGGCTCGCCGGCGCGTTCGTCGAGGACACGCTGCGGCTCGGCCGCGTCGACCTGCTCGCGGCGCTGCGGCTCGACGGCTGGCAGAACCTCGCCGGCCAGCGCACGCTCGTCCGCGACAGCGGCGAGACGATGACGATCGATCTCGATCGGTCGTCGGAGCTCCAGCTCGATCCGCGCGTCGGCGCGCTCGTCCACGTCACCGACGTCGTCGGCGTACGCGGCTCGGTGTATCGCGCGTTCCGCGCCCCGACGCTGAACGAGCTGTACCGGCCGTTCCAGGTCGGCACCGTGCTCACCGCGGCGAACGAGAACCTGCGCCCCGAGACGCTGTGGGGCGCCGAGGCCGGCCCGCAGATCCTCGTGTCGAACGTCGTCGTGCGCGCGACCGGGTTCTACAACCGGCTCGAGGACGCGATCGCGAACGTCACGCTGCCGATGCCGGTCGACGGTGCGCAGCGCCAGCGCCAGAACCTCGGCGCCGCGCGGATCGCCGGCCTCGAGCTCGAGGCGAGCTGGCGACCGAGCGAGCGCTGGACGGTCGCGGCGAGCGAGACGTTCATCCAGTCCGAGGTCACCGACGCGCCGGCGCAGCCCGACCTCGTCGGCAAGCGGCTCGCGCAGAACCCGCGGCTGCGCGCGACCGGCGAGCTCGTGTTCGACGATCCGCGGCTGGTCGCGGCCGCCGCGCAGGTCCGCTACCTCGGCAACCAGTTCGAGGACGACCAGAACACGCTGCCGATCGGCGCGGTCGTGCTCGTCGATGCGCGGCTCGCCCGCCGGCTCGGCGCCGGGCTCACCGGCTTCGCGACCGTCCAGAACCTGTTCGATCGCCGCTACCTGGTCGGCCGCGCCGGCGTCGACACCGAAGGCGCGCCGCGCACGTTCGAGCTCGGGGTCGCGTACAGCCACTGAGTCAAAACCTGACGCGATGCTGTCAGGTTTTGGGACCCTGCCCGATCACCGCTATCTAGGTGGCTTGACGCCTGAACATCCGCTCCGTAGGGTGTGCGGCCTATGGGTCGTAGCTCGCTTGGTCCTGGTCGTCACGAGCCGCAGCGAGAGCCGGATCAGATCGTCGTCGAGGGCGCGCGCGAGCACAACCTCCAGGTCGATCGGCTCGAGCTGCCGAAGCACCGGCTCGTCGTGATCACGGGACCTTCCGGCTCCGGCAAGTCGTCGCTCGCGTTCGACACCCTGTATGCCGAAGGCCAGCGCCGCTATGTCGAGAGTCTCTCGGCTTACGCCCGCCAGTTCCTCGGCCAGATGGAGAAGCCGAAGTACGAGCGGATCCGCGGGCTGTCGCCGACGATCGCGATCCAGCAGAAGAGCGCGTCGAGCAACCCGCGCTCGACGGTCGGTACGATCACCGAGATCTACGACTACCTCCGCGTGCTGTACGCGCGCGCCGGCGAGCAGCGCTGCCACCAGTGCGGCGGGCCCGTCGGGGCGCGCACCGCGTCCGAGGTCGTCGACGAGCTCGCGCAGCTGCCCGAGAAGACGAGCGTCACGCTGCTCGCCCCGAAGGCCGAGAACCGCAAGGGCGAGTTCCGCGAGCTGTTCGGCGAGCTGCGCAAGGCCGGGTTCGTCCGCGTCCGGATCGACGGCATGATCGTGCGGCTCGAGGACGTCGACGCGCTCGAGAAGCAGAAGAAGCACTCGATCGAGCTCGTGATCGATCGCCTGACGATCAACCAGGCGGACAAGGGCCGGCTCACCGACAGCGTCGAGACCGCGCTACGCGAGGGCAAGGGCAAGCTGATGGTCGACGTCGCGGGCGAGAAGGTCCCGCGCATGTACTCCGAGGCGAATGCATGCCCGACGTGCGGCATCGGCTTCCCCGAGCTGTCGCCGCAGAGCTTCTCGTTCAACTCGCCGCTCGGCATGTGCGTCGAGTGCAACGGCCTCGGCGAGCGGCTCGCCGCCGATCCGGATCTCGTGATCCCGGATCCGACGCGCTCGATCCGCGACGGCGCGGTCGCGGTGTGGGGAGAGTCGATCGCGAAGGACTCGGGCTGGACGACGAACATCGTCAAGGCGCTCGCGAAGGCGTTCAAGATCGATCTCGACAAGCCGTGGAACAAGCTGTCGGAGAAGCAGCGCGACATCCTGCTGAACGGCACCGGCGACAAGCGCGTCACCGTCGCGTGGGAAGGCCGGCACTCGACCGGCGAGTGGGCGATGCGGTTCGAGGGCATCCTCGCGCAGCTCGAGCGCCGCCACCGCGAGTCGTCGTCGGAGCGCACGCGCGCGCACTACGAGCAGTTCTTCGCGTCCATCCCGTGCGCGGTCTGCCACGGCACGCGCCTGCGGCCGGAGTCGCGCTCGGTGTTCGTCAACGAGAAGGCGATCGTCGAGGTCACCGGGATGACGGTGAAAGAGGCGTTCGCCTGGATCACGTCGATGAAGCTCACCGGGTCGCGCGCGCAGATCGCCGGCGAGGTGCTCAAGGAGATCAAGGCGCGGCTGTCGTTCCTGCTCGACGTCGGGCTCGATTACCTGACGCTGCACCGCTCGGCGGCGACGCTATCCGGCGGCGAGGCGCAGCGGATCCGGCTCGCGTCGCAGCTCGGCAGCGAGCTGTCCGGCGTGCTGTACGTGCTCGACGAGCCGTCGATCGGCCTGCACCAGCGCGACAACGAACGCCTGATCAAGACGCTGCACCGGCTGCGCGACCTCGGCAACACCGTGCTCGTCGTCGAGCACGACGAGGCGACGATCGAGGCCGCGGACTGGGTCGTCGACTTCGGTCCGGGCGCCGGACGTCACGGCGGGCGCGTCGTCGCCGAGGGCACGCCCGACGACGTCAAGCGCGTCGCCGAGTCGATCACCGGTCGGTTCCTGTCGGGCACCGAGCGCATCGAGGTCCCGGCCGCGCGGCGCGAGCCGACGAGCTGGGTCAAGCTGACCGGCGCGCGCGAGCACAACCTGCGCAACGTCTCCGTCGAGATCCCGCTCGGCGTGATGGTCGCCGTGACCGGCGTGTCCGGCGCGGGCAAGTCGTCGCTGATCAACGCGACGCTGTACCCCGCGCTCAATCGCATGCTGCACCGGTCGATGGACCGCGTCGGCCCGTACGACTCGCTGACCGGGCTCGGCAAGGTCGACAAGTGCATCGTGATCGATCAGCAGCCGATCGGCCGCACGCCGCGCTCGAACCCGGCGACCTACACGAAGGCGTTCGATCTGATCCGCGAGCTGTTCTCGCAGGTGCCGCAGGCGCGGACGTACGGCTACCAGGCCGGCCGGTTCTCGTTCAACGTGTCGGCGAAGCAAGGCGGCGGGCGCTGCGAGGCATGCGAGGGCGCCGGCGTCCGCGAGGTCGAGATGCACTTCCTGCCGAACGTGTTCGTCACGTGCGAGGTGTGCAAGGGCCGCCGCTACAACGACGCCACGCTGCGCGTCGAGTACAAGGGCAAGAACATCGCCCAGATCCTCGACACGCCGGTCGACGAGGCGCTCGAGCTGTTCAAGCACCACAAGCAGCTGTCGCGGATCATGCAGACGATGGTCGACGTCGGGCTCGGCTATCTCGCGCTCGGCCAGCCCGCGACCACGCTGTCCGGCGGCGAGGCGCAGCGCGTGAAGCTCGCCCGCGAGCTCGCGCGCGTCCAGACCGGGCGCACGCTGTACCTGCTCGACGAGCCGACGACCGGCCTCCACTTCGGCGACGTCAAGAAGCTGCTCGAGGTGCTCGGCCGGCTCGTCGACGGCGGCAACACCGTGCTCGTGATCGAGCACAACCTCGACGTCATCAAGACCGCGGACTGGATCATCGACATGGGTCCCGAGGGTGGTGCGGGCGGTGGCGAGGTGATCGCGGTCGGCACCCCGGAGCAGGTCGCCGAGATCGACCGCAGCTATACCGGCCAGTTCATCCGGCCGCTGCTGGAGCGCGGCAAGAAACGCAGCTCCGCCGGGTCGCGAGGCGCGCAGCGGGCCGCGGCGCCGCCTGCCTGAGTCGCGTCTCACTCAGCAATCACCGAGAATCACCCGGGCAATGCCCGGTGGGTTGCGTAGATTGGCGGAGTGGTCACAGCCGTGGATCTAGAGCCGACAGATCCCCAGGCGATCCTGCGGCTGCTTCCCCATGGCGTGCTCGTGGTCGCGAGTGACTGGCGGGTGCTGTACGCGAACCCCGAGGCCGAGCGGATGCTCGGGAGCAAGGGCGCGACGCTGTGGGAGCGCTGCCCCGAGCTCGAGCACACCGCGTTCGCGTCCGGCTTTCGCTACGCGCTCGCCGACCGCACCGAGCTGCTGACCGAGAGCGCGCTGCCGAGCATCGGCTGGTGCCAGGCACGCGCGAAGCCGACCGCCGACGGCGGCCTCCTGATCTCGCTGCGCCAGGTCCACGCCGGGACGATCGAGACCGGCCAGGCGAAGCAGGCGCTGCTGATCGGCGAGATCGGTGATGCGCTGACCCGCGAGGAGTCGCTGAGCGCCGCGCTCGAGCGCTGCACCGGCGCGATGGTCCGTAACCTCGATGCCGCGGTCGCGCGGATCTGGACGGTCGACGAGCACGAGCAGCTGCTCGAGCTGTGCGGGTCCGCCGGCGTCGACATGCCGGAGCCGGCGCTGCGCCGCGTCCGGTTCGGGGAGCACCGGATCGGCCAGATCGCCGAGGACGGCACGCCGTACCTGACGAACGACGTCGCGACCGATCCGACGGTCGGTGCGAACATGTGGACCAAGCGCGAGCGGCTCGTCGCGTTCGCCGGCTATCCGCTGCGGATCGAGGACCGGATCGTCGGCGTGATGGCGATCTACTCGCGGCGGCCGATCGATCACGATCTGCTGAACAGCCTGTCGTCGATCGCGGATGCGCTCGCGCTCGGCATCGACCGCAAGCGCGCGACCGCCGCGCGCCGGGTCGCCGAGGATCGACTGCGCACGCAGGCGGAGCACCTCGAGGTCCTGCACGAGCTCGGCAAGCAGCTGGTCGCCGAGCTCGACGTCCAGGCGCTGGTCCAGAAGGTCACGCATGCCGCGACCCGGCTGACCGGCGCGCAGGTCGGCACGTGCTTCTTCAACGTCGCGACGAAGAGCGACGGTCGGCTGCGCTACGCGGTGTACGGCGCGCGCAGCGAGGCCTTCGCGAGCGTGCTCGCCCAGGTGATGGCGCTCGCTCCCGGACGCGCGATCCGGATCGACGACGTCCACGCGCCGAACGCGAAGTTCTCGTTGCTGCCGGTCGCGAGCTTCCTCGCGATCCCGATCTTCAGCCGCAGTGGCCGCGCGACCGCCGCGCTGATGTTCGGCCACGATCGCCCGCACGCGTTCGACGACACGACCGAGCGGCTGCTCGCCGGCGTCGCCGCGACCGCCGCGATCGCGATGGACAACGCGCGGCTGTTCCAGGAGGCGCGAGATCTGATCGCCGCGCTCGAGAAGAGCAATCGCGAGCTCGACCAGTTCGCGTACATCACGAGTCACGATCTCAAGGCACCGCTGCGCGGCATCGCGAACCTCTCGCAGTGGATCGAGGAAGATCTCGGCGATCGCATGGACGAGGCGGCGCGCCAGCACATGTCGCTGTTGCGCGGCCGGGTCGTCCGGCTCGAGTACCTGATCGCCGGCATCCTCGCGTACAGCCGCGCCGCCCGCGATCCCGGCGACCGCGCGCACGTCGAGCTCGGCAGCGCCGCGCTCGAAGCATGGGAGCTCCTGTCGCCGCCGGACACCGCGCACCTGACCGTCGCGCCGAACCTGCCCGAGCTCGTCGGCTCGCGCACGCAGCTGCAGCAGGTGCTGATGAACTTGCTCGGCAACGCGATCAAGTACAACCCCGACCGCGAGCTCCACATCGAGGTCGGAGCGCGTGTGCTGGAAGAGGACAACATGTACGAAGTCTTCGTACGCGACGACGGCGTCGGCATTGCTCCCGAATTTCACGACAAGATCTGGGGCTTGTTTCAGACGCTGGAGCGTCGAGACAAGGTCGAGAGCACTGGCATTGGCCTGTCGATCGTGCGCAAGATCGTCGAGGCTCAGGGGGGACGTGCTTGGGTGGAGTCGCGGCCCGATCACGGAGCGACTTTCTTCTTCACGTGGCCCAGCGATCACGACGGAGAAGCTCAGCATGGATGAACGTGCCTTGAACATCCTCCTCGTCGACGACGATGAAGTCGACGTGATGACGGTCAAGCGAGCCTTTCAGAAGGCGAACATCGCGAACCCGATCTTCGTCGCGGGCAACGGAGTCGAGGCACTCCAGCTGCTGCGCAGCGAAGCGATGCCATCGCAGCGGCGGCTCGTGCTGCTCGATCTCAACATGCCTCGAATGAACGGCATCGAGCTGTTGCGCGAGATCCGCAAAGATCCCGCGCTGCAGGCACTCACGGTCGTCGTGCTGACGACGTCGAACGAGGATCGCGATCGCGTCGAGGCGTTCCAGCTCAACGTCGCCGGCTACCTGCTGAAGCCGGTCACGTTTCACACGTTCGCCGAGGTGATGGCGACGCTGAACAAGTACTGGACGCTGATGGAGATGCCGTAAGGGATCGTTCTCTGCGGTCGCGCGTAGGATCGGCATGCCCGAGGTCGCGCGGAAGTCGGACGGTGCGTGGTACGCGGTCGTGCTGAGGACGTCGGAGTTCTCGCACGCGAAGAACTTCGTCAACGGTGCAGTCGGTGGTGGCGGCTCGTTCCCGCATCCCGAGCTCGGCACGCGCTGCGTCTGTTGCGACCGCGAGACCACCGAGACGCGCGCGTTCGATCCGAGCACGGACCGGATCCGCGCCTCGCCGATCGACTTCCCGCTGTGCAAGGACTGCCACTCGCACGTGAAGCTGAACCACCACACCGGCCAGCTCGCGGGTGCCGGGCTGTGCGTCGGGCTCGGCCTCGGGATCTGGGGCGCGATGATCAAGCTCGCGATCGTCGCGTGGATCGGATTCGGACTCGCCGCCGTGATCCTCGCCGGGTTCTACGTCGCGCGCGATCGCCGCCGCGATCGGGCGGTGCGTGGCCATCACACCGGGTTCGAGCTCGGCGTGTTTCCGGGACTGTGCTCGGTGCGGACGACGAATCACCGGCTCGCGCAAGAAGTCGCCGAGCGCAACGCGCGGCTCGTGTCACGGATCCGGTAGAGATGCCCTAACGAAGCAGTGGCTTCTCGCGGTGTGGCGCGAGCAGCTGCTCCCACGCCTTGCGGCGCGCGGGATAGTCACGCGTGCACTTCGCGGCGCGGCTCGCCGGCACGCCGAGCGTCTTCAGGAGCGGTGCGAACTTCGCCGGGTCGGCGCCGTACAGCAGACACGCGATCGTCACGACGCGCTGCCCGTCCATCGAGTGCGCGTCCCAGAACTTGCTCGGCTTCGGCTTCTTCGATTCGATGTGGAACCAGGCCGCGGCGTCGAGTGCAGACTGGTGTGACCGCGCGCTCGCGATCACGAGCGTCGCGAGCTCGTCGGCGGCGTCCTCTCCACGGCCGGTGATGCCGAGCTCGAGCTCGCCCACCAGTGCGTGGCCGAGCTCGTGGAAGAACGTCCACAGCACCGTGCCGCTGGTTCGCCGCGCGGCACTCGCCGGATCCGCACCTGCCGCCGTGAACGTCTGCACCAGGTAATCGAACAGCTCGTGACAGATCCGGATCGAGTGGTCCGCCGGCGAGTAGAACGCGTTCGGCTGTCCGCACTCCTCGAACTTCACGGGCAGCGGTCCGGGCCACCGGACGAGCGCGTCGAGCTTCGGCACGAGCTGCTCGAACGCAGTCACGAACGCGCGCGGCGCCCCGACGAGCCCCGGTGTCTTCGGTGGCACGTACGTCACCGTCATGCGCGGCCCGGACGCTCGCGCGGACAGCAGCACCTGGGCGTTCGCCTGGCGAACGACCGGATCCTGGTCGGCCCGGATGTACGAGACCACCAGCACCGCGCCGGTCTGCGTCGGGATCGCGAGCAGATCGACGTCGACCGGGCCGTTCGCGGCCGCGAGCCGTGCCTCGGCGACGACGAGCTTCGCGCGATGTCGCGTGACCTCGCCGACCCGCGTGACCTCGAGCCGCTCGCTGCCGAGCAGCGTCGACACCCCGTCCGGCGTCGCGGCCGGCATCGTCGCGAGCGGCACGAGCTGGATCGCCCGACCCTTGAACGTGCGCGGCGCGAGCATCGTCTGCTTCGCCTGCGTGGTCTTCGACCAGCCGGTCGGGACCTCGAGCTCGATGCCATAGGCCTCGACGCGCACGAGCCCGCCGGCATGTGCGCTCGAAGCGGCCGTGATCGAGAGCGCCACGATCCACAACGCGAATGGATGTTTCAAAGCAAGTCCCTCCTTCGCGTGTCCCTACGCAAACCGGTCGCCGGGCTTTCGCGCGATCAGAGCTCGGCGGTCGTGAACGTCAGGACGTCGTCGATCGTCGCGGCGCCGGTCGCGAGCATGATCAGCCGATCGAAGCCGAGCGCGATGCCGGCCGATGGCGGGAGGCCCTCGGCGAGCGCGGCGAGCAGCCTGTCGTCGATCGGATAGACCGCGCGGCCGCGCGCGCCGCGGATCCGCTGGTCGTCCTCGAACCGCGCGCGCTGCTCGACCGGATCGGTGAGCTCGCCGAACGCGTTCGCGAGCTCGAGCCCGCCGACGTAGGCCTCGAACCGCAGCGCGGTGCGCGGATCGTCCGGCTTGCGACGCGCGAGCGCGGCGAGCGGAGCCGGCCAGTCCTCGAGGATCAGCGGGCGATCGAGCGCGGCGATCGCGGGCTCGACGCGCGCGAGGAACGCGGCGAAGAACGCGTCGTCCCACGCGGCGTCCGGCGCGATGTCGATCCCGGCGGCGCGGACCGCGCGTGCCAGCTCGGCCGCCGGCTCGTCGCCCGCGACCTCGATCCCGGCCCACTGGCTCATCGCGGCGCGCACGGTGAGGCGCGGCCACGGCGGGCTGACGTCGATCGACCGTGCCGCGCCGTCGTGCCAGATCTGCGCGATCCCGCGACCGGCGATCGCGCTCACGACGTGCGCGACGAGCTCCTCGGTGTCGCGGACGATCGCGTCGAGCGTCTCGCCGCCGCGGTACCACTCGACCATCGTGAACTCGGTCGCGTGGTGCGCGCCGTGCTCGTTCGCGCGGAAGCACTTGCAGACCTGGTAGATCCGCTCGAACCCCGCCGCGAGCAGCCGCTTCATCTGGTACTCGGGCGACGTGATCAGAAAGCCGGTGCCGGCGGGCACGGCATCGAGGTGGATCTCGAGGCCGGGGCTCGGCACGAGCAGCGGGGTCTCGACCTCGACGAAGTCGCGCTCGCCGAAGAACGCCCGCAGCGCCGCGAGGCCGTGCGCGCGCTGCTGCAGCTTCTGCATGCGCGGCCGCGGCAGCCGCGCGACCTCGGTCTGCGGCGCGGGATACGGCGGACCGTCGTAGCGATGGACGCGCGTGGCGCGGTCGTCGACGAGCTCGACGAGATCGCCGGGCGCCCAGCTCGGATCGGCGGGCATGCGCAGATCGCGCCGCTCGCAGCGCACGACAGCCTGATCGCCGTCGAGCGCGAGCACCCGCCCGATCACGGGATCACTTGTTGACGCGCTCGACGTACTCGTGCGTGCGCGTGTCGATCTTGATCGTATCGCCGACGCGGATGAACAGCGGCACGTTGACCGTCGCGCCCGTCTCGACGGTCGCCGGCTTCTGGACGTTGCCGCTCGTGTCGCCGCGCACGCCGGGCTCCGAGGCCGTGACCTCGAGGAACACGAACGTCGGCAGCGCGACGTCGACCGGGCGCTCGTTGAAGAACAGCACCGTGACCGGCAGGTTGTCCTTCATCAGATCGACCGCCTCGCCGATCAGGTCGGCGGACACCGTGACCTGCTCGTAATTCGACTGATCCATGAAGACCAGGTCGCCGCCCTCCTTGTAGAGGAACTGCATGTCGCGCTGGTCGACGTTCGCGGGCTCGAGCTTCTCGCCCGACCGGATGTTCCGCTCGACGACCGCGCCCGTCAGCAAGTTCTTGAACTTGGTACGGGTGAAGGCAGCGCCCTTGCCGGGCTTCACGAACTGGAACTCGACGACGGTGTACGGGTTCCCGTCCATCAGCACCTTGAGGCCCTTGCGGATATCCGAAGTGTCGTACATGGCTCGGGACGTTTACCCCGCCGTCGTCGGGGCTGTCAAAGCGTAACCGTCTCCGAGCGCTTGCCGGGAGGCCGAGCCTGCGCGATACCCCAGCCACGATGGATGCGTCGGCGCACTACCGGCACCTGATCGCGCTCGGCCGCGACGAGTTCCTGGCCGCCGCTGCGCCCGCCGCGCTCGTGCGCTACCGGACCGAGGTCCGGCCGCCGCCGATCACCGAGGGCGGCGACACGATGACGCTCGACGAAGGCGACCAGGTCGACGAGACGCTTCCGCGCAGCAAGTTCTCGCTCGACGACATCGGCGTCGACATGGAGCTGTTCCCGCTCGTCAAGAAGCCGGGTGCGTCGTTTCCGGATCGGATCACGATCGGCCGGACCTCGAACAACGATCTCGTGATCTCCGACCACTCGGTGTCGCGGCTTCACGCGTACCTGCGGCAGCACGCCGGACAGTGGCTGGTCGCCGATGCCGGCTCGAAGAACGGCAGCTGGCTGCGCGGCGAGCCGCTCGAGGCGCGGCGCGAGAAGCCGCTGCCGTCGCGCGCGGTGCTGCGGCTCGGCGATGTCGACCTCACGTTCTATCTCGCGGCCGATCTCTATGCGGTGCTCGGAGGCGAGGCATGAGCGTCGACGCGTGGGATCAACGCCAGCTGTGCCCCGATGGTGGCTGCGTCGGCGTGATCGGTCCGGACGGCACGTGCAAGGTCTGCGGCCGGGCGGCGCCGAACTGGGGGGACCCGCGCCGGGTCGGCCTGATCGAGCCGGCGGATGCCGACGAAGCTGCGGAGACGAACGCCGACGTGATCGATCCGCTCGCACCGGAAGCACCGGCCGTGCTCGGCGAGCTCGCCGAGTGGCGCGAGCGCCGGCTGTGCAGCGACGGCGGCTGCATCGGCGTGATCGGCGCGGATGGCCGCTGCAAGGTCTGCGGCAAGCCCGCCGGCGCTGCGAGTGCCGCGACCGCGGCGGTCGACGAGACCGAGGACGACGTCAACGACGACGAGGACGACGACGAGGACGACGTCGAGGACGACGACCGTGACGAGGCGGAGGACGCCGAGCTCGAAGCGGCCGCGCGCGATCTCGCCGCGAGCCTGACGTCGCGCGAGGTCGACGACGAGCCGCGCAAGCTGTGTCCCGACGGCGCGTGCGTCGGCGTGATCGGCGCCGACGGCAAGTGCAAGCTGTGCGGCAAGGAGGCCGCGTGATGCGCGCGCGAGGCCGCGGATGACCGGTGCACCGATCCGCGCGACGGTCGTCGGAGCCGGCGGGCTCGGCGGACCGATCGCGCTGTCGCTCGGCGCCGCCGGGCTCGAGCTCGCGATCGTCGATCACGACACCGTCGAGCTGTCGAACCTGCACCGCCAGATCCAGTTCACCGACGCCGATCTCGGACAGCCGAAGGCGATGCGGCTCGCCGGCCTCGTCGTCGCGCGCGGCGGTCGCGCCCGCGGCTTCGTCACGCGGTGGCGCGCCGAGGACGTCGACGAGCACACGCAGGACGCCGACCTCATCGTCGACGCGAGCGACGATCCCGAGACGAAGTTCGCGGTCGCCGACTGGGCGGTCGCGAACGGCCGGCGCTACGTGATCGCGGCCGCGCTGCGCTACGGCGGCAACGTCATGGCCGGCGCGCCCGGCGTCGCGTGCTACCGCTGCTTGTTCGAGGAGCCGACCGAGGCACCGAGCTGCGGCGACGCGGGCGTGCTCGGGCCGGTCGTCGGCGCGATCGGCGGGGTCGCGGCGGCGGTCGGGCTCGGGCTCGTGCGCGGCGATCGCACGCTCGCCGGCGCGCTGCTCGCGTTCGACGATCTGCGCGGCGTCGCCGAGCCGCGCGTCGTGCGGTTTGCACCGCGTCCGGGATGTCCGGCCTGCGCGCGTGCGCCGATCTCCCCGCTGGCGACGCCGATCCGCGTCGCGGAGAGCCCCTGATGCCGAGCATTCGAATCCCGAGCGCGCTGCGCAGCTTCACCGGCAACGCCGCGGACGTCGAGACCACGGCGAAGACCGTGCGCGAGGCGATCGCCGATCTCGAGCGTCGTCACCCCGGCATCGCGGCGCGCGTGCTCGACGGCAGCGGCGAGGTCAAGCCGTTCATCCGCATCTTCGTCGGCTCCGAGGACATCGGCTCGCTCGCCGGGCTCGACACCCAGATCGGCGACCGCGACGAGGTCGCGATCGTGCCGGCGATCGCCGGTGGCGCGGGAGCCCGCCGTGCGTGACGAGCAGGTCCGGCGCTACTCGCGCCACATCCTGCTGCCGGACGTCGGCGGCCTCGGCCAGACCGCGCTGCTCGTCGCCGCGGCGCGGATCGAGATGCGCGAGTCCGAACCGACGGCGGAGCTGCTGCTCGCGATGTACCTCGCCGCCGGTGGCGTCGGGCACCTCTACATCCGCAACGCGACCGACGCGCAGATCGCGATCCTCGAGCGCTACGGCCCCGACACGAAGCTCGTCCGGCTCGCGAACGAGCACGACGGCCGCGAGGTCTCGCTGCAGCCCACGCCGGCGTGGTGGCCCGCCGCCGAGGGCGATGCGACCGCGCTCGCGTTCTGGCGCGCGGGGCTCGCGGCGACGCGCTGGATGGCCGAGATCGCCAACGGCTGAATGCGCGCGATCGCGATCCCCGACGAGCTGCGCACCCGGATCTATGCCCACGCGCGCGCCACGTACCCGGCCGAGTGCTGCGGCTACCTCGTCGGCGCGGCGCCCGATCGCGTCGACGGCGCGGTCGAGTGTCACAACGCGCAGGCGTCGGGGCTGCATCCGACCGAGCCGGCGCGCGGTGCCGACACCGGGTTCGTGATCGCCGGCGCCGAGCTGCTCGCGTTCGCGAGGAGCTTCGACGGCGCGCGGCCGGCGCGGATCGTCTATCACTCGCACACGAACGGACGCGCCTACTTCTCGACGGTCGACCGCGAGCTCGCCGCCGGCCCGGCGTATCCGGTGCAGCACCTCGTCGTCGGCGTCACGGCCGAGCGCGTCGTCGAGTGCGCGCAGTTCGCGTGGTCCGACGCGCTCCGCGATCACGTGGAGATCGCGCGCTGGAGCGTGCCGTGAAGCTCGGCATCGTGCTCGCGACCGAGCGCGATCTGCCGCATGCGCTCGCGCTCGCGCTCGCCGCACGCCGCGCGCGCCACGAGGTCGCGATGTTCGCGATGGATGCCGGGTGCGCCGCGCTCGCCGCCCAACCGGCGGTCGCGCAGCAGCTGCTCGATGCCGACGTCGAGCTGACCGCGTGCTCGAACAGCGCGGTCGGCCTCGCGCTCGCCGACGGGATCGAGCGCGGCAGCCAGGACGATCACGCCGCGGTGCTCGGTACCTCGGATCGCGTGGTGGCGTTCACGTGATCATCGTCGTCGTCGCGCGCACGCTCGATCCGCACCGCCAGTCCGAGGCGCTGCGCGCCGCGCTCGGGCTGACGCTGCGCGGTGCGCGCGTCGAGGTGATCGTCGACGGCCCGCTGCTCACGCCGCAGGCGGAGCGCGCCGCCGCGACGCTCGCGTCGTTCGGTCACGTCGTCGGCGCCGGCCCGGATGCGCTGGAGCGCGCGCTCGATCGCGCCGATGCCGTCGAGGTCTGGACGTGAAGCGCCGGCTCCACCTCGTCCGCGCCGGCGACCCGCGCGGCGTCCGCGACCTCGACTGGGTCGTCCGTGTCGGCGACCCGCTGCTGCTCGAAGATCGTGGTACCCCTCCCCTGCCACCCGGCCCGATCGATCATGACCAGCTCGTCCAGCTCGTCTTCGCCGCCGACCTCGTCGTCACCTGGTGACGCGCCCGATCAGATCCTCGATCTGTCGGGAGAAGTCTGTCCCTACACGTTCGTCCGCACGAAGCTCGCGCTCGAGCAGCTCGCGTTCGGCGCGGTGCTGCGCGTGATCGTCGACCACGAGCCGGCGGTGCGGAACATCCCGCGCAGCGCGCGCGAATGGGGCCAGGAGGTCGTCGGCACGGCCGACCGGGGCGACCGCACCTGGACGATCGACCTGCGCCGCCGGGTGCGCTAGCTTGAGCAACGAGATGTCCGACGCCCTCGAGTCGCTGCGCGCCACCCTCGCCGGCTATGGCCAGATCGTGGTCGCGTTCTCGGGCGGCGTCGACTCGGCGTTCCTGCTCAAGGTCGCCGCCGACGTGCTCGGCGAGCGCTGCCACGCGGTCACCGCGGTGTCGCAGACGATGGCGCGCTCCGAGGTCGCCGACGCGACCGCGCTCGCCGCCGAGCTCGGGCTCGCCGCGCGCCACCACGTGATCGAATCGCACGAGCTCGACATCCCCGGGTTCGCCGACAACCCGACGCACCGCTGCGCGCTGTGCAAGACCGAGCTGATGGATGTCGCCGAGCCGATCGCGAACACGCTCGGCGGCGCGCCGATCGCGCTCGGCACGAACCTCGACGATCTCGGCGACGTCCGGCCGGGCGTCACCGCCGCTCGTGCGCGCGGCGCGAGGATGCCGCTCGTCGACGCCGGGCTCACGAAGGCCGATGTGCGCGCGTACTCGCGCGCGCTCGGGCTGCGCACGTGGGACAAGCCGCAGCTCGCGTGCCTGTCGTCGCGGTTTCCGTACGGCACGCAGATCACGCCCGAGCGGCTGCGCCGCGTCGACGCGTTCGAAGATGGCCTGCGCGCGCTCGGCTTCCGCCAGCTCCGGGTGCGGTTCCACGACACGATCGCGCGCCTCGAGATCGAGGAGTCCGAGCTCGCGCGTGTCGTCGAGGTCCGCCGCGACATCGTCGCGCTCGGCAAGCAGCTCGGGTTCTCGTACGTCGCGCTCGACCTCGCGGGCTTTCGCTCCGGCTCGCTGAACGAGGTGCTGCCGACCGACACGCTGATCCAGCTCCGGCCGCGAGGCCGCGCCTCGTGATCCGCGCGGTCGTTGCCGCGGGCCTGCTCGTCGCGACCGCCGCGCATGCGCAGACCCCGGTCCCGGGCGCCGACAAACCGAAGAAGGACCGCGACCGCGCGGGCAAGTCGACGAAGCACGGCGCGGTGCCGGTGCCGGGCACGAAGCCGATCGCGCTGATCAACCTGTACAACGGCTGGAACGACGAGTGGCTCGCGCTGCGCCCCGACGAGAAGGCGACGCAGCCGACGATCGAGCGGTTCCTGCGCTGCCACTACACGAACGAGCCGGGCAAGATGGATCCGAAGCTGATCGACATCGTCGTGTCCGCGGCGCAGCACTTCAAGAGCGACCGCGTGACCGTGGTCTCCGGGTTCCGCCATCCCAAGTACAACCTGCTGCTGCGCAAGAAGGGCCACCAGGTCGCGCGCGACAGCGAGCACACGCATGGCAACGCGATCGACTTCCAGGTCGCAAAGGTCACCGTCCAGCAGCTGCACGCGTGGGCGAAGGAGCAGGCGATCGGCGGGGTCGGGCTTTATCTGAAGAGCCAGTTCGTCCACATGGACACCGGCAAGATCCGCTACTGGTCCGGCGAGTAACCCCGATACACTGGTCCCATGTCGACTTGGGGTTGGATCGGCATCGCGGTCATGGGGCTGCTCGTCGTCGTCGCGACGTACGATCTGCTGCAGCGCAAGAAGGCGATCCTTCGCAACTTTCCGATCATCGGTCACTTCCGCTACATGCTCGAGACGATCGGGCCCGAGCTGCGGCAGTACATCGTGACGAGCAACGACGAGGAGCGTCCGTTCTCGCGCGATCAGCGGCGGTGGGTGTACGCGTCGGCCAAGAAGCAGAACAACTATTTCGGTTTCGGCACCGACAACGACATCGAGCGCGCCGGCTACATCCTCGTCCGCCACAGCGCGTTCCCGATCCACACGCCGCACGCCGGCGAGCCTGGCTACGACGCGAGCTGGTCCGTGCCCTGCGTGCGCGTGCTCGGCGGGTATCGCCAGCGCAAGTTCGCGTTCCGGCCGGCGTCGATCGTGAACACGTCGGCGATGAGCTACGGCTCGCTGTCGTCGGCGGCGGTCGAGGCGATCAACCGCGGCACGAAGCTCGCCGGCGCGCTGCAGAACACCGGCGAGGGCGGGATCAGCGACTACCATCGCAAGGGCGGCGACATCATCTGGCAGATCGGCACCGGCTACTTCGGGTGCCGCGACGACCAGGGCCGGTTCTCGCTCGAGCGGTTCCTCGAGACGTGCGGCTCGGCGCGCGTGAAGGCGATCGAGATCAAGCTCTCGCAGGGCGCGAAGCCCGGGCTCGGTGGGCTGCTGCCGGCCGCGAAGATCACGCCGGAGATCTCGCGGATCCGCGGCATCCCGATGAACCGGGACTGCATCAGCCCGGCGAACCACACCGCGTTCACCGACGTGTCGAGCATGCTCGACTTCATCGAGCGGATCGCCGACGCGACGGGGTTGCCGGTCGGGATCAAGTCAGCGGTCGGCGATCTCGGATTCTGGCGCGAGCTCGCGACGCAGATCGACAAGACGAAGCGCGCGCCGGACTTCATCACGATCGACGGCGGCGAAGGCGGCACGGGCGCGGCGCCACTCGTGTTCACCGATCACGTCGCGCTGCCGTTCAAGCTCGGGTTCACGCAGGTCTACCGGATCTTCGCCGAGCAAGGCATGCAGCACGCGGTCGTGTTCGCGGGCTCGGGCAAGCTCGGATTTCCCGAGACCGGGCTGCTCGCGCTCGCGCTCGGCTGCGACCTGATCAACGTCGGACGCGAGGCGATGATGGCGATCGGCTGCATCCAGGCGCAGCGTTGCCATACCGGCCACTGCCCGACCGGCGTCGCGACGCAGAACCGGTGGCTGATGCGCGGTCTCGATCCGACGGACAAGGCGAACCGGCTCGCGAACTACCTCGCGACGCTGCGCAAGGACCTGCTGCACCTCGCGCACGCGACCGGCCACGTGCACCCGGCGCTCGTGCCGCTCGACGCGATCGATCTCGTCGACAGCAACACCGAGACGCGCTCGGCACGCACGGCGTACCACTATCAGCCCGGCTGGGGGTTGCCGCCCGAGGACGCCCTCGCGGAGCTGCGCGCATCCGCCGCTGCGTAGCGGGGCCGATCCCGTGTAGTGTCGCGCCATGGCCAACGGCAGTGACCTCCTCGTCTGGATGGACATGGAGATGACCGGCCTCGATCCGTCGAAGGAACGCATCATCGAGATCGCGACGATCATCACCGACGGAAACCTCGCCGAGATCGCCGTCGGCCCCGAGCTCGTGATCCACCAGCCCGACGAGATCCTCGCGGCGATGGACGACTGGAACCAGAAGCACCACCGCGCGTCCGGGCTCGTCGATCGCGTGGTCGCCTCGACGATCACCGAGGGCGACGCCGAGGCCCAGACCCTCGCGTTCATCGACGCGCACGCGAGCAAGAAGGATCGACCGGTGCTCGCCGGCAACTCGATCCACCAGGATCGCCGGTTCATCCGCCGCTACATGCCGAGCCTCGACAACCGCCTGCACTACCGGATGGTCGACGTCTCGACGATCAAGGAGCTCGCGCGGCGGTGGTTCCCGCAGCAGATCGCGAAGCAGCCGCCGAAGAAGGACACGCACCGCGCGCTCGATGACATCCGCGAGTCGATCGACGAGCTCCGGTACTACCGGGCGACCGTGTTCCTCCAGCCGGCGTCTCCCGTCGGCACGACCACGCCCTGAGCCGGCAAGTCCGGTAGCCGGTGTCCCGGACGGCGATCGATGTGGCCGAAATCGCGCTGCGTGTCCGGCGCGCTGTCCCGGACAGTCCGGGCACGCGCGTTGCTCGGCCGGACGCCATGCGCACGACTGGCTTGGCCGCACTGCTCGCGACCGCGACGTTGACCGGGATGATCGGGATGGGCTGCTCCGGCGAGGACGCCGAGGGCGACGACCCCGAGGACTCGATCTTCGTCGACGACAGCAAGGCCGATGACTTCTTCAGCGTCTCGGCCCAGGAGTACACGCTCGAGGGTCACTCGACCGTCGTGCTCGACGCGAGCTTCGCGACGAAGACGACCGAGGAGCGGCTCGCCGAGGCGAAGCGGCTCGTCGGCCTCAAGCAGATCGCGATCGCGTGGTTCGTGACGCAGTACTTCGTCGACAAGGAAGACGAAGACGCGAACGCACAGTTCGGCGGCTTCGGCGGCATGGCGAAGGCCGGCGCGTACGAGGACCTCGAGATCCGCGAGCGCACCGACAAGATCACGTTCGACTTCGCGTTCAAGCAGCTCGCCGCCGGCGGCAAGAACCTGATGTCGCGGCTGCCGCTGCGCATCGACGGCGGCAAGAACGTGTTCGACCTCGAGATCGGGCGGCCGACGAACGACCAGATGGCGCAGCTCGAGACGAACGCCGAGTGGTACCGCCAGGCGCCGTGGGATGGCTGGGACCCGTCGAAGGTGTCGGCTGATCTGAAAGAGAAAATCACGTTCGCGATCGCCAAGGAACGGTCGTCGACCGATGGTTTCTTCGACATCGCGCGGCTCACCGAGGACGGCAAGCTCGACATCGACGTCTACTTCGGCTGGGACTACCACTCCGACTACCATCTGAAGCACTCGAAGATCTTCTTCAGCTGGCTCAAGGACCAGGGCTTCCGCGCGCCGACGTCGAGCTGGGACACGCTGACGCCGACGTCCGGTGCGTTCACCCGCACGGTCAAGGCGGATGGCAAGACCGTCGACGTCGAGGTCCGGATCTTCTTCGGCAAGCCCGGGACGTCGACCGATCCGGACACCGACGCCGGTGGCAAGGTGCTCGAGGATCTCGCGCGCGAGTCGCTGCAGAAGCGCGACGTCATCATCTACAGCGGCCACTCCGGCCCGTTCTACGGCTTCGCGCTCGCGAACTGGCGCAAGACGTCCGAGGGTGACCTCGACGACGCCGATATCCGGGTCGCCGACATGCCGAGCGACCGCTACCAGGTCGTGCTCGCCGAGGGTTGCGACACGTACCAGATCGGCACCGCGTTCAAGGAGAACCCGAACAAGGCGGGCAAGAACGTCGACATCATCACGACCACGTCGTTCTCGGATGCCTCGTCGCCGTCGTCGGTGACGAACTTCATCAGCCATCTGATGGCTCGCGATAGCCTCGCGCGCCTGCGCCCGCAGCCGGTCTCGCAGCTGCTGACGAAGCTCGACGGTGGCTCGTTCGCGTTCACGTCGCTCTATGGCATGCACGGCATCGACGACAACCCGAAGCTCGTTCCGTTCGCGCGCACCGACAACTTCGGCAAGCGCTGCTCGGTGAACTCCGACTGTGGTGGTCCCGGCAACCTGTGCGTCTCCACCACGGCGGGCAAGCAGTGCACGGCCGCCTGTGCCGGGGAAGGCGGGTGCGGGGTCGGCTACACGTGCAAGTCGGTCGCGAGCTCCTCGACCAGCACGATCTACGGCCGCGCCTGCGCGAAGCTGCAATGACCGAATAAAGACGATGCGTCTCACTGGGACGCGGCTTCCGTCTTGCTAGGATCGAACCCCGAGAGGCAGCGCTTCTCGGGGTTTCGTTCATGAAAGACACGCTCGTGATGATCATGGCGGGCGGCAAGGGCTCGCGGCTCGGGCCCTTGACGGTCCACCGCTCGAAGCCGGGCGTTCCGTTCGCCGGCCGCTATCGCATCATCGACTTCGTCCTGTCGAACTTCGTGAACTCGGGGTACCGCCGGATCTACGTGCTCACGCAGTACATGTCGTCGAGCCTGATCAAGCACCTCAATCGCAACTGGCGGTTGTCCGGGTTCGGCGAGTACATCGAGGTCGTGCCGGCGCAGATGCGGCTCGGCGAGTTCTGGTACCGCGGCACCGCGGACGCCGTGTACCAGAACCTGAACCTCGTCCGCGACGCACGCGCGGCGCAGGTCGCGGTGTTCGGCGGCGACCACGTCTACAAGATGGCGGTCGACCAGATGGACACGTTCCATCGCGACAACAACGCCGATCTGACGGTCGCCGCGTTCCCGGTGCCGAAGTCCGAGGCGAGCGCGTTCGGCATCATCGATGTCGACACGCGCGGTCGGATCGTCAACTTCGTCGAGAAACCGAAGGACCCGCCCGAGATGCCGGACCGCCCCGGGTGGTCGCTCGTCTCGATGGGCAACTACATCTTTCGCCGCGAGGTGCTCGAGCGCGTGCTCGTCGACGACGGCGGCAAGCCGGCCTCGCGTCACGACTTCGGGCGCGACATCATCCCGCGGCTCGTCGCCGAGGGCGCGCGCGTGTTCGTCTACGACTTCGCGAAGAACCGGATCCCGGGCGAGCCCGAAGGCGTGCCGCCGTACTGGCGCGACGTCGGCACGATCGACAGCTACTTCGTCTCGAACATGGAGCTGCGCGCCCGCGTCCCGGCGCTCGATCTCTACAACCGGCAGTGGCGCATCCGCAGCGCGCAGCGCGACTACCCGCCCGCTCGGTTCGTGCGCGCCGGCGAAGGCTTCGGACCCGCGGAGGTCGACGACAGCCTGATCTGCGAGGGCTCGATCGTCGCCTCGGCGAACGTCCGCGAGTCGGTGGTGTCGTACGACTGCTTCGTCCACGCCGGCGCCGAGCTGTGCGACTCGATCGTGCTGTCGGGCTGCGACATCGGCCGCAACGCGAAGCTGCGCCGCGTGCTGCTCGACAAGAACTGCCATGTCGAGCCGGGCTGCACGATCGGCTACGACGCCGCGCAGGACCGCGAGCGCTTTCCGTTCGTCACCGAGTCCGGAATCGTCGTCGTGCCGAAGGGCACCGTCGTGCCGAAGCACGGCCCGTGCGTGCTCGCGAACGACATCGCCGAGCTGATCGGCAACGAGCCCGAGCTGCTGTCGCAGCTGCGGCCTGGCACGTTCGTCGTCTCGATGCAGACGCGCCACAGCTACGAGTCGGCCACCGGCCCGCGGTTCCAGAAGTTCGCCGGCGGCGAAGTCGCGTGAGCCGGCGCGCCATTCGAAGTTCATGAACGTCCTGCACGTCTCTTCCGAGGTCGCGCCATTCGCGCAGTCCGGTGGGCTCGCCGACGTCGTCGCCGGGCTGCCGCAGGCCCAGGCGGCACACGGGCTCGACACCGCCGTGCTCGTCCCGCTGTATCGCGGCGTCGACGCGAAGCTGCACGCGGCCGGGATCGCGATCGAGCGCGGCGCGAGCCTGCCGGTCGTGTTCGGCCACTATCACTTCGAGGCCGGGCTGCAGATCGCGAGGGTTGGCAACGTCCGGATCGCGTTCCTCGACATCCCCGCGCTCTACGATCGCAGCGGCAGCCTGTACGGCCCCGGCGGTGCGTCGGAGTTCGGCGACAACCACGTGCGGTTCGCCGCGCTCGGCAAGGCAGCGCTCGGCGCGAGCCAGATCCTGTTCGGCGGACCGCCCGACGTGCTGCACGTTCACGACTGGCAAGCCGGCCCGGCGGCGATCTACGCGCGCGTCGCGCACCTGCCGACGGTCGTGATCGCGACCGTTCACAACCTCGCGTACCGCGGCATCTTCGGCAAGGACATCATGGTCCCGCTCGGGATCCCGTGGTCGCTGTTCACGGTCAAGCTCGCCGAGTTCTACGATCAGGTGTCGTTCCTCAAGGCGGGGATGGCGCTCGCCGACGTCGTCACGACGGTCTCGCCGAGCTACGCGACCGAGATCGTCACGCCGCAGTTCGGCGAGGCGCTCGACGGGTTTCTGTCGCACGACGTGAAGCGGCTCGTCGGGATCGTCAACGGCATCGACACGACCGCGTGGAATCCCGAGACCGACGCCGCCCTGCCCGCACGGTTCTCGCGTCACGATCTGCGCGGCAAGGCGATCTGTCGTCGCGAGCTCGCGCGCGAAGCCGGCCTGCCGATCGACGATCACGAGCCACTCGTCGGCGTGATCGCGCGGATGACGGGACAGAAGGGCCTCGATCTCGTTGCCGACATCGTGCCCGAGCTCGCAGCGCTCGGGGCGCGGCTCGTCGTGCTCGGTGCGGGCGAGCCGACGTTCGAGTCGCGGTTCCAGTGGCTCGCGCAGACGTTCGACGCGCACGTGTCGACGACGATCGGGTTCGACGTCGGCTACGCGCGCCGGATCTATGCAGGCAGCGATCTGTTCCTGATGCCGTCGCGGTTCGAGCCGTGCGGGCTCGGCCAGCTGTACGCGATGCGCTACGGCACGATCCCGGTCGTCCACGCGGTCGGTGGGCTGCGTGACACCGTCAGCGATCCCGGCGATGCAGCGCTCGCGCGCGGCGAAGGCACCGGGTTTCAGTTCTCGCCGGCGTCACCGACCGCGCTGCTCGGCGCGCTCGTGCGAGCCGTACGGCTGGTTCACGATCGCGAGGCGCTCGCACGCGTGCGCGTCGCGGCGATGACGCGCGACTCGTCGTGGGCCGCGTCCGCGCGCGACTACGTCGAGCTCTATCACTCCGCGCTCGGTCGCTGATTTCGCGCATCGCGTGCGCGTGACCGTACTGCCGCAAATTGCTGCACCCCGCGTGACGGTCGCGTGAAAACCGCGTCCGATCGGGTCCCCCGACGCGATCGGTGTCCGGGCGTCGGACGAACATGTCCGTCTCACGGACGGCTCTGTCCGGTGGGCGGACCTGCATGGACCGTGCGTCCGACGTACGGACGCCTACAGTCGCCGTGCGCCATTGAGACACCTTCGCGGAACGTCCGGAGTGCGGACTTTGTGTCTCTCCGCGCTGTGGGAACCCCTGTCAACAAGTGCCCCGCGAAGGGGGGGTTATTCACAACGTCTTTGTCGCTAACTCAGCGATTCACAAGGCGAGTCACTCCGCTCTGACCCTCGTGTGGATAACCTGTGATCGCGGTGTGCTGCGAGTGTCCGGGAGCGGCCAGGCTTCAATGGTTTACGCCCTGTGTCAGAAGAGCTACGGCGTAGTCCTACATGTGATCATTCTTGCCTCACTCCCGGACCTATCGAGGCTTGATCAAGGCGTCCGGTGAACCGGCTCCAGCGTCCGTGACAGCGCCTCCCGGCGTGCTACCGGACCCCGATCCGGCACCACCGGACCCGGCACCATCGACCACCGCGAGCGCCTTGCACGCTTCTGCGTCCTTGCGATCGCAGGCGCGCTTGATCAGCTGACGACCCGCGGCGCGATCGCGCGGGACGCCCACGCCATCGACCGTCATCATGCCGAGCACGCGACACGCGATCGGCTCGTCCTTCTTGCAGCCGCGATCGAGCCACACCGATGCCGCGCTCGGCGTCTTCGGCAGGCCGGTGCCTTCGAGGTACGCGACGCCGAGCTGGCGACAGCCCGTGCCGTCGCCGGCATCGCACGCCTGCTTGTAGTGATCGATCATCGCCTTGAACCGCGCGGTGCGCTGCTTCGCGTCCTTCTCGTCGAGCGCGCGCAGGCGATCGAGATCGCCGGCGTTCGTGCAGCCGAACGGCGTCCCCGACTGACATGCCTTGTCGAGCGCGGTCTCGGCCTTCGCGAGATCCTTGTCGACGCCGCGGCCGTCGCGCAGCAGCAGCCCGAGGTTGCGGCATGCGAGGCCGTAGCCGCCGTCGCACGCGCGCTGGTAGAGCTCGACCGCCTTCGCCGGATCCTTCTCGATGCCGAGTCCCTCGGCGAGCACGAGCGCGAGGTGGTTGCAGCCGGCGAGCAGCCCGCCGTTGCACGCCTGCGCGTAGAGCGCCGCGGCCTTGCGCGCGTCCTTCTCGACGCCGACACCCTCGGTGTACATGACGCCGAGGTTTCGACACGCCTCGAGATCGCCGGCGACGCACTTCTTGTCGAACGCTGCCGCGATCTGCGCCGGCGTCGCCGCCGATCCCGAGCCGACCGCGGATCCGCTGCCGCTGCCCGCGTTGCCCGCGGCACCGGCGTCCTCGTAGACCTTCTTCTTGCTGCCGCACGCGACGAGCGCGAGCGAAGCGACGACCACGACGTGGCGAATCACGGCCAGGGTCGTAGCACGACCTACTGTGACTCGACGATCGACGCGGTCACGAAGCGATACGGACGCGCGGTCGCCGGACCGCCGTGCGGTACGAGGCCGTACGCGAGCAGCACGATCGCGGCGAGCGCAGCGGCGGCGCCGATCACCGGCCAGCTCGTGATCCGGCGCAGCGTCACGACGACGATCGCGATCACCGCGGCGACGACCGGCACGATCGAGACGATCGCGGGCAGCCCGATCGCGGTGCCGAGGTTCGGTGCGACGAGGCCATCGCCGAGCAGCCGCAACGTCACGTCGTACAGCGGGTGCGCGATGCTGTCGGGCCAGTACGGGAACGTCAGCGACGACAGCACGTAGATCGCGATCGCCACGAGGATCGGCGCGACCGCGATCGCGAACAGCCAGCCGCGCGTGCGCAGGCGATCGAGCACGATCGCGACCGCGGGCAGCAGGAACGGCAGCAGCGCCGTGATGTAGCGCGGGCCGACGCCCCAGCCGCCGCGCCAGAAGTTGATCGCCGAGATGAACGCGACGTACAGGACGATCATCACCCCGCCGACGATCGCCGTCCCGACGTGACGACGGCGCGCGAGCGCGTACAGCCCGGGAAACGCGAGCAGCAGCCACGGCGACAGCACGAACAGCCCGTTGTCGATCTTGAACAGCGAGCCCCAGAACGCCTCCCACCGCAGCTTCGTCAGCCCGAGGAAGCCGTGCTGGTGGTGCTCGGCGAACGTCACCGACGCGTCGTAGCCGGTGCGAAACGGACTGCCGAAGCACGCCGCGTGATACGCGAGCAGGATCGCGATCGGCACGAGCGCGCCGGCGAGCCCGTACAGCGCCGCGAAGCCGAGCTCGCGCCGCCGACCGGCGAGCGACATCCGCACCACGAGGTGCACCGCGACCGGCACCGCCGCGAACACCGCCTGGTAATCGACGAGCGCCGAGGCCCCGGCGAGCGCGCCGATCCCGAGCATCGCGATCGGCCGCCGCTTGCCATCGGCGACGTCGAGCCCGAGCATCCACGCGCTGCCGACGCACGCCGCGGCGAGCTGGTGCGAGTAGAAGACGATCGAGTACGTCATCGCCATCGAGCCGAGGCCGTACGCGAGACACACGAGCTGGCGGATCGCGGGATCCGGCGTGTAGCGCTCGAGGAACCGGTACACGAGCGCGAGGAACAGCAGCATCGGGATCACGCCGGCGAACACGCGGCAGATCCACATCGTCAGCGCCAGCGACGGCTCGCCGCCGATCAGCCGGACGACGAGGTACGGCGGCGCGGCGAGCATCGACGAGCCCGGCGCCTTGTTCGAGTACACGTGGCCGGCGGACGGCGACACGTCGGCGGTGCTGCCCCAGCGCGCGACGCCGGTGTCGATCGCGAACCGATGCTCGTCGGCGATCGCCTTGACGAGGTAGACCCGGGGCAGCTCGTTCGCGCTCTGGATCTTCGGGAAGTAGGGAAACCCGTAGAGGTACGCGAGCGCGATGACGACGAGCCAGCCGTGACGGCTCAGCAGTCCGGTGCGCCGCGGCACGACGTCCATCTCGAGCCGTGATACCACCGGATCGATCGTGTTGCTGTACCGGAGCCTGCGCGATGGTGTGACGGCCGACGTCGGTCGCGCGATCGCGATGGCCACCGGCGGTGCGCTCGCGTTCGCCCCGATCGAGTACGCGCTGACGGTGTGGGCCTACGCGGGCTCGCCGAGCGCCGGCAGCCTCGTCCGGCTGTTCGCGCTGACCACGACGCTCGCGCTCGTGCTCTGGCTCGTGCTCGCGGTCGCGCTCGCGGTCGTCGCGATCGGCGTGCGGCTGATCCGGTCGCGGATCGATCCGACGCGCGCCCGTGCGCTGTCGCTGTGGGATCTGCGGCACCGCCCACTCGTCGACGACATCCGGCCCGCGGTGCCGCGCGTGTGGGCGACGCTCGCGACGAGCCTCGTGCTCGTGGTCGCGCTGCAGCGCGCCGCGCTGTGGGCGCTGACGCACTACAAGGAGCCGCAGCTGACCGCGATCCTGATCGGCGCGGCCGGGCTCGCGATCGCGGTCGCGTCGCTCGTGCTGTACCGCGCGCTCGTCGTCGCTGCGACGGTCGCGGCCGGCGCGTTCACCTGGCTCGGCGCCGCGAATCCGCTCGGGCGCTGGCGAGCGGCCGGCGTCGCGCTCGCCGGGCTCGTCGGCGGGCTGCTCGCGGTCGCGTGGTTCGCGATCCCGCAGAGCCGGTCGTACCTGCCGATCCGGCTCGTCGCGTCCGCGGTCGTGATCGCGCTCGGCGCCGGGCTCGGGCTGTGGCGCGAACGTCCGCGGCCGCAGCGACGCCCTCGCAACGTGGCGCTCGCCGTCGCCGGCGTCGCGCTCGCGCTGATGGTCGCGACGCTCGTCAAGCTCGGCGGCGATCCCGAGACGAAGTACTTCGCGATCACCGCATCGCCCGCGCTCGACCGGCTGATCGGCCTCGTCCGGTTCGCGAACGATCTCGATCGCGACGGCTACGGCTCGCTGCTCGGCGAGGCCGACTGCGCGCCACTCGATCCGAAGATCCACCCCGGCGACGCCGTCGACATCCCCGACGACGGCATCGATCAGAACTGCGACGGCCGCGACTTCACGCTCGCGTCGCTGACCGCGCCGACCGGCCCGAAGCTGCCGGTGCCCGACGCGTTCAAGCGCGACTGGAACATCCTGTTCATCACGATCGACACCGTTCGCTACGACCACACGACGTTCGGCGGCTACGCGGACGGCCCGAAGAAGCGCGACACCACGCCGCGGCTCGCCCAGCTCGTCAAGAAGTCGACGTCGTTCGCGTACGCGCAGGCGCCGTCCGCGGGCACGATGGCCTCGATCCCGGCGATCCTGACGTCGCGGTTCTTCCACTCCGGCATCGCGCTCGACGAGAAGCGCCCGCCCGGCTCGCCGCCCGGCATCCTGCCGGAGAACACGACGCTGCCCGAGATCATGCGGCGCAAGAGCTACAAGACCGGCATCATCGGCTCGCACGAGTGGTGGACCGGCTGGGGCTTCGAGCAGGGCGTCGATCCCGAGGACTACGACAACTCGATCGGCAAGGTCGTCGATCCGCGCCGCGTCGTCGCCGACAAGGTCACAGATCACGCGCTCGCGTGGATCTCGCGCCAGCAGGGCAAGAAGTGGTTTCTGTGGGCGCACTACATCGATCCGCACGGCTACTACGTCGCGCATCCCGACGTCGTCGACTACGGCTCGTCGGATCCGGATCTCTACGACGCCGAGATCAAGTGGACCGATCAGGAGGTCGGCCGCCTGCTCGACGAGCTCGTCCGGCTACCGAGCTACGCGAACACGATCATCATCATCACGAGCGACCACGGCGAGAGCATGGGCGAGCACGCGGCCGTCCCGCTCGGCACGCACGGCACGGCGCTGTACCGCGAGCTCACGCACGTCCCGCTGATCTTCTTCATCCCGGACAACCAGCCGCGCGTCGTCCACGGCGCGGTCACGAACCTCGACGTCGTGCCGACGATCGCGGATCTGTGCGGCATCGACGTCAGCGACCTGCCGCTCGAGGGCAAGAGCCTCGTGCCCGAGCTGTTCTACGGCAAGGAGAATCGCGATCGCATCGTGTTCGCCGAGACCAACGCGCCCGGCAAGCAGCGCGCCGCGATCTCGGAGCGCTGGCGGCTCATCTACTACCTCGCGACGAACGTCTACGAGCTGTTCGACACCCAGCACGACTGGCTGGAGAAGACGAACCTCGCGCCGGCGAACCCGCCCGAGCTCGCCGTGATGAAGCGCGCGCTCGACCAGTGGCTCGAGCGCGTGCTGTACGCACGCGATCCGCTGTTCAACCAGGCGTTCCGCCAGATGTCCGACGTGATCCTCAAGACCGCCGTCACGCCGCCGGTCGCGACCGCGAACCAGTCGATCGTCGAGGGCGACGGCGCGATCGAGATCCTCGGCATCGGCCCCGCCGACGGCAAGCCGCTCGTCCCGGGCAGGAAGGCCGATGTCCACATCTACTTCCGGGTCAAGCAGCCGATCGCGACCGGCTACCGCTTCAGCATCGCGCTGTGGCAGGCCGCGCCCGGGACGCCGCTCGATGGCCCGACGCCGTCCGCGATCGTCCGCGGCCCGGTGCGCACGACCGCCGAGGGCGCGTATCCACCGAACCGCTGGAAGCGCGGCGAGCTGATCCGCGAGCGGTTCCCGTTCAACATCCCGGCGGACTGGCGCGGCGGGATCGCGGTCGGCCTCTACGTCGTCGATCCCGCGACCGGCGAGCGCCGCCCACCGGCGGGCCCCCACCCGTCCAACGAGCCGAATCTGTTCGCGCTCGGCATCCTGCCGCTCGCCGCCCCCGCCTCTCCGCAAGGAAGCCAGACCCCGCCCCGCCCGTAGTATTCTGCAGCCATGCGGCCGATCTACGACCTCCAGAGCGTGTTCGTCGATCACATCCGCACGGTCGAGTCCGAAGCGACGCGCGTCTACGAGCCGGTGATCGCGCTCGTCACCGACAACAAGGACCCGCAGAAGCTCGGCCGCGTGAAGGTCAAGATCCCGATCCTGTCGGAGAAGGACACCTCGTTCTGGGCCCCGATCATCATGCTCGGCGCCGGCAAGAACCGCGGCTGGTTCTTCATCCCCGAGATCGACGACGAGGTGCTCGTGATCTTCGAGCACGGTGACATCGACCACCCGCTTGTCGTCGGCGCGCTGTGGAACGGCAAGGACAAGCCGCCCGACAAGAACCCCGGCGGCAACCCGCGGCGCGTGATCAAGTCGCGCGCCGGCTCGAAGCTGACGTTCGACGACGACAAGGAACAGATCATCCTCGAGGACGGCAAGGGCAAGGGCAAGATCACGTTCGACGCCAAGGCGAACAAGATCATCATCGAGGCGCTCGAGGGCGACGTCTGCTTCCAGGCCCCCAAGGGCGAGATCCAGATCGACGCCAAGGAAGCCGAGTTCAAGGCGACGAAGAGCCTCGAGATCCACGCCGGCTCGGCGATGCAGTGGGGCTCGAACACGAGCGTCACGATCAAGTCGTCGAACGTGACGATGTCGGGCTCGACCGTGAATCAGAACTGCGGCTCGGCATCGATGCCGGAAGCGCCGAGCGCGAGCCCGCAGGACATCGCCGACCCGTACGGCTCGTAGCCCTACTGCGCCATCTTGTACGTCTCGCCCTTCGGTTCCTTCGGGCTGTGCAGGTCCTTCTGCTCGGCGTGCTTGGCCGCCGGGTCCGTGCTCGTGCCGCGACGGATGTACTCGGTGACCGGCTTGTACAGCACGGTCCACTTGTTCGACTTGACCTGCTTGCCGTCCTTGTAGAACCGGCGGTAGCGCTCGAGCTTGTAGCCGTTGAAGCCTTCCTGATCGATCGAGGTCTCGTCCTTGACGATCTCCTCGTCGAGGCGTTCCTCGGTCGTGTACGGCGTCTCCTCGATGACCTTGCGCTCGAAGACGATCTTGTCGTACGGGCGCTTCTTGCCGAGGATCTCGACCTTCGCGGTGCCGTTCGCGACGACGTAGTGGATCACGACCGGGAACTCGTACGGGTTCTTGAGCTTGAGGTCGGTGTTCGGCCACACGACCGTCGCGTCGAAGCCGAGCGGCGTGTAGACCGACGGCCGCGAGTGGTTCGTGGTCTTCGGGATGTCGAGGCCGGCGAAGAACGCGGCGCCGAACAGCGTCGTCGAGATCTGGCAGGTGCCGCCGGCGAGGCCGTCGACCATCTCGCCCGCGGTGATCACGTGCGCGACCTTGTAGCCGTTCTTCTGCGAGCGCTCGCCGACGGTGTCGTTGAACGACCACTCGGCGCCCGGCTTCAGGACCTGGCCGTTGACCTTGCTCGCCGCGAGCTTGAGGTTGAAGTTGCGCTCCTTGTCGCCGACCGAGAAGTTCGTCTCGTAGTGGCCGAGGACCTGCGAGATGTCATCGATGCCGAGGCCGGCCTTCGTGACGGTCGCCGGCATCGCGATCGTGGCGAGCTCGATCTTCGTCGCGCCGGAGCGCGCGGCGGCCGCGATCCGCGGCAGGCTGCCCCAGACGTCGAGCCCGGCGCCCGCGCGGTCGTCCTGGATCTTGCGGTTCTCGAGATCGAGGTACGCGTTGATCGCGGCCTTGTCGGTCTTGCTCTTGAGCTCGAGCAGCGCCTTGACCGCCTTCTCGCGATCGACGCGCATCGGCAGGCTGCCCTTGGCGGCGAGGCTCTGGAGGTCGGGGCTCGACGGCAGGCTCTTCGCCTCGTCGGGATCGACCTCGACGCCGAGCTCGGCCCACGTCACCTTGCGCGGGCCGCTCGCGGTCTGCAGCTCGACGGTCTGGGTCGCGAGGCTCGCGAGGCTCTTGAGCTCGGTCGGCTTCGCGGTCGAGTCGACGACCGGCTTCTCGGTCTGCTGAGGCGACGTCGCGGCGGAGGCGACGCTGCGAGATCCGACGACGAAGTACCCACCGACAAGCCCGCTCGCGACGACGAGCATCCCTCCGGCGATGCCGAGCAGGATCGTGCCGTGCTGCCTGGAGCGTTGACGGGTACCACCGGCGTTGGACATCGAGCCTCTTCTTATCACGGGTGACCTGATCTCCTGGAGTTTGCAGGGCGCAGGCCAGCGCGATCGCAGGACCTGGGCGCAGTTGGAACGAGCGTGTCCGTGCGGCCGCAACCGGGCGTGTCTCGGCGGACGCGTCGGCCCTGACGCGGGCTCGGCATTTCACGCAACCGTCGCCTAACAACGCGGTTTGACAGGTGGCATGCCATGAGGCAGCCTGCGGAGGTGGCAAGCTCGCTGGTGCAACGCAACAAGGTGGTCTCCAAGCGCAAGGGCGCCATGGCTGCCGTGACCGCCGGGGCTGCTGGCGTTGCGGCCGTGGCCGGTGCGCCGGTGATCGCGATCCTCGGCGTCGCAGGCGCGGCCTATCTCACCTGGGACTGGTTCTCGTTCCGGGTGAAGAACGGCATGCGCTTCTAGTTTCGCTCGGCAACGTTCGTAAGCGATCGTCGCGCGCGTGGGGAGCTTCGCCGAAGGCCTCGTCGGGCTGGTGCTCGATGGACGGTACCGCCTCGATGCCCTGCTCGGCGAAGGCGGGATGGGCGCGGTGTTCCGCGCGACCCACCTCGCGATGGATCGCAAGGTCGCGATCAAGCTGCTGAAGCCGCACCTGTCGAACAACGAGGTCTCGCTGCAGCGGTTCGCCCGCGAGGCGCGCAGCACGATGAAGGTCGACTCGCCGCACGCGGTCAAGGTGCTCGACTACGGCGTCACGCCGCTGCGCGATTACTACATGGTCCTCGAGTATCTCGACGGCCGCACCGTGCAGCGCGAGCTCGACGTCGACGGCGTGTTCGCGCCCCGGCGCGTCGTCCACATCGCACGTCAGGCATTGCACGCGCTCGGCGCGGCACACGCGACGGGGCTCGTTCATCGCGACATCAAGCCCGAGAACATCTTGCTGATGCGCGTCGGCGCGGATCCCGACTACACGAAGGTGCTCGACTTCGGCGTCGCAAAGCTGATGGAGGGCGCCGCGCGCTCGGACCAATCGCAGCTCGCGCTGACCCAGGCCGGGACCGTGTTCGGCACGCCGGAGTTCATGTCGCCCGAGCAGGCGTGCGGCCACCCGATCGATGGCCGCAGCGATCTGTACTCGCTCGGCGGGACGATGTTCGCGATGCTGACCGGCTGCGCGCTGTTCGACGGTGCGAATGCGATCGAGTGGCTCACCCATCACGTGCGCACGCCGCCGCCGCACCTCGTCGACGGCCGGCCGGAGCTCGTCGCGTATCCCGAGCTCGACGAGCTGATCCAGCGCTGCCTCGCGAAGCAGCGCGATCGCCGGCCGCGCAGCGCGGAGGAGCTCGACGAGCTGCTCGGCAAGCTCGAGCCGACGCTGTCCCGCCCGCCGGGCGCGGCGCCCTCGCCGTCGAGCAAGGTCCGCGTGTTCTCGACGTCGACGTTCTTCGAGCCGCTGCCGCGCGACACCGTCGATCCGGGCGAGACGCTGCTCGCGCTGTCGCCGACCCGGACGAGCGCCGAGACCGCGCGCGCGTCGTCGACCGGCGGCACGCCTCGCACGCGGCGCGGACTGTGGCTCGGTATCGTCGCGCTCGCCGTGCTCGGCATGATCTCGATCGCGGTCGGCGTCGTGCTGACGAAGCGCCCGCGCTCGCAGGCGACCGCTTCGATAGATGCATCGATATCGACGTCCGGAAGCGCGGCCGACGCGCCGCTGCTCGATGCCGCGCCGGATGCCGCAACCGATGCGCCGGCGGTCGATGCGGCGGTCGCGACCGTCGATGCCGGCGCCGCGCCGCGACCGGGCGGGAAGAACACCGCGGCGCTCGAGCACCTGCGCAACGCCGAAGAAGGTTTGCGTACCAACAATCTGCTGAAGCAGCTCGCGGAGGCGGACCTCGCACTCGCGGCCGATCCGCGCAACGTACGCGCGAAGTACCTACTCGGAGACGCTCTGATCAAGAGCGGTGACCTCGACCGCGGTTGTCAAACGTTACGACAGCTTGGGCGCAATCCGCTGGCCCGGTCGAGGGCCCATGCAGCGGGCTGCCCGGGCGATTGATATTGGGGGGTGCCCTCTTTATCCTAGCGGTCACGGCATGGGGGCATCCGTTTGACCGCTGGTGTCGGTACGGCGTCTGGCACCTGGGCGTCGTCCTCGTCGGGCGCGCGTCTGGCACCGGGCTTTCAGCTCGGTGATTACCGGCTCGGCTCGCCGCTGTGGCCCCTCAGGATCGCGGACGCGTATCGCGCCGACGGTCCGAAGGGCCCGGCGACGGTCTACGTGATCCACGCGAAGATCGCGGCCGATCCCGCGGTGCGCGATCACATCATCACCGGCACGCGCGCGGCGGCCCAGCTGCCCGAGCACAAGCACCTCGTGAAGACGCTCGCCGCGGGGCTGACCGGCGACATCCTGTGGATCGCGACCGAGGAGGTCGACGGCTCGCTGGTCCGCGACCTGCTGCTGAAGAAGCGGCAGGCCGGGACCGCCGGGCTCGGCACGCGCGCGACCGGCAACCTGATCGCGGGCGTCGCGGCAGCGCTCGCCGATGCGCCGCACGGGGCGCTCGCCGCCGAGTCGGTCGCGGTCAGCCGCACCGGCCGCGTCCGCGTGATCGACATCGCGCTCGGGCCGGGCACGCTCGCGGCGACGATCGCCGGCCACATCCCGCCGCAGAGCTCGATCGCGCCCGAGCTCCTGCAGACCGCGGCACCGAACGGCCCCGGCGACGTCTATGCGATCGGCGCCCTGCTCTACGAGTCGCTCGTCGGCACGCCACTCGAGCGTGGTGGACCGCGGCCGAGCGATGTCGTGTCCGGCGTCAACACGCAGATCGACGAGATCGTCGCGCGCGCGTGTCACCGCGATGCCGCGAAGCGGTTCGGCCGCGCCGACGTGCTCGGCGAGGTCGTGACCGAGGCGCTGAACCAGGGCGGCGCGATCCAGACGACCGCGATCCCGAAGATCGACGAGGCGCCGTCCCTCGACCAGCAGGTCTCGCTCGCGGCGTCGATGGCCGACGAGCCGTCGCCCGACGCCGCAGGCTCGGTCGTCGATCGCGCGCTCGCGGTCGCGCTCGCGGACACGAACGAGAAGTGGCTGATCAGCAAGGGCAAGCTCGACTACGGGCCGTTCTCGCTCGCCGACGTGATCAAGCAGATCGAGAAGGGCGACATCGTCGCCGGCAACGTGATCATGGACAAGGACACCGGCGCGCGCGTCGATGTCGGCGAGCACCCGCTGCTCGGTCCGATGGTCGACGCCGCACGCCAGAAGCGCGACGATGCGCGCCGCGCGCAGGCCGAGGTCGCCGTCCAGAGCCGCGACAAGAAGCGCGGCGCGTTCCTCTACACGCTGATCGTGCTCGGCGTCGCCGGCGTCGGGCTCGCGGTGTGGTTCATCATCGGTGCGGTCAGCAAGGACAAGCAGGAGAAGGTCGGCGGCGTCGCCGCGGTCGAGGGCGCGTCGCTCAAGGTCAACATCTCCGAGCCGAAGAAACCGCCGCCGCCGCCGAAGCGCGCGGGTGGCAAGCGCACCGGCGGTGGCCCCGGCTTCAACCAGGGCAACGAGAACCTGTCGCTCGACATGTCCGACGAGGGCGACGAGGGCAGCGAGACGCTCGACATGGGTCGCGTCTACCAGACGTACTCGAAGTACGGTCCGCAGCTCGGCGGCTGCCTCGCGTCGACCGGCGAGCACTCGGCGAACATCTACATCAACATCGACGGCCCGAGCGGCCGCGTGTCGTTCGTGAAGATCAACGGCAAGACGAACGGCCCGCTGTTCAACTGCCTCGGACGCGTGCTGCGCGGCATGAAGTTCCCGAGCATCAACGGGCCGCGTACCCGCGCCGAGTTCGACATCGCGATGTGAACCGTGCCCGGTAACGGTAGATCCCACGACGAGCCCAGCAGTACCTCGCCCGGTACGGCGGTCTCCTCCGGCAACCGCACGACCGATCCGGAACGACCGTTCGCGCGCGCCGAGCCGATCCAGCTCGAGCGCACGTCGCAGCCGACGCCGTCCACGAGCGGCAGCTTCTCGGCGAGCCCGCGCGTCGAGCTCGGCAAGCAGATCCCGCGCCGGCCGCGCGTCACGGCGTGGCTCGGCGTCGCGTTCGCGTTCGCGTTCGCGCTGCTCGTGACGCCGGCGATCACCGCGGATCGCTGGCTCGATGTGCTGGGGTTCGGCACCGTCGAGCTCGGCCAGCCAGCGCCGTACAGCGTGCGCGTGCCGCCGTTCGCCGGCGCCGAGACTCGCGATGCGCACGTCGGCGGCGGTGGTTACGTCGTCGCGCGCGGCGAGATCGCGACGCGCGCTCACACCGACAACGCGCGCGCGGTCGCCGAGGCGACGCCGCACGGGCCGATGGCGCTGATCGCGTTCTTCGTGCTCGCGTTCACGATCGCGACGATCTTCGCGCATCACATGAAACGATCGACGCGCGGCCGGCTCGTGCGCGTGCAGATCGTCAGCCTCGTCTCGATCGTGATGCTCGCGATCGCGACGAAGGTCGTGATGCTGACGACCCCGCTGTCGGTGCTCGTCGTGCCGGTCGCGCTGTTCGCGATGGTGCCGACGATGGTGCTCGATCGCGTCGTCGGCCTCGCGACCGGCGTGCTCGCCGCGCTCGTCGTCAGCTTCCTCGGGCCGTTCGATCTGTCGGTCGCGATCCTGATGCTCGTGCAGGCCGCGACCGCGGGCCTCGTCGTCGCCGAGCTCCCGAAGAATCGCTGGAAGTCGGCGCTGGTCGCCGGCGCGGTCACGACCGTGCTGACCGTCGCGACGTACGTGCTGCTCGTCTATCTGACGCAGAACCGGTTCCCGTCGTTCGCCAACTTCCTGCACACGCCGCTGTTCGCCGCGAGCATCGGCCCGCTGATCGCGACGGCGGTCGCCGTGCCGCTGCTGCCGCTCTACCAGCTGCTCGTCGGCGAGATCACGCACGGCAAGCTCGTCGAGCTCGAGGATCTGTCGAACCCGCTGCTGCGCCAGATCTCCGAGAAGGCGCCCGGCACGTGGCAGCACTCGCTGATGATGGCGAACATGGCCGAGATCGCGGCGAACACGATCGGCGCGAACGGCCGGCTCGTGCGCGTCGGCGCGTACTATCACGACCTCGGCAAGTCGCTCGCGCCGAAGTACTTCATCGAGAACCTCGAGCCCGGCGAGACGAGCCCGCACGATCAGCTGCCGCCCGAAGTCTCGTGCGACGCGATCTTCTCGCACGTCACCGAGGGCATCGTGACCGCACGGCGCGCGGGGCTGCACGAGCGGATCGTCGACTTCATGCACATGCACCACGGCAACGGGGTGCTCGAGTACTTCTGGGGCCGCTGCTGCGAGCAGGGCAACCCGAAAGGGATGTCGATCGAGCAGTTCCGGTATCCGGGACATCCACCGCAGAGTCGCGAGACCGCGATCCTCGCGATCTGCGACGCGGTCGAGGCGGCCTCGCGCACGCTGAAGAAGCCGGACGCGAAGTCGATCGACGCGCTCGTCCAGCGCATCGTCTACGGCAAGCTCCACCTCGGCCAGCTCGACGAGAGCGGGCTGTCGATGAGCGATCTGCGACGCGTCAGCGACTCGCTGCGCGAGACGATCAAGCACGCGAACCACGGCCGCATCGAGTACCCGTGGCAGAAGGCGCAGCAGGACGCGAGCGCGAGCCAGCAGACCACGGCGGCGATCACCGGCCGCGAGGTCGGCACCGGACCGTCGCCGCGCCTCGACTCGCTCGATCGCAAGCCGCAGCGCGACACCGGCATCCGGCCCGCGATGGACCAGGTCGCCGAGATGATCATGCTCGGCGACGCCGAGAAGAAGCAGCCGTCGGCCGCGATCGCCGAGACCGCGGACCTCCGCAAGGCCGGTGTGCCGAGCGAGGATCTCGGCATCATCGAGACCGCGCCGGCGGTCGGCACCGAGCATTTGCGAGAGCGACCGAGCAAGCCGAGCGAGCCGGCGAGCGCGTCGCGCGAGGGCGTGTGGCTGCGCGATGCCAAGGACTCGAGCGTCGTCGCCGCGCCGCCGAGCATCACCGGCGACAAGCCGGAGGCGGTGCCCGAGCCGGCGAGCGACGCACGCGCGGACCGGCGATCGCGGCCGCCCGGCCCGCCGCCGGGCGCGCGTGCACGGTCGACGACGCATCCGCCGCCGGTCGCGGTGCGGCCGACCACGACGTCGTCGCCACCGCCGATCGTCCCGGCCGCGCCCGGCACGCTCGCGACGCCGCGCTCGGGCTCGACGACGAACGCGCCACCGGCCGGCGATCGGCCCGCGTCGGCGTCGCAGCCGCCGCCGGATCTGATCACGCCGGCGACGTTCGGCTCGCCGGCCGCACGCAAGCGCGCCGCGACGCTGCCGCCGACGCCGCTCGTCCAGCCGCCCGGCGTGAAGCGGCCGACGATCCCGCCGCTCGGGATGATCAAGGATCAGGCGTCCGGTGCGGTCGCGATGCCGCCGCCGGCGTCGCCGCCCGGCGATCCGGCGCCCGAGCCGCCGCCACGTCCGGATCCGATCGAGCCGATCGGCTCGTCGACGCTGCGCGGTCCGACGAAGCCGCGGCCGCCCGCGTCCGCGCCGTCGACGCTCGCCGGCATGCCGGTGCGTCCGCCGCACGACGCGCGCAACGCCGGGCCGCCCGCACCGGTCGAGCTCGAGAACGCGGTCACGAATCCGCCGCCGCTCCGCCGTGGCACGAGCTCGCCGCCGCCGGCGACGAAGCTGCCGGGCGCGATCCTCGGGCCGAGCGGCTCGAACCCGCGCGTGCCGGTCACGCACGTCGGTCACGTGCCGCCGCGGTCGGTGCATTCGGTCGGCGACGACACCGACGTCAACGTGCCCGCGGTCGCACCGTCGGACGCGACGCGCGTCGGCCACGCGCCCGGCCACGACGACGCGAGCCGCACCGAGCCGCGGATGCGCAAGCTCGAGCTGCCGCTCGCGGATCGCCCGGACATCGCCGCGCACGCCGAGTCCGACGAGTGGGGCATCGAGACGCCGGTCGTCCCGCCAACGCAGGCCGAGCTGCGCGCGCTGCTCGGCGCGCCGGATCCGACGCGCCTGCAGTCGCTCGACGAGATCGAGGCGCTGCGCCTCGCGACCCAGGCCGAGGAGCCGTCGGACCCCGAGATCCTGCAGCCGCAGCGCCGCGCGTCGAAGACGACCGAGGTCCACCCCGACGACATCGAGGCCGCGATCGAGCTCGCTCCGCCGGCGCGCAATCGAGCGCCGAGCGCGATCGCGGTCGCGAAGCCGAAGAAGCCGGAGTAGCCGTGCGCGGGCTGGCGGTGTGGCTCGTCGTCGCCTGCGCCGGCTGCGGCGGTCGCGCCGCGCCGAAGCAGCCGGTGCCCGTCGTCCAGAGCGAGCTCGATCAGGCGGAAGCGGCCGAGCGCATGCGCCGCCACGACATCGCGCGCGAGCACTACGAGCGTGCGGTCGCGAGCGCGCGCGATCCGCAGAGCGTCGGGATCGCGAACCGCGAGTTCGCCGAGACGCTCGCGACCTGGGGCGAGTACGATCAGTCGATCGCGCACTACGAGCGCGCGGTCGCCGCGACGCCGGGCGATCCGCAGGCCTGGAACGACCTCGGCCTCGTGCGGTTCAAGGTCGGCAATGTCGCCGGCGCCGTGACCGCGCTCGAGCGGGCGCGTGGCCTCGCACCGGGCGACTTCCGGCCGCGCCGCAACCTCGCCGCGGCGCTGTGGGCGTCCGGCGACAAGGCGCGCGCCGCCGCCGAGTACCGCGCGATGCTCGAGCTCGACCTGCCCGGCCCGCTCCGCAAGAAGGTCGAGTGGGCGCTCGAGCAGCTGGCAAAGCCTTGATCTCGCGGCATACTCGTCGAGCGTGTGGACTCGAAAGCTCGCCGTCAGCCTCGCGCTCGCTCTGGCCGCGCTGCCCGCGCCCGCATGGGCGTGGGACTTCGACTGGGCCGGACACGTCGAGGTCGATGCCGAGGGCCTCGCGTCGAGTGATGTCCAGAAGCGGATCGACGCGGTCACCGAGCTCGGCAAGTACGACATCGCGCTGACCGAGAAGCACCTGATGAAGGCGCTGTCCGACGAGGACGAGCGCGTCCGCCATGCCGCCGCGAAGGCGCTCGGCCAGGGTGGCTCGACCGCCGCGGTGCCGGTGCTGATCGACTGGCTGTCGAACTTCGATCCGAAGACGAAGCAGGTCGCGGCGGGCGCGCTCGGCGACATCGGCGGCCCCGAGGCGACCGCGGCGCTGACGCGCACGCTCGGCGACGCCGACTCGACGGTGCGCCAGCAGGCGGTCAAGGCGCTCGGCGCGATCGGCCGCCGTGGCAACCCGGCCGTCGTGATCGCGCTGATCCCGCGGCTCGAGGACGACAAGGCCGATGTCCGGATCGCGACGATCACGCAGCTCGAGGAGCTCGGCGATCGGCGCGCGGTGATCCCGCTCGTCGCGCGGTTCGGCGACACGGCGCTCGAGCCGCGCAAGGCCGCGGTGCGCGCGGTGGGACGGCTCGGCGACAAGTCCGCGGTGCCGGCGCTGATCCGGCTGATGAACGATCCGGCCGAGGACGTGCGGCTCGCCGCGGTCGGCGCGCTCGGCTCGCTCGGCGCGATCGATGCGATCGACGCGCTGACCGAGCAGCTCAACACCGGCTCGCAGAACTTCCGCCAGAAGGTCGCGTACGCGCTCGGCCAGATCGCGGGGACGCCGGGTGCGGGCAAGGCGGGCGAGGACGCGATGCGCACGCTCGTCGAGAACCTCGCGGTCAACGACCAGCGGCAGGGCGCGCGCGAGGCGCTGCGGGTCGCCGGTCGCGCGGCCGTACCTGCACTCGTGTTGCACCTGCAAGGCAGGCTCAAGGGCGATCCGGCGACCGCGGTCGCGCTGCTCGCCGAGGCTGCCGATCCGCGGGCGACCGCGACGCTCGCCGCCGAGCTCGAGCGCGGCCGGGTCGCGATCCCGCTCGTGCTGCGCGCACTCGGCGCGACCGGCGATCCGCAGGCGCTCGTGCCGGTGCTGCGCGCGCTCGCGAGCAAGGATCCAGCGATCCGGGTCGCCGCGATGGAGAGCCTGCGTCCGCTCGTCGGCTCGGACGCACGTGCCGGCGACGTGCTGATCGAGCACCTGACCGACGACGATCTCGAGATCCGCGTGCTCGCCGCCGAGTACCTCGGCATCCTCGGCGTGTCGGCCGCGACGCCGAAGCTCGCCGCGCTCGCCGGCCCGGGCAACCCGACGCGGCTACGGCGCGCCGCGATCGACTCGCTCGGCTTGATCGGCCGCGCCGACGGCACGACCGCGCTGCTCGCGGTGCTGCGCGAAGGTCCGCCGGAGCTTCACCCGAACGCGGCGACGTCGCTGTCGTACATCGCCGATCCGAACGCGATCCAGCCGCTGATCGCGCTCGCGAAGGCCGACCGCGGTCCGACGCGCCACCACATCGTCCGCGCGCTCGGCGCGACGCTGCGCGCGAAGCGCGATCCGGCGGCTCGCAAGCTGCTGCGCGAGCTCGCGAACGACGGCTCGATCAAGATCAGCCTCGCCGCGATCGCCGGGCTCGCCGCCGCGAAGGACCCGGCGGACGCGCCGTTCCTGCGCTCGCTCGTCCAGCAGGGCTCGTCGGATCGCCGGCGCGCCGCCGCCTGGGCGCTCGGCGAGATGCGCGACACCGACTCGGTCGACGCGCTCGCCGCCGCGCTCGGCACGAAGGACGACCGGCTGACCGGCGACGCCGCGTGGGCGCTCGGCGAGATCCTCGCGGCGACGCCGACCCACGCGCGCGCCTCGACGCTCGTCGATCGCTGGCTCTACCTCGGCAAGCACGGCAGCTGGGCCGCCGCGATCGACTCGACCGGCGCGCTCGCCCGCACGCTGTGGGCGCTGCCTCGCGACAAGCGCGGCACGTTGCTCGGCAACCGCCGCGGCGAGCTCGTCAACCTCGCGTTCCATCGCTCGCGCCTCGTCCGGATCAACGTCGCGCAGGCGCTCGGCAGCCTCGCCGGTGACGACGATGCCGCGAAGACCCTCGCCCAGCTGCTGCGCGACGATCCGAGCCCGCACGTCCGGATCGCGGCCGCGAAGAACCTCGCGCGCGTCGGCGGCACGAAGGTCGCGCCCGCGTTCAAGCAGGCGCTCGATACCGACAGCGACGCGATGGTGCGCGACGCGATCAAGGCCGCGCAGACCGCGGTCGCCGCGCCGGTCGCGCGCACCGAGTGGCGCGTGTTCCAGGTCGTCGATCCGGGCGCCGACGACGCGCCGGTCCGCCAGGAGCAGTACTTCGTCCACACCGCCGACGGCATCGTGTGGGCGAGCTACACCGACGCGCGTGGCGAGCTCGCGAGCGAGCACGTGCCGGCCGGCGATCTCAACGTCTGGCCGGCAAGTCGCGAGAGCGAGTACTGAGCGACCGACGAACGAAAGCCCCTGCAGTTGCCGCTGCAGAGGCTCTCGGCGCGCGTGCGGAGGGCTTCAGGCCGCGCGCTTGATGCCGTAGTCGCGGTGCGCGAACGTCGCCAGCTCGCCCTCGAGCACGCGGCGCGCGCGGAACAGCCGCGACATCACCGTGCCGATCGGGACGTGGAGCGCGTCCGCGATGTCCTTGTACTTCTCGCCCTTGAGGTCGGCGCGCTCGACGACGTCGCGATACTCCGGCCCGAGCCGGTCGAGCGCCTGCTTGACCTCGTCGCACAGCTCGTCCCCGATCAGCGTGTCCTCGAGATCGTCGGTGTGGTCCTGGTCGCGACCGTAGAGCGCACACAGCGCGTCGCCGGGACGCTCGTTCGCGAACCGCTGGTGACGGCGGCGCTTGCGATAGCCGTTGATGAACGCGTTCGTCAGGATGCGGAACAGCCACGCGCGCAGGTTCGAGCCCGGCTGGAAGCTGTCCCACGCGACCATCGCGCGGAGCAGCGTCTCCTGGACGAGATCCTTCGCGGTGTCCGGATCGCGGCAGATGCGCATCGCGACGCCGAACATCTCCGCCTGGTGCGGCATGCACGCCAGCTCGAACGAGCGGTGCGGCTTCTCGTTGGGCCGCACGACCCGGAGCGTCGCCACCTTCCCCGCAACGGGAGCCGCGTTACGACGCACCACGCGGGAAGCAGAAGGAACGCTGACCGACTTGCCCTGGACTCGCGACATGGCCCGAGGAAAAGCAGCCGTCGTGCCATGGCTAAGCTCGCAGAACGCTGGCCAGTTTTAGACGACGAGGCTGCGTAGACACGAGCTGCGTCTCAAACCGGACGCGAGATCGCGTGACCGATCGCGTCGACGGCACGCGCGTCTCAAAATTGCCCAAGCGACGCGGCGCACGGGGTGTCGCCTGCCGGGCATCACTCGAAGCTGTGCAGGACATCGGCGATCGCGAGTGGCAGATCCGTCGCGACGACGCCGCGCGCGCCGTGGATGTGTGCGAGCTCGTCGCCGGCGCGGCCGTGGACATAGGCGCCGACGCGCGCCGCATCGGCCGCGGGCACGCCCTGCGCGAGCAGCGCGCCGATCGTCCCGGCGAGCACGTCGCCGCTGCCGCCGGTCGCGAGCGCCGGACCACCGGTCGGGTTGATCGCGCAAAAGTCATCGCCGAGCGTGCCGTCGCAGACGATCGTCCGCGCGCCCTTGAGCACCACGACCGCGTGGGTCTTGACCGCGAGCAGGCGCGCGGCTGCGAGCCGATCGGCCTCGACCGCCGCGGCGGTCGTCTGCAGCAAGCGCGCCGCCTCGCCGGGGTGTGGCGTGATCACGACCGGCCCGGCCGCGCGTGCGAGCTGCGCGGCGTCGGACGCGAGCACGTTCAGCGCGTCGGCATCGAGCACCGCGGGCACGCCGGATGCGAGCACCTCGCCGACCCACGTCCGCGCGAGATCCTGCGTCCCGAGCCCCGGTCCGATCACGACCGCAGCCTTGCCCTCGAGCGCCGCGACGAGCGCCTCGCGATCGCGGATCGGCCGGGTCATGATCGAGTCCGGCGCGGTGAGGTCGTCGCCGGCCGCCGCGAGCGTCACGAGCCCCGCGCCGGCGCGTGCCGCCGCCGTCGCCGCGAGCCGCCCTGCCCCGCGCATCCCGGGCCCGCCGCCGACGATCAGCACGTGGCCGCGCCGGCCCTTGTGATCGAGCACGGTCGCGCGCGGCAGCGCGGCCTGGATGTCGGCCGGCTCGACGAGGCCGGCGCGGATGTTCGACGCCGCGACGAGCTGCGGCGGGATGCCGATGTCCGCGATCACGACGGCGCCGCAGCGCGCGAACCCGGGCGCGCTGACGAGCGCGAGCTTCGGCGCCGCCATCGTCACCGTGCGCTGCGCGCGCACCGCGACCCCGAGCGTCTGGCCGGTGTCGGTCTCGAGCCCGCTCGGGATGTCGACCGCGAGCACCGCGCTCGTGGCGTTGATCGTCTCGACGATCGCGGCGAACCGGCCCTCGATCGGGCGCGTCGTGCCGATCCCGAACAGCGCGTCGACGACGAGCGCCGCGGACCGGATCGCCGCCTCGTGCGCCTCGAGCTGCTTCGCGCTCGCGATCGCCTGGATCACGCCGCCGCTGCGATCGAGCACGTCGAGGTGCTCGCGCGCGTAGCCCTGCAGCGCGTCGCGCGCGACCGCGAGGTAGACGACCGCGTCGATGCCGCGGCTGCGCAGCACGCGCGCGACCACGAACCCGTCGCCGCCGTTGTTGCCCGGGCCGCACACGACGGCGACGTGGCCGGTGCGGCCGCCGAGCATCGCGACCGCGGCGTCGGCGACCGCGCGCCCGGCGGTCTCCATCAGCGTGAACCCGGGGATCCCGATCTCTTCGATCGTCGCGCGATCGAGCGCGCGCATCTCGGCTGCGGTGACGACCGGCTGCACGCCGGCAGGGTATCGCACTACTGGGCGCGGCAGCAGCGCGCGAGCGTACCGGCGATGTCCTCGGCCCACGTCTTGATGCGCGCCTCGTCCATGCCTTCGATCATGACGCGCGCCTTGCTCTCGGTGCCGCTGTAGCGCACCAGGACGCGACCGTCGTCGCCGAGCTCGCGCTCGACGTTCGCGATCAGCTGCTGGACATCGGGCAGCTGCTCGAGCGGGACCTTCTTGTCGACCGCGGTGTTGATCAGCACCTGCGGCGTTCGCGTCATCACCTTCGACAGCTCGGACAGCGGGATCTGCTCGCGCGCCATGATCGCGAGCACGCGCAGCGCGGCGACGATGCCATCGCCGGTGGTCGCGTGATCGAGGAACACGAGGTGGCCCGACTGCTCGCCGCCGAGGTTGTAGCCGTGCTTGCGCATCTCCTCGACGACGTAGCGATCGCCGACCTGCGTGCGCACGACGCGGCCGCCGACCTGGCGCACCGCGCGCTCGAGCCCGAGGTTCGACATCACCGTCGCGACCAGCGTCTGCTTCGCGAGCCGGTTCTCCTTGATCATCCGGGTCGCGCACAGCGCCATCACCGCGTCGCCGTCGACGACGTTGCCGTGCTCGTCGCACATCACGACGCGATCGGCGTCGCCGTCGAGCGCGATCCCGATGTGCGCCTCGTGCAGCCGCACGGTCTCGCACATCTTCTCGGGGTGCAGCGCGCCGGCCTTCGCGTTGATGTTCTTGCCGTCCGGCTTCGTGTGGATCGCGAACACCGTCGCGCCGAGCTCCTCGAACACCGCTGGCCCGACGCGATACGCCGCGCCGTGCGCGCCGTCGACGACGATCCGCAGGCCGTCGAGCGTCAGCTCGCTGGGAAACGTGCTCTTGCAGAACACGATGTAGCGGCCACGCGCGTCGTCGATCTTGCGGCTGTAGCCGACGTCCGACGGTGCGGCGCGCAGGTTGTCGAGCTCGTCGGAGCCCATCAGCGCCTCGATCTCGGCCTCGACGTGATCCGGCAGCTTGTAGCCGTCGCGCGCGAACACCTTGATGCCGTTGTCCTCGAACGGATTGTGCGACGCCGAGATGACGACGCCGGCATCGCACCGCATCGACGACGTGATGAACGCGATGCCCGGCGTCGGCAGCGGACCGGTCAGCCAGACGTCGGCGCCCATCGCGACGATGCCGGCGGCGAGCGCGGACTCGAACATGTAGCCCGACAGTCGCGTGTCCTTGCCGATCGCGATCCGCGTGTGTCTCCCCGGCTGGCGCAGTCGCGCCGCGACCGCCATCCCCAGGCGCATCACGGTGTGACACGTCATCGGCTCGACGTTCGCGACACCGCGCATCCCGTCGGTGCCGAACAGAGAACGACCATTACTCGTCATCAGCTCCTTCGTAGCACGGCTCGGTTTCGGGAGATGACTTCAGAACGGCTTCGGCGCGACGGTGACGCGCTCCGGGGAGATGCGAACGCCTACACCGCGTGGCAGGCCTTCGATCCTAACGTCAACCTCACGAGCGCGCGCGTTCGGCTCGTCGGGCTTCGCCGTCTTCTTGTCGAGCTTCACCGTCGGCACCATCGCGGTCTTCGCCGCCTCGATCGCGAGCAGCTCGCCGGTCAACGTGACGTCGACCTGCGCGGGCGTCACGGTCCAGCGCGCCGGATCGATCCCGTCGCCCTGCACGGTGACCGGCATCGACACCTTGCGCGTGACGAGCTCTTCCTCGATCCGGACGTGGACGCTGATCCGCTGCGTCGGATCGGTTTCGACGCCTTCGGGTGCCGCGAGCTCGGCGAGCTGTTCGAACGAGTCGGTGCGGCCCTCGAGGCTGATCTCGACCGTGCGGATCGAGGACAGCGCCGCGAGCAGCCGTTCGCCACCGCGCACGCGCACGGTCGGCGGCACCGCCTTGACCTCGGCGACGACGTAGCCGTGCTGCGGTCGGCCGGCCGTGCTCGCGACCACCTCGACGAGCTTGTCGACCCGCTTGTCGAACTGCACGCGCACCGACCGCGGATCGACCGACGTCACGGTGAGCCCGTCCGGCACGTTCGGGATCATGTCCGGCCGCAGCTCGAGGTCGCCGCTCGGCGCGTTGCGCAGATCGAGCCGGATCACGCCGAGCTCGCGGTCCGCGACCCGGCGCAGCCGTCGCCACGGTCCCTTCAGCGTCACATCGACCGACGGGATCGTGTCGGAGACCAGCACCTTGTCCGCCGGCACGTCGTACTTGACCGGCACGCTCAGCGTGATCTCGCGATCCTTGTCGGTGTTGATCAGCAGGAACACCGTCAACGCGAGCACGAGCGACAGGAACTTGAGGCCGACGTTGTCGAAGAACGCGCCGTGCAGCCAGCGCCGCACGTAGCCGCGGACGTCCGGCGTCTTGTCGTCGCGCCCTGGCTCCGGCGCGCGGCCGGTCGCGCCGCGGTTGAGCGACTCGATCGTCTGCGACCGCGATCTCACGACGCCGCCTCGGACGCGGGCGCCGTCGCGGGTGCGCTGACCGGCTCGGGCGGCGGCTCGGCGACCGCCGCGAGCGCCTTGCCGAGCTCGGCGGCGGCCTCGGCCTCCTCGGTCATCTCCTCGGTCGCGCGGCCACCCGCGAACAGGCCGACGAGCGCGCGGCGCAGCATCACCGGCTCGAGGTCACGCGCGATCGAGCCCTTGAAGCACAGCGAGATCTCGCCGCGCTCCTCGGACACCACGACGACGACCGCGTCGGTGTCCTCGGTGATGCCGAGCGCGGCGCGGTGGCGGGTGCCGAACTCGGGGCCGAGATCGGTCGCTCGCGACAGCGGCAGCAGCGCGCGCGCGAGCTCGATCCGGTGGTTCTTGCCGATCACGACCGCGCCGTCGTGCAGCTCGTTGTCGCGCGCGGGGACGAACAGCGAGACGAGCAGCTGGCGCGACAGCACGGCGTCGATCCGCGTCGCGTCGTCGACGAACTCCTCGAGCGCCGCGTCGCGCTCGAACACGATCAGCGCACCCATCCGGGCGCGCGCGAGCTGCGCGGTCGCGGCGACGACCTCGTCGACGATGTGCGTCGTCTCCTGCTTGCGGCCGAACGGGATCACGCCCTGCCCGATCCGGCCGAGCGCGCGCCGGATGTCCTGCTGGAACACGACGATGATCAGGATCAGCAGGTACGAGATCAGGTTGTCGAGCAGCCACGACACCGTCGACAGCTCGAGCCGATCGGCGACGAAGAACGCCGCGCCGATCAGCACGATGCCGACGATCATCTGCGCCGCGCGCGTGCCGCGGATCGTCAGCAGCAGGCGGTAGATCAGGTAGTAGACCAGGAAGATATCGACGAGCGTGGTCGCCACCGCACCCGGCGTCAGCCCATCGATGAATTCCTGGAGCGTCGCGGTCATGGCAGGCCCACACGGGCCGAGCGCTCACGATCGTCGTCGCGTCCGGACCCTACATTCTTGTGTACACCGCGAGAGCCGCTCGGAGCAATGCAACGTTGTGGACCCGCACGACGTGTGCGCCAGCGCGCACGGCACCGAGACACGCGGCGACCGTCGCGCCGTCGAGCGCCGCGAGATCCGGGTCGCCGCCGACGAGTCGTTTCAAGAACCGTTTCCGGCTCGGCCCGACGACGACCGGACATCCGACCGCACGACCGAGGTCGCCGGCGTGGCGCAATAGCTCGAGGTTCGTCTCGGGGTCGCCGCCCTTGCCGAACCCGACACCCGGGTCGATCCAGGCGCGACCACGTGCCGCGGCCGGCAGTGCCGCGATCCGTTCGCCGAGCTCGACCGCGACCTCGCGCCACGTGATCCCCGCCTCGCCGGCGAACGTCTCGGACAGGTTCGTGCCGCGCAGGTGCCCGACGATGTAGGTCACGTCGAGCTCGCCGACGACGCTCGCCATCTCGCGATCGAACAGCCCCCCGGAGATGTCGTTGATGATCGACGCGCCGGCCTCGACCGCGGCGCGCGCGACGGCGGCCTTCGTCGTGTCGACCGACACCGTGCCGCCGGCCTGCGCGAGCGGCTCGATCACCGGCAGGATCCGGCGCAGCTCCTCCTCGGCGCTGATCGGGCGCGCCCGCGGGTTCGTCGCCTCGCCGCCGACGTCGAGGATGTCCGCGCCGTCGCGCAGCAACGCGAGGCCGTGCGCGACCGCGGCGTCCGGATCGTAGAAGTCGCCGCCGTCGGAGAACGAGTCGGGAGTGACGTTGACGACGCCCATGACGAGCGGCCCGAGCCGGGCGACGAGCACGTGCGTGGGGAGCTCCGACTCGGGGCGAAGTGCCTCGACCCGGCCGGTGTCGACAAACCCGGTCTCGCGATAGAGCTGACGCGCGACCAGGTTGCGATCGGTCACCTGCAGCGCGAGCTCGCGCGCGCCGGCGAACCGCGACCATCGCATCGCCGCGTCGATCAGCGCACGCCCGGCCCCGAGCCGCCGCGCTTCCGGCGCGACCCACATCGCGTACAGCCGTGCGGTCGTCGGGGCGTCCGGAGTGATCCGCACGACCGTCATCCCGACCGGCAGGTCATCGTGATCGGCAAAGAACAGGACACGCCCGCGCTGCGGTGCGACCTGGTCCCGCCACTCGGCCTCGCTGCGCTGCGAGGCCCGCGCGAGCGTCTCGCCGAACGCATCGGCTGCGTCGGCGAGCGCGCGCAACCGGAGCTCGCGCCACTGGCGCCAGTCGGTCGGCCCGCCTACCCGGATCGAGATCGGCACGCGCGCAAAATAGCGCGACTACGATCAGGCCGGTTCGGGCGTCGGATCTTTCTTCGACGACAGCGGCGGCAGGATCGAGGGGCGCTTGTGCGCCTCTTCCTTCTCGGCCGCGGCTTCCTGGCGCTTCTTGACCATCGGCGACACCGGGCGGTCGAGCTTGCCGCCGCGCAGCAGGGTGTCGATGTCGTCGCCGTCGAGCGTCTCGTACTCGAGCAGCGACTCGGAGATCATCTCGAGCTCCTTGCGGTGCGCCGTGAGGATCTGGGTCGCGCGCTCGTACTGCTGGACGACGATGCGGCGGACTTCCGAGTCGATCCGCTTCGCGGTGTCCTCGGACAGCGACGCGCCCTGCGAGAAGTCACGGCCGAGGAAGACCTCGTGCTTGCCGGGCGAGAAGTTGAGCGGGCCGAACTCGTCGCTCATGCCCCACTCGGTGACCATCGACCGGGCGAGCTCGGTCGCGCGCTCGATGTCGTTGCCGGCGCCGGTCGTCTTCTGGGCGAACACGATCTCCTCGGCGACGCGGCCACCCATCAGGATCGCGATCTGGTTGAGCGCGAACTCGCGCGTCATGTTGAGCCGATCCTCGGGCGGCAGCTGCTGCGTCACGCCGAGCGCGCGGCCGCGCGGGATGATCGTGACCTTGTGGACCGGATCGGCCTCGTCGCCGGCGAACCGGGCGACCAGCGCGTGACCGGCCTCGTGGACCGCCGTCGTGCGCTTCTCCTTCTCGGAGATGATCATCGAGCGGCGCTCGGCACCCATCAGCACCTTGTCCTTCGCCTCCTCGAAGTCCTCCATCTCGACCTTGTCCTTGTCGCGACGCGCGGCGATCAGCGCCGCTTCGTTGACGAGGAACTCGAGGTCGGCGCCCGAGAAGCCCGGCGTGCCACGCGCGAGCACCTCGAGATCGACGCCACCGGTGCCGGTCGACAGCGGGACCTTGCGGGTGTGCACCGCGAGGATGCCCATGCGACCGCGCAGATCGGGGCGCGGCACGACGATCCGGCGATCGAACCGACCGGGGCGCAGCAGCGCCGGGTCGAGGACGTCGGGGCGGTTCGTCGCGGCGATGATGATCACGCCGTCGTTGCTCTCGAAGCCATCCATCTCGACGAGCAGCTGGTTCAGCGTCTGCTCGCGCTCGTCGTGACCGCCACCGAGGCCGGCGCCGCGATGGCGACCGACCGCGTCGATCTCGTCGATGAAGATGATGCACGGCGCGTTCTTCTTGCCCTGCTCGAACAGGTCGCGGACGCGGCTCGCGCCGACGCCGACGAACATCTCGACGAAGTCCGAGCCCGAGATCGAGAAGAACGGCACGCCGGCCTCGCCCGCGATCGCGCGCGCGAGCAGCGTCTTGCCGGTGCCCGGTGGGCCCATCATCAGCACGCCCTTCGGGATGCGGCCGCCGAGGCGCGTGAACTTCTTCGGATCCTTGAGGAACGCGATGATCTCCTCGACCTCGTCCTTCGCTTCCTCGACGCCGGCGACGTCCTTGAACGTCACGCGGTTCTGGTGGTCGGACAGTAGCTTTGCCTTCGACTTGCCGAACGACATCGCCTTGCCGCCGCCGGACTGCAGCTGGCGCATGAACAGGAAGAAGATGCCGACGAGCAGCAGCATCGGCAGCCACCACACGAGCACCTGCGGCCAGATGCTCGAGTCATCCTTGGACTTCACGGTGAACGGAATGCCCGCGTCGGTGATCTCCTTGGCGATCGTGCCGGGGCCATCGGCGCAGCACGGTCCGTAGACCACGCGCTTCGTGGCATCCGCCTTCATCGTGACGACGTAGCGAGCGTCGCTCGGGCCGCGCGGCTCGGCGCGAACACTCTCGATCTTGCCGGCTTCTTCCTTGTTGGTCAGCAGGCTGCGAAACGCGGTGGCATCGAGCTCCTTCTCCTTGCTCGAGCTGTCCGTGAACATCGAGTAGATGCTCACGAACATGAGGATCAGGATCGCCCAGATCAGGATGGTCTTGTGAGATTGGCGCAACGGCACGGTCCGTTCGTCGAGAGGCCCTAGCTTCGCGAGCCCGAGAGCTCGCAATCGTCCCCTAGCATGGAGCGAACACCCCTCGTTGCAAAGTCGAAACTCCTCAAAATGTCCCGACCAATCAGGTGGGAAGGTCGACCACTCCGGGTGCCAGAAAATCCTCGGTATCAAAGGCGATCCCGACATGCTCGGCCCACACGATCACGTGATCGGTCGTGCGTTCGATGACCCTCGCGGTCGCACGCTGCGCGCGCGGCAATTTCATGTCGCCGTAGAGGTCGGACAGCTTGCGCGAGCGGCCCTTGAGCCGCGCCGGCCGCATGCGATCGCCGGCGCGCCAGACGCGCAGCTCGTACGGCCCGGGCGGTGCGCGCAGCGCCGGCGGTTCGACCACGGCCGCGACGAGATCGAGCGTCGCGTAGCTGCGGACGAGCGTCGCGCCCGGGATCGCGAGCCGGCGCTCGCCGCGTGACGGCGCGATCACGAGCGCGTCGATCGCCTCGAGGTGCACGGCCTCGACGTCCACGCCCGCCGCCTCGAGCGCGAGCGCGACCGCGCGCTTGCGAATCGCGGCCGGCTCGCCCGCGAGCACCGTGCAATCGATCGGCAGCGCGTACCGCGTCGCGCGCGCATCGATCACCGCGGACCACTCCGCGGCGCTGTCCGCGAGCCGGCGCAGCGCGCGATCGAGCTGCGGATTCTCGCGCCGCAGCGCGGGCAGCAGCTCGCTGCGCATGCGGACGCGGGCGAGCGCGCGGTCGTCGTTCATCGGATCGTGCCACGTCGGGATCGCGTGCGCGGCGACGTACGCGTCGATCGCCGCGCGCTCGATCGCGAGCAGCGGCCGCACGATCATCGCGCCGCCCGCTCCGCTGGGGACGATCCGACCGCGCCGTGCCGGGATGCCGGCGAGCCCGGCCGGGCCGGTGCCGCGCACGATCCGCATCATCACGGTCTCGGCCTGATCACGCGCGGTGTGGCCGACGAGGATCGCGGCGAGCCCGAGCTCGTCGGCGAGTGCGTCGAGCGCGCCGTAGCGCGCCTCGCGGGCGGCCGCCTCGAGCGACGCACGGCGCGCGACCTCGACCCGGCGCACGACCCCGGCGGCTCCGCGCGCGCGCGCCCACGCGACGACCTCGTCCGCGATCCGCGCGCTGTCCGCGTGCAGCCCGTGATCGATCACGAGCACGACGACGTGTGCCGCCCCCGCGACCGCGATCGCGGCATGCGCGAGCGTCATCGAGTCCGCGCCACCGGAGCACGCGACGCCGTACAGCCCTGGACCGATCGCGGCCAGCGCTGCGCCGACGGCCGACTCGATCGGATCGCGCACGCGTCGACGCTATCATTGCCATGCTATAGGGGCGCTGTGACCGAGCACGGCATCCCTCCGAGTGGCCCTCTCGCCCGGCTGCGCGCGCAGCTCGCCGGGCCGCGCGGCTACCGCCGGATCGATGCGCTGCTCTCGGCCGACGATGCCGAGGCCGCGGTCGCATCGCTCGCACCGAACGAGGTGTTCGAGCTCGTACACGAGGTCGGGTTCGAGGACGCGCAGGACCTGATCGCGCTCGCGACGCCGCAGCAGATCCAGGGCTGCTTCGATCTCGACGGCTGGAACAAGGACCAGCTCGACGTCGCGCCGCTGACCCCGTGGATCGCCGCGCTCGTCGAGGTCGGCTTCGAGAAGGTCGGCGACGTCTGGGGCAAGCTCGATACCGAGCTGCGCGCGCTGATCTTGCAGCGCCAGGTCAAGGTCTACGACGTCTCGCTCGGCGAGGAGCCCGACGATGCGAACGAGGCGCCGATCATGGCGACGCCGGATCGGTTCTTCATGCTCGAGCTGCTCGGCGACGACGAGAGCCAGCGGCTCGTGATGCGCCTCGTCGAGGACCTCTACCGCGCCGACGCCGACCTCGCGCGCCACACGATCATGGCCGCGCGCTCGGAGCCGCCGGCGGAGCTCGAGGAGATGAGCTATCGCTGGCGCGCGGGCCGGCTCGCCGACCTCGGCTACGTCGACTTCTACGAGGCGCTCGATCTGTTCCGGCCGCTCGACGCGAACCAGGTCTCGATCGGCGAGGGCTCGCAGGACCGGCTCGCCGACGACGACGCCTCGCACGTCCCGCTCGTCGTCGCGCAGGAGGTGCTCGGCCGCGGCTTCCTCGCGCGCGCGCTCGCGACGATCGAGGACCCGACCGAAGCGCAGCGCCTCGAAGCCGCGCTCGTCGTGCTCGTCAACAAGGTGCTCGCGGCCGGTCGCGCGAAGCCCGGCCAGCCCGAGGTCGTGCGGCGCGGTGCGCTCTACGCGACGGCGACGCTGTCGCTCGGGCTCGAGACGGTCGCGCGCGGTGACTTCGGCCGCGCCCAGCAAGCGCTGCGCAGCGTCGGGATGTCGCGGCTGTTCCGCGTCGGCTACACGGTGACGCACAAGCTCGCGCGGCTCGCGACCGCGCTCGCGTCGCGCTCGGTGACCGCGGGCTCGCCGGCGAAGGAGCTCGTCGCCGCGCTGTGCTCGCCACGCCCGTTGTTCGCGCGCGCCGCCGACGAGCCGCCGACGCCCGGCATGCGCCCGTTCGAGTCGCAGGCCGATCTGCGCCGCGCCGGCGAGATCCTGACCGGGCTGACCGTGCGGATCGCGGTCGTCGAGAGCCTCGGCGTCGATGTCGTCGCGATGGGCCAGGCACCGGAGCCGCGGCCGTCGCTCGACGATCACATCCGCACCGCGATCGCGCGCGTGCTGATCGCTGGCGGCTTTTCCGGCGAGGCGCTCTCGCAACACGAGCTGACGCAGCTGCGCGATCGCGCGATGGTCGACGGCAAGCTGACGCCCGGCGCGCGCACGGTCGCGCTCGACGCGTTGCGCACGCGGCTCGATGCCGCGCAGCTGCAAGCGTCGTCGACCGTGCTCGGCGCGCTCGTCGATCAGTGGCTCTCCGAGCTCGAGGATCTGCTCGGCGGCATCCGCGACGCCGAGATCGATCCGCGGTTCGTCGAAGGCGTGCTCGTCGAAGCTCGCCGCAGCTGACGCCTCCTCGCGCCCGCGTCCCGCAACCTGTCGGACGGATGTGCTAACGACTCCTGCGATGTCCGACGTCCGCCTCTCCGCCCCGCCCGACCGCGGCTCGTACCGCACCGGGTTCGCCACCGGCCTCGGCGTGGTGCTCGTCGCCGGGCTCGTGCTCGCGATCGTCGATGTCGTGCACACCGGGGTCGTCATGCCGGTGCTCGGCCTGTGGGCGCTCGTCGCGCTGCCGATCGGCCTCGCGATCGGCATCGTGCTCGCCGCCGGCAACGCGCAGTGGGGCACCGGCTGGGTGCGCGGCGTGTTCCGCAAGCTGCGCGAGGAGCCCGAGCTCGATCGCGCGATCGCCGCGGTCCTGATCGCGGCCGCGATCGCCGGCGGCATCCTCGCGTACGGCGTCGCCCGGCTGTCGCTGATGCTCGTCGCCGACGTCCAGCGCAAGACCACGGGCGCCCTGCTCCTCGGTGTCGTCGTCGTCGCGCTCGTCCCGATCTTCGCGCTCGCCGCGCTGCCGCTCTACCGCATCGCGCGCCGCGTGACCGCGATCGTGCCGGCGATCGGTCCGCTGTCGCGCGTCGTCCTGCTGCTCGTGCTCGCGGTCGCTGCCGCGGTCGCCGCCGGCGCGTTCATCGTGCTGACGCAGCTCGACTACCAGGCGATGAACCTCGGCTCGATCGTGATGCCGGCGCTGCTGCCGGTGATCGCGACCGTCGTCGGCCTGCTCGCCTACGGCCCGCTCGCCGGCGTGCGCGAGCGCATCCCGTCGCGCGGCATCCTCGTGATCGTCGGCGCGCTGCTCGCGGCCGTCCTGCCGTTCGTCGGCCTGCGCGCGCCGTCGGATCAGGTGCGCGTCACCGTGCTCGACCGGTCGTACCTCGGCAACCGCCTGATCCCGCGGCTGCGCAAGCTGTTCGACAAGGACGGCGACGGCGTGTCGACGTTCTTTGGCGAGAAGGACTGCGACGATCACGATCCGTCGGTGTATCCCGGCGCGCCGGAGATCCCGGAGAACGGCAAGGACGACAACTGCGTCGGTGGCGACACGAAGCGCGAGGCCGTGCCGCAAGCGTCGGGCTCCGGCGCCACGCAGGCGCCCGCGTCGACGCTGTCCGGCGGCAAGAACGTGCTCGTCATCTTCATCGATACGCTGCGCTACGACCGGCTCGGCTTCACCGGCTACAAGCGCGACGGCAAGTCGCTGACGCCGCGGATCGATGCGTTCGCCGCGCAGTCGGTCGTGTTCGAGAACGCGTACTCGCAGGCGCCGAACACGCCACGCTCGGTGCCGTCGTTCCTCGCGTCGCGCTATCCGACCGAGCTCGCGCTCACCGGCAAGAAGGGCACGAACTACCCGACCGTCCTCGACGACAACGACCTGCTGTTCGAGGCGCTCAAGACCGGCGACTTCAAGACCTACGGCATCACGTCGCACTTCTACTTCTGCAACCGCGAGCCGGACACCTGCCCGGACATCACGTGGATCCGCAGCAACATCTGGCAGGGCGCCGATCAGTGGGACAACCGCGACGCGGTCGGCATCGGCCCCTCGAACAAGGACATCGCCGGGCCGCGCATCGTCAAGAAGGCGATCGCGAAGCTCGAGGACATCGCGAAGGCCGCGCCCGACGGCGGCAAGTTCGGCATGCTCGTCCACCTGTTCGAGCCGCACTCGACGTACGTCGAACACGAAGGCATGCCGCCGATCACCGAGCACGGCACCGCCGCCCTCGCGCAGAAGTACGACTACGAGGTCGCGTTCGTCGACCAGCGCGTCGGCGAGATCCTCGACACGCTCGACAAGACCGGCCTCGCGAAGACCACGACGGTCGTCCTGATGTCCGACCACGGCGAAGGCTTCGGCATCCATCGCGTCGGCGGCGAGGAGATGTTCTTCCACGGCCGCTCGCTGCACCGCGAGATGCTGCACGTGCCGCTGATGTTCCGCGTCCCCGGCGTCCAGCCGCGCAAGGTCCCCGACGTCGTCCAGCTGCTCGATCTCGCCCCGACGGTCGCGAACCTGTTCGCGATCAAGCCGCCCGCCACGTGGCAGGGCCGCTCGCTCGTCCCCGCGCTCGAAGGCAAGCCGCTCGACCCGCGCCCGGCATACGCCGAGATGGTGCGCGTCGGCGACTGGGAGCACGAGTCGCAATCGATCATCACCGCCGACGACAAGCGCCACGTGATCTTCCTCGACAACAGCGACTGGGAGATCTACGACCTCGCGGCCGATCCGGAGGAGCGCAAGAACCTCGCGACCTCCGATCCCGACGCCGAGAAGCTCAAAGCCCAGCTGACGCAGTGGATGGATCGCGCGAAGTCGACGCCATCCGCGGGCGGCACGCCGAAACCTCCTCCGGCCGGAGCGAACCCATGAGCGAGCACAAGAACCCCACGCCCACCGTCGACGTCCTGATCGAGCTCGACGATCGCCCTGGCGAGCTCGTCTTCGTCGAGCGCAAGTTCGAGCCGCAGGGACTCGCCCTGCCCGGCGGCTTTGTCGACGAAGGCGAATGGGTCGCAGATGCCGCGATCCGCGAGGCGAAGGAAGAGACCGGCCTCGACGTCGAGCTCGTCGAGCTGTTCCACGTCTACTCCGATCCGTCGCGCGACAAGCGCAAGCACACGGTCTCGACGGTGTTCATCGGCCGTGCGCGCGGCACGCCGGTCGGCGGCGACGACGCGCAGAGCTGCATCGTCTGCAAGCCGGACGCCCTTCCGCAGCGCCTCGTCTTCGATCATCCACGGATCGTCGCGGACTACGTCGCGTACAAGCAGACCGGCAAGCGCCCGCCCCCGCGACGCTGATCAAGCCGTGCGCTTCGTGCGTCGCTTGCTTCGAGGCGAGGCGGTGGAGCGCGCGGTCGAGGTTCGAACGGGAGCGTTCGCGGTGCGCGATGCGGCGGCGGAGCGCGCGCGGAACCACGGGGCGATGCCTGCCATCGCGGGTTCGAAGTCGCCGGGCACCGAGACGTTGAGGGCGCCGGCGCGCGTCGCGGTGCGATTCTCGAAATCGTGGGGCGTGCCGCCGGGTGCGATCACGAGCGTGCCTGCGGCGGCGTCGATCCAGCGGCCGCCGACGAAGAAGCTCATCGTGCCTTCGAGCACGTAGAACACGTCGTCCTCGGGATGGGAGTGCGGGCCGGGTCCGCGCGTGTACGGATCGAGCCACCACTCCGAGATCGCGTAGCGGCCGCGCGTCTCGTCACCGTCTGCCTTGAAGATCGCGTGCACGGGTCCCATCGGATACGCGCGGCCCTTCCCGGCAGGCACGTGGATCGGAGCGCGAGGCTTTCGCGGCACGGCGGAATCGTAGCGCGCATGCGGAGCGAGATCCGGCGACGCACCGAGCTATCGTTGCGACGTGCAAATGTGCCGGTCACGGGTGGTGGTCACGAGCGTGCTCGTCAGCGGATTCGCGAGCATCCTGCTGTTCGGCGCCGCGAGCGGGAGCATGGCGTGCCATTCCGACCATGGCTGCGACGATGCTGCATCGAATGCCGCGAAGGTCCTGCGGCCGGCGATCGAGGACAACCAGCTCCACGCGCAGGATGCCGAGCTCGCCGCCGAGGACGCCCTGCGCGCGGCTGCGACGGTCGCATCGCGGAAGCGCAGCGTTGCCGATCGCTTGAAGCTGCTGGTCGAAGCGCTCGGGTGCAAGAACCCCCAGCGCTGCTGCCAGCAGCTCGCCGCCGAGCCCTATGCAACGAGGCGCGAGCGCGCGATGGGGATCTCGTCGGTGCTGTCCGGGTTCGACGAGGCACCCCCGCAACTGTCGGACCGGCTCGGCGAGCTGCGCTCGGCCGCGGATCGGTTGTGGCAAGACGCGGCGACCGACGCGAAGCGCTCGGAGCTCGTGACGAGCTGCGAGGCGATCCGCTCGCAGGTGGCAACGCTCGTCCAGGTCAACGAGACCGCGTGGGTCGAACGCGAGGCAGCGGCGAAGAAGCAGGTGGAAGATGCGCGCGCCGCCGACCCGGTGGCGCGTGCGCGCACCGAGTTGCTCGAGAGCTGGCGGCAGGCGCTCGTCGAGCGACGCGCGATCGATGTCGCGGAGTCCGCCGGCGACCCGGGGGCGCGACCGGCGTTTCGCGACGCGCGTCGCGCGATGCTCGCGTACACGCAGGCGTGCCGCTGAGCCGATCGCTGCGAGCACCGGCCGTCGCGACGGTGGGTCGAGTTTTTCACGGCGGTGGCGCGAGCGCCTCGACGGCCGTGCGTCCGACCTCCGGATCCGGATCGACCGCGAGCGCGCGCAGCTCGGCTTCGATCACGTGGCGGCGGGCGTCGTCGGCGGGGAGCGCGTCGAGCAGCGCCGCACGGAGGGCGACGTCGCGCGGGTTCCATCGCGACGCGGCGTAGAGTCGTGCGAGCGACGCGGCGGACGGCGCGCGCTGGTGGCTCGCGAGCGCGCCGCGGACATCGGTCGGATCGGCATCGGCCGATGCGGTCGGCACGGGATCGGGCGCCTCGTCGCGCGCACCGGATGCAGCCGCGCCGCGCTTCTGCAGCGAGGCGACCTGTGCGTCGCGTCCGAGCGCACGGCTCGCCTCGATCGCGATGTCGAGCGCGCGGCCGAGGACGTCCGGACCGGCGAGATCGATCGCGTTGCGCGCGGCTTCGAGCGCGTGCACGTGCTTGCCGGAGCGCTCGAGCGCATTCGCGAGCGACGCCCACACGACGGCCGGATCGCCCCACGCCGCGGCGGCGGTCGTTCCGATGACGAGCGCGGCGTCGGGATCGTTCGCGCGCGCCATCGCCTCGGCGAGGCCGCGGACGTGCTCGGGCTCGGGACTCGCGTCGACCGCGGCTTGCCACGCAGCACGCGCGCGTGCGGGATCGCCGAGCGCATCGTAGAGCGCGCCGAGCGACGCGTGCGCGGTCGCAGCGTCGATCGATTCCGCGACGACATCGCGCGCGATGCGGTCGCCGACCGCGGGATCGCGCACGTACGCCTCGCCAACGCGCTGCAGGCGCGCCGCGTCGAGTCCGTACACGACCCGCGTGCGCACGTGATCGATCGCGGCGGCGAGCTGGCGCATGCGCGCCGTGCGGATCGACGCGGTCGCGGTCGGTGCGGGCGCGGTGCCGTCGGCGGAATCGCCCGCAGGTGGCGGCGGCGGCTCGGCGCGCTTCGGCGTCGGCGGCACGACGACAACGGCGAGGATCGCGCGACCCTCGGGGGTGTCCGCGGCCGGGCCGAGCGCGGTGCGGACCTCGGCGACGGATTCACCGTCGAGCGCGCGGCCGGCGGCGACCACGAGGCGCTCGGTCGGGGTGAGCTCGCCGAGGTTCGTGCCCGCATCGCTCGCGGTACCGCGGCCGGTGAGCCGCGCGTAGGCGGCGCGATACGGTGCCGGCATCGCGGTGACTGCGATCGCGGAGGTGTCGACCCGCGCGGCGAACGCGGCGGCCCACGACGCGTCACCGTGCAGCGCCTGCAGCAGCGTCAGTGCGAGCCACCCGGCGGCCTCCGCGGGCTGCGTGGTCCGCGGCGATGGGCGCGCGAGTCGTGCGGCGATCGCGGCGTCGTCCCGCGGTTCCTGGTGCGCGAGCTCGACGACCGAGCAGCCGGGCGCGTCGGTGTAGCGACAGCGCTGCGCGCCGACGAGGTCGGGCGCGGGCGGCGGCGCGCCATCGATCGGCGTCCACCACGTACGCGCGGCGAGATAGGTCGAGGCGATCGCGTCGTCGCGCAGCGCGTGCGCGCCGGCGTGCCACGCGGCGAGCTCGTCCCACGCAGCGCGACGCGCACCGACGCTCCACAGCCACACGCCGAATGCGCCGTGCTGCGCCGGCGTCGCGTTCGGGGCGGCGCCGCGCCAGGCCGGATCGGCGAGCTCGGTGGTCGCGAGCGCGACGAGCGTGCGCTTGCCGGCGGCGCGCTCGTCGGCATCGACGTGACGCAGCTGCGCGATCGCGGCGGTGAGGCGGGCGCGCGCGAGCTCGCGGTCTTCGATCGTCGCGCCGAGCTCGCGGGCGCGCGACAGATCGGCGTACGCGGACGGCGCACCCCGCTCGAGCCGGGCGCGGCCGCGGGCCGCGACGAGCCGCGCGAGCCGCGCACGATCGTCGGGATGCCAGCGCGTGCCGGCGGGCCCGCCGTACGCGACCACGGCCTCGAGCTGTTCGATCGCCTGTGACGGGCGATGCTGCTGCTCGGCGATCGCCGCGAGCGCGAGCCGCGCGCCGAGATCGGCCGGATGCTCGACGACGCGCAGCTCGAGATCGTGGCGCGCCTGATCGGCACCGCGCGCACGGACGAGCGCCGCGACGTCGATCCGCGCCGGCGTGCGCACGCCGCAGCTGATCGTGGGCACCGAGAGCGCGAACAGCGCGCACAGCGCGACGAGCGCACGATCGGCCACGGCCGCATCTTGTCACAGCGCGCGTGTCCGCGCTGCGTCGACCAAGCCACCGAGACGCGTCGCCTTAGAACCGCACGGGCAACGCGCGGTCGACCTCGGCGTGCGTGCGTGCGATCGCGGCGGCGAGCGCGCCCGGCGACGGTGCGTCGCCGAGCTCGTGCGACCACCGATCCGCGATCGCCTCGGCGGCGACGTACGCGGCCTGCGCGCCGGCGTCGTGCCATAGCGCCCACGGCGGCTGCGCGGTCGGGCGTGCGGGGTCGCCCCGCTCGATCGCGTCGAGCGCGCGGGCGAGCGCGAGCCGCCGCGTGCGCGCGGCCCGTGCGATCGGCGAGTGCCAGCCGTGCGCGGGCTGCTCGAGCGCGCGCGCGACGTACGCGGCGACCGCCTCGTCGACGGCGCGCGGCAGCGTCGTTGGCACGGCGAGCGCGGCGATCGCGTGGCCGAGCTCGTGCAGCACGGCGAACCGCTGCGCCGGGCTGTCGACCGCGCGCGGCACGACGACGATCACCTCGGCGCCGGGCTCGACGACGAACGTGCGTGCCCGCGCGTCCGACGCGACGATCCGGCACGCGCCACCCACGCGGTGTCGCGCCGCGAGCGTGGTCCACATTGCCTCGATCGCGGCCGCGTCGAACGTGCGCTCCGGTGCCGTCCACGCCGGCAGCGGCGCGGGCCACGCGAACGGTGCGGCGGCGACCGTCGTCGAGCCGTGCAGCCGGTGCACGAGCTCGAGCCAGCCGAGGCCGAAGCGATCGCGCGCGGCGGCATCACGCGCGGCCGCGAGCGCCTGCCACGCGGACCACGAGCGCGGCTGCTGGCGCGCGGCGTGGACGCGTGGGTCATCGTCGATCGCGAGCGGCGCGAGCACGCGCAGTAGCGCGATCGCGCGCGCCTCGAGCAGCGGATGGATGAACGCGCCGCGCGCGGTTCCGAGCGAGCGTGCATGGCGCGCGATCGGCGGTGCGATCGGATCCGGTGCGCCGCGCGCGTGGGCCTCCGCGAACGCGCGCAGGTGCGCGGGCAGCTCGGCCGCGAGCGTTGCCTCGAGCCGGTCGAGCGCGAGCTCGGCTTCGAGCAGATCGCACGCGGCGTCGCCCATCGTGACGCTCAGCGCGGCGGGTTCGGCGCCGCGATGCCGAGCCGCGCGAGCTCGGCCATCACGAGCTTGAGATCGGCCCACGCGTCGCGCTTGCGATCGGGCTCGCGCAGCAGGTACGCCGGATGGAACGTCGGCATCACCTTGACGCCATGCCGGAGGTGGAACTTGCCGCGCAGCGAGCTGATGGGCGCGTCGGTGCCGAGCAGCGTGTTCGCCGACGGCCGGCCGAGCGCGACGATCACGCGTGGCGCGATCGCCTCGATCTTCGCCTGCAGGAACGGAATGCACGACGCGATCTCGTCGGGCTGCGGGTTCCGGTTGTTCGGCGGCCGGCACATCAGGATGTTCGCGATGTAGACGCTGTCGCGCGTCCAGCCCATCGCCTCGATCATCTTGTCGAGCAGCTCGCCGGCGGGACCGACGAACGGCTCGCCGCGCCGGTCCTCCTGCTCGCCCGGCGCCTCGCCGACGAACATCAGCGGCGCGTCCTCGGCGCCGACGCCGAACACGATCGAGCGCCGCGTCGAGTGCAGCTTGCACCGCGTGCATGCGCCGAGCTCGGCCTGGATCTGCGGCAGCGTCCGGCGCACGCGCGGCGGCTCGTGCGGCGACGGCACGAGTGTCGACGTGATGTCCGCGATCATCTGCGGCACCGACCGGCTCTCGACGAGCCCGGGCACGATCTCGACCGGCGGTCCGGACGCGTCGTCGGCCACGACCTCCGCCGCTGCCTCGTCGTCCGGCTCGGCAGGCAGCGAGCGCGCGCTCGGCCCACCCGGCGCGGCCCACGCGCCGAGCGCGACGTGGCGCTGGAGCTGGCCGCGCAGCTGACGCGCGAGCTCCCACAGCTCGTCGAGGTCGCTCGCGTCGTGAGCTGTGCTATCCATGCGTACGGTATGGCATCAGCGAGCCGGTGGACTCAACTGTTCGTGGTGGTGGCTGCGATCTCGGTGGGCGCGGGCTGCAAGAAAGGCGTACCCGTCCCCGACGGCGACGTCGCCGCGACGCTGACCGTGCCGTCCGCCGACGACGCGAAGCCGTTCGATCCCGCGAGCCTGCGCGGCAAGCCGACGCTCGTGCTGTTCGCGAGCCCGACCTGTCACTACTGCGCCCAGGAGCTGCCGCGCGCGCAGGCGGCCGCGACCGCGGAGAACGCGAACCTCGTGGCCGTGTTCATTGCCGGTGCGAAGAAGCATGCGATGTCGGCGACACAGTCTCTCGGGTTCACCGGCTCGGTGCTCGTCGACGACGGCACTCTACGCAAGCGCTATGACATCAAGGGCGTGCCGTACACGCTGATCCTCGGCGCCGACGGCCACGCGCGCGACGCGTTTCGCGGGCTGCAGGACGAGTCGACGCTGCGCGACGCGCTCGCCGACGCGCGCTAGCTACTTCTCGGGCTCGTCGGCAGGCGCCTGCTTGGCGTCCGCGCCTTCGGGGAACGTCAGGTACACGTAGTACATGCCATCGGCCTCGGCGCCGGTCTTGACGGTCGCCTCGCGCGCGTCCTTCGGGTTCTTGAACGTGAACCGGACGTCGATGCCGCGGCCGTGGCCGGCGCGCTTCTTCGTCGCCTTCACCGCGCCAGTCGCGCGCGCGACGATCCCCGAGAGTGGGTTGTCGAAGAACCGGGTGTCGATCTGGCGCCAGGTGTTGCGACCGAGCCGGGTCAGCGAGAGGTGCGCGACGAGCGTGCCGCCCTCGACCCGCTGCGTGACCTCGAACGCCGCGACCGACTGGAAGAACACCTGCGCGCCGCCGTCCTTCGCCTCGAACCCGATCCACGTCAGCGTGCCCTTCGCGGGCGGCCGCTTCGGGCGCGCGGGCTTGCCGCCCTCGGGCTGGCCCTGCCCCGGCGCGACGCCGCCGTAGTCGCCCTCGCGGTGCGGCCCCGGGCCGGTCCCGGGACCCGGATCGGTCGCCGGCTGCGCGCTGGCGCTCGTGGCGAGGACCGGCGGTCCTGCGAGCGCGATCACCAGCAGCAGCAACATGCGGCGCATGAATCGATCGTACGAGGCCGCGCGGGCTCGCGCAAATTAACCGAACCATCGTATGGTGGGCGCGACATGTGCTCGCTCGCAGGAACCTGTAGAACGCACCGGAGCCGGTGATGGATCGCCACGTCCGCGGCGTGCTGTTCGTCGATTACGTCCGCATGCTGCGCGCGCAGAAGCACGTCGACTGGGCGAACCACCTGGTGGCCGAGGACCTGCCCTACCTCGCGATGAAGATCGAGCCCGACGCCTGGTATCCGATGGCGACGTTCGAGCGGATGGGCAACGAGATCCTGCGGACGACCGCGCGCGGCGAGCTGTTCCCGGTGCAGCTGTGGGGCCGCTACTCCGCGAGCCAGCTGCGCGCGCAGCATCCGCAGCTGCTCGCACCCGACGAGCCGATCGAGACGCTGCAGCGGTTTCGCGTGATGCGCCAGACGTTCTTCGACTTCAACGCGCTCGACGTGCCGCTGCTCCACGACGGCGAGGCCCACATCGTGATCCGCTATCACATGGGCATGCCCGCCGAGGAAGCCGCGACCTACCAGACGATCGGGTTCTTCGAGGGCCTGCTCGAGCTCGCCGGCGCGCGCGATGTCCGGTCGAAGCTCGTCGAGAAGTCGTGGGCCGGCGACAAGCGGACGCTCGCCTCGCTGCGCTGGACGTCGCCGAAGAAGCGCTGATCAGCGCGCCGGCGGATCGGTGACCACGAACGGATCCGCGGGCGCGCCGAGCAGCAGCACGCGCGCTTCGCCGACGAGGAACAGCGAGCCGGCGACGAGGATCGGCGTCGCGATCGCGCGTGCCCGGGCGAGTGCGGCTGCGAGGTCGTCTGCGGTTTCGGTAGAGACGCCGAGCGCCGCGAACGCCGCCGCGAGCGCGTCGGGGGCCAGCGCCCGCGCTTGCTGGTAGCGGGTCGCGATCACGTGGCAGACCACCGGTGCGAGCGCGCTCGCGATCGCCGCAACGTCCTTGTCGGCGGACACCGCGATCACGAGCACCGGCCGCTCGCCGGTGTCGCGCAGGACCTCGGCGAGGGCACGTGCGCCCGCCGGGTTGTGTGCGCCGTCGAGGATCACGTCGCCGGCGCGCTCGAACCGGCCCGGATGCACGACCGTCGCCAGCGCGTGCGCTCGCGCGGCACGATCGATCGCGACGACGCCGAGCTGCTCGAGCGCATCGATCGCGGCGAGCGCGGCCGCGGCGTTGCGACGCTGGTGCGCACCCGGCAGCCGGACCGGCGGCACGCGCGCGATCGCGGCGTCGTCGACGATCGTCACGTGACCGGCGATCCGCGCCGCCTCGACGAGCACCGGCACCGCCTCGGGCTCACCGGACGCACCGATCACGACGCGCTGCCCGGGCTTGAAGATGCCGGCCTTTTCGCGCGCGATCGCGTCGAGCGTGCCGCCGAGGATCGCCTCGTGATCGAGCGCGACGCCGGTGACGACCGCGACGTCGGCAGCGATCGCGTTCGTCGCATCGAGCCGACCGCCGAGCCCGACCTCGAGGATCGTCGCGTCGACCTGCGCGTCCGCGATCGCGACCGCGGCGATCGCCGTCAGCTGCTCGAAGAACGTCAGCTCGTCCCCGCCGGCGGCGCGCACGCGATCCGCCGCCGCGACGAGCGTGTCCTCGTCGATCAGCTCGCCGGCGATCGTGATCCGCTCGCGCAGGCACGACAGGTGCGGTGACGTGTAGGTCGCGACGCGCAGCTCTTGTGCGAGCAGCGCCCCGGTCATCGCGACCGTCGAGCCCTTGCCGTTCGTGCCGCCGACGTGGATCACCGTGCCGAGCCGGCGGTCCGGCGCGCCGAGGCGATCGAGCAGGCCGCGGACGCGCTCGAGGCCGAGCACGACGCCGAACCTGCGCGCCGGCAGCAGCCGATGCAGCAGCTCGACGTACGCGGGAGATGCCACTAGTCGGTCGCCGGAATGTCGACGATATCGCCGACCATGCCGGTGCGGCGCTCGGGATCGCGACCGCGCTCGAACCACCGCAGCGTGCGTTCGAGCGTCGGCTTCATGTCCTTGCGCTGCACGACCATGTCGACCATGCCGTGCTCGAGCAAGAACTCCGAGCGCTGGAAGCCGGGCGGCAGCTGCTGGCGGATCGTCTGCTCGATCACGCGCGGACCGGCGAACCCGATCAGCGCGTCCGGCTCGGCGATGATCAGATCACCGAGCATCGCGACCGACGCCGCGACGCCGCCCGTGGTCGGATGCAGCAGCACCGAGATGTACGGGACCTTCGCCTCGCGCATCCGCGAGCGCGCCGCCGACGTCTTCGCCATCTGCATCAGCGACAGCACGCCTTCCTGCATGCGCGCGCCGCCCGAGGCGCAGAACATGATCGCGGGCCGGCGAAACGCGACCGCACGCTCGAACTGGCGCGCGATCTTCTCGCCGACGACCGAGCCCATCGAGCCGCCCATGAACTCGAACACGAAGAACCCGACCTCGACCGCGATGCCGCCGATCGCGGCGGTGCCCGCGCGATACGCGTCTCCGGCGCCGGCCTTGCGCGTCGTGTTCTTGACCTGATCGATGTACTTCTTGCCGTCGACGCGGAACCCGAGCGGGTCGGCGCTCTCGAGATCCTTGTCGTGCTCCTGCCACGAGCCGGCATCGATGCTGTGCGCGATCCGCGCCTCGGTCGGCATGCGGAAGTGGTGCTGGCAGCTCGTGCAGACCCGATCCGCGGCCTCGAGATCCGCCTCGTACAGGGTGGCGGCGCAGCGCTCGCACTTGACCCAAATGCCTTTGGGTACGGACTTTTTGGGCTCTGCAGCGAGCCCCTGGGTTCGAGACCACCACGCCATCGGACCGCCCACATAACATTTCGCGGGGTTTCCCGCCAGGGTCGTGCCGGCCGACAAACGCCAACAAAACCCCCGAGATGCGGTGCGTTAGAGCGCGATGGTCGCTGGCGCGGGGGATCGAGATGCCGCGGCGCGTATGATTCTGCGCTGACTTTCTCTTGGGGTCACAGGCCAAGTCTGCTATCCAGCATAGTGAAAATGCAGCCCTTCTCCGGGGCGTGGTCCCTCGACTAAGGCCGGCCCGCCCCCGTTCGCAAGCTCGTGAGGTCGCGATGTCTTCGATCCTTGTCGTGAATGAAATCAGTACCGAGCGCGAAGAAATCGCGCGTGCACTCGAGGCGGAGGGGTTCAGTGTGGTGCAGGCGTCGTCTCCCGCGGAAGCGACGCGCGAGATCTGGGGCGGCTCGTTCCTGGTCGCGATCATCCCGACGCTCTTGACCGGGACGACGAGCACCGCGCTGCAGCAGCAGCTGACCCAGATGGCGCCCGAGATCGAGACGCTGATTCACGGCAAGAACGACGAGATCCCGCAGCTGGTCCGCAAGGTCTGTCAGATCCGCGACGGCGAAGCGGCCGCGTAGCGCGAGCGGGCGCTCAGACCCCGAATCGATCCTTGAGGTTCAGGAACTCGAGGAACTCGAGCAGCCGACCGACCTCGGGAACGATGAACCCGTTCCCCTCGATGCCCGCGTCCTCGGTCATCAGCACGAGGCGTGCGGCGCGCAGCCGATCGACGACCTCGATCACCTCGTGCACCGGCAGGCCGACGCGGGTCGCGATGTCCTCGACCTGCTTCGGGACAAGGATCGCCGTGCCCGCATTGAAGTGCGTGCCCGCGAGCATCATCTGCTCCTCGGCCATGTGACGGAGGCACTGCACGACGCGATGGTTCGGCGTCGGTAGCAGCAGCAGCTCGACGTGCTGGTTCGCGCTCTCGAGCCGGGTCGCCAGCGACTTGATGATCCGCAGCGCGATCTCCGGACGCGCGCGCAGCATCGCCTCGAACGTCTTGCCCTCGATCACGAGCAGCCGGCACTGCGTGCGGCACACCGCGGTCGCCGAGCGCGGCCGGCCGTTCAAGATCGCCATCTCGCCGAAGAACTCGCCGGGCGGCAGCACCGCGAGCACGCGCTCGGTCTCGCCGACCTGGCGGCGAATCTCGACCTCGCCCTGCTGGACGACGTACATGTAATCGCCGGGCTGGCCCTCCTCGAACAGCACGGTCCCCGCACCGAAGTCGCGAGCGAACCGTTCGAGCGCGTCGTTCACCCGATCACTATCGCATGGCTATCGCATCGTTGCGTGACGAAGGATGTGCAGCAACGCGCGGCCGAACGCTCGCTTCGGCTCGTGCGGTGCGCCGTCGGCAGGCAGCACGACCTCGTCGACGGACAGCCCGAGCTTGACGGCGCGCACGAGCATCTCGACATCCCAGCCGTCACCGCGATCGCTCATGCCGAGCGCGATCAGCGCCGGGAACCGCAGCGCGCGCACCGGGCCGACGCCCGACCAGCGGTGGCGATACACGGTGTCGATCAGGCCGGTCACGATCTTGTCGCCGATCCGGCGCCGGCCCTGATCGATCCCGAGCACGAGCTCGGCGCTGCTCGCGTGGATCGGCTCGACGAGCGCCGGGATCGATGCGACCGCGGCGGGCCGATCGGCGGGGATGAACACGACGACATCGGGCACGCGCGGCAGCGACGAGAAGTGCGCCTGCGCGCGCAGGCACGCCGCGCCGTAGCCGCCGCTCGGCTCGCGCAGGACGAGCGCGCCGGCATCGCGCGCGATCTCCGCGGTGCGATCGCTCGACGCGCGATCGACGACGACGACCGAGCGGATCTCGCGGTGCGGCAGCTCGCGCAGCAGCGGGCCCAGGCTCGCCACGTGATCGCGTGCAGGCACCACGACATCGATCACCTGCTCACGCTCGCGCTGCGCCATACAGCGGAATCATCTTACTCCCGAACACGCGGGCCCGCGCTCCCCGTGGTACACGGGCGGCGATGGCGATCACCTACAAGGACGCGGGCGTCGACATCGATGCCGGAAACGCGCTCGTCGACCGCATCAAGCCGCTCGCGCGCTCGACGCAGCGGCCCGAGGTGCTCGGCGGGATCGGTGGGTTCGCGGCGCTGTGCCGGATCCCGACCGCCTACCGGGAGCCGATCCTCGTCAGCGGCACGGACGGTGTCGGCACGAAGCTCAAGACCGCGCTCGCAGCGAACCGCCACGACACGATCGGCATCGATCTCGTCGCGATGTGCGTCAACGACGTGCTCGTCACCGGCGCCGAGCCGCTGTTCTTCCTCGATTACTTCGCGACCGCGGCGCTCGATGTCGACGTCGCCGCGAGCGTGATCGCCGGGATCGCCGAGGGCTGCCGGCAGTCGAAGTGCGCGCTCGTCGGCGGCGAGACCGCCGAGCTGCCCGGGCTCTATCACGGCAAGGACTACGACCTCGCCGGGTTCTGCGTCGGCGTCGTCGAGCGCAGCGAGATCCGGCCGCAGACCACGCTCGCCGCGGGCGACGTCGTGATCGGCCTGCCGTCCGCGGGGCTGCACTCGAACGGCCACTCGCTCGCGCGCAAGGTCGTGCTCGAGGTCCTGAAGCTGCCGCTCGACGCGCGCCCCGAGGCGCTCGCCGGCGCGACCGTCGCCGACGCGCTGCTCGCGCCGACGATCATCTACGCCGACGCGTTCGCGATGCTGCGCAGCTACCAGATCCCGTGGAAGGCCGCCGCGCACATCACCGGCGGGGGCCTCGTCGAGAATCCGCCGCGGATCTTCGCGGACGACGCGCTCGCGGTCGAGCTCGATCCGACGACGTGGCAGGTTCCGCCGATCATGCAGCTGATCGCGAGTGCCGGCGTCGCCGACGACGAGATGCGCCGCACGTTCAACATGGGGCTCGGGATGACGATCGTCGTGCCGGCGGACGTCGCCGAGCGCACGGTGACGCTGCTCGCGAGCTATCATGCGCGCATCGTCGGCACGCTCGTGCCGCGCGCCGGCGGAGAGCCGTCGCGGCTCGTCGAGCGGTAGGCCCATGAACGTCGGCGTGCTCGTCAGCGGTACCGGCACGAACCTGCAGGCGCTGCTCGATGCGCAGGCGCGCGGCGAGCTCGCACCGGCGCGGATCACCGTCGTCGTGTCGAACAAGCCCGGCGTGCTCGCGCTCGAGCGTGCCGCGAAGGCGAACGTGCCGGCCGAGGTCGTGCCGCACGCCGGCAAGACGCGCGCGGTGTTCGAGCACGAGCTGATCCAGGTGCTCTCGGCGCATGGCGTCGAGCTCGTCGTGCTCGCAGGCTTCATGCGCGTGCTGACGAACGAGCTCGTCGAGCACTACGCGGGCCGGATCATCAACACGCACCCGTCCCTGCTGCCCGCGTTTCCCGGTGCCGATGCGCCCGCGCAGGCGATCGCCCACGGCGTCAAGCTGTCCGGCGTGACGATCCACTTCGTCGATACCAGCCTCGACGGTGGACCGATCATCGCGCAGGTGCCGGTCGAGGTCACCGACGACGACGATGCGGCCTCCCTGCACGCGCGGATCCAGCGCGAGGAGCACCGGCTGCTCCCGGTGATCGTGCAGCGCTTGGCGGCAGGCGCCTTCTCGTGCCAAGGTCGCAGGGTCGTGACGCGCCCGGGTGGACGTGCCGAGTAACTCGTACGACCTCGTCGTGCTCGGCGACGATCTCGCGTCGCTCGTCTGCGCGACGCTGTGCGCGCGCCGCGGCATGCGCACGCTCGTGCTCGGCGACGATCGCCCTGCCCGCTACACGCTCGGTCCGCACAAGCTGCCGATCGAGCCGGCGACCTGGCCGACGATCCCGGGCACCGCCGGCGAGCGCGTGCTGAAGGAGCTGCATGCCGAGCTCGCGCTGCGTCGCAAGATCCGCGAGCCACGCGGCAAGATCGGTGGCCAGATCGTCGCGCCGGACTTCCGGATCGATCTCGGCCACGACCGGCTCGCGGGCGAGCTCGAGCGCGAGCTCGGCAAGGATCCGGCGCGCGCGTGCGTCGCGCAGTGGGAGCAGTCGACCGAGCTCGCGCGATCGATCGATGCGCTGCTCGGCAGCGAGCACGCATTCCCCGGCGTCGGCTTCTTCGAGAAGCGCGAGACGACGAAGATCGCCGAGCACGCCGCCGACGCCGCGGATGCGTGGTGGCAGGCCGCGAAGGCCGCGCCGGGCTCGGCGCTGTGGCGGCACGTCGCCGCGATCGCGCTGCGCCACCCCGATCCGCCGGCGATCGCGATCGCGCGTGCGATCGACGTGTGGCGCGGTGGCCCGGCGTCGCTGCGCGGCGATGGCGACGCGATCCGCGAGTTGCTCGTCGAGAAGCTGACGACCGCGGGCGGCGAGCATCGCGCCGGCCGCGTCACCGAGCTCGGCGTGTCGTGGGGCAAGATCTCGAGCGTCACGCTCGCGAACGGCGACGAGCTCGGCGCCGCGCAGGTCGTGTCGAGCCGGACGCCGCACGAGCTCGCCGAGCTGCTCGGCAAGAAGGCACCGAAGCGGCTCGCCGAGCTCGCCGAGCTGGTGTCGCTCGTCGGCTATCGCTACACGCTCAACATCGTGCTCGACGAGGCCGGCCTGCCCGAGCACATGGCGCCGAGCGTCGCGGTCGTGCTCGATCCCGGCAAGGACCCGGTCGGCGACGCCGCGTTCTCGATCCACCTCGGCGACACCGACGACAACGGCCGCGTGATCGCGACGATCGCGGCCGTGCTGCCCGCCGATGCTCCGATCGAGCCCGAGCGCATCGCGCCAAAGCTCATGGCCCTGCGCGCCGGCCTCTGGCAGCGTCTCGGCGAGGTGATGCCGTTCTTCGAGCGCCACCTGATCCTCGCGCACTCGCCGTTCGAGGCTACGCCGCCGCACGTGCCCGGAGGCCGCGGCAGCTACGACGTGCCGCGCACCCTGCCGCTCGCGATGACCCGCGTGTGGAAAGGCCAGCGCTCGCCGCTGACCGAGTCGACCGCGGAGCTCGCCGCGCTGCCGTACCAGACCGGGCTCAAGAACCTGACGCTGACCGGCGATCAGATCCTGCCGGTGCTCGGGATCGAGGGCTCGCTCGCCGCGGGCTGGAGCGCGGCGAAGGTCGCGTGCGCGATCGCGGGGAAGAAGAAGGACTATCTGCGCGACGAGGTCGTCGGCGCGGCCTCGTGAATTCCGAATCCTCGGTTCCCTGTTCCACGGTTCTCTCTTGATGGTCGAAGTGATGGACACCGGACACCGGACACCGGATGTCCCGGACAGCCGGACAGCGCACGTCCCGGAGAGCCGGACACCGCGTGTCCCGGACAGCCGGACAGCGCACGTCCCGGACAGCCGGACACCGCGTGTCCCGGACAGCCGGACAGCGCACGTCCCGGACAGCGGGACTCCGCGTGTCCCGGACAGCCGGACATCGCGTGTCCCGGCCCCCGGGTTGGAGACCTCGCGAGCACAGCACGAGCACGAGCACGAGCACGAGCAGGAAACGGATGCAATCTCGCTAAGATCTCATGGTGGTCCAACCAATTCGCAAAAACCAGGTGACGAGCCTTCTCGTTCCGGTGTAGGTAGGCGGCGCTCGTGATGTGTCCGGACGAGAACGTGTTGGTGGCGATGCTCGAGCACACGCTCGATGCCGGGCGTGTCTCCGAGCTCGAGCTGCACTTCGGCAGCTGCGTCCGGTGCTGCGAGATCATCGCCGCGCTCGCCGGGACGCGCTCGCTCGCGCTCGGCACGCCGGGCAAGTGGGCCGCGCGCGCGCTCGCCGAGGGTGATGCCCCGTCGCTGACCGGCACGACGATTCACGATCGCTACGAGGTCGGCAAGCTGCTCGGCCGCGGCGGCATGGGCGCGGTCTACCTCGCGAAGGATCGCACGCTCGATCGCGAGGTCGCGCTCAAGCTGCACCGCGCCGGCTCCGCCGAGGATCGCCTGCATCGCGAGGCGATGGCGATGGCGAAGCTCGCGCACCCGAACGTCGTGACCGTGTTCGAGGTCGGCAGCGTCGACGATCGGCTGTACGTCGCGATGGAGTACGTGCGCGGTGGCACGCTGCGCGACTGGCTCGCGGCGACGAAGCGCTCGTGGCGCGAGATCCTCGCGATGCTGCTCGAGGTCGGTCACGGCCTCGCGGCCGCGCATACCGCGGGGCTCGTGCATCGCGACTTCAAGCCGGAGAACGTGCTCGTCGGCGACGATGGCCGGCCGCGCGTCGGTGACTTCGGGCTCGCGCGCGTCGAGGTCGCCCGCCCGGGCGCCGGCGAGCGCCCGGATCCCGCGGCTGCGGTCGGCACCGCGACCGCGACGGGCACCGTGCTCGGAACGCCGGCGTACATGGCGCCGGAGCAGCTCGGCGGCGGCGCGATCGACGCGCGCTGCGATCAGTTCGCGTTCTGCGTCGTGGTCTGGGAGTGCCTGTACGGCCGGCGGCCGTTCGACGGCACCACGATCGCCGCGATCCAGCTCGCGATCGAGGATCGCGCGTTCGCGCCGATCAGCCGGCGCGACATCCCCGATCGCGTGCGCGAGACGCTCGTGCGCGGGCTGTCGACCGAGGCCGGCGATCGGTTCGCCGACATGCCCGCGCTGATCGCGGCGCTGCGCCGCGCGGCGACGCCCCGGACGCGCAAGCGGCTCGCGATCGCGGCGGCCGCGGGCGTCGTGCTCGTCGGCGCCGGCATCCCGATCGCCGGCGCCGTGCAGTCGCGCCGCCACGAGGCCGCGTGCTCGGTGCAGGCCGATCAGATCCGCGCGGTGTACGGCGACGCGCAGCGCGCGCACTTCGAGGCCGAGCTGGTCGCGAGCAAGTCGCCGTTCGCGAAGGCATCGTTCGAGCGCGCCGATCGCGTGCTCGCGCGTTACACCGCCGCGCTCGCCGCCGAGGCCGAGGCGACGTGCCTCGGTCGCGACGAGCCGCCGGCGCTGACCGCTGCGCGCGCGACGTGTCTCGACGATCGCAAGCAGGAGCTCGCGGGGCTCGTCGCCGCGCTGGCGAGCCGCGATCCGAAGCGCGTGATGAAGGCGCCCGGCGCGGCGTGGGCGATCTTCGAGCCGACGCCGTGCAAGAGCCCGCAGATCCGGCCGCTGACGACGGCGACCGCGAGCACGCCCGCGCTCGCGAAGGCGCTCGGCACCGTGAAGGGCCTCGACGACGCCGGCCGCTACCAGGACGCGCTCGTCGCAGGCAAGCAGCTCGTCGCCGACGCGCGCAAGGCCGGCGACAAGACGGTCGAGCTCGAGGCGCTGATCCAGCTCGGCCAGACGTACGAGGCGCTCGAGAATCCCGAGGCGATCCCGACGATGCACCAGGCGCAGACGCTCGCCGAATCGATCGGCCGCGATCTCGATGCCGCGATCGCGTTGCGCGACATGGCCGCGTTCGCCGGAACGACGCAGCAGGATTACGCGGCCGCGCACCAGTACGCCGATCTCGCGAAGGCAAAGCTCGAGCGGCTCGGCGACGGCAACCTCGCCGCGAAGGGCAAGCTCGCCGCGACGAAGGCGCAGCTCTACATGAACGACTTCCGGTTCGCCGAGGCGGAGCCCGCGATCATGGAGGCGGTCACCGCGATCGAACAGGCGTACGGCCCCGATCATCCGGATCTCGGCGAGGTCGTCGCGATCTCGAGCCAGATCCTGCGCGCGCTCGGCAAGACCGATCAGGCGTACGCCGCGTCGGTGCGCGCGCTGAACATCCTCGACAACGCGCTCGGGCCGCAGCATCCGACGGTCGCCGGCGCGCAGCTCACGGTCGCGCAGATGCTGATCGACCTCAAGCGGTTCCCCGAGGCGCGCGAGCGGCTGAAGATCGCCGACGAGGTGTTCGCGAAGGTGTTCGGCGAGAACCACCCGGTGCGCGCCGCGGTCGCAGGCAACCTCGCGCACGTCGAGCACGATCTCGGCAACTGGGATGCCGCGCTCGACGCGTATCGCCACGCGCTCGCCGTGATCGAGAAGACGCACGGACCGAAGTCCGCCGGCGCGTCGGGCGTGCGGCTCGACATGATGCTGACGCTCAAGGCGGCCGGACGGCTCGACGAGGCGCTCGCGCAGGCGCAGCAGTCGGTCGCGATCGTCGAGGCGATGGGCGACGACGGCATCAACCGGCTGCGCGAGGCGCTGATGTACCTCGGCGACATCCAGCTCGCGCGCGGCAAGTTCGCCGAGGCGCTCGCGCCCGCCGAGAAGGCGATGGCGATCGCGACGCAGCACCCCGAGGCGATGGAGCCCGACGACGTCTCGGGCACGAAGTTCGTGCTCGCACGTGCGCTGTGGGAGAACGGCAAGGATCTGTCGCGCGCCCGCAAGCTCGCGAGCGAGGCTGCCGAGGTCGAGCCCGATCCGAAGCAGAAGCAGGAGATCACGGCGTGGCTCGAGCAGCACCGCGATCTCCACGCCGAGCGCAAGTAGCGATCAGCGGCCGACGACCGGCATGCCCCACGCCGCGGCATGGTCGGGCACCACGACGATCATCGGAACCGCGAGCTCGGGTCGATCGTGGCCGGCGAACCGCTGCATCGCGACCGCGCCGCGCGCGCGGGCCTCGAGCAACAGCTCGTCGAGGTCGGCGTCGGCGTGCGCGGCGAGGATCGCGCAGCCGATGCTCGCGAGGCAACGCTCGGCAAGCGGCGCGAGCGGGCTCGACGTGTCGTCGACGAACGCGCATGGCCCGAGCAGCGAGCTCGGGCCAGGCTCGCCGACGAGCGTGCCGGTCGCCGGCGGTCGCTCGTCGAGCACGCGCAGGATCGCGGGCGTCGCGATCACGCGCGACGCGGTGTAGGTCGCGATGCCGCGCGCGGCGAGCTGGCCGCGACCGAGCGCCTCGTCCCACCGGCGCCCGAGCACGCGCGCGAGATCGACCGGCGCGGCGCCGCGCTCGCCGGCGAGGTGCATGCCGTACAGGATCGCGAGTGCCGGCACGAGCGATGCCGGCAGATCGAACCGCGCCGCGAGCTCGTCGAGCGCCGGCGCCGGCGGTGGGGACGGCGGCAGCGGCGCGGTGCGATCGACGGCACCGGCGGCGACGGCGCGCGCCCACGCGACGAGATCGTCGCGCCACGACGGGGTGCCGGCGACGACCTCGTCCTTGCGCGGTGGGCGGACTCCGACCCGATCGCGCCACTCCGAGAACTTCGCCGACAGCGCGCCCGCGGGCTTGCCGGGAGCCGGCGCCGGATCGGGCGCGCGCACCGGCGTGACCGGCGCGGTCACCGCGGCGAGCTCGTGCACGCGCGGTGGCGGTGCTTCGTCGACGACGGTCGGCTCCTCGACGAGCGACGACTTCATCGCGGGCTCGCCAGCGGTCGGCACGACGACCGGTGACGCGACGACCGGCGCGGCCGGCTTCGCGGGAGGCTCGCTCGCGGCGACGAGCGTGACGACCGCGATCGGCCGGCGCGCCTGGGCCGCGAGCGCCGCGGTCGTGCGGCCGAGCACGAGCCCGGCGGCTTCGACGCGGTCGACGTTCGGGATCGCGAGCGTGCGCAGCCGCGTCCGGCCATCGAGGTCGACGACGTAGAGCTTGCCGGTATCGGCGCCGGTCACGAGCAGGAGGTCGCTCTTCGGGTGGCTCGCGATGTGACCGATCGGCTCGGGCAGCTCGTGCGCCTTCGGCTGGCCGCGATTGACGATCGGCAGCACGTCGATCCGCGTCGGATCTTGCTGCGTCGTCAGCCACACGACGCGATCGCTGCCGCCGAGCGCGGTGATCGCGGCGGGCCGTGGCAGGCGCAGCCGGCGCTTCGGCATCCGGCTCGCCGGGCTCCATTCCTCGACGGCGTTCGGCAGCGCGACGATGAACTGTGCGCCCGCCGCGCCCGCGGCGATCGGCAGCGAGCGCGCCGGGAACTGGTACGGCGTCAGCGTCGCGTCGCCGGCGGTGAGCACGGCCGCGCCTTGCGGACCGAGCACGAGCGCGTGCGGGCCGACCGCGGCGAACAGCCGGACCGCGGTCTCGAGCCGGATCTCGGCGATCGTCGACGGGCCGGCCTCGCCGATCGGCTCGACGAGGTGCGCGGTCGAGTGCGAGCCGAGCCGCGACAGCACGAGCAGGCGCGTGCCGAGCCACGTGACGTCGACATCGCCCGGCTCGCGCGTCGCCGGCAGTCCGATCTCGCCGACCGCGCGCGCGTCGGGCAGCGCGAGGATCGTGACCTTCGTCGGCTCGGCGATCGCCGCGAGCGTGCCCTCGCCGGCGACGGCGACGCGCGGCCGCTCCGCCGGCGTGAACCCCGGGGCCGAAGACGGCGAGCTCGCGACCACGGGCTCAGGGTATCAGCTCGGGGTCCGGCGGCGGCAAGTCCACGGCCGGTGGCGGGGTCGCGGCCGCGGGCTCGGCTGCGCGCGCCGGTGCCTGGTACGTCAGCTCGACGGTGGCGCGAAACGCCGGCGCACCGAGCTCGTCGACGAGCCCGATCCCGGCGCGCGCGCCGAGCGTCAACGACGGCAGGACGCGGCTCGCGATCCCGGCGCGCGCCTCGAGCGGCGACGGCCCGCGGCCCTGCCCGACGTCATCGCCGAGCGCGCCCGCGAGCTCGACGGTCAGCTTCACCTGATCGTACTCGCACCACAGCGGGCACACCGGCGGGATCGCGATCGCGACGCCGGCGGCGCCGACGAGCTCGTTGCCGATCAACCGATCGCCGACGAGCACCTCCTCGCCGCGCAGCCGGATCCCGGCGGATGCCGCGAGCGTCAGGCCGGCGGCCGGGACGCGCAGCCGTCCGATCAGGCGCCACGCCGCGCTCCAGCTCGGCTCGCCGGCGAAGTCGTGCTGATCGCCGGTCGGCAGCGACAGCTCGCCGCGCACGAACACGGCGCGGTCGCCGTCGCCGGCGACGCGGATCCGCGCGCCGAGCCGCAGGTCGGTCGGCACGAACCGATCGAGCGGGGTCGTGCTGCCGAGGCTGCGCAGGCGATCGCCGACCTGGTGCGCGAGCGCGAACCGCGCGTCGACGACGATGCTCGTGCCGAGCGCGAGCGCGCCGCCGAGCGAGCAGGTCTGGCGGCGCCGCACCGGGTACGTCAGCCCACCGTCGGACAGCCCGAACACGATCGGCTCCTCGAGCCAGCCGCCGGAGAGCGTCACGCCCCACGTGTCGACGGCCGCGCCGCCGTCGAAGCCAAACTCGGTGCGCCCCGCCGGGGTCTCGGCGCGATCGACCTCGAGCTCGGTCGGCGCGTCGCGCGGCGTGTCGGCGTGCGCGGTCGTGGCGAGCAGCGCGACGACGATCGCCGCGCGCATGTCAGCCCATGATCCGCGAGCCGAGCTCGTAGACGCGCGCGGCCGGCATGTGGCGATAGCGCGTGACCTGGACGCGCAGCTGCGCGACGTGGTCGATGACGTCGCGGCGCGTCGCGCCCTTGTCGAGCATCGCCCGCGCGCGCTCGACGATCGCGGACCGCGCCGCCTTCGGGTGATAGACGAACGTGCGGCCGAACCGGACCTCGGCGCCCGCATCCGAGCCGAGCCCGACGAGCCGGAGCTCGGCGACGTCACCGACCTCGACGCCGTGGAGCGCGCGCTGCTCGTCGACCGAGAACGCGGCACCGCCGAGCAGATCGAGCAGCTCGACCTTGCCGCGCGCCATCGCGCGGACCTCGAACAGGCTGCGATGCGAGGTGACGAGCGCACCGACGACCGCCGCGCGCGGATCGCCGGCATCGGCGAGCTCGCGATAGGTCTGCGCGGCCGCCGGAACGCGATCGCCGGTCGCGACGCGCTCGACGACGTACCACTCGACGAACGCGGCGCTCCACGCCTCCCACAGCTCGTCGTCCTGGTGGACCTTGCCGCGGCGCTCCTCGTACTCGCGGCGTGCGGCCGCGGCGGCGTCCGGATCCGCGGTGTGCCGCGCGTAGAGCTCCTCGGTGACCTGCTCGAGCAGCGCCGCGCCGGACGCGGGGACGGTCATCGTCGCGCCTTCGCCTTGCGCAGCTCGTCGCGAAACCGCGCGAACAGGTAGCTCGCGTCGTGCGGGCCCGGGCTCGCCTCGGGGTGGTACTGGACGCTGAAGATTGGCTTGCCGTCGACGGCGATCCCTTCGTTCGAGTGATCGAACAGGTTCTCGTGCGTGACGTGGACGCCGGACGGCAGCGTCTTCTCGTCGATCACGAAGCCGTGGTTCTGCGACGTGATCTCGACCTTGCCGGTCGTCTTGTCGAGCACGGGGTGGTTGCCGCCGTGGTGACCGAACGGCAGCTTCACCGTGCGCGCGCCGAGCGCAAGGCCCAGGATCTGGTGGCCGAGGCAGATGCCGAACACCGGCTTGCCGCTCTCGATCAGCTCCTTCGTCGCCGCGACGCCGTACGTCACCGCCGCCGGATCGCCCGGGCCGTTCGACAGGAAGAACCCGTCGGCGCCGATCGCCATCGCGTCCTTGCCGCTCGTCGTCGCCGGCACGACCGTGACCTTGCAGCCGATGTCGCGCAGCTGGCGCAGGATGTTCTCCTTCATCCCGAAGTCGTACGCGACGACGTGAAACTCGACGGGCGGCGTCGCGATCGCGCGGCCATCGTCGACGGCGCGCCAGCTCGGCTCCTGCCACTCGTACTTGCACACGCTCGTCACGCGCGGCACGAGATCGAGGCCGTCCATCTTCGGCGCCGCGCGCACGCGCTCGAGCACCGCGTCGAGCTCGCCGACGTGCGGCGTGATCGCACCGCGCATCGCGCCCTCGTCGCGCAGCGTCCGCGTCAGCGCGCGCGTGTCGATCCCGTCGATGCCGGGGACGTGGCTCTGCTCGAGCCAGTGCGGCAGCGTGTCCTGCGCGCGCCAGCTCGCCGGGATCGGCGACAGCTCGCGGATCGCGAGGCCCGCGCACGCGACCTTCTTCGCCTCGAGATCCTCGCGGTTGACGCCGACGTTGCCGATCTGCGTCGCGGTCATCACGACGATCTGCCCGCAGTACGACGGATCCGAGATGATCTCCTGGTAGCCGGTGATCGACGTGTTGAACACGACCTCGCCGATCGCCTCGACGCGCGCGCCGAAGCCTTCGCCGCGGAAGATCTTGCCGGTCTCGAGGACGAGCGCGGCGGGCCAGCGAGCGGGTTGCGTCATCGCTGCACTCTCCGGTCGAGGTCGAACACCGGCCGGCCCTCGACGAGCGTCAGCACGGCGCGCCCGGCGAGCGTCTGGCCGAGGAACGGCGTGTTCTTCGACTTGCTCGCGAGGCCCTCGGCGTTGATCGTCACCGGCCGCTCGGGGTCGATGACGCACAGGTCGGCGACCGCACCGACCGCGAGGCTGCCGCCCGGCAGGCCGAACGCGCGCGCCGGCGCCGACGTCAGCGCGGCGATCGCGCGCTTGTCCTCGAGCGAGCCCATGCGCACGAAGTCGAGGATCAGCGGCAGCGCGGTCTCGAGCCCGAGCATGCCCGGCGCCGCGCACTCGAACTCGACGTCCTTCTCGACCGGCGAGTGCGGCGCGTGGTCGGTCGCGATGCAGTCGATCGTGCCGTCGGCGAGGCCCTCGAGCAGCGCCTCCTGATCCGCGGTCGTGCGCAGCGGCGGCATCACCTTCGCGCGCGTGTCGTAGTGGCTGCACGCCTCGTCGGTGAGCGCGAGGTGGTGCGGCGTGACCTCGCAGGTGACCGGGAGCCCGCGCCGCTTTGCCTCGCGGACGAGCGCGACCGTGCGTGCGGTCGACACGTGCGCGACGTGGTAGCGCGCGCCCGTCCACTCGACGATCTCGAGGTCGCGCGCGACCATCGCGCTCTCCGCGCACGCCGGCTGGCCGCGAATGCCGATCCGCGTCGACACGACGCCCTCGTTCATCGCCCCGCCCTCGCTGAGATCCAGATCCTCGGCGTGCTGGACGACCGGCAGATCGAACGTCCGCGCGTACTCGAACGCCCGCCGCATCAGCCCGGCATTCATCACCGGGCGGCCGTCGTCGGACACCGCGACGATGCCGCCTTCCTTCATGTCCGCAATGTCCGCGAGCACCTTGCCCTCGAGGCCCTGCGTGATCGCGCCGATCGGGCGTACCCGGACGACGCCGACGTCGCGCGACCGCCGCACGATCAGCTCGGTCACCGTGCGCTGGTCGTTGACCGGCCGCGTGTTCGGCATGCAGCAGATCGTCGTGAACCCGCCCGCCGCCGCCGCGCGCGTGCCGGTCTCGATGTCTTCCTTGTATTCCTGACCGGGCTCGCGCAGGTGCACGTGAAGGTCGATCAGCCCGGGCACGATCCACAGATCCTTGACGTCGACGATCCGGCCGCCGACGAGGCCGCGCCCGATCTCGACGATCCGGCCGCCGACGATCCGGACATCTCCGACCGCATCGACGGGCCGAGGCGCGCCAGGTCGGCCGGGATCGATCACCCGGCCGCCGCGCAAGACCAGATCCCCGGAATCCATGGCTGCCGGGTGTAGCAGCCGGGGCGCGCCACGTAAAGCAGCCGCGCCGATCTCAGCTCAGCGGCACAGCTTGCGAAGCTCGATCACCGCGTCCAGCCCCGACTTGCAGGCCTGGCCGAGCGAATCGCCGAGCTCGGCCGTCTTCGTCTTCGAGTCATTCCACGTCTTCACGATGATGCCGTAACTGTCGACCATCGCCTTGCGCGTATCCGGAGGCAGCTTCGAGCAGCTCTGCAGCTTGTCGATCTGCGCCTTGTACTCGGTGCACACGGCGGGCAGCCCGCTCGCGCTCGCCGTCGCGCTCGTGCCCGACGGCTCCTCGGGAGGCAGCGGATCGCCGACCGCGGCATCGATCACCGGGACCGGCGTCGGCGTCGGCGTCGGCGCGGGTGGCGCCGAATTCTTCATCTCCTGCGCGATCAGCTCGGACATCGCGGCCATCAGCTTGTCGCGCTGGCTGTTGCTGAGCTTCTGGATGCAGCGATCGCTGTCCTCGTCCGACGTCGCCGCGGTCAGGCACTCGACCGCGTCGTCGGGCCACACGTCGTCGGCGCAGTGCTGCGCCATCTGCTTCTCGAGCCGGCCGATCGCGGAGTCCGACATGCCGGCGCTCTTGATCTTCGAGCGCCCGAGCTCGACGGCGTGCGCGGCCGCGGCATCGCAATCGGCGCCGGCCTTGATCTCCGGCGGACGCATCAGGTACCAGCGCCCGTCGAGATCGACCGCGCGCAGGCTCACGGTCTGCTCGGCCGCGGGCTTGTCCGCCTGCTTGACCTTGACCTGCGCCTCGAGCTTCACGAACGCGACCGTCTGCTTCATCGTGCAGCGCTCGCTGAGCTTCGCGCCCTTGTCCTTGGTCTCTCGGTCCTTCTCGTCGACCTTGACGAGGTCGAGCTTGAGATCCTTCGCCGGCGTCGCGAGCTTGGTGAACTTCTCGCGCAGCTTCTCGCGCTCCTTCTTCGGATCGTCGGGCTCGCCGTCATCGCGCTTCTTGCAGTCGGTGACCTGGGTCTCGAGATCCTCGGGGCCGGCGAGCGCGAGCAGGCCGTCGACGTCACCTTTGGCCATCGCCGCGAGCGTCTGCTTCGTCAGCTCGTCCTTCGAGTCGACGCCGCCCGACGGTCCACCGCCCCCGCGCGTCGCGAGCACGATCGCGATCGTCGCGCCGGCGACGACGACGATGCCGCCGGCGGCGATCAGCAGGCCCTTCTTCGACTTCGCGGGCGCCGGACCACCGGCGGGCTGCATCGCGGGCTGCGGCGTCGGCGCGTAGGGCTGCTGCTGCTGCGGCGGCGGCTGGCCGTACGCCTGCTGCGGCGGTGGATAGCCTTGCGGCGGCGCGCCATAGCCCGCGGGCGCGCTGCCGTAATTCGCCTGCGCCTGCGGCTGCGGCTGCGGCTGCGCCGGCTGCTGCGGCGGCGTGTACGCGGGCGCCTGGCCCGGCGGATACGAGCCCGGCGCGACCGACGGCGTGCGCGCGTTGCCGCCGGCGAACGAGCCGGCCGTCGCGGGCGCATAGCCGGGCAGTCCGCCCGGCGGCGCGCCGAACGCCATCATCGTCTTTGCCGGTGCCGCCGGTTGCGCCGGCGACGGCGCTGGCGCGGGCCCCGACGACGCGGCCTGCTGGACCGCCTGCGGTGCGTGCATCGTTCGACACCGATCGCAGCCCCACGCGTTCTGCTCGGCGATCCAGCGCAGCGTCCAGCCGCATCTCGGACAGGGGGGCCCGTTCACCATGGCGTACGACTATCGCACGACGGCCGGCTCCGATCGCGCGAGCAGCTCGCGGACACGCTCGACGAGCTGGTCGCGCGCGACCTCGTGCTCGGCGTTCGCGCGTAGGTCCTTGATCTTGACCACGCCAGCCGCCGCCTCGCGCTGGCCGAGCAGGATCGCGAGCGGAATCTTGCCGCGGTCGGCGTACTTCAGCTGCTTGCCGAGCTTGTCGTCGCCGCCGTAGACCTCGACGTTGAGCCCGGCCTGCCGCAGCTCGGTGCCGAGCGCCGCATAGGTCGCGGCGAGCGGCGGCTCGACGGCGAGCACGATCGCCTGCGCGATCGACTGCCGGCTGACGTCGATCAGCTTCATCTGCATCAGCTGGTAGAACAGCCGCGTCGCGCCGATCGAGATCCCGACGCCCGGCAGCTTCGACTTCGTGTAGTGGCCCGCGAGGTTCTCGTAGCGGCCGCCCGAGCAGATGCTGCCGAGCTCGCGGTGCGCGTCGAGGAACGTCTCGTAGACGGTGCCGGTGTAGTAATCGAGACCGCGCACGATCGACAGGTTCAGCGTGCACGCGGCTTCCGGCACGCCGAGCGCGAGCGTGCCCTCGTAGACGCGCGCGAGCTCCGCGAGCCCCTCGGTGAACGCCGGCGACGGGTTCTCGAACCGGCGCAGCATGTCGAGCGTCGCGCGCGAATCACCAGCGTGCGCGGTCAGCGTGTCGAGCAGCTTGCCCGCGATCGCAGGCGCCAGCCCGACGCCCTCGCCCGCGAGCGCGGCCTCGACCTTCGCGCGATCCTGCTTGCCGAGCCGATCGACCTCGTGCAGCACCGCCGCGTGCTGGTCGACGGCGATCCCGAGGCTCTCGAGGATGCCGCGCAGCAGCTTGCGGTTGTTGACGTGGATCGTGAACGCGCCGAACGCGAGCTCGGTGAAGACGCCGTAGATCACCGCCGGCATCTCGGCGTCGTACGCGAGCGGCAGCGTGTCCTTGCCGATCGCGTCGATGTCGCACTGGTAGAACTCGCGATAGCGGCCCTTCTGGTTGCGCTCGCCGCGGTAGACGCGCTGGATCTGGTAGCGCCGGAACGGAAAGTTCAGATCGTGCTCGTGCTCCGCGACGTAGCGCGCGAGTGGCACGGTGAGATCGAACCGCAGCGCGAGCTCGGGCCGCTTCGCGTCGTCGGCAGACGCGCGCGCCTTCTCGAGCGAGCCGGTCGACTGCACGAAGTACACCTGCTTCTCGGTCTCGCCGCCCTCCTTCGTCAGCAGCACGTCCGTGAGCTCGAACGCCGGCGTCTCGACCGGCAGGAAGCCGAACCGCTCGAAGCCGCGGCGGATCGTGTCGAGCATGCGCTGGAACGCGAGCTGGTACGGAGGCAGGAGCTCGAGCACGCCGGGTGGCGTTCGCGGCTGGACAGGCATGGCTACGCTTACCACGGCGAGCTACCGTCGGTTCGTGCTGGTGGCCCGTCATGCTCCGTACACCGTCGCGCCCGAGCTCGAGCGCGAGCTCGTCGCGCACTACTCCGAGCCGCACCGCGCGTACCACAACACGACGCACATCGCCGAGCTCCTGCAGTGGTTCGACGTCGTCGCCGACGAGGTCGGCTGGACGAACGCGCGCGATGTCTACGACGCGATCCTGTTTCACGACGTGATCTACGATCCCAGAGCCGCGCACGGTGACAACGAACGGATGTCCGCGGCGCTCGCCCGCCGGCACGGCGCGAGCGAGCACGCGGCCGAGCTGATCCTGCTGACCGCGCGCCACGGATCGATCGTCCGCGAGGCGGTCGATGCCGATGCCGCGCACTTCCTCGATAGCGACACCGCGATCCTCGGCGCCGAACCTGCCGCGTTCGACGCCTACGATGCCGCGATCGCGCGCGAGTACGCGCACGTCCCGCCCGACGCGTTCGAGGCGGGGCGCGGCGCGTTCCTCGCGAAGATGCTCGCGCAGCCGCGGATCTTCCTCAGCGACTTCTTCCACGCCCGGCTCGACGCGCGCGCTCGCGACAACCTCGGGCGCGCGCTCGCCCGCTATCAGGGGCAGGACGGCGCGACGAGCTCGTAGGCGCCCGCGGCGGCGCTGCCGAGCGCGATGCCGGCGAGGTAGCCGCCCGCGCTGTCGGTCGACCAGTGGCGATCGAGGATCAGCCGTCCGAGTCCGGAGATCGTCGACGCGAGCACGGCAACCGGCACGACCGCCCACGCCGGCGCGATGCGCTCGCGCACGAGCACCCACGACGCCGCGATCATCGACGACGTCGTCTCGATCGCGTGGCCGCTCGGATAGCTCTGCGCGTGCGGCTTGATCCGCTGCTTGCCCGGCGGCGGCTCGCGGTGGTGGTGCACGCGATCGAGGATCCGGTGTGCCGCGGTCGCCGCGAGCGCCGTCGTCGCGACCGTCGCCGCCGCGGCGGGCCGGCGGCGCCACGCGAGCACGCTGGCACCCGCGAGCGCTGCGGGCACGAGCGTGTACCACTTGCCGATGTGACCGGTCGCCTCAGCGAGCCGCTTCGCCCGCGGCGACGCGAGCTTCATCGCCTCGCGGCGCGCGCGGCGATCCTCGTCGGTCGTCTTGCGTTCACGCACTTGGCGACTGACGAACAGATATCCTCCGAGCGCCGCCGCCGACACCGCGAACCACGCACTCGCATGACGCATCATGCGTGACAGCAAAGCAAGCGTCAGGCCGGCTCGATCAAGCTCAGCCCGCGCGCACCGGCTCGTCGTGGCGGACGACGCGCGCACCGACGCGATCGATCAGCATCCGCTGCGCGGCGCTGACCTCGTCGGTCGCGCGCGCCTCGAGCGTGATGATCACCCGGAAGTCGCGCTCGGAGAACCGCGGGTACGAGCCGATGCGCACGGCCGGAAACGCGGCGACGACGGCATCGAGGTCGGCCGCGATCTGCCCCTCGTCGGCATCGATGTAGACGCGCGCGACGGTGACCGGCTCGGTGCGAAATCGATCGCGAATCTCGACGAACTTGCGCCGGAACAGCGCCGGCACGCCGGGCAGGATGTAGACGTTGCGGTACTTCACGACCGGCCACACATCGCCGGTGCCGTAGACGAGCTCGGCCCCCTCGGGCACGTCGGCGAGCCGCAGGTTCGGCGCCTCGAGCTTGGCGCCCCAGTACGCGCGGACCTTGGCCTCGAGATCCGGATGCCGCACGACCGTCGTCCCGAAGCCCTGCGAGATGCCCGCCATCGTGACGTCGTCGTGCGTCGGGCCGACACCGCCGGACGTGAACACGTGATCGACGCGCGCCGCCATGTCGATCACGGTCGCCGCGATGTCGTCGAGGACATCGGGGATCATCACGATCCGTCGCAGCTCGACGCCGAGCGAGCGCAGCTCCTGGATCAGAAACGCCGCGTTCTCCTCGTGAAATTTACCGGAGAGGATCTCGTCTCCGATGATCACGATGCCGGCGGTGCTCACGCGCGCACTGTACGTCAGCGACGCAGCGTGCGCACGACGACGACCGCCGCCGCGAGCAGCAGCCCGACGCCGCCGAGGCCGTACCACAGCATCGACATGCCATCGTCGTCCGCCGGCGCGCTCGCGGTCGCGGGCGTCACGCCCGGCTTCGGCGCACCGGCCGCCTTCGTGGCGACCTTCTGCGGCGATTTCGGCTGATCGGGCGATGGCGGTGGACCTTCGGTCCAGGTCGTCGTCTCGATCGACGTGCCGTCGGCGCGGATCGCCGAGACCTCGACGCGGTTCGCGCTGATCGTGACGCGCAGGTAGTGGAACACGCGCTCGAACTTCTTGACCGCCTCGACGTCGACCGAGCCCGACTTCGGGCGCTTCGGATACAGCGGCGCGCCGCCACCGCCGGTGACGAAGTAGCGCACGCCCTCGTGCTCGGCGCGCGTGTACACGTGATCGTGGCCGGAGAACACCGCGCTCACCTGGTACTTCTCGAACAGCGGCGACCACCGATCGCGCAGGTCCTTCGCGCCGCCGTGCAGCGAGATCGAGAACGGCGGGTGGTGCATCACGACGAAGATGTGGCGGATCCCGGGATCCTGGCGCGCCGCCATCAGCTCGCGCTCGAGCCACGACGTCTGATCGGTGAGCGCGAAGCTGTAGATGTTCGAGTCGAGGATCAGAAACCGCGAGCTCGCGTAGGTGAACGCGTAGTAGCGCTCGGTGTCCGCGCCGTTCTCGGGCACCGAGAAGTACGCGCGGTAGGTGTCGGCGGTGCGGCCGCGTCCCTGGCGGTCGTGGTTACCGACCGCGGGGAAGTAGACGTTGTCGCGCAGGAACTGGTTCTCGACGTCGAAGAACTGCTGCCACTGATCCTGGCGCGAGCCGTCGTCGACCATGTCGCCGGTGCCGAGCACGAAGTCCGGCACCTCTTGCGACATCCGCTCGATCACGCGGCGGTGCGGCTCGACGCCGTAGCGGCTATCGCCGATCACCAAGAACGAGTGCGGCACGTCCTTGCCGACCGGAGGCGCGGTCGCGAACTCGCCTTCCCACGAGCCCTCGCCGGTGTCGACGCGATAGCGATAGCGGCTCGCGGGCTCGAGCCCGCTGACGTTCGCCTCGGCGATCCGCGAGGCCGGCACGTCCTGCACGCGATCGCCGCCCGGCCCGCTGATCGTGAGCTTCGCCGGCTTCGGCCGCTCGAGCTCCCACATCACCGTGATCGACGTCGGCGCGAGGTCCTGCAGGTACGGGCCCTTCAGCATCCGCGCATCGGCATAGGCCGGCGCGACGCCCGTCAGAACGCCGCACAAGACGCAGAGGCCCGCGAACCCTCGATGCATCGCCACCTCCAAAGATACGGGGCTTGGCGATCAGGTCGCAAGTTCACTTCGGGACGCAAACGCACGAGCCGCGATCATCGATCGTCTCGACGCCGCCGCGCGGCCCGCACTGCGGCACCCCGTCGACGTGGCAAAACGGCCTACACACGGATTCCGCCGCCTCGTCGTGGCATGCGCCCTCACCATCGTGGCAGATGCCGATCTCGGGAGCCGGCGGCTGCGTGCACGGCTCGCCGAACAGATCGCCCTGGATCGAGGCGTCGGTGCCGGCCTCGAACTCGAGCCGCGCGTCTCCGGGCGGTGCCGGCAGGTTGTCGCCGCTGCAGGCCGCGAGCGCGATCGCGAGCATCGCGCTCCGGATGCGGGTCACCGATACCTCATCGACGCGAGTGCGCCGACGAGATCGCGCGCCGACTCCCGCGTGTAGCCCTTCTGGATCAGCGCCTCGAGCGCGGCCTCCGCGCGCGTCCGGCTCTCCGCCGACAGCCCGGCCTCGTTGCCGGACAGCAGCCGCACGAGATCCGAGATTCCCTTCGAGATCGTCTTGCGGTGCTTCTCGAAGTACGCGTCGCGCAGCTTGCGCAGCAGGTCCGAGAAGATCTCTGTCAGCACCGGCTTCTGGCCGCGGTGATCGAGCGACCACGCGCCGATCTTCGCGATCAGGCTCTGCCGGAAGTCCTCGGCGCGACCGGTGATCTCGAGCGTGCGCTCGACCTCGCGCAGCATGCCCTCGTCCGGATCCTCCATCCGTCCGGTCGACGGATTGCGGACCTTCTCCTTCTTGAGCGCGTGCATCACGTGGTTGACGTAGCGCTCGAACACGCGGGCGTACTCGGATTCCTCGACGAGCCCGACCGACGCGCGCACCTCGTCGTCGATCACGTCGAACAGCCGACCCTTCGCGACGTCGGCGAGCTTCTTGTGATCGTGGTAGCCGCCGGGCTGGACGTCCTGGCGCAGGAACTCGTAGAGGCTCGTCTGCTTGCACAGCTCGACGATCTCGTCGAGCACGACGAGCGGCGAGACGTACTCGTAGCGCGGCGAGCCGGCGGCCGCGAGCAGCACGGTCTGCATCTCGCGCGGCGACGCGCCGACCCGGCCCTCGTAGATCGGATACGTGTCCGACTCGTGCCAGAGATCCTTGATGTGCGCGGCGAGCTCGCGCGCGCGATCCGGTGTCAGATCGTCGGGCAGCTGGCCAGTCGAGTACAGCTCCGCCTTGTCGAGCGGCGTCAGCTTGCCGATCACCTCGGCGAGCGTCGACGGGAAGCGCTCGACCTGCGGCTTGCGCATCCGCGACAGCACCGCCCACAGCGCGGCGACGAACGCGGTGTGCGGCGCGACGTGGCGCTTGCCCGCGGCCTCGCGCAGCCGCTCCTGATACAGCGCCTCCTCGTGGCGCACGTCGAGGATGAACGGCACGCGCACGAGCTCGATCCGACCCTTGAAGCTCTGGAAGTCGGGGATCTCGCGGAACGCCGCCAGGTGGATGTCGTTGCAGCTACCGATGAAGCAGACGTCGAGGAACAGCGTCGAGCTCGTCAGCGACAGCGCCGCGCGCTCGACGGTCGTCAGCAGGTACTTGTAGTGCTCGAGCGGCCGCTTCAGCAGGTCGTCGTATTCGATCATGCCGCGGTTCGCGCCGACGACCTCGCCGCCGTACTCGAACAGCGACACGCTCTGCAGCGACGGCGGCAGCGACGCGAGCGTGCGATCCGCGGTGACCTGACGCTCGGTCGCGTCGACCGAGAGCTGCGGCTCGACGGTGACCCAGCCCGTGCGATAGCGATGCGAGATCTCGAACCGCTCGATCCGGACGTGGCGCAGCACCTGGATGTAGTCGCCGTGATAGCTCGCGAGCAGCGCGTCGTAGATCGCGCGGTTCTTCGGCGACAGCGAGCCCTGGCGCAGGTAGTCGCTGACGTTGAACTGCTTGCCCTCGAGCACGCGGTCGATCAGCTTCTGCCGCTCGTCGATCGGGATCAACAGCAGCGGGTGATCGCGTAGCTCGTCGCCGAGCCGCGCGTCGATCGACTCGTCCGGCATGTACGCGAACGACTCGAGCGTCGCCTCCGGCGTGGTGCCGGTGCCGACCGCGCCACCGAAGCCGATCCCGCCGCGCGTGTGCTTCTGCGACGGAAAGATCCACGAGAACCGGTAGAGCGCGCCTTCCTCGAGCGTCGAGTAGTGCTCGAGCGCGCGGCCGAGGCAGCGGATGAACGTCGACTTCGCCGATCCATTCGGACCGTGCAGCAGGATCAGCTTGTTCGGCCGGCCGTCCTGCACGAACGAGCGCAGCGTCCGGTAGACCGTGTTCTGGACGTGCTCCTGGCCGAACAGTCGATCCTCGCCATTCGCCCACGGCGCGTCGAAGAGATCGAAGCGCCGGACCTCGCCCCACGGATACTGGACCTTCGTGCTGCCGTAGTGATCGAAGCAATCGACGATGTACTGCGTCGACGAGCGCAGCTGGCGTAGCGGCTCGTTCAGCACGACGTTCAGGTACTCGGAGAACGCCATCACGCGGCGGTTGCGCGTGAAGTCGTCGCGCACGGCGTCACCGAGGCCGACCAGCAGATCCTTGACGTGCAGCGGCGTGTCCGGAGCCATCAGCGGAAACGTATCAGTCTTACTTCGCCGCGACCTGGATCGCGATCGGCTCTTTCTTCGCGAGACACGTCGAGCCGGCCTTGTCGCAGACGGCGAACTTGAAGCTGCCGTTGATCGTGTAGCTGCCGCTCTGGGCGGGAGTCAGCTTGACCGCGAACGCGAGCTGATGCTCGTCGAACACGTCCGCGTCGCCCTTCGCCTTGTCGTGACCACCCGCGGTCAGCTCGGCCTTCGCGAGCTTGACGTTCGCCGGCGTCTCGAGCGTCAGCTTCGTCGGGAACTCGGTGTTGACCTTGTACTTCGCGCCCGGCGTGATGATCACCTTCGCGGTCGTCTCGGCGCCGGCCTTCGCATCGCCGGCGAGCTCGATCTTGACCGTGCCCTCTTCCGGCGTGAGGCGGAACCGACTGTCACCCGACGTCGGGGTCGGCGCGCCGGGCGTGGCGACCGTGCCGGGCGTGCCGGCGGTCTCGGGACCCTTCGCGGCGGTCTCGCTGCCGGGCACCGCGACCTTCGTCGGACGCTCGGTCGCGGCGTGGTTCGCCGCCTCCTGGCTGGCCGGAGACTTCGTGCAGCCACTGCACGCAGCGAGGACGACGAGAGCGAGCGACGCGAGGCGAAGCATGTCTCCGATGATAGCGGATCTCCGGCAGATCGCACGGAGGTGGGACATGTACCCCTTACTCGGGGACGTACGGACGGGCTACGCTGGGCGAGCCGGTGAGAAGGGCTCAGCAGCTCGGTCGTTACCATTTGCTCGATCGCATCGCGTTCGGCGGCATGGCCGAGATCTACCGAGCGAAAACCTTCGATGCGCACGGCCAACCGCACCTGGTCGCGGTCAAGCGCGTGCTCGCGCACCTCGCCGAGGACGACGACTTCATCCAGATGCTCGTCGACGAGGCGAAGATCGCGAGCGTGCTGCGGCATCAGAGCATCGCGCGCGTCTACGAGTTTGCCCGCGCGCACGGCGAGTACTTCATCGCGATGGAGCATGTCGATGGCAAGGACATGCGCACCGTGCTGGAGCGTTGCCGCACGAAGAAGAAGCCGATCCCGCCCGAGCACGCCGCGTATATCGGCGCCGAGGTCGGGGCCGCGCTGCACGCGGCGCACTCGGCGGTCGACAGCCGCAACCGCCCGCTGCGGATCATCCACCGCGATGTCTCGCCGTCGAACATCATCTGCAGCTACGCCGGCGAGGTGAAGCTCTGCGACTTCGGCATCGCGAAGGCGACGCTGTCGCGCGTGACGACGAAGACCGGCGTCATCAAGGGCAAGGTCAAGTACATGAGCCCCGAGCAGGCGCTCGGCCGCAAGCTCGATCACCGCAGCGACGTGTTCTCGCTCGGCTCGTGCCTGTACGAGATGCTGACGCGGATCCCGCCGTTCACGGCGACGAACGAGATGGATCTGCTGATCAAGGTGCGCGACGCGAAGTACCGGCCGATCAGCGAGCTGACGCCGGGCATCCCGCAGGAGCTCGAGCAGATCGCGGACAAGTGCCTGACGCGCAGCCGCGCGAATCGCTACCAGACCGCCGCCGAGGCCGAGGCCGATCTGCGCGCGTTCCTCCGCAAGTACATGCCGAACTACTCGCGGAGCCACCTCGGGCGGTTCATCCGCAAGATGTTCGCGCAGGAGATCGAGCGCGAGCTGCGCATGCTCGAGGAATACGTCATGACCGAGGACATCTCCGACGACGTCGGCGAGAACCTCATGGGTCGCGACGAGGACTTCGAGCCGCCCGAGGTGCCGTTCCAGCCGAAGCCGACGTCGGTCTCGATCCTCGCCGCGCGCGCCGCCGAGCGGAACGAGTGGGACGGCAACTCGAACTTCACGACGATGCCGAAGGTGCCGCGCCACGAGGACATCCACGCCGCGAACACCGTGATCCTCGACGACCGCGGGCGCAACGCGATGCGCGGCCGGCCGCAGCCGCTGCCGCCGACGCCGCCGGTGCGTCGCGGCCGCACGCAGCCGCCGCCGCTGCCGCCGACCGCGCGCTCGGCACCGCGCCCGCCGACCCGTCCGCTCTACGACGAGGACGTGCACTCGGCGCAGACGCTGATCATCGACATCAACCGCGGCCGCCGGCGCTGATCCATCAGCGTAGGTCGATCGGCGCTGATCGGTCAGCGTAGGTCGATCGGCGCTGATCTATCAGCGTAGGTCGATCGACAGGCTCAGCACCTCGTCGCCGCCGCGGACGGTCGCGCGCGTCGTGCCGCGCTCGTCGCCGCGGGTCGCGGTGATCACGATGTCGCCGGTCGGCGCATCGCGGATCCGGAACTCGCCCTGGGTGTCGGTCGTGCCGCTGACGCTCGGGCCGTCGCCGGTCGCGAGCTGCACCGTGATCGCCGCGCCGGCCGCGCGCTGGCCGCGCGCATCGCGCACGATGCCGCCGACGAGCGCACCGCGCGCGAGCTCGAACCGGATGTCGCGGACGGTTGCCGCGCCCGGCGAGCGTGCCGCGCTGACGTCGAGCTCGCGCGATGCCGGCAGATAGCCGGGCTGCTCGATCGCGAGCTTCCAGCGCCCCGCACGGATCGGGCCGAGCTTCCAGCGGCCTGCCGGATCGGTCGTCGCGTCCGCGCTCGCGCCGAGCGGTCCGTAGCCGGAGATCACGAGGCTCGGCACCGGCGCGCCGCTCGCCGCGTCGAGCACGATGCCCTCGACCGCGCCGCCGAGCGGGATCCGCAACCGGACCTTCGCGGCATCGCGCGCGCCCGCGGTCGCCGACAGATCCGCCGGCGGATAGTCGGGGTGCGTGACGCGCAGCCGCAGCGGTCCGGCCGGCAGGTTGTCGATCACGAACGTGCCGTCCGCGGCGACCACCGCCGTCCGTCCGATCGCCTGGCCCGCGGTGTTCGAGACCTCGATCGACGCGCCCGGCACCGGCGCGCCGGTCTCGTCGTCGAGCGTGCCCGCGATCATCGCGTCCGCGACGGCGAGCACGAGATCCTCGCGGCGCTCGTTCGGCGTGCTGCCGGTCGCGAGCGCGACCTCGATCGTGCGGCGCGCATCGCCGTGACCGTACGCGGTCGCGGCGAGCTCGACGGTCCCGGTCACCGGACCGAGCCGGTACATGCCGGCATCGTCGGAGAACGCATCGATCGAGAACCCGACCTCCGGCTTCGCAGTGACCTGTGCACCGATCACCGGCGCGCCGTGCTGATCGGTGATCCGCCCGACGAGGATCGTGCCCGCGGTCAGCACGATATCGACGTCGCGCAGCACCTGCCGGACGTCCGCGGTGATCTGCTTCGACCGGCCTTCCGCGAAGCCGGGCGCGAGCGCGAGCACGGACAGCTTGCCCTTCGGCAGCCCGCGGATCCGGTACCGGCCGTCGGGGCCGGTCTTCCAGATCGACTGGCGCGCCGGCTCGTTCGAGCCGATCGCCTCGAGCGGCGCGGGCTCACCGACGAGCGCACCGAGCGCGGTCGGATCGATCGTCGTCGGTCGCGCGACCTGCGCACCGGGCGGCGGGATCGGTGGGATCGGGCCCACCATCACGCCGAGCTCGCCGCGCGGCAGCAGCTGCGGATCGGCCGAGAACCCGAGCCCCATCACCGGCACCGCGGTCGCCACCGGCGCCGCGATCCGTCCGCTGAACCGGCGCAGCTTGTCCTGGTCGACCGCCGCCGAGATCTCGACCGCCTCGCGGACCGCGGTCGGCCCGGCGACGAGCGCGCGCACATCCGCGTTCGCGATCGGTTTGCCGTCGGCATCGAGCACGCGACCCTCGACGCTCGCGCCGCGGGTCAACGCGAGCTCGGCGACGCCGTGTCCGGCCTCGAGCTCGACGCCACCGGGGCTCGTGTAGCCGGGCGCGAACGCGTCCGCGATCCACCGGCCGTGCGGGACGCCCTCGATCCGGAACGTGCCGTCATCGCCGGTGCGCGCGTAGCGCGGCGCTTGATCGTCGCCACTCGGCCGGAGCTCGATCGCCGAGATCACGCCGGTGCCCTCGTCGCGATCGATCACGCGGCCGACGACGATCGCCGCCGCTTCGAGCGCGAGCTCGACCGGCGGAAACGGGCCCGCGCCGAGCCGGTTCACGCGGACCGCGCGCGCTGCGGTCGCCGCGCGCCACGCGAACACCTGGTAGCGCCCCTCCGGCAGGTGCTCGAGCTTGAACCTGCCCTGCGCATCGGTCGTGACCTCGAGCCCGCCGCCGATCACCTCGCCGCGGATCCCGACCGTCGCGTTCGGCACCGGCACGCCGCCATCGACGACGCGGCCCTCGATCGTGACCTCGCGCGCGACGACGATCCGCGCCTCGTCGGACGGCACCGGCACGTAGCGCAGCTCGGCCGGCAACAGCCCGGGCCCGACGACGCGCACGCGGTAGCGCCCGGGCGCCAGGCCGTCGAGCGTGAACCGGCCATCGATCCCGGTCGGCGCGCTCGTCGCCGACGTCGGTCCGGTCGCCCCGGTGCCTGCATCGCGCGCGATCGGCGCGCCCGCGCTCGATCCGGTGCTCGATCCCGCGCTCGATCCGGTGCTCGATCCTGTGCTCGATCCAGCGGCGCCGTTCGGCGGCGTTGCGGGTTGCGTGATCGCCGCGATCCCGTCGGGCGGACGCTCGGGCTCCGCGCTGACGATCGCGCCGAGCACGGGCGCGTTCGTGCCGTCGACGACGAACCCGGTCAGGTGATCGCCCTGCCCGTGCGGCAGCTGCGGCGGCTTCGGTGCCTGCACCGCGACGCCCCCGTCGCCGACGACGCCGGCATCGCGGACGGGCGTGACGCGCTGACCGCGCACCGCGATCAGGACGAGCAACCCGATCGCGACCACGACCGCCGCCACGAGCCCCCACGTCCGGCGCGACCACCCGCGCGGCGACGCTCGCGTGTCCGGTACCGCTTCGTCCGGCGTGTCCCGGACAGCTTCGTCCGGCGTGTCCCGGACAGCCGTGTCCGGCGTGTCCCGGACAGCTTCGTCCGGCGTGTCCCGGACAGGTTCGTCCGGCGTGTCCGGGACGGCAGCGTCCGGCGTGTCCCGGACGCGATCGTCGTCGTCCGAACCGCCGTCGCGCATCGAGCCAACGATAGCGCGATCCGCGGTACGCTACCGATCGTGTCGTCGGCGCTGTTCGCGAACCAGCGAGAAACCAACCTGGCATCGACCGTCGTGCTCGTGGAGCAGGTGCTCGCCGAGCTCGGTCATCCCGCGCCCGACAGTCGCGTCCGCGACCCGAGCGCGCTGCACGCGTGGCAGATCCCGAAGGGGTCGTCGCTCGCGCGCGTGACGCTGATCCATCGCAGCGAGTTCACGCACCTCCGCGTGTGCGCGACGGTGATGACGATCGACGACCAGGTCGATCGGGCGGCGCTGTTCGCGCACCTGCTCGATCTCAACGCCGGCCTCTGCGGGGCCGCGTTCGCGACGACGGGCGATCAGGTGCTGCTCGTCGGAGAGCGCTCGACGCTCGATCTCGATCGCAGCGAGGTCATGGATCTGATCCGGCGGGTCACGACGTACGCAGACGAGCACGACGACGTGCTGGTCGCGCGGTTCGGCGGCAAGCTCGGCGTCGGCTGACCGGCTCGGTTCAGCGAGCGTCCGCGCGCGCGGCCGGTGGCCGCACATCGCGGCCGCTCGGACCCTCTGCCAGTGCGATCGACGTCAGCACGTTCGGGCACATCGTGTGCTCGGCCAGCTCGCGAACGATCCGGCCGCGCGAGTCGGTGAACGTCACTTCCTGCAGCACGACGAACTCGACCGGGCCCGAGGCCGGCTGACAGGACGCCAGGTACCCGGTGATCCGGGCCCCGGTGTCGTACTCGAGGGTGACGCGATGGCTGATCAGGTCGTGCAGCTTCGAGTAATTCGGCATGACGGCGTCTGCTTTATCACGGACGCCGTCTGCTGTGCCTCAGCCGCCGGTGCTGATCTTGTCGCACGCGGGCTCGTCCGCCGGCCGCGCGTTGCACTCCGAGAGCGGGATCGGATACCGGATGTTGCGGGTGTCGCCGGGCATGTCGAGCGGCAGCGACTCGACGCGGCCGAACCGACGGACATCGATCCAGCGGTGGCCCCACTCGAACAGCAGCGAGTACCGGCGCTCGTAGAGCAGCTCGTCGATGAACGTCGCCTCGTTCGGCGTGCCGGTCAGCGGTGCGAGGCCACCCGAGTTGACGCGCACGAGGTTGAGGTCGTCGATCGCGCCCGCGACATCGCCGGTGAAGAACTTCGCCTCGGCGCGCAGCAGGATCAGCTCCTCGTTGCGGATCAGCGGGACCGGCGAGTCCGGCGACGTGTACAGCGTGAACACGAGATCCGAGGTCAGGCCCTGTGCCGAGCCCGGCTCGTCGGTCGTGGTGACCTTGCGGGTGAACCGCGCGTCCTTCACGCCACCCGTCTTCGTCTGCGCATCAGCCGCGACCGACGGATGCGCGTAGATGTTCGGGTTGATCAGGTTGTTCGTCACGTCGCCCGCGCCGGTCGAGTACGAGTAGTAGACGCCGGTGTCGAGGCCCTCGAGATCGACCGCGGTGTCGTCGATGAACGACTCGGCGAGCGCGGCGAGCACCGTCGGGTAGTCGCCCATGTACGCCGAGACCCGCGCCCGGATCGCGCGGTTGAACGTGCGGAACGTCGCCGGCGTGTCGAAGCCGGCGTAGCCGTTCGACAGCGCGAACGGGAACGCGTCGCCCGCGGCCTGCAGGTCGGTCGCGCCCTCGTCGAGCAGCCGCACGATCTCCGTGTAGACCTGATCCTTGGACACGATCGGCGCGAGCTCGGCATCGAGCGGGCGATCGGTATCGATCACCGCGCCGATGTCGTCGCGGGTGACCGCGACCTCGAGCAGATCGAGCGCCTTGATCGTGTTCGTGAACCCGCGGATCGCGGCCTTCTCCTGGTCGGAGAACTCGGCGACCTTGTCGGTGGCCTTCAGGATCGTGTTCGCGAGCCGGATGTTCGCGTACGGACCCGTCCAGAAGTTTCCGCCGAACGGGCTGCCGGCCTGCAGCGTGCCTTGCAGCAGCTCGCCGATGAAGCGCGGATCCGCCTGATCGAAGTTGTAGGCATCGCGCGCGAGGATCGAGAGCTGCGCGACGAAGCCGTTCGCGGCGGCCTGGTTGCGGCGGTTGCCGATCAACAGGCCGGTGCACGCGGCGGACACCGCCGAGGGCGTCGGGTTGTCCTCGAGGTCGCCGATGCCGGGGTTGTTGAGATCCGGGACGTCGAGATCGCACGAGGCGATGGTCGTCCCGAGGGTCGCGACGATGAGTAGAGAAGCGAGTCTTCGCATGGTGATCCTCACAGCCCCGCCGAGATCGAGAGCCAGAAGCTCCGGCTCGGTGGATAAGGTGCGACGTCGTAGTTGCGGCCGATCGGCTGGCTGCCGAAGTTCGAGACCTCGGGATCGAGACCGCTGTAGTTCGTGAACGTGAGCACGTTGCGCGCCGACGCGCTGATCTGCAGCGTGCGCAGCGGGCCGATCTGCGACGCGACCTTCTTCGGCACGTCGTACGCGACCGACAGCTCGCGCAGCTTCACGAACGTGGCGTCCTCGATGTACGGCCGGACGTCGCCGTTCGTGAACGCCTCGAGGCGCATCGCCGCGGCGTCGGCGTCGGGCGAGTTGTTGCCGAAGTCGTAGAGCAGCCGCGTCAGGTTGATGATGTCCGAGCCCTGCTGCCAGTCGACGAGCGCGCCGAACGTGAACTGCTTCCACTTGACGACGTTCGACCAGCCGACGCGGAAGTCCGGCTCGCCGTTGCCGACGACCGCGACGTCACCGTCGGCGTTGATCGTGCCGACGATCTGCGTCGCGCTCTTGCCCTCCTCGATCCGGTACGCGCCGAGGCCGGTACCGAAGCCGGCGGCCGTGATGTCGAAGAAGTCGATGCCCTCGGGCAGGTCGGTGATCTGCGAGCGGTTGAGCGTCAGGATCGCGCGCGTCGTCCAGTCGACCGTCTTCGTCGGCAGCGGCGATGCCTGGAGCGCGAGCTCGAGGCCGCGGTTGCGCATGCTGCCACCGTTGAAGAACTGCGTCGTGAAGCCGGTCGACGTCGGCAGCGCACGCTGCAGCAGCATGTTCGAGATGTTGCGCTGGTACAGCGTCACCTCGGCGACGTACTTGTTGTCGCGCCACGCGGCGTCGCTGCCGATCTCGAACTCGCGCTGGCGCTCGGGCTCGATGTTCGGATCGCCGGCCGCGCCACCGATCGTCAGGCCCGCGTTGCCATCGATGTTGCCGGTCGCGTTGAGCGCCGTGAACTTCTGTCCGTAGTTCGGACGATTGCCGGCCTCGCCGTACGCGGCACGCACGCGGAGCGTCTCGAACATCGGCTTGTTCGCCGGGTCCTGCTCCTTGTCGGGCGGCAGCAGCGAGTACACCGCCGCGAGCTTCGGATAGACGAAGTACTTGCCGGTGTCGCCGTTGAGGCTCGAGCGCTCGCCGAGCAGACCGCCGAGCACGCTCAGCCGATCCTCGAGCGTCGCGACCTCCTCCTGGACGTAGAGGCCGGCGTCCTTCGTGCGCAGCCGGTTCTCGTTGATCCCGACGCTCGTGCCAGCGTCGACGTTCGGCTGGCCTGCGGTCAGGTTCTGCGCGACGACGTACACGCTCGTCAGATCGACGTTCTCGTACGTGAGGCCGCCGGACAGCGCGCTGCGCCACTTGTTCGACTCCGGGCGATACGACCACACCGCGCCGGTACCGACGTTCCAGTTGAGGTTCGTCGTCGACGCGTCGAGCGACGTGCCGGCGAGGCCGTCGGTCGTCGGCTCGAAGATCAGCTCGGGCGGCGACAGGATGTTGTTCTTCTGCTGGAAGCTGTCCGCGCCGAAGTTCGCGAGCAGCTTGACCTCGTGCTGCTTGTCGTCGCTGCGGTACAGGTCGAGCGAGGCCGTCGAGCCGCCGATCAGGCGCCACACGTCCTCGCGGTTGTTGAGCAGCGTCACCGTCTGCAGCGGGTTCGCGCCGCTACCGACCGCGGGGTTGCGCGGGAACAGGCCGCCGGACGGCTCGAGATCGACGAAGTTCGGCGTGCCCGAGAGCACGACGTAGTACGACGTGCCGGTGTTGTCGTTGTTCGTCAGGCCGCGATCCGACTTCGAGTGGATCAGGTTCGCGGTCAGGCCGAGCCGCAGCCGCTCACCGAGCCGGTAGCCGAGCGACAGCCGCCCGGTCTGCTTCTGGTAGAACGTGCCGGTCACGACGCCGGGCTCGTCGCGCACGAGCACGGAGCCGAAGTAGTTGCCATTCTCGGTGCCACCGGACGCGCTCGCGATCGTCTCGCGCGCGAACGTCGTGCGCGTGATCTCGGCCTCGTGGTCGAACGTCCGGCCGTTCGCGTCCATGAACGCCTGGACGAGCGGCGAGTCGGCACCGAACGCGTCCATCACCTGATCGACCGACGTGAACGTGCGCGAGCCGATCTTGTTCGACGGTGCCGCGACGCCGAATCGCTGCACGACCTCGACGCGGTTCTCGCCGGATTTGCCGCGCTTCGTCGTGATGATGACGACGCCGTTCGCGGCCTTGCTGCCGTACAGCGCCGCCGCGGACGCGCCCTTCAGCACCTCGACGGTCTCGATGTCGTTCGGGTTGAGGTCCGCGATGCGGTTGACCGGGTTGTCCTGGTTCGACGCGTTACCACCGGCCGCGGCCGCGGTGATCGCGTTCGCGCCGGACGCGACCTCGACGTTCGAGATGATCACGCCGTCGATCACGTACAGCGGCGACGACTGGCCGTTGATCGTCGAGATGCCACGCAGGCGCAGCTGCGCACCACCGCCGGGCGCGCCGGAGTTGAACTGCAGGTTCGCGCCCGCGAGCTTGCCCTGCATCGCGGCGTCGAGCGTCGCGCTCGTCACGCGGTTGAGATCCTTGTCGTCGATCACCGACGCGCCGTTCGCGAGGTTCTGCTTCACGATCACGGGGGCGCGGCCCTCGATCACGATCTGCTCGCCCTGGACGAGCGCGAGCGTGACGTCGACGGTCGTCTGCTCCGGCAGCACGTCGCGCGTCACCGTCTCGTGCTCGCCGGCGCTGATCTCGACGCGGAACGGTCCGGGGTCGACGTTCTCGAGCGCGTACGTGCCGTTCGCGTCGGTGAACACGATCTGGCCGGTCGACAGGTTCTTGACCTGCGCGGCGACGATCGGCTCCTTCGACGACGGATCGGTCACCCGGCCGCGCACGGTGCGCGCCACCGGCGGTGGGGGTGCGGCCTGACCGACGGTGACCGAGACCGCGGACTTGCCGGTCGGCACGACGACGTTCGTCGGCGGCTGGCCGGTGGCCTCGATGTCGAGCGTCGCATCGCCGGCGGCGACGCCGGGGATCGCGAACGTGCCATCGGCGGCGGTCGTCGCGGTGAGCTGCGTGCCGCGCACGCGGACGATCGCATTCGCGACCGCGTTCTTCGAGGCGTCGAGCACGACGCCGGCGATCACGCGCGTCTCGGGGGGTGGCGGTGCGGCCGGCTTGACGAGCACGACCTGCAGCGCGAGCGCGGTCGCCGCGCCGAGCACGGTGACCTGGCGCGCGGCGTAGCCTTCGGCCGCGACGTCGACGGTGAGGTTCGTGAGCGGCACGGTCACCTTGAACGTGCCGTCGGCCGCGGTCGTCGCGGTCGGGCCGTTCGGCACGGTGATCGTCGCGTTCGCGATCGGCTTGCCATCGACGTCGAGCACCGTGCCGGTGATCTCGCGTCCCTTCGCGGGCGCCGGCTGCTTCGCGGGCGGCGCAGGCTGCTTCGGGGGCGTCGCCGGTGGCGTCGGCTGCTTCGGCGGCGTCGCCGGTGCGCCGGGCTGTTTCGCCGGCGGCGGTGGGGGTGGGGTTGTGGGCTGCGCGCTGGCGATGCCGCCCACGAACAGGGCGAACAACGCGAGCAGCCAACCGTGACGACAACGACTCCGACGTCGCATGTGCAATCTCCCGGTGAAAGAGCGAGCGAGCTCGTTCGAATGTGCGAGAGGTATCGCGTAACCCGCGAAGATCCTCAAGCGGCCGAGCCCGATCGCTGCTAGCAAGCGCGATCTGCCCGCCGCACGTGCGACGCGGGCGAACGACGCCGATTCGGCCGAGCCTACTCCCAGGCGTCGCCGCGCGCGGGCGCGCGGTGCATCGTCGGCGGGGTCGTGTCGAGCAGGCGCGGCTCGAGCGAGCCGTCGCGCTTCATGTGGTACTCGAGCTTCGCGGTCGAGCCGTCGTCCCCGTGTAACGTGCAGTGGAACACGGCGCCGTAGTGGCCGATCGGGATCTCGGGATCGCACTCGACGCGATCGAGCCCCTTGCCCTGCGGCTTGCTGTGGATCTCCTCGTACAGGTTCGCCGCCATGACGCGACCATCGGCGACCGTCGTCCGCGTCCCGATCAGCACGCCGGCGGCGCTGACCGCGGCGATGAACGCGACGGTTAACCAGGTCTTCGTCATGCGTCGATAGTAGCCGATCTCTGCTACACACGCGGCGTGGCGGATTCGACCAAGCCTCCCCGTCCCGCGAAGCTGCGCAAGCCACGGTTCGCGACCGATGCCGATATCGAGATCAAGGGCGAGTACGCGCCCGCCGATGCACCGGCGACGCCACCGACCGCGGCCGGCGCGTTCCCGTTCACGCGCGGCGTCCAGAGCACGATGTACCGCGGCCAGCTGTGGACGATGCGGCAGTACGCCGGCTTCGGGACCGCCGCGGAGTCGAACCGCCGCTACAAGTACCTGCTCGCGCACGGCGGCAAGGGCCTGTCGGTCGCGTTCGATCTGCCGACGCAGATGGGCCGCGACTCGGATCATCCGATGGCGCGCGGCGAGGTCGGCCGCGTCGGCGTCGCGATCGATTCGCTCGAGGACATGCGCGTGCTGTTCGACGGCATCCCGCTCGGCGAGGTGTCGACGTCGATGACGATCAACGCGACCGCCGCGACGCTGCTCGCGCTCTACATCGCGGTCGGCGAGGAGCAAGGCGTCGCGCCGAGCGCGCTGCGCGGTACGATCCAGAACGACATCCTCAAGGAGTACATGGCGCGCGGCACGTACATCTATCCGCCCGCCGGCTCGATGCGCCTGATCACCGATACGTTCACGTACTGCAGCCGCGAGGTGCCGCAGTGGAACACGGTGTCGATCAGCGGCTATCACATCCGCGAGGCGGGCTCGGACGCGGTGCAGGAGGTCGCGTTCACGCTCGCGGACGGCGTCGCGTACGTCGAGGCCGCGATCGCGGCGGGGCTCGATGTCGACGAGTTCGCGCCGCGGCTGTCGTTCTTCTTCAACGTCCACAACAACTTCATAGAGGAGATCGCGAAGTTTCGCGCCGCGCGCACGCTGTGGGCGCGGATCATGAAGGATCGGTTCGGCGCGAAGAACCCGAAGAGCCAGATGCTGCGGTTCCACACGCAGACCGCGGGCGTCACGCTGCAGGCGCAGCAGCCGCTCGTCAACATCATCAGGGTCACGGTCCAGGCATTGGCAGCCGTGCTCGGCGGCACGCAGTCGCTGCACACGAACAGCTTCGACGAGGCGCTCGGGCTGCCGACCGAGGAAGCCGCGCGGATCGCGCTCCGCACGCAGCAGGTCATCGCGCACGAATCCGGCGTTGCCGACTTCATCGACGCGCTCGGCGGATCATGGGCGGTCGAGCACCTGACCGCCGAGATCGAGCGCCGCGTCGGCGAGTACTTCGCGAAGATCGAGGAGCTCGGCGGCATGGTGAAGGCGATCGAGCAAGGGTTCCCGCAGCGCGAGATCGAGCGCCGCGCGTACGAGCACCAGCGCGCGGTCGAGCGCAAGGAGCGCATCGTCGTCGGCGTCAACGACTACACCGTGACCGAGGAGCAGCCGGTGCCGATCGCGGTCGTCGATCCCGAGCTCGAGGCGAGCCAGATCGCGCGCGTCCAGGCGCTGCGCGCGCGGCGCAACGCCGCCGAGACCACGCGTGCGCTCACCGCGCTCGACGACGCCGCGCAGGGCACCGCGAACCTCGTCGGTCCGATCGTCGGCGCCGTCAAGGCGATGGCGACCGTCGGCGAGATCGCGGACGTGCTACGCGCGCGATTCGGCGAGTACCATCCCGCGCGCTAAACGGCGACGGGCTTCGCGCGCTTCTCGGGACAGCCCTTCGGGCTCCAGCAACTCGGCAGCGGACCGGCACCCGGCGCCGCCGTGCGCAGGAACAGGTACGGCAGCACGGCGTCGGTGAAGCCGCGTCGCACCGGGAAGTGCCACGTCGCGACCTGCGCGAGGATGCAGCTGTCGAGCCGGCTCAGCGCCTTGCCCGTGACGCCGGGTGCGCGGATCGCCAGCCGGTACGGCGAGCCGTTGCTGTGGATCGTGAGCCGCAGCGTCAGCTCGCCGGTCGCGCCGCGCACGCCGCGCGCGTGGGTGTCGTAGCAGGCGCGGATCGCGGTCTGGTAGCTCGCCGCGTACGTCGAGACGTCGGTCGCCGACAGCGTCGGCTGCTCGAGGTTGTCAGGTCGAATGCCGGGGCTCGCGGACGCGACGGCGGGACACGCGAGGACGGCGATCAGGCAGAGGCGCTTCATGATCGTGCCGCACAGCATCGAGCGTGCCCGCGGGACGGCGCTGGATCGGCGCGGATTCGCGAACTCGTTGCGCGGCCGTCGCCGGACAACTCGGTGGTTGCGCGGATACGCGGATCGCTTACAACCACGCCATGCGCACCTGGCCTCTCGCCCTGCTCTGCGTCGTCGCGTTCGGCTGCTCGAAGGAATCGCTCGCGCCGAGGTCGGATCCGCAGGCGCCGCTCGCGTGCTTGCGCAAGGGCGAGGCGAGCAAGGATCTCGACCTCAAGCGCGACTACCTCGTCCAGCTGTGCTCGGGCGCGACCACGGCGACCGGCCCGCTCGATTGCTATCGCGCCGCGCGACGTGACGCGAGTCTCGATCTGTCGAGCGAAGGCGCGCTGATGCTGTGCTCGCCGTTCAACCTCGACGCGTTCAACGCCCAGAAGAAGCCCGCGCCGACGCCGCCGATGACCGATGGCGCGGTGCTGCAGAAGCTCACCGCGATCGAGAGCCGGCTCGACGCGATCGAGCGCAAGCTCAAGTAGCCAGCGCAGTCCTTGCGCGAAGCCGGTCGCGCAGCCCGGCGCAGGCGTTGCAGCGAACCACGGCATGCCGCCGGTCCTCGTCAAGCACATCATGACCTCGCCGGTGATCACGCTGTTCGCCGAGCAGACGCTGCCGCTCGCCGAGGACGTGATGCGGTTCAAGCACCTCCGCCACCTGCCGGTGATCGACGACGAGCGCCGTCTGCTGGGGCTCGTCAGCCACCGCGACATCCTGCGCGCTCAGATCAGCTCGCTGGTCGGGCTGTCGACCGACGAGCGCCGCGCGCGCCAGGAGGAGGTCCGCGTCCACCAGCTGATGACGCGCGACGTGTGGACCGTCACCCCCGAGGCGCTGGCCTCGGTTGCCGGCAGGACGCTGCTCGATCACCGGTTCGGCTGCTTGCCCGTCGTCGACGGTGACCGGCTCGTCGGCATCGTGACCGAGCGTGACTTCCTGCGGTTCGCGGTCCGCGCGCTCGAGCAGCACGACTGACGCGGCCGCGTTACGATGCCGCATGCGCGCCGCCCTGCTGCTCGTGCTCGTGCCTTCGATCGCCGCGGCCGGCACGTACGAGATCGGGCCGGGTGACGATCTGTTCGGCCGGCTGCGCATGCTCGCGCCCGGCGACGAGGTGATCGTGCACGCCGGCACGTACACGACGCCCGGGTTCTTCGAGGTGGCGTGGGCCGGCACCGAGGCAGCCCCGATCGTCGTGCGCGGCGCCGACGGCGAGCGCCCGGTGATCGCCGGGACGCTCGCGCAGAACGTGATCGATCTGTCCGGCTCGTACTTCACGCTGCGCGGCTTCGAGCTGCGCGGTGGCAGCCACGGCATCCGGCTCGGCTCGACCGATCACGCCGTGCTCGAGGATCTCGTGCTGCACGATCTCGGCGACGTCGGCATCTCGTGCAACCGGCCCGGCCTCGCGTGCGCGGCGATCACGATCCGCGGCTGCGAGATCTTCGACACCGGCAAGGCGGGTACCGGCGAGGGCATGTACCTCGGCTGCAACGACGGTGACTGCGCGTTCACCGACGCGATCGTCGAGCGCAACTACGTCCACGATCTCGGCGGCGATCAGGGCGACGGCATCGAGGTCAAGACCGGCGCGACCGCGGTCACCGTGCGCGACAACGTGATCGCGCGCTCGCGGTTTCCCGGCATCACGATGTACGGCTACACCGGCGCCGGCGCGGTCAACGTCGTCGAGCGCAACCTCGTGCTCGACGCCGGCGACAACGGCATCCAGATCGTCGGCCAGGTCCGCGTCCGCAACAACCTCGTGCTCGGCTCGGTCGGCAACGGGATCCACAGCAAGGCGAGCCAGGGTCTGATCCCCGACGACGTCGAGATCGTCCACAACACCGTCGTCGGTGCGGGCGGCGCGTGCCTGAAGACGAACGACTGGGCGCTCGCGACGACGACCGGCCAGCTGATCGCGAACAACGCGCTGTACTGCCCTGCCGGCACCGCGGTCGATCTCAACGGCGGTGCGCCGGCCGCGCGGCTGTCCGCGAACGTCGGGCTCGGCGCGAGCACCGCGGCGGACGGCTTCTTCGCGGGACGCAGCGTCGAGGAGGACTTCGACGACGTCGCGGCGCTCGACTTCTATCCGGCGGCGGCCGGCCCGCTGCACGGCACGGGCGATCCGATGTACGCGACCGCCGACGACTTCGACGGCTGCCCGCGCGAGGAGCAGATCGACGTCGGCATCTACGATCGCACCGTCGCCGGCCGCGCGTGGATCGTCGCCGAGGGGTTCAAGCCGGCACCGACCTGTCACGGCTCCGTCGGACCGGATGCCGGACCCGAGGGCGAGCCCGGCTCCGGTCGCGGCGGCTGCTGCGACAGCGGCGCGCGTGGCTCGGGCTCGCTCGTGCTCGCGATCGCGGTGCTAGCGAGCCGGCGCCGTCGCCGAGCCACTGCCAGCACGCACGGGCGGCCGGTATAGCTTGATGTTGTCGACGTGCGGCGCGGGCGGCTGCTTCGCGCGGCGGTCCGCGGCTTCCTTCGCGGCGCGCTGCTCGTCGTTGAGCGCGAGGTCCGAGAAGATGATGAGCCCGATGATCACGAGCAGCGCGACGCCCTTCACGTAGAGCCAGATCCGATCGCTGCGGCGCTCGCCGCGATTGCGCCGGATGATGTCATCGAGCCGACCCACACGGGCAGTCTAGCGCGCTTCGCGCCCGGTGCCGCTACTCGGTCTTCGGAGCCGGCGCTTCGCCATCGGCGTCGTCCGGCTCGTCGAGCTGGACGTCGTCGACCTGGACGTCGACCTTCAGCTCGTCGTCGTCGCTCTCGTCGCCGCTCTCGATGTCCTCGGGCATCGGCTCGCGCGCGTCGTAGGTCTTCATCTCGTCGGACTTCGGCTCCGACTTCGTTGCCTTCGTCTCGGCCTTCGTCGCGTGCGCGACCTTGATCGAGTCGACGCCCTCGAGGCGCTTGCGGCTCGCCTGCGCGACCGCCGAGCCGAGCTTCGCGCCGTGCTCGAACGCGTCGCGCGCGTCATCGAGCTGGTCGAGCTGCTCGTAGGCGAGCCCGAGGTTGTTCCACATGTAGCCCTCGGCCGTCTTCTTGCTCGTCGCCTGCTCGAGCGCGGCGACCGCCTCGTCGTAGTTCTTCAGCGTCAGATGGACGAGGCCGAGGTTGTTCCATGCCCAGACGTTGTCCGGGTTGAGCTCGGTCGCCTGACGGAACGCGAGGACCGCGGCGTCGTAGTCGTGGCGCAGCAGCTCCGCGCGGCCGAGCGTGTTGTAGGCCTGGCTCGACTCCGGCGCGAGCTTGACGGCCTTGTTCGCGAGCTTGATCGCGTTCGCCTTCTCGTTCGTCGCGATGTACGAGCGCGCGAGCTCGATCGCAGGCTCCGCCTTCTTCTTGTCGAGCTTCATCGCCGCGGTGAACACCTCGCGCGCTCGCGCGTGCTCGCCCTTCGCCGCGAGGGACTTGCCGAGCGTCATGCAGTCCTCGTACTTCTCCGGGATCGGCGTCTCGACCGACGCCTCACCGACGGGCTTCGGCTGCTCGCCGAACTTCGCCTCGCCGCTCGGCTTCGTCTCGGGCCCGACGACCGGCACGTCCTTGTTGATGTTCTCGACGACCGGCGGCGACTCGACGACCGGCGACGACTTGCCGCTGTCGTGGCCACCACCACAGGCGGCGAGCGGCGCGAGGACGAGCGAAAACAAGATGCAACGGAATTGCGAATGCAGCTTCATGGCAGAAACTCCCAGCGCGAGGTCACACGACCTGTTCGCGGTTCTGCTCGAAGTCATCAGCAGCCGACGTGCCATCACGCTCCCGCAATCGCGACGCGAGGTTGTGGGCGCATGTGGGTGCGCGGACACGGCCGCCGTTCGCCACCGTCCCACGGCAATGAAATCCGCTTCGCGCGCGTTGATCTTCGTCGTCGCGCGCGACGCGTCCGGTTACGCTGGTCGCAACGTGTCGCGTGCGCTGCTCCGTGAAGACCGCGCTCATGCCGTGTTCGGCTTCGGCATCGCGTGGCTGCTCGAGATGCAGGCCGAGCCGGCGACGAACCTGATCGGCGTCCTCGTCGGCATCGCGGCGCTGCGCCGGTGCGGCTCGACGATCGCCGGCGAGCTCACCGCGATCGTCGGCGTCGTCGTCGGGCTGATCCTCGCGACCAGCTGATCAGATGCCGGCGTGCGCCTTGATGCGCACCACGGCGTCGAGCTTGCCGGCCGGAAGCTGCTGGCCGGAGCGCACCGTCAGCGCCGAGCCGACGAGCACGTTGAACGGCGTCTTGTACGTGCTCATGACCGCGATCAGATCCGCACGGCCGGTCGGCGTGAACGTGATCTCGCGCGATGCGACCGTGGTGCCCGCGGGCACCGGATCGATCGTGCCGATCGGCTTCGCCTGCGGATCGTTCGGCTCCATGACCGACATCGGCGCGACGTAGACGACCATCTCGGGCGTGTCGACGTTCAGCGTGTTCGTCGTCACCTCGTACGCGACTCTGTCGATCGTCACCTGGATCACCGGCTCGTCGTTGAGCGACTTGAGCTCCGGCTTCTCGGTGACGAGATCGATCATCTGGTAGAGGCTGACGTCGAGCGTCAGGTCGCAGGTCTGCGTCGACGCGTTGCACTCGCCCGAGCAGTCCATCGCGCACGCCTGCTGCGCGGCCGAGCTGCAGATCGTCGGCGCGCTCGCGCAACTGGTTTGCAGGTACGCCTCGGCCTGGACGCTATCGACGTCCCAGCTCGAGGTGTCGACGGTGAACCGCTTCTCGGGAAGCGTGAGATCGAAGTCGGTCACGTCGCTGCTGATCAGGCCGCACCCGGACACGGTGGCAGCCACGAGGAGCGCGAGGACCCCGGTACGCGCGAATAAGTGAGTCATAAAGACCTCTCCAACCGACGAGGTGCTCCCATGATAGCACCGCGTCGACGGCAACCGCTGTAATCGCGCGATCGCGTGACCGTGGCTACACCTACAGCGGCTGCGCGCTCGTTACAGACCGGCGACGAGCTCCTCGGCGACCGTCCACGGATCGCGTCGACGCTCGGCGACCGCCGCGGCGATCTCGGCGAGCCCGCCGCGCGCAGACATTGCGCGACTCGCGCGGTCGGCGAGCATCGCGCGGACCAGCTCGCCCAGGTGTGCGGTGGCTCGCGCGGTCGCTCGGGTCGCCGCCTCGGGGCCATTCCAGACCCGCTCGCGGTGACGCTCGATCGCACCGCCGAGCTCGGTGATGCCGGAGCCTTCCGCGGTGCCGCGGGTCGCGATCGTGCGCACGATCTCGACCTCCTTGCGCTCGCCGGTGGCGCGCAGATCGAGCATGTGCAGGAGGTCGCGCTCGGTGCGATCGGCGCCCTCGCGGTCGGCCTTGTTGACGACGAGCACGTCGGCGACCTCGAGCAGGCCGGCCTTGATCGCCTGGATGTCGTCGCCGAGGCCGGGCACCGTGACGACGACGGTCGTGTGCGCCGCCTTCATGACGTCGACCTCGTCCTGGCCGACGCCGACGGTCTCGATCAGGATCCGCTGGAACCCCATCGCGTCGAGCACGTGCGCGACGTCGAACGTCGACCGCGAGAGCCCGCCGAGGTGACCGCGGGTCGCGAGACTGCGGATGAACACGTCGGGGTCGAGCGCGTGGCGCTGCATGCGGATGCGATCGCCGAGGATCGCGCCGCCGGAGAACGGCGACGTCGGATCGACGCACACGACGCCGACGCGCTCGCCCGCCGCGCGGTAGTGCGCGATCAGCGCGTCGACGACGGTCGACTTGCCGGCGCCCGGGTTGCCGGTGACGCCGACCAGGTAGGCGCCGCCGGTGTGCGGGAACAGTGCCTTCAGCGTCGCGAGCGCGTCGGGGCGGCGGTCGTCGAGATCGCGCATCAGGCGGGCGGCGGCGCGGATGTCACCGCGCAGGATCGGTTCGACGGCGGGAACGGCGGGAGGTGTCACTTGCTGGCCTTCTTGAACCGCTGCTCGGGGCCAGCGGGCGTGTAGATCTGCAGCGCGTGGACTTCGCGCGCGGCGGTGAACGCGTGCTTCGTGTTCGCCGGGATCTGGATCACCGACGTCGGCGTGACGGCGAGCGCGACGCCGTTGACCGTCATCGTGCCGCTGCCGGCGAGCACGAACAGCAACTCGGTCTCCTTCGCATGGACGTGCTCGGCGACCTGCGCGCCCTCGGGCAGCGTCAACAGCGACGCGGCGAGCGGCGTGGTCTTGAGCTTCGTCGCGTCGAGGAAGATCTTCGCCGGCCCGGTCTGCGCCACGGACTCGGCGCGCACGAGCACCGGCGCAGGCGGCGCGGGCTTCAGCGGCGGGCTCGCCGGTGGCGTCGGCAGCGCGCCGCTGCGCGCCGTGCCCTCGCGCCCCCCGGGCACGATCGCGACGACCGCGCGCAGGTCGGCGCCCTGGGCGGTGACGTCGCGGACCGCACCGGCGGGCACGAACACCATGTCACCGGCCCCGGCCGCGAGCGTCCCCGACGGCGACGTCACCGTCACCTTCAGCGCGGCCGTCTCGTCGGGCTTCGCCGCGCGCAGGTACCAGAGCTCGGCGCGCTCGGCCTTGCGCAGCCCGGTCGACGTGCCCTGCCCGATCGCGACCTCGTAGAGCGACGCCGCGCCGTTGCCGGAGTTGTTCTCGTCGAGCTCGACCGCGATCCCGACGTTGCCCTGCTTCGCCCAGTCGACGAGCTCGCGATCGATCACGTTCTGACCGTCGGCCGGCGCGCGGAACTTGAACGGCAGCTGGATCGTCTGGCCATGCAGCGGCGGCGCCCAGCGGTACGCGCCGAGCAGCCGGGTCAGACAGCTCGTCAGCTTCGGGTTGCGCGTGGTGTCGTGCGCGATCGTCGCGGCCGCCGCGGTCGCCGCGATGTCGATCGTCGCGACGACCTCGCCCTCGATGTCGAACCGCTCGGTCGCCGCGCGTGCCCAGCACGCCTGTGCCGCCTCGTCGAGCTGGTTCATCGCCTGCTGGATCGCGGCGAGCTGCTCTTCCTGCGACGCCGGCGCGGCATCGATCACCGCCGGTGCCGGCGCCGGTGCGCTGCCGGTTCCGACGGGCGCCGCCGGCTCGGGCGCGCGCGCTGGACACGCGGCGAGCACGCCGAGCAGCAGGACCGCACGCATCACGCGACCTTGGGACGCAGGTACTGCTCGACCCAGTCGATGATCTCGGTCGTGCTCGCGCCGGGCGTGAAGATCTTCGCGACGCCCATCTGCTCGAGCTTCGGCAGATCGTCCTTCGGCACGATGCCGCCACCGAACACGACGACGTCGGACACGCCGCGCGTCTTCAGCGCGTCGATCACGGCCGGGAACAGCGTCATGTGCGCACCGGACATGATCGATAGACCGACCGCATCGACCGCTTCCTGCACCGCAGCCGCCGCGATCATCTCCGGCGTCTGGTGCAGGCCGGTGTAGACCACCTCGTAGCCGGCATCCGCGAGCGCGCGAGCGACGACCTTCGCGCCACGGTCGTGACCGTCGAGCCCGGGTTTGGCGACGAGGATGCGAAGCTTTCGATCGGACATGAGGACCTCTTCAGGGTGCGGTGCGGAGTAGGTTGCGCGCGATCACGAGCCGCTGGATCTCGCTCGTGCCTTCGTAGATGCGCGTGACGCGCACGTCGCGAAGCGCGCGCTCGACGGGAAAGTCGCGGACGTAGCCGTAACCGCCGTGCACCTGCAACGCAATGTCGCAGATCTTCCAGGCGTGCTCGCTCGCGAACAGCTTCGCCATCGCCGCGAGCTGCGAGAACGGCTGCTTCGACTCCTTCGCGTGCGCGGCGCGCAGGGTCATCAGCGTCGCGGCGTCGAGCCACGTCGCGGCATCGGCGAGCATGTTGCCGACCGCCTGGTGCTTGATGATCGGCTGGCCGAACGTCTGGCGCTCGCCGGCGTAGCGAACCGCCGCCTCGAGCGCGCCGCGCGCGATGCCGATCGCCTGCGACGCGATGCCGATCCGGCCACCGTCGAGCGCCATCATCGCGAGCGCGAACCCGCGCCCGGTCGTGTCGAGCACCTGATCGTCGCCGACCTCGACGCCCTCGAACACGAGCTGCGCGGTCGACGAGCCATGCAACCCGAGCTTGTCCTCGAGGCGCGCGACCGATAGCCCCGGCGCCTTGCCCGGCACGACGAATGCGGTGATGCCGCGGTGGCCGGCGCCCGGATCGGTGACCGCCCACACGACCATCACGCCCGCGTGGTCGCCGCACGTGATCCATTGCTTCGTGCCGTCGAGCCGCCAGCCGCCGGCGATCTTCGTCGCGGTCGTGCGCATCGCCGCTGGATCGCTGCCGGCCTCCGGCTCGGACAGCGCGAACGCACCGCACACGTGCTTGCCGCCGACGAGATCCGGCACCCACTGGCGCGCGAGCGCGGCGCTGCCGGTGTTCGTGATCAGCTCGGCGACCATGTTCGTCACCGACACCGCGACCGCAACCGAGGCATCGCCACGCGCGAGCTCCTGCATCGCGAGCGAGTACGCGACCGCGCCCGCCCCGGAGCCGCCGAGCTCCTCGGGCACCGCGATACCGAGCAGCCCGAGCGACGCGAGCTCGTGGAGCTCGGCCACCGGGAACGTGCCGGAGACATCGCGTGCCGCGGCGCGCGGCGCGAGCACGCGCTCCGCGACATCGCGCGCGGTGCGCTGGACGAGCAGTTGCTCCTCGGTCGGCGCGAAATTCACGCGCGCAATATAGCCTACGGCCGGTACTTGACCGCGAGCTTGGCGTACTGGCCTTTGGGGTCCGGCAGCCGCCAGGCCAGCGCCGTCTTCTCGGCGCAATCCGCCCAGATATCGTCGATGTTGTGGGTCGCGGAGCTGAACCCGACCGACTGTGCCTTGCCGCCCGGTCCGACGTAGAGCGTGACCGTGACGTCCTTCGGGTTGCCGACCATGCGGCCGCCCTTGATCGGCTTGCCGGTCTTCGTCTTGAACGACTTCGCCTTGCCGCACTCGTCGAGCTTGCCGACCTGGCCGCCGACCGCGCGCAGCGCCTGGGTCTCGTCCCACAGCGCCGCGGTGCCCTGCCCGAGCTCGAGCGGCACCATGAAGTCCGCGTCACCGCCGGTCGGCTTGCCGAACGTCGCGGTGCGCGCGATCTCCATCAGACACTTCTCGATCGGCCACGCGCCGAGGTCGCTCTCGGCGAGCTTCACCGACGTGACCTCGCCGGCCTTGTTGATGTCCCACTTGAGCGACACCTTGCCGCCGAGCCAGCGCCGCCGGCCGACGCGGCTCGTGTAGCACGCGAGCAGGTCTTCCTTGTGCGGCGACAGCCCGGCGTCGATCACCTCGGGATCCATCTTGCCGCGCGCGTTGACGATCGTGACACCGTCCTCCGGCTCCTCGTCGTCCTCGACCGCGACGCGGGTCGGCGGCGGCGGTGGCTCGGGCTTCGGAGGTGGCGGCGGTGGGCTGCCACCGCACGCGAGCAGGGTCAGCGCGAGCGCTGCGACTGCTCGCATCTACACGGCCTCGAACGCGTACGTGTACGTCGTCTCGTACGGCTTCGGCACCTGCGGGAACTCGATCTCGCGCACGTTCTTCAGCACGCACTCGTCGAGCGACTTCGAGCCTTCGAGCGTCTGCTTGATGATCTTGACGTCGTCGACCTTGCCCGCGGTCCCGATCGTGACGCCGAGCGTGATCTTGCCGTGCGAGTTCTTCGGCAGCTCCTTGTTGTCGACCGCCATCGCGAGGCAGCGCGAGACCGCGGTGCCCTTGCGCTGGAACCGGCGGGTGATCTCGTCCATCGTGTCGGGCGAGACCATCGAGCCGCTGTTGTCGGTCGAGTCCGTCGTCGTCGGATCGGCGCCGGACGTTTGATCGTCGGGCGTCGTCGTGGCGCCCTTCTTCTTGCCGCCGCATGCGGCGACGCAGATGGACAGCGATGCGATCAGGAGCGCGTGCTTGATCATGCCTATTGCCCTTTCGCCAGGTACCCGGCGATGACGATACGCTGGATCTCGCTCGTTCCCTCGTAGATCTCGGTGATCTTCGCGTCGCGAAAGTGCCGCTCGACCGGGAACTCGGTCACATAGCCGTTGCCACCGAAGATCTGGATCGCCTCGCGCGCCGCGCGGTTCGCGACGTCGGACGCGTAGAGCTTCGCCATCGCGGCTTCCTTGCCGTACGGCCGCTTCTGGTCCTTGAGCCACGCCGCGCGCAGCGTGAGCAGGCGCGCCGCGTCGACCTCGGTCGCCATGTCGGCGAGCTTGAACTGGATCGCCTGGTGCTGCGCGATCGGCTTGCCGAACGTGCGCCGCTGCACCGCGTACGCGAGCGCGTCGTCGAGCGCCGCGCGCGCGATGCCGAGCGCCTGTGCCGCGATGCCGATCCGGCCGCCGTCGAGCGTCGACATCGCGACCTTGAAGCCGCCGCCGACCTCGCCGAGCAGCGCGGTGCCCGGCAGCCGGACGTCGTCGAGGAAGATCTGGCTCGACTTGCTGCCGCGAATGCCGAGCTTGTCGTCCGGCGTCCCGACGCGCACGCCCTTCGTCTTCATCGGCAGGATGAACGCGGTGATGCCTTTGTGGCCCGCGCTCTTGTCGTTCATCGTGAACAGCACGCAGACGTCGGCGACCGGACCGTTCGTGATCCAGTTCTTCGTGCCGTTGATGATCCAGCTGTCGCCGTCCTTCACGGCGGTCGTCTTCTGCGCGGCGGCATCGGAGCCGGCCTCGGGCTCGGACAGCGCGAAGCAGCCGAGCAGCTTGCCGGCCGCGAGCGGCGTCAACCACTCCTGCTTCTGCGCGTCGGTGCCGAACCGGTAGATCGGATCGCACACGAGCGAGTTGTTGACGCTCATGATCACGCCGGTCGACGCGCACGCGCGGGAGATCTCCTCCATCGCGAGCACGTACGACACGTGGTCGAAGCCCGAGCCGCCGTACTGCTCGGGGATCGCGATCCCCAGGAAGCCGAGCTCGGCCATCCGCTTCACGAGCTCGGCGGGATGGCGGTGCTCGCGATCGATCTCGGCCGCCTTCGGCAGCACCTCGTTCTGCGCGAACTCGCGCGCCGTGTTGAGGACGGCTTGCTGTTCTTCGGTCGGCGTGAACTGCACGTCACTTCCCCTGGAACTTGGCGGCACGCTTCGGCTTCGCGAGGAACGCGGCCATGCCCTCGCGTTGATCCTCGGTGGTGAACAGCATCCCGAACGCGCGCTGCTCGAGCGCGAGCGCGTGATCGAGCGTCGTCGACTGCCCCTGGTGGATCAGGCGCTTGACCTCGGCGACCGCGAGCGGGCCGTTCGCGGCGATCCGCCCGGCGAGCTCGCGCACCTTCGTCATCAGCTCGCCGTGCGGCCACACGGCGTCGGCAAGGCCGATCCGCAGCGCCTCGGCCGCGTTGATCGTGTCGCCGGTCATGCACAGCTCCTTCGCCTTCGCGATGCCGACGCGGCGCGCGAGCCGCTGCGTGCCGCCGAACCCCGGGATGACGCCGAGCTTGACCTCGGGCTGACCGAACTTCGCGGTCTCCGACGCGTGGATGAAGTCGCACGCGAGCGCGAGCTCGCAGCCGCCGCCGAGCGCGAACCCGTTGACCGCCGCGATCCACGGCTTCTCGCTCGTCTCGATCGAGTTGCCGAGCGCGCCGCCCATCTCGGCGAACGCCTGGGCCTGCCGGCCGGTGAGCTCGCGCATCTCGGCGATGTCCGCGCCGGCGACGAAGCTCTTGTCGCCCGCGCCGGTCACGATGACGACGCGGATCTCGCTCGAGATCTCGAGCTCGCCGGCGACGCTCGTCAGCTCGGTGATCACCTGGCTCGACAGCGCGTTCAGCACCGCCTCGCGGCTGATCGTCACGGTCGCGATCGGCCCGTCGACGCTCACCCGGAGCGTCTCGAATTGCTCGTAGCTCATGACCTACGCCTTCCGTTGACCCATCGGGTCGTACTCGTAGAACCCGCGCCCGACCTTCTTGCCGAGCCAGCCGGCGGCGACGTACTGGCGCAGCAGCGGGCACGGCCGGTACTTGTCGTCGCCGAGCTCGCGGTGAAGCACCTCGGCGATCGCGAGGCAGGTGTCGAGGCCGATCAGATCGGCGAGCTCGAGCGGGCCCATCGGGTGGTTGAGCCCGAGCTTGACGCCGGTGTCGATGTCCGCCGCGGTGCCGAGCCCCTCGTAGAGGCCGTAGCAGGCCTCGTTGAGCAGCGGGATCAGCATGCGGTTGACGATGAAGCCCGGGATGTCGCGCGCGCCGATCGTCGTCTTGCCGAACCGCTTCGCGAGCGCGGTCGTGGTCTCGTACGTCGCGTCGCTCGTCGGCAGCCCGCGCACGATCTCGACGAGCTTCATCAGCGGCACCGGGTTCATGAAGTGCATGCCGATCACGCGATCCGGCCGCCCGGACGCCGCCGCGATCTTCGTGATCGAGATCGACGACGTGTTCGACGCCAGGATCGCGTCGTCCTTGCAGACCTCGCCGAGGCTCTTGAAGATGTTGATCTTCAGCTCCTCCTTCTCCGGCGCCGCCTCGATCACGAGGTCGCAGTCGTGGAGATCGCGATGGCCCTGCCCGGCCTTGAGGTGGCCGAGCGTCTGGTCGCGGTCGCCGGCGGGCAGCTTGCCCTTCTCGACGAGCCGATCGAGCGTCTTCTTGATCTTGCCGATGCCGGCCTGCGCGAAGTCAGGCGCCGCGTCGACGACGATCACGTCGAGGCCGGCCTGCGCCGCGACCTGCGCGATGCCCTGCCCCATCTGACCGGCGCCGACGACGCCGAGCTTCTTGATCGGCCGGACCGCTGCTTCCGTCACGGACGCTCCACCAGGAGCGCGATGCCTTCGCCGCCGCCGATGCACAGCGACGCGCCACCGGTCCTGGCACCCTTGGCCGCCATCGCGTGGAGCAGCGTCACGAGGATGCGGGCGCCCGACGCGCCGATCGGGTGACCGAGCGCGACCGCGCCGCCCCACACGTTGACCTTCGCCGGATCGATGCCGAGCATCTGGTTGTTCGCGACCGAGACGACGGAGAACGCCTCGTTGATCTCCCAGAGATCGACCTTCTTCGCGTCCCAGCCCGCCTTCTTGAGCGCGTTGCCGATCGCCGCGGCCGGCGCAGTGGTGAACCACTCCGGCGCCTGCGCGTGATAGCCGTACGCGACGAGCCGGGCGAGCACCTTCGCGCCGCGCTTCTTCGCCTCGTCGGCGGACATCAGCACCACGGCCGCCGCGCCGTCGTTGATCGACGACGCGTTGCCGGCGGTGATCGTGCCGTCCTTCTGGAACGCGGTGCGCAGGCCGGCGAGCTTCTCGATGTTGCCGCGGCCCGGCTCCTCGTCGGTGTCGACCGCGACCTCGCCGGTCTTGCCCTTGATCATCACCGGCACGATCTCGGTCTTGAACGAGCCCTGCTTCTGGGCATCGAGCGCGCGGCGATAGCTCTCGGCGGCGTGCTCGTCCTGCGCGCTGCGCGGGATGCCCTTCTCCTTCGCGCACAGCTCGGCGCAGTTGCCCATGTGCTGGTTCGAGTACGGATCCCAGAGGCCGTCGTGCACCATCGAATCGACGGTGTCGAGCGCGCCCATCTTGACGCCGTTGCGCAGGCCGCGCAGCACGTGCGGTGCGTTCGACATCGACTCCATGCCGCCGGCGACCGCGATCTCGACGTCGCCCGCCGCGATCATCCGCGCCGCGCCGAGCACCGCCTCGAGGCCCGAGCCGCACACCTTGTTGACGGTCACGCACGGCACGGCCTGCGGCAGCCCGGCGTACAGCGCGGCCTGGCGCGCCGGCGCCTGACCGACGCCCGCCGGCAGCACCATGCCCATGTGCACGAGCCCGACATCGCCGGGGGCGACACCGGCGCGCTCGAGCGCAGCCTTGATCGCCGTCGCGCCGAGCTTGGTCGCGGGCACCGACGACAGAGCACCGAGAAAACTGCCGATAGCGGTGCGCGCAGCACCGACGATGACGACGTCACGCATGCCGGTGGGATACCCCGCTGCTGCAGAGGGCGTCAAGGCGCGCACGATGTCCGGACTGTTCCGGGCCCGCTCACAATCCCGAGGTATTCGCCGGGGTTGGCTGCGCCCTGGTGGCTCCGGACATCACTCGCAGCCGGTCTCGCTCGACAGCACCGCGGGCTGTGCCGCGCCGTCGACGGTCGCGACCACGCGTGCGCGAAACCGGCGCCCGGTCGCGATGCCGCAGCTCGCGAGGTTCTCGACGTCGAGCTGGGACACGCCGGACCTGCTCGAGCTCAGGCACATCAGATCCTCGAACGTGCCGCTCGGGTTCCACTGCACGCAGACCTCGAGTGCGAGGCTCGCGGCGCGATCGCAGCGTGCCGCGCCGACCCCGGTGATCGTTCGCTGCGCCGGATCCGGCGTCGCCGTCGCCGTGACCGTGCACGCGGCGGATCCACCGCCACTGCCCGCGGCATCCACCGTCGGACCGCCACCGCCGTCATCGTCACCGCCAGAGCACGCTGCGAGCACGAGCACGAGAAGCCATCGTCCGTTCATACCGCTCGGTCGCCGGCGCCGCGCGGTCGTCGCAGAGGTCGGACCGCCGCGTCACTGCGCGAGTGCGATCGCGCCGCTCGCGGCCGTCGGCAGCGCGATGCGAAACGTCGTGCCGTGATCGGGTGCGCTCTCGACCTCGATCGATCCGCCGTGCGCGTCGACGATGCCCTTGACGATCGCGAGGCCGAGCCCGACGCCATCGCGCCGGCGCTCCGGCTGATAGAACCGCTCGAAGATCTTGTCGAGGTGCTCGCGCGGGATGCCGATGCCGGAGTCGGCGACGCTGATCACGGCGGTGCCGGCGCGCTCGGCGGCCGCGATCCGGATCGTGCCGCCGGCCGGCGTGAACTTGAGCGCGTTGCCGATCAGGTTGCCGAGCGCCTGGCCGATGCGATGGCGATCCGCGAGCACGGCGCACCCGATCAGCTCGCCGCGCACCAGCGCGATGCCCTTGTCCTGGGCGAGCGCGCGATGCGCCTCGTACGCCTCGTCGACGAGCACGCGGACGTCGACCGGGCGGGGATCGACGACGAGCGTGCCGGCATCGATCCGGGCGATGTCGAGCAGGTCATCGATCAGCCGCTGCATGCGATCGACGCCGCGCTTCGCGCGTGCGAGCGTGCCGGCGAGCGAGCTCGGATCGCGCTCGATCATCGCGAGCGCGAGCGCGACGACGCCGAGTGGATTGCGCAGGTCGTGCGAGACGACGGCGAGCAGCTCGTCGCGGCCGCGGATCGCGCGCTGCGCGGTGCTGTAGAGCGTCGCGTTGTCGATGCCGAGCGCGATCCGCTGGCCGACCTCCTCGGCGAGCAGGCGCAGCTCGTCGCCGTCGTACCGGCGGCCGGAGCGCGCCATCACGTACGTGATCGCACCGACGACGCGATCGCGCGCGACGAGCGGCGTCACCATCATCGAGCGCGCGCCGAGCCGCTCGAGGCCGTCGCGCGCCTGCGGGTCGGCCGCGAACATCGCGGGCTCGAAGTCGGCGAGCACGATCGTCGTCCGGGTCTCGATCGCGCGCAGCACCGGGCTGCGTGGATTGCGCGGGCCCGGCGGGTAGTCGTACGCGACCCGGACCGCCTCCTCGGTCGCCGGATCCGACGTCGCGTGCGCCATGCGCTGGATCCGGCCATCGCGGTTCAGATCGATGACACAGACGTCGCCGAGCGTCGGGACGAGCAGGCGCGCGACGTCGGGCAGCACGGCCTCGATCTCGAGCGACGAGTTGATCGCGGCGGTCACGCTCGACATGAAGCGAGCGCGCACGACCGCGCGATCGAGGCTCGCGATCTGGTGCAGCGCCTCCTGCGCACGGCGACGCTCGACGGCGTAGCGCACGGTGCGCGAGATCAGCGACGGCGTGATCTCGGCCTTCGTCAGGTAGTCCTGCGCGCCGGCCTTCATCGCGTCGAGCGCGGTGCGGTCGTCGTCGGTGCCGGTCAGCACGATGATCGGGATCGCGCGTGCCGCCGCGATCATCGCGGTCACGGTGTCGGTGCCGTGGGCGTCGGGCAGCGACAGATCGAGGAACACGATGTCGTGACCGGGCACGGCCGCGATCGCGTCGGCGAGCGTGCCGACCGACGTCACGCCGAACGGCCGGCCGGGGACCTCGGAGACGAGCTCCTCGAACAGCCGTGCGTCGCCGCGATTGTCCTCGACGAGCAGGATCCGCGTCACGCCCCCTCCGTCGGCAACCTCACGACGGTGAGCCAGAAATCATCGATCGACTTCACGACCTGCACGAACTGCTCGAGATCGACCGGCTTCGTGATGTAGCAGTTCGCGTGCAGCGAGTAGCTGCGCAGGATGTCGGTCTCGGCCGACGACGTCGTGAGCACGACGACCGGGATCGTCTTGAGCTCGGCGTCGTCCTTGATCTCGGCGAGCACCTCGCGGCCGTCCTTGCGCGGCAGGTTGAGGTCGAGCAGCACGAGATCGGGCCGGACCGCGTCGGCGAACTTGCCCTGCCGGCGCAAGAACTCGATCGCCTCGACGCCGTCGCGTGCGACGTGCAGGTTGTTGCGAACCTTGCCCTCGCGCAGTGCCTCTTCCGTGAGCCGCACGTCGCCCGGGTTGTCCTCGACGAGCAAGATCTCGATCGGCTTTCCGGTCATCACTTCCTGCCTTGTGCTGCGGGCAACGTGAACCACACGTTCGAGCCTTCGCCCGGTTTCGACTCGACCCAGATCTTGCCGCCGTGCCGCTCGACGATCTTCTTGCAGATCGCGAGGCCGATCCCGGTGCCCGGATACTTCTCCCGCGGATGGAGGCGCTGGAAGATCACGAACACGCGCTCGAAGTACTCCGGCGCGATCCCGATCCCGTTGTCGCGCACGCAGATCGCCCACATCGCGCCGTCGCGCCGTGCACCGACGTGAACCTTCGGCGGCGCGTCGCCGTGAAACTTGATCGCGTTGCCGATCAGGTTCTGCAGCAGCTGCGCGAGCTGGGTCTCGTCGCCGACGACGCGCGGCAGGTCGTCGTGCGAGATCAGCGCGTTCGCGTCTCCGATCGCGCCGCCGAGGTTCGCGATCGCGGCATCGAACGCGCGGGTGAGCTCGACCGGCTTGCGATCGCCGGCGCGGCTACCGACGCGCGAGTACGCGAGCAGATCATTGATCAGGCGCTGCATGCGCGTGACGCCCTCGACGGTGTAGCCGATGAACTCGTCGGCGTCCTCGCCGAGCTGGCCCTTGTAGCGCCGCGCGAGCAGCTGGTTGTAGCTCGCGACCATGCGCAGCGGCTCCTGGAGATCGTGCGACGCGACGTACGCGAATCGCTCGAGCTCGGCATTCGATCGCGCGAGCTCGTCGACGCGTTGCTCGAGCTCGATCTCGGTCCGCCGGCGCACGACGCCCTGTGCGACCGTGTCGGCGATCCCGGCGAGCGCGCTCATCGTGTCCTCGGGCAGGTGCGCGCGAGAGAACATCGCGAGCACGCCGACGAGCTTGCCGTCGACGAGCAGCGGATAGCCGGCGAATGCGACCATCCGCTCGCGCCGCGCCCACTGCGGATCACCGATCTGATCGTCGTGCTGGACGTCGTTCGTCAGGTGCGGGTGCCGGCTCGCCGCGATCCGTCCGATCTTGAACTTGCCGACCGGCACGGCGCCGTGCGCGCCATCGATGTGCGTGTACATGCCGGCGCTCGCCTGCAGCAGCAGCGTCGTGCCCGCCTCGTCGACGGTCCACACGCGCGCGAACGCGACCGCGAGCTGATCGACGAGCGCCTCGCAGCAGCGCTGCAGCATCGCGCGAATGTTGCGCTCGTCGGCGAGCGCGGCCGCGACGTCGGCACGCAGCGCGGTGTGACGCGCGAGCCGTGCCGCGAGCTCGAGGCCGCGCTTCTTGACGGTGATGTCGCGCGTGTAGAGCGTCAGCCCATCCTCGAACGGGAACACGCTCGACTCGAACCAGCGATCCCAGCTCTCGACGTAATCCTCGACGACGATCGGCTCGCGGCGCTCGAGTACCGCGCGAAACGCCTCGACCATCTCCGGATCGGCGGTGTGCGGCAGCACCTCGGCGGGCCGGCGGCCGACCATCGCGATCCGGTCGACGCCCGCGAGCTTCGCCGCCGCACGGTTCGCGTACGTGATGCGGAGCTCGCGATCGAGCACCAGAAACGCGTCGGTGATGCTCTCGACGATCGCGAGCGCGCGATCCTCGCCTCCGCGCGTTGGAACGTGGGTGACCATGGGCAGCGTGCGCAATATCCCGCATCGCCCCGCCCGCACCTAGCGGCCCCGAAGTGAGGACATCTCACGCTGACGTGATCCGCCGCGCACGCGCAACGATTGCCGGCAGCCGCGCAAGCACGTCGTCGATCTCCGCGGTGGTCGTCGTGCGCCCGAGGCTGAAGCGCACCGCCTCGCGCGCGCGCTCCGGCGTCATCCCGAGCCCGAGCAGCACCTGCGACGGTTGCACCGAGCCGGACGTGCACGCGGCCCCGGTGGACACCGCGATGCCGGCGAGGTCGAGCGCGATCACGATCGACTCGCCGCGCGCGCCGGTGAACCCCGCGTTCACGGTGCCGCCGATCCGCGGAGCTCCGGCGCCGTGGATCCGGACGTCGGGCAGCGCGACGAGGCCGGCCTCGAGCCGGTCGCCGAGCGCGCGCACCGCCACCCAGCTCGCGACGTCGACGGCCTCGGCGGCGGCGCCAAACCCGACGATGCCGAGCACGTTCTCGGTGCCGGCGCGCCGGCCGCGCTCCTGGTGACCGGCGTCGACCGCCGGGGCGTCGTCGATCGCGAGCGCGAGCGCACCGATGCCCTGCGGGCCGCCGAGCTTGTGGCCGGAGATCGCGAGCGCATCGACCGCGAGCTCGCCGAGCGCGCGCTTGCCGGCGGCCTGCACGGCGTCGACGTGGACCAGCGCGCCGGCGGCGCGGACCCGCGCGAGCCCGGCCGGCTCGACGACCGCGCTCGTCGTCCCGAGCTCGTGGTTGACCGCGGCGACCGCGACGAGCCCGATGCCCGCGAGATCCTCGACGACGGTCGCGCCGTCCGCGGTCACCGGCAGCATGCGGACGGTCCAGCCGCGCGCCGCGAGCATGCGCACCGCGCCGGCGAGCGAGGGATGCTCGATCGGCGTCGTCGCGACGACGCGCGGCAGCCCACGGCGCTCGGCCGCGCTCGCCAGCAGCGACACCCCGAGCACGTTCGCCTCGGTGCCGCCGCTCGTGAACACGACCTGCTCGCGCGGCCGGCCGACCAGCGCGGCGATCTGGTTGCGGGCGCGCTCGACGCGGTCGCGCGCGCGCCGGCCCTCTGCGTGAATCGATGATGGGTTGCCGAGCTCGTCCAGCGCGTGGGAGATCGCCATACGTGCCGCCGGATGCAGCGGCGCCGTCGCGTTGAAGTCGAGGTAGATCCGCGGGTTCGTTGACATGACTGCCGCCCTGTACACATGATCTCCGACGGGCCGGGACTTGTCCCGCGCTCGGGTACATCGTGGCCGACGACGCGGGAGCGCTCCTGGTTCGCTCTGGGCTGGTCTCTCCCAGCGCCCTGGACGAGGCGCGCGCGCGAGCAGCGAGCCAGGGCGGCACGATCGGCGAGGCGCTCGTCGCGGCGGGCGCGCTGTCCGACGACGCGCTCACCGAGTTCTACCACCAGCGTCTGCTCGTGCCACAGGTCAACCCGAACACGCTCGCGCGGTTACCGATCCGCGTGGTCGCCGCGATCCCGAGCGACATGGCCGTCGAGCTGCGGGTCATTCCGGTCTCGATCGACGCCGACAACAACCTGACGGTCGCGATGAGCGATCCGTCCGATCGCCACGCCGTCGACGAGATCGCGTTCTTCACCGGCGCCTACGTCGTGCGCGCGGTCGCGACCCAGATGCAGATCGCGTGGTGCCTCGCGCATTACTACGGACACATCACCGCGCTCGGCCAGAAGCTGCTGCAGCCCGCGGAGCCCGAGCCGGTGCCGACCAAGCAGCCGGGCAGCGCGCTCGAGCCGGCGCTGACGCGGCCGCGACCGCGTGGCGTCACCGATCAGATCCAGGCCGAGCGACGGCGCGCGATCCCGCCCGTCGACGATCCGAAGCATCCGGTCGACGCGAAGCGGCCGACGAGCAAGCAGGTGGCCGCAGTCACGCCGCCCGCGCCGGCCACCGAGACTGCAGCCGCGACCGTCGGCGAGACGACCGGTCAGACGCGCGCGAAGTCCGACACGCTGCCCGAGGACGAGCCCGAGACCACGAGCGCGCCGGCGACCGCCGCGCCGGACAAGGACCAGCCCCGCGCGCGCAGCATCTCGGGCGAGATCCGGGTGCCGTCGCGCCGCGCCGCCTCGATCAAGCCGCCGCTGCCGGAGGCGCTCGAGCCAGACGACGACGAGGACGACGAGCCGCAGATCACGGTGGTCCAGCGCGATCCGGACAACGACGCGACCGGCCCGCGCATGGTGCCGGTGCGCCGGCGCCGTGCGAAGACCGATCCGCCCGAGCTCGCCGCGCGTGCCGGAGAGGTGCTCGTCGATACCGGGCCGGTGCGCAAGATGGATCTCGTCGTCGACGAGCCGCGCATCATCATCAACGACGAGCCGTCGGGGCCCCAGGTCTCCGGCGAGCTGCGCGTCGTCGAGCATCGCGAGTCGGTCTCGTTGCCCGCGACGACGATCGAGGTGCTCGAGGACACGACCGCCGTGCTGCTGCCGAGCCGGCGCCGCGAGATCGAGCAAGCCGACGACGACGCCGCGAACGACGAGCCCGTGCTGCTCGATCGCCGGCGCAGCGCGCAGGTGATGCAGGCGCAATCCCCGGAGGAGCCGGTCGAGCAGGTCGACGAGGAGATCATCGTCCTGCCCCCGAAGAAGCCGGCGACGAAGCGCCACCGCAGCACGCAGGTCGGCATCGGCGCGAACCCGGCGACGCGACTCAAGGTGCACGACACCGTGCCGACCGGCCTGCCGTCCGCGCTCGACGAGGACACGACCACCCAGGTCGACACGACGATCGCGCCAGCCTCCGACGACATCAGCGACGAGATCGCCGAGCCGCCGAAGCCCGCGCGCCGGGTCGCGCCCGGCGACGACACGAGCCCGCGCATCAAGCCGCCGGCGCCCGCTCCCGCGCCAGCGGTCGGCCGCCCCACGATCCATCCGCGCCGCGCCACGACGAACGACGAGGATGCCGAGGGCTCGCCGACGTCCGTGATGTCCGCCGCCGAGCTCGACGAGGTGATCCCGGAGCGCAACGATTCGATCGTCCCGGCGCACCTCGCCGGCCGCCGCCGCGATGCCGACGAGAGCTGGGGACCACCGGGCACGACGATCCCGCCGCCGCTGCTCGGCGCGCTGCCCGGCACCGACGACGACGAGGTCGACGGCTCGGCGCGCATCCCGATGGGCAACATCGACTCCGCACCCCTGCTCGTTGCCGCGCCCACCCCACCGGAGCAGCCCGGCGCCGTTCGCGAGCACACGTCGCCGACCCTGGTGCGCGCGCTCGAGGAGGCCACCGCACGGACGCTCGAGCTGATCCGCACGCTCGAGCGCACCGAGTCGCGCGATCAGGTCGTGCGCCTCATGATCGCGCACCTCGCCGAGAGCCATCGCCGCGCCGGCTTCTTCTCGATCAAGTCCGGCGAGCTCGCGGTGTTCGCGATCCATCCCAAGCCCGAGCTGATCCCGGTCACCGCGCTGCGCCTCGATCGGCCGTCGACGCTGCAGGACGTCGTCGGCACGCGCCTGCCCTATCGCGGGCCGATGCTCGACGACGCCAGCAAGAACTTCCTCGCCGCCGCGCTCGGCGCGACGCCGCCCGAGATCCTGCTCGTCCCGGTCGCGGTCCGCGAGCGCGTCGTCGGCGTCCTGTTCGGCGAGCACCGCCAGCGCCACACCTTCGACGATCAGCTCGCGCTCGCCGCCCGTGCCGCCGGCATGGCACTCGAGCGCATCCTCAAGCAAAAGCGCACCTGACCGACCCGTGCCCCTGCCCGCGCCCGCGCCCGGGCCCGGGCACGATCGGGTACGTCCGAGCGAGCTGACGTCCCGCCGTCGGACAGCGTCCCGCCCTCGGACAGCGTCCAGCCCTCGGACAGCGTCCCGCCCTCGGACAGTGTCCAGCCCTCGGACAGCGTCCCGCCCTCGGACAGCGTCCCGCCCTCGGACAGCGTCCAGCCCTCGGACAGCGTCCAGCCCTCGGACAGCGTCCAGCCCTCGGACAGCGTCCGGCCCTCGGACAGCGTCCAGCCTTCGGCCAGTGTCCAGCCCTCGGACAGCGTCCAGCCCTCGGACAGCGTCCAGCCCTCGGACAGCGTCCAGCCCTCGGACAGCGTCCGGCCCGCGCGCGTCGGTCACGGGCGCGGGCACGGGCACGGGCACGATCAGATCAGCGCTTCAGCTTTGCGGCGTGCTCGCGGGTCCGGCGCTCGGCGGAGTCCTTGAGCTGCGCCCACAGCGCGGGGAACGCGCCGGCGATCTCGTAGAAGTCACGCGGTGCGAGCGTCAGCAGCTCGCACTCGGAGATCGCGATCACGGCGATCGCCGAGGGCGTGCGCGACAGCAGCGCGACTTCGCCGACGAAGTCACCGGCACCGAGCGTGCCGACGAGCACGACCGAGCCGTCGGCGCGCTCCGCCTTGATCTCGAGGCGGCCGCGCGCGACGAGCACGAGCGGATGATCGGCTTCGCCCTGGCGGATGACCGTCGTGCCCGGCGCAATGGTCCGGCGCAGGAACCGTGACAGGACCGCACCACGGCGCGGCGGCGGCAGCGGCATGAAGAACGGGCTCGCGAGCAGCGACTGCGTGTTGCCGGTGATCTGTGCGCCGACAGGGGCGTCGAGCGGCGAGCCGAGCGATGCCGGCGGCGGCGAGAGCTTCGGCTCGCGGACGCGCGTCGGGTCTGGGAGATCGATCGGGACGGTGAGCTCTTCCTCGGTGTCGTTATCGGTCGCCGTCGGAATGCCGGGGACCGGTGTCACCGCGTCCTCGTCGCACTCGAGCCGCTCGAAGATCCGATCGATCTCGACGCGCTCGATCGGTGCGGTCGGCGGCGGCATCGAGATCTTCGCGAGCTCGCCGGTCTCGATGCGCGGTCGCTGCCGGGTGTCGAGCTCGGAGGCGATGTCGAGCCGGTCGTACGGCCCGTCGTACTCGGTCGCCGCGCCGATCAGCGTCGCCGAGATCCGGCGTGCGGCGTTCGCGATCCCGCTGACCTCGGGCCGCGTCCCGGGCTCGGAGCCGGGTCGCGTCTCGACGCCCTCGGCGGCCGGCAGGTCGACATCGGACAGCTTCTTCAGCGAGCTCGTCGTCGGATCGGCGACGTGATACGGCATCGGTCGAGGCAGCGGCGTCTCGTCGAGCGACGACCGGCGCTCGGGCACCGGCGTCTGCGCGCGCGCGCCCGCCGCGGGCGGTGGCGGGGACGACGGCGAGGTCGGCGACGACGGCGATGGCGATGGCGACGGAGAGACGGTGCGCTGGGTCCCGGACGTCGACCGCGGACGCGGCGCCGGCGGTGGTGTCGTGGCCGACGTCGCGTGTGGACGCGGTGTCGGCGGTGGCGTCGCTGCCGACGTCGACTGCGGACGCGGCGTTGGCGGTGGCGTCGCCGCCGGACGCGGCGTCGCTGCCGACGTGGGCGAACGCAGTGTCGGCGGGGGCGTCGTGGCCTGCGGACGCGACGTGGGTGTGGCAGGAGATGTCGACGGCGGCCACGGCGTCAGTGGTGGCGTCGATGATCCCGTCGGTGGGTGCGTCGGCGTCGCCGCATGCGGCTCGACCGCCCGGTAGGAACCGGACGCGGCAGGCGGCGTCGTCTGCGCCTGCGCGGCGAGCACGGCGGCGGTGTCGTGGCTCGCGCGTCCCGGCTGACCGGCGACGAGCGACGCGAGCAGCGCGTGGCAGCGCACGTCGTCGGGCGCGATCTCGAGGATGCTGCGGCACACCGCGATCGCCTGCTGCGTGCGGCCCTGATCGCGATACACGGTCGCGACCGAACGATAGAGCTCGACGGCTTCGGCGTGCCGGCCGTCCTCGCGCAGCGCACCGGCGAGCGTGACGCGCAGCCCGACGTTGTCGGGCTCCTCCTTCAACCGCTTCTCGAGCTCGCGAAGCGACTTGCTCACGGGGCGACGATGCTCAGGACGGGGTCAGCGAGACCTGCGCCTTGAACGTCATCGCAGGCGAGTTTTGAGACAGTGCCCACTTACTCGCCACCCCACGGATGCAGTTGTCGAACGTGTCGCCGAGCGACGGCGAGAACGACGCGTTCTTGTACGCGCCCGACGGTCCGAAGCTCGCCGACACGCTGAGCGTGACCGTCTTCGCCTGGAGGCCGGTGTTCTTCTTGAGCGCCTGCTCGTAGCACTTCTGGATCGCGCCGCGCGACTTGCCGACGACGTCGATGAATTCCTTCGACGCGGCCTGCGCGGCCTTGTCGTCGATCGGGCGGACCTCACCGGGCTTGCCGGGCTTGACCGTCAGCGCGTTGCCCTCGATCGAGACGACGATCTCGGCACCGGTCTGCTTCGTCTGCAGGCGCGCGTTCTCTTCCTGCAACGAGGCGATCAGCTTGTCCTTTTCCTTCTTGGCCTCGAGGCAGTTATCGAGATCCTGCTGGGTCTTCGGATCCGGCTTGACGACGGTGTCGCCTTTGCAGCCGACCAGCGAGGCCGACGCGACGAGCAGAACTGCACTGAATACGACCGATGTACGCATCATCATGACTCGCTGTCTCGAGGCGTTGATCCTAGAGGTTCCGCCGGGTGGATGCCAGGCCGCTCGATGTACTCGCGCACGATCTGTCCGCGGACGACATGCTGCGTGACGATGCGTTCGGCTCGCACGGAATCTACGCGATTATACAAAGCCGTCGCGCCGCGCGGTCCCGGCGCGGTGGCAAACCCGCTCCCGATCGTCGGGGCCGCCGGGCCGGTGTGGATCTCTCTCACCAGCACGTTCGGACCTTGCGTGCAGCGGCCAAAACAGCTCTGCCAGACCAGCTCGGTCGACTCGCGTACCTGGTTGGCCTCGAGCGCGCTCGCGAAGATGTCATGCAGCACCGCCGATCCTCGACGGTCTCCGCACTCCGGTCCGCGGCAGATGACGACTCTGAACCGGCGATCTGCCACGTCGTCACAGCTTAGCAGCTGGACGAGCCTCGCTCATCACGGCGTGCCGAGCACCTCGCGAATCGTCGCGGTGAGGCCGGGCTTCGTGCGCGGATCAGCGGCGACCTGACGGAGGTGCTCGCGCTCGCCCGGGCCGACACCGGCGAGCGTCGTCGCGATCGCCTTCTGCCAGGTCGGGTCACCGCCCAGCTCGTCGGCGGCGTGATACAGCCACAGGTGCGAGGCGAGCGCGGGGCCCTCGGCACCGTCGCCGATCGCCGCCATCGCCGCGATCACCTGCACGAGCTCGGGTACGTCAGTGGACGGTGCGTCGAGGTGGAGCTGGAGCGCCGCGAGCGCGTCGGCGCGCAGCTTCGGATCGAGCTTCTCGCCGGCGAGCCCCGCGATCGCCTTCGCGACCGGCCCCAGCGACTCGGCTTCGGTCTTCGCGAGGAAGTCGTCGTGCACCGCGAGCTGCTTCACGAGCACCGGCAGGCTCGCCGGATCGTGGCGCTGGACGAGCGCGGCGACCGCGGCGTCCTTGAGCCGGAGCGGCGCGCGGTGATCGGCGAGCACGCCGAGCAGCTCGCTCGTGACGGCCTCGCCGTGCGCACCGTCGGTAACCGCCATCGCGGCGATCGCGAGCTCCTTCACGCGATCGAAGCGCGCGTCACGATCGTGGACGATCGCGGCGAGCGCGGCGACCGTGTCGACGGGCTCGGTCTGCGCGCTCGGGCCCCAGCCGTCGGCATCGAACGTCGCGCCGACGACCTGCGCGCCGGCCAAACCGAGGTTCGCGCGGGCGCGCACCGCGCCGGTGTTCGGATCGAGCGCGACGATGTCGCCGGTGCCCGAGATCGTCGCGATCACCGAGCCGGTGTGGTCCGACGCGACGAGCTCGACGCGCGGATGCGCGTACGCCCAGCGCAGGCCGCCCTCCGCCGCGAACCCGAGCACGTAGCGGAAGTAGTGGATCGCGTACGTGTCGCCCGCGAGCTTCATCGGCCCCTGCTCGACCGGCAGCGCGGTCCACAGCACGCGCTTGCGATCGAACGCGGTGTACTCGTGCTGCACCGGATCGTACGCCTCGCGGCCGTACGTCGTGCCGTCGAGCTGCGCCGGGATCTTGACCGTGCCGTAGGTCGAGTCGGTGCGCTTGCCCGAGGCACTGCGCGTGTCGAGCTGGAAGATGCCCTGCTTCGAGCCGTAGTACGCGGCGGTGCTCGTCACCCGCAGCGTCGTGATCTCCTGATCGAGGCCGCGGATCCGCGTCAGCAGGCGGCCGGTGTTGCCGTCGACGATCGACAGCCACTGCTTGAGGAACGGCACGTAGACGACACCGCCGTGCGCCGCCGGCGCGCCGAGCTCGCCCGCCGCGTCGGCCTTCCATAGCTGCTTGCCCGAGCTGCCGCTGTAGCCGGCGAGCCAGTGCGTCGAGCCCGCCTTGTAGACGAGGTACGCGCGCTCGCGATCGGCCGCGGCGCCGATGAACGTACCCGGCACCTCGACGCGCCACCGCACCTTGCCGCTCGACTGATCGCGCGCGACGAGCTGCTTGCCCTCGAGCGCGCACACAAAGTCGCCGCCGACCGCGATCCGCGACGCGACATCGCCGTCCGCCTTCCACAGCGTCGCGCTCGCATCGAGGTCGTACGCGACGATCGTCTTCGCGCTGCCGGCGCCGGCGACGAGCGCGAACACGCGCGGCTTGCCGCTGCCGTTGACCGGCTGCGGGGTCGCCGGCAGGTGGCGCTTCGCGAGCGCCTCCGCGAGCGCGTAGCTGTTGTTCTCGTCCGACGACAGGCGGAACACCGCCTTGCCGCCGCACGCGGTGGCGAGCGCGACGAGCGCGGCGAGCGCGAGCTTCATCGTGCACCTCATCGTGCACCTCATCGTGCACCTCCGGCGCGCGCGTCGACGATCATCTGCGCCTCCTGACGCGACGGTCGCGCCGGCGTCTTCGGCGATTGCTCGAGATACTCCGACAGCGCGGCGTACGCGGCGCGATCCTGGATCTTCGACAGCGCGCGCACGATCTCGACGCGCGCCGGATCCGGACCGAAGTCGGCGCGCTTCAGCACGAACCCGAGACACAGCGCGAGCGATGCGTCCGGAACCTTGCCGTACTGATCGGCGATCTTGCGCGCGAGATCCGGATCTGCCATCTGCGCGAGCCCGCGGGCCGCGGCTTCCTCGCCGAGCGCGAGCAGCGCGAGCAACGGCTCGACCGCATCGCGCACGCGGCCCTTGCCGGCCGCAGCGGCCGCCGCCGCGCGCACGGCGGGCACGCGGTCCGAGAGCCCGCCGACGATCGCGCGGCGCGCCGCGGGATCGGGATAGCCGGCGAGCGCGCCGAGCGCGGCGCTGCGCACGGCGGGATCGCGATGACCGGCGTAGCGGCGCAGCGCCGTGACGTCCGGCGGCGCTGGATGCTGCACGAGCGCCGCGAACGCCGGCACCGCGACCGCGGGCGGCAAGCCGAGGGCGAGCGCGTCGAGCAGCGCGTCGTGCGCCGCCGGCGACGGCGAGCCGCCGAGCGTGGTCGCGGCACGCGCCGCGGCCTCGACATCGGTGCCCAGCAGCGCGGCGACATCGCCGGCGAGCGGCGACGGTTTCTTCGCGGCAGGCGGCTTCGCCGGTGCCTTGCCGGCCGGCTGTGCACCCGCGGTCGTCGCGACCGCCGCGATCGCCAGCACGATCCCGCGCACCACATTCCGAGCCCGAGCGTGCGTCATCACGGGCCTGCGTAACGCAGAACGTGGCCGGCACACAACATGCGACTTCGGCGTTTGTCGTACAACCTCGGCGTGGATCCAGCCGTTCTGCCGATCCTGCAATGCCCGCGGTGTCGCGCCGAGTCGCCGTTCAAGAGCCTGCGCAACCCGCGCTGCATGACGTGCGGCCTCGAGCCAGCGAGCACGAACCCGCACGTGCTCGATCTGATCGACGTCACCGTCGGCGAGCCGACCGCCGCGAGCGCCGAGCAGCGGCTGATGGAGAGCGATCTCGTCGCGCGGATCTACGATCGGTTCTGGCGACCGACGTTCGTGCGCATGCTCGCCGGCAAGGGCGCGGGCGCCGCGGTCGGAGGCCTCGCGGGCGAGCTGTTCATCCACAAGCACGGCCTGCTGCTCGACGATCGACCGGGCCCGTGGCTCGATCTGTCGTGCGGCCCCGGCGCGTTCGCGCGCGCGCTCGCCGCCGCCGCGCCCGGCGCGCTGATCGTCGGCCTCGACATCTCGCGCGCGATGCTCGACGTCGCCGCGCAGCGAACCGGCGGCTACACGAACGTCGTGCTCGTCCGCGCCGACGCGCACGCGCTGCCGTTCACCGACGGCTCGTTCGGCGGCGTCAACAACGCCGGCGCGCTGCACGCGTACGACGATCCCGAGCTCGTGTTTCGGGAGATCCGCCGCGTGCTGCGGCCCGGCGGCATCTACGTCGGCTCGACGTTCGCCGAGGCACCATCGCTCGTCGGTCGGCTCGCGGCGCGCGCCGCCGGCATCCGTCGCTTCGAGCCGAGCGAGCTACGCGCGTGGCTGCAGCGGATCGGCTTCGCCGATTACGAGGATCTCCGGCTCGGCGGTTCGCTCGTGTTTCGCGTGCGGCGGCCGTAGGAGCGCTCGCCCCCGGGCCTACCAGGCGCCGCCGACGAGCGGGATCGACATGCCGTGCTGCGGTGCAAGCTGCTGCGAGAGCGGCTGCACCGTGAGCGTGCCGAGGCCCCAGTCGCCCGACGAGCTGCGGCCGACCAGCGATGGCGGCGCGTCGTCGGTCGAGCGCTTGCCCGGCAGCATGTCGAGCCCGCGATCCATGTCCTTCGTGAGCCGGAACCCGAGCCACGCACCGCCGACGAGGCCCGCCGACGACAGCGCACCGACGAGCCGCTCGTCGCCGCTCGCGTTGCCGTCGTAGATGCCGGCGTAGAGCAGGAACGGGATCGCCGCGCCGAGCGCGGACATCCCGGCGACGCGCGCCATCCGCCGCGGTGTCGTGTTCGTCTGCGGCGCCGCGACCATGCCGACGATCACGCCGCCGGTGATGCCGATGATCGAGTTGACCGAGTACGCCTCGGTCTCGACCGGCTGCATCAGCATGCCCATCGTCAGGCCGCCGACCGCGCCGATGCCGGCGAACGTGTCGACGAGCGCGATGTCGCCCGGCGTGTAGTTGTTCTTGCGCGCGATCGCGATGCCGCCGAGCCCGCCGACGGTCGCGCCGATGCTCGCGCCGACCATCACCTGGCGGCCGGTCGTGCCATCGGTCTTCACGGCGTCGGCGAACAGGCCACCGACCATGCCGCCCCACGTGGTGCCGGAGCCGACGGTCCGGGTCTGCGCCTCGTTCCAGTCGAGCTTGTCGACGAGCCGCGGCACGAGCAGGCCGCCGGCGACGCCGGTCGCGATCCCGGCCGGCACCGCGCTCTTCGCCGGCGTGTCGTCGACGAAGAACGAGCCGACCGTCGCGCCGAGCAGGCCACCGTAGAGCGCGCCGTGGACACCCGACGTGATCCGGCTCGCGCGACCGTCCGGCCGCTCGGGCTGCGTCGGCGGCGGCGTGGTCGGGCCGACGATCGGCGAGGTGTCGACCTTGTCGTCGGGCTTCGGCGTGTCATCGGCGAGCCCGAGCTGCTGGTTGATCTGCTTGATCAGGAACCGCGCCTGGTCCGCCGCCGGGCCCTTGGGGCTCTTGACGAGCGCCTCGACCGCGAGCTGCTTCGCGTCGACGAACACGCGCGCGTCGTAGAGCTCCTGCGCGCGCAGCACGAGTGACATCGCGACCTGCTCGGCGAGCACGGGATCGTCGCGTGACGGCGCCGTCGGCGACGGAGCGGGCGTCGGTGCCGGCGTCGTCGGCGGCGGCGCCGGCGCGTACGGATCCTGCGGTGCCGCCGGGGCCGCCGGTGCGTACGGATCCTGCGGCTTGGCCTTCGTCGGTGCGGGCTTCGGTGCGGGCTTCGGCGCCGGCTGGGCGGATGCGACGCCGCTGGCCGCGACGAGCATCCCGACGAGCAGCGCAGCACACCGCATGTCTTACGGGGTACCACTCGACGCAGCCGGCATCAACCGCGGTGTTCGGCGCGTGCCGGGCGGCATGCCCCAGATCACGCGGTCCGAGTTACGACTTCGTCGACGGTAGAATCGGGTTCGTCGGCTCGCGCGGCCGCTTGATCGGCCCGGTCTCGCCGCGGCGCGCCGGGTCCTTCCACGTCTTCTTGTAGAGGAACAGGAACACGACCTGGATCGCGGACAGGATCGGCACCGCGAGCAGCGCGCCGACGAGCCCGTAGCTGTGCTCGCCGAGGAACAGCGCGAAGATCACGAACACCGGGTGAATCTTCGCCGCGGTGCCGATGATCTTCGGGTTGAGCAGGTTCGCCTCGATGAAGTGGATGCCGATGATCCACAGCGTCATCGCGATGCCGCGGAAGAAGTCGATGCCGCTGTCGCCGGACACGAGCGCGACCGCGACGATCGGCACCGACGACAGGATCGAGCCGAAGATCGGGATCAGGCTCATCAGCCCGGCAACGACCGCCAGGATCAGGCCGTACTTCACGCCGAAGATCAGCAGGCCGATGTACGTCAGCACGCCGTTGACGACGCAGATCAGCAGCTGGCCGCGGATCACGCCGGACAGGCCCTGATCGATGCCGGCCTTGATGATGTCGTAGTCCTCGCGCACGTTCGCCGGGAACAAGCTGCGCAGGAAGCCGTGCACCTTCTCGAGATCGATCAGCATGAACGCCGCGATCATCAGCGTGAAGAAGAAGCCGAAGATGCCCTTGATGAACGCGGTGAGCAGCGACTGGCCGAGCCGCACGAGATCGTTCAGCTTGCTCTGCAGCCCGATCATCCCCTTCTGCACGAAGCCGCGCAGCTTGTCCTCGAGCGTCAGCGGATCCGGCGGCGCCTCGTTCGCGTGGATGTGATACGCGCCGTCGCCGAGCGGCTTGATGTCGAGCCCGTTCGGGGCGAGCTGGATCGCGAACCGCCCGTCCGGCAGTGGCGTCATCGTGAACGCGGTGCCCGGCGGTAGCGGCACGTCGGGGACGATCTCCGGCTCCTCGGGCGCGGTCTTCACGCCGGCGAGCGACGGGAACCGCTGCTCGAGCCAGCGCGCGATCTCCGGCGTCCACTGCTCGTTCATCTTCTTGTACATGCCCGGCGCTTCCTTGCCGAGCCGCGCGACATCGCGCGACAGCCGCGGCACGAGCAGGAACATGAAGCCGACGACGAGCCCGATGAACACGAGGTAGCAGATGATGATCGCGAGACCGCGCGGCATCCGCCGCGTGCCGTCCTTGCGCTCGGACATCGCGCGCACGACCGGCGCGAGGATGTACGCGATCAGCGCCGCGAAGATGAACGGCAGCAGGACCTCGCGGCCCCAGATCACGACGAGCACGATGAACAGCGGGAAGCCCCACCGCTTGAGGAAGCGGAAGATCGGGCTCTCGGCGCTGAACAGCGTCCCGGTGCGCGTGCGCGTCGTCGTCGTCGTCGGTAGCGGTCCGGTCAGCGAGCCGGTGATCTGTCCCGGGGGCTCGAGCGGCTTGGGAATCCCACCCGACGCCGGTGGCTCGCCGCCGCCACTGCCTCCGGATCCAGAAGGCGGCTCTCCGGGAGGATCGGGAGGCGACATGGCCGCCGGTATACCAGATCGATGTCAGCGCGGCCGCGCGGCGAGCGGCCTAAGCGCTGCTGCGACGCCACACACCAGAGAACCAGCCACCGACCTTGCCGAGCAACGATCGCCGCGTGCCCGCGCGCGCGAGCTCGTCGTCGGTGAGCCCCGGATCGAGCGTCGCGACCGGCAGCGACTCGTCCGGCGCCGCACCGAGCAAGCCCTCGACACGCACCTGCCGCGGCGCCGCACGACGCTCGCGCGATGGCAGCGGCGCCGGCTCGACGCCGGTCTCCATCCGCAGCGTGCTCCACCGCCGGCACTGGCCGCACCGCCAGCTGAACGGCCCTGGACGATGACCACAGTGCGCGCATTGCCAGCGACCGCGCAGCGCCCACGCGAGCGCGCCGGTCTCGGACACGAACACCTCGAGCGCGGTCCGGATCGCCGCCGGGTCGCCGCCCTCGAGTGCAAGCCGCGCGGTCGCGACCCGCGCCGCGAGTGCATCGGGAAACCGCGCCGCGAGATCGCTCGCGATCGCGACGCGCGAGGCCGCATCGCTCGCGGGCACGAGCTGGGCGCGGATCAGCGCGATCTCGAGCCGAGGCCCGGTCTTGTCCTCGATCTCGGCGAGCGTCGCGAGCACGCGCGCGGTGATCGTGTCGAGCGACGGCGACGCGAGCACGCCCGGCGCGACGAGCGGGACGCCCGGCAGCTCGTTCTTCACGACGACGGCCTTCGCGCCGCCGTCGGGCCTCACGACCGCGTCCTTCGAGGCGCTCCCGTCGGGCTTGGCGACCGTCGCTGGCTCGACACGCGCGAGCGCCTCGGTCGCCGGCGCCGGCAGCGCGGCCGGCTCGGACTCGCCGGCTGCGAGCGCGGGTGCCGGCTCGGGCTCGTCGAGCTCGTCGCGACGGACCGCGAGCATCGGCCGGCTGTCGCGCGCACCCGGCGGACGATCGGCCTCGCGCGCGAGGATGCCCTCCTCGGCGGCGACGAGCCCAGGCAACAGGTGCGGCAGCAGGCCCGGATCGGCGATCAGCGCCTGCTTGAGCCGCTCCTTCGCGCCGCGATGGTTGCCGCGCAGCGCGGCGAGCTCGGCGGCCGCGGCGAAGAAGTGCGGGCTCTCGTCGAGCTTCTGCGCCGCCTTGAGCTGCTGCTTCGCCGAGTCGAGATCGTCGCGCGCCATCGCGGACTGCGCGGCCGCGACGAGCAGGTGATGCTCGCGCGGCGACGTGTCCTCGTTGCGCCGGCGACCGAGCCGCTGCCACAGCCCGGCGGCCTCGTTGAACCGCGCCTGCTCCTCGTAGAGCGCGGCGAGCGTGCGCAGCCCGCCCTCGTGGCTCGGATCTTCGAGCAGGACCTCTTCCATCGCGCGGGTCGCGCGCCGCGGCATCCCGGCCGCGCGGAAGTCGAGGCCGAGCTCGTACATCGCGCGCTGGCGCATGCGGCGGCGATCGCGCTCGCGCAGCGCGAGGGCCTGGTGCACGCGGATCGCGCGCTCGTGCTCGCCGCGGCTGCGGAACAGCGCGCCGAGCGCGAAGTACGGCTCGACGTCGTCGACGTTCTCCTCGACGACGTTGCGGAGCTCGTCGACGACGGTGTCGTGATCGCGCGCGATCAGGTGCGAGACCGCGCGCATGTACGCCTTGCTGTGGCGCGCCGTGCGACGCAGCTGGCGATCATCGGGGACGTAGTAACGGCCGATCAGGACGCCGGCCGCCATCGCGCCGAGACCCACGAGCAGCAAGACGAACGCCGCACCCATGCGCTGCGACCATACCTCAGCGCGGTGCGCTATCGCGCGTCCAGGCCTTCATCATCATCGAGCGCGTTCATCACGCGCGCGGCCGCGACGCTCGGGGTCTCCGGGAGATCCTCGAGCGGCGCCGGCTCGGTGAACGGCAGGTTGCGCAGCTTCGCGAGCTCGCGCTCGAGCCGGCCGATCAGCGACTCGTACTGCCGTCGCCGCCAGACGTAGAACATGCTCCACAGCACGAGCGTCCCGAGCAGCAGCGCAGACAGCAGCCAGCCGGCGATCAGCGCGGGCAGCCACACCTCGTGCGGCTTCGTGCCGAACAGCCCCTGCAGCCACGGCGACATCTTCACCGGGATCCAGTCGTTGTTCGCGACGAGGAACAGCCCGGTGAACACGCCGAGCCCGATCATCGACAGGATGACCGTCGCGGTCGCGATCAGGCGAAGCCAGCGGATCACGAGCGCACTGTACTACGGCTCGCGCGGTCACCGCTCGTCGCTCGGGTCGTACTGCTCGGTGCTGGTGCGCGCGCGGCCCGAGAACCGGCGCGGCATCGCGAGGTCGATCGAGTAGCCGATCGTCAGGCCGGCGAACCGCACCCCGCCCTGCTCGCGATACGACGCGGCGATGAAGTAGCCGTTGCCGGTCGGAAACCCCTGGTCCTCGTAGCGCGTTCCGAGCCGGAGCCCGAGCATCGCGTCGAGCTCGTCGCCGGTCGGCAGGCTCGGCGCCCCGCTCTGCCGCGCGTCGGCACCGGCGACGTACGACACGCGGGCGCGCGCGAGCACGCGGATCCCGCGCCCGAGCTCGGCGGTCAGCTCGACCGGCGCCGCGACCGCGTCGTCGAGCGTGCCGACCGCGCCGCTCGCCTGGACGCCCGCGGCGAGGCCGACGATCGACGTCGCGCCGAGCCGCACGACGAACCCGACCGGGTACAGCGAGACGTCGTACGCGAAGCCCGCGGCGCCGATCGTGCTGCCGGCGAACAGATCGATGCCGACGTGATACGCGAGCGTCGGGCCCTTGCCGAGAAAGCCGTGCAGCCGGACGCCCGCGAGCACGAGGTCGTCGTACTTCACGGGATCTGGCGATCGCGCGTCGTCGAGCCGCGCGGTCAGCCCGGTCAGCTCGTAGTGCAAGAACGCGCCGCCCTGCACGCGATCGGCCGCGCTGCGCCACCGATCCGCGTGCGCCGGCGAGGCGGCGAGCACGCCGAGGCACGCGAGCCACCTCATCGGTCCGCGAACCCCAGCCGGCCCGGGCCGAGCGGCACGATGATCGCGGGCGGCCACAGATCGATCCCGATCGCGAGGCCGAGCACGTGGAGCTCGACGCCTTCGCGCAGGCCGATGCGCAGCCCGACGAGCGGCGTCTCGAGCTGGAGGCCGGTGCCCTCGGTCGTGATGCCGCCGCCGATCACACCGCGCCAGTCCTTGCCGACCGAGGTCGCCGGCAGGCTCGCGTGGAGGTGGCACCGGCGCAGCATCTCGTCGCCGAACGTGTTGCTGTTCGGGCCCGGATAGAACCGGTAATCGAGCGCGGCGATCCACTTGTCGGCCTCGCGCTCGAGGCAATCCGCAGCGCGGTCCGCGCGCGCGCCGCGCCACAGCCCGTGCAGGATCGGCGCGCCGTAGAAAGCGTGATCGCGAAACGGATCGGCCTCGGTCCCGCCACCGCCGACCTCGTAGATCCGCCACTCGGTCTGGCCGCGGCGGCGCACCGCGAACCACGGATGGCGCGCGATCCCGTTCAGCGGCGGACCGAGCGTGCCGCTGAGCAGCGCGACCGTCGTCTCGGTATTGTCCGGCGGATCGAGCGAACGGCGCGCGACGATGCACCCCGTCAGCACGAGCAGACCGGCCGCGATGCGGATCATCGCCCCGAGTTACGCACGAGCGTGGCCGAAGCGCTGACATGAATTCTCTCAGTCGATCGACATGCGCGACGTCGACGTCGCGTGGCAGCGGGCAGTCGATCCCGAGAAACGCCGAGACCGCCGGTGAGTTGACGTCGGCCAGCGACGATGGAAAGGTGGTCCGGATGTCCGGGCCTGCGCAGGAGGGACCGGCGCCCGAACCGGGCGTGCAAATGATGCGCGACCAGCTCTCGGTGTTGCGTCGTGCTGCCGCGCTGCTCGCGTCCGCCGGCGACTTCGACCAGGTCATGGAGCACACGATCGCGGCGTGCCTGCCCGCGCTCGGAGACTTCGGGTTCTTCGATCTGCACGTCGGCGATGGCTCGACCCGGCGGACCGCGCGCGCGCACGAGAATCCCGCGCTCGAGGCGATGCTGCGACCGACGCAGTGGGTGCGGTCCGAGCGGACCGACATCAACCTGTGCGCGCTGTCGAGCGGCGAGGCCGGGCTGCACCCGGCGATCGACGACGCGTGGTACCTCGACGTCGCGGTCAACGACGGTCACCTCGCGCTACTGCGCCAGCTCGCATTCCGCTCGATGCTGACCGTGCCGATGCGCTACCAGGGCGAGCTCGTCGGCGCGCTGACCTTGTTCCACGCGTGGTCGGGTCGCGCGCACACGGCCGAGGATCTCGCGTTCGCCGAGGATCTCGCCGCGCTCGCGGCGCCGGTGGTCGCGAACGCGCGGCTGCTCCGGTTGCGCGAGCGCGCCGAGGTCGCGCTGCGACGCAGCGAGGAGTGGCTACGGCTCGCGGTCGAAGCCGGCGGGCTCGGGATCTGGGACTGGGACATCGTGAACGATCGCGTGTCGTGGTCCGACGGCGTGTACGCGCTGCACGGCGTCGACAGGGACGCGTTCGGCGGCCGGGTCTCGGATTTCGCGGCGTTGATCCATCCCGACGATCGCGCCGTCGTCCAGCTCGCGATCGAGACCGCGCTGCGCGATCAGCCGCGCTACGAGGTCGAGTTCCGGATCGAGCACCCGACGCGCGGCATTCGCTCGCTCGCGACCCGCGCCGACATCATGCGCGACGACGACGGCCGCGCGATCCGCATGGTCGGCGCGACGTGGGACGTCACCGCGCGCGTCGAGCTGCTCGCGGCCGAGCGGACCGCGCATGCCGAGGCCGAGCGCGCGCGCCAGCAAGCGGAGTCGGCGAATCGCGCGAAGGACGAGTTCCTCGCGATGCTCGGACACGAGCTGCGCAACCCGCTCGCACCGATCACCGCCGCGCTGTACCTGATGCAGCGCACGCACCCCGAGATCCACGAGCGCGAGCGCGGCGTCATCTCGCGCCAGGTCGCGCACCTGTCGCGACTGGTCGACGATCTGCTCGACGTCTCGCGGATCGTGCGCGGCAAGGTCCAGCTCGATCGCAAGCGCGTCGATCTCGCCGAGATCATCCGCGGCCAGCTCGAGATCGCGCGCCCGCTGTTCGACGCTCGCTCGATCACGGTGCAGAAGTCGCTGATCGATGGCGCGTGGGTCGATGGCGATGCCGATCGGCTCGCGCAGGTGATCTCGAATCTGCTGACGAACGCCGCGAAGTTCACGAACGAGGGCGGCCGGGTCACCGTCGCGATCACGCGGCACGACGACCAGCTCGAGGCCACCGTCCACGACACCGGCGCCGGCATCTCGCCTGCGCTGCTGCCGCACGTGTTCGGGCTGTTCGTGCAGGGCGCGCAGCCGCTCGATCGCGGCGATGGCGGGCTCGGGCTCGGACTCGCGATCGTGAAGAACCTCGTCGAGCTCCACGGCGGCACCGTCGTCGCCGAGAGCGCAGGCGACGGCCAGGGCGCGACGTTCCGGATCCGGCTACCGCGGGTCGACGAGCGCCGCAGCGCACCGCGCGTCGCGGTCGAGGTGCCGACGACGACGGTGTTCGCGCGCCTGCTCGTCGTCGACGATAACCTCGATGCCGCCGATCTGCTCGGCGAGATCCTGCGCGCGTCCGGCTACGAGGTCCGGATCGCGCCGTCCGGCGATCGCGCGGTCGCGATGCTCTCCGACTTCGCGCCGGACGCCGCGATCCTCGACATCGGCCTGCCGGGCATGGACGGCTACGAGCTCGCGCGGCGCATTCGCGGCGACGCGCGTCACCAGCGCATGCGGCTCGTCGCGCTCACCGGCTACGGACGCGACGTCGATCGCGAGCAGGCGCGCGCCGCGGGCTTCGACGAGCACGTCGTGAAGCCGGTGATGCCGAAGGATCTGCTGCAGATGCTGTCGCGCCTGCTCACCTGATCCCGCCCGAAACGACAACGCGGCCGTCTCTTCCGAGACGACCGCGGCTCAGCGCAGCCCGCAGGGGTGCGCGACGATCAGTGCTGCTCTTTCGGCTTCAGCTTGTCGAGCTTGCCGCGGAACTTGTCGCCGAGGGTCGCGCCGCCGGCGTTCGGCGACGAGAAGCCCTGCGCATCGGCCATCGCGGCCGCGCGCGAGGCGCCCTTGATCGACAGCCCGATCTTGCGCTCCGCACCGTCGGCGTGGAGCACCTGGACCTTGACCTCCTGGCCCGGGGTCAGGACGGTGCGCGGATCCTCGACGTGCTCCTCGCTGATCTCGGACACGTGGACGAGACCCTCGATGCCCTTCTCGAGCTCGACGAACGCGCCGAAGTCGAGCACCTTGAGCACCTTGCCGTCGACGACCTTGCCGGCCGGATAGTCGTACGGGATGCGATCCCACGGATCCGGAACCAGCTGCTTGATGCCGAGCGAGATCTTCGGCTTGTCGCCGTCGCCGGTATCGATGTTGAGCAGGACGGCCTCGACCTCGTCACCCTTCTGGAACAGCTCCGACGGGTGCTTCACGCGCTGGGTCCAGCTCATGTCGCTGATGTGGACCAGACCGTCGATGCCTTCCTCGATCTCGACGAAGATACCGAAGTCCGCGATGTTGCGGACGTGGCCCTTGACCACGGTGCCCGGCGGGTACTTCTCGGTCAGCTGCTCGTACGGGTTCGGCTCGAGCTGCTTCATGCCGAGCGAGATCCGGTTCTGCTTGACGTCGACGTCGAGCACGACCGCCTCGACCATGTCCCCCACGGCGACCATCTTCGACGGGTGCTTCACGCGGCGGGTCCAGCTCATCTCGCTGATGTGGACCAGGCCCTCGATGCCCTCTTCGAGCTCGATGAACGCGCCGTAGTCCTTGAGCGAGACGACCTTGCCGCGCACGACGGTACCCGGGACGTACTTCTCGGCCGCGCGGCTCCACGGATCTTCCGTGATCTGCTTGAGGCCGAGGCTGACGCGCTCGGTGTCGGCGTTGAACTTGAGCACCTTCACGCGAACGTGGTCACCGACCTGGAACAGCTCGCTCGGGTGGTTGACCCGGCCCCAGCTCATGTCGGTGATGTGCAGCAGGCCGTCGATGCCGCCGAGGTCGATGAACGCACCGTACTCGGTGAGGTTCTTGACGATACCCTCGACGATCTGGCCTTCCTTGAGCCGCTCGAGCGTCGACTCCTTGAGGGCCGCGCGCTCCTTCTCGAGCAGCACGCGACGCGACAGCACGATGTTGCCGCGCTTCTTGTTGAACTTGATGACCTTGAACTTGAAGCTCTGCGACAGGAACGCGTCGAGGTTGCGCACCGGGCGCAGGTCGACTTGCGAGCCCGGAAGGAACGCCTTCACGCCGCCGCGGATCGTGACCGAGAGGCCACCCTTCACGCGTGCGGTGATGACGCCTTCGATCAGCTCGTCACGCTCGCAGGCGGCGCTGATCTCGTCCCAGACCTTGAACCGGTCGGCCTTCTCCTTGGAGAGGACGCACATCCCGGCATCGTTCTCGCGGGACTCGAGGAGCACGTCGACGACATCACCGGGCTTGACCCCGATCGATCCGTCCGCCGTGCGGAACTCCTCGAGGGGCACTTGGCCCTCGCTCTTGTAGCCCACGTCGACGATCGCGTAATCCTTACCGACGGCGATGACGGTGCCGCGGAGGATCTCACCCTCCTTGACGTTGTCTTGGCTGAGGCTCTCGGCAAGTAGTGCCGCGAAATCCTCATCGCCTTGGCCTTCTTGGGTAACCATGTTCAAGCAGATCTCCTGATGCCACCGAGCTAGATTTGACCGCACGAGCAGTCCTCGGTGCAGGGCGGAGTTGGTACCGTTCGCGCCCCATTTTGTCAACCACAGCGATGGCTTCGGCGGGATTCCGGGTCCGGGTAGCCCCACAATCGCCGCGCTGCGTCGCCACCTCTATATAGCGCCCGCGCGGGCCGTCACCTGCGCGGCGAGAGATTCCACAACTTGTTCGAGGGTTTGCGTCGAGCTGTCGACGATCACGGCATCGTTCGCAGGAACCATGGGTGCGACATCGCGGCTGGCGTCGCGGTGATCGCGCTCGCGGATCTCCTGCAGCGTCTGCGCGGGGTCGACGACCGTCCCGCCCTGCGCGAGCTCGGCGACGCGACGGCGCGCGCGCTCCTCGTCGGTCGCGGTCAGGAAGAACTTCGCCTGCGCGTGCGGGAACACGACCGTGCCGGTATCGCGGCCCTCGACGACGACGCCGCCACCCGCGCCGAGTCGACGCTGCAGCTCGAGCAGGCCCGCGCGCACCTCCGGATGTGCCGACACCTGCGATGCGCCCTGCGAGATCTCCGGCGTGCGGATCGCGGTCGTGACGTCCTCGCCCGCGAGATAGACGTGGTTCTTGTCGCCGACGAAATCGAACGCGATGTCGAGCGCGCGCGCGATCTCGCTGCACGCCGCACCGTCGGTCCACGAGATGCCACGCTGCTTCGCGACGAGCGCGACCGAGCGATAGATCGCACCGGTGTCGAGCAGGCGATAGCCGAGCCGGCGCGCGAGCTGCTTCGCGACGCTCGACTTGCCCGCACCCGCGGGACCATCGATCGTGACGACGAGCTTTCTGTGCGACTGCATGCCGGCATCATGCCTCGGAACCACGGGCATCACGCAGGGTCGCGTTGTACATTCGAACCCTAGTGGCTGAGCCGGGGACCGCGAACACCGAACGACGCTGGCGAACGTTCGCCGACGTGGTCGCGTTCGCGCTCGGCACCAACGTCTGGATCTCGATCGTGATCCTGCCGGCGATCTTCGTCGGCGTGCTGAAGACGCCCGGCCAGATCGGCGCCGCGCTGCTGCCGTTCGGCGTGCTGCTGCTCGGCCTGTGGCGGCGCTCCGAGGCGGTGCTGCTGCTGCTGTTCCCGGCCGCGATCCTCGTGCCGGTCGCCCTCAACGCGCAGATGGCGAGCTCGCACGTCTACGGCCCGATCCGGTACACGCTCGTCGCGCTCGGCGTCGTCGCGTACCTGTTCGGCGTCTCGTTCTTCACGACGTTCCACGAGCCACCGGCGCCGCGCTCGATCCGCGGGCTGTCGTCGGCGCAGGCCGGACCGGCCGAGCGCTGGCAGCGCCGCGAGCGCGTGTACTGGATGCTCGTCGCGATGTCGGTGCTGATCCCGACGGTGCTGATCGCGTGGGTCAACTTCGACAGCTCGGTCGAGGAGTTCCTCGGCGAGATGTATCCCGGCCGCGTCGCGCTGATGACGACCGCGCTCACCGTCGGCGCGATCGTGCTGTGGCTCGGGATCTATCACTACGCGTTCCTCGGCGTGCTGCGGCCGCATCGCACCGGCGATCGCGATCTCGTCACCAAGCTGACGAAGGCCAAGACCGACGCGAAGGCCGGCAAGCCGCGGCCGCGGTTCTATCTCGCCGTCGCGCTCGCGCTCGCCGCGATGGCGACGCTGATCGTGATGCGCCACCTTCACCATTCCGGCCCGTAGGAGGACCATGCGCCGCTATTTCTTCGAAGTCCTCGCGATCGCCCTGATCCTCGGCAGCCTGTTCTTCTTCAAGGAGACGCTCGACTACCTCGCGCGGCGCGACTACGTGGCGGCGCTGCTCGTGATGCTGATCGGCGTCGCGGTGATCTCGGTCGGCAAGGAGATGGCGCGCCTCGCGCTCGTGCAACGCGACTAGGTCCATGCGTGCGGCGGTCTTCTTCCTGCTCAGTCTCGTGGTCGCGTGCGGCGGCTCGCCGACCGAGGCCCCGGCGCGCCCGAGCGGCCCACCCGCGGCGTTCGTCGCGCCGCCGAAGGGCGCTGGCGACGTGATCGTCGCGCAGGTCGATGGCCGCCCGGTGTGGGGCTCGTGCGTCGCGGCGCAGCTCGCGCGCGGCACCGGCAAGACGCGCGAGGTCGCGCTCGCCGAGTGCATCGACTTCGAGCTGCTCGCAGCCGCCGCCCAGGCGCGCGGGCTCGCGACGAACCCCGAGGTGATCGAGGCGACGCGGACCGCGCTCGTCAGCCGGCTCGTCGAGACCGGCTTCGAGGATCAGACCGCGACGCCCGAGCAGCTGAAGGGTCCGCTCGACGCCGCGCTCGCGAAGAACCAGGCGCGGATGAATCGCCCCGAGCTGCGCCGGAGCACGCACGCGCTCGCGATGGTGCCGGAGACCGCGACGCCCGAGCTCGACGCGAAGGCGAAGGCGCTCGCCGAGCGGATCCACGCCGCGCTCGCGACCGAGACCGGGCTGTTCGCATCGCACCTCGAGGACACCGCGAAGCAGCTCGCGAAGGACTCCGGCGTCGAGCTGCGCGTCGAGGAATTTCCGCTGACCCCGCGCGACAACCCGCGCGCGCTGAAGGAGTACCTCGACGCGCTGTTCGCGATCCCCGATGTCGGCCGGGTCTCGCCGGTGACGCACACGAAGTACGGCTATCACGTGATCCTGCTGACCGAGCTCGTGCCGGCGAAGCAGTTCACGCGCGAGGAGTTCGTCGACAAGTTCTTCGCCGAGGTCCGCCGCAAGGAGTTCCAGACCTGGGTCGACGGCATCATCCGCGCGCTCGGCCTCGACATCGAGCTCGACCTCGCGCCGCTGCAGGCGGAGGGCGCATGACGCCGTTCGGCGAGATCATCCGCCGCGCGGTCGAGGCCACGCCGGGCGCTGTCGGCGGCGCGTTCGCCGACCCGCAAGGCGAGATGGTCGACGGCTACACGCGCAGCTATGCCGCGCATGACTGGGCGATCCTGACCGCGCACTACGGCGTGATCCTCGCGCACCTCCACGCGGCGTTCGGGATCTGGCACTTCGGCGGACCGGAGTACTTCGTCGCGCAGCACGCCCAGCTCGGCGTGTTCGTGCACGCGGTCGACGGCGGCTACTACGCGCTGCTCGCGGTCCGCGAGGCGCATGCCGAGGGCGACGCGCTCGCGAGCCTGCGCGAGGCCGCGATCGCGCTGCGCAAGGAGATGGCATGAGGCGCGCGCTCGTCACGCTCGCGCTCGTCGCAGCGACCGCGCAGCCGGCGCGCGCCGATACCGGCGTCGACTACGATCCGACGAGCCAGGCGTGGAACGGGCTGTCGAGCTTCGTCGGGCTCGCCGAGGGCATGGGCTTCGAGGTCACGCCGGTGACGTCGCTCGAGTGGAGCGAGCTGTCGGCGAACGAGATCCTCGTGCTCGTGTATCCACTCCAGCGCGTCGACCCGGCGCGGCTGGGCGCGTTCGTCCAGGCCGGCGGCAACGTGATCATCGCCGACGATTTCGGCGAGGGCCGCGACGCGATGAACGGCCTTGGCCTGCTGCGCGCCGAGTCCGGATCGATCCGCGCGAGCCGCTACCAGAACGATCATCTGTGGGCGCCGATCGCGAACGCGCGCGGCGATCACCCGATCGCGAACGAGGTCGGCGATGTCGTCACGAACCACCCGTCCGCGCTGACGCACGTCGAGGGCGCGACGACGGTCGTCGCGTTCGACGAGGGCGCGGTTGTCGTCGCCGGCGAGCGCGGCAGCGGCCGGTTCGTCGCGGTCAGCGATCCGAGCATCCTGATCAACCGGATGCTGCAGAGCTTCCCCGGCAACGTGCAGCTCGCGGCGAACATGCTGCGCTGGCTCGATCGCGGCGGCCGCGCGCGCCACGTCGTGCTGCTGCGCGGCGATGTCCCGATGTATGGCGATCCGCGGCCATTCATCGACGACGCGAAGGCCGGCGAGCTCGGCCGCTCGATCGCCGAGCTCAACTTCTGGCTGTCCGAGCGCCGCGCGTGGCTGCTGACGCCGGGCGCGATGAAGGCGCTCGGCTGGTCGCTCGCGGCGCTGCTGATCCTGCTCGCGCTGCTCGCCCTGCCCGCGCGCCGCGGCCCGAAGATCGACGGCGCGTGGCTGCGGTTTGGCCGGCCCACGCGCCGCGACGAGCCGCACGGCCTCGTCGTCGCCGCGGACAGAAACGCGGGCTCGAACCTCGTGCTCGCGTGCATCCTGCGCGACCACGTGCAGGTGCTGCTCGCCGGCGTCACCGCGAAGCTCGAGCCGCTGTACACGGTGCCGGAGTCGCAGCTCGTCGCCGATGTCTCCCGCGCGCGCGGTCCGCACGCGGGCGCCGCACTGACGCGTGTCTATCGCCGGCTGCGCGCGTTGCCGAGCCGCGGTCAGGCCGCCGCGCCGTGGAGTGCCGGCCACATGCCGAGGCGCGATTTCGACATCCTGTACCGGGACGTCGCCGAGCTGTGTCGTAGTCTTGGGAGCGAGCTCCCGGGCGAAACCGTCGGCCTGCCGTCCTCGCCTTCGTCCACCTCACGAGAAGCCGCCTGATGCAATCGATTGCTCCTTCCACGATCACGCCCGATCGCGTCGCTCGCGTCAGCCAGCTCGCTCGCACGATCACCGACGAGGTCGGTCGCGCATTCATCGGTCAACCCTCGATCACGGAGGCACTGCTCGTCGCGCTGCTCGCGCGCGGTCACGTGCTGATCGAGGGCTATCCCGGCGTCGCGAAGACCACGCTCGTCAAGGCGTTCTCGGGCACGCTCGGCTGTCACTTCCGGCGCATCCAGTTCACGCCCGATCTGCTGCCGTCCGACATCACCGGCACGTACATCCTCGACATGCGCACGAACACGTTCGTGCTGCGCGAGGGCCCGGTGTTCACGCACGTGCTGCTCGGCGACGAGATCAACCGCGCGCCCGCGAAGACGCAGTCCGCGTTGCTCGAGGCGATGCAGGAGCACCAGGTCACGATCGAGGGCGAGACCCGCCAGCTCGCCGAGCCGTTCATCGTGCTCGCGACCCAGAACCCGATCGAGCAGGAGGGCACCTACCCGCTGCCCGAGGCGCAGGTCGACCGCTTCCTGATCAAGCTGCGCATGGGCTACCCGCAGCCCGCCGACGAGAAGCGCATGCTCGGCACCTACGACAAGCCACCGCCGCCGGTCCGCGCCGTCGTCGGGCCGTCCGACGTGCTCGAGATGCAGGCGCTGTGTCAGGACATCTTCGTCGCCGAGGAGCTGCTCGACTACGTGCTCGGGCTCGTCGCGTTCACGCGCGGCCACAGCAAGGTCTACCTCGGCGCCTCGCCGCGCGCCGCGCTCGCGCTCGTCCACGCCTCGAAGGCGATGGCCCTCCTGCGCGGCCGCGACTTCGTCCTCCCCGACGACGTTCGCAACCTCGCGCCGCTCGTGCTCGGCCACCGCATCCTGATGACGCCGGAGGCAGAGCTCGAAGGCGCGTCCGGCTACGTCGTGATCACCGAGGCCGTCGACAAGGTGGGCTACAAGATGCCCAAGAGGGCCTAGCCCGTGATCCCGCGCCTCGCGACCCGTGGAAAGCTGGTGCTCGCGACCGCGCTGCTGTTCCTGTTCGTCGGTGCGTACTACGGCGCCCCACCGCTCGTCGGGCTCGCCGGCTCCGTGCTGACGGTGCTGCTCGCGCTCTACCTCGCGTTCTATCCGACCGCGATCCTGCTGCGCCGCAAGAAGATCGAGCTGTCGTGGTGGGTGCCGCCCGGCGATCAACCCGGCGGCGCGCTGTCCGCGGATCGCCCGTTCCAGCTCCACCTCGCGTTTCGCAACCACGGCAGCCGCAAGCTGCGGATCCTGTCGACGAACATCCTCGCCGCGAGCGGGCTCTCGCTCGACGAGCGGCCGAGCGCGACCGTCAAGCGCGGCCAGCAGGTCGAGGTCACGACGACGATCAAGCCGCTCGCGGCCGGCTACCAGGTGCTGCACGGCGCGGCGCTGACGTTCGGCGACGCGCTCGGCCTGTTCGACATCGAGGCCTACTTTCCGAACCCGATCGCGATCAAGGTCTTCCCGCGCACGATCGCGCTGCGCGGCCAGCCGGTGCGCGCGGTCGGCGGCGCCCTGCACGAGCAGGTCGGCCTCCACCACGTCCGCCGCCGCGGGCTGTCCGGCGAGCTCCGCGAGCTGCGCGAGCACAGCCACGGCGATCCGTTCAAGTTCATCGCGTGGAAGGCGACCGCGCGGCGCGGTCAGCTGATGGTTCGCGATCTCGAGAACGAGATCGTCACGACGCACATGGTGATGCTCGACGTCGGGGCCGGGATGCGCACCGGTACGCTCGGCAAGACACCGCTCGACTGGGCGTGCGACTCCGCCGCCGCGCTCGCGAAGTCCGCTGTCGCGAACAGCGATCGGATCGGCCTCGTCGCCTTCGACACGCGCACCGTGGTCGAGCTCGCGCCCGATACTGGCCACCATCACTACCTCCAGCTGATCGATC
>DASTLB010000096.1:0-232805 GCA_035715365.1 Kofleriaceae bacterium | reverse complement strand
TCGCGCGCACCTGTTCCGCGTCGCGCTCGGCTCCGCCGCCGAGGTCGGCGGATGCCTCGACGTCGCGGTCGCGCTCGCGTACGTCGAGCCCGACGAGGTCGCGTCGGCGCACGCGCTGCTCGATCGCGTCCGCGCGATGACCTACCGGCTCTCGCGGTAGCCGCGCCGCGATGCGCGGTGCGGGCCGCCCCCCGCATCCGGCCCGCGCCGTCGTCGGGTGGATCGCGATGCCGATGCCGTTCCGGCTCCCGCCGTTTCCACGACCGCTCTTGTGCGAGCCACACGCGACCGATGCCGGTCCTGCGAGGTGCGTCCGCGGAATGCTCCATGTTCGCCGTCAGGGGGCGCGTGTACGGTCGAACCCATGCCGGCGAGGGATCCGGAACGGCGGCGTGCAACGGCACGCGCGTGGTACGCCAAGACGAAGCACGCGCGCGATAGAGAGCGCTCGAACGCGCGACGGCGAGCGCGGCTGCAGACGATCGTGGCCTGGTATGAAGAGGTCAAGAACCGACTTGCGTGCGTGCGATGCGGTGAGTCCCACCCGGCCTGCTTGCACTTCCACCATGCGGACCCTGCGAAGAAGGAAATCAGCATCGCGGACGCCGTGAAGCGGGGCTGGAGTCGAGCTCGGATCGAGAGCGAGATCGCTGTCTGCGATGTGCTCTGCGCGAACTGTCACGCGAAACACCACGCACGCGAGGCTGACACGTGAACGACCGCAAGTCCTGGCGCGAGCGCAATCCAGACGCGTACAACGCAGCCTGGAGGCGCTGGTATCAGGAGAACGCGAAGCGGAAGGTGGCGTGGCAAGCGCGTCGACGCGACGAGCTTCGCGTATGGTGGGCCGAGCTCAAGGCCACCAAGTCGTGCGAGTCCTGCGGCGAGGCGGCGCCCGAGTGCTTGCATTTTCATCATCGCGAGCCGTCGCGAAAGCAGATCACGCTCGCCGACGTCATCTCTGCCGGATGGGCACGGGAGCGCATCCTCGACGAGGTGGCGCAGTGCCAGGTGTTGTGCGCGAACTGCCACGCCAAGCATCACTGGGATGAACGATTCTTTCAGTTGTAGTCGGGGCGGCGAGATTCGAACTCGCGGCTCCCTGGTCCCAAACCAGGTGCGCTACCAGGCTGCGCTACGCCCCGTACCGGTTCGGATACCCGGTCCCGGCGGGTCTCGCAAGCGTTATCGCGCCGATGTCAGCGCGGCGGGCGCGGGATGCGGAAGGGCTTCGTCGAGGCGCGCGGCGTCGCGGTCGCCCAGCCACCGCCTTCGCGGAGCAGCGCGTCGGCGCGGTCGCGCAGCGCGGCGGACAGCTCGCCGTCGAGCGCGCGGGCGAGCGAGGTCGCGAAGTCGGCCGCGGCGTGGAAGCGATCCTGCGGCCGCTTCGCGAGGCCGATCGCGAGCACGAGGTCGACATCGGGGTGGAGGCGCGGTGCGAGATCGGTCGGCTTGCGCGGCCGCGTGTGGACGACGCGGTAGAGCGTCTCGGCGATGTCGCCGGCGGCGTACGGCGGATGACCGGTGAGGCAGCGGTAGGCGATCGCGGCGAGCGCGTAGAGGTCGGTCGTGTGATCGACCGTGCCGCCCTGCGCCTGCTCGGGCGCCATGTACGACGGCGTGCCGACGACATGGCCCGAGGTCAGCGTGTCGCCGTGATCGATCGCGCGCGCGACGCCGAAGTCGAGGATCTTCCAGACGCTGTGGTGGAGGAACAGGTTCTGCGGCTTGAGATCGCGATGGACGATGCCGGCGGACGCGGCGGCGGAGATGCCCGTGCCGATCTGCGCGATCAGCTCGCGGACCTCGCGCGCGGTGAGCTGGCGCTTGCCCTTCAGGAGCTCGCCGAGCGTGACGCCCCCGAGCCGCTCCATCACGAGGTACGGGACCGGCTGCTCGCCGACCTCGAGGACCTTGACGACGTGCGGCGAGTCGATGCCGGCGGCGGTGCGCAGCTCGCGCAGGAACCGCAGCACGTGGTTCTGGTTCGACAGCGAGGCCTGGGACAGCAGCTTGATCGCGACCGGCGTGCCGGAGCGCGTGCCGGAGCGCGAATCGGTCGCCTCGTAGACCTCGCCCATCGCGCCGCGCCCGATCACGGCGCCGAGCTCGAAGCCCGAGAGGATCTGGCCGGTGAACCGTCCGCGGCCCGAGCGCAGCGCGCGCTCGAGCTCCTCGCGCGCCTCGAGCAGGAGCGCCTCGCGATGGGCCGCGAGCCGGACCGCACGCTCGAGCTCGCCGACGGCGACGAGCGCGGTGTGACGCGATACGCGCGCGGTGATGAACGTCGCGAGGAACACGAACTGCACGAGCGCCTGGACGATGATCTGCTCGCGCACGGTGAGCGCGAGGACCTGGACGATGCCGGTGTCGCGCAGGACGCCGGCGATCACGAGCGTCGCGATCAGCGCCTGCATGCCGGCGCACGTGAAGTAGACGGCGAACGCGAGCTTCGTGTTGCGGCCGAGGCCGACGAAGTAGATACCGAGCACGAGCACGACCGCGGCCGGCGAGAACACGCCGAAGTACGGGATCGCCATCGTCACGCACGCGGCGGGGACGAACCAGCCGAGCACGGTCGTCGGCTTGCGAAACAGCACCGGATCGCGCGTGCGACGGACGAGGAACACGATCGCGCAGAGCGCGAGCCCGACGGCCACGAGCAGGAACAGCGTCGCGTCCGGATCGCCCGGCAAAAGCACCGCGGACACGCCGCCGGCGACGGCGACGGCGGTCGCGATGAAGCAGAACAGCCGCGTCCGCATGATCTCGTCGCGCTCCATCGCCTCGAGCGGCGAGCCGACGGTTGCGGCGCCGGCGAGCGACGGCGCGCGCGTCGCGTCGTGCGAGCCACTCGCGTGCGTGGTCTTGAGCGTCTGCGAGCGGTTCGCGGGATCGTCGGCGGGGGTGCGCGCGCCCGGACGGAGCACCGCGGTCTCGAGGCTCGTCGTGTCTGCCTCCGGCCCGGTGCTCACCGCCCGAGGATAACTCACCGCCGAGGTGGGACGATCAGTCGCGTGCCGGGCTGGACGAGCACATGTCGTGTGCTCTGCGGTGCACCGTCGACGAGCAGCGGCGCGTCGGGGCTGCCGGGCAGGGCGGCCTCGGCGCGCTCGACGTAGAGGTCGAGGTTGAGGAGCGGGATCGGCTGGATCGGGTCGCTCGTCGAGCGGAAGAAATCTTCCCAGTGGCCGGAGAACACGAACCGCGGCTGGAGGTTCGCGATCGCGTTCGTCGGCTGATTGTCGACCGCGTCGTTCGAGCCGACGCACAGCAGCGCGAGATCGACGCCGCGCTCGGCGAGCAGGGTGGGGGGCACTTCGCCGAGCGGCGCGTTCGTCGGCGCGTCCTGGTAGTAGACGCGGAACGTCGGCGTGCCGGCGTCGTCGAGGAAGTCGATCAGGAACGCGAGCGTCTGGCCTTCGAGCCAGCCGGACGCGGCCGCGGGCAGCTCGCACTGCTCGCTGTCGATCGAGCCCTCGCCGAAGTGGAACGGGCCGATCTGGTCGGGGTGCATCGAGCAGAACGCCATGATGCGGACGTGGCTGCCCGGGACGTCGATCCAGCTGCCCTCGAGCGGCGCGCCGGCGGGTCGCTGAGCCGGGCAGTTCGTGTAGTCGACCTTGCTCGCGAGCGCGTCGTCGAGCGCGATCACGCGGCTGCGCGCGAGCGGCTGGGCCGGCGTGTTCGTGCAGCCCGCGGGACGATCGGGCGCGAGCGCGGCGAGGATGTTGCGGCCGGTCAGGTTCGTGTAGACGACCGAGCCCGGCGCCATGGCGAGGATGTGCGGGACGTCGATGAAGTGATCGTAGTGCGCGTGGCCCGAGACGATCGCGCGCAGATCGCCGAGCGGCACGGTTGCGAGCCCGGCCTCGACGGCGCCGGTGTCGGACGGCAGCGGCAGGTTGAGGCCGACCTCGAACGTCGACTGCCGGGTGAACATCGGCGCGGTCAGGATCGTGTCGCTGCCGTGGTGGAGCACGAAGCCCTGGACGCCGAGCGCGTGGACCTCGAGCGGCGCGACCTCGGCCGGCGCGTCGGGGCCGGTTCCGGGCGGTGCGTCTGGATCTTGCGTCGACGGTGGCGAGCTGCCGCAGCCGACCGCGAGCACGGACACGAGGACCACGGGCCGCATCACGGCGCGCAGCATCGCCGGTCACGCGCTGGTGCGCGCCGCGTTTCTCGCGGTGTCATCGAGCTGTTACCGGCGGCCGCGGCCGCGCCCGAGCGCGTGCTCGACGATCGGCCGCAGCTCGTCGACGAGCTCGGGCGCGCAGACGAGCCGGATCGCGGCCATCGGCTGACCGAGCGGCATGTCCTCGAGCAGGCGCGACAGCGTGACCGCGCCATACCGCGGATGATCGATCACGTGGAGCTCCTCGTGATCCGCCGCGAGGTAGCCGACCTGGCGCGCGGTGTCGAGGTGGACGTAGCTGCGTGCGGCGGCGCCGAACCGTCGCTCGGCGACCTCGAATGCCTGCGGCCACAGCCGATCCGCGGCGGCCTTGTCGTCGCCGAGATCGAACGTCTTGAACAGCCGGCGATCGATGAGGCGCGTCGCGAGATCGCGCAGCACGGGATCCGCGGTCGGCTCGCCATCGCGGCCCGCCCAGTGATCGAGCGCGGTCGTGATCGAGATGTCGTGCAGCCGGAGGTATTCCTCGACGACGATGTCGGCGCCGCGCGCCATCTTGCCGGCGATCGCGAGGCCGGGCGGCTCGCTGTCCTGGCGCGCGAGCTGCGCGAACCGCTCGAGCGTCTGGACGAACATCCACTCGGCCGCGCGCACCGTCTTGTGGTGATAGACCTGCGCGTACATGTACGAACGCGCGAACAGGTACTGCTCGACCGCGTACATGCCGCGGCGATAGTCGACGACGAGATCGTGCGGATCGTCGCTGGTGTCCGGGCCGGTGCGGACGTTCGCGATCTGGATCGCGTGGATGATCCAGTCGAGATCGTACGTCGCGTAGCCGGCGCCCGAGTAGTGGCCGTCGCGCAGCAGGTAGTCGAGGCGATCGACGTCGAGCTGGGACGACACGAGCTTGCGCGCGAAGTGCGGCTTGTAGCCCTTGCCCCAGAACGCGCGCAGCGTCGCCGGTAACCCGGGCTCGAGTCCCTCGAGCACCGCCGCAAGCTCGGCATCCTCGCTCACGATCCGCGATCCCCAGCGCTCGTGATCGTGACCCGCGAACACGTGCTCCCACGCGTGCGAGAACGGACCGTGGCCGATGTCGTGCAGCAGCGCCGCGATCTTGACGTGACGCGCGAGCACCGGATCGAGCTCGAGCCGGCGCGCCACGCGCTGCGCGATGTGAAACGCGCCGAGCGCGTGACCGAACCGCGAGTGCTCGGCGCCGGGATAGACGAGCCACGCGAACCCCATCTGCTTGATCCGGCGCAGTCGCTGCATCGCGCGCGTGTCGAGCAGGTCGGCGAGCGGGCGGTCCTCGCCCTTGAACTCGATCAGCCCGTGCACCGGGTCGCGAAATACTCGGTCCTTCACGCCGCCGGCACTGTATCAATCACCGTCGACGACCGCGACTCGATGGGGCACTTGTCGTGTCATGTCGCGCGGTTGTGCGCGAATTCGCGGCCGGTTCGGCAGCCGCAGGACTACAATGGTCCGATGGGGACGGATGCACCGAACACGGACCCGGATCCGGGGCTGCAGGACACCGCGGCGTTTCCGGGGCCGCGCGATCCGAGCCGGCCGCGCCGCGCGCCGCTGCACGAGCGCTACCGGATCCTCGAGACGCTCGGCAAGGGTGGCATGGGCGAGGTGATCGCCGCGCACGACGAGGTGCTCGGCCGCGACGTCGCGATCAAGCGCATGCTCGAGATCGATCAACCGGGCGCGATCACGCGGTTCCTGCGCGAGGCGAAGATCCAGGGCACGCTCGATCACCCCGCGATCCCGCCGGTCCACGAGCTGGCGCACGACGGCGACGGCTGTCCGTTCTTCGTGATGAAGCGCCTGACCGGCACGACGCTCGCGCGGATCCTCGAGGAGCAGGCCGCGGGCAAGGGCCTGCGCTATCCGATGCAGCGGCTGCTCGACGCATTCGCGGACGTCTGCCTCGCGATCGAGCTCGCGCACACGCGCGGCATCATCCATCGCGATCTCAAGCCCGCGAACATCATGCTCGGCGAGTTCGGCGAGGTGTTCGTGCTCGACTGGGGCGTCGCGAAGGTCACCGGCCAGAGCGATCCGGAGATCGCACAGCTGCGCGACAGCTCGCCCGCCGTCGCGGCGACCCAGGCCGGCGTCGTCGTCGGCACCGAGGGCTACATCTCGCCCGAGCAGAAGCACAACCTGCCGCTCGACGGCCGCGCCGACGTCTACGCGCTCGGCTGCGTGCTGTACGAGCTGCTGACCGGCAAGCGGTACGATCCGAACCTGCGCGCCGCGCTCAAGGCGCCGGATCGCGACATCCCGCCCGAGCTCGACGAGGTCTGCGCCGCGGCGACCGTCGCCGATCGCGAGCAGCGGCTCGGCAGTGCGCGCGAGCTCGGGGCGCGCGTGCAGCGCTACCTCGACGGCGATCGCGACGGTGCGATGCGCCGGCGGCTCGCGGCCGAGCACCTGAGCCGCGCGCGCGAGGCCGCGGCGTCGTCGTCCGACGAGGCCCAGCGCGTCGCGATGCGCGAGGCCGGGCGCGCGCTCGCCCTCGATCCGACGCTGCCGGGCGCGGCGGATCTCGTCAGCCGGCTGATGCTCGAGCCGCCGCGCACGATGCCGGCCGAGGTCGCGGTCACGATCGCCGAGACCGACCGGATCGCGACCGTGCGGCAGACGCGGATCGCCGGCGTCGCGTACCTGCTGTACGCCGCGTTCATCCCGTTCCTCGCGTGGATCGGTGTCCGCACGTGGTCGTCGGTCGCCGAGTTCGCCGCGATCATCGTCGTGCTGCTCGCGACCGTGTGGCTGCGACTGCGACGCCCCGACGACCGGATGCCGGCGGTGCTGACGATCTGCGGCAACGCCGCGCTCACCGTGATGCTCGGCCGCATGTTCTCGCCGTACCTGATCGCGCCCGGCGTCGGCGCGCTGACGATCGTCGTCATGCTGTCGAGCCCGAAGTTCCGCGACCGCTCGCTGATCGTGCTGATGGTGATCGGGATGGCGCTCGGCAGCGTCGGCTCGGGACTGCTCGAGCTCGCGGGCATCGTGCAGCGCACGCTCACGATCGAGGGCGATCACCTCGTGATCCGCAGCGGCGTGCTCGAGATCCACGAGACGCCGGTGCAGATCGGGCTCGCGTTCTACGCGCTCGGCCTGCTCGTCGCGGCCGCGATGATCGGGCGCGCGCTCGCGCGGACGAGCGACGACTCGCAGCGCCGGCTTCACCTCCAGGCGTGGCGACTGCGCCAGCTCGTACCGCAGGCCTGACGAGGATCCCCGCATCGAGCCAGCGCACGAGCAGCTCGACCGCGCGCTCGGCGGTCAGCGCCTCGCACAGCTCGCCGAAGCGCGCACCGGCGGCGAGCTTCGCGAGCGCGGCGGGCTCGTCGGCGTCGAGCGTCCGGTGGATCACCGTCGTGTCGCGGCGCCAGACGAGCACCGTGCGCGGCGACTCGACGAGGGGCGGCAGCGCGCGTTCGGACTCGATCGCATCCCAGAGCTCGTCGACGTTCGTCGCCAGATCGACGAAGGTCGCCGTTGGCACGAGCGCGAACCGCAGCGCCGGAAACGCCTCCGGCGCGAGCTCGGACAGGTCGTCGCGGGTCGCCGCGGCCGCGTCCGCTCCGTCGAACGCCTCGACCCGCGCACGCTCGAGCCGCGCGAGCTCGGCGGCCGGCGGCAGCTCGACGAGATACTCCGCGAGGTACGCGCCGGCCTCGCGCAGCGACCAGTGACGCGTCGGGTACGCGCGCAGGTACGGCACGACGAGCGCGTCGAACGCGGCGCCGCCGAGTAGCACGCGCAGCTTCGGATAGTCGTCGGCGAGCACGCTCGCGATCCGCGCGCGATACGCGTGCGCGTACGCGTGTAGCCGCGCGAGCGGATCGATGCCGTCGGTCCGGACGAGCTCGCACGCGCTCGACAGCGGCGCGTCGCCGACGATCGCATCGTGAAATCGCCGCAGCAGCTCACGCATCGGCGAGCTCCCGCGCCATGTCGAGCTCGGCGACGAGGTCGTCGAACGGCGGCAGGTGATCGTCGCGCTCGAGGCACGTCGGCCGCGCGCCGAACCGCGCGAGCGCGGCGGCGTACAGCGCCCACACCTCGGGGCACACCGGCGCGTCGTGGGTGTCGATCCGCAGCGTGCCCTCGACGCGGTGACCCGCGACGTGCAGGTACGCGATGCGATCGCCGGGGATCGCGGCGAGGTACGCGTCGGGATCCCAGCCGTGGTTGCGGCACGACACGAACACGTTGTTGACGTCGAGCAGGATGTGGCAGTCGGCGCGCCGCGCGAGCTCGCCGAGGAACTCGGCCTCGCCGAGCTCGCCGGCGGCAAACGTGACGTAGCTCGACGGGTTCTCGAGCGCGATGCGACGACCGAGCCGGTCCTGCACGTGCGCGACGCGCGCGACCACGTGATCGAGTGCCTCGCGCGTGTACGGCACCGGCCACAGATCGTGCACCGAGTGGCCGCCGAGCGCGGACCAGCACAGATGATCCGAGACGATTGCCGGCTCGACCTCGCGGCACAGCGCGGCGACGCGCGCGAGGTAGTCCTCGTCGAGCGGATCGGTCGATCCGATCGACAGCGACACGCCGTGCAGCACGACCGGGTAGTGCGCGCGCACCTGCCGCAGCACGCGGCGCGGGTTGCCGCCCGCGACCAGGTAGTTCTCGGTGATCACCTCGAACCAGTCGACGCGATCCGCGTCGCCGCGGGTCGCGCGTGCGTGGTAGGGCGTGCGCAGCCCCAGGCCGAAGCCGAGCTCGGTCGTCGGCATCGCGCTCACTTCGTCGCGAGGATCTTGCCGGCCGCGGCCTTGCACTCGGCCTCGGTCATCTCGACGAAGCCCTGGCCCTTGCAGCCGTTCTTGCCCGCGCACGCGTTCGCCTCGGTCTTGCACGCGCCGTGGCCCTTGCAGCTGTTGACGCCGCCGCAGTGGACCTTCGCGACCTTCTCGCCGGCCATGCTACCGCCGGGCGCGGCCATCTTGTCGTCGGGCTTCGCGGCCTCGCCCATGCTGTTCGCGGGCGCTGCCATCTGGTCGCCGCCGGACATCTTGTTCTCCATCTTGTCGCCGGACATCTTGTTGCCGGCCATGCCGTCGGCCGACGGGTCCTTCTTGCACGCGGCGGCGAACAGCGTTCCGGCGGCGATCGCGATCCATGCACCATTCTTGAAGCTCAACACGGTCACTCCTGCGGTTGGTTGTGTGCGATGTGCAGCGCGGGGAACCGACGCGCTGCGAGGTGGTCGAGAGACAGCGCACCGGCTCCGTGCACGACGAGATAGAGGAACGTGGCGAGGTAGATCGCCTCGATGCTGCCGAGCACCGTCGACCAGCTCGCGATCGGCTCCGCCCAGCCCGCGTCGGGCCAGATCGCGGTGGCGATCGCGACCGTCATCACGCCGGCGAGCAGCGCGGCCGCGATCCGGGTGCCGAATCCGAGCAGCACGAGCGCGCCGCCGATGAACTCGGCGCCGGCGACGAACGGCGCCTGGACCTCCGCGGCGGGGATCCCGAGCTCGCGGAAGAACCCGATCACCTGATCGAGGTGATGCAGCTTGCCCCAGCCGGTGAGGATGAAGCTGATGCCGAGGACGACGCGCACGATCAATGGCGGCGCCCACGAGACCTTCGCGGCCAGCCGGCGCAGCCGCGCCAGCACCGCCCCCAGCGATGACTCGTTACTCACATCGCGCATACGACCGGCCGGCGCGATGGGTTTCAGAAAATCTGCACGTCACGAAAATCGGCTATGACTTGCAGGTGTCTGCGACGCGCGACGTGACGATCGATCGGCTCGACGGTGCGGCGCGCCACACCGACCGCGATCGCGTGGTCGTCGAGGCGCCGCTGCAGCTGCGCGCGCGCGGTACGCCGGTCGCGACGATCATGCGGACGCCCGGCCACGATCGCGAGCTCGCGCGGGGCCTCCTGCACGCCGAATCGATCGTCGCCGGCGCGATCGCGCAGCCCGATGACGATGCGATCGAGCTCGATCTCGATCCGAGCGCGTTCGCGGCGCGTGGCCTGCTCGCGTCCGCGGCGTGCGGTGTGTGCGGCCGCGTCGCGATCGCCGATCTCGAGCTGCGCGCGCGCGAGGTCACCGCGGATACCGCGATCGAGCGCGCGATCCTCGCGACGCTGCCCGATGCGCTGCGCGCCGCGCAGTCGGTGTTCGCGACGACCGGTGGCCTGCACGCCGCCGGGCTGTTCGCGCTCGACGGGACGTTGGTCGCCGCGCGCGAGGACGTCGGCCGCCACAACGCCGTCGACAAGGTCGTCGGCTGGGCGCTCGACGCGGCGCTCGATCCGGCCGCGCACGTGCTGATGCTGTCGGGCCGGCTCGGCTACGAGCTCGTGCAGAAGGCGATCATGCTCGGCGTGCCGATCGTCGCGGCGGTGTCGGCGCCGAGCTCGCTCGCGATCGAGCTCGCCGAACGGTTCAATGTCGCGCTCGTCGGGTTCGTGCGCGGCGCGCGGGCGAACGTGTACGCGCACGGCTGGCGCGTCCGCTAGCTGCGAGATCGTCTGGTCTTGACGCCGCCTCCGCGCTTTGAAATACCGACGCGACGACCGATTTTGGATCGGTTTCTTGCTATCGGGCCGCCGCACAGACTACCCAATCTCAGAGGTCATTTGCCGATGCAGCATCGATCGCTTCGCTCGCTTCCACCGCGCGCCCTCCTCGTCGCCACGACCGCGCTCGCCGCGGCTGCGTGTGGCAAGAGCACCATGGAACCGAGCGCGACCGCGCCCACGGAGTCGAAGGTCGCGTCGATCGGGGGCGCGAACGTCGCGGCGACGCCGGCGATGCAGCCGAGCAAGGCACCGTCGCGCGGCGCCGAGCACGTCGTGTACTCGCTGATCGACAACCGCCTATCCGCGCATCGCGGCCGCGGCGGTGGGGTCGTGCTCGACGGCGGCTCGTCGGGATTCGCGAAGTACGTGCGGTTTCCGCGGCTCATGAAGAGTGACGCGAAGAAGTCGTGGGAGCTGCGCCAGACCGACGGCAGCCTGAAGGTCGCGAAGATGACCGGCAAGACCGCGTCGGTGTTCGTGCCGCTGACCGCGGCGCAGGCGGCGAGCGCGCAGGTGCGGCTGCGGATCAACGCGACCGAGGAGGGCACGCTCAGCCTGCGCGTCAACGAGAAGAAGGAGAAGGAGGTCAACGTCAAGCTCGCGAAGGGCTGGCAGACGTTGACGATCACCGCACCGGCGGGCCTGCTCGTCGAGGGCGAGAACACGCTGCAGGTGTTCACGAAGGGCTCCGGCTCGACGGTGTCGTGGATGCAGATCGGCGGCAAGACGGCCGTGCCGGACGAGGGCCCGGGTCCGCTCTACGACACCGCGCAGAAGGCGCTGCCGATCGCGAAGGACGCGCAGCTCAGCTGGTTCGTCAGCGTGCCGGACAAGGCGCGGCTCACCGGTGATCTGTCCGACGGCGCGTGCACGCTCGGCGTGCTCGTCACCGCCGAGGACGGCAAGACCATCGAGGGCAAGCTGAACGGCATCGGCTCGGCGGTCGATCTCGCGGCGGTCGCGGGCAAGGCCGTGCGGATCGATCTCGACAACGCGACGTGCCCGACCGCGATGCTGTCGAATGCCGCGCTCGTCCAGCCCGGCGACACACCGCAGGTGAAGCGCGCCGATCCGCCGAAGTACGTGCTGTTCATCATCATGGACTCGTTGCGCGCCGACAAGATCAAGGCGTTCAACCCGAAGGCGCGCCCCGAGACGCCGAACTGGGACAAGCTCGCCGAGACGTCGACGCTGTTCATGCACCACTACTCGCCGGGCAACGAGTCGCAGGTCTCGCACGCCTCGATGTGGACGTCGGCATACCTCGCGAAGCACAAGGCGAGCGAGATGCCGGACAAGCTCGCGCCGGACAAGTGGGTCACGATCGACGAGGTCGCGAAGAAGGCCGGCAAGTTCGTCGCCGGCGTCTCGGCGAACGGCTACATCCGGCCGTCGCGCGGCTTCGGCACGGCGTGGGACAAGTTCGTCAACCACATCGAGAAGAGCCTCGGCCTGCGCGGCGCCGACGTGATGGAGAAGGGCCTGTCGTTCATCACGCCGGAGAAGGACAAGCCGTGGTTCCTCTACCTCGGCATGATCGACACCCACGTGACGTGGCGTGCGAAGTCGCCGTGGATCGAGAAGTACGACGGCGGCTACAAGGGCCGGTTCGAGAAGTCGTTCGGCGACGACGGCCCGGGCGGGTTCCCGAAGGACCTGACCGACGCCGAGCGCGATCACGTGCGCGCGCTCTACGACTCGAACGTCAGCTACCAGGACGACCTGCTCGGCAAGCTCGTCGCGAAGCTCCAGGAGTGGGGCATCTACGACCAGACGATGATCATCGTCACCGCGGACCACGGCGACGAGCTGTGGGAGGACGGCAAGACGATCGGTCACGCGAAGTCGCAGCACCAGACGCTGATCCACATCCCGATGCTGATCCGCTACCCGGCGATGTTCCCGGCCGGCAAGGTGCTCGCCGGCAGCGAGGGCATCGACATCGTGCCGACGCTCGCGGACGCGCTCGGCGTCGCGATCGATCCCGAGTGGCAGGGCGCCTCGCTGCTGCCGCTCGCGCAGGGCGTCGTGAGCTACCCGCTGCTGTCGACGTCGTCGCAGTTCGAGAACTTCCACGCCGGCCGGATCGGCGACTGGAAGCTGCGCCTCGCCGGCACCGGCACGCCGCAGCTCTACCAGCTCGCGAACGATCCCGGCGAGAAGAAGGATCTGTGGGGCACGCCGGGCAGCGCGATCGCGTCGCGCATGTTGCTCGATCCGATGTGGATGCTGCGGCAGTGGAACACCGAGTGGAAGAAGTCGGCGTGGGGCAACCCCGCCGTCGTCACCAGCCGGTTCGCCGCCGACCTCGGCGAGTGATCGCGTGACGCTCCGGCCGACCGAAGGCGCGCGGTTCTTGCTCGAGCGCAGCGCCGAATCCGAGGACCGGGCGACCTACCGCGCGACGATCTTCACGCCGGACGCCGAGTTTCACGCGACGCTCGCGATGGCGTCGGACGGCAGCGCGACGCTCGACGCGCCGACCGGCGCACCGGCCGAGCTCGAGCACATGCTCGTCACGCTCGCGAAGCTGACCGCGCGCGGTGCCGACAAGCGCCGCGAGGACGGCCTCGTCGTCTGGCCGCCGCGGATCCTGCGCTGGCGCGGGCCGAAGGGCTAGCGATGACACAGGCACGGCCACCGACGCTGTGCGCGCTCGCGCTGGTCGCCGTGACGCTCGTGGTCGCGCGCGCAGACGACACCGGGCTCGTCCACCGGCTCACGGTTCGCAGCGAGCACGACACGGTGTTCTTCGGCTACGCACTCGATGCCGACGGCGACACCGTCGTGATCGGCGACTACAACGGCGCGTGCACGGAGCGCGGGCCGTGCCACGGCGACGTCCGCATCTACGGCGCGACGCGCGACGGGCTCGTCGAGCAGGCGCGGTTTCACGGCGACGAGGACACGCTCGGCTTCGAGGTCGCGATCGATGGCGATCGTGCGGCGGCGTCGCTGAACCGCCGCGTCCGGATCTTCGAGCGCGGGCGCGACCGGCGGTGGTACGAGACGGCGACGATCGAGATGGGCGACTGCGCGAACCGCAGCCTCGAGGCGATCACGCTCGCCGGCGACTACCTGATCACGCTCGCGCTCGACCGCATCTGCGTGTGGACACCGAAGGCGGGCACGTGGCGGCTCGACGGGGATCTCGGGACGGGCGCGATCGTCGACGGCAAGCTCGCGGCCGCCGGCAACACGATCGCGATCGCGTGGCGCGACAAGAACCAGGTCGCGCTGTACCGGCGTGGCCTCGCGGGCTGGCGGCGGGTCGAGACGATCGCGGTCGAGCGGCCGTTCGGGCTCGCGCTGCAGGGCACCACGCTCGCGGTGCAGACGAACCACACGATCCAGCTGTTCGACGTCGCGCGCGCCCCCCGGCTCGTCGCGACGCTCGCGCCGCAGAGCGAGCCCGCCGACTGGAAGTACGGCGCGGAGCTCGCGCTCGACGACCGCATGCTCGTGGCGTGGAGCGACGATGGCCTGCACGTCTATCGGCGGAGCGGCGAGCGCTGGGCCGCGGCGGGCGTCGTCGCGTCGCCGCTCGCGGGCCGCACCTGGTTCGGAGCGCGCCTCGCGCTGACGCCGCACTGGCTGTGGGTCGGGGATCCGCGCGAGGACCCCCACCCGACGCCGGGCGGCCTGGTCTACGGGTTCGAACGCCGGCGGTGATCGGTCGCCGCCGCCGCGCTACGCTCGGCGCGTGCGGATCGCGCTCGTCGTCGTGCTCGCCCTCGTGTCGCCGGTCGCCGCGGACTCGCGGTGCGTGATCGAGGCGCCACCCGTGCTCGCGTCGCCGAAGCTCGCGCCGCCGGCCTGCCATCGCGCGCCGAAGCCGATCGCGCAGCAGGTCACGCGCGCCGTCGAGAAGCGCTACACGCTGACGCAGCAGGGCGCGCGCGTCGGCGTCGCGTTCCCGTGCGACCGGCTCGGCGCGCGGATTCGCGAGATCGTGCTCGAGACCGGCGAGGGTCACGGCGGCACGCTCGGGCTGTGGCGTGCGCGCCGGCGCAGCGACGGCACGTACGACGTCACCGGCGTCAGCTACGACGGCGCGTCGCTGGCCGGGCCAGGCTCGAATCCGCCCTACCTCGTGGCGTCCGGCGTCGTCGAGCTGCCCGGCCTCGACAAGGCGCGCGCCGCGGTGACGGCGACGCTGCGCGAGATCGTGCCGCCGCCGAAGCCCGGCACGTACCTCGGGATGTCGGGCTCGTTCAGCTCGCGCGACTTTCACGTGCTCGTGCGGCTCGTCGGCGATGCAGGCCGCGTCGTCGAGCGTCGCTACACCGGCTACGAGGGTTCCGACGCGCAGAACGACTTCATCGGCCTCGAGCTCGCGATCGAGGCGCTCGCGCCGATCACGACCGTGGCGCTAGCGCCCGGCACGCCGACGACCGAGCAGCGCGCGCTGTTTGTCGAGCGGTTCACCGAGGCGGTGCCGCACTTCGACGAGCAGTACGAGTGGTGGGTGATGGAACGCTACGTCGAGCTCGCGCGCTATCTCGGCACGCCGCAGACGCTGCGTGGCCTGCTCACGCGGCTGCGCGTCACCGATCCGAAGAGCCGGTCGCAGGTCGACGCGCGCGCCGATGCGGTCGACGCGATCGCGACGATCACCGGCTGGGACGCACGGGCCGGCGGCGGCTCCGTCGAGGACGCGGCGAACGCGTACCTCGCGCAGTGCCGGTGAGCGTCAGCACGGGCAATCGGTGCCCGTCATGGCGCTCTCGAACGCATCGCCGGTCGGATCGATCACGAACCGGTGGTTGCCGATCACGAGCGCGAGCTCGCCGTCGGCGTCGTCGAGCGCCGTGACCTGCTTGCCGCGCACCGCGCGACGCAGCTTCGCGGCGCGGCGATAGTCGGTCCAGTCGGTCGAGTAGTCCAGGAAACGGCGAACGCTCGCGGACAGCACGTTGCCGTCGGCGTCGAGCGTCGCGATCACCTCGTACCACTTCGCACCGCGCGTCACCGCGAACACGGCGCGCGCGCCATCGCGATCCGCCGACTCGAGATCGGACATCGTCGACAGCGTCTTGCCGACGAGCTTGCGCGCGGGGATGCCGAGCGCGGAGGCCTCCTCGACGTACGGCCGTTCGAACCAGTGTCCGCATTCGGTGCCGAGCGCGACGCCACCACCGGGGACCTGCAGCGCGCGCACGAGCGACGGCGACGGTGGCTGCAGATCGGCCGTCGGCACGGCGACCGGCTCGATCCGGTACGTCAGCGCCGCGGTCTGGCTGTACGGCAGCTCCGCGGTGTGCCGCTCGGCGTGCTGTTGCTTCGTCAGCGTGAACATCAGCCGATCGTCGCCGCCGCGCACGTCGACGAGGGTCCAGCCATTCGCGATCGCGCCGCGCAGCTGGGTCGTCAGCTCGGCCTCGAGCGCCGCGCGATCGTGGGTCGCGAGCAGCGGCGCGGGCTGCGGGCCGGCGATCACCGCCGCGATCACGGGCAGCGCGATCAGCATCCGCAGCCTCCTTCGTCCTCGGGGTCATACGTCGACTCGAACGCGTCGCCGTCGGGATCGATGCGGAACCGGCCCTTGTTCGTGACGAGGACGAGCTCGCCCTCGGACGTGTCGATCGCGGTCACGAACCCGCCTTTCGTCAGCTTCTTGAGTCGCGTCATCCGGCGGTACGTCGAGTCGTCGGTCGCGTACTCGTAGCGGCGCTGCTCGGCCTCGACGACGCGACCCTCGCCATCGACGTGGACCACGAGCTCGCTCGCCTTGCCGTCCGCGAGCTCGAGATCGAACACGACGCGGCCACCCTCGATCGTGTAGGCGCTCTCGAGATCGACGGCGCTCGCGAGCGTCTTCGCGACGAGCTTGCGCGACGCGTCGCCGACCTCGAACGCGTCGACGACGTACGGCCGCTCGTAGAACCCGCCGCACTCGGACTCGAGCTCGACGCCGCCACGCTTGGCGCGCATCGCGAGCATCATGAACGTGCTCGGCGCGGACGCCCACTCCGGCGCGGCGCCGGGCTCGACGTAGTAGCTGTTCGTGCCATCGAGCTTCGCGACGTGGCGCACGACCTCGCCGTTGCGCGACAGCGTGAACACGATCGCGTCGTCCTCGGGGCCGACCGCGGTGAGCGTCCAGCCTTGCGCGACCGCCGCGCGCACACCGTCCGACAGCGCGCGCTCGAGCTGTTCGTGGCCGTCGACGACGACCGGAGAGGCGACAGACAGGATCGGAAGCAAGGCGAGCATGACCGCAGAGACTGCGAGGTCGATGCCAGGCGAGACCCGAGGTGCGGCGCGGACTTGCGCGCCCAGTGTCCAGCCGAACACGCAGCGAGTGCGTCTGTTCAGACGACGGGGAGGGCGACGATCAGCTCCACGCCCCCACCTCGGCGCTCGGACGACGCGACCTCACCGCCGGCGCGCTGTGCGATCGCGATCACGGCGCGCAGCTCGAACCGCTCGTCCTCGGGCGGCAGCGGCTCGGTCGTCGTGCGCAGGATCTCGATCCATGGCTTGCCATCGATCGCGCGCTGGCGGACGAACAGCTCGATCCGGCGCTCGGCCACGGGATCGTCGTCGATCGCGTCGAGCGCGAGCCCGATCAGCAGATGCTCGAGCTCCTGCGCGCTGCACCGGGTCGCGGTGTCCGGCGGCGGCGCGAGATGAATATCGACCTCGATCGCGGGTCGCAGCGTCGCGAGCGCGGCAGCGACCGCGGGACCGACCGGCGCACCGCGCGCGATCACGACGTCGGGCCGCGCGACTGCCATCAGCTCGCGCATCGAGAGCTGGGCATCGTCGGCCGCGCGCTGCAGATCGGTGACGAACTCCTTGCCGCGATCGTCAACGCGCATCGCGAGCTCGAGCGAGGCGAGCTGCACGATCTGGATCAAGTTCATGAAGTCGTGCGTCTTGCCGGCGACCAGCTTCGCGGCGGCCCGCGTCTGCTCCTCGCGCGCGAGCTCCCACTCGAAGCGACGCTGGCGCTGCGCGAGCGCGAGCCGAGCCTCAGTCTTCGTCATCCTCGTAGTACTCGACCGGTTCATAGCGCAGCTCGCGACTCGCCGGGCAGCGATCGCGGTAGCTGCAGCGATCGCACCACGGGCCGGCGTTCGGCCGCGGTCCGTCGTCGACCGCGAGCGCGGCGGCCTCGATGTTGTCGAGCAACCCGGGCATGACGCGATCGATCACGACCTCGGCCTTGAGCGGCGTGCCCCACTCGACGGCGCGCTCGGCGATCCAGTGCACGCCGAGCCAGAACGTCTTGACGTGACGGAACGCGGCCGCCGCGAGCACGACGTAGCCCTCGAGCTGATCGGTGATCGACGTGCCGGGCAAGCGCGAGCCGGTCTTGTGATCGACGAGCGCGATCGCGTCGTCCTCGAACAGGTAGCCGAGATCGAGCACGCCACGGTAGTACGCGTCGCCGCTGTAGAACTGCGTGACCGAGAGGTCCTCGCGGACCGCGAGCGAGTACTCGACGAGCTGGCGCGCGACGCGGCGCCGGCGGCGAAACTGGCCGATCCGGCTCGAGAACGCCGGGATCCCGGTCGACAGGCGATCGAAGCGCAGCTGCTCGTGCTCGCTCGGCAGCTCGGCGCGCACGGTCTGCGTTGCCTCCTCGATCGGCGTCCCCATCAGCACGTGCTCGAGCGCCTTGTGGATCGCCTTGCCGATCCGCGCCTCGGGCATGACCTCGGGCTCCTTCAGCTTCTCGACGTACTTGAAGTGAAACAGCCGCGGGCAGCGCAGCGCGGTCGAGACCTTCGAGGCCGACCACGGGGCATGGATGAGCGCGCGGGTGGACGGCACGGCACGCGCAGCGTAGCCGAAAAGTTGCTCGTCGGATCGAGGTGCTCTACCAGGGATCCGTGCCGCTTCACTCCTGCGAGGTCTGTCATGCACAGGTCCACGAGCTACGCCGCGGGCGGTGCTGGGGTTGCTACGCACGCTGGGTCGAGACGCGACCCGTCGGCGTCGGCGCGCGCTGCGTGACCTGCGGCGAGAAGCGGCGGCGGTTCCTGAAGAGCGTCGAGCTCCACGGCAACTGGAAGCCGATGTGCTTCAACTGCGCGGGCCAGCTGCTGCACATCGTGCCGCTGCCCGAGACGCTCGCCGCGCTGCGCGAGCTGATCTCGCGCGAGCGCCGGCGCAACGATCGCCGCAAGGGCAAGCCGGACACGCGCGTGTTCCAGTACGAGCGCCGCGTCGGCGAGCGCCGCATGCTGCGCAGCACCGACTATCCGCAGGTCGACGACGACATGATCATCGAGGTCACGCTCGACGAATCACCGGGCGGACTCGACTTCGAGGACCTGACGCAGATCCGCGAGCTCGTCGAGCTGCCGCTCGAAGCGGCCGGCTAGGGCTTCTTCGGCGGAACCGGCGGCTTGCCGGGCGGACGCGGCGGCGCGACCGGCTTCACCGGCGGGGTCACGGTCGTCGCCGGCGGCGGCGGCGGCATCGCCGACGACTTCTCGCGCGCGACGAAGAATCCGAGCACCATCGCCGGACCGATGAAGCCGGCGGGAATCACCTCGCTGAGCGACTTGCCGGTCGCGCGCACGCTGAGCCGGAGCTTCGCGGGATCCTTGTCGACCTGGACCTTGAAGTTGCCGTCGCCCGTGTAGCTCTCGACGATCTTCATGATGTCGGCCTTGCGGCGGATGATCTCGTCGACGCGCTTGTCGGTGCCCTTGTAGGAATCGATCGCGCCGAGCAGGATCTTCGCGAACCCGCGCGGTGCGATCTGGGCGGCGCGCATCATGTCGATCATGCCGTCGGACACCATCGCCATCTGCTCGAGCCCGGGCTTCGTGCTGTCGAACCACGTCCAGCCCACGCCGTCGTGGAACATCGAGAACGAGAACGCCTTGTGGCGGCCGACGAGGTCGGTCAGGAAGTTCTGCTTTTTCGGGCCCTGCGGCTGCTGGCCGCTGAGCTTCGGGATCAGGTCCTTGCGCGCGGCCTGCGACAGCGTCAGCACGACGGCGAACACGGGCCTGGCGTTGATCACGTCCTGCGCGTAGCCGAGGTTCGAGCCGGCGGCGCGGCCCGGCGCCTTCCAGGTGTCGGCGAGCCGGGCGCGCACGAGCGCGGGCGTGCCGGCGAGCATGACGCCGTCCTTCGTGACGCCGATCGCGGGGTCGCGCGGACCCATCTCGATCATCATGCCGCCGCCGACCTTCTGCGACTGCTTGTTGCTCATCTTCGCGATCTTGTCGACGACGGCGGTCGACAGCTTGCCGCGCACCGCGGCGACGAAGTTCGGCTCCTTGTTCGGCACGAGCTGCACGAACATCGTCGCGTCGGTGATGTCGGTCGCGAGGTCGATACCGGTCGCCGTCTTCGCGATGCCGCGCGCTCCTTCGACTTCATTGACGAGCTGGCGGACCATCTTCGACAGCTCGGGCGACGCCTTGATCTGGGGCTGGTCCGGCAGCTGCGTCAGCGCCTTGTAGTTGCCCGGAATCACGCTCGCGGCATCGAACTGCACGACGATGTCTGCGTCCGGCATCGCGTATTGCAGCGCCTGGTCCGCGGTCGGTGCCTTCGGATTGGGCTGGAGGCCGAACCCGATCAGGCCCAGCAACAACGTGATCACCTCGACGATTCCGATCATGTGTTTTCCTCTGAGAGAGACGGACCGAGCGAGCCCTGGTCCGACGTGACTCGGCCCGAGCATTCGCCGAATCTCACGCGCTTCGCAATGGCGGATGCACGTGTCGCACCGACGTGATGTCGAAGAAAATCAACCTCGACGCGCGCGCTTCACGCGATGTTTCAACGTGTTCGCCGTCGCCGAAAAAAAACTGATGTCAAGACTGGTTCCGGAAATCGGCGGCGCTAGGATGGCTCCCGTCTCGACGGTTCCGAACGAAAAGTTTTCGAGGGAGGCACGACGGTCATGAGCACGCTTGCTGTGGTGGAAGAGATCCTGCGCGAGACCGCTGTGCCTATGTCGGTTCGCGAGATCGTGGAGCGTGCCGGGGCCCGTTTGCCGAGCAAGTCGAAGACTCCTGACACTGTCGTCGCGCGCGACCTTTCGATGGACATCAAGAAGAAGGGCGAGGCGTCGCTGTTCATCCGCACCTCGCCGGGCCGCTACACGCTGCGCAGCCTCGCGACCGGCACCGCCACCGTCGGCGAAGCGCCGCTCGCGATGGGCACGGGCAGCCGCCCGATCCCGTCGAACGTGACCAACCAAACCCAACCGATGGCCGCTCTCGGCACGCGCAAGCCGGCGGCTGCGGCCACGAGCCAGCCGACGCGCAGCCGCACCGACAGCGACGTGCAGGGCGGCGGCTTCGTCGGCTAGTCCCGCGCTCGCGGAGTCACGTCGATGATCCGCCGCGCCGAGGTCGCGGACCATCCCTGGATCATCGCCACGGGTGCCGAGGCGTATCGTGACCTCGGCGATTACACGCGCATCTTGCCGTCGTGGCTCGAGCAGCCCGGCGTGCTCGCGTGGATCGATCACGATCTGCAGAATCGCGGGCGCGGGTTCGCGATGCTCGGCTTCTACATGGACGAGGTCGCGGCGAGCACACCGTCGCAGGTGGTCGCCGATCTGCTGGCGCTCGCGGTGCTGCCGGCGTATCAGAATCGCGGCATCGGCACGAAGCTCCTGCTGCACGTGATCGAGGTGGCCGAGCGCGTCGCGCCGGCGAGCCGGATCGAGGCGCTGCGGCTGACGGTCGCCGAGACGAACGTCAACGCGCAGCGGCTGTACACGCGCCATGGCTTCGCGATCGTCGACGGCTCGGCGACCTACGATCGCGGTCAGAAGGCGCTACGCATGGCGCGCCCGCTCGGTACGGGTACGAAGCGCTAGAAGATCACCGCGCCGCACGGGAAGCTCGCCTGCACCATCGGGTTCGGCGAGTTCTTGAGGTTCGTGCACGCCTGGCCGAGCAGCCGGATGATGTTGCCGTTCACGAGCTCCCAGTCGACGCCGTACGTCAGCGGCATGCCGTTGAGCGTCACGGTGCCGCCCTGTGCCTGACCCTCGTCGATCGTGCCGCTGATCATCAGCTCGCACGACAGGACGCCGCCGATGATCTGGTCGAACGCGGTCTTGAGGTCCTGCGGGCTGTTCGCGACGTAGTAGGGCGCGTTCGGCTGGCCGGCCTGCACGCCCGCGCCGGCGTTCGCCATCGCCTGGAGGTGCGCGTCGGCGATGCCGTTACCGACGCCGAGCACGAACAGCCGGATGCCGGCGGCGTACGACGCGGTCGCGGCCTGGATCGCCTTCGCCTGGCCGGCGACGCTGTCCCCGTCGCAGTTGTTCGGCAGGCCGTCGGTCGCGAGCACGATGATCGGCGGCGAGCCAGCAGGCGGCGGCGCGGCTGCGAAGTCGGCGACCGCCTTGTCGATCGAGCCACCGGTCGGTGTGTTGCCGGCGGGCGCCTGGCTGTTGATGAGGCCCGCGATCGCGGCCTGGTTGTTCATCGCGCGCGGCACGGTGTACAGCGTCGGGCACGGCGCGTCCGTCGAGTACAGCGAGGCGCCGAAGTACGCCTTGCTCTGCAGCTCGGTGACGACGCCGGTGCCGCCGACGAGCGCGTCGCGGACCGCGTTGTAGCGAGACGCGCCGCCGATGTCGGTGTCCATCGAGCCGCTGCGATCGATCAGCAGCGAGATCGACGGGATCGTCGGCGTCGCCGTGAAGTTCACCGCGGGGCAGTTCGCGTCGGGCCCGTTGCTGCCGCTGCCGCTGCCGCTGCCGTCATCGACGCAACGTCCGTCATCGGTGCAGACGTAGCCGGTGCCGCACTGCGAGCCGCCGGGCGTGCACTGCGCGTCGCACTTGCCGTCGGGCGAGCAGTGGAAGCCGGTCGGGCAGGTGACCGGCGCGCCCGGCTGCGGATCGCAGGCCTGGTCGCACGCCACCGGCGGCGGAACCTCGTCGCAGACGCTGCCGAACTGCTTCGGCCCACCGCACGCAGCGGTGATCGCGGTGAGGGCAACTACGAAAGATGCAGAGGCGAGTCTCGTGCGGCTCATGGGGGAACGTCTCCTGCGATGACGTTCGCAACCCTCAGCAAGCGCCGCGCCGCGAACCGGTGCAATCGATCCGGATCGTTAGTCGTGGGGACAACTGACCTAGGTGACTCCTAGCCCACCCACCGACGAGCGCTTGTGCAGCGACGTGCGCGACTACTTCGTGATGCGTCCGGGCGCCGGCGCCTTGCCGTGCGGCTCGGGACGCAGCGCGAGCTTGTACAGCAGCACGAGCACGAGCCCGACGAACAGCAGCGCGGGCCACTTCACGGCCTCGAACCGGCCGCCGAACAGCGCGACCGCCTTGTCGTCGTGCAGCGCCGCGACGGGCACCGCGAGCGCGATCCCGAGGAGCGCCTCACCGGTGATGAAACCGGCCGCGGCGAGCAGGCCCATGCGCTCGACCTCGCCGCGGCGCTCCGGCGTCGCCTTCGTGCGCTGCAGGTAGCGCTCGACGAGCAGCGCGACGATGCCACCGAGCATGATCGGCACGTTGAGATCGAACGGCAGGTAGACGCCGACCGAGAACGCCATGACCGGCGTGCGGAACTTCGAGCCCTTCGCGGTCAGGATGACGTCGATGATGATCACGCAGACCGCGATGCCGGCGCCGATGCCGATGATGTTCCACGGCAGGCCGCCGGCGAACACGCCCTTCGCGACGGTGCCCATGAGGTTGGCCTGAGGTGCCGGCAACCCCGCGCTGCCGATGCCGTACGCGTCGTTCAGCACGTTGAGGATCGGTGCCATCGCGAGCGCCGCGACGACGACGCCGAGGATCTGCATCACCTGCTGCTTCCACGGCGTCGAGCCGACGAGCTGACCGCACTTGAGGTCCTGGAGGTTGTCGCCGCCGATCGCGGCCGCGCAGCAGACGACGCCGCCGATCAGGATCGCCGCGACGGGCCCCGCGACGCTGTCGAGCCCGAGCCCGAGCAGCAGCAGCGCCGACACGAGGATCGTCGAGATCGTGATGCCCGAGACCGGGTTGTTCGACGAGCCGACGAGGCCGGCCATGTACGACGCGACCGCCGAGAACAGGAAGCCGGCGATCACCATCACCACGGCCATCACCGCGCTGATGCCCGGCGAGTCCGTGAAGTGCCAGAAGATGAAGAACAGCGGCACGACCGACGCGCCGATCAGGATCAGGATGATGTTCATCGGCATGTCGCGCTCGGTGCGCGGCACCGCATCCGCGCCACCGGCGCGCGCGCGCTTGTACGCCTCGAGCCCGGCCGTGATGCCGCCAAGCAGGGACTTGCGCAGCTTGAACAGCGACCACAGGCCGCCGACGAGCATGCCGCCGACGCCGAGGTAGCGCGTCACGCGGCCGTGATACAGCGCCGCCGCGTCCTTGGCCGGAATGTCCGGCAGCTCGCCCGACAGCGCGACCGCGCGCACGAACGGATCGCCGGCGATCGCGCCGTGATTCGTGAACTGCCACGGATCGATCAGGTTCAGCGTGTCGGTGACCCAGCTCTGATCCTTGAGCGCCTCGAGCAGCGTGCCGACGAGCGCCGCCGCCTCGCGGCTCACCAGCGAGAAGTCGAGCTGCATCGCTGCCGCGTGGACGTCGGGATTCAGCACGATCGACGCCGGATCGCCATACGACGCGAACAGCGGCATCGCGACCCAGCGGTTGAGCGCCGCGCCCGCGAAGATCACGAGCGCGACGTTGAACCCGACGATGTAGCCGACGCTCAGCAGCGCTGGCGACGCGTTGATCCCGAAGTACGCCGGCGCCCCCGCCTTCGTCGCCGCCGCCGTCCCCTTCACGCCGGTCGCGCCGCCGCCGACATACCCGGCAAACTCGACGATCTCCGCCCACAGCTTGAACCCGGTCGCCCCGAGCTTCGCGACCGCGCCGAGCAACCCCGCAAACACGAGCACGCCAACCCCGCCGCCACCCTCGGCGCCGACCTTCAGCACCTCCGCCGTCGCGACACCCTCCGGAAACTGCAACGGCTGGTCGATGATCAGCGCGCGCCGCAGCGGAATCGTGAACAGCACACCGAGGATTCCGCCAAACCCCGCGATCAGCGTGGTCTCGACATACGAGAACCGCGCCCACGTCCCCAGAATGATCAACGCCGGCAGCGTGAAGATCACGCCCGCCGCGAGCCCCTCACCCGACGCCGCCGCCGTCTGCACGCCATTGTTCTGCAGGATGTTCCCGGTCCGCAGCGCCCGGAAGATGCCCATCGAGATGACCGCCGCCGGCACCGACGCCGACACCGTCATGCCCGCGAACATCCCGAGGTACGCATTCGCGCCCGCGAGGATCACCGACAACAACGATCCGAGGATCAGGACACCGATGGTGAGCTCCGGCAGCACCTTCGACGCCGGGATGTACGGCTCGACCTTGCCGGCGGGTGCGGGCGCGCTCGACGCTTCTGCCATGGCGCGACTGTCCCTACCGGGAGCGCCCGCCGTCAAGTGATGGAATTCCCAATTCCTTCCCGAACCCAGGGTTCAATTCCTTCCCGAACCCAGGGTTCGGTTTTGTCACGTTCGATCGAATTCTTCGCAACTGCCCCGACCCGCGGCCGATGGGCGCGCGTCATGACGAGACCTCGCGAAGTCATCCCGGGCCGCTTCTACCAGATCACGCGTCGTTGCTCGGAGCAGCGCTTCCTGCTCCGGCCGGACTCGATCACGAACAGCACCTTCGAGTATTGCCTTGCAGTCGCCGCCAAGGAGCACGGCATCACCGTCGTCGATCACATGGTGCTGTCGAACCACTACCACATGGTGATCTTCGACAGTTACGGCTCGTATCCCGCCTTCCTCGAGCTCTTTCACGTCCTGGTCGCACGCGCCATGAATACGCGGTGGGGGCGTCGCGATCACTTCTGGACGGCGGCGCAGACCTCGGTCGTGTTTCTTCCCGATCTCGAGACGCTGATCGACAAGCTCGTCTACACGATCACGAACCCGATCAAGCATTGCCTCGTCGAGCAAGTCCACCAGTGGCCCGGCGCGCAGGGGTATTCGCGGCTGCTGAGCGGCGAGCGCACCGTCTGCAAGCGTCCATCGTTCTTCTTCAGCAACAACAGCAGCGCGCTGCCCGCAACCGCGGAGCTCGTGCTCGAGCTCCCGGACGGGTTCAAGGATCGTGACGCGTTCCTCGCGCGGCTCGCGCGTGCGGTGGATCTTCGCGTCGAGGAGCACGCGGCGGAGCGCGTCAAGGCGGGCGAGCGCTGCCTCGGACGTCGGTTCGTGCGTCGGCAGGAGTGGTGGCACCGGCCGACCGCAGAACAACGCTACACGCGCGCGACACGCGATGACGTCAGTCCGACGTTTGCCTGCAAGGACGAGGAGCGTCGCAAGAAGCTGATCGAGGCGCGGGCCGACTTTCTCGACGACTACGCAGCGGCGCGCGAGAGGTGGCTGACGCACAAGCGATGTGAGTTCCCCGTCGGGACGTACTGGCTCGCGAGATACGCGAGAGCCCGAGTCGCCGTGTCGATGGTCGGTGGCCCCGTGACCCTCGACTGGTTCGCCGAGTGACCTGACCTGCTCGCTGCGCTGTTCTCTGAACACTTCCCTGGAACACAGACGACCGCATTGCCACTGACCCAGCTCGGGACGGTGGTAATCGCTATTGGCGCGCGCGCAACACTCGCCGTGTGTCGCAGACGAGATCCTGCCTCGACGGCGGATCACCGCGTCGCTGGATCCGTCGCACGGCACGAGATTCTGCCAAGTTGGAAACCGAACCGGGGGTTCGGTTTTCGGGCGCGACTTCCGTGCGCTGGACTCGTCCGACACCTGACGGAAGCACGTGCTTGGCTCCGGCCGGCCACGATCTCCGACACAGCGCGAAACCGGGCATGGTGCGTTGGTAGTCGATGGCGAAAACCCGAAGGGAAGCGAATGACGACCAGACGATCGCTCTTCACACGCGGTAGTGCATGGACCGCACTGCTCGCGACGATGGTGTCCGCGTGCGGTGGGAAGGGTACGAGCACGCCGTCGGCGTCGTCGGCGGGGGCCGTTGGGACCGCGTCGCCACTGTCGGATCAGGCGTACGTGCAGCTGAAGGATGCACCGCCGGGGCTGAACATGGTGCTGTCGGAGGGGAAGGCGGGGCCGCCGGCATTCGATCGGACGAAGCTGGCGCCGGCGAAGCGGCTGGGGGATGGCGAGGTGAAGACGTTGCTCGGGCGGGCGAATCCGATCCAGAGCGACAGCGGCGACCAGAAGGATTTCGCGCTGCGGCCGAAGTCGCAGCCGGTGCCGAAGACCGGGCAGACGGTGACCGGGCAGTTTCCGCCGCCGGCGTCGTCGCTGTTGCCGCCGAAGGCGAGCGATGCGGGCAAGGACCTCAAGGTGCTGCGGTGGATGCCCGAGGGTTCGGTGCCGGTGGCTCCGGAGTTGAGCGTGACGTTCAGCCAGCCGATGGTGGCGGTGACGTCGCAGGGGGATGCGGCGGGGACCACGCCGGTGAAGCTGACGCCGCAGCCGAAGGGTGCGTGGCGGTGGATCGGCACGCGGACGGTGCTGTTCGATCCCGAGGTTCGGTTTCCGCAGGCGACCACGTACACGGTCGAGGTGCCGGCGGGCACGAAGAGCGCGAATGGCGGCGTGTTGAAGGATGGCGTGAAGTTCACGTTCGAGACGCCACCGCCGACGATGGTGACGAGCTTTCCGCAGTCGTACCGGCCGCAGCACCTCAACGTGCCGCTGTTCGTGATGTTCGATCAGAAGATCGATCCGGCGGCGGTGCTCGCGAAGCTGAAGGTGACGGCGAACGGTAAGCCGTGGGCGATGACGCTGCTCGATGCGGCGCAGATCGCGAGCTGGAAGGACAGCAAGCGCAGCGACGAGGCGCAGCTCGCGGCACTCGTGGAGGCGGCGCACAAGAACGAGCAGGACGGGCGGTGGCTCGCGTTCCGGCCGGCGCAGGCGTTTCCCGCGGATGCGCAGGTCGCGGTGACGATCGAGGCGGGGACGCCGTCGGCGGAGGGGCCGAACAAGACGAAGACCGTGCAGACGTACGGCTTCCGCACGTACGCGCCGCTCCAGATCCGGCGCGCGGAGTGCGGCTACAACAAGCAGTGTCCGCCGGGCACCGCGTTCGTCATCGAATTCAACAACCCGCTCGACGTCGACAAGTTCGACGAGGCGCAGGTGAGCGTGAGCCCCGAGATCGAGGGCATGCACGTCATGCAGAGCGGCAACGCGCTGATCGTGCAGGGCGCCACGAAGGCGCGCACGCAGTACAAGGCGACGGTCGCGGCCGCGCTCGCCGACGAGTTCGGCCAGACGCTCGGCAAGGACCAGACGCGCACGTGGGATGTCGGCAACGCCGTGCCCACGTTCTACGGGGCGCAAGGCATGGTCGTCGTCGATCCCGCCGCGAAGCAGCCGACGCTCGACTTCTTCAGCACGAACTACGAGCAGCTGAAGGTGAAGCTCTACCAGGTCCAGCCGGGCGACCTCGACGCGTACTACCGGTACCTGCGCGATCGCTGGAACAAGGACAACCCACCGCAGCTGCCCGGCAAGAAGGTGTTCGACCAGCTCGTGAAGACCACGATTGGCAAGAACACGCTGGTCGAGACCGCGGTGCCTCTCGTGTCGGCCGTCGGCAAGGCGGGCCTCGGGCACGTGATCGCGGTGGTCGAGCCGTATCCGTGGACGCAGCAGTACGAGCCACCGCGGCTCGTCAGCTGGGTGCAGTCGACGAAGCTCGCGGTCGACGCCGCGGTCGATTCGGATCACCTCGTCGCGTTCGCGACCGACCTCGCGACCGGCAAGCCCGCGGCGAACGTCGCGCTCGAGGTCCGGCCGTTCGGGCTCAAGGCGACCACCGACGACAAGGGCATGGCGTCGATCCCGCTCGCGCCCGCGGCGGCGAAGGGCGCGCACTACCTGATCGCGCGGCGCGGCGACGACGTCGCGTTCGTGACCGACAACGCCGGCTACTACAACGAGTACGGCACGTGGACGCGCCAGGCGCGCGGCTCGAACCTCGTCTGGTACGTCACCGACGATCGCAAGATGTACAAGCCCGGCGAGGAGGTCTCGATCAAGGGCTGGCTCCGCACGATCGATCAGGGACGCAACGGTGACATCGGCGGCGCCGCCGGCGTCGCGCAGGTGACGTACAAGGTCCGCGACTCGCGCAACAACGAGATCGCGACCGGCAGCACGCCGGTGTCGAGCATCGGCGGCTTCGACCTGAAGTTCACGCTGCCGAAGACGCCGAACCTCGGCTACGCGTGGATCGACTTCGAGGCACATGGCAAGGATGCGTGGAGCACCACGCCGCCCGGCTATCAATTCCGTCACGACTTCCAGGTCCAGGAGTTCCGCCGCCCCGAGTTCGAGGTCACCGCGCAGGCGAGCCAGGGACCCTTCGTGATCGGCACCAGCGCCGACGTCACCGTGAGCGCGAAGTACTACGCCGGCGGTCCGCTGCCCGGCGCGCCCGTCAACTGGAACGTCAACGCGAGCCAGACGAGCTTCACGCCGCCGAACCGCGACGACTACGTGTTCGGCAACTGGCAGCCGTGGTGGGGCTACTACGACGCCTACGCCGACGACGACGCGCCGACGACGCGCGGCTCGCGAGGTGCGCGACGTGCGGCATCCGCGAAGCCGTGGAACCTCGTGTCGAAGACCGACGCGACCGGCGCCCACGTGCTACACCTCGACTTCCTGAGCGTCAACCCGGCGATGCCGTACACGGTGTCGGCGAACGCGGCGGTGACCGACGTCAACCGTCAGACGTGGGCGGCGTCGGCGCAGCTGATCGTGCATCCGTCGTCGCTCTACGTCGGGCTCAAGACGAAGAAGTCGTTCGTCGAGAAGAACCAGCCGTTCGACATCGAGGTGATCGGCGTCGATCTCGACGGCAAGGCGGTGCCCGGCGCGAAGATCGAGGTCAAGGCGGTGCGGCTCGACTACAAGCTCGAGAAGGGCAAGTACAAGCGCGTCGAGGCGGATCCGCAGACGTGCAGCGTCACCGCCGCGAAGGACGCGTCGCTGTGCACGTTCGCGACGAAGCAGGGCGGCACGTACCAGGTGACCGCGCTCGCCGTCGACGCGAAGGGCCGCCCGAACCAGACGAAGCTGACGTTCTGGGTCGCGGGCGGTGATCAGCCGAAGCTGCGCGACGTCGCGCAGGAGCGCGTGCAGATCATCCCGGACAAGAAGGAGTACCGCCCGGGCAACACCGCCGAGCTGTTGCTGCAGGCGCCGTTCTATCCGGCCGAGGGCATCGTCAGCTGGCGGCGCAGCGGCATCGTCAAGACCGAGCGGATCGCGATCACCGGCCCGACGAAGGTCATCACGGTGCCGATCACCGATGGCATGACGCCGAACCTGTGGGTGCAGGTCGATCTCGTCGGCGCCGCGGACCGGCTCGACGATCACGGCGATCCCGATCCGAAGCTACCGAAGCGGCCGGCGTACGCGGTCGGGACGATCAACCTGCCGGTGCCTCCGAAGCATCGCACGCTCGCGATCGATGTCGCGCCCGCCGCCGCGAAGGTCGGTCCCGGCGAGTCGACGAAGCTGTCGGTGTCCGTCAAGGACGCGGCCGGCCGCGCGGTGCCGAACGCCGAGGTCAGCGTGATCGTCGTCGACGAGGCGATCCTCGCGCTCACCGGCCAGAGCTTCGTGAACCCGATCGACACGTTCTACGCGCAACGCGGCAGCGACACGCGCGACCACTACCTGCGCAGCTACGTGACGCTCGCGAAGCCCGTCCCCGGCGTCGTGACCGCGACCGCGACCGGCCGCGCATCGCGTGGACCGGTCGGTGGCGTCTACCGCGGCGACATGGACGGCAATCTCGACTTCGCGAGCGACGAGCTCGCCGCCGCCGCGCCGATGGAGGAGGCCGGCGAGGATCGCGAGATGACGCGCGCCGAGTCGAAGAGCGAGAAGGAGAAGGCCGACGACAAGCCGATGCCGGCGAAGAAGCAGGCCGAGGGCGGCAAGAACGCACCGGCGCGACCGCAGCCCGGCCAGCAGGGCATCGCGGTGCGCACGAACTTCAACCCGCTCGCGGCGTTCGCGCCCGCGGTCCAGACCGACGCGCAGGGCCGTGCCTCGGTCGCGATCAAGATGCCCGACAACCTGACGCGCTATCGCATCGTCGCGATCGCGGTCGCCGGCGACAAGCAGTTCGGCAAGGGCGAGAGCTCGCTGATCGCGCGGCTCCCGCTGATGGTCCGGCCGAGCCCGCCGCGGTTCTTGAACTTCGGCGACACGTTCAAGCTGCCGGTCGTGGTCCAGAACCAGACCGACGCGCCGATGACGGTGAAGCTCGCGATCCGCGCGACGAACGCGGCGATCACCGACGGTGCGGGCCGCGAGGTCACCGTGCCGGCGAACGATCGCGTCGAGGTCCAGTTCCCGGCCGCGGCCGAGATGGCCGGCACCGCGCGGTTCCAGATCGTCGGCACCGCCGGCGCCGCGACGGATGCCGCCGAGCTCGCGCTGCCGGTGTGGACGCCCGCGACGACCGAGGCGTTCGCGACTTACGGTGTGATCGACGAGGGCGTCATGAAGCAGCCGGTCGCACTGCCCGGCAAGGTGGTGACGCAGTTCGGTGGGCTCGAGGTGCAGACCGCCTCGACGAACCTGCAGGCGCTCACCGACGCGATGATCTATCTCGTCCACTATCCGTACGAGTGCGCCGAGCAGCGCGCCTCGCGCATCCTCGCGATCGCATCGCTCAAGGACGTGCTCGCCGCGTTCCACGCGAAGGATCTGCCGACCGAGGCCGAGATGAAGGACAGCGTGCGGATCGATCTCGAGCGGCTGTCGCAGATGCAGAACGGCGATGGCGGCTTCGCGTACTGGGAGCGCGGTCGCCCGTCGGAGCCGTACCTCACGGTCCACGTCGCGAACGCACTCGTCCGCGCACGCGACAAGGGATTCACGGTCCCCGCGACCATGATCGATCGCGCGAAGCTCTACCTGCAGAACATCGAGAGCCACTACCCGTACTACTACGGCCCCGAGATCCGCCGCACGATCTCGAGCTACGCGCTCTACACGCGCAAGCTCATGGGCGATACCGACGTCGCGAAGGCGCAGAAGCTGCTCCGCGAGGCGGGCGGCGCGACGAAGCTCAACATGGAGGCAAACGGCTGGCTGCTCGGCACGCTCGCCGGGCAGAAGGCCGCCGAGGCCGACCGCAAGGCGATCGTGCGGCACGTGATGAACAAGGTGTCCGAGACCGCGGGCGCCGCGAACTTCACGACGAGCTACGCCGACGGTGGCTACCTGCTGCTCGCGAGCGACCATCGCGTCGACGCGGTGCTGCTGGAGTCGCTGATCCAGGAGCAAAAGGATCTCGATCTGATCCCGAAGCTCGTCACCGGCCTGCTCGCGCACCGCAAGGCCGGCCGCTGGCTCAACACGCAGGAGAACTCGTTCGCGCTGACCGCGATGGACCTCTACTTCCGCACGTACGAGAAGACGACGCCGGACTTCGTCGCGCGCGTCTGGCTCGGCGAGGACTACGCCGGTGACCACGCGTTCAAGGGCCACACGACCGACACGTTCGCGATCCCGATCGCGATGAAGGACGTCGCGGCGCACGACAAGCAGGCGCTCACGATCCAGAAGGACGGCAAGGGCCGCCTCTACTACCGCGTCGGCATGACCTACGCGCCGGCGAGCCTCAAGCTCGAGCCCGCGGACTACGGCTTCGTCGTCCAGCGCACGTACGAGGGCGCCGACGATCCGAAGGATGTCGTCCGGCAGGCGGACGGCTCGTGGAAGGTCAAGGCCGGTGCGCGCGTCCGCGTGCGCGTCACGATGGTCAACGAGAACCGGCGCTATCACGTCGCGCTCGTCGATCCGATGCCGGCCGGCTTCGAGCCGATGAACCCGGCGCTCGCGGTGACCGGGCCGATTCCGCAGGATCCGAAGGAGCAGAAGTCTCGCGGCGCGTACTGGTGGTGGTACGGCCCGTGGTACGAGCATCAGAACATGCGCGACGAGCGCGTCGAGGCGTTCGCCTCCCTGCTCTGGGAAGGCGGTCACCAGTACGAGTACGTCGCGCGCGCGACCACTCCCGGAAACTTCGTCGTGCCGCCGCCGAAGGCGGAAGAGATGTACATGCCCGAGACCTTCGGACGCGGAGGCTCGGATCGTGTGATCGTCGAGTAGGAGACTATGACCAGACTCGCATTCCGTCGTGGCATCGCTTCGACGACGCTCGTCGCGCTCGTCGCATCGTGTGGTGGCAAAGGCTCGTCGACGAGCCCGTCGATGGGCAGCGCCTCGCCGATCTCGGACAAGGCGCTCGTCCAGCTGAAGGACGCACCGCCGGGTCTCGACCTGCGCGTGTCCGACGGCAAGGCCGGACCGCCCGCGTTCGATCGCGCGCAGCTCGCGCCGGCGAAGAAGCTCGGCGACGCCGACGTCAAGGCGATGCTCGCGCGCGCGACGCCGATCCAGGCCGATGCCGCCGACCAGCAGGCGTTCGCGCTGCGGCCGAAATCGCAGCCGCCGCCGCGCACCGGCCAGACGATCACCGGCGCATTCCCGCCTGCGCCGTCGACGCTGCTGCCGCCGAAGCCGAGCGATGCCGGCAAGCCGCTCCAGGTGCTGCGCTACATGCCCGAAGGCGCGGTGCCGATCGCGCCCGAGCTGAGCGTGACGTTCAGCCAGCCGATGGTCGCGGTGACGTCGCAGGACGACGCCGCGAAGACGACGCCGGTCAAGCTGTCACCGATGGTGAAGGGCCACTGGCGGTGGCTCGGCACGCGTACGATCCTGTTCGATCCCGAGGTCCGGTTCCCGCAAGCGACAACGTATACCGTCGAGATTCCCGCGGGCACGAAGAGCGCGAACGGCAACGCGCTCGACAAGCCGACGAAGTTCACGTTCGAGACGCCACCGCCGACGCTCGTCGCGAGCTCGCCGGGCAGCTACTCGCCGCAGCAGCTCGACGTCCCGATGTTCGCGGTGTTCGATCAGAAGATCGATCCGCAGGCCGTGCTCGCGAAGATCAAGGTGAGCGCGAACGGCAAGGCGATGGCGCTGCGCATGCTCGACGCCAAGGAGATCGACAAGGACAAGCAGCTCGCCGCGACGATCGAGGCGACGAAGAAGAACGAGCAGGACGGCCGCTGGCTCGCGTTCCGTACGACGCAGAAGCTGCCGCCGGACTCGCAGATCGAGGTCACGATCCCCGAGGGCACGCCGTCGGCGGAGGGCCCGAACAAGACGAAGACCGCGCAGAGCTTCTCGTTTCGCACGTATCCACCGCTGCGCATCGAGCGCAGCGAGTGCGGCTACAACAAGCAGTGCCCGCCGGGCACCGCGTTCGTGATCCAGTTCAACAACCCGATCGACGCCGACAAGTTCGACGAGAACCAGGTCAAGGTCACGCCCGACATCCCCGGCCTTCACGTGATCCAGAGCGGCAGCGCCGTGATGGTGCAGGGCCTGACGAAGGCACGCACCACGTACAAGGTGGTCGTCGACAAGGGCATCACCGACGAGTTCAAGCAGACGCTCGGCAAGGACGAGACGCTGTCGTTCCGCGTCACCGACGCGATGCCGACGTTCTTCGGCCCGCAGGGCATGGTCGTCGTCGATCCGTCCGCGAAGAAGCCGACGCTCGACTTCTTCACGACGAACTACGAGCAGCTGAAGGTCCGGCTCTACAAGGTCTCGCCGGCCGACTACGACGCGTACGGGTTCTACATCCAGAACCAGTGGAACAAGGACAAGCCACCGCGCATCCCGGGCGACAAGGTCTTCGATCAGCTCGTCAAGACGACGGTCGGGCCGAACGAGCTCGTCGAGAGCGCGGTCGATCTGTCGTCCGCGGTCGCGAAGACCGGGCTCGGCCATGCGATCGCGATCGTCGAGCCGTACCCGTGGAAGCAGCAGTACGAGCCGCCGAAGATGATCAGCTGGGTGCAGGCGACGCGGCTCGGCGTCGATGCGTATGTCGATGCCGATAACCTGATCGCGTTCGTCACCGAGCTCGATACCGGCAAGCCCGCGGGCAATGTCGCGCTCGAGCTGCGGCCATTCGGGCTCAAGGCGACCACCGACGACAAGGGCATGGCGACGATCCCGCTCGCGACCGGCGGCACGAAGGGCGCGCACTACCTGATCGCGCGCCGCGGGGACGACGTCGCGTTCGTCGCCGAGCAGGCCTGGTACAACGAGTACGGCAGCTGGACGAAGCAGACGCGGTCGAAGAACCTCGCCTGGTACGTCATCGACGATCGCAAGATGTACAAGCCGGGCGAGGAGGTCTCGCTCAAGGGCTGGCTGCGCACGATCGACTACGGCAAGAACGGCGACGTCGGCCCGATGCAGGGCGGGGTCACGACCGTCGCGTACAAGGTGCTCGACGCGACCGGGAACCAGATCTCGATCGGCTCGGCGCCGGTCTCGCAGGTCGGCGGCTGGAGCACGAAGTTCACGCTGCCGAAGACGCCGAACCTCGGCACCGCCACGATCCAGCTGTCGGCGCAAGGCACGACGCAGTGGGACGGCCAGGGCGAGTACTACCACCAGATCCAGGTCCAGGAGTTTCGCCGCCCCGAGTTCGAGGTCTCCGCGAAGGCGAGCCAGGGCCCGTTCCTGATCGGCGGCGGCGGCGACGTCACCGTGACGGCGAAGTACTACTCGGGCGGTCCGCTGCCCGGCGCGCCGGTCGCGTGGAACGTCACCGCGAGCGAGACGAGCTTCACGCCGCCGAACCGCGACGAGTTCATCTTCGGCAACTGGCAGCCGTGGTGGGGTTACTACGACGCCGGCGAGCTCGACGGGCCGTACGGCGGCTACCGCGGTCGCTACGGCTATCCGGGCTACAAGCCGCCGAAGACCTGGAGCCTCGCGTCGAAGACCGACGCGACCGGCGCGCACACGATGCACCTCGACTTCCTGAGCGCGAAGCCGACCGTGCCGTTCTCGGTGACCGCGAACGCGAGCGTCACCGACGTCAACCGCCAGGCGTGGAGCGCGTCGGCGGCGCTGCTCGTGCATCCGTCGTCGCTCTACGTCGGCCTCAAGACGAAGAAGCCGTTCGTCGAGAAGGGCACGCCGTACGACATCGAGGTGATCGGCGTCGACGTCGACGGCAAGGCGGTGCCCGGCGCGAAGATCGAGGTCAAGGCCGTGCGCCTCGACTGGGAGTACAAGAAGGGCAAGTACACGCAGAAGGAAGTCGACCCGCAGACGTGCGCGATCGCCGCCGCGAAGGATCCGGTGCCGTGCACGTTCGCGACGAAGGACGGCGGCACGTACCAGGTGACCGCGACGATCGTCGACGACAAGGGCCGTCCGAACCAGACGAAGTACCAGTTCTGGGTCTCCGGCGGCGATCAGCCGAAGGCGCGCGATGTCTCGCAGGAGCGCGTGCAGATCATTCCGGACAAGAAGGAGTACCGGCCCGGCAACACCGCCGAGCTGCTGCTCCAGGCGCCGTTCTATCCGGCCGAGGGCATCGTCAGCTGGCGGCGCAGCGGCATCGTCAAGACCGAGCGCATCACCGTGACCGGGCCGACGAAGGTCATCACGGTGCCGATCGCGGACGCGATGACGCCGAACCTCTACGTCCAGGTCGATCTCGTCGGCATGGCGTCGCGGCTCGACGACAAGGGCGATCCCGATCCGAAGCTACCGAAGCGGCCGGCGTACGCGGTCGGCACGATCAACCTGCCGGTGCCGCCGAAGCAGCGCACGCTCGCGGTGACGGTCACACCGGCGGCGCCGAAGCTCGGACCCGGCGAGAGCACGAAGCTCGAGGTCAAGGTCGTCGATGCCGCCGGCAAGCCGGTGCCCGATGCAGAGGCGGCGGTGCTCGTCGTCGACGAGGCGATCCTGTCGCTCACCGGCTACCAGTTCCCGAACCCGGTCGATAGCTTCTATCCCGAGCGCGGCCCGGACGCGCGCGACGTCTACCTCCGCAGCTACGTCAAGCTGGCGAAGCCCGACCTCGGCCGGCTACGCGACATGAACGGCGCACCCGGCGGTGGGGGGGCGATGCCGACCGGCAGCGTCGCGCTCGACGCGAGCGCCGAGGCCGCACCGGCAGCGCCACCGCCACCGCCATCGCCGACGACGACGCCCGAGAAGCCGAAGGCGATGGAGCCGCCCGCGGACAAGCGCGCGCGTGCCGATGCGGTCGACCTCGCGCGCAATCAGGGCGTGCTCGGCGGCATGGCGAACAAGCAACAGGGCCAGCAGAACGCGCCGCCGATCGCGATCCGGTCCAACTTCAACCCGCTCGCCGCGTTCGCGCCGGCCGTCAAGACCGACGCCCAGGGCCGCGCGATCGTCGACGTCAAGGTGCCGGACAACCTGACGCGATACCGCGTCGTCGCGATCGCGGTCTCCGGCGACAAGTACTTCGGCAAGGGCGAGAGCGCGATCACCGCGCGGCTGCCGCTGATGGTGCGGCCGAGCCCGCCGCGGTTTCTGAACTTCGGCGACACGTTCAAGCTGCCGGTCGTCGTCCAGAACCAGACCGACGCGCCGATGACCGTGAAGCTCGCGGCGCGCACGACGAACCTGACGCTGACCGACGGTGCGGGCCGCGAGGTCACCGTGCCGGCAAACGATCGCGTCGAGGTGCAGTTCCCCGCGGCCGCCGAGATGGCGGGCACCGCGCGGTTCCAGGTCGTCGGCACCGGCCCGAACAACGCGAGCGATGCCGCCGAGCTCGCGCTGCCCGTGTGGACCCCGGCGACGACCGAGGCGTTCGCGACCTACGGCGTGATCGACAGCGGCAGCGTCATGCAACCGGTCCAGCTGCCGACGAAGGTCGTCACGCAGTTCGGCGGCCTCGAGGTCACGACCGCGTCGACGAACCTGCAGGCGCTGACCGACGCGATGATCTATCTCGTCAAGTACCCGTACGACTGCGCGGAGCAGCGTTCGTCGCGGATCCTCGCGATCGCGGCGCTCAAGGACGTGCTCGCCGCGTTCAAGACGAAGGATCTGCCATCGCAGGCGGCGATGGAGAACAGCGTCAAGATCGATCTCGAGCACCTGTCGCAGATGCAGAACGGCGATGGCGGCTTCGCGTACTGGGAGCGCGGCTATCCATCGGAGCCGTACCTGACGGTGCACGTCGCGAACGCGCTCGCCCGCGCGCAGAAGAAGGGCTTCGTCGTGCCTGCCGGCATGGTGAACCAGGCGAAGGCCTATCTGCAGAACATCGAGAGCCACTACCCGCCGTACTACGGCCCGGAGATCCGGCGCACGATCTCGGCGTACGCGCTGTACACGCGCAAGCAGATGGGTGACCTCGACGTCGCGAAGGCGCAGAAGCTGATCCGCGATGCCGGTGGTGCCGACAAGCTGAACATGGAGGCGAACGGCTGGCTGCTCGGCACGCTCGCCGGTCAGCCCGCCGCCGCCGCCGAGCGCGCCGCGATCGTGCGCCACGCGACGAACAAGGTGTCGGAGACCGCGGGCGCGGCGAACTTCACGGTCGGCTACTCCGACGGTGCGTACCTGCTGCTCGCGAGCGATCACCGCGTCGACGCGATCATGCTCGAGTCGCTGATCCAGGAGCAGAAGGGCAACGACCTGATCCCGAAGCTCGTCACCGGTCTGCTCGCGCACCGCAAGGCGGGCCGCTGGCTCAACACGCAGGAGAACACGTTCGCGCTGTCCGCGCTCGACCTCTACTTCCACACCTACGAGAACGTGACCCCGAGCTTCGTCGCGCGCGTCTGGCTCGGTGACGACTACGCCGGCGATCACGCGTTCAAGGGCCGCTCGACCGATTACTTCACGATCCCGATCCCGATGAAGGACGTCGCCGCGCACGACAAGCAGCCGCTCACGATCCAGAAGGACGGCGCCGGCCGGCTCTACTACCGCGTCGGCATGACCTACGCGCCCGCGAGCCTCAAGCTCGATCCCGCGGACTACGGCTTCGTCGTCCAGCGAGAGTACGAGTCCGTCGACGATCCGAAGGACGTCGTCAAGCAGCCCGACGGCACGTGGAAGATCAAGGCCGGCGCGCGCGTCCGGATCCGGCTCAAGATGGTCAACGAGAACCGGCGCTATCACGTCGCGCTCGTCGATCCGCTGCCCGCCGGCCTCGAGCCGATGAACCCCGCGCTCGCGGTCACCGGCCCGATCCCGCTCGATCCGAACGAGCAGAAGTCCAAGGGCGCCTACTGGTGGTGGTACGGCCCGTGGTACGAGCACCAGAACCTGCGCGACGAGCGCGTCGAGGCGTTCGCGTCGCTGCTCTGGGAAGGCGTCCACACCTACGAGTACGTCGCGCGCGCGACGACGCCCGGCAACTTCGTGGTCCCGCCGCCGAAGGCCGAGGAGATGTACATGCCCGAGACCTTCGGCCGTGGCGGCTCGGATCGCGTGATCATCGAGTAGCGATCGAGTAGCTTCGCGCGGTGCTGATCTTCATCGACGGCAATCCACTGCGCGCCGCCGAGCTCGCACAGCTCGGGCTCGAGGTTCGCGTCGAGGCGCTGCAGACCGGGTTCTCGACGAGCGCGCCCGAGCCCGGCCACCGCGCGCGCGACAAGGTCCTCGCGCATCCGGTCGCGGCCGGCGGCGCGTTCGCCGAGGCCGTCGATCTGACCACGATCGACGGCAAGAGCCTGCGGCTCGAGCTCGACTCCGAGAACGACAACCGGTTCTGCAAGTGGTGGCGCGAGACGCCGGTCAAGATGCTGCTCGCGGTCGCGCTGCGCCGCGCGCCTGGCGCCGACATCGAGCTGTTCACCGCGACGTGCGACGGCGTGATCGCGAACAAGCCCGCCGGTCCGCAGATCCTCGGCTGGGATCGGCTGTTCGTGCCCGCGGGCGAGGAGCTCACGCTCGCGCAGCTCACCGAGGCCGGCGAGCTCGTCGCGTTTCGGCGCGCGGTCTACGAGCAGCTGCGCGCGTAGCTGCTGTCCGGGATCGAAGCGATCGGTCCGTCCCCAGATCGGGGTCAGGCTACACTTGCTCAACCTGGTGGCGTGTAACGACGCGAAGTCTCGTCGCGCCGACGCGCGTTGGTTGAGCAAGTGTAGCCTGACCCCTATCGGGTGCAGCGTCCGAGATCGCGCAGCACCGGCTTCGGCGGCTTCGTCGCGATCAGCGCGCGGATCCGCTGCAGTCCCGCGGGGCCGAGCGCGTCGAGCACCGGCTTCGGCGGATCGACCGCGAGGTCGGCGCACAGGATCTGCGCGGCGGCGAGCGCGACGCTCGGATCGGTGTCCTTGGCGACCGTGGTCGCGAGCGGCGTGCGCAGCGCGGGCGGCACCGGCATCGGCAACAGCTCGATCGCGGCGCGGCGGATCGCGGGATCCGGATCGGCGAGCGACGTCGCGAAGTCGACGCCGATGCCGGCGGGATCGAGCGCGGCCGCGACGTCGAGCGCGATCACGCGCAGCTCGATCGCGCGGTCGGCATCGCGCGCGAGCTCGGCCCATGCGGTGCGCCAGGTGACGAGATCGTCGGGCGCGAGGTCGTCGGGGAGATCGCGGCGGCGGATGTCGAGGTCGCGCGCGATCGTGCGCGCGGCCCGGGCGGCGGGGAGGGCGACGCGGCGATCGGGATCGGCGGCGGTGCGCGCGAGCGCATCGAGCAGCTCGGTCGGTGCGGTCGACACCGGGGCGGCGGCGATCGCGGCGAGCCGTGCGGGGCGATCGGGGGATGCGAGCGCGCGCTCGATCGTCACGGGGCCGGCGAGCGCGCCTTGCCGCGCGGCCTCGTCGATGTCGCCGCGGTCGATCGCGGCGCGCATCGTCGCGATCGACGCCGCGGCACCGAGCACGATCGCGGGCAGGTTCATGTCGCTATCGTGACGAGATCGACTTCGATAAGCGCGAATGTTCGGGAGAAAGTTTGACAGGGTGATGATGCGTTCAGTACGGTGATTCCGTTCAGTAACGCTCGTAGATGCGCCGCCGGAGAAACCCGAACGGCGGTCACTACAAACCCAGCTCAGAACTCAAGGTGGCCATGGCGGACGCGCTGACCCAGCGGCAGAAGGAGATCCTCGACTTCATCTCGGCGTCGATCCTCGAACGAGGATTTCCGCCGACGCTGCGCGAGATCGGCGAGCACTTCCACATCCGCTCGACGAACGGCGTCAACGATCACCTGAAGGCGCTCGAGAAGAAGGGGCACCTGCGGCGCGAGGATCTGAAGTCGCGCGCGATGCGGCCGGTCTTGCCGGATGGCAGTGGCGAGGTCGTGCCGCTGCGCCGGACGCCGCTCCACACCGGCAACGTCCAGGTGGTCAGCCCCGACGACGACATGGCGGAGATTCCGATCCTCGGACGCGTCGCGGCCGGTCAGCCGATCCTCGCGGTCGAGCAAGCGACCGATTCGGTGAAGGTCGACCGCGTGCTGATCGGCGGGCACCGCGAGGTGTTCGGGCTCCGGATCGTCGGCGAGTCGATGATCGAGGACGGCATCTTCGACGGCGACTACGTGTTCGTGAAGAAGACGCCGACCGCGCATGCGGGCGACATCGTCGTCGCGATGATCGAGGGTGAGGCGACCGTGAAGCGGTACTACCCCGAGGGCGACCGGATCCGGTTCCAGCCCGCGAACTCGAACATGACGCCGATCATCGTGCGCCGCTCGGATTTCAAGAGCGTCGACATCATCGGCATCGTCGTCGGCGTCTACCGCAAGCTCTGATCCGCGCGAGCTACCGAGATCGTTCGTGTTTGTGCAGTGCGTGATCGCTGCCGGATCGCGCGTGCTCGATCACGAGAATCTGGGAAGCCGCATCGCGCCCTCGACGTAGCGTTAGGCCCGGATATGTCAGGGCATTTCCGGACAACCAAATAACGTTTCGTGTGTCAAACTGGCTAGCGCGGTGGCCCACAAGATTCGTGCATATCGCAGCCGCTGGCTTCTGGGCCCTGCGATCCTCGCATCGATCACCGCACAAGCTGCCGTGTTCGCGGGTTACGTCGTCACACGCCCGCAGCCGGTCCCAAATCTTCGGATCCGGCTCGCCGGCGAAGGCGACGGCCAGGTGCTCGTCACGAAGGTCGGCGACAACGCGCCGCTGCTTCGCTGCAGCAACATCCAGCCGACGTTCGAGGAGCTCGGCTACATCGACGCGAAGACCGACCCCGCGGTGATCGGGCTCGTCGCGCACGCCGTCGATCTCGTCCGCGATCGTCGCACCGCGCGCTGCGAGGTCCAGCTGCCGCCGGGCACGCGCGTCAAGCTGACCGCGGTGCTCGGCGACGAGGCGACGTTCGGCGGCTACCACCAGCTGCCGATGCGGACGCCCGAGGAGCTCGTGCCGTACCTCGGCGATCCGCTCGCGAAGTGCTCCGGCGCCGGCGCGGACCTCGTCGAGGTCGCGAAGTCCGGCAACACGATGGAGTGCACGTTCACGATCCAGGCGGACACCGAGCTCGCCGCCGAGTTCGGCAACGTGCCGAAGGAGATCGACGTCGCGCTCGCGCCGAGCCTCGACGACGTGATCAAGCCGATCGCGCCGCCGACGCCGCTCGCGAAGATCGATGCCGAGAAGCTCGACGAGAAGCCGCTCGATGTCGCGCTCGCGCCGCCGCCGAAGGTCCAGCCGCCGCCGCCGATCCCGCCGCCGCCACCGCCGAAGCCCGAGCCGCAGGAGCAGAAGAAGCCCGTCCAGCCGCCGCCGCCGAACATGGTGATGGTCGAGGTCAAGGACGACAAGAACGTCAAGGACAAGGCGCCCGACGACGCGACGAAGCTGTCGGACAAGAATCGCGACGTCGACGAAGAGACGCGCGCGAAGGAGACGAACCTCGAGAAGGAGTCCGAGGGCAAGGAGGTCGCCTCGAAGGAGAGCGACGATCGCACGAGCAAGGAGATCGGCGGTCCCGACGACAAGATCCGTCAGCTCCAGGAGACCGACAAGACGACCGACAAGCGCGACAAGGAGACCGACGAGTCCGGCAAGGACGACAAGGCCAAGGGCGTGATTGTCGGCGAGGGCGGTGAGAAGGGCGACGACAGCGCCGGCTCGCAGAAGGATCCGGGGCTGCTCGCGATGCGCGGCATCGAGGGCCGCGGCTCGCTCGCGGAGCAGGGCAAGGATGGCAAGAAGGCGGGCAAGAAGGGCCTGCCGGGCGTGAACTCGCCGCTCGCGTTCCAGGACTACGAGCGGATCATGGGCAAGGAGAAGATCGACGAGGAGCGCCAGGTCGCGGCGCGCAAGATGTCGAGCAAGAAGGGGCGCTGGGAGCGCAAGCTCGACGCGGTCAAGAGCTCGCTCGAGAACTTCGTGCCCGACGTTCGACCCGGCAACCAGACCGCGCTGAAGACGCGCGCGCATCCGTTCGCGCTCTACATCGCGCGGATGCACCGCCGCATCCACGAGCTGTGGGGCTTCGGCTTCCTCGAGCAGCTCGACGACAAGCCGGCGAACGATCCGCTGAACAATCCCGATCTGTGGGTCAACCTCGAGGTCGCGGTCAACGCCGACGGCACGGTCCACAAGGTCACGATCGCGAAGACGTCGGGCAAGACCGAGTTCGACGTTGCCGCGGTCGACACCGTGCTCTCGGCGGCGCCGTACGAGCCGACGCCCGAGGCGATCCGCTCGGTCAACGGCAAGGTCTACCTGCGCTGGGGCTTCTACCGGAACTGGCGACAGTGCGGCACGTTCAACGTCGAGCCGTACATCCTCACCGACGTGCCCGACGACGGCGGTCAGGGCCTCGACGACGGCGCGATGGTGCGCAACACGGCGAAGCTGCCCGGCAAGAAGCACAAGGACGCGCCGATGGGCGACAAGCCCGTCACGCCGGACGACGGCCGCTCGAAGGAGCGCGTGTCGCCGGCGACGAGCGTCACCGATCAGCAGGCGCTGTTCGCGGCGAACCTGTGGGTGTCCGCGTTCGCGACCGCGTCCGTCGACAAGCTCGTGAAGTACTCGACGGTGCCGTTCTCGGCGGGCGGCAAGGTCGCGGCATCGACCGGCGCCGAGCTCAAGGAGATGTACAGCGGGCTCATCGTCGAGTCCGGTCCGATGAAGGACTGGAAGCTCCTGACGCCCAGCGAATACGGCAGCGGCAGCGGCGCCCTCCCCGAGGGCAACCTCGTGCTGCAGGTGCGGACGGCGAAGGAAACGTTCGCGGTGGTGCTGACCCGCACCAAGTCCGGCGATTATCGCGCCACGCAGATCGCGCGCTGAGTCAGCGGGCGGGTCGGGTTCGTCGCGTCGCTACGACGTCGGACGAATCCACCGACGATCAGCTGACCTTGAGGACCTTCGCAGCGAACAAGCCCTTCGGGCCTTGCTGCTCCTCGTACTCGACTTGCTGCCCCTGGTTCAGGGTCCGAAAGCCCTCCCCGGAGATCGACGAGTAGTGAACGAACACGTCCTTGCCATCATCGCTGCGGCTGATGAAGCCGTAGCCCTTGGCATCGTTGAACCACTTCACGGTACCGAGCGCCATCTGTACTGCCTCCCACAAAATTCGGCCACCCCTGGGTGACTTGACAGAAACCGTTTGACCATTCGGTGCGGCTCGTCTCAACACAAATTTGGCGGAAAGCGACCGCGCTCTGGAATTCTTCATTCGCAACGAAACATCGAGAACAACACGGGTAACGGACATCACCATGTCGTCGACGGAGCGTGACGAGATCGCTCAGAACATTCGTCGTCGGGTGGGCGTTGGTAGCGACACGGTGGCTGTCACGCGCTGTCATGTTCGATCGCTCGCGACGATCGCGATGCTCGTGGCCGCGTGCGGCAACGCCGCACCGACGCCGGTCCGGCGGGCGACCGCACCGACGACCACGGCGCGCGTCGAGCGCGGTCGCACGCCGGAGCGGACCGCGTCGCTCGGGCGAGCCGGGACGCGGACGCGCGTCATCGAGGCACCGCACGGCGCGGCGATCGTCGCGATCGCGCTCGCGCCCGATGGCAAGGCCGCGATCACGACGGACGAGCGCGGCGGTGCGCGGCTGTGGCCGACGCTCGACGGTCGCGTCGAGCCTCGCCTCGTCGACCTGCCGGCAGCGACGGCGCTCGCGCTCGCACGCGATCCGAACGGCTTCGTCGTCGCGGCGGTCGATGCGAGCGGCGGGCTCGCGCTCGACGTGATCGATCGCGATGGCCTGACGCGATCGCACATCTCGATCGCGGGCGATCCCGGGTTCCTCGGCGTCGCATCGACCGAGCGCGGTGTGATCGCGTGGCGCGCCGATCAGACGCTCGTGCGCTACGCGCCGGATGGCACGATCGCGTCGCAGCTCGCCGTCGAGCCGGGACAGCGGATCGTCGCGATCTCGACCGCCGGATCGCGCGGCCTCGCGGTCGTCGAGCGCGCGAATGGCCGGCGTGCGCGCTGGATCGAGGTCGGCGAGCGGCTCGCGTGGGGCGCGTGGATCGACACGCCGGACCGCATCGGCTCGGTCGTGACGCTGTCGCCGAGCGGCAAGCGGTTCGCGCACGTCGTCGGCACGCAGCGCGGCGTGACGTCGATCGCGACGATCGACACCGCGACCGCGAAGGTCGTGCACGTCGACACGCTCGGGATGCCGACCGCGATCGGGCTCGTCGATGACGATCACCTCGCCGCGATCGTGAACGACGCGCTCACCTGGATCGATCTGCGCGCCGTTCCGTCCCCGGCCGTGCCGGACGACGGATCGTCGGATCGCGATCCGGTGTTCGCGCCGGCGATGCTCGCGATCGGCGGCGGCCACGCGGTGACCGCGACGACCGGCGAGCTCGTGCTCGGGACGCCGGTCCAGACCGACTACCTCGGGTATGGCTCGCCGATGGTGACCGCGACGACCGCGGCGAGCGGCGGCCGCTTGCTCGTCGGGCTCGGCGCCAGCGCGACGCTGCTCGACGCCAAGCTGCAACCGGTGTCCGGCGAGCTGCGCGGCTCTCCGCTCGACACGATCATGGGCGTCGCGTGGCTGTCCGACGATGCGTGGCTCGTCGAGACCGTGCGCAACGTCGACGCGAAGACCTCGGTGTCGCTGTACGACGCGCGGGCGCGAACGCAGCGGCCCGTGCGCGACAACCTCGCCACGATCTACACGCTGCACCACGAGCCGTCGACGCACCTCGTGACGCTCGCGCGCGGCGACCACCCCGAGGTGCTGCGGCACGCGCCCGGGACGACGAAGCTCGAGCCCGTCGCGAGCATGTCGCCGAAGTTCGGGCGCGAGAACGTCGTGTGGGTGCCGGTCGCGCCGCAGCTCGCGAACGGGACGCAGGTCGTGATGGTGCGGCAGAGCGAGCAGCTGCTCGCGCGCTGGCTGCGCGATCCGCGCGGCGACCACGGGCCGGCGATCACCGTCGACGGCTCGCTCGCCGGCATCGATCGTGCGGGCCACGTGTTCGTCTGGCAGAACGACGCGAAGGGCACGCTCGAGCTCGCGATCTATCTCGACGGCCATCGCGTCGGAACGCTTCCGAATGACGGCCCGCTCGCGGTCGCCGCGGATCACGAGGGCAAGCGCATCGCGCAGGTCGGCGACCGCGGCGTCTCGGTGATGACGCTCGACGGCTCGCGCGTGTGGAGTCAGCCGCTCCAGGGGTTCGCCGAGGCGAGCTGGCTCGACGACGATGCGCTCGCGCTCGTCAGCGCGACGGGCATCGCGCGCGTCGATGCGAAGACCGGCGCTCTCCAGAGCGCGCGCTGCGGCTGGCACTTCGGACTGTCACCGACGCCTCACCCGGCGGCGCCCGCGATCGAGCCGATCTGCACGCAGCTCCGGTAAGCTTCGGGGATGGCGCGCGCCGCGAAGCCGCCCCCGAGCCTGCCGACGGTCGCCGGCCTCGTGCGCACGGCGCGGCTGGCGCTCGCGAGCGGAGACACGCCGTCCGCGGTCGCGCAGCTCGCGGCGGCGTGGGCGCTCGCGCCATCGACGAGGATCGGCGCGCTCGCGCACACGCTGTCGGCGCGGCTGCCGGTGACGCCGATCCCCGGCCGCACGAACGAGCGCGAGGCGCGCTGGCTGCAGCTCGCGGCGAAGCACGATCCGATCTCGCTGCCGACGCTGCTCGCGATCGACTGGCCGGTGCATCCGCGCGCCGCGAAGGCCCGCCTCGAGGCGCTGCTCGAGTTCTCACCCGATCCGCGGATCGCGATCGCGCTGCGCGAGCTCTGGCAGGCGCGGCGCTATCGCTCGAACTCGGGCTACGTGTTCTGGCGCGCGGCGTTCAAGACGCTCGCGAAGTGGCGCGATCCCGGCATCGCACCGCTCGTCGCCCAGGCCCGCAAGGACAAGGACATCGAGTGGTTCGCGATCTTCGAGAAGCTCGCGAAGCAGCCCGCGCCCGGCGAGCCGGAGCTGTCGGACGCGATCGCCGACGATCTCGCGGTGATCGAGGCCGACATCGCGATGCGGGTCACGACCTCGCCGGCGACGCGCGACCAGCTGTTCGAGGCGGTGTACGACGATCCGGCCTCGGACGTGCCGCGGCTCGTGCTCGCCGACGCGCTGCTCGCGGACGGCGATCCGCGCGGCGAGCTGATCCAGCTCCAGCTGCAAGCGGCACCGCGCTCGACGGCGAAGGCGCGGATCAAGGCACTGCTGCGCGCCTCGGCCGCGAAGTGGCTCGATGGCCTCGACGGGTTGGTGGTCGACCCGGTGTTCCGGCGCGGCTTCGTCGCCGAGGCGGGCCTGTCGAGCGCGCGGGACTGGAAACCGGGCACGCGTGCGTGGCGCACCGTCGAGACGCTGCGCGTCTACAGCACGGATCACACGCGCGTGCTCGCGCTGCTCGGCCACGCGAACCTCGCGCAGTTGGCCCGGATCGATGGCCTGCCGTGCACGATCGCGGCGCGCTACCTCGCCACCGCGCGCCACGACCTCGATCGCCTCGAGATCCACGCGCCGCTGTGCGACCTCGGCGACGTCGCGATCCGGATCCGCGAGCTCGCGATCTCCGAGAGCTACCAGAACCACGCGAGCCTCGACGGCGTGGTCGCGTGGTTCGAGCGCTCGGCGCTCGCGTCGCGGGTGACGTCGCTCGTCGTCGATCGGTTCGAGGACGATCTGCCGGCCGCGTATCGCTGGTACACGCGCAGCACGCTCGCGAGCGTCGCGCTGCGACCGCTGTTCGTGTTCACCCAGCCGATGGCGTGGGAGCTGCGGCTCGCGCGCGAGGACGATGGCGACGGCATGCGGCTCGACGCGACGTGGCACGGCCGGCTGTTCGGCGAGCGCGATCCCGAGGGGCTCGGCCACGCGCTCGCGCGGCTGCCCGACGACGCGTTGACCTCGATCGTCGTCGGCAAGGGTATCGACCTCGCCGTGCCGCTGCGCGAACGGTTCGTCGCCGAGATCGAGCGCGGGCTCGCGAAGCAGCGCAGGCTCGTGACGCGGCGGCTGTTCGACTGACGTCAGCGCCGGCCGCGCGACTCGCCGTGTTCCCACACGATGTTGCCGGCACGGCGCGGTGCCTGCACCACGACCTCCAGGCCGTGGCGCGCGACCGCATCATGAACTCGCTGCGCCATGACGTCGCTCGTGTGCTCGATCTCGATCCGCGTCACGTCGCGCGGCAACGCGTCGAGCGCACCGAGCGAATGCAGCAGCCACTCGCCGGAGATCCGCGCGACCACACCGTCGGCTCTGCGCGCGAGCGTGATCCGGTAGTCCCACGGAAACGCGATGCTGCACGGGTCGAGCGCGTCACTCGACGCGATCGTGAGCGTGGTGGTCGCCGGGATTCGCGGCCACAGCGCGAGCCCGCGGCGAACGCCGCACGACACGAGGATCGACCGCAATCGCTCGAACCAGGGCTGCCGCTCGATCTGATCGAACAGCGGCGCCGACACCGCGAGCGAGATCAGGCTGTCCTTCCTGCGGCACGCCGGATAGAACCGGCTCTCGAGCTGTCCGCGATGCGACGCCTCGATCCGGCACGCGACGTGGACGATCGGATGCTCGGTCGCCGCGAACGCGCGCATCGAGTGGTCCTCGAAGACCTCGATCCGGCGCAGCGCGCGCAGCTCGGGGCTCGCGATCACGTGCGCGTAGAGCTCGCCGTAGGCGCGGCCGGGCAGCACGTCCTCGACGGTGCGCAGCACGCGATCGCCGAGCGCCGCCTCGAGCCGCGCGTGACCGGGAAACCACTCGGTCTCGAGCTGGATCGCTTGCAGGAAGCCGCGATCGAACCGCGCGGCGTTCACGATCTCGCGCACCGGGCCGAGCCACTCGTGGGCGTGGCGGACGAGCAGCGCCTGGATGCGCGCCTGCCGCGCGCGTGCCTCGGGATCCTCGGCGGTGAGCAGCTGCAGCGCGATCAGCTCGCCGCGCGGATCGCCGCGCGCCTGCAGCAGATCGGCGAGCACGCCGCGAACGCCGTCGTCGTCGGGGCGCGCGAGCGCTTCCTGCCACAGCGCGGCGATCTCGTCGGAGGGCAGGGCGCTGCTCATGACCTGACACTCGTGAGGCTACCGCGGGTCCCGAAAAGATCACGCGAACCGAGCGCGGCCGTCCGGCGTCGGAGCGCTCAGGAGACGCGATGAGCCATTCACTGCCACGACTGCATCGAGTTCGCGCCGCGCTCGCGATCGTGCTCGCGACGACGGTCCCCGCCTGTGACAGCAACCCCGAGCGCGGCACGAGGATCGAGCTCGCGTCGATGGAGGACAACGCGCTCCGCGCGACCTCGCAGGACGACCCGCCGCCCGAGGAAGAAGCCGAGCCTGACGACGGCGCCGAGACCGGTGGCCACTTCCAGCTCAAGAGCAACGAGGGTCAGCTCTCGCGCCAGCAGGCGATCGAGCAGGCGCGCAATGCCGGCGTGCTCGGCGACGCGCGTCACGTCCGGCCGGGTCTGACGTCGCTCGCGGGCACCGACGACTTCTCGAGCGGCTTCGACGACAGCCAGATCTACGGCGGCGCGATGGCCCTCGAGGAAGGCAAGATGGGCAAGCGCGGCCGCTACGGCACGACCGGATCGGGTGCCGGCCAGTACAAGATGCGGTCGCTGCGCGACGAGACCGGCGCCGAGGACTACAAGGACTACGGCCGCAACGCGTGGACGATCGCCGCGAAGGATCGGGTCTCGACGTTCGCGGCCGACGTCGACACCGCGTCGTACACGATCTGCCGGCGCAAGCTCGAGGATGGCACGCTGCCGCCGCGCGCCTCGGTGCGCGTCGAGGAGATGGTCAACTACTTCCGCTACAAGTTCCCCGAGCCCGCCGCCGCGACGCCGTTCGCGGTCGTGATCGATGGCGCGGTGTCGCCGTTCGCGTCCGATCGCCACATCCTGCGCGTCGGCATCGCGACGAAGTCCAAATCGATCGTCGAGCGCAAGCCGGCGCACCTCGTGTTCCTCGTCGACACGTCGGGCTCGATGGATTCGCCGGACAAGCTCGAGCTCGCGAAGCGGTCGCTGCGGATCCTCGTCGATAATCTGCGCGAGCAGGACACCGTGGCGATCGCGACCTACGCCGGCGACACGCGGCTCGTGCTGCCGGCGACCGAGGCGACGCACAAGCGCGCGATCGTCGACGCGATCGACAGCCTGTCCTCCGGTGGCTCGACCGCGATGGGCTCCGGCCTCGACCTCGCCTACCAGGAGGCGATGAAGGGGCTCAAGGGCGACGCGATCTCGCGCGTGATCGTGCTGTCCGACGGCGACGCGAACGTCGGCGCGGGCACGCACGAGGAGATGCTCCAGATCATCGGCGGTCGCGCGAAGGAGGGCGTCACGCTGTCGACGATCGGCTTCGGGATGGGGAACTACAAGGACAGCCTGATGGAGCAGCTCGCGAACAAGGGCAACGGGAACAACTACTACATCGACGGACTGTCGGCCGCGAAGAAGGTGTTCCAGGAGCAGCTCGCGTCGACGCTCGAGGTGGTCGCGAAGGACGTCAAGCTGCAGGTCGACTTCGATCCCGCGCTCGTCCAGCGCTACCGCCTGATCGGGTACGAGAACCGCGACGTCGCGGACCGCGACTTTCGCAACGACAAGGTCGACGCCGGCGAGGTCGGCGCCGGGCATCAGGTCACGGCGATGTACGAGGTCGAGCTGACGCCGCTCGGCAAGCAGCTCGGCGTCTACGCGACCGTCCGCACGCGCCACAAGGAACCGCGCGGCGAGCGTGCCACGGAGCGCGCGTTCCAGATGGCGAAGCCGGCGACCGGCGCGTTCGCCGACGCGTCCGAGGACCTGCGGTTCGCGTTCGCGGTCGCGGCGTTCGCGGACGTGCTGCGCGGTGGCACCGACGCGAAGACCTGGTCGCTGTCGAAGATCCACGAGCTCGCGCGCGCTGCCGCCGGCAACGATCCCGAGCGCCAGGCGTTCGTCCAGCTCGTCGCGAAGGCGATCGCGCTGTCGCCGCGGACCTCGTAGTCACCAGCGCGCGACGATGCACGCGCTCGACTGGATCTGCAGCCGCGTGTCGTCGATCCCGTCGATCACGAGGTAGGCGCCGGTGTCGAGCGCGACGCCGAGCGGGCCGAAGATGCCGAGCGTCGTACGCAGGCCGCCGCCGGCGAGCGGCACCTCGGCGTCGAGATCGAAGCCGAGCTCGCCGTGCAGATCGAGCACGAGCCGTGGTCGCGCCGCCGCGCCTTCGTACTCGACACCGGCCATCACGAGCCCGGCGTGATCCTCGTCGAACGCGCGCCACGCCGCGATCGCGCCGAGCTTCGGCGTGAGCTTGACGTCCGCGACGGCCTCGAGCCGGAACCGGTCGCCACCGTCACCGGTCAGGACGAACGCACCGCCGGCGCCGATGCTGCCGTGGACGTCTGCGTGCGCGGTCGCGGTGGCGAGCAGCAGGACCGGGCACGCGCGTGCGAACCGCACGGCCCTGACTACCACGTTGTCGATCGCCGTGCGCCCCGGCGGTATAAGCGCGCGCGTGGGACTGTTCGATTTCCTGAAGCGCGCGCCGAAGTCAGCGCGGGATCCGAAGGCGCAGTGGATCTCCGACAAGATCGCCGAGGCGGCACGATCGCGGGACGCGCTCGGCCTCGCCGGTGCGTGCGCGGCGCTGACGCAGGGCGGGATGGTGTTCGGCATGGTGTACGGCGACCTCGCCGAGTGCGCGAAGCTGCACGACGAGGCGGTCGCGGCGCTCCGCCCGCTCGTTCCGACGCTGCCGGCGAGCGTCGCCGAGCGTGTCGTCGAGCTGATCGAGCGGGCGCGCTCGCCGATCGATGTCAGCGAGTGGCGCGCACGGATCGATGGCGAGCGTCGTGCCCAGGCCGAGTCTCGGGTCGCGGCGATGCGCGCGGCGATCGAGACCGCGAGCGCGGCCCAGCTCGCGGCGGCGTGGCGAACGCTGGGTGGCGGCCGAGGCGTCGCCCTCGGCTGCGAGGTCCCTGCGGACGCGGCCGTGTGCGAGGCGCTGCAGACCGCGGCACTCGAGCGGCTGCGGTCGCAGATCGACGACCTGCCCGACGACGAGTGCGACGAGGTCTTCAACCTGATCCGGTACGCGCGGATGCCGGTCGACATCGCGGCGCGTCGCGAGCGCCTGCTGGCGGATCGTGCAGCGCACCGTACCGAGGCGCTGCGCTCGGCGCTCGACAGCGAGCCACCGGATCGCGAGCTCGAGCGCGCGATCGCCGCCGATCTCGACGATCCGGGCGCGTTCACCGTGTACGCCGACCTGCTGCAGCAGCGCGGCCACGCGCGCGGCGAGCTGATCGCGCTGCAGCTGCGCGCCGAATCCGATCGCTCGCTCGAGCCTGCCGTCCGCGCGTACCTCGATCGGCACGCCGACGCGCTGCTCGGACCGCTCGCGGCGCACCGCCGCGTCCACGATGGCAGCGACCGCGATGCGTTCGTGTGGCGGCGCGGCTTCATCGACGAGGCGCGCCTCAGCAATGATGACAATGCCGAGCTCGCGCGGATCAGCCTCGCGGACCTGCTCGCGCTCGTGCTCGAGCATCCATCGGCGCGGCTGCTGCGAAAGCTGTCGCTCGGATTCGACGCCGACTACAGCGACATGTCGCTCGACGACGCGATCGACGTGCTCGTCCGGCACGCGCCTCGTCACCTCCGCGACCTGACGCTCGGCGACTTCACGCGCGAGCAGTGCGAGGTGTCGTGGTTCACCGTCGGTGACGTCGCGCCGCTGTGGGCCGGGCTGCCCGAGCTGCGCGATCTCGTGGTCCACGGTGGGACGTTCGAGCTCGGCACGATCGACCATCCGAACCTCGAGACCGCGCAGTTCTGGACCGGCTCGCTGTCCGGTGCGAACGCGCGCGCGATCGCCACGGCACACTGGCCGCGCCTGCAGTTCCTCGACGTCTGGTACGGCGATCCGAACTACGGCGCGGAAGCGACGATCGACGATGTCGTGCCGCTGCTCGCGCGCACCGATCTGCCCGCGCTGTTCCACCTCGGGCTCATGAACGCCGCGTTCACCGACGCGATCTGCGCGCGGATCGGCGGATCGGCGCTCGCACCGCAGCTGCGCGAGCTCGATCTGTCGCTCGGCACGATGACCGACGCGGGCGTCGACGCGCTGCTCGCGGCGGCCCCGAAGCTGCCGCGACTCGAGGCGCTCGACGTGTCGGAGAACTATCTCGGCCCCGACGCGATCGCGCGACTCCGCGCGGTGTACCCGTTCGTCGTCGCCGACGATCAGCGCGACGCGGCCGACGACGACGACGCTCGCTACCCGGTGGTCGGCGAATGACGGACGACCGCGAGTCTGCGTTGCGCGCGGCGATCGAGCGCGCGTCGCCCGTCGAGCTCGCACAGGCGTGCCACGCGCTGCGCATCGGGTTTCGCCAGGTACTCGGCGTGCCGGTCCCCGACGACGCGACCGCGCGCGCGCATCTGACCGAGGTCGCGCTCGATCGTCTGCGCGCGTGCCTTCCGGGCCTCAGCGACGATGCATGCGCCCAGGTCGTGCCGATCATCGAGGATCGCGCGCTGCCGATCGACGTGACCGATTACCGCGCCCGGCTCGCGGCACGTCGTGACCAGGCCCGCGCCGGTGCGCTGGCGAGCGCGTGGGCGAGCGAACCGCGCAACGAAGAGCTCGAGGACACGCTCGCCGCCGATCTCTCTCGCGCCGAAAGCTACAGCGTGCTCGCAGACTGGCTGCAACAACACGGGCATCCGCGCGGAGAATTGATCGCGCTCCACCTGCAAGCGGAGCGCGATCCGCGCGTGCTCGACGACGCCGACGCTCATCTCGAGCGTCACCGGGACGCGTTGCTCGGTCCGCTCGCGAATCACTATCTCGTCCACGATGGCTCGGGGCGGCTCGCGTTCACGTGGCAACGTGGCTTCATCACCGAGGCGATCGTCTCGCACGACGACGCGGCGCACCCCGACCTCGACGTGACGCTGTCCGACCTGCTCGCCCTCGTGCTCGGTCATCCTTCCGCGCGGTACTTGCGCAAGCTCACGATCGGGCTCGCCGCGTATCCCTGGGAGCCGCTCGACGAGTCGATCCGCACACTCGCGACGCACGCACCGCGGCACCTCGTCGAGCTCGTGATCGGAGACGATCGCGCGCGGCCGTGCGACATCTCGGCATGTGTCATCGGCGACCTCGCTCCGCTGTGGGCGGCGCTGCCCGGGCTACGCTCGCTGCACGTCCGCGGGGCGGGGTTCGAGCTCGGCACGATCGAGCATGCTGCGATCGAGCAGGCGGTGTTCTCGACGGGCGGGCTGTCGGCGAGCGCGGCACGCGCGATCGCGACCGCGCGGTGGCCGAGGCTGGATCGCCTCGACGTCTGGTATGGCCATCCGATGTACGGCGCCGAGGCCTCGATCGAAGACGTAGAGGCGCTGCTCGCGCGTGATGACCTGCCCGAGCTCGTCCATCTCGGGATCGTCGATACCGCGTTCAGCGACGCCGTCGGTGATCGCCTCGCGCGATCGCCGCTGGCGTCGCAGGTCCGCGAGCTCGACCTGTCGCTCGGCACGATGACCGCCGCGGGTGCAGATGCGCTGGCCGCGGCGGCGTCGAACCTGCGGCGCGTCCGCGTGCTCGACGTGTCGCAGAACTACCTCGACGGGGCCGCGATCGAAGCGCTGCGCCGTGCGTTCCCGCAGGTGATCGCCGACGATCAGCGCGAGCTCGACGACGGCAACGCGCGCTACCCCGCGGTCGGCGAGTAGTCAGACCTCGATCCGGCCCGCGGTCTTGACGTTCGTGCCGGGCAATAGCTCGTGCGCGGCGAGCACGGCGACACCGGGCAGCTCGGGCTCGAGCAGCGCGCGCAGGTGCCGCCGGACGTCGCCGCTCGTCAGGATCACGCCGGTCGCGCCGAGCTGGGTGCGGACCGCGCTGACGATGTCCTGGGCGATCGCGGGCTCGAGCGCGAGCACCGTGGCACCGTCGCGGCGATCGACCGCGGTGCGCACGGCGTCCTCGATCATCGCGTCGACGGTGTAGACCGCGAGCTGACCGCGCGGCGCCCACCGCGCGCTGATCTGACGGCGCAGCTGACCGCGCAGCTGCTCGACGAGCGCCGGGACATCGCGGGCGGTGAAGCCGCCGGCCGGGGCAGGGCACAGCGCGATCGCCTCGAGGATCGCCGCGAGGTCGTCGACCGGCAGCTCCTCGCGCACGAGCCCGCGCAGCACGTCCGCGAGCACCGGCAGCGCGACGAGCTTCGGCACGGTCTCGCGGACGAGCACCGGAGCGGTCGCGGCGGCGCGTTCGACGAGGCCCGCGACGCGATCGACGCCGAGCAGGTCGGGCACGATCGGCGCGAGCGCGGCGGGCAGCTTCGCGCGCAGGCTGTCGAGGTCGTCGGCGACGAGCCACGCGACCGGCGTCGCATCGATCGCGAGCGCGACCTCGGACTCGCCGAGCGCGGGATCGATCGCGATCGCGAACGGCGGCACCGGCACGCCGGTTCTGCGCGCGAGCTCACCGCGCAGGTCGCCGAGCATCGCGTGCAGCGCGGGCAGTGGCAGCTTCGCCTCGAGCGCCGGCGCGATCGCGAGCGCGAGCCGCGAGCCGCGTCCGGTCGTCGCGCCAGGCTCGTCGAGCGTCGGCGCCGTGCGCGGCTGGCTGCGCAGCGCGGCCCACGCGGCGACCGCCGCCGCGAGCCCGAGCAGCAGGAACGGCACGACCGGCAGGCCCGGAACGAGCGCGAGCCCGACGAGCAGGATCGCGGCGGCGCCGAGCGCGCGCGGCGAGCCGGTGAGCTGGCTGCCGAGATCGTCGCCGAGCGCACGATCGCCGGTCGACGCGACGCGCGTCACGAGCAGGCCGGACGCGACCGCGACCAGCAGCGACGGGATCTGGTTGACGAGGCCCTCGCCGATCGACAGCAGCGAGTACGTGTGCATCGCGTCGGCCGCGGACATGCCGCGACCGGCGACGCCGATCACGAGGCCGCCGATCAGGTTGACGAGGACGATCACGATCGCGGCGATCGCGTCGCCCTTGACGAACCGCATCGCGCCGTCCATCGCGCCGTACAGGCTCGACTCGCGCTCGAGCTCGCGGCGGCGGGCGCGCGCGGTCTCGGCGTCGAGCGCACCGGTCCGCAGCTCGGCATCGATCGCCATCTGCTTGCCGGGCATCGCGTCGAGCGCGAACCGCGCGGCAACCTCGGCGACGCGCTCGGCACCGCGCGCGACGACGATCAGCTGGACGATCGTGATCACCGCGAACACGACGAGCCCGACGACGAGGCTGCTCGCGACGACCGACGATCCGAACGCGGCGACGACCTCGCCGGCATCGGCGTCGGCGAGGATCAGCCGCGTCGCGGACACCTCGAGGCCGACGCGGAACAGCGTCGTGATCACGAGCAGCGTCGGGAACGACGCGAATGCGAGCGGACGCGGGGTGAACACCGCGAGCATCAGCAGCGCGACCGCGATCGCGATGTTGAGCGTCAGCAGCAGGTCGAGCAGCGGCCGCGGCAGCGGCACGATCAGCATCGCGACGACTGCGATGACGAGCGCTGCCAGCCCGATCTCGGCAGCGCGGACCTTCATTTGATCTCGTCGACCTCTTCGAGCTCGCTCGGATCGAGCTCGATCGCGTCGTCGGCGACGCTGTCGGACGGACCGCCGAGGTGGCGGACGAGCGAGAGGTGGATCTGGCTGCGGATCATGCGCAGCACGCTGTCGAGCTCGCTCGCCGGCAGCTTGAGGCGGCCGCGCAGGATCTCGAGCGTCGAGCGCACGAGCAGCTCCTTCGCCTTCTCGAGCCAGCGGAACGCGGTGACGCGATGGACGCGGTAGATCGCGCCGATCTCGTCGATGTTGAGGCCGTCGACGTGGTGGTAGCGCAGCAGCGTCTGCTCGCGCGACCCGAGCCCACCGAGCGCCTCGCTGAACGCGGCCTTGAACTCGGTCGCGTACGTGCGCTTCATGTACTCGACCTCGGGATCGTCGGCCGCGATCGCGTGCTGCGCGATCAGCTGGTCGTCGTCGACGAGGATCTCGCGCTTGCCCTTGCGCAGATCGTTCAGGCACGTGCGAACCGCGACCGAGCGCACCCAGCGACGCAGATCGCCGCGGCCGCCGTACTCGCTGATCTTGCCGGCGCTCGTCGGCGCGCCCGCGGTGCCACCGCCGACGAACAGCCGCTGGCGCACGAGTTGCTTGACATCGGCGAGCCGCGGCGGGCCGATCCGCATCCGCGCGAGTGCGATGTCGACCTCACGCATGTAGTCGCGATCGAACACGCCGATCGCCTTCGAGTGCCCCTTCGCACATCCGGCGGCGAGGTAGATGTCGGCGGGGCGCAGGCCGTCGAGCGCGGCGTCCGCGAGGTCGGGTGTGACCTGGCGCGCCACGAACTGCACGACGTCGACCGCGTCGACCCCGAGATCCGGCCACGCGGCGCGGCCTTCCGCGACGATCGTCCACAGCCGGCGATCGAGATCGGGAATCGCTTCGAGCACGGGCCGAACGCCAGCCGGTGCGGCATCGAGGAACGGACGCACCAGGCTCGGCGTGCTCACCGTGATCGAGTAGGCCATCACAAGAGGTGATTGGTCAAACGATCTCCCTTGGGCTACGCTGGTGTCGTCGGATGGAGCCTAACCGCAAGGTCCGAAAGCAGGGGCTCGAGCACTTCATCAAGTTCGTGCGCGAGCTGCCTTGCCCGTCGCCGCAGGCGATGTTCAGCGCGCTCCAGGAACACGGCTACCGCGGCCAGGAGCCGGCGCGGCGCGCGCTCTGCCTCATGGCGTACCGCCACGTGAAGCGGATCAAGCGCATCTACGTCGACGGCGTCGACCGCGCGGATCTGCCTCGCAAGTCGAACTTTCTGTGCGTCGGGCCGACCGGCTCGGGCAAGACGTTCCTCGTCGAGACGCTGTTCGGAAAGATCCTGAAGCTGCCGACCGCGCTCGTCGACATCACGACGTACTCCGAGACCGGCTACGTCGGCCAGGACCCGTCGACGATCCTGACCCGGCTCCTGCACACCGCCGACGAGAACCCGATGCTCGCCTCGATCGGCATCGTCTGCCTCGACGAGTTCGACAAGATCGCTTCGGGCCAGAACAACGCGATCTTCGCTGGCGCCGGCACGACGAAGGATGTCACCGGCATGGGCGTCCAGCGCGAGCTGCTGAAGATGCTCGAGGCGAGCGAGGTCGTCGTGCCGCTCGACCTGACGCACAGCTCGTACGCGGACCACGTCGTGATGTCGACCGCCGACATCGCGTTCATCGCCGCCGGCGCGTTCTCCGGGTTCCAGCAGATCGCCCACCGCCGCGCGATGCGCGACTCGATCGGCTTCGGCCGCGACCAGACCTCGTCCGGCGTCGATCCGGACGCGATCGCGGTCGACTTCTCCGCCGAGCAGGTCGAGAACGTCGCGAACTTCCAGGCGTACGGGTTTCTGCCCGAGCTCGTCGCGCGGTTCACCCGCGTCGTGCCGTTCCGCGCGCTCGATGCGGGCACGCTGAAAGATATCCTGCGCAGCGACGTCATCCAGCGGATGACCCGCGAGTTCAAGCTCGAGGGCTTCGAGCTCGCGATCGACGAGGCGGTGCTCGACCACATCGTCGGCGACGCGCTCCGCCGCGAGACCGGCGCGCGCGGCCTCGCCTCGACGCTGACCCGCAACCTCGAGGACGTCGCGTTCGGTGCGTTCGGGCTCGAGCGTGGCGGCGTCGTGCGCGTCGAGATGCGCGACGACGAGATCGCTGTCGTCGTCGACTAGCGCGTCTCCCACACGTGGTACGCGTTGTAGTGGCGCACGAACCGGTCGATGTGGTTGCCGGTCGACACCATGTGCCAGCGGTTCGCGGTGGTCGCGCGCAGCGAGCCGGCGTTGTAGGCGGCGGCGATCTTCGGCGGATCGCGGTGGTGCTGGTCGCGCTGGAACGCCGAGCCCATGTACTTCGCGCCGACCTTGAACGAGAAGTCCGGCTCCTCGTGCATCCGGATCCGGCACCGCGTCGGTGACAGCCCGGTCAGCGCGGCGCAGGTCGAGCCGGTGACCTGCATCGGCCCCGACGACAGGCCGTCCGAGCTGCCGGCGGGGTTCGTGCAGTTCGACTCGGTGAGCGCCGTCGCGACGACCGACGCGCGCGACACCCGGTAGTGATCGGCCCACCGCCGGATCGACGGTCCAAACCGCCGCATGCACGCGGCGACCGCGTCGGCGTCGCCGTGCGGAATCCCGTCGCGCAGCCGGACGCGCTGGCGGAACACGCGCCAGTCGATGCCGTGGAAGATGTCGTGGAACGGCCGGTCCGGATCGAGCAGCCCGCGACTCGCGGCCGCGAGCGTGTCGTCGATCGGCGCGGCCGGCTCGTCGAGCGTCTGCGGTGGATCGTCGGCGAGCCCCGGCAGCTCGGCGACGACCGTGAACCCGCGCTCGAGCGCGCGCTCGCTGCCATCGTCGGCGACGACGGTCGCGGTCACGACGTGCTCGCCGAGGTCGTGGAACACGACGGTCCACCGCCAGACGTCGTCGCGCAGGCAGTCCTCGTCGGGCGCTGTCGCCGGATCGCAGACGCCGGCGTCCACCCCGTCGATCGCGAAGTGCACGCGAACCGTGCTCGGGTCGGCGGTCGTCACCGCGAGCTCGATCGCGTCGCCCGCGGGGACGACGTCGGTCGTGTCGCCGGGCGCGACCCACGCGAGGTCGTCGTCGTCGCCGGCGCAGCCCAGCCACAGGATCATCAGCACGCAGCTCGTGAATCGCATGCGCATGCCGCGAAGCAGCCGGCGTGCCGCGCGCAACCCCGCGTCGCTGCGTGGCCGGCGTGGCGCGCGATGCCACAGGTGAGATCATCCGTTTGCGAATACGCCGGGAGCTCGCGACGTTTTTTCACCGGACGTTCCGTGATACGTCCGTCGGTGCTGTATGGACAAGATCGTCGTCGAAGGTGGCGCGCGCCTCAGCGGTAACATTCCGATCAGCGGCGCGAAGAACGCCGCGCTGCCGTTGCTCGCGGCTGCGCTGCTGCCGACCGGCACGTCGACCTACAAGAACGTCCCGCAGCTCGCGGACGTCCGGACGATGGCGAAGCTACTGCGCATGCTCGGCTGGTCGGTCGAGGGCACGAAGCAGCTGACGATCGCGGCGCCCGCGGGCAAGACGCTGAAGAAGCTCAAGCTCGAGGCGCCGTACGAGCTCGTCAAGACGATGCGCGCGAGCGTGCTCGTGCTCGGTCCGCTCGTCGCCCGCTACGGCAAGGCGCGCGTGTCGATGCCGGGCGGCTGCGCGATCGGCGCACGTCCGATCGACCAGCACCTCAAGGGCCTGCAGGCGATGGGTGCGAAGGTCACGCTCGATCACGGCTACGTCGACGTCGAGTGCAAGCGGCTCAAGGGCGCGACGATCGTGCTCGACATGCCGACGGTGACCGGCTGCGAGAACCTGATCATGGCCGCGACGCTCGCGAAGGGCCGCACCGTGATCGAGAACGCGGCGCGCGAGCCCGAGGTCGAGGAGCTCGCGCTCGTGCTCAACAAGATGGGCGCGAAGATCCAGGGCGCGGGCACGCCGATCATCACGATCGAAGGCGTCGACGAGCTGTCGCCGATCGAGCACGCGATCATTCCGGATCGGATCGAGGCCGGGACGTTCGCGGTCGCCGCTGCGATGACGAAGGGCGACGTGCTGCTCGAGGGCGCGCGCCCCGAGCACCTCGATGCGGTGATCGCGAAGCTGCGCGCCTCGGGCGTCCAGGTCGCGGCCGAGGCCGGCGGCGTGCGCATCCGCGGCACCGGCGAGCTGACCGCGGTCGACATCGTCACCCAGCCGCACCCGGGCTTTCCGACCGACATGCAGGCGCAGTTCATGGTGATGGCGTGCATCGCCAAGGGTCAGTCGGTGATCAAGGAGATGATCTTCGAGAACCGCTACATGCACGTGCCCGAGCTCGGGCGCATGGGTGCGGACATCTCGATCGATGGGCGCACCGCGATCGTGCGTGGTGGTCGCAAGCTGACCGGCGCGTCGGTGATGGCGACCGATCTGCGCGCGTCCGCGAGCCTGATCCTCGCCGGCCTCGTCGCGAGTGACAAGACCGAGGTGCTGCGCGTCTACCACCTCGATCGCGGCTACGAGTCGATCGAGAAGAAGCTCAAGGCGGTCGGCGCGCGGATCAAGCGCGTCAAGGAATCGTAGGTGGCCGCGCGCCCGATCATCCTCGCGCTGCCGAAGGGCCGGATCCTCGACGAGACGGCCGACGTGTTCGCGCGCGCCGGCTACGATCTGTCGCCGCTGTTTGGCGATAGCCGACGGCTCGTCCACGAGTGCCCGCCGTTTCGCGTGCTCGTGCTGCGAAATTCCGACGTCCCGACCTACGTCGCGCACGGCGCAGCGGACGTCGGCGTCGTCGGCAGCGACGTGCTCGACGAGGAGGGCCGCGAGCTCTACGAGCCGGTCGATCTCGGGATCGGGCGCTGCCGGATGATCGTCGCCGAGCGCGCCGATCAGCCGGTCGATCCGCGATCGCAGTCGCACCTGCGGATCGCGACGAAGTATCCGAACACGACGCGCGCGTACCTCCATCGCAAGGGCATCACCGCCGAGGTGATCGAGCTCTCGGGCGCGATCGAGCTCGGGCCGCTGACCGGGCTCTGCGATCGGATCGTCGACATCACGCAGAGCGGCGAGACGCTGCGCCAGAACGGGCTCGTCGAGGTCGACACGATCGCCGAGGTCAGCGCGCGGCTCGTCGTCAATCCGGCGCGGCTCAAGCTCGATGGCGATCGGCTCGGTGCGTTGATCGATGCGATCGAGCGCGCCGTCGCCGAACGCGCCACTCGTCCGTGATCGCGCGCCAGCGGTCGAATCTCTGAGACAGCGGGCAAGCGTTCGCGCTACGAATCGCGCTCGTGTCGGTTTCTGGCGTCCCTGCACCGAGGTTTCGCGTGGTTGCCATGCACAGGACAGCGGTGCCGTGTACTATTCACGAAGCGGTGTCGTCCGATCTTCGTCCGTTCGTAGCCGAGGAGATCCGGCTCCATCCCCGGGTGGCCTACCAGGGCATCCTCGCCGAGGAAGGCGCGGCTACGCGCGTCGCGGCCGCACTGCCTCCGCTCGCGCGGTTCCGCCACGACTACGCGGGCGCGATCTCGGTCGTCGACTGGGATCACCGGCTGCCCTCGCAGAACCTCGTGCTCCGGGTGTACGGCTACTACGGCCAGGACACGCTCGACGCCGGCTACGAGGCGTTCGACGATCGACTCGAGCAGATCGCCGAGCGCGACAAGTATCCCGAGTTCGACGTCCCGGACTTCGATGGGCTCGCCGCGGACGAGGCGTACGAGATCGAGCTGTCGCCGACCGGTCAGATCGGACGCTGCCGGCTGACGAGCGCGTGGCGGCGCACGGTCGCGAACCGCGATGCGACCGCGGCGGTCGCGCTCGTGCAGGCGTGCGACGAGTACCAGAAGCTCGTCGCGGCCTCGCCATCGCGGCCGACGTACCTCGGCGATCTCGAGGCCGTGTCGTGGACGCCGCCGTGCGAGACCGACCACGTGCGGTGGACGCTCGATGTCTGGTACCTGCTCGCGTTCGACGGCCGCATCGGCTCGGGGCGCAGCTTCCTCGCCGATCTCGAGACGAAGACGATCGTCTCGGTCCGCGACTTCTCGGTCCGTACGGGCTGAGCTCGTTGCTACCGAGCGTGCGCAAGTTGTGCACGGGCTCGCGCAACCGAAGCAGTCTCACGTGAGCCACGACGGTTGTGCTTGCGTTCTGACCGTGTAGTCAACGTATGCTCCGCCGCGTCTTCGGAGGGAACCATGACGCGTTCGTCTGTGCTCTGTGCGCTCGTCCTCTGTATCGCGGCCTGCGGACCGAGCGTCCGCGACGGTAGCGATGACGATCCGAACGCGCCCTGTGAGCCGGGTACAGTCGAGGAGTGCTACAGCGGGCAGGCAGGCACCGAGGGGGTCGGTCCCTGCCACGCCGGCACGCGCACGTGCACCGATCAGAAGCTGTGGACGCAGTGCGAGGGCGAGGTCGTGCCGGTCGCCGAGTCGTGCGCGGACGCGGTCGACAACAACTGCAATGGCATGACCGACGAGGACGTCGATGCCGATGGCGACGGCTTCACGACGTGCGGCGGCGACTGCTGCGACTCGACCGAGTGCAGCGCGCCGGGCCTCGTCAACCCGGGCGCGTTCGATGCGCCGGGCAACAACCTCGACGACGACTGCAACGGCGTCGCCGACGACACCCAGCTGCTCTGCGATCAGGGCATCGCGTCGAACACGACGAACGCGGTCGACTTCGCGAAGGCGATCGACATCTGTCAGGAAGCGACGGCGGCCGACAAGAAGTGGGGCGTGATCAGCGCGAAGCTGACGCTCGCCGACGGCACCGGCGTCCCCGTGGCGAAGTCGCACGCGGTCCGGCCGAGGTTCGGAAGCGGCGTGCTCCCGCAGGGCGGCGTGTCGCTCGCACTGCTGTCGACCGGCGCCGCCGCGAGCAAGGGCGACGCGAACCCGGCATGGCAGGACTTCCAGAGCGGCAGTGGGCTGTTCGGCAACAACACCGAATCGAACTTCCCGTCGGACTTCCTGCAGGCGAATGGCGGTCAGCTGCCGAACGCGCCGGGCTGCCCGGGCCCCGACGGCAACAAGGCCGAAGATCCGGTGATGCTGACGCTCGAGGTCCGCGTCCCGACGAACGCGAAGTCGTTCAAGCTCAGCACGAACTTCTTCAGCTCGGAGTTCCCCGAGTACACGTGCTCGCCGTTCAACGACTTCTTCGTCGTGCTGCTCGACTCGGCGTTCGCGGGCTCGCCGGCGAACCCGACCGACAAGAACCTCGCGTTCTACACGCCGATGGGCGGCACCCAGAAGTATCCGGTCGGCGTCAACCTCGCGTCCGGCAACACCGGCCTGTTCACCCAGTGCGTGAACGGCGCGACCGGCTGCTCGGGTAACGCGGGATCGATCAACACGTGCATCGCGACCGATCAGCTCGCCGGCACCGGCCTCGATGCCGCCGATCCGGGCAGCTGCGACGCGAACGCGAAGCAGGGCGGCGGCACCGGCTGGCTCGTCACGAGTGGCAACGTGAACGGCGGCGAGATCATCAAGCTGCGGATCGCGATCTGGGATACGAGCGATCACGCGCTCGACTCGATCGCCGCGATCGACGGCTTCCAGTGGTCGGTCGACGTCGCGCAGCCCGGCACGGTGATCTTCAAGCAAGAGCATTAAGCTGCCCCACGCTCTTGCGGGCGTGTAACACGAGTGTATTTTGCGCGCGCCGGAAGGGAGCTGCGCAGAAATGCTCGTGCGTTCGTGGGTTGTCTCGTTGGGTCTTGTCGTCGTCGCTGTACCACTCTCACTCGTCGGTTGTGGACCGAGCGATGACCGCGAATGCACTGCGGCCACGACCGATCTCACGACCGATCCGCTGAACTGCGGCACGTGCGGAAACACGTGCGCCGACGGGTTCTCGTGCATCGACTCGCACTGCGTGCCCGGGCAATGTCAGCCCGGCACCGTCGAGGAATGCTACACGGGGCAGGACGGCACGAAGGACGTCGGCCCCTGTCACGCCGGCACGCGCGAGTGCGATGTCGCGGGCGTCTGGAGCAAGTGCACCGATACCGTGCCGGTCGCCGAGAACTGCGCGGACGGCGTCGATAACAACTGCGACGGCATCGTCGACAACGACGAGGACAAGGACGGCGACGGCTTCACGTCGTGCGGCGGCGATTGCTGCGACTCGACGGAATGCCAGAAGCCGGAGCTCGCGAACCCGGGCGCGTTCGATGCGCCGGGCAACGACTTCGACGACGACTGCAACGGCGTCAAGGACGACACGCTGCTGCTGTGCGATCAGAACCTCGCATCGAACACGCAGGATGGGCTCGACTACGCGAAGGCGATCGACCTCTGCCAGTCGACGACCGAGGCCGACCGCCGATGGGGCGTGATCGACGCGCAGCTGACGCTCGCCGACGGCACCGGCACGCCGGATCCGCAGGGCCACTCGATCCGCTCGAAGTTCGGCGCGAACGTGTACCCGCAGGGCGGCGTCAGCCTCGCGATCCTGTCGACCGGCGGCGCTGCCGCGAAGGGCGACACGAACCCGGGCTATCACGACTGGGTCAGCTACACGCACGTCGGCAACAAGACGTGCAACTCGGTGAGCGGCCGCAGCTGCTCGCCGTTCCCGGCCGACTTCCTGGCTGCGAACGCCGGCACGCTGCCGAACGCGCCGGGCTGCCCGCCGCCGCGCGGCACGACCGCGAACGACCCGACGATGCTGAAATTGCGCATCCGCGTTCCGACGAACGCGAAGTCGTTCAAGCTGTCGACGAACTTCTACAGCGCCGAGTTCCCCGAGTTCACGTGCAGCCCGTACAACGACTTCTTCGTCGTGCTGCTCGACTCGACGTACGCCGGCGATCCGCCGAACCCGGCCGACAAGAACCTCGCGTTCTACCAGCCGGCGAACTCGATGATGAAGGTGCCGGTCGGCGTCAACCTCGGCTACGGCAACACCGGCCTGTTCACCCAGTGCGTCAACGGCACGACCGGATGCTCGGGGACGTCGGGCTCGATCTCGACGTGCACGAGCACCGCGATGCTCGCCGGCACCGGCTTCGACGATCCGAACCCGGCGAGCTGCGACGGCAACAGCCTCGAGGGCGGCGCGACCGGCTGGCTCGTGACGAGCGGCAACGTGACGCCGGGCGAGATCATCGAGCTGCGGATCGCGATCTGGGACACGAGCGATCACGCGTGGGACTCGATGGCGGTGATCGACGGCTTCCAGTGGTCGACCGAGGTCGCGCAGCCGGGCACGGTGATCTTCCGCGACCACCCGGGGCTGCCGGATCCGGCGCTGTCGGGGATCGCCGTCGACTAGGGACATTCCGAGTTCCGGTTCCGGTTCACCGCTCACTATTCGCGCACGGAACCGGCTGAATCGGACGACGACGGCTGGACGTGATTCGCGGCCGAATCCTTCGACGACGTAGTCCGTTCCAGAACGCTAGAACGATCCCTTTCAAGCTCGAACACTCCGACGGAGGCCTCGCCATCCGGCGGTGATCGAATCGTGAGTAGGGAACCTGAATCGGAGCGGAGAACTTCTAAGCAACCGTTCGACCGAGCGTGCGCGAGAGCTCGTCGACGAGGATCTGCTTCGTGTCGGCGATCGACGCCGCGCCGACCTGATCCTCGATCGACGACATGATCGACGACTCGAAGCCGCACGGATTGATCCGGCCGAAGTAGGACAGGTCGGTCGTGACGTTGAGCGCGAGCCCGTGGAACGTCACCCACTTGCGGCACGCGATGCCCATCGAGCACAGCTTCTTGCGGCGCTCGGGCGGGCCGCACCACACGCCGGTCTTGCCGGGCTCGCGGTCGGCGGCGATGCCGGACCGGCGGCACGTGCCGATCACGGCTTCCTCGAGGTTGCGCAGGTAGCGATGGAGGTCGCGCTCGCCGTCGCCGAGCAGCACGATCGGATACGCGACGATCTGACCGGGGCCGTGGTAGGTGACGTCGCCGCCGCGCTCGATCTCGATCACCTCGACGTCGCCGGGCGCGAGCACGTTGCCGGCGGCCTCGCGGCGGCGGCCGAGCGTGAACACGTGTGGATGCTCGACGAGGAGCAGGGTGTCGGGCGCGGCGCCGATCTGGCGCTGCTCGACGAGCGAGAGCTGCTTCGCCCAGACCTCGCGGTACGACGCGGTGCCGAGGTCGACGACGCTCCACGGGATCATGACGATCCGGTTACCACACAAACCAGCGGCGCCAATGCCCGTGGGCTCGTATGCTCCTGACCATGCGCTGGTCCCTCGTCCTCGCGCTCGCTGCGTGCTCGCCATCGCCTGGCTCCGATCCCGCGCCGCGCGGCTGGCTCCGGCCGGTCGCACGCCCGTCGGTCCAGGTCACGCAGCCGCCGAGCGAGCACTACGTCCGCGCGAGCGACGCCCAGGCCACGACGTTCGCGCACGCCCCGGCGATGGCGCGGTTTGCCGCCGAGCATCCCGGCGCGTGGTCGATCGACGTCGATCCGCGGCTCGGCACGCTGCGCGCGCTGTCCGGCGACGGGCTCGCGCTGCAGCCGGCGGACGCGCTCGCGTTCGTGACCTCGCATCGCGATCTGTTCGGCGGCGACTTCGTGCTCGATGGCAGCGCCGACGATGGCCAGCTCGCGTTCGTGCAACTGCAGCAGCGCTATCACGGGCTGCCGGTCGTCGCCGGTCATCTCGGCCTCGCGATCGAGCATGGCGAGCTCGTGCTCGTGCACGGCACGACGTTTCCGGTCGATGGCCTCGATCCGACACCGCGGCTGACGCGCGACGAGGCGATCGCGGGCGCGCTCGTCGGCACCGGCATGCCGGTCGCGACGCGCGCCGATGCCAAGCTGGTCGTCTGGCCGGACGGGCGCACGCCGCACCTCGCGTGGCAGACCGAGCTGCGCACCGCCGACGCGTTCGTTCGCGCGTACGTCGACGCGCACACCGGCGCGCTGCTCGCGGCGCACGACGGCCATCGCTACGACTTCGGTGGCGCCGCGAAGATCGAGGTCGATCCGCGCACGGTCGGCGATCCGCTCGCCGAGGAGACCGCCGCGTACCTCGGGATGACGATCGATCAGGAGCAGGTCTACACCGACGAGCGCGGCAGCTTCTTGCTGCGCAGCTCGTCGCAAGGTCGCGGCGCGCTCGACCTCGGGCTGCAGGGGCGCTACGTCACCGTCGACAACCGCACCGGCAAGGATGCCGAGTACCTCGCCGAGCTCGAGCCCGGGATGCCGATGCTACTCGACGTCGACAACGCGAATTCGGACATCGCCGAGCGCGACGTCTATCGCGGCACGACGATCACGAACCGGTTCATCGCGCGCTACTTCCCGACGGTGCCGTGGCTGAACAAGGCGCTGCGCGCGAACGTCAACCTCAACCAGACGTGCAACGCGTACTGGGATGGCTACTCGATCAACTTCTTCCGCGAGGGCCGCGGCTGCAACAACACCGGCCGGATCTTCGACGTCGTCGCGCACGAGTGGGGCCACGCGTTCGACCAGCACGGCCCGGGCGCCGACATCGACGGCGGGCTCGGCGAGTTCATCGGTGACCTGATCTCGTTCGTGCAGACCGACTCGCCGGTGATCGGCGAGAACTTCCTCGTCGGTGGCGGCGGCGTTCGCGATCTCACCGATCCCGAGTACCGGTGCTTCGATCCGCGCAAGACCGAGGTCCACGATGCTGGCCACCTGCTCGGCACCGTCGTATGGGATATCCGCGAGGACCTCAAGCGCGCCGGCGTGGATGCGCGCCAGATCGATCGCATCATGCTGCTGCCGATCGCGGGCGCGCAGACCCGCTCGGAGTGGTACCGCGCGATGGTCGCGGTCGACGACGACGACGGCAACCTCGCGAACGGCACGCCGCACGAGTGCCTGATCTACAAGCAGTTCGTCGCGCACAGCTGCGCCGGCACGCTGTGGCCCGGCGTGCCGAGCGAGCCGCCGGCTGGCTGCGTGCCGTGATCAGCGGTTGATCACGTGGATCGCCTCGCCGAGCGCGGCGGCGGAGGCTTCCATGATCGCTTCGGACAGCGTCGGGTGCGGGTGGATCGTGAGCCGCAGATCGTCGACGACCGCGCCCATCTCGATCGCGAGCGCGGCCTCGGAGATCAGGTCGGCCGCGCCGTTGCCGACGATGTGCATGCCGAGCAGCTCGCCGGTCGCGGCGTCCGCGATCACCTTCACGAAACCGTCGGTGTCGTTGACGCTGAGCGCGCGGCCGAGCGCCGCGAACGGGAACTTGCCGATCTTGAGCTTTGCGTGGCCCTTCGCCTTCGCCTCGTCCTCGGTCAGGCCGGTCGCCGCGATCTCCGGATCGGTGAACACGACCGCCGGGATCGTGCGGACATCGAACGCCGCCTTGTGGCCGGCGATGATCTCGGCGACGACCTCGCCCTCCTTCGTCGCCTTGTGCGCGAGCATCATGCCGCCGATCAGATCGCCGATCGCGTAGATCCCGCCGACGTTCGTCCGCAGCTGGTCATCCGCGACGACGTAGCCGCGCTTGTCGACGGTGACGCCCGCCGCCTCGAGGCCGAGGTTCTCGCTGTTCGGCCGCCGGCCGACCGACAGCAGGATCTTGTCGGCGTCGATCGTCGCGGTCTTGCCGTCCTTGAGCTGGACGGTGAGCACCGCGCGGTCGCCCTTGTCCTCCCAGCCCTTCGCCTTCGTCTCGAGCATGACCTCGACGCCCATCTTGCGCAGCTTGCGCTCGACGACGCCGACGCAGTCCTTGTCCATCCCTCCGAGCAGCCGCGGCGTCGCCTCGACGACCGTGACCTTGCTGCCGAACTTCGCGTACACCATGCCGAGCTCGAGGCCGATGTAGCCGCCACCGATCACGATCAGCCGCTGCGGCACCGCCTCGAGCGCGAGCGCGCCGGTCGAGTCGATGATCCGGTTCTGGTCGACCTTGAAGCCCGGGATCTCCATCGGCCGCGAGCCGGTCGCGAGCACGACGTTCTTCGCGACGATCGTCTGCGTGCCGGTCTTGGTCTGGACCGTGATCCGGTGGCCGTCCGCGCCCAGCTTCTCGAGCTTCGCGACCCCCTCGACGATGTCGACGCCGTTGCCCTTCAGCAGCGTGCGGACGCCGCCGGTCAGCTTGTTGACCACGCCGCCCTTCCACGTCTGCAGCTTCTTCATGTCGAGCGACGGCTTGCCGGGGATCGAGATACCGATGTCCTCCGAGTGGCCGAGCTTGTCGTACATCTTCGCCGCGTGGATCACGGCCTTCGACGGGATGCACCCGACGTTGAGGCACACGCCTCCCATGTACTCGCGCTCGATGACACAGGTCTTGACCTTCAGCTGGCCGAGCCGGATCGCGGCGGGGTACCCACCGGGTCCGGCTCCGATGACGACGGCGTCGAAACGTTGCTCGGGCATGGGCGCGTCATACCACGCCCGCCCACGATCGAACCTTCAGCGCAGGGCGAGCCGCAGCTGCTCGGTCGGCGCGCCGGTGTAGCGCAGCGTGCCGTCGGCGGCATAGACGACGACCTGGCCGGTCGAGACCGCACCGAACCGGCGCGCCTCGACGCCTGCCTTGTCGAGCAGGCGTGCGGTGCGCGGGATCCGACCGGCGGCATCCCACAGCGCGGTCGGCACTTCGGTTCCGACCTGGACGATCGCGACGAACGGCGCGGTCCGGGCATCCGACACGATCTTGCCGAGCTCGGCGATCTTGGCGGTGCCCGTCGCATCGTCGGCGCGAACGAACATCAGGACGGTCGGCTTGGCCTCGGCACGCGGCAGGTTGGTCACGACCGGCCAGGCAGCCGGGGTGGGGTGGAAGGCGTTCGGCGAGCCCTGGGTCTCGCGCTGGTCGGCGACCGCGAGCGCACAAAAGACCACCAGGGCAGTCATCATCATGCGAGGGGTCCCGAGCTTCATGCTTCGAGTATTCGTCCCGTCTCGTCGAAGATGAGGGCCCGGCCGGTAAATCTCCGGGTATCGTAGGGGGAACGGCACCCCCGGGCGGCTACCGCGCCGACACCGCCTTCTTCGTCGCGTCCGTCAGCTTCAGCTCGGCGAGCTGGTTCTGGAACTTCACGCGCGCGAGCATCAGCTTCTCCTGCGCCTCGATCAGCGCGATCGTCGTCTTCTGCGTGCGCTCCGACATCTCGGCGAGCTTCGCGCGCAGCGTCACCATCAGGTCGCCGCCGGTCTTGACCGCCTTCAGCGTGACGAGCTGCGCGTTGAGCTCGCCGGAGCGCGACCGGTACTCGCCGAGCTGCTCGCGCAGCGTCTGGATCTTGTCGACGAGGTCCGCGGCGGTCTTGTGGGTCGCGAGCAGCGTCTCGATCTGCTCCTTGAGCTGCGGCGAGCCCTTCGGATCGTTGACGAACACCTGCATCATCCCGAGCGCTTCGGGCGTGGCGAGATCGAACGTGCGCTCGACCGGCGTCGCCTCCGAGATCGAGACGTACTTCGTCTCGCCCGGCTGCAGCGTCACGGCGAACAGCTGCGAGTCGCCGACCTTCATGCCGTCCGACGGCTTGTCGGTGAGCGTCCAGCCCGGCTCGAGCTTATGGCGGAGGTAGACCGTCGTCGGCGCGCCGAGCCGGCTCGTCAGCGTGAACCGCGTGTCGCGGCGGTGCTGCAGCTCGGCAGTGATCACGCCGCGCTGGACCGTGATGAGCTTCGCGATCTGGTCGACCTCGGCCCCGTTGCGCTCGACGACGACCTGCTTGTCGAGCGCGAACGGCACGACGACGGACGCGTGCGGCGGCACCGGCTCGGTGATGCCCTCGCCGATGAACCGGCCGTCGCCGTAGACCGTGACCGGACCGGGCTCGAGCGTGTCCGCCGTCGGGTTGTCGAGCCGCACCGCTTTGAAGGCGAAGCGGTCGTGCCCGCGATCCGAGATCGGATCGTAGAGGTAGACGACGCCGCCGGTCGTCTCGCCGTGGACCATCGCGACCATCGCGCTCGAGCCGGCGCGCACGGTCATCGGCCGATCGGCCATGAAGTGGCTCTCGCCGACCGGGGTGTCGCCGGCCGGGATGCGATCGACCGCGGTCTTCTGGGCATCGTCTTTCGGCTTGCCGGTGACCGCGAGCACGCGGACGTCCTCGGTCTCGCCGGGCGCGAGCTTCTTGACGATGTGGATCTTCGACGCGGGCACGCCGTCGTCGACGAGCTTGTTCTTGACCGCGGTGCCGCGTGCGAGCGCGTGCTCGTCCGTGCCCGGCGCGCCGTGAACCTCGACGACGATGTCGCGCTTGTCCTTGCTCACCCTGTCGACGATCGCCTTGAGCTTCTCGTCGCCGCGCTTCGTCGGCGGCTCGGGCTTCGCGGAGCTGCTCGACGATTCATAAGACCGCTGCGGGATCGGAATGTTGCGCGTGTAGTCCTGCGTGATCGTGATGCCGGTCTTCGTGCTGCCCTGATCGATGATCGGTGCGGTGCCCTTGATCTCGATGACCTCACCCTTGGAGACGTTCTTGAGATCGAGCTTCTGCGCGATCTGTGCGGTCTTGCCGACCGAGACAAGCACGTTCGAGCGCGTGAACGTCGAGTTGTCGTAGTAGTACGTCAGCGTGTACTGGCCGGGCGGCAGGTTCGGCATCGTGTAGCGGCCATGCTCGTCGGTGAGCATCACCTGCTCGCCCTTGAGCGCCTTGCTCGTCGCGACGACCGTCGCGCCGATCAGCGGCTCGCCGGTCTTCTTGTCGGTCAGCGTGCCCGCGATCGTGCCGGCCGTGTTTGCCTTCGGCGTCGCGTCTGGACCGGACTTCGAGCCGAAGCCGGTGTCGGTCGTGTTGATGCCATCGACGAGGTACACGCTCTCCTGCGACGACGAGCCGGAGACCGAGGTGCCGTACGTGTCGGACTGCGAGCCGGCGGCCGCACCGAGCACGCCGGAGAACGTGCGGCCGGTCGGCACGTTCGTCGTCGCCGGTGCGCGGACCTCGGTCGGATCGAGCGAGACGAGCTCCTCGGCGCCGGCGGTCTCGGCGTACGGCGAGACGCCGGTCGGCGGCGCGATCGCGAACTTGTCCTCGCCCTGCAGCAGGTCGCGATCGATCGAGCGCACGCTCCACAGGTCGTAGCGGAACGCGAGCGCGGAGCTCGCGCCGACGCCGACGAGCACGCCGTTCCAGTCCTCGGACGTCGTGTTGTCGACGACCGCCCACCCTTCGAGCATCACCTTGCCCTGGTTGCCGACGACGACGCGGTAGCTCGGCTTCCACGCCGGCGCCTCGGTCACGTACGTCAGCAGCACCTGCGCGTGCCGGTGCTCGGGCGTCTCGAGCGTCATCGTCAGGAAGTTGCCGTCGGCGTCCTGCGCGCGCGGGATCGTGACCGACAGCGGCTTGCGCGACGTGCGGTCGACGACGGTGAGCGACTTCAAGAAGTCGTCGACGCGATCGCGCGGTACGCGGACCGTGAGCTTGCCGTCCTCGATCGTGGCATTGCGCTCGTAGAACGCGACGCCGTTGCGATAGATGACGACGCGACCGAGAACTCCACCCGCGATGTGAGAGGCCGCGCGATGATGACAGCCGGCGAGTGCGACTGCCGCGACCAGGGTCCAGGCTCGAAGTCTGCGCATTCCTCATCTACGCGTGCGCACACGGCGCGAGCCACGCTGCGCTGCTGACGGCTCGTGCCGTGCTGCGATGTCGCAGCCGGCGCGCTGTCGCATGCGGCAACTCGTGAGGTGACGGCGCCGCAGCTCGTCAGTGCTGATGCGGCGACTTCGCGCGCGGCGAACGCTCGAGCTCGGCGAGCTGCTCGCGGAGGTTCCAGGTCGGCTCCTCGTAGACGTCCTCGATCAGCGTCTCGAGCGGCGGGGCGGCGATCGCCTCCTGCCGCGCGATCGCCTCGCGGACCTGCGCCTCGAGCTGCTCGGCGAGCTGCTCGCGCTCGCCCTGCGCGAGCCAGCCGCGACGCACCAGGAACGCCTCGAAGCGACGGATCGGATCGCGCTGACCGCGCCACACCTCGGTCACCGACTCGTCGCGGTAGCGCGACGGATCGTCGGACGACGAGTGCGCGCTGACCCGGTACGTGAGCAGCTCGACGAACGTCGGGCCCTCGCCGCGCCGCGCCTTGTCGGCCGCGTACGCGACCGCGTGGTAGACGGCGAGCACGTCGTTGCCGTCGGCGCGGATCGACTCGACGCCGTAGCCGAGCCCCTTCAGCGCGATCGTCTGCGCCGCGGTCTGCAGCGTGCCGGGCGTCGAGATCGCCCACTGGTTGTTCTGGCAGATCAGGACGACCGGTGCCTTCGTGACGCCGGCGAAGTTGAGCGCGACGTGGAAGTCGCCCTCGCTCGTGCCGCCGTCGCCCATGTAGCCGAAGCAGACCTTGCGATCGCCGGCGATCTTCATCGCCATCGCGATCCCGACCGCGTGCGGGATCTGCGTCGACACGCACGACGACATCACGACGTAGTGATGCTCGCGGTCGCACGGATGGCACGGCATCTGGCGGCCCTTCGTCGGATCCGCGGCGTTGCCGAAGATCTGCGCGATGTACGAGTCGATCGTCATGCCGCGAAACAGCCCGACGCCGGCCTCGCGCAGCGCGGGCACGATCCAGTCCTCGGGGCGCGTCGCGGCGGCCGAGCCGACGACGGCGGCCTCCTGGCCCATCGCCTCGCCGTAGAACCCGATCCGGCCCTGCCGCTGGAGCGCCATCATCCGCGCATCGGTCACGCGGATCCGCAGCATGCCCTCGAACAGCCGGCGCGCGAGGTCGCGGTCGAGCTTCGCGAGCGAGCCGTCGTCGACCGGCGTGCCGTCCTCGCGCAGCAGCTGGAACAGCCCGCGCGCCTTCGCCTCGTCGTCGCCGTCGAAGTACGCGAACGCGCCGCTGCGAGCCGGCTGGGAGCTTGCGGTTGCCATCCGCGCAATCTAGCGGCGTCGCGGCGGAGCGTAAAGGCCGTCAGCGTCGAGCGCGGCGCCTGGCGGCTGCGGGCTGCTTGGAGCGGGCCGGCTTCGCGGCGAACGTGCGCGTCCGCGCGGCGGTCTTCGTCGTCCCGCGGATCGCTTCCTGGCGCGCGATGAAGTCGTCGACCGAGACCTTCGCGATCGTCTCGCCGATCACATCGAGCGCGAGCGCGTCGAGCGTCTTGAACCGCACGCACGACTTGCCCATGTCGAGCTTCTTGCCCGCGTCGGCGAACGCCTGCCTGAACCAGCGCGCGAGCTCGGGATCGCCGTAGACCGAGATCAGGTAGAGCGCCATGTGCGACTTCTGCGACGCGAGCGAGGCGAGCGCGAGCGGCTGGCCGTTGTACGTGTCGGGGTACCGCGACAGCGGCACGTACCAGCTGATCATCCCGTACTGGATGCCCTCCTCGTAGCCGTCGGGCAGGTTCGCGTTGATCGTCTCGCGCACGCGCGCGATCGCCGCCTTGCGATCCGCCGGCAGCGCCGCGAGATAGCTCGCGACCGTCGTCGCCGCCATCACGACCCCATGCCGAAGCCGCCGAGCACCGAGCCCTCGTCGCCGCCGCGCCCGAACCCGGCCGCGACCGCCGCCGCGAGCATGCGCCCGGCCAGTCGCGAGAACGGCAGCGACTGCAGCCACACCTTGCCCGGCCCGGTCAGCGTCGCGAAGAACAGACCCTCGCCGCCGAACAGCGCGCTCTTGAAGCCGCCGACCCACTGGATGTCGTAGTTGACCTTGGGCTCGAACGCGACGAGGCAGCCGGTATCGAGGCGCAGCGTCTCGCCGGCCGCGAGCTCCTTCGCGACGATCGTGCCGCCGGCGTGGATGAACGCGAGGCCGTGCCCCTCGAGCTTCTGGAGGATGAAACCTTCGCCGCCGAACAGGCCGGCGCCGACCTTCTTGTTCCACGCGATGCCGACCGAGATCCCCTTCGCGGCGCACAGGAACGCATCCTTCTGGCAGAGCAGCGTGCCGTTGTACTGGCGCAGGTCGACCGGGATGATCTTGCCCGGGTACGGCGCGGCGAACGCGACCTTCTGGCGGGTCTGCGCGCCATTGCCGAAGATCGTCATGAACAGCGACTCGCCGGTCAGCACGCGCTTCGCGCCCGCGACGAGCTTGCCCATGAAGCCTTGCTGCTGCGCGGGCTGGGAGCCGTCGCCGAAGATCGTCTCCATCTTGATCCCGGGATCCATGTAGAAGAACGCGCCGGCCTCGGAGATCGCGGCCTCGCCGGGATCGAGGACGATCTCGACGAACTGCATCTCCTCGCCGAAGATCTCGAAGTCGATCTGATCCGCGACCGTGGGCGCGGGACCAGCGGGCGGCGGCGGGGGAGGCGGCTGCGCGCTCGCGGAGAACGCGGCCGCGAACCCGGGCACCTGCACGATCGGCGTCCACTGCGGATTGCTCTGGCCGTACACGTACGCGGTCTGCGTGACCTGGCCGCTGCGGATCATGTCGATGATCTGCTGCGCGCCGAGCGGGCCCTGTTGCTGACCGTTGATGCCGAGATACCAGATCGCCGGATCGCTCATGATTCGTGGTCGTACTACGACTGGCCGACGCTTGCACACGTGTACGCGGCGTACGCGCGCGTCGCGTGACAACCGCGCGAAATGCCTGCTCGGGTCCGTGGTACGTGGCTCGCAACGTGGCGGCGTCGAGGAGGAACTCGATCCATGGCATCACTTCGTCGCCTGTCCGTGATCCTGTTGTTTGGCTGCGCGCTCGCGATCGCGCCGGCGTGTAGCTCCGATCACCTGTCGACAGCCGGACAGCTGATCCAGTGCGATGTCGCGGCCGACGGCACGACGAGCAACTGTCACCCGACCGATTCGGCGACGCCGGCCGGTGCCGACCAGTGCACCGATGTCGACGAGGACGGCGACGACGATCCCGATGACGTCAGCGAAGCGGAAGGCTCCGACGACTCGGCGGTGATCAGCCCGAGCGAAGGTGACGACGACGGCGACGGCACACCCGACGAAGCCGATACCGACGACGACAACGATGGCATCCCGGACGACGTCGACTGCGACGAGCTACCCGGCGGTCAGGACGCGGATTAGCGCGCGGGTTCGAGCTCGAGGTGGCGGACGTCGACCCCGATCGCCCACACGTGCGCGCGCGCGCCGTCGCGGACGATCCGCAGCTTGTTCGTCGCGCGCGGCATCGTGTCGACCGGCTTCCACGTCGCGCCGCCGTCGGTGGTCTCGAACCCGGTCGGCACAGCGCCGAGCCAGCCGTGCTGGTCGTCGACGAACCCGATCCCGAACTCCTGCATCTTCGGATCGTCGACGACCGGCAGCTCGCGCCAGGTCTCGCCGCCGTCGACGGTCTTGACGACGAACCGCTTCGGCATCGCGACCGCGCCCGCGGCCGGATCGGCGGCGGCCTGCGCGGAGTAGTTCTGCAGCGACGCGAAGCAGACCTGACGCGACGGGCAGCTGCCCTTCCACATCAGCTCGTACGGGCGCTGCGACTCGTAGACCGTCTTCCAGGTCCTGCCGCCATCGGTCGTCTTGATGATCAGGCCGTGTGACTTGACCGCATCGGCGTCGGTGCCGGCGAACACGAAGCCGGTCGACGCGTCGAGGAACTTGACGTCGAGGATCATCGCGACGTTCGCGGGCAGGCCGAGCCGCTGCCAGCTCGCGCCGCCGTCCGGGCTCGCGAACAGCGACGCCGGTCCGTTAACACGACCGCCGACGTGCACGATCTCGCGGTGCAGCCGCTGGCCGGAATTCACGGTGTCGATCGCGAGGATGTCGATCGCGCACACGCCGCGCGCGCCGGCGGCATCGGGGAGCGCGACCGGCTTCCACGTCGCGCCGCCGTCGTCGGTGCGATACAGCAGCGTCTCGTCGGTGACGCCCGGGAACGAGTCGGGCCCGATGTTGCCGGCGAACCCGCGGCGCTCGTCGAGAAACCCGATCGCGCGCACGAACGTGCCGGGCTGCTCGAGCACCTTCGTCCAGGTCGCGCCGCCGTCGGTCGTGCGGAAGATCTTGCCGGCGCCGTTGCCGTAGAAGCCGGTCGTCGGCGAGACCATGTAGAGATCGTCCTGCTTGCCGCGATACGGCTCGGTCGGCGAGGTCACCCAGTCGGACTTCGCGACGAGCGGCTTCGCGGGCGGCGGCGTCGGCTCGACGGGGCGGGAAGAGGGCGGGGCGCCGCAGGCGGCGGCGAGCATCACGAACAGCGCGGGGCGGATCACGCCGGCGTCATCGCACGCGGGATCGTCGGCGTCGACTGGCACGTGCTCGCGCGAGCTGCGGCGCGCGCTCGGCGCGACACGTGCGACGCGTGCGTCAGCCGATCAGACCATCTCCATGAACATCGTCGTCGGATCTTCGAGCAGCGACTTCACGTCCTGCAGGAACATCGCGCCATCCCAGCCGTCGGCGAGCCGGTGGTCGACCGAGATCGAGAGGTTCATGAGGTGGCGGGCGACGATCTGGCCGTTGCGCACGGCGGGCCGCTCCTCGATCTTGTGGACGCCGAGGATCGCGACCTCGGGGAAGTTGATGATCGGCGTCGCGAGCACGCCACCGAGCTTGCCGAGCGAGCTGATCGTGAACGTCGAGCCGGTGAGCTCCTCGCGCGTCGCGGTGTTCGTGCGCACCGCCTCGCCGAGCCTGTCGATCTCGCGCGACAGATCGAAGATCGATCGCTTGTCCGCATCCCGGACGACCGTTACCACGAGGCCCTGCGGTCCCTGGGCGGCGATCCCGACGTGGTAGTACTTCTTGCGCACGATCTCCTGCGTCGTCTCGTCGAGGCTCGCGTTGAGCTGCGGCCACTTCTTGAGGCCGGAGACCACCGCCTTGACGATGAACGGCAGGTAGTTGAGCTTCACGCCGCGCTCGGCGGCACGGGACCGCGCCCGATCGCGCACGGCGACGAGCTCGGTCATGTCGATCTCCTCGACGTACGTGAAGTGCGCGGCGGTACTCTTCGACCGCGCCATCGACTCGGCGATCCGCTTGCGCATGCCGCGCAGCGGGACGCGCTCCTCCTCGTAGCCGGCCGCGGGCTTCGCGATCGCGATCGGCGCATAGCCGGCGCGTGCGCCCTGCGCTGCCGGTGCGGCGCTGCCGTTGCCCTGGAAGCGCTTGACGTCGTCGCTCGTGACGCGGCCGTGCTTGCCGGTTGCCGGCACGCGACCGATCTCGACGCCGAGCTGGCGCGCGAGCCGGCGCGTCGCGGGCGTCGCGAGCACGCGCGTGCGATTCTCGGTCGCGTCGACGACCTGGATCCCGCCGCCCGCGCTCGGCGCCGCGGTCTGCGCGTGCGCCTGGGGGGCGCGGGCGGGCTCCGCCGGCTTGCCGTGGCCGTTCTCGCGCTTGCCGTGTGCGGGCGGTGGCGATGCGGTGGCCGCGCCGCCCTCCTCGTCGATCACGACGAGCACCTTGCCGACCGGGCAGATGTCGCCGTCCTTGTAGTTGATCTTCGCGATCGTGCCGGCGCGTGGCGACGGCAGCTCGACCGTCGCCTTGTCCGTCATCACCTCGACGATCGGCTGGTCGAGCTTGACCTTGTCGCCGACCTTCACCCGCCACGCGACGATCTCGCCCTCGACCACGCCTTCGCCGATGTCCGGCATGTAGAAGTCAAATGCCATGTCACCACTCCAGCGTCTGGCGGATCGCGCCGAGGACGCGATCGGCATTGGGCATGTACTCGTGCTCGAGGCTGTACGGAAACGGAGTATCGAGACCGGTCACGCGCAGCACCGGTGCCTCGAGGTACTCGATCGCGCGCTCCTGGATCGACGCGATCAGCTCGGCTCCGAACCCACACGTCCGCGGCGCCTCGTGCACGATCACGCAGCGCCCGGTCTTCTTCACGCTCGCGAGGATCGTCTCGAGATCGAACGGCATCAGCGTCCGCAGATCGACGACCTCGACGGAGATCCCGGCAGCATCCGCCTGCTTCGCGGCATCCTCGGCGATCGTCACCATGCCGCTCCACGCGAGCACCGTGACCTGCGTGCCTTCGCGCACGACGCTCGCCTTGCCGAGCTCGATCGTGTAGTCGCCCTCGGGGACCTCGCCGCGACTCGCGCGATAGATCCGCTTCGGCTCCATGAACAGCACCGGATCGTTCTGCCGCATCGCCGCGAGCAGCAGGCCCTTCGCGTCGTACGGGTTCGACGGCGCGACGACCTTGATGCCGGGCGTGTGGATGAACAGCGCCTCGGGCGACTGCGAGTGATAGTGACCGCCGCGGATGCCGCCGCCGACCGGCGTCCGGATCACGACCGGGCACGTGTACTGGCCGCCGCTGCGATAGCGAAACTTCGCCAGCTCGTTCACGATCTGATCGAACGCCGGGAAGATGAAGTCACCGAACTGGATCTCGGGCACCGGCCGCAGGCCGTAGAGCGCCATACCGATCGCGGTCCCGATGATCCCGGCCTCGGCGAGCGGCGTGTCGATCACGCGATCGGCGCCGAACTCCTCGTAGAGCCCGCTCGTCGCGCGGAACACGCCGCCGAACTTGCCGATGTCCTCGCCGAGCACCACGACGCGCGCGTCGGCGCGCATCTGGGTGCGGAGCGCGTCGCGGACGGCTTCGATGATGTTCATCGTGGGCATGACGCCGGCGCCTCTTCGTACGTTTGCGACGGCGGTTAGTCAAGGATGGGTGGCGCCCGTTCGGCGGGCGTTCTTGTTGCGCCACGCTGCGTTGCGTTGCGCGGCGAGGGTGTAGATAGTCGGCTCGTGATCTGGATCTTGCTCGTGCTGATCACCGTGCTCGGCGGCGCCACCGCGGTCGGGATCGCGGTGAGAGATCGACGCAAGTCGTTGCCCGGAGGTGGCCAGAAGATGCTGCCGTCCGCGGGCGACAAGCTGATCGAGCGCAACGTCCGCGATCTCCGGGTCGACGACGTGCTGACGATGGACGGCAAGGACTTCCTGTGCGAGGGCGTGATCTCGTACGACGAGGACGGCCATCGCTGGCTCGGTGGTCGGATCGTCGACGGCACCGACGTCAAGTGGTTGATCGTCGGGCTCGATCGCGCCGCGGCCAGCTCGACGCGCGTGCTCGCGCAGGACGACTCGATGCCGATCGCCGGCTACCCGCCGGAGGCGCTCGTGTTCGGCGACGTCCGCTACACGCTCGACAAGCGCGGTGCCGCGACCTGCCAGCTGTTCGGCGATGTCGGCGGGCTCGGCGCGATGAAGAAGGATCGCCCCGAAGGCCACGTCGAGCGCTGCCGGTGGTGGCTGTACAGCGCGCCAGGCGACGACACGTTGCTCGTCGAGCAGTGGGGCTCGGACTACCGCGTGCTGCGCGGCAAGCGCGTCGTCGATGGCACCGTCGAGCTGATCCCCGGCAGCTGACGTAACAGTTCGACACGATCGCGCAACATGGCGGCTGCCGGCGGAGCCCAGGCTGCGCACATGCGGACGATCCTGCTCGGCTGGCTGCTCGTCGTCGGCTGCGGTCGCGATGCCCGGATGCTCGACGATGCCGCGAGCTCGCCGCGTGTCGAGCGCGCGCGGTTCGAGCGCGAGCGGCGGCCCGATCGGATCGTGCAGGCGCTCGCGATCCGGCCGGGCTCGAAGGTGGCGGATATCGGGGCCGGACAGGGCCTCTACACCGAGTACCTCGCCGAGGCGGTCGCGCCGAGCGGACGCGTGATCGCGACCGACATCGAGAAGCCGGTGCTCGATCTGCTGCACGACCGGCTCGCGCGCGCCGGGCTCGACGAGGTCGTCGAGGAGCGCATCGTGGCGCCGGACTCGCCCGGCCTCGAGCGCGGCAGCTACGAGCTGATCGTTCCGGATACCGACGATCCCGAGTGGTTCACCGATCCCGACGAGACGGCGAGCTACGACGCGATCCTGCTCGCCGATGTCGATCACTTCCTCGAGGACGAGGCCGCGTGGCTCGCGCAGGCACGCCGCGCGCTCGCGCCGGAGGGCCGGATCGTGATCGCGAATCGCGACGTCCACCATCGCCGCGCCCTCGAGGCCGCGCGTGCGGCGGGGCTTCGCGTCGCGAGCGACACGCCGCTCGCGCCCGGCCGCTACGTCGCGATCCTAACGCGGTAGATCGAACCGGAACGTCGTGCCCTTGCCGAGCGCGCTCTCGACCTCGAGCTTGCCGCCGTAGCTCTGCACGATCTCGCGCGCGACCGGCAGCCCGAGCCCGGTGCCCTTGTCCTCGGGCTTCGTCGTGAAGAACGGCGCGAAGATCCGCTCGAGCTGATCGGCGGCGATGCCGGTGCCGGTGTCGCGCACCTCGCAGACGACGCGCCGGCCGTCGGAGACCGGGCGGACATCGATCGTGATCGTCCCGGGCTTCTCGCCGATCGCGTCGACCGCGTTGACGATCAGGTTGACGAGGATCTGCTCGATCCGCGTGCGGTTCACGGTGACGGTCAGCGGCTCGTCGCTGAGCTTCGTGACGACGTCGAGCCGGCGCAGCTTGCCGGCGCCGCGCAGCATCGCGACGACATCGCGGACGACCGCGTTGAGATCGAGAGGCTCGACGCGATCCGGGCCGGGGCGCGCGAGCTGCATCAGGCGGTGACCGTGCTCGGTGATGTGCTCGCCGACGCGCTCGAGATCGGTGAGGATCGCGCGCGCGAGCTCGGTGACGTCCTCGTTCGCGGCGAGCGCGGCCGCGAGCTCGTCGACGGCGGCGACCTGGATCTGGGCGATGTTGCGAAGCTCGTGGCCGACACCGCCGGCGAGCGTGCCGAGCGTGGCGCGGCGCTCGGCGAGCAGCAGCGAGGCGCGCGTCTGCTCGAGCTGTGACTCGATCGACGCGTTGAGCGCGCGCAGCTCTTCCTCGGCGGCGCGCCGGCGCGTGATCTCCTCGTCGCGATCGGCGAGCAGCTGGCGGAGCTCGCGGATGTCGCGCGCGACGAGCACGATGCCCTGGAGGGCGCCCTGGGCGCTGAGCACCGGCGAGCCGGTGATCGAGACCGGGATCCGCTGGTTCGTGTTCGTGACCAGCCACGACTCCTCGCGGCGCAGCACGTCGCCGTCCTCGATGCGGCGGCGCACCACGGTGCGCAGGCCCGAGCTGTCGTCGATCAGCAGCTTCGCGATCGGCATGCCGTGGAGCTGCTCGGCGGTGTAGCCGGTGATCCGCGACGCCGCGGTGTTCGTGACCGTGACGCGCCCTTCGACGTCCACGATCAAGACGGCATCGACCATCGCTTCGATGACGTTCTCGAACACTTGCGTCGTTCGAAGGTAACACGTCCGGTTTGCTGCCGTGCTTCCGCGTTACAGTCGCCGTGTGGCTCGGTGCCCCACGTGTCACCGTCGTCTGGCGACCGGACAGCCGTGCCCCGAGCACGGCGTGATCGCAGCGCCGGCACCGACGAGCGACATCGGCGACGTGGTCGCGCCGGCGTGGTCGCAACCGCTCGGTGCGCGCATCGGTTGCGGTGGGTTCGCGGCGGTCTGGGAGATCGCGAGCGGCGGCGTGCTGAAGGTCGCGCATGCGGATCACGAGCTCGCGCGTGCGCGGATGGCGCGCGAGGCCGAGGCGATGGCGACGATCGGACCACCTGTGGTGCCGCGACTCGACGGTCACGGCGTGCTCGCCGACGGCCGCGCGTGGATCGCGATGGAGCGGATCGCCGGCGACAACCTCGCCGAGCTGATCGAGCAAGGGCCGGTGCGCGTCGAGCTCGCGATCCAGCTCGCGATCCGGTTCGCGGACGCGCTCGCGAAGCTCCACGCGGCCGGCTTCGCGCATCGCGATCTCAAGCCCGACAACCTCGTCCGCCGGCCGGACGGCTCGATCGTGATTCTCGATCTCGGGCTCGCGCGCAAGCTCCCCGACGATCCGGCGGACCCGAATCGCGCCGGCGTCCAGATCGGATCGATCGAGTACATGGCGCCGGAGCAGCTGCTCGACGCGACGCGCGCTGGCGTCGCCGCGGATCTCTACGCGTTCGGCTGCATCCTCTACGAGCTGTGCGCCGGTCGGCCGCCGTTCACCGGCGATCGCGCGACGCTCGAGCGCGCGCACGCGGCGCTGCGACCGCCACCGCTCGGCAGCTTCGCGACCGTGCCGCCGGGCCTCGAGCAGCTGTGCGCGGACTGCCTCGCGAAGCAGCCGCCGCGCCGCCCGGCGTCCGCTGCGGACATCGCGACGCGGCTGCGCCAGGTCGGACGCGAGACCTCGTTGCAGCGTGGCCAGCACTCGATGTCGGTGATCGGCGAGGGCAAGCAGCCGGTCGTCCTGCTGTGGGCCGAGCTGCCGAAGGTCGATCGCACGCTGCTCGCGACGCTCGGCGCGCGCAAGATCGCGGTCGTCTCGCAGCGCGGCCGTCGCGTGCTCGGCGGCGTCGTCGGTGCAGAGCACGCCGATCCGGCGGGCGCCGCGATCGCAGCGGCACGCGATCTCGCGGCGGCGGGCGCGCGCGTCGCGCTCCACCTCGACGCGCTCGTCGTCCGGCACACCGCGAGTGGGCTGTCACTCGCCGGCGCGAGTGTCGAGACGCCGGAGAGCTGGCTCCCGGCACAGCCGTGGACCGGCATCGTGCTGACGCGCGCGCTCGCGACCGTGAGCCAGCAGCCGACGCGACCCGCGCAGGTCGACGGGTTCGTCACGCTCGGCGATCGCGGCGATCTCACCGAGCTGTTCGGGCGCGAGCCGCTGCTCGCCGACCTGACGGCGGACGCCGCGGCCGTGCTCGCCGGAGCCGGCCCTGCGCTCGTGCTCGTCGTCGGCGATCACGGGATCGGCAAGACCGCGCTCGGCGCCGCGCTCGTCCCGCGGCTGCGCGAGCTCGGCGCGCGCGTGCATCTCGGGACGATCCCGCCGCCCGGTGCGGGCAAGCCAGGGCACAGCGCGCTCGCCGAGCTGATCGGAGCGCCGTCGGGCCCGATCGTGCGCGCGGTCGGTGATGCGATCCGCGCCGCTGCGCGCGCGCAGCCGACCGCGATCGTGCTCGACGACCTTCACCTCGCCGAGCACGAGCTGCTCGACGCGATCGAGTACGCGACGCTCGGCGGCGAGCCGCTCGCGCTGTGGATCCTCGGGCTCGCGGCGCCGCGGCTCGATCAGCGACGTCCGGGATTCGGACAGCGCGCCGAGCGCCGCCGGCGTGACGTGCTGCCGCCGCTCCACGAGGACGCGGCGGTCGCGATGACCGCTGCGCTGCTCAAGCCGGCGGAGTACCCGCCGCTGCGAGCGCTGCGCCAGATCGCATCGATCGCCCGCGGTAACCCGATGCACCTGACGACGCTCGCGCGCGAGATCCACGACCGCGGCGCGATCCGGACCCGGCCGAACGGCGAGCACTTCCTCGACACGACCGCGCTCGACGCGCTGCCGCCGGTCGCGCTCGGGCCGTGGCTCGCCGCGCGCGAGCTCGCGCCGCTCTCGATCGAGGTCGTCGCGCTCGCGCGGCTGTGCGCGGTGCTCGGCGATCAGGTCGATCGCGACGAGCTCGTCGCCGTCGTCGACACGGTCGAGCGCCGCGGCGGTGCGACGACGACGATCGATGTCGACGTCGGGCTGCACGAGCTCGAGGCCGCCGGGATCCTGATCGCGGCGGGCGGCCGGTGGGCGTTTCGCCAGGCGCTGCTCCAGGAAGGCGTCTACGCGACGACGAACGAGGGCGAGCGGCTCGCGCTGCATGCCGCCGCGCTCGACTACTGGCAGAGCCGCCCGGCCGGCGACCCCGCGGCCGCCGCGCGGATCGCACGCCACGCCGAGGTGGTCGGCGATCGCCGGATCGCGGCGCGCGCGTTCGCGACGCTCGGCGAGCGCGCGCATCGCGAGCATCGCTCGCTCGACGCCGACCAGGCGTGGCAGGGCGCCGTACGCAACCTCGATGCCCGCGATGACGAGCGCGGCCGCGCGCTGCTCGGCCGCGCCCGCGCGCGCTACCGGCTGCAGCGCGTGCGCGATGCACTCGGCGATCTCGAGGAGGCGCTCGCGATCGCGCGCGAGCTCGGCGATGGCCGGCTCGAGATCGAGGCGTTGCTCGAGAAGGCGACCGCGCTCGACTGGAGCGACGACTACGCGGGCTCGGCTGCGGTCGCTGCCGAGGCGCGCGCCCGGCTCGTGCCCGAGCTCGCGCCCGCGCTCGGTGCCGAGGTCGCGCTCGCCGAGGCGCGCGCGGTGTACCGCGAGATGCGGTTCGTCGACGCGGTACCGCTGCTCGCCCGCGTGGTCGAGCTCGCGCGCTCCGCCGGCCACGGCGAGACCGAGGTGATCGCGACCGTGATGCTCGCACCCGCGCTCGTCGAGGCGCGCCGGCTCGACGAAGCCGAGCGCGTGTTCGCGGCGTTGATCGCGCAGTGCGAGCAGGCCGGCGACCTCCTGCACCTCGGCGCGGCGTACGCGAATCGCACGTGGCTGTGGGCGGATCGCGGTGACGTCGAGCGCGCGGCCGCCGACCTGACGACCGTCATCCAGATCGCGCGCGAGGCCGGACAGGCGGCACTCGAGCGGATCGCGACGCACAACCTCGCGGAGAACCGGCTGTGGGAAGGCCTGCTCGACGAGGCGGTGCAGCTCGCGCGACGCAGCCTGTCGCTGCAGCGCGGCCACGGCGAGGGCACGCTGTGGCCCGATCATCTGCTGCTCGCGCGCGTGCTCGCGGCGCGCGGCGAGACGCAAGAATTGCAGCGCACGCTGCACGAGCTCGCCCACGTCGACCTCGGCGAGACCGAGCAGGCGGTCGTCGGCGTGCTCGACTGCGCCGCGAAGATCGCACCGGCCGCCGCGTGGGCCGAGCCGCTCGCGCGCGCGGCGACCGTCCTCGGCACCCAGGTCCCGAACGTGAACATCCGGCTCGAGCTCGCCGACCTCGCACGGAAGCGTCACGCGTTGCCCGAGCACATGCTCGACGAGCTGCGCACGTTGGCGCAGAGCAACCCGATCTGGTCGCGCCGTCACACGTTCTGAGTCCTTCTGAGTCCTTCTGAGCCGTTCTGAGCCGTTCTGAGGTCTTCGGCGGGCGTCGGAGCGGTACGCCTGTTTTTTTGCAGTCCCCCCTACATGGCGAACGCGTCCGGTCGATGTACGGCGCCGAAGGCGTAAGTGCCTCGGAGGCGTATGAAGTCCCAGCTGCTGCTTTGCTCTGTTCTGTTGTTTGGCGCTTGCGTCGATCCGGCCACCGAGACCGACGAGGCGACCCCGGACCTGCCGAGTGACATCGACGAGACCGCGGTGCCGCGGTTGTCGGCGAATGCGCTCGCGCCGAGCTCGCTGATGAACGCGCAGCTCAACCCGGACATCCTGACCCAGGCGAACCTCGACCAGATGAACTCGACCCTCGAGGGTCAGCGCTCGCTGCCGTACGTCATCGGCTGCGCGCTGCCCACGGGTACGACGGTCACGACGCAGCACTGGGACGCGATCCTGAACCGCTGGGTCACCGACACGTACAGCGGCGAGATCGGGCTCGCGCCGAACTGGCAGACGACCGCGATGACCCAGGCGGTACAGCGGTTCGTCACCGCGTGCGTCATGTCGCGCACGAACAACAACTCGACGACGATGACGATCTCGATCCGCGGCGGCTCGACCCAGCTCGCGGTCACGAGCCAGGAAGCGACCGACTACTGGCTGCAGGAAGGCGCGTTCTTCGGCAACGCGTTCCAGGGCAAGGACTACTACTTCGGTGCCTGCAAGGGCTCGGGCAACACGACCGCGACCGGCCGCGATTGCGCGAAGCCGGGCAACCTCAGCGGCGACACGCCGTGTGGCTACAAGTACGCCGGCCTGTGCGCGGACATCTGCCTGCAGAAGGGGTCGTACTTCTACAACTGTGCCGCGCCGAACGCGGTCACGTACGCGAACCCGGTGTCGTCGTATCTGACGAACTGAATCCGCTCTTCACAAACGCGTGATCCGGTCGAGCCTTCGCTACGAGGCTCGATCGTTCGTGTTTTCGGCCACTCGACCACCCCGCCGCAGCCGCGCGACCACCCGGTCGACCCTTCGTTCCGACATCCAACCAGATAGGCGGCCGGCCGGCAGCGGTGGTAATCAAGGGCTGTTGGAGACGAGCGAGCCACCGGAGATTCCAGGCTTCCGGCTCGACAGAATGATCGGCGAGGGCGGGTTCGGGCAGGTGTGGCACGCCCATCGCGAGTCGGACGGAGCCCGCGTCGCGATCAAGGTCCTGCACCTCGAGCTCGTGCGTTCGATCGACGCGCTCACGCGGTTCCAGCGCGAGCTCGACGCGATCGAGCGGCTGCACCATCCGAACGTGGTGAGCGCGCTCGACCACGGCACGCTCGGCGATGGCCGGCCCTACCTCGTGCTCGAGTTCATCGAGGGGCCGAGCCTGCGCGAGGTGATCCACGAGCGCGGCGCGCTGCCGCCGCCCGACATGCTCGCGATCCTCGAGCCGCTGTGCGACGCGCTCGCGATGGCGCACGATGCCGGGCTCGTGCACCGTGACGTCAAGGCGTCGAACGTGATCCTCGCGCGCACCGGCGAGACGACCCGGCCGGTGCTGCTCGACTTCGGCCTCGTGAAGCTCGTCGACGAGACCGGGCCGGGCCTGACCTCGTCGCGCAGCATGCTCGGCACGCCGGCCGCGATGGCGCCGGAGCAGATGCGCGGTCAGCCGGTCGACGCACGCACCGACGTCTACGCGCTCGGCTTGCTCGCGTATCACATGCTGACCGGTCAGCCGGCGTTCGGTGGCGCGCCGGGCGTCGTGCAGAGCTATCTGCAGGTCCACGGCCCCAGGCCGCGGCCGTCCGCGAAGGTCGATATCGATCCCGCGATCGACGACCCGGTCGCGCGCGCGCTCGCACCGGATCCGAACGACCGGTTCTCGTCGGCACGCGACCTGCTCGACGCGCTGCGCGCCGCGATCGTGCCGGCGGACGCCGCGACCGAGATCGACGTCGTCGTGGTGTACGTCGAGGGCAACACCGTCGAGATCCAGCGCGCGACCGACGTCATGCGCACACATCGAATGGTGATCGGTTTATCAGCACCTGATTCCGTATTGGCGGTGACACCGCTGCGTGGCTCCGATGTTGGAAAATTGAGAGTGGAGCTCGAAGCGCTCGATCCGAATACCAAGATCGCGATCGGTCGCAGCACCGCATCGATCGCAGGTCAGCTCGTCGACGGAGCCGCGTTGGATGCCGAAGGGTGGGCACCGTATCCGCTCGCTCCCGGTCTGTGGGTCGCGCCCGACCTCTGACCTACAGAGGCTCCAAAATAGCGATCTTGCACGCAGTTTCTGGAACAGTAATGCTGTTCCTAATGCGCAATTGTGCCGTACTCGTAGGTCTCGCACTCGTCGGTTGTGTGGATGAGGGCCCGTCCTTCGACGAGACGACGTCGACGGTGACGACCGACAATCGGTTGTCCGCAAATCGACTGTCCGCAAATCGGCTATCCGCAAATCGGTTGTCTGCAAACCGGCTATCCGCAAACCGGTTGTCTGCAAACCGCCTCGAGCTGAACCATCTCGCGGCGGACGGTCTGCTCGCGACGCCGGAGGGCCGCGAGGTCCTGAGCTTCATCATCAGCTGCGCGATCGACGAGGGCGAGTCGCTCGTCGCGACCTACGACGGTGTCGATTACGAGTTCTATGGAGAGCTCGGGCTCGCCGAGCACTGGCTCACCCATCCGCTCGACCGTAAGGGGCAGGGCTGGATCAGCGCGTGTCTGTTCGCGCGCGTGAACGCGAACAACGTGACCGTGCCGATCTCGCTGCGCGGCGCGCACGCGCGACTGACGGTGTCGCCCGAGGAGGCCGCGGGCTGGACGCTGCAGGAAGGCGCGTTCTACGGCAACTACTTCCGCCCGATCGAGCAGCCGATCCTGTGGGTCGCGTGTCGCGGCACCGACCAGGCGGCGGGCGAGACCGGTGGCCTCGTCGATCGCGACTGCGCCGAGGAAGATCCGGCGAACCCCGGCTACACGTACTGCGGCTTCATCTACGCCGGAGACTGCACCGATGCGTGCGCGCGCTACTCCGAGGCCGGCACGTACTACGGCAAGTGCCGCGTCACTGCGGATCCGCACGACGACGCGAACGAGGACGAGCTCGACTGGAACAACCTCCACAAGCTGCGTCAGGTGATCACGACGTACGTGACGCCGTAACGGCGACTCACTTCTTCTCGAGGTGCGCCATCAGGCCGTTGTAGGCCGTGGTCACGCGCATCGACAGCTCGGTCGCCGCCTTCTGCTTCTGCGGATTCCCGGCGTGCATGTCGGGGTGGTACTTGCGCATCAGCTGGCGGTACGACGACTTGATCTGCGCGAGGTCGGCGCCGGGTTGGAGGTCGAGCGTCTTGTACCAGTCGAGCAGCTGGGCCTCGGCGCTGCCGGGGCGCGGCGGCCGGCCGCTCGACGAGCTCGACGACGACGCGCCAGCGCTCGTGCCCGACGTCCACGTGTTCGCGCCGCCGCGCGCGGCCTGCTCCTTCATGCGGCGAAACGCATCGTCGGCCGCGGCTTTCTGGCGTGCGGCGCGCTCGTCACGCTCGCGATGGATCCGGGCGGCACGCTCGCGCGCGGCCTTGTCGCGGCCGGCGCGGGCCGCCGGGTCCGACGTCGCGGCCTTCGCGAGCGGGTTGTCGAGCGGCGCACGCGTCGAGCGCTCGCGCGCGGTCTTGCGGGCGGCGAGCTCGGTCTGGAGCGCCGCGCTCTCGACGTGGCTCAGCGGCTCGTCGTCGACGATCACCAGCGAGGTCAGCCGCGAGAGGCCGGACTGCGCGCTCTCCAGGATCCGCTTGGTGATGCTCACGCGTGCAACGTAGCATGGACGTCATGCGCGCCGTGATCGTGACGCTGCTCGCGGCCGGCTGCGGTGGCTCCGCCGGCTCGGGCGGCGATGCATTCCCGCCCGGCGACGGCGCCGATCCGATCATCGATGCGCTACCGGCGTGTCCGCCCGGTCAGTGGTGCGTCGAGGACTCGCCGATCGCAGGCACGCTGCTGCACGACGTGTGGGCGGTCGATCCCGGCACGGTGTTCGTGGTCGGCGATGCCGGCACGATCCTCGTGCGCCGTGCGAATGCGTGGCAGGCGCTCGCGAGCGAGACGACCGCGAACCTGCGCGGCGTGTGGGCGGCGAGCGCGAGCGATGCGTGGGCGGTCGGCGAGGCCGGCACCGTGCTGCGGTTCGACGGCCAGACCTGGCGCGCGGTCGATCCGGGCGTCGCGATCGATCTCCACGCGGTGTGGGGCGCCGGCGCCGACGATGTCTGGATCGCCGGGCCCAGCACGGTGCTCCACTACGACGGTGCGGGGTTCACGCCGACCTCGCTACCGGGCACGCTGTACGCGGTGTCTGGCACCGGTGGCAGCGACGTCTGGGTCACCGGCGAGAACGCGCGCGTCGATCACTTCACCGGCAGCTGGACGACCCTCGATCCGGGTGTCGGCACGACGTACCTCGGGCTCGGCGCGTTCGGCCCCACCGACGTCTGGGTGACGACGTTCACGCCGGGCAAGGAGACGCTGCGGTTCGATGGCGCGGCGTGGACGCCGGTGCCCGCGACCGGCGCGATCTTCCAGGACGTCCATCGCACGACGCGATCGCTGTGGGCCGCGGGCGGCTCGAAGGTCGGGCGCTTCGACGGCGCGACCTGGACGCTCGAGACGCCGGGCACCGCGAGCGATCAGCTCTGGGCAGTGCACGGCAGCGGGCCATTCTTGTGGGTCGTCGGCAGCAACGCGCGGATCCTGCTCCGCGACGACACGTAACGATCGACCGCGACGCGCCGGTGGTGTTCGCGACGCTGGCTTGATAAGAACCGGTCGTGGATGTCGATAGCTCTGCGTCGAAGACTGCGCTGATGGTGTGTGCCTACCGGGCGCGTGCGAGCAAGTGGAAGACGCCGCTGTTCGTCGACCCGTGGGCCGACGCGATCGCGGGCCCCGAGGGCCACGACATCGCGCGCCGGCTCGACGCGCGATTCCCGCCGATGGAGCTGTGGCTCGGGCTGCGCGTCGCGTACCTCGATCGGCTCGTCGGGCTCGCGGTCGATCGGCTCAACATCCGTCAGGTCGTGATCCTCGGCGCCGGCTACGACACGCGCGCCGCCCGGTTGCCGCGCGCCGGCGTGCGGTTCTTCGAGGTCGATCACCCGGCGACGCAGGCCGCGAAGCGCGAGCGGCTCGCGAAGCTCGATGGCTATCCGGTCGATGCCGCGACGTACGTGACGTGCAACTTCGAGCGCGAGGATCCGATCGAGCGGCTCGGCGCGTCGGGCTTCGGGCTGCGTGAGCCCGCGCTCGTGATCTGGGAAGGCGTCGTGCCGTACCTGACCGAGCCCGCGGTGCGCGCGACGGCAACCCGGCTCGCGGCCGGGCTCGACCCGCGCTCGCTCGTCGCGTTCGACTTCGTCGGCAAGCGGTTCGCGGCCGGGCAGAGCATCTCGGACAAGGATCAGGAGACGCGCGCGTACGTCGGCGAGCTCGGCGAGCCGATCCGGTACGGCTCCGACGACGTCCTGCCGCTGCTCTACGAGTGCGGCTTCCGCTGGGTGCGCTCGCTCGACTTCAACGAGCTCGCGCTCGAGCTGCTCGGTGACTACCAGCGCGATCGTCAGTTCCGGTTCCAGCACATCGCGCTCGCCGCCGTCCGCACGCCGGTCGCGCAGTGGCCCTGACCCGGCACCTCCGGACATATGCGCCCGCGATCGGGATCGTCGCGATCGCGCTCTCGATCGCGTGGTTCTTCGCCGCCACGACGCTGCACTACACCCGGATGGGGCTGCCGCTCGACGACAGCTACATCTACCTGACGTACGCGAAGCAGATCGGGCGCGGCCAGCCATTCACGTACTACCCCGGCGGCGGCTACTCCGCCGGCGCGACGAGCGTGCTGTGGCCGATGGTGCTCGCGCCGTTCTGGACGCTCGGCGCGCGCGGTCACGCGCTCGTCTGGGTCTCGTACCTCGCGTGCAGCGCGCTGTACGCCGCGACCGCGGTCGGGGTGTGGCGCGTCGTCCGCAAGCTCGGTGGTGACAACATCGCCGCGATCACCGCCGTCGTGCTGCTCGTCGGCATCGCGCCGTTCGCGTGGACCGCGCTGTCCGGCATGGAGGTCGCGTTCGCGAGCGCGCTGCTCGTCGCGACGATGCTGCTGCTGATCGATCAGCCGGCGACCGGCCCGCCGTCGAAGCGGCTCGCGGTCTGCCTCGGCGCGACCGCACTCGCGCGCCCCGAGGCGATGCTGGTCGTCGGCGCGATCGTGATCGTCTCGGTCGTCGCGCGCGTGCGACGTCGCGACCCGCGCGCCGCGGTGTGGTGGGCCGCGCCGGTCGTCCCCGCGATCGCGTGGCTCGTCGCGAACCGGCTGCTCGCCGGCCACTGGCTGCCGAACACCGGCGTCGCGAAGAGCTACTTCTACCTGCCTGGCTTCGACTGGGCGTTCTGGCGCGAGGCCGTGTGGTCGGCGACCGGGTCACTGCTGAAGGGCGTGTTCTGGGACGACGCGAGCCCGCTCGTGTGGCCGCGGCTCGTCGCGATCGGCTACCTCGTCGGCAGCGCGCGGATCCTCGTGTGGGCGAAGCGCCACGATCGCTGGCTCGCCGGGATCGTGATCGTGGCGGCGCCGCTCGCACTGATGTTCGCGGTGGTCGCGTCGTCGGGGCTGTGGAGCTTTCACAACTACCGCTACATCGCGCCGGCGTTTCCGCTGATCGCGATCGCGGTCGGCGGTGCGCTCGGCAGCGCGCGCGGCTCGTACCTCTACGTCGTGATCGGCGGCGTCGTCGTCGCGATCGCGCTCGCGGCCGCGCCGCGGTTCGTCGATCCGGTCGTCGCGTTCGCGCTGACGTGCACGCCGCTCGCGCTGCTGCTGCCGCGGCACTGGGCGCGGATCGTGGTGCTCGCGCTCGTGCTCGGCGTGTTCACCCGGCCGGCGGGGCGCGCGCTCGCGGGCGATGCCCGGCTCTACGCGCAGGGCGTGATCGACACGAACACCCAGGTCGTCGCGATCGGCCGTCACGTCCGCGACAAGCTGCCTGGCGCGTCGGTGATGTTCCACGACGCCGGCGCGATCGCGTATTACGGCGATGGCGAGGTCTACGACATGCTCGGCCTCGTCACGAATCACCAGGCGCGCGTCGCGAACCATGGCCCGGGCGCGCGGTTCGAGCTGCTCGAGCGCCTGCCGCCGGCGCGCCGGCCGACGCACTTCGCGTATTACCCGGCGTGGCTCGGCGTGCCGGACTTCTTCGGCGACGTGCTGCTGCAGACGCCGATCCGGCCGCGGATCCCGGGGCTCGCGAAGACGATCCTCGTCGGCGACATCGACATGCAGCTCGTCGTCGCGAGCTTCGATCACGTCGGCACCGGCGAGCTGCCGTTCGATCCGCATCCCGGCTGGCGTGTCGTCGACCGGATCGACATCGCGGATCTCGACAGCGAGGACGCGCACGACTGGCAGGGCGCGCTCGGCCGGCGCAAGGCCGCGGACGCGCCGGCGCGGTGGTCGTTCGTCGCGCGCTGGGTCGGTCCGCACGGGCTCGTGCTCGACGGCGGCCGCACGATCCGGCCGACGCCCGACGGTGCCGGCGAGCAGCTCGCGTTCGCCGTCGATCCGAGCAAGCCCGCGCGGCTCGTGCTGCGAACCGGCGGCCCGCCGGCCGTGCTGTGGCACGAGCCGATCGTGCAGCCGGTGACGCTCGCGCTGTACGCCGGCGATCGCGAGCTCGGCCGCGCGACGCTGCCGCCACCGGACGGCAAGCTCGTCGAGCGCGCGTTCGAGCTGCCCGCCGGCGTCACCGCCGTGCGCACGGTCGCGTCCGGTCCCTACCGGTGCTTTCACTGGTTCGTCCTACAGCCGGGCTGACAGGACCGAGCGCAGCCAGGCGATCCCGGGATCGCGATCGACGCGCAGGTGCCAGCGCATCACGACGTCGAACCCCGGGATCGCGAGCGGCGGCTCGCGCAGCGTCAGCGGGAACTGCGCGGCGAGCGCACGCGCGAGGCTCGCCGGCGCAGTCCACACGAAGTCGGTCGCGAGCACGACGTGCGGCGCGACGAGGAAGTGCGGCACGGTGAGCGCGATCCGCCGCGTGTGGCCGCGCCGCGCGAGCTGGTCGTCGAGCGGCGTGCCCGGTCCGCCGCGCGGCGCGATCACGATGTGCGACAGCGCGAGGTAGCGCGCGAGATCGAACGGACCGCGTGCGGCCGCGCTGCCCTTGCGAACAACGCACACGAAGTCGTCGCGCCACAGCACCTGGTCGCGGACGCCGGCGGGGTGATCGCGAAACACGCCGACCGCGAGATCGAGGTCGCGCGCGAGCGCGTCGGTGTAGCTGTCCTGCGGCGTCGGCCGGACCTGCAGCCGGACGCTCGGCGCATCGCGTGCGATCCGCGCCGCGACGCGTGGCAGCAGCTGGAACGCGACCATGTCGGCGAACGCGACCGCGAACGTGCGCTCGACCGTCGCCGGATCGAATGCCGGTGCCGCCTGCAGCACGACCTCGGCAGCTGCCAGCGCGGCGCGCACCGCCGGTCGCAGCTCGAGCGCGCGTGTCGTCGGTCGCATCCCGGTCGGCGTGCGGACGAGCAGCGGATCGCCGAGCAGCGCGCGCAGCCGGGCGAGCGCGTGACTCGCGGCGGGCTGGGTGACGCCGAGCGTCCGCGCGGCGCGCGTGACGCTGCCGGCCTCGAGCAGCGCATCGAGCGACGTCAGCAGGTTCAGATCGATCCCGGCGAGCCGCATCACCATAAGCATGGTGCATACAGTGCATCAAGACAATCGATTTGGCGCATGCGCCGGGCAGCCCCATCTTGTGTGCCGCCAACGCAACCAGGCCAACGAGGAGCTGCCATGTACGTCATCGCTGGAGTCACGGGAAAGACGGGTTCGACCGCAGCCGACGCGCTGCTCGCCGCGAAGCAACCGGTGCGCGTGATCGTGCGCGACGCCCACAAGGGCGAGCCGTGGAAGGCGAAGGGCGCCGAGGTCGCGATCGCGTCGCTCGACGATCGCGCCGCGCTCGCCCGCGCGCTCACTGGCGCGACGGGTGCCTATCTGCTGCTGCCGCCGTCGGGCTGGACCGACACGAACATCGCGGCCGATCGCGCGAAGTACGCCGAGGCGATCGTCGGCGCCGTGCGTGACGCGAAGCCTGGCCACGTCGTGCTGCTGTCGTCGGTCGGCGCCGACCTGCCGTCGGGGACCGGCCCGATCCAGTACGTGCATCCGATCGAGGAGGGCCTGCGCGCATCCGGCGTCCCGACGACGCTGCTGCGCTGTGCGTTCTTCATGGAGAACTGGGGCGCGTCGATCCCCGGCGCGCTCGAGAGCGGCACGCTGTACTACGGCATCCGCGGCGATCTCCGGTTCCCGCAGGTCGCGACCGAGGACATCGGCAAGACCGCCGCCCGGCTGCTCGTCGAGGGCGCGCCCCGTGGCACGCGCGTCGTCCAGCTCGCAGGCCCGGCGGAGCTGACGCTCGCGGAGACCGCGGCGACGCTCGGCAAGGTCGCCGGCAAGCCGATCCAGGCGGTGTCGGTGCCGACGTCCGCGACGATCGACTCGCTCGTCGGGATGGGCGCATCGCGCGAGCTCGCGGCGCTCTATGGCGAGATGATGGATGCGTTCAACGACGGGCGCGCGCGCTGGCAGAGCGACGACCTCGTGCGTGGCACGACGACGCTCGAGCAGAAGTTGCGCCAGCTGACCGCCAGGTGACGCACGCGTACACCTGTACGCCCCTTGCACAGCGGGCCGCACCGCCGTCGTGCATCCACGCGCGGTTGGCCGGGCATCCGCCTTGCTTCGATCGCCGGCATGAAGCTGTGGGTCGTCGTCTCGTCGTGTCTCGTGATCGCAACCGGGTGTGTCGGCGAGGACGAGGAGGAAGGCGGCGGCCTCGTCGCGGACAGCGTGTGCTCGTCCGGGCTGCGCTGGACCGGCGGCAACGAGGAGTCACCGCTGATGCATCCCGGCATGGACTGCGTCTCGTGCCACGCCGGCGGCGAAGGCCCTGACTTCCTCGCCGCGGGCACGGTCTACGGTCAGCTCGACGAGCCGGACGACTGCGCGGGCATCGCCGGCGTCACCGTGCAGATCACCGACGCGAACGGCAAGACGGTCACGTCGACGACGAACGCCGCCGGCAACTTCTACTTCGACGCGCGCACCGCGCTCGCGTTCCCGGTGATGGCGAAGGTCCAGCTCGAGGGCCGCGAGAAGATGATGTCGATCGCGCAGTCGACCGGCGCGTGCGCGAGCTGTCACGTCGCGGTCCCGAGCGAGACGTTGCCGGGCCGGATCGTCGCGCCTTAGCGACCGAGCTCGCGGCGCACGATCGCGGCGCCCTCGACGAGCGCGCGCAGCTTCTGGATCGCGCACACCCGCGGTAGCTGCTTGAGCCCGCAGTCGGTCGTCAGCGTGATCCGCTCGGGCTCGATGTGCTTCAGCACCTTGCGGATGCGCTCGGCGACCTGCTCGGGATGCTCGATCTCGAGCGTCCGGACGTCGATCACGCCGACGTGCGCCTTCTTGTCCGCCGGCAGCTTGCGCAGCAGATCGGCGTCCTCCATCTCGCGGCACGCGAAGTCGAGCACGTAGGCCTCGACCTTCGCGGCGAGGTAGTGCGGCAGGATCTCGCGATAGCCGCCGGCGGTCATGCCCTCGAGCTTGTTGCCCCACGCGTTGCCCATGCAGAAGTGCCACGCGCGCTCGACGCCGGCAGGGATCTCGCCCATCGTGCGATCGACGATGTCGTTGACCCAGTCGTAGTCCTTCTCGCCCGAGAGGTGCGGCATCCACGCGCCGAGATCCTCGAGCTGGACGTGCTTGCAGCCGGCCTCGACGACCTCGGCGATCTCGGCGCGGAACACGTCGGCGAGCGCGCGCGACAGCTCGTAGCGGTTCTTGACCGGACCGCCGCGAAAGTGCGCGAGCGTCGAGAGCTGGACCGGACCGGCGCCGATGCACGCCTTCACCGGGCGCTGCGTGTGCGCCTGGGCCCAGCGATAGAACAGCGCCATCCGCACCGGACCGCGCTTGATCTCGCCGTCGACCGCGACGCCGCCCGCCTCGTCGAGTGCCCACACATCGCGGCCCTTCGCCTTCGCGCGCGCCGGATGCGGCAGCTTCTCCGACGAGAAGCCGTGCGTGCGCTCGAGCCAGTACCAGAGGAACGACCCGATCCCCATGTGGTAGTCGTCGAACCACATCTGGCCGTCGGTCAGGATGTCGAGGCCGGCCTCCTCCTGATCCTTCATCACGGTCCGGGTCGCGTCGTGGAACGCCTCGGCGTGCGCGGCGACCTTGAACGCCTCGAGCACGTCGCGGCCGGCCAGCTGATGCGTGAACCAGGCGGGCCGCGGATACGATCCGACCATCGTCGTGGGGAGCAGGTGCATGGGCCGCAGATACTACCGCCGTGCACCGCCGTAAACCCGGGCCTCGTGGACTCCCGGCCGTCATCGAAACGTAACGTCGCGCCGTGATGCCGGGCGTGATGCCGGGCTGATGTCGGGTTCCTCCCGATCGGTGCCGTACGACAAGGCATGACGAAACTTCTCGCCAGCTTGTTCGTGGTTCTCGCGTGTGCGTGCGGCAGCGTCGACGATGGAGGCCGCGGTCCTGGCTCGGGCTCGGGCTCCGGCAGCGGCAGTGGCTCGGGCAGCGATCCCGGCGACCCGCCGCCGGGCACCGCGATCTGCAACGGCGACGACTGCATCTGCCCGTCGGGCGCGAGCTGCGATCACACGTGCTCGACCGGCGCACCGCAGTGCCACATCCAGGGCGCGGACGGACCGGTCGACGTCGTCTGCGATCTCAACGCCGAGTGCCACGTCGAGTGCAGCGCCGCGTCGTCGTGCGACGTCGAGTGCGGCGGCAGCGCGGAGTGCCACGTCACGTGCCCGCCGACCGGCTGCACCGTGACCGGCTGCGAGGGTGGCGGCTGCGTCGTCGCGTGCGGCGGCGGCGTGATCGACAACGCGACGCACACCGGCTCGATCGCGACCTGCCCGTGATCACACGCGCGCGCGCTCAGTACAGCTTGTGCAGCTTCGTGCCGCGGTAGTAGTGCGCCAGGATCTGCGCGCTCGTCTTGCCGGCGGTTGCCATCCCGATCGCGCCCATCTGGCACATCCCGACGCCGTGGCCGAAGCCGGCGCCGTGGAACACGAACGTGTCGCCCTCGCGCTGGACGCTGAACAGTGTCGACTTGAGCCCGCCGAGCAGCCGGCGAATCCGCAGATCGCCGGCGACATCGACGGTTCCCTTGTCGCCCTTGATCGTCAGCACGCCGATCCGCCCCGACGTGCCGCGCTGCTTCGCGACCAGCGATTTGACGCGGCCGAGCTCGGGCAGCTCGGTCGCGATCCGCGCGGTCAGCTGGTCCGCCGGGATGCGCTCGGTCCAGCGAAACCGGCCCTTGGCATTCTTGACCTTCGCGCACCACGCGTCGTCGCCACCGTCGAGGAACGCCTCGAGGTTCGCGTCGGTGATCTTCGTCATCTGGGCCTTCGGATCGTCGGCGCGGCCGCGCAGCGACGGATCCGGATCGCCGCCCCAGATCGCGTCGTTGTCCTCGGTGTGCCCGCCGCACGACGCGCTGTAGCGAATGTCGACGAGCCCACCGCCGTCGCGCAGCAGCACCATGCCGCGCGTCTTCTCGACCGCCTTCGTCGTCCGCGGATCTTCCTTGCCGGCGCCGGCGTAGACCTGGCACTGCTGCGAGCTGCACAGCAGGAACGGATCGGTGAGGTTGCGACGGCCGATCTTCTGCAGCAGCTCGGTGCGCGCCGCGATCGCCTGGGCCTCGAGCGCCGCCGGCGGCGCATCGGGATACATCTCGGCCGGCACGAGCCCGGCGAGCAGCTTGTCCTCGGCGACCGCGTTCGCGACGACGAGCGAGCCGTCGTGATCGAGCGTCACGTAGATCGCGCCCCAGTACCGGCGATCCTCGGTGCCGGTCTGGAGCTGCGAGCCGCCGGTCCCGGTCGGCACGTTCTCGACGGTGATCGTCTCGGTCGACCGCTTCGGCGTGAACCACAGCACTGACGGGTTGCGGATTGTCGTTGTGCCGCTCTTCGCGACGATCGTGCCGGACGGCCGGCGCACGAGCTCCTGGTGGACGCTCGTCTTGATCCCGAAGCGCTTGCCGAGCTCGGCCGCGCGCGCCGCGCCCTTGCCCGCGGCGACCGGATCGATCGCGATCCGGACATCGCGCGTGTCGATCACCGCGCCGTCGACGCCGAACACCGTCCCGATCTCGAACGATCGCGGATCGAAGCCGCGCTCCTTCCAGCGCGCGAGCGCGGCGGTGATCCCGGTCGTGTCGTCGGGCGCGAGCGTCTCGACGATCGTCCAGTCCTGGATCACGGCCGGCCGCGCTGCCTCGGCGGTGATCGTCCACGCGTCGCCGCCGGCGTCGTTCTCGACCGCCGAGCCGCCGGCGCCATCGGGCCGCACGACGACGCCGCTCTTCGCGCGCAGCCGGACCTCGCGCTGGTTGCCCGCGATCTCGACCGTCACCAGCGGCAAGCCATCGTCGGTGAACGTGAACCGCGTCGAGTACAGGATGCGCAGCTTGTCGGTCGCCGAGGTCTCGTCGGCACGTGTGCTGGCCGGAACGAGGGCGATCAGTAACGCAAGCAACGCGTGGCGCGGCATGATCGAGGCTAGGCAGGGCCGCGCGATCGGTGCAAGAAATCACCCATGCCCGCCGTGCCGCCACGCCTGCCCGACGACGTGCTCGCTCGCCGCGACCAGCTGCCGCGCAAGCCGGCGCCGGTCGTGCTGACCGGTACGCGCGTGATCGTGCGTCCGATCGAGCTCGAGCGTGACTGCGAGCCGCTGCACGCGATCTCGAACGGCCAGCCGTTCGTGCTCGGCGACCGCCGCGTCGACGCCTACGATGCCGACGAGCTCGTCTGGAGGTGGATGCGCGGCGGGGCGCACCGCGACGCGCGCGAGCTTCGCGACTACCTCGCGGTGCAGGCGGCCTTGCCCGACCTGCGGCTGTTCACGGTCGTCGATCGCCCGACCGAGCATCCGATCGGCGTGATCGGGTTCATGGCGAATCGCCCCGAGGATCTCAAGATCGAGCTCGGCCACATCTGGTACGGCCCGATCGCGCAGCGCACCGGCGCATCGCGCGAGGCCACGCACCTGCTGTGCGGCCACGCGTTCGCGCTCGGCTATCGCCGCGTCGAGTGGAAGTGCGACGCGCTCAACGAGCGGTCCCGCCGCTCGGCGGCGTCGTACGGCTTCACGTTCGAGGGCGTCCAGCAGGCGCACATGATCGTCAAGGATCGCAATCGCGATACCGCCTGGTTCCGGATGCTCGCGCACGAGTGGCCGGCTATACAGGCGAGGTGACGCCGCCGCTCGTCCAGCACACCGCGGAGATCGAGCTCCATCCCGAGCGCGATGTGGCGCTGCGGCTCGCGGTCGTCGCGGACACGCACTCGGCGCCGCACCCGAACAGCCTCGATCACCTGCGCGCGATGCAGCCGGACGCGATCCTGCACGCGGGCGACATCGGCGACCTCGACGTGCTCGCGCAGCTCGCCGCGATCGCGCCGCTGCACGCGATCCGCGGCAACATCGATACCCGCGCCGATCAGCTGCCCGACGTGCTGACGATCGATCTCGTGCAATCGGGCCAGCGACTGCTGCGGATGCTGATGATCCACATCGCGGTCTACGGGCCGAAGCTGCGCGCCGAGGTCGCGAAGCTCGCGCACCGCCATGCCGCGAAGCTCGTCGTGTGCGGCCACTCGCACGTGCCGTTCATCGGCAGCGACAAGGGCCTGACCGTGTTCAACCCGGGCTCGGTCGGCCCGCGCCGGTTCTCGCTCCCGATCGTGTTCGGCACGCTCGAGGTCGCCGCCGGCAAGCTCCGGCTCGGTCACGTCGACGCGGCGTCGGGCGAGCCGTGGGCGCCGGCATAGCCGACGAGCGCGGCCATGTAGTCACGCTTGATCTTCGCCTGCACGCGATGCGCGATCGGGCGGCCGACGCGCGCGAGCACGTCCTGCGGTCGCGCATACGCGAGCGTCTCGGCCATCACACCGGTCGCGGTCCGCTCGACGGTGAACGTCTCCTCGCCCGCCTCGGCGTGTCCCGGCAGCGTGCCGTACGCGTACGTGAAGCGGCCCGGCGCGTCGCAGAGGTAGACGATGCGACACGGATTGATCGACCACACCGGGCCGAGGCGCGCGCACACGAGGACGTTGGCACCGAGCACGACCCGCGCGTCCGCGGGATGCACGAACAGATACGGCAGGCGATGCGTCGCGAAGCTCGCGACCGCTTCTCGCGCCGCGGCGAAGTCGATCGCGAGCTCGACGCGCGCGTGCTCGCGGCCGTACCCGGGCGGCGGCTCCGGCTGCCGCGTCATCCCGACCTCGTCGTACGACAGCGGCACGGTCGCGACCCGCGCCAGCTGGTCGTCGAGCCACGTGACGCTCGGACGTCGCAGCGCCCACATCAGACGACGCGCTCGCGAACGATGTAGCGGAGGTTGAAGAAGTTGATCGCGAAGTGCGCCGCGATCGGCGCGCCGAGGCTCCCGGTCCATACCGCGAGCCAGCCGAACGCGATGCCGAGCGCGAGTGCGGACGCCGTCCACGGCAGGAACCGCCGCCCGGGCCCGACGTGCAGCAGCGCGAACACGATCGCCTGCACCCAGACGCCGAACCACGGCAGCAGCGCGCCACGGAACAGCAGCTCCTCTCCGATCGACGACGCGACGGCGAGGATCAGGATCTCGCGCCCGGTCAGCGGCCCGAGCAGATCGCGAAAGCTCGCGTGGAGGTCGCGTGCCCACTGGAAGCGCCGGGTCGCGAGCCGCGTCAGCCCGACGACCGCGAGCCCAGCCGCGAACCCGATCGCCGGCCCGACCGCGAGTAGCCAGCCCGCCGCCTCGCCGATCCGGTACAGGTCGGGGTTGCCGCGGGCGGCCGCGATCACGAGCGCGAACAGGCCCATCCCGCCGTAGAGGCCGATCACGAGGCTCGCGCGCGACAGGGGTGGCGCGGGGCTCGGGTGACTCGGCGAGAGCACGACCGGGGGAGTATGAACCGGCAACACCCTTGACACCACGAGCGCGTGGCGCTACGAACCACCACCTCTTTTCTTTCCAGATTTGCGCGGATGGCGGAATTGGTAGACGCGCTAGCTTGAGGTGCTAGTGGGTAACACCGTGGGGGTTCGAGTCCCCCTTCGCGCACGAGATCAAGGCGGCTTTCGGGCCGCCTGTTTCGTTTTCGGCGTGACGGTGCGGCGATCGCCGTCGTCCTCGATCGTCATGACCCGCCGACTGCTCGCGCTCGCCGTCATCGCAGCCTGTGGCAACGCGCCGACGCCGCTGTTCGACGGCGACGTCGCCCCCAACGTCATCACCGTCGACGGGGTTGCCTACTGGACGACGACCGAGCCCGACGGCCTGGAGGCACTGTGGTCGATGGAGCTCGCGACCGGAGAGGCGGTTCAGATCGCGACCGACGATCTCGGGTCAGAGCCCGGACGGCATGGCATCGCAGCTGCCGATGGTGTCGTCTACTGGTCGCACGGTCTGCGAACCGGGTCGCCGGAGTTCACGTTCGTCGTGCGCGGCGAGCCCGGTCATGTCGAGCTCGCACGCACGCCGGGCTCGATCTTTCCGTTCGACATGTTCGTCGATGGCGACGCGCAGATCGCGTGCGATGGCGGTCGCCTCCTTCGCATCGCGCGGGACGGCACGGCCGCGACGGAGCTCGCGCTGGTGACGACCGAGCTCGGTTTCGGGCAGCTCGGCCGCGAGTTGATCGCGACGCGCACGTTCCTCGCCGAATCGTGTGCGTGCGACCGGCTCGAGGTCGTCGCGATCGACGTCGACACGGCGGCCGTGCGCTCGATCGCGAAGCTCGATCACCCACGCACGTCGATCGCGATCGACCCGATCACGCGGACCGGGTTCGGACTCGACCCGTTCGGGAAGCTCTCGCGGTTCGATCTGTCGATCGACAACGGCGTGGTCGAGGCGAGTGCCACCGCGAGCGAGCGCGGATCGTTCTACCGCCTCGTGTTCACGCACGGCGCGCTGTACGGCGTGACACAGGACGACTCGAGCTTCGACAACGTCTATCCCGAGAGCCACCTGGTCCGGATCTCCGAGACCGGCGACGTGGACGTGATCGCGGACGGGCTCGGGTACACGAAGCTCGCGATCGACGGCGACACGTTCGTGATCGCGAGCCTGCATCGCGAGGACACGCCGGGCTTCATTGCGACGGTGCCGATCGAGTAGGACACGCGGACTCCGATGTAGTTCGCTGTCTGCGGATCGGCTCTCTCTCGACGACGTTCGCTTTGCGATCGTTGGCTGATCTGATCGTATTGACGCTTTCGACTCGGAGCCTCTAGAGTGGTTTTTATGGCTGACGACAAGAAGCAGGACCAGAGGACCCCGCAGCCGCCGCAGACCCAGACCCCCGAGCCGCCCAAGGACAAGAAGAAGGTGACCTTGGACATCGAAGAGGTGGACGTCAGCGAAGTCCTCGAGCGCAAGATCTCGGCATGACGCCACCCGCGGTTCGCGGGCGGATCGAACGCGCATGAACCGACGACGGCTCGGCCAGCACTGGCTGGTCTGGGAGTGGGGGTGTCTGCGCGCACCTGGGTTCGCCGCCGAGGACATCCTCCGGCTGGCGTCGCCCGACGTCGCTCGAGCGGCCGATGCCGTCATTCGCGACGCGGAGCTCGTCGAGCAGGCACGGACACGCGCGATCGACGTGCTCGTGCGTGCGCCGGCGAGCAAGCTCGTCAACAAGACGATCAAGGCGCTGCGCCGCGGCGAGCTGCCGGCGACGCTCGACGCGCTCGAGCCCGCGCTCCAGACCGAGCTCCAGCCCGTGGTGCGCGCGACCGAGCAGCTCGCACGCACGCGCGCGACCGCCGAGACGCTGCTCGAGGACGAAGCGACCCGCGTCGCGAACGCGTTGCACGGCACCGCGCGCTCGCCGCAGTTCCGCGAGGCGCTGCTGTGGCAGAACCGCGGCGCGGTGCACGGCAGCATCGACGCGCTCCTCCGGCGACCCGCGGACGCACGTGACTCGAAGACGCGCGAGCAGCAGCGGCTCGTCGCGATGTGCCTGCAGCGCTACTGCGTGAAGAACGACACGATCGGATTCTTCGGACCGGTCGGCTGGCTGCGGCTGCGCGATGACCCCGAGCCGATCGTCGTGCGGCCCGGCACGTCGTTGCTCGCGTCGCGCAGCGTCTACTTCGAGTACTGGGCGATCGACGCGCTCGCACGCACGCTCGCGCGCGATCCCGAGCTGCGGCCGGCGATGAAGCCGCGCCGCGCACCGCGCGTGTTCCTCGACGGCAACGTGCTGTGGCATCCGAACGGCAAGCAGATCGAGCTGCCCGACGTGTTCGCGCGCGTGCTCGCCGCGATCGACGGCGAGCGGACCGCGCGCCAGGTCGCGAGCGCCGTGCTCGCCGACGGGGGCGGGCTCGACTCCGAGCCGGAGGTCTACGAGCTGCTCGACCAGCTCGCCGCGAAGGGGCTGTGCAGCTGGGCGCTCGAGCTGCCGACGGCGACGTTTCATCCCGAGCACGAGCTGCGCGCGCTGATCGCGGGTGCCGACGAGGCGCCACGCACGCGCGCGCTCGCCGCGCTCGATCAGCTCGAAGCTCGCCGCGACGCGGTCGCTCGCGCTGCCGGCGATCCGGACGCGCTCGACCACGCGTTGCACGAGCTCGAGTCGGCGTTCGAGACGCTCACCGGCGAGGCCGCGAGTCGCAAGGGCGGCGAGACGTATGCCGGTCGCACGCTCGTGTTCGAAGACTGCCGGCGCGATCTCGAGGTCGACCTCGGCACCGCGTTCGTCGAACGCCTGGGCCCGCCGATGGCGCTCGTGCTCGACAGCGCGCGCTGGTACACGCACGCGATCGCGACCCGCTACCACGCGGCGTTCGGCGCGCTGTATCGCGAGCTGCGCGCGTCGGGCGAGGTCACGCTGCTGCGCTTCCAGCAGCACATGACGCCGCTGTTTCCGGGGCCGCGTCACGATGCCGGCATCGCGTACGAGGTCGCGCGCGAGCTCGAGACCCGGTGGGAGACGATCCTGCGCGTCGGCGACGGTGCGACGAAGCAGATCGTGCGCGCGGTCGACGAGCTGCGCGCGGCGGTCGCGGACGCGTTCGACGCACCGGCGCCCGGCTGGCCGAGCGCGCGCCACCACTCGCCGGACATCCTGATCGCCGCCGACGGGATCGACGCGATCAAGCGCGGCCGCTATCAGATCGTGCTCGGCGAGCTGCACGTCGGCTTCAACACCGTCACGTTACCGTGCTTGCTGAAGGAGCACCCCGAGCCGGCGATCCTCGTGCGTGCGCGCGAGGAGGATCTGCCGGCGCCCGGGATCGCGCCGGTGTGGTCGAAGGCGCGCAATCGCGCCGATCTGTTCTCGGTGTCGCGCCATGACTTCGAGCTCGAGACCGGGGAGACCCGGTCCGGGCGGACGCGCGACCACGTGCTGCAGACCGGCGAGCTCGTGATCGAGGAGCGCGACGACGTGCTGGTCGCGAGGACCCGCGACGGCGCGCGCCGGTTCTCGCTCGTGGCGCTGCTCGAGCAGCACCTGATCGCGGAGAGCTTCTCCCGGTTCCGGATCGTCGGGCGCCGGCCGCACGTGCCGCGTGTCGTGCTCGGGGACCTGATCATCCAGCGCGAGACGTGGCATGTCGACGCGGCAACCTTGGGCTTCGCGCAGGAGCGCACCGAGCTCGATCGATTCGCCGGCGCGCGCCGCCACGCCGAGCGTCACGACATGCCGCGCATGATCTACGTCAAGACCGACGCCGAGGCGAAGCCGTTCTTCGTCGATCTCGAGAGCCCGATCCTCGTCGAGATCCTCGCGAAGCAGGTCAAGCGTGCGCAGCGCGTGTCGTTCAGCGAGATGGCACCCGATCTGAACGCGTGCTGGCTGACCGATCGCGAAGGCCGGCGCTACACGTCGGAGCTGCGGCTCGCGGTGACCGACGAGCGCGGCGCGTAGCTACAGCAAGAACCGCACGCGCAGCCAGCGCACCGCGCGCCGGAACACGCGCACCGCGAGCGGCCGCTCGCCGGTATCGATCTCCGCGTAGCCGGTCATGCGTGGGCGGAGCAAGCCGGTGTCGTTCTCGATGATCGTCTCGACGCGGATCACGCGCTCGTTGTCGATCTCCTCGACCGCGGGTGCGATCAGCGACACGCGGCCGTGGAACGACTCGAGCGGATAGCTCTTCACCTTCACCGCGACCGGGTGGCCGACCTGCACGACGTCGGCATCGCTCTCGGGCACGAAGATGTCGACGCGCACCGAGTCTTCGTTGCCGACCTCGGCGACGGTGTCGCCGGGCTTGAGGTTCTCGTGCAGGCGCTCGTGGATGCGTGGCGTCAGCACGCGGCCGACGATCGGCGAGCGCACGAGGAGGCCGTCCATCTGCTTCTTCAGGTACTCGATCTCGGCTTCGACCTTGCGCAGCTCGGCCTCGGCGATCGTGACCTCCTCGCTGCGCGAGCCCGCTTGCACGAGCCGCAGCTCGGCCTGCGCCTCGGCGAGCGCCGATCGCTTGACCTCGAGATCGCGCCGCGCCTCGTCGCGCGCGGCCGCGCTCGTGACGCCGTCGTTGAACAGCTTCTGCTGGCGGCGGGCCTCGATGTCGGCGTACTTCACGTCCTGCGCACGCGCGCTGACGAGGGCCTGCGCGCGCTTCACTTCCTCGGGGCGGCTGCCCGCCTGGATCTTCGCGAGGTTCGCGCGATATCGCTCCGCCTCCGCCTGTGCCTGCCTGAGCTGGTGCGTCAGCTCGATGTCGTCGAGCCGCACGAGCGGGGTGCCGATCTCGACGCGATCGCCCTCGCGAACGTAGACCTCCGCGATGATGCCGCTGATCTGCGAGCGTACCTCGGCACGATCGATCGGCGACACCTTGCACGGTACCGTCACGTAGAGCGGATACGGGATCAGCGCGAGCGCGACGAGCACGAGCAGCACGCCGAGGAGCACGAGCCGCCGGCGTACCTTCTTGCGCTTGTACCAGGGCGGCTGTTCTTCCTCCCACGCGGGCTGCTTGGGGTCTGCCGCGGCGGCGGGCGCCGGGGTCGGCGCTGGCTCCGCGGGCGGCGGCGGCGGCGGCGCAGGCGCGGGAGCTTCGGCGACCGGCGCGCTCGGTGGCGTCGGCGCGCGCGCCGGAGCTTCGCGGGTCGCGGACGAGATGACCTGTTCGTCGTCGAGGAACGTCGGCGGTACGATGTCCGTGCCGTCGTCGAACGGCGACTCGTCGACTTCGGCCGCGGCGGCGAACAGCGAATCGAGCTTCTTGCCCGATGTCAGCGAGGTGGGTTCCTCGTCGAATTCATCTTCGGGTGGCGGCGATGGCACCGGGTGCAGCGGGATGATCGGTGCCATCGGGATCATCTGCATGTCGGGCGTGACGTTCGACAGCAGCTGCAGCTCCGCCAGCTTGATCGCGACCGCCTCGACGCGCGCGTGGTCGACGCTCGGCATCGAGCCCTGCAGCAAGCCGGCGAGCTCCGCGAGGTCGCGCATGCCATCCATCTCGCGCGCCACCAGGTAGTCGGTTTCCGGGAGCGTGAACCGGCGCGCACGGGACGGATCGACGACCACCACCGATCCGGGCTGATTGCCGCGGCGGAATTGCAGGTCGCTCCGCAGGCGGGGGCGAAAACCCAGATCGCGTACCAGTTCGGCTGCAGCCGAGCTCATGCAGTCGGATCCCCCGTCATCCGAGCGTAGTGTAACGCCGGGCCGCGTGGGGATGGTCCGGGGTAGCCAGCAGATGTGGTCGATCGCCTGACATCGGCCGGCGCCTGGGCGCACGTGCCGCGCGCCCACGACATCCTCTACGATGGACGGTGCGATCGGCTCGCCGAGCGCTGCCATGACGACCACGGTCGCCAAGACTCGCGACGATCTTCTCTACTACCCCGATCCGAAGGACGAGAATCGCGGGCTGGTCAAGGACCCGATCCGCCGCCAGTTCTTTCGCTACAACGCGCTCCAGATCGAGATGATGAAGGCGCTCGATGGCACGCGAACCATCGAGCAGGTCAAGGCGTTCCTCGACGAGAAGTTCGAGGGCGACATTCCCGCGATCTCGATCGAGCGATTCGTCGCGCGACTGCAGGCCAACCTGCTGCTCGATGTCGCGTCGTACACCGTCGAGGATCGCAAGACGCGCGAGCAGATCCTGCGGCGGCTCCGCAAGCGCAAGCTCGCACTGCGTGTCAAGGCGCGCGACAACACCTCGCGCGAGGCGCAGCTGTTCGAGGCCGGCACGCGCGAGCTGCACGACGGAGATCCGTGCAAGGCGGCCGCGTACTTCCAGCAGGTGCTCGAGGTCAACCCGGCGAACGAGCGCGCCCGCCAGATCCTGCTGGCAACCCACGAGGCGTTCTTCAAGACGAACACGGCGGGACCGTCGCACGCGTTCCTCGTCCACCTGTGGAATCCCCATCGCGTGCTCTCGGTGATCGATCGCCTGATCGGTCGGTTCATCTTCACGCGCTGGGGGTTCCTCGCGGTCGTCGTGCTGCTGCTCGCGACGATCCCGGCGGCGCTCGCGACGATGGCCGAGCCGGCGCTCGTCCGGCCGCTTGGCGTGTTCGACGTCGTCATGGTGTTCGCGACGATGCAGCTGATCATCTTCTTTCACGAGCTGTGTCACGGGCTCGCATGCGTGCACTACGGCGGCCGCGTCGACGACATGGGCTGGATGTGGATGTACGGCAGCATCATGCCCGGCGGCTATTGCGACACGAGCGATAGCTATCTGTTCGCAGACCGCCGGCCGAAGATCGTCGTCCAGTTCGCCGGCCCGCTCGGGAGCCTCGCGCAGCAGGCCGTGCTGTTCCACGTGCTCGGCATGCTCGATCCGTCGCTCGCGATCTGGCAGGGCGTCGCGCTCGCGAACTGCATCGTCATCTACTGGAACTTCGTCAGCGTCGTGCCGTTCCTCAAGTACGACGCGTACTACGCGGTCGCCGAGTACCTGGGGATGGCAAACCTGCGCGAGCGGTCGTTCGAGTACCTGCGCGCGAGCCTCGCGAAGCGAATCTTCAACGTCGACGTCGGCGTCAAGGTCACGCCACGCGAGCGCCGGATCTTCGGCGCGTTCGCGCTGTTGTCGGCGCTCTACACCGTGATCTTCTACTACCGGGTGTTCATCCGGTTCTTGCTGCCGCACGCGGTCGACCTGCTCGGCACGGTCGGGATCGTGGTCGCGGCCGTGCTCATGGTGAAGTGGGTAGGCCGCCCGGTGGTCGTCGGCACGTACAAGCTGATCGGGTTCTGCGTGCGCAACCGCCGCACGATCTTCACGCCCGTTCGCAGCGTCGTGTTCGCGGGCGTGGTGACCGGCATCGTGCTCGGGCTGCGCGCGCCGTGGCCGCTGCGCGTCGATGCGACCGTGTACATCGAGCCGACGCGTCAGGCGGAGGTCCGCGTCGTCGAGCCGGGCCTCGTGCAGGAGCTCAAGGTCCGCACGGGCGATCGCGTACGCGCCGGCCAGGTGATCGCGGTGCTGCGCTCGGACGAGCTGATGCGCGATCACGCGCTCGCGATGCAGGACCTCACGATCGAACAGACCCGGCTCGAGCTGCTGCAGCGCGGTGCGCGTGCCGAGGAGGTGCGGCTCGCGACCGCGCAAGCACGCGTCGAGCAGGTGAAGAGCGCCGTCGCGGCCCGACGAGCGAGCGATGCCCGTCAGATGCGAGCGCTCGAGGTCGCGAGCGACGCGACCCTGGCGCATGCGCGCTCCGAGGCCAGCCACACGACCGGACAGGCGCGCGTCTCGCTCGCGGCCGCGGACATCGTGCGCGCAGCGCCGCGAGCCGAGGAGATCGAACAGGCCGAGGCCGGGGTCCGGCGCTGGCGCGAGAAGGTCGCCGAGCTCGACGCACGCGTTCGACGACTCGAGATCACGAGTCCGATCGACGGCGTGATCGTGACCGCGCACGTCGAAGAGCGCGCGGGGACGTGGCTCGAGCGAGGATCGGTCGTCCTCACAGTGCACGACACGTCCGGCTGGCGAGCACGCATCGTGCCGGATCGAGGCGAGCCGGTCGGCGATCTCGCGATCGGTCAGCGCGTGCTGCTCGCAGCCGTCGGAGATCCGAACGAGCAGGTCGAGGCGACGATCGCGGAGATCCTGCCGCCGACCGACGAGCAGTCGACGGTGGTGATCTACACGTCGCCACTCGTGCACGATGGATGGCGCGGTGGCATGACGGGGCAGGGGCGGATCTACGCGCCCGAGCGCAGTGTCGCCTACAGGCTTTTCGTAATGCCGATCGGGTGGCTCCTCGACTACAAGCTCCCGAGTATCTGACTCGTTGAGTTCTGGCTCGCCGACTCGTAAGGTGAAGAGCTTGGACAAGCCGGAACATCTCGTTCCGCTTCATCGCGATTGGGCAGTGTGGCGGTGGACGTGGGTGCGAGGAGCGGGTTTTCCAGCGCAACTGGTGCTCGCGCTCGCGATGGCGGACGTGGTCGTGGCCGACGATCGGCTCAAACGCAGTGCCGATACCGCGACGCGCGCGCGCGAGGCTGCGATCGTGGAGCTCGAGCGCGCGCCCGACAGCAAGCCGGTGCGCAAGCTGCTACGCGCGCTCAAGCGAGGCAACGAGCTCCCCGTCACCGATGCGGCCGAGCTCGGTACGGCCGAGGCGGCGCTCACCGCATTTCGCGAGGCGGACGCTGAACGCGCACGTATCCTCGCCGACGCGCAGTGGGTGTTCGACGAAGCCGCGCTCCGCACGACGACGACGCTGCAACAGCTCGCGCGCGACCCCCGGCTGCGCGAGGCGATGACGTGGCAGAACCGCTCCGCCGTGCAGACCGGTGTCGCGGCCCTGCTGCGGCGCGCACCCGAGCAGCGCGACTCCAAGTCGCGTCAGTACGAGCGGCTGATCGCGAGCTGGCTGCAGCGCTACTGCGTCAAGAACGACACGATCGGGTTCTTCGGTCCGGTCGCGTGGGGCACGGTCGGCCGCGCACCGCACGCGCTGCGCGTGCGTCCGGGACCGCAGCTGCTCGACAAGCGCACCGTGTACTTCGAGCACTGGTGCATCGACGCGATCGCGCAGGTGATCTCGCGCGAGCCGGCGCTGCGCCCGTACATGCGCCCGCGGCGGATGCCGACCGTGCGCATCGACGGCACGACGGTGCATTATCCGGTGGCCAAGACGAGCGAGCTACCGCCGGCATTCGCGCGGCTGCTCGTCGCGTGTGACGGATCGCGAACGGCCGGCACGATCGCGCGCGACCTCGTCGCGGACCGTGCGCTTGGCATCGAGACCGAGGACGACGTGCTGCGGATGCTCGAGGCGCTGGCCGACAAGCACTTCGTCACGTGGATGTTCGAGACTCCGACCGTGACGCAGTGGCCCGAGCAGCAGCTGCGCGCGCTCGTCGAGGCGATCCCGCCCGGCGCATCCGCAGCGGTCGCGGAGGCGCGGTCGCGGGCGCTCTCGATGCTCGATCAGCTCGAGCAGGGACGGCGCTCGATCGCGCGAGCCGCCGGCGATCCCGATGCGCTCGACCGCGCGATGCACGGGCTCGAGCAGACGTTCGTCGCGCTCACCGGACAGCCTGCGACGCGCAAGCACGGCGAGGCCTATGCAGCGCGCACGCTGGTGTACGAGGAGTGCCGTCGCGACCTCGAGCTCGACGTCGGCGCTCGCGCGCTCGACCGGCTCGGGCCACCGCTCGCGCTCGTGCTGCAGAGCGCGCGCTGGTACACGCACCAGATCGCGCGCAACTACCGTGGCGCGCTCGTCGCGGCGTTCGAGCACGCGGCAGGCGGCGCGCGGTCCGTCGATTACCTGACGTACTGGAGCCACGCGAAGGCGCTGTTCCCCGAGCGCGGGCGGTCCGAGCTCGTGCTCGAGGCGAACGCGGGCCTGCAGGAGCGCTGGAGCTCGATCCTCGCGATCGATCCCGCCGAGCGTCGGGTCACGCGCAGCAGTGCGGCGATCGCGGCTCGTGTCGAGGCCGCGTTTGCCGCGCCTCAGCCCGGCTGGCCTGGCGCGCGTTACCACGCACCCGACGTGCTCGTCGCCGCGACCGGCGTCGACGCGATCGATACCGACACGAGCCTGTTCGTCATGGGCGAGCTCCACCCGGCGACCTCGACGATGCACTTCCTCGCGCAGAAGGAGCATCCCGATCCGACACCGCTGATCCGCGCTCGCGAGCTCGATCTGCCGCCGCTGCCGTGGCAGGTCACCGCGAAGGAGCATGCATCGCGCGCCGATCACATGTGGTTGTCGAGTCACGACGTCGACATCGAGCTCGGAACGACGCGGTCGTGGCGGCCGCGCGACCAGGTGATCGCGGTGGCGGACCTCGTCGTCGAGCGAGCCGGTGACGAGCTCGTCGTGCGCGACACCGCCGGCCGCTGGCGGTTCGACATCGTCGAGTTCTTCGGTCCACACCTCAGCGCCGCGATCGCGACCGACTTCGACATGCTGCCCGACGCGACGCACCTGCCTCGCCTCGCGATCGATCAGCTCGTCGTCGTGCGCGAACAGTGGCGACCGCCGCTCGACTCGATCACGTTCGCGGCGATGCCGTCCGGGATCGAGCAGTTCTCCGCAGCGCGGGCGTGGGCGCGTGCGCTCGGGATGCCGCGCTGGGTGTTCGTGAAGATTCCCGAGGAACAGAAGCCGATGTACGTCGACTTCGACAGCCCGATCTACGTCGAGATCCTCGCGAAGGCCCTGCGCAAGGCGTCGCGGGTCTCGCTGAGCGAGATGCTACCGTCGCCGCACGAGACCTGGCTCGCCGATGCCGCGGGCGGGCGATACGTGTGCGAGCTCCGGCTGCTCGCGGTCGATCCCGTGGTCTGGCGGCCGCGGCGTCCGTGATCAGACGCGATCGGCGGTACACTGGGCCGTGATGCCCGGGGTACGTCTCGAGGACACGATCGTGCTCGATCCGAGCGTGCAGCTCGAGGACATCGCGAGCGATGCGCCCGCCGCGAAGCGCCGCGGCTGGTTGATGCTGCACCACCGACTCGAGCGTGCCGCGGTCCTGCCGCCCGGCATCGGTCTGCGCGAGCTCGTCGAGGGATTGCGCGAACCGACGCCGGTCGCGACGCTCGTCGACGGCGACGACGTCGCGAACGATACGCACGTGTGGCAGCTCGTGACGAACCTCGTCGCGATGGGGATCGCGAACGTCGCGCAGGGGGCCGCGGCGCCACCCGCGCCCTCGACGCCGCGGCTCGTGCGCGTCACGACGGATGCGGTCACCGCGGATCTGCTGGCGGCGCTCCGCCGGATGCCCGGGGCGAAGCTCGAGATCGTCGACGCGCCAGGCGCCGAGCTCGGCGCGCTGCTCGATCGGATGGCGAGCAGCTACGAGCGCGATGGGTTCACGCCGCACACGCTCGTGATCGAGACGAGGCACCCGCTCGACGACGGCGTGCTCGCAGCGATCCGCCGGCTCGGCGGCACGGTTCGCCTGACCGGGCCACTCGCCGTCGAGCGCGTGCGCGCCGCGGTGGCCGCCCAGCTGCCGGTCGCGGTCCGGATCGCGCTCGATCTCGAGGACGCCGGCGCCGTGCAGGCGATCACCGCGCTCGCGCTCGCGGAACGCATCACGACGCTCGAGATCGTGATGCCGTGGGAGCGCTGGTCGGCGGCAACCGACGGCGCGCCGATCGCGGCGGCACTGTATCCACGCGTCCAGGCACTCGCCGACGAGCTCGGCGATGTCCGGATCGCCGAGTTTCCGGCGGACGACGAGATCGCCGGCGCGTGCGGACGAGAGCCGGCGCGGCCGAGCACCGCGGTCGAGCGCGCGATGCGTGCGCTTCACCTGCAGACGCGCGCGAGGTATCTCGCGATGAACGAGGGCCGCATGACATGGGGCCAGAATCCCGACGGGGACGAGCGGTGGGTCCCGACCGAGGACGATCTGCTGCCGCACCACCCCGAGCTGCTAGGGCTTCGTGCGGGCGCGATCCTCGTCGACGTCGCCGGCGGCTTCGGCCGCGTCGCTCGCCGGCTCGCACCGCACGTGGGCGCGTCGGGGCTCGTGATCTCGCTCGACAAGGAAGCGATCTTCTCGTCGCGCGCGCGGCGGTTCACGATCGATGCGGGCCTCCGCACGATCCAGTATCGCGTCGCGCTCGGCCAGCGCCTGCCACTGCCCGACGCGTGTGCCGATGCCGCGGTGATGGAGTGGGGTGGCGCGATCCATCGCCACGGACTGCTCGCGCGCTGTGTCGCCGAGATGGCGCGCGTCGTGAAGCCTGGCGGACGGCTCGCGGTCACGTACAAGCTCCTGAACATCGTGCTCGAGGACCTCGCCGAGACGCAGCCGCTCTACCCGAAGATCTACGGCGCGCTACGCGAGGCCATGCAGAGCGATGGTGTCGCGATCGTCACCGAGAAGCTGTGGGCGGTCCAGCCGAAGCTGTCGGGCGCGCCACGCGTCGCATTCGAGGAGCGGTTCCTGCCGCGCGTGATCGACGACCTGCGCGGCCGGATGCTGCCGCACCAGCCGGCGAGCGCCGATCTGATGCTCACGCTCGTCGCCGAGCGCCGCTAAGCGACGAGCACGCCCTCGTCGAGCCAGGTGCGCACGATCTTCGTGACCTGCTCGACCGGCAGCTCGAGCTCGCGTTCGAGGTCGCTCGCGATCTCCTTCGTCTCGCGCGTCCCGGTACAGCGCGCGAGCAGCTCGCGGGCGCCGTCGCTGATGATCTTCATCTTCGGACGCTCGGTCGGCTTCGGGAGGTGGATCAGCCACGTCACGGCCCGGGGCTGGAACACGACGCGGTCGGGCTTGTCGAGCGTCATCAGCTCGCGCAGATCGATCGGCTGATCGAGGAGCTTCTGCGCGATGCCGCGGCGCGGCCGCACGTGCGCGATGTCGCCCTCCGGTGGTGCGGGCCAGCTCGCGGGCGACACGCCGGCGGTCTGCTTCAGCACGTCGACCACCGCGAGCTCGAGCTCGAGGACGCGGTCGAGGTGGGCCGGCGTGATCCGCCGCTTCATGATGCGCTCGCGGACGTAGCGCCCGAACCGCTCGCACTCGGTCAGGCGGCGATGGCCGAGCGCGTCCCAGTGGTAGAAGCTCAGGTACTCGTAGCAGATGTCCTGCAGCCAGTCGTCGTCGCCCTTCGTCAGCAGGCGGGCGGTCTTCGGCAGGTGGATCTGCAGGCACGCCGCGGTCTCGAGCGCGGCGCGAAACCGCAGGTTCTCGACGTTCCACCGCATGCCGGGCTGCGCGGCGAACCAGTCGAGGACCGCGAGCTGCTCCGCGCTGTAGCCGCGCTGCGCCGCGAGCTCGCGATACGTACCGTCGAAGACCGCGCGCGACAGCACCTCGTCGTAGATCAGGAACTGCCAGACCTCGAACGTCGTGCGCGACGAGATCGGCGTGTCAGCCGGCACGTGCCGCCTCGGGCGTGGTCGGCTGCTTGATCGCGGTCCACATCGCCTTCGCCCGTCGCAGATCGGTGCGCACCATCTCGGGCCAGCGCTCGTCGATCTGCGGTGACTGCGACGAGTGTGCCGGGCCCTGGACCTCGAGCACGACGGCCTCTAGCCGCGACGCGCGCTGCATCACGTACGCGAGCATCTCCCACACCGGCTCGGGCACCGGCGCGCAGTGGAAGTCGTGGTACCAGTCCTCGATCCGGACGCCGCCGGCGAGGTGGATCTCGATCACGCGATCGAGCGGGATCGTGCGCAGGAACTGCCACGCGTCGTAGTCGGGGAAGTTGACCGAGTTCGCGTAGACGTTGTGCAGATCGAGCAGGTGCCACGTCTGCGCGCGATGCGTGATCTCGGCGAGGAACTCGGCCTCCGGCATGTCCGTGCCCGGAAACGGCGCGTAGTAGAACGCGTTCTCGTGCAGCAGCGGCATCTTCAGCCGATCCTGGAACGCGGCCGCGCGTCCCGCGACGCGCTCGAGCTCCGATCGCGCGAACGGCAGCGGGCTCGACCACATGAACGAGTGCGAGCGAAAGCCGTAGAACATGTGGTCCGCGTACCAGGGACTGTTCATCGCGTGCGCGATCTCGATGTGGCGCAGCACGCCCGGCGTCTCGTCGAGCGGCTCGAATCCGAACTCGTTGCCGTAGTTGCCATGGGCGAGCGTCGCGTGCGTGTTCTGGTAGCGCTCGAGCACGCCGCGCATCGCCGGATCGACCACGAGCCCGCAGTCGAGTGGCGCCGCGTACTCGTCGCACAGCAGCTCGACGAAGTCATAGTCGTCCGGCGAGAGCTCGCGCTCGAACAGCTGGACATGCGGGTTCATCTGGAGGCCCACGCCTCGAACGACACGGTTCATGGTCCCTCAGCTTCGACACTACCGACGCGTTGCATCCGTCACAAGCGACAAACTTGCGCGGTGAGCACCCACACGTGAGTGCGTCGTCGCCGTGTCCACCGGTGGTAGCGTCGGCGGGTGGCGCGATCGCTCTCGCGGATCGGCACCGTGGCAGCCATCGGTGTGCTCGGCTGTAGCGATCCGCCAAAAACCCTGACGACGTTCACGTGCGATCCGGACGCGACGTGCGAGCGCGCGGGCGTCGCGTCGCTGACCGCTGCATGGCCGCGCCACACGATCCACCACGGCCTCGCCGGCGCCGACGGCGTCCAGATGGCCGACCTCGATGGCGACGGCCTGCTCGATGTCGTGACGCCGTGGGAGCAGGCCTCGCGGGTCACGGTGTCGCTCCATCCACCGGCGGACTGTGCGTGCGCGGTCCGCGAGCCATGGCCGACCATCGTGCTGCCGGGTCGCATCGGCGGCGCCGAGGACGCGATGTTCGCCGACGTCGACGGCAACGGCCGGCTCGACGTCGTTGCCGGCGGCGAGGACGCGCAGCTGATGGTGTACTTCGCGCCCGACGATCCGGCCGAGCTGCTGACCCAGCTGTCGTGGACGATGGTCGAGATCTTGCCGGCGCGCGATCTCCAGCGCTGGATGCAGCTCGCGTTCGCCGACGTCGACGGCGATGGCCGCAGCGACATCGTCGCGGGCGGGCGGGTCGCGGGCGCGCACGTCGGCTACTGGACGAGCGCGACGCCGCGCGATGGCGCATCGTGGGTGTGGCATCCGGTCGGCGAGGTCGGCTGCGCGCTCAGCGTGATCGCGCGCGACGTCGATCGCGACGGCGACGTCGACATCGTGTTGTCGGATCGCGATCCGATGAGCCCGGTCGTGCGCGAGTACCTCGGCGCGCGCTGGCTCGAGAACCCGGGACCGGGCGCGGTCGGCGACTGGCCGGCGCACGTGATCTACGAGGCCGGCGGCGACCTCGGCTACATGCGATTCATCGACGTCAGCGATCGCGGCGTGATCGTCGGCGCGGCATCGGAGACCACGAACCGGACCGAGAGCCTCGCGACGACCGACTGGCTGACGTGGACCCCGACGGAGATCCCGCAGCCCGGCAACGTCGGCGAGTACCAGGACGTCGAGCGCGGCGACCTCGATGGCGATGGCCTCGAGGATCTCGCGTTCTCGTACTCGCACGCGTTCGGCGAGCGGTCCGGCGTCGTGTGGCTGCGCCGCGATCCAGTCGGCGGCTGGACGCGCGGCGAGATCAGCGGGCCCGACGGCACGAAGTACGACAACCTGCTGCTGCGCGACGTCGACGGCGATGGCGACCTCGACGTCGTGACGAGCGAGCAGCTCAGCAACACGTCGGACGCCGCGGATCAGCTCGGCCTGATCTGGTACGAGAACCCGTTCGGCATGCGCGCGGTCCAGCCGTGACGCGCGTGCTCGTGCTCGTGCTCGTGCTCGCAAGCTGCGCGGGCACGTACGAGCTCGCGACCCGGACTTCGGGCAACGCGCAGCTCGACGACGAAGGCCTGCGCGGCGGCGAGCTGCAGGCCGCGGGCGGGTTCGGTGGCGTGCAGCTCGTGCTCGATGCCGAGGTCCAGCGGCTCGTGCGCGACGAGCCCGACGCCGGCATCGTGCGGCGCAATCGCGGCGGCGGCATCGATCTCGGGCTGCGTGTCTCGCTCCCGGGCGTGCTCGCGCCGCACTCCGAGCACCGGCTCGAGCGCTACTTCGATTTCGGGTTCGGCGGCACCGTCGGCGGCGGGTTCGTCAAGCCGGCGCGACTCGAGACGTTCGGCCAGGCCGTGGTCTCCGGCTGGATCGAGCTCGGGCTGCCGATCGGCGGCCGGCGCTACCCGGTGATCGTGCTCGAGGCACGCCGCGCGGCGATCAGCGGCTGGAACGATGCGACGGTGTTCGTCGTCGGGATCGGGCTCGCGCGGAGGACGCCGGACTTCCGCTGGGGCTATTAAGTCAGCAGCAGCGCGATCAGGATCCCGACGAGGATCGCGAGCACGACGGCCGCGGCGATCGGCGCCGCCCAGCTCGGCTGGCGCTGCAGCGGGCGGATCGTGACGAACGTCGGCGTCGGGTGGTGCGTCGTCGGCCCGGGCACCACGACCGGCTCGACCGAGTCGCGCAGGATCACCGACGGCTCGGATGCGATCCGCGTGTCCGCGCGCTGCAGCGCCGGCGCGAGCGAGCCGACGACGCGCTTGAACTCCTGCGGCAAGATCGTGACCGCCGGACCGACCGCCATCGCGCCGGCGGCGCGCAGCGCCTCCTCGACGTCCGCCATCGACTCGAAGCGCTCGCGCGCGTCCTTGGCGAGCATGCGGTGCAGGATCGCGTCGAGCACCGGCGAGACCTCGGGCACGAGCGAGCGTGCACGCGGTGGCGGCACGTGGAGGTGGCTCTCGATCACCTTGTAGAGCTCGCCTTCGAACGGTGCGCGGCCGGTGACGAGCTCGAACAGCACGCAGCCGAGCGCGTAGATGTCGCTCCGCCCGTCGATCAGCGCGGCCGAGCGGCACTGCTCCGGGGACATGTAGCGCGGCGTTCCGAACACGGCCTGCATCTGGGTCTGGTTGCCGGGTCCGAGCTTCGCGAGCCCGAAGTCGAGCACCTTGACGCGCTCGCCGGCGGGCACGGCGGGATCGGGGACGAGGAAGATGTTGTCGGGCTTGAGATCGCGGTGCAGCACGCCGGCGTCGTGCGCCGCCTGCAGCGCCGACGCGACCTGGCGTCCGATCTCGGCGGTCATCTCCGACGTCAGCCGCCCCGAGCGACCGAGCCGCGCGAGCAGGCTCTCGCCGCGCAGCCGCTCCATCGCGATGTAGACGACCTCGTCGTGCTCGCTGCCGGCGCGCCCGCAGTCGAACACCGTGACGATGCCCGGATGCTCGATCCGCGCGGCGGCACGCGCCTCCTGGAGGAACCGCTGCACGATCGCGTCGTCGGAATAGTGAGAGGGCTTCAGAACCTTGAGCGCGACGCGGCGATCGAGCTCGGTGTCACGCGCGGTAAGCACCGTGCCGAACGTGCCCTGACCGAGCCGATCCTCGAGCTCGTAGCGCCCGATCCGATCCCCGATCGTCGACAGCGAGCCACGCGCGTGTGAATCGTCGATTACAGGCGGCGCGCTCGCGGCCTCGAATTTTCGAGGGGGCTCGGCGGACCACGGTCGCGAATCCGGTACGTCGTGGCGCCCGACGGACAGCGAGCCATCGTCGAACCGATCGTCGAGCTCGATCTTGCCGTAGACCGAAGTCACGGCTTCCTCGACGTTGCGCGGTCGGTGTCCACGCCGGGCGCGATGCGCTGCGTTTCGCGCCGCGATTCTCATCCCTCGCAGGTGCCCGCTCATGGCGGGGCTGTCGTGCACGCGACGTGCCCCGACGACGCGCGCGGCCGGGGTTCGCCGTGCGCGCGGCGATCGCCGACGCTGCGACACCGCGATCGCGAGGCCGCGGCATCGTGTGGGTGTCGGAGCCTGTTAGCGCGCAGTCGAGTCGACCGTCGAGTCCTCGGTCGGCACGGGAGTCGTCGCGCGATCGTGGTTGTGGTGGGGCACGCGGCCGAGCACGAGCCGCAGCTCGAGGATCAGCCCGACGACGAGCAGCGGCACGACCTGCAGCGCGTGATAGACGAGCGCGAACGCGAGCGCGGGCTCGTGCGCGACGTGCAGCTGATCGAGCGCCGCGAGCGCGCCGAGCTGGAGCGCGCCGACCGCGGCGGGCGTCGACGGCACGACGATCGCGAGGTTCAGCGTGAACAGGATCAGGATGCCACCCGAGACCGAGAGCTCGATGCCGACCGCGTGCAGCGACAGCAAGATCATCCCGAGATCGCAGAACCACACGAGCGTCAGCACGACGAACGAGCCGGCGAGCCGCCTCGCATCGCGCAGCACGTGCATGCCCGCGATCAGCCGGCGCAGCAGGCCCTGCTTGTGCGGGTTGACCCGGCCGACCGCGAACCAGAAGCCGACGAGCAGGCCGATCGTGCCGACCGCGGCGAGCGAGATGGTGTTCGTCACCCAGCCCGAGAGCCCCGGCAACAGCCACGGGATCGGCGCGACGAGGATCAGCATCGACAGCGCGTCGAGCAGCTTCTCGGCGAGCGCGACCGCGACCGTCGCCGACGCCGGCACGCCATCGCGCCGCTTGAGCGCGAGCACGCGGACGAGCTCGCCGGCGCGCGCGGGCGCGATCGCCGACGCCGCGAACGCCGCGATCGTGTAGCGATACAGCCGCAGCAGCGACACGACGTAGTTCGGCGCGAACATGATCCGCCAGCTGAGCGCCTTGCCGAACAGGATCGCGAAGTTCAGCACCGCCGCGATCGCGATCGGCCACAGCTTCGCGTTCGCGAGCGCGCGCCCGAGCGTGTCCCAGTCGAGCTCGCGGACGAAGAACCACAAGCCCGCGGCGACCGCCGCGATCACGACGAGGCGGATGGCGAGCAGCAGGCGCGGGTTCATGACGGCAGCGTGATCGAGGCTGCCTCGCGATCCATCCACGCCTTCATCCACGCCGTCGAGCGATAGCGGTCCCACTGGTCGGCGGCGACCGTGACGACCGGACCGCGCAGCCCGCCGCGCGCCGCCACGCGCAGCGCCGCGACGACGTTGACCCCGGTCGAGCCGCCGACGGTGAGGCCCTCTTCCTTGACGAGCCGCTCGACCATCGCGAATGCCTCGTCGTCGGACACCTTCTCGGCGGTGTCGAGCACCTCGCGGTGGAGGTTCCCGGGGACGGAGCCCGAGCCGATGCCCTCGACGGCGAAGGGCCCGTCAGGGCCGAGCGTGCCGGTGGTGACCCAGTCCGCGATCGACGAGCCGATCGGATCGGCGAGCACGACCTGGATCGCCGGATCGAATTCCTTGAACCGCTTGCCGCAGCCGCTGATCGTGCCGCCGGTGCCCGACGAGCACACGAACGCACCGATCGTCGCGTGGCCGGCGTCGCGGATCTGATCGAGGATCTCCTCGCCGGTGCCGCGATAGCGCAGGGTGCCGTAGATCGCGCCGTAGTGCGCGCCGAGGTTCGCCGGGTTGAAGAACTGGTTCGTCAGGAACCAGCCGTGGTCCTCGGCCATGCGGGCCGCGACGTTGCGAAAGTTATGCGGCGCGGTGAGCGGACCGTTCGGCGTGATGATGACGTCGGCGCCGAGCTGGCGCAGCGCGACCCGCTTGTCGAGCGCCATCTTCTCCGGCAGCACGCAGACGCAGCGATAGCCGCGCGCGGCCGCGAGCAGCGCGAGCCCGACGCCGGTGTTTCCGGCCGTGCCCTCGACGATCGTCGCGCCGGGCTTCAGCAGGCCGCGCTCCTCGGCGTCGAGCACGATCGCGCGCGCGGTGCGATCCTTGACGCTGCCGCCCGGGTTCAGGTGCTCGCACTTGACATAGACCTTCACCGGAAGCCCCGCCGTGACCCGCTTGAGCTCGATCAGCGGCGTGTTGCCGATCGCGTCGATGACGTCCATGCGCCGACCATAGTACGAGAACCGGTCACCGGTGGGGCAGCGGCGCAGTCGCGGACCCGCGCGACCGGTGATAACGTCGCCGGCGCTTTGATCGGAGAGATCGTCGGCGAGTACCGGATCGCGGCGCTGCTCGGCTACGGCGGCACCGGCGAGCAATTCCTCGCCGAGCACGTGCAGACCGGCGCGAAGGCGCGGGTCGAGATCGTCGACGCGCAGATCATGGCGAGTCGCGTCGAGGTCGAGCGCTATCTGTCCGATGTCCGGACAGTCGCCGGGATCAAGCACGGCGGCGTTCGCAAGGTGCTCGACGCCGGCATCGATCCCGGCGGGCGCGGCTACGTCGTGACCGAGCACCTCGACGGCGCGGACACGCTCGCGCAGCGGATCGAGTCGTCGGGTCGGCTGTCGTCGACACAGATCGCCGAGATCGGGCGCCAGCTCGCGAACGTGCTCGCGGTCGCCCACGACGAGAACCTCGTGCACGGTGACCTCCGGCCGTCGGTGATCTGGCTGATGAAGCAGGGCGGGCTGGCGCGCGGCGAGCCGGTCAAGCTCGACGAGCTCGGGGTCGCGGCGCTCAAGCGCAGCCTCGGCATCGTGATCGGGCCGGTGTACGCCGCGCCCGAGCTGCTCGGCAGCGGCGCGAGCGTCGACTGGCGGGTCGACGCGTACGGGCTCGGCTGCGTCGCGTTCGAGATGGCGACCGGCCGGCCGCCGTTCCTCGGCGCGAGTGCCGAGGAGGTCCGCGCGAAGCACCTCGAGCAGCTGCCGCCGGCGCCGCGCTCGCTGATGCCGGATGTGTCGCCGGCACTCGACGTGCTGATCGGCCGCCTGCTGTCGAAGCGACCCGAGGATCGGTTCTCGTCGATGCGCGAGGTCGGCCGCGTGTTCGAGTCGCTCGGCACGAAGGCGCGGCCGCTCGCGCCGACCGAGAACAACCCGATTGTCGTGCTCGGCGAGGTCCAGGCGAGCCCGGCCCCGGCGCGTGGCGAGAGCCGCGTCGAGGACGTCCGCCCGGAGGCGACCGCGGTCGTCGGGCCGGCGCGCGGCTCGCGATGGCCGCTCGCGATCGTGCTCGGCCTGCTCGTCGCGGGTGCCGCGGTCGCGGCCGTCGTGCTCGCGCGCTGACCCCGGCCTGCGGTGTGATCCGGGGCATCGCCGCCCCAAGTGAACGCGTGGCTGCGCGCGGTTCCGCGTGGCACGCCGCGCGCTCTAGCGGAGGGCATGCAGCTCGATGCGTTCGCGCTCTCGGTGCCCGGTCGGCGTTCGAACAACGAGGACGCGGTGTGCGCGCGGCCCGAGCTCGGGCTGTTCGTCGTCGCGGACGGGCTCGGCGGCTACGATGGTGGCGAGGTCGCGAGCGCACTCGCGATCGAGACGATCTCCGAGCTCGTCCGTCGCACGGCCTGCGACGCCGACGTGACGTGGCCGTACAAGCTCGATCCGGCGCGCTCGCTCGTCGAGAACGAGGTGATCGTCGCGACCCGGCTCGCGGACGAGCGGATCCACGCGCGGCGCCACGGCGCGCTCGAGCAGATGGGCTCGACGGTCGCGGTGCTGAAGATCGAGCGCGGCCACGCCGTGATCGCGCACGTCGGCGACAGCCGCGTGTACCGGCTGCGTGGTGGTGCGCTCGCGCAGCTGACGATCGATCACTCGCTCGTCAGCGAGATGATCGCGGCGGGCATGCAGCCGGACGCATCGTTTCCGTGGCGGCACGTGATCACGCGCGCGCTCGGGATGGCGAAGGCCGAGCCCGACGTCCAGCTCGCCGCGATCCAGCCGGGCGACGTGTTCCTGCTGTGCAGCGACGGCCTTTACGAGGGGCTCGCCGACAACGCGATCGCGGCGCTGCTCGAGCTGCCGGCGGAGGAGGCGTGCCACGCGCTCGTGCGTGCCGCATACGAGGGTGGCAGTCGCGACAACATCTCCGCCGTGGTCGTGCGGTGCGGCTAGTCGTCGTCGGGCTCGTCGACGAGGCCGTGCTTGCGCGCGAGCGTGCGCAGGTGCTTGCGATCGATGCCGGAGATCCGCGCGGCCGCCGACAGGTTGCCGCCGGTGCGCGCGAGCACGTCCGCGAGGTAGCGGCGCTCGACGTCGTGGAGCACGGCGGCCTTTGCCTCGGCGTAGGGCAGGTCGCTGCGCACCGCGAGGCCCTCGCCGGCGATCGGGCCCGGCTCGACGCGGATCGCGAGCTCGGAGAACCGGCGCGCGGCGGGCGCGAGCGCGATCGCGCGGTCGATGACGTTGCGCAGCTCGCGGACGTTGCCGGGCCACGCGTGCGCGATCAGCCGATCGAGGCCGGCACCGGCGGGGCGCTCGTCCTCGAAGCCGCGCCGCCGCAGCAGCTCGCCGACGAGGATCGGGATGTCCTCGCGGCGGGTCCGCAGCGGCGGCAGCGCGACGCGGACGACCGCGAGCCGGTACAGCAGATCGGGCCGGAACCGGCCGGCCGCGACCTCGGCATCGAGATCGTCGCGCGATGCCGCGATCACGCGGACGTCGACGGCACGCTCGGTGTCGCCGCCGAGCGGCCGCACGACGCGCTCCTCGAGCACGCGCAGCAGGCGGGCCTGCAACGTCGGCGTGATCCGGCCGAGCTCGTCGAGGAACAGCGTGCCGCCGTCGGCGCGGACGAGCATGCCGGCGCGCGCGGTCGCGGCGCCGGTGAACGCGCCGCGGACGTGGCCGAACAGCTCGCTCTCGAGCAGGCTCTCCGGCAGCGCGCCGCAATCGACCGCGACGAACGGTCCGCGGCGGCGCGGCGACGCGTCGTGGACCGCGCGCGCGACGAGCTCCTTGCCGGTGCCGGTCTCGCCCTCGACGAGGATCGTCGCGTCGGTCGGCGCGACGCGCTCGAGCACCGCGAACACCTCGCGCATCGCGAGGCTCTCGCCGACGAGCTCGCCGAACCGCCGCGCCTGGCTCGGCGGCAGGTCGAGTGGCTGGGCCTCGGCCTCGATCCGCAGCGCGGTCTTGCCGGCGAGCAGCGTCGAGCCGGCAGGGAGCGTCGCCTCGGTGAGCCGCGAGCCCTCGTACCAGGTGCCGTTCGTCGAGCCAAGGTCGCGCACGGCGAACCGCGACGCGTGGTCCGGATCGGCGCGGATCGCGAGGTGGCGGCCGGACACGCGATCGTCGGACAGCACGAGCTCGCACCGCGGCTCGGTCCCGACGGTGATCTCGCGATCGCCGAGCCGGCACGCGCGTCCGCGATCCGGACCGTCGATCACGACGAGCTGGCAGTGCAGCCGGCCGGTGCCACCGTCGAGGATGTCGCTGTAGACTGTGGCGGCGCGGGTCACGCGCCATGATGATACGCACCGCGATCGGTCCCTACCAGCTGGTGCGTCCGCTCGGTCGCGGCGGGATGGCCGAGGTCCACCTCGCGATCGCGCACGGGGCGAGCGGGTTCTCGCGGCAGGTCGCGATCAAGACGCTCGCCCCCGAGGTCGCGACCGAACCCGAGCTCGAGCGCGCGCTGATCCGTGAAGCGGTGCTCGGCGGCGCGCTGCACCATCGCAACCTGGTCGGCGTGCTCGGGCTCGGCGTCGACGACGGCAACTACTACGTCGTGCTCGAGTACCTCGACGGCGGCGATCTCGCGCGCCACCTGCGCGGGCCGATGCCGGAGCCGCTCGCGCTGCACGTCGTGCACGAGGTCGCGCTCGGGCTCGCGTACCTGCACGCGGCGCGCGACGCCCGCGGCCTGCCGCTCCAGATCGTGCACCGCGACGTCAGCCCGGCGAACGTGCTCGTGTCGACGACCGGGGACGTCAAGCTCGCGGACTTCGGCGTCGCGAAGGCGACCGCGCTCGCCGATCGCACGGCCGCCGGCACGCGCAAGGGTCGCTACGCGTACATGGCGCCCGAGCAGCTCGCGGGCGAGCCGGTGACCGCGGCGGCCGATCAGTTCGGGCTCGGCGTCATGCTCGTCGAGCTCGTGACCGGTGCGCGGCCGTTCGCTGGCGAATCGCCGTGGGCGCTGCTCGAGGCGATCCGCGCCGGTGCGGTGCCGGGCGGCATGGCGTCGGATCTGCGCGCGATCGCCGAGTGTGCGCTCGCGTTCGATGCCGCCGAGCGGTTCGCGTCGGTCGACGAGCTGCGCGCGGCGATCGCGGCGACCGCGCGCGTGCGTCCGGCCGCCGGACCGCTCGAGCTCGGCGCGTGGCTCAGTTCATCGTAGGCGCGTGCGTACGCACGAGCAGCGCGCGGATCTCGAGCCTCCCGAGATCATCGCGCCGGAGCGTGTAGTCCGAGACCTCGGAGCCGACCTCGCGGCCCTCGACGTCGACGTACGGCCAGCGCATCTTCAGCATCACGACGCGGTGGCTGAGCCACTGCTCCGAGAGCAGCTCGGGCGCCGTCGCGACGAGCCCGCGCGTGGTGTGCTCCGCGATCGCGCGTGCGAAGAAGCGCTCGAGGTCGTCGCGCTTGTACAGCGTCAGGTCGCCGCGATCTCCGAAGATGCCCGCCGGCAGTCCCCACAGGCTGGCGATCTTCGTTGCGTCACCGGCGCGCAACGCGGCCGCGAGCTGGTCGAGGAACTCCTGCACATCCGCACCCCGCCGAACCGTGCGCGCATCGTCGCTCTTGAGTGGACGATCGATCGTCACGTGTCGGTTCGCCATGCCGTCCTCCTGGTTCGCAAGCCCCAGGTTGCATCGCGCATGCCCGCATCAAGAGTCCATATGAAGCTGCGTCTTTGATCCCGACCGTGATGACTCTTGACTCGTATCACGACGTGATACACGATGTATCACATCGTGACACGCAAGAAGTCCACGCCGCCGCGCGACGACGACAACGACGATGACGTCGTCGACGACGGCGAGCCCGAGCGCAAGGAGCGCGTGATCCACACGCGGGTTCCGGAATCGCTCGAGGCGCAGCTGCGGCAGCGTGCGCAGGACCTCGGCATCTCGGTCTCGAACCTCGTGCGCAACGTGCTCGGCCACGCGTTCGGGCTCGTCGGCGACGTGGTCGCGGATAGCCACGCGGTCGCGCGGGCGGCGCGCGGTGATCGCGGCGATCGCGCGCCTCGTGCATCGAGCCCGTCGACCACGACGGGCGCGCTCGAGGACGTCGTCGGCTGGCAGCCGCTGACGCTCGGCAAGAACGCCGTGTGCGCGCGTTGCAATGGCCTGCTGCCGAAGGGCAGCGAGGCCGGCACCGGGGTCGCCGAGCCCGGTGGTGCACGGTTCGTGATCTGTCGCCTGTGCGTGCGCGAGCTGACGACCTAGCGCGCACGCAATCCATTGTCCCAGGGACGTCGCGCGACGTGACGCCCGAGGTCTGTCCGATGAAAGGAATCCTCATGTCCAGCTCTCCCAACGAGCTCCGCGACGCGATCGCGAGCCTGCGCACGACCGCGGTCGCGACCGCGAAGCTCGTCAAGCACCTCGGCGCGCGGCTCGACGCGTTCTCGCTCGACCTCGCGCGCGACGTCGGCAGCGTGGCGCGTGACGCGCAGGCGCTCGCGACGAGCGCGCGCGATCAGGCGCAGTCGGTCGCGCGTGCGACGCCGCGGGCGGCACGCCTCGCGTCCGCCGCGACGACGCTGCTCGCGCGCCAGCGCTGGCTCCGGCTCGCGGCGGCCGCGCGCGGCGAGCCGGCGCTCGGCCCCGACGATCATCGCGACCTCGCGCGGCGGACGGCGTCGATCGCGGCGCAGCTGCGCGGCGGGATCGCGAAGCTCGGCCAGCTCGCGTCGTGCCGTCCCGATCTCGTCGGTCCGATCTGGGCGAGCGAGCTCGCGGCGCTGCAGGACGACGTGCCGCCGGTCGACACCGCCGCGATCCGCGCCCGGATCGAGGCCGAGCTCGGCCAGCCGATCGACGCGGTGTTCGGCAGCTTCGACGACGAGCCGCTCGCGGCCGCGTCGCTCGCGCAGGTCCACGCGGCGACGCTGCGCGATGGCACGCGCGTCGTCGTCAAGGTGCAGGTGCCCGGCATCGAGCACGTGATCGACGCCGACATCGCTGCGCTGCGCGCGGTCGCGAGCGCGCTCGGCGAGCTGCCCGGCATGGATCTGCCGACGATCGTCGGAGAGCTGGCGCGCGCGCTCGCTGCCGAGCTCGACTACGACGCAGAGGCCGAGGCGCTGCGCGCGTTCGCGACCACGACCGCGGTCGTGCCAGTCCCGTTCGCGGCGCTGTCGACCGCGCGCGTGCTGACGATGACGCGGCTCGACGGCGAGCGGCTGACCGCGTACCTCGATCGCGTCGAGCCCGCCGGCCGCGATCGCCTGCTCGGCGCGCTCGTCGACGAGGTCGCGCAGCAGATCCTCGTGCGCGGCCACGTCCACGCCGATCCGCACCCCGGCAACTTCCTCGTCACGCCCGACGGCACGCTCGCGATGCTCGACTTCGGCTGCACGCTGGTGCTCGACCGCGCCGAGCGCGCCGCGTACGCGCGGCTCGTGCTCGCGATCGCCGGGGGCAACGATGCCGCCGCGGCCCGCGAGCTCGCGGCGCTCGGGTTCGTCGTCGACGATCCGGACAGGCTCGTCGAGCTGACGCGCTCGCTGATCGGCGCGCTTCGCCCCGACACCGCGGCGAGCGACATCGACTGGCAGCAGGCGTTCGCGGCGCAGATCGCGCAGGCGAAGCAGCTCGGCGGGCTCGCGATCCCGCGATCGTTCGTGCTACTCGGACGCGTGCTCGCCACGCTCGCCGGTCTGCTCGCGACCTACCGGCCCCAGATCCAGCTGTATCCGGTGATCGCGCGTCACTTGCTCGCCGCCGCAACATGACAGCACCCGACGCCTGGCTCGCCTCCGAGGGCTACGCGCGCACGCGCCCGCCGCTGTACGCCGAGCTCGACACCCGATCGGAGCGCGTCGTCATGCGCGATGGCGTGACGCTCGCGATCGACGTCCACCTGCCGCGCGGCGCGACCGTTCCGCTGCCGGCGATCGTGCGGCAGACGCGCTACTTCCGCAGCCTCGAGTCGACGTGGGTCGGCCGCCGGCTCGGCGAGCGTCGCGTCGATCCGGTGAACGCGCGGATGCGTCGCTACTTCGTGGCGCGCGGCTACGCGTGGATCGACGTCGACGTCCGCGGCTCGGGCGCCTCCGAGGGCGTGTGGCACTCGCCGTGGTCGCCGCTCGAGGTCGCCGACGGTGCCGAGATCGTCGCGTGGATCGCCCGCCAGCCGTGGTCGAACGGCCGCGTCGGCTCGACGGGCAACTCGTACGACGGCACCGCGGCCGAGCTGCTCGCGACGCAGCGCCATCCCGCGCTGCGGGCGATCGCGCCGCGCTGCAGCCTCTACGACGTCTTCACCGACGTCGCGTATCCCGGCGGGCTGCGGCAGGCGTGGTTCACCGCCGCGTGGACGCGCGCGAACCAGGCGCTCGACGCGAATCACCCCGAGCGCATGGTGTCCGAGGCGATCGCGCAGGGTCATCCGTGGTGGGAAGCCGGGCTGCGCCGCGAGCTGCTCGAGCGCGCGCTGCGCCTCGTGTTCCGTCGCGTGCGGCCGGTCGGCGGCGATCACGACGCGGTCGAGCGGCTGCTCGCCGGCCGCGCGACGAACCTCGACGTCGATGCGGTGTCGCGCGTCGTCGAGTATCGCGACGACGTCACCGACAGCCCGCTCGGGCCGCGCACCGCCGACACGTTCAGCCCGTCGGCGTACCTCGCCGATGCGCGCGCGGCCGGCATCCCGATCCTCGGGATCTCCGGCTGGTTCGATGCCGCGTATCCGCACGGCGCGATCAAGCGGCATCTGTCGCACGCGTCCGCGCAGCACCAGCTCGTGCTCGGGCCGTGGAACCACGGCGTCGGCATGAACGTGAGCCCGCACGCCGCATCGCGCACCGCCGGGTTCGCGCTCGACGACGAGCTGCTGCGGTTCTTCGACCAGCACCTGCTCGATCGCGACACCGGCACGCGCCGCGAGGCGCGCGTCCGCTACTACGTGATGGGCGCCGAGACCTGGCGCATCGCGCCGGTGTGGCCGCCGCCCGACGTCGCGCCGCGCGCGTTCTATCTCGCCGGCGATCGCACGCTCCCGTCCGTGGCTCCGGCGCCGGCTGTCGTCGAGCTCGCGCACGATCCCGACACCGGCAGCGGGCGGCGCTCGCGGTGGCGCACGCTCGTCAGCCCGTTCGTCGTCGCGGATTACCCGGATCGCGCCGAGCGCGGCCGGGCGTTGCTCGTGTTTCGCTCGCTGCCGCTCGTCGAGCCCGTCGAGATCGCCGGCCACGCCGTCGTCGAGCTGACGATCCGCGCACACGGCACGGACGCGGCGCTGTTCGCGTACCTCGAGGAGGAGACCGCCGATCGCGTGCGCTACGTGACCGAGGGCCAGCAGCGCCTCGTGCATCAGGTCGTCGAGCGCGCGCCGCTGTACACGAGCCCGGCGCCGTATCGCTCGTACCTGCGCGCCGACGCGCGACCGCTCGTGCCCGGCGAAGCGACGCGCGTCGCGTTCGACCTGCTGCCGGTCGCGTATCGGTTCGCGGCGGGCAGCCGGATCCGGCTCGCGCTCGCGACGACGGACCGCGATCACTTCGCGCCGCTGCCGGATGCGTCGGGCCTCGCGATCGAGCTCGGCGGCGCTGCGCCGTCGGCGCTCGTGCTACCGGCGCGACCGGCGTAACGCGAGCAGCCCGAGCACGAGCCACCACGCAGCGCCGCCGTGCGACGTCGAGCAGCCGCCACCGTCCGGAGGCGCGCTGCCTTCGCCGGCGAGCGCGATCGCGAGCTCCGGCTGGGTCTGGCCCTGCAGCGTGACCCGGAGCTCCGCGGTGATCGCGCCAGTCGTCGTCGGCGCGAACGCGACGCTGAAGCTCGCGCTCGCACCGGGCTCGAGCGTGATCAGCGCACCGGCGGCATCGACCTCGAACGAGTCCGCGGTCGACGCGATGCTCGCGATCGTGACCGGCGTCGTCGATACGTTCGTCAGCGTCACCGCGCGCGGGCCGCTGCGATCACCGACCTGGATCGTGCCGAGCGCGAGCATCGGCTGATCGGCGACGAGGAACGACGACACCGCCGTGCCGCTGACCGCGATCACGACCTGCGGGATCGTGGCGTCGGTCGCCGCGAACGTGATCGTCGCCGCCGACGTCGCCGGCATCGCGGGCACGTAGCTCACCATCGCGGTCACGCTGCCACCCGCCGGCACGACGCCGGCGACGCTTGTCACCGTGAAGTCGCCGGGCCGTGCGCCGCCGAGCGTCGCGTCGCCGAGCGTGATCGGATCGGACGTCAGGTTCGACAGCGTCACCGGCACTGTCGTGGTGTTGGACGGCACGTGGGTCGCGCCGAACTCGATCACGACGGGCGTCACCGACAGCGCGGTCGAGATGCCGAGGCCGGCGAGATCGACGCTCGCGGTCGGCGAGTCCGGCGAGTCGGTCGTGATCACCAGGTTCGCCGTGTGCGCGCCGATCACCGACGGTGCGATCTGCACCGCGATCGCGAGCTCGCCGCCGGGCGCGACCGTCGCCGGCAGCACCGGCGGCGACGCGAGCGCGAAGCTCGCACCCTGCGCACCACCGATCGCGAGCCCGGTCACCGCGAGCGGGCCGGTGCCGGAGTTCTGGATCCGGACCTCGCGCGGCGCGGACTGCCGGCCGACGAGCTGACCGCCGAAGTCGATCGCGGTCGTCGACAGCGCGAGCGTCGCCGACACGCCGGCGCCCGCGAGCGGCACCGCGATCGTGCCGTTGACCGGATCGTCGGACAGCACGTCGAGCGACGCGGTCGCGCTGCCGAGCACGCTCGGCGTGTACGTGACCGACAGCGCGCGACTGCCACCGGGCGCGAGCACGATCGGCAGCGGCACGGCCTGCAGCGTCATCTGGCCGGCGTCCGGGCCGGACAGCTGGACGGTCGAGATCGAGAGCGTGCCGGTGCCGGTGTTACGGACGACGACCTGCTGGTTCGCCGACTGACCGACACGGACGTCTCCGAACGCGACGCTCGTCGGTGACACCGCGATCACCGGCGAGTCACCGTCGCCGAGCAGCGCGACGTCGGTCGTCGGCGCGAGCACGTCATCGGACACCAGCGTCGCGGTCGCGGTTCGCGCGCCGACCGCGGACGGCGTGAACACGAACGGCACGCTCGTCGAGCCGCCGGGCGGCACCACGATCGGCAGTGCGACCGTGGTCGCGAAGTCCGCGGCGTTGGCGCCGCCGATCGCGATCGACGTGATCGTCAGCGCCGCCTCGCCGGTGTTCGACACGACGACCGACTTCGGCGCGCTCGGCACGGTGACGTTCGACGCGCCGAGATCGAGCGTCGACGGGGTCACGGCGATCTGGCCACCGCTGCCGGAGCCGCTCAGCCCGACGACCTTCGACGGCGTGCCGAGCGCGTCGCTCGCGATCGCGAGCTGCGCCGAGCGCGTGCCGTGCCCGGTCGGGGTGAACGCGACCGTCACCGCGAGTGACGCGCCGGGCGCGAGCGTGGTCGGCACGGTCGGCGGCGGCGCGAGCGCGAAGTCGCCGGCGTTCGCGCCGCTGATCGACAGGCTCGCGACCGCGAGCGGCGCGTCGCCGGGATTCGACACCTGGACGACGACGCTCGACGACGCCCCGAGCGCGATCGTGCCGAAGCTCGCCGGGCTCGGGGACGCGGCGATCAGCGGCGCGATGCCGCGACCGGTGATCGGCGTGTTCGCGGTGCCGGCGTCGGACGTCACCGCGATCGCCTTCGCGATCGACGCGCGCGCGGTCGGTGCGAACGTGACATCGAACGCGAGCGAGCCGCCGGGCGCGAGCTGCGCGGGCAGGCTCGGCACGCCGGTCGCGACGAACGGCGCCGGCACGGTGATGGCGGTGACCGTCGCGGTCACGTTGCCCGGGTTCTGGATCGTGAACGTCCTCGGCACCGAGCTCGTGCCCACGCGGACGTCGCCGAAGTCGTGGCTCGACGGCGCGACCGCGATCCGCGGCGACACGCCGGTGCCGGACAGCGCGACCGCGGTCGGGCTCGACGCGGCGTTGCTCGTGATCACGAGATTACCGCTCGCAGGACCGTCGACCGTCGGCGCGAACTTGACGGTCAGCGTCGTCGACGCACCGGGCAGGATGCCGAACGGGACGGCCGGTGCGCTCACGGTGAAGCCGCCCGGGAGCGCGAGGTTCGAGATCGTCAGCGACGCGGTGCCGCTGTTCGTGATCGTCACTGCCTGGCCCGTGCTCGTGGTGCCGGTCCGGACCTCACCGAACGCGAGCGCCGACGGCGACACGGTGATCTGCGGCGCCACGCCGGTGCCGGTGCACGTCACGATCGTCGCGGTCGGCGAGGCGTCGCTCGTGATCGAGACCGTGCCGGTCGCCGAGCCGGTCGCGGTCGGCGCGAACGCGACCTTGACCGTCGCGCTGGCGCCCGGCGGGATCGCGATCGGCGCCGCGTTGACGACGACGAACGGCGCGGTCGCCGACGGCGGGTTGACGTTCAGCGTGGTCGTGCCGGGGTTCGAGATCGTCACGTTCTTCGTCGCGCTCGTCGTGCCCACGCGGACGTTGCCGAACGCGAGCGACGTCGGGCTGACCGCGATCTGCGACTGCACGCCGCGGCCGCTGAGCGACACGAGCGTCGGCGACGTCGGCGCGTCGCTCTGGATCGTCAGCGTGCCGTTCGAGATCGTGGCGGACGCCGGCGAGAACGTCACGTTGATCGTCGTCGATCCGCCCGGCGCGAGCGCGATCGGCACGGGCGCCGTTGCCGAGAACGGCGGCAGCGCGTTCAGCGACGTGATGCGCAGCGTGTCGCTGCCGGTGTTCGTGATGCTGACGGGCTTCGTCGCCGTCGTGCCGACGCGGACGTCGCCGAACGCGACGCTGAGCGGGTTGACCGAGATCGCGGGGGCGACGCCGGTGCCACTCAGCGTGACGACCGGGCTCGTCGGGGCGGTGGTCTGGAACGCGAGCTGTCCGGTCGCCGGACCGGTGACGGTCGGCGCGAACGTCACCGTGAAGTCGGCGAACGTGCCGGGCGCGAGCGTCAGCGGCAGGGCAGGGCCGGTGCGCTGGAACGGCCCGCTGATCGACGTGCTGTTGATCGTGACCGGCCCGGTACCCGGGTTACTGAGCCGCACGAGCTGGCCGGGGCTCGTCGTCGCGACGCGCTGGTTGCCGAACGCGAGCGACGGCGGATTCGCGACGAGCTTCGCATCGACGCCGTTGCCGGACAGCGGCACGACCGCCGGAGAATTCGCGTCGTTCGACTGGATCGTGAGCTGGCCGTTGCGCGGCCCGACGACGGCCGGCCGGAACGTGACCTTGACGGTCGTCGAGCCGCCGGGCGGCAGCGACGCGATCATGCCCGTCGTGTCGACGACGAAGTCCGGCGAGGTCTGGACCGAGGTGATCGACAGCGGCGAGCTGCCGGTGTTCGACAGCGTCACGGTCTGCGGCGGGCTCGTCTGGCCGACCTGGACATCGCCGAACGCGACGCTCGGCGGCGACACCGAGAGGACGGCGGCGTCGATCGCGGTCGCGACGAGCGCGACGTTCGTCGGCCCATTCGGATCGTCGCTCGTCAGCGTCAGCGTGCCGTTGCCGGGGCCGGCGACCTGCGAGCGGAACGCGAGGCCGACGCTCGTCGTGCCGCCGGGCGGCAGCGTGATCGGCAGGTTCGGCGCGCTCGTCACGAGGTACGAGCCCGTCACCGACAGCTGCGAGATCGTCAGGTTCGTCTGCGCGAAGTTCGTGATCGTCGTCGTCTGCGGCGCGGTCGTCGTGCCGACGGGCACCGTGCCGAAATCGAGCGTGCCCGGGCTCGCGCTGAGGCCCTTGCAGACGATCCGCACGTGGTCGTAGACGACATCGAAGAAGAACAGCTGCACCTGGTGCTCGAAGTCGAGCCGGATCGTCTGGCCCGAGAACTGCGACAGGTCGACCTGGAATGGCGTCATCACCGAGAGCCGCAGCGGCGAATTCGCATCGGTCTTGAACGGCGTCGCGAGGATCGCGTCGCTGCCGGGGTCACGAACGTTGACCGCGGTGTACTGCGACGCCGGATCGAACGTCGCGTTCTGGTTGCTGTAGTACATGTCCCATTGCAGCAGCGGCTGGCACGCCGGCAGCGTGACGGTCTGGAACATGCGGTGGTTCTGCGGGCCGTTCTGCAGGTTGAACGCGACGAGCGAGCCATCGGTCGCGTCGAGCACGAGCGGCAGGCCGGGCGAGCCGCTCGACGCGGTCACGCCGTCCGCGAAGTCGAACAGCTGCGTCGTGCCATCGACGAACGCGCCGTCGCTGCCGATCGCGTAGATGCCGAACGTCGTGTCGGTCGTCGGCGTCTCGGACAGCGTCCAGCCCGCGTAGTTGTTCTCGAAGCTGCCGTTGAACACGAGGTCGACGTGCTGGCTGACCTCGGTGGTCGCTGGCGAGGGTTCGCCCGCGCACGAGACCAGGACGAGGAGCGCGGCGAGGATCCGATTCATGGCTTGCAGTCCTTGTTGCAGCCGTCGCCGTCGACGGTGTTGCCGTCATCGCACTGCTCGCCGAGCACGACGGTTCGCGTCGCGGTGCGCACGATGTTCTCGTCGAACCCGCCGGTGCACATCGACGTCGTCGCCGCGAGCGCAGCGCCGGGCTGACCCTCGTACACGACGACATCGATCACGCCGGCGGTCGTGTGGATGCGGACGAGCGCCCACGCGAGGTAGTTGTCGGCGCCGGGGAACGCGACGCCGAACGTGTGGCTGCCGTTGACGAGCCGGTCGAGCACGAGCGGATCGGTCGTCGTCGACGTCCGGAACCCGCTGCCCGGTGCGCAGGAGCACGAGCTGTCGGGATCGCCGACCGGCGACAGCAGCGGCGCGCCGTCGAGCGTGAAGTCGATCGCGCGCGGCGCCGTGCAGCTCGAGGCGAGCCACCGCAGCTCGAGCTGCGTCACCGTCGGGCCGGGCTCGAGGATGCCGTCGCCGCAGCGCTCGATGACGCAGGTCGGGCCGCAGCCATCGAAGCTCGCGGTGTTGCCGTCGTCGCACTGCTCCGCGCCGGTGCGCACGAAGCCGTCGCCGCAGCGCGCCGACGTGCACGCGATGCACGCGTCGGTCGTGTCGGTGTTGCCGTCGTCGCACTGCTCGCCGGCCGCCGTCTGGGTCACGGCATCGCCGCACAGCTCGGTCTTGCAGGCCGCGCTGCAGCCATCGCCGTTGACCGTGTTGCCGTCGTCGCACTGCTCGCCGAGGACGGACTGGGTCGTGCCGTCGCCGCAGCGCTCGAGCACGCACGTCGCGGAACAGCCGTCGCCCGACGCGGTGTTGCCGTCGTCGCAGGTCTCGGCGCCCTGGACGAGGCCGTCGCCGCAGCGCTCGAGCACGCAGCCCGCGGTACAGCCGTCGCCGTTCGCGGTGTTGCCGTCGTCGCACTGCTCGCCGAGCGTGGTCTGCGTGACGCCGTCGCCGCAGCGCTCGCTCAGGCAGGTCGCGCTACAGCCGTCGCCGTTGACCGTGTTGCCGTCGTCGCACTGCTCGCCGACCGCAGTCTGCCGGATGCCGTCGCCGCAGCGCTCGCTCTTGCACGTGCTCGTGCAGCCGTCGCCGTTCGTGGTGTTGCCGTCGTCGCACTGCTCGCCGAGCGCGACCTGCGTGACGCCATCGCCGCAGCGCTCGATCACGCACGCCGCGCTGCAGCCGTCGCCGGCCGCGGTGTTGCCGTCATCGCACTGCTCGCCGAGCGCGGGCTGCAGGACGTGATCGCCGCAGCGCTCGAGCTGGCAGCCCTGCGTGCAGCCGTCGCCGCCCGCGGGGTTGCCGTCGTCGCACTGCTCGCCGAGCGAGGTCTGCACGACGCCGTCGCCGCAGCGCTCGCGCTTGCACGTCGCGCTGCAGCCGTCATCGGCGGCGGTGTTGCCGTCGTCGCATTCCTCGCCGAGCTGGAATTGTGGCACGCCGTCGCCGCAGCGCTCGTTCTGACACGTCACGCCGCAACCGTCGCCGGGCACCGTGTTGTGATCGTCGCACTGCTCGCCGAGCGAGGCCTGGACGATGCCGTCGCCGCACAGCTCGCTGCCGCACATCGCGCTGCAGCCGTCGCCGTTCGCGGTGTTGCCGTCGTCGCACTGCTCGCCGCGCGTCGGCTGGACGATGCCATCGCCGCAGCGCTCGAACCTGCACGCCGCGCTGCAGCCGTCGCCGGTCAGCTGGTTGCCGTCGTCGCACTCCTCGACGGCCCTCTCGAGGATGCCGTCGCCGCAGCGCGCGACCTGGCACGATGGCAAGCACGCGTCGCCGGGATCGGGGTTGCCGTCGTCGCACTGCTCGCCGGGATCGAGGGTGCCGTTGCCGCACGCGGCCGACGCCTCGATCGTGCAGCCCGGACTGCAGCCGTCACCGGGGATCCGGTTGCCGTCGTCGCACTGCTCGCCGGGCTCGGTCGCGCCGTTGCCGCAGCCGATGCATGCGGGCGCGACGAGGCACGCGGGATCCGCGCAATCGATCGTGTCGTTGCCGTCGTTGTCGAGGCCGTCGGTGCACTGGCCACCGGACTCGCGCGGCGTCTCGAACGCGACGATCGTCTGGCAGCCTGCCGCGGCGAGCGCGACGAGAAGAGAGAGCAGCCGCATCAGTTCTGACCCAGTTCCTTGATCTCGTCGGCGAGCTCGGCGGCGCGATCGGTGGCGCGGCCGACGCGCGATCCGGTGCCGGACTTCGCGAACCGCTGGTACGCCTGCTGTGCCTGCTGCATCAGCGCGAGCTTCTTCGCGGGATCGCGCTCGCGCGCCGCCATCTTGTCGAACAGCTGCGCGTACGAGTAGTCGATGCCGGCGTTGCGCGTACCCGACGCGCGCATCAGCTTCGCGGCCTTGTCGAGGTTCTGCCGCGCGTCGCCATAGCTGCCGGTCGCGATCGCGGCATCGGCGGCGGCGAGGAACATCTGCGGATCACCGGTCTCGGCCTTCGCGTACTCGCGCGCCTTCTTCGCGGCGGACGCGCTCTTGCTCTGCACCGCCGTCGCGGCGTCGCGCGCCGACTTCGCGCCGGTCTTCGCGTCCGCGACGAGCTTCGCTGCATCCGGCGACGGCTTGTCCCCGGCGGCATCGCCGACCGCCTTCGCGGCCGCCTCGACCTTCGCCGCGAGCTCGTCGAGCTTCGTCGCCGCTTGCTCGGCGCTCGTCGCGAGGTCCTCGACGTGCTTGACCTGCGAGTCGTCCTTCGCCGCCTGCGCGGTCGTCGACGAGATCTCCTTCTGGATCGCGTCGAACGCGTCGGTCTGCGTCTTGACCTCGGCCGCGAGCGTCGCGAGCTCGTCGTACGCGGCCTTGACCTTCGGCAGCGTGTCGTCGACGGGCGGCGCGGCGGCCGGCACCGGATCCGGCGTCACCGCGGCGGTCTTCGCCGGCGGCGGCGGCGGCGGATCGACGAGCCGCGACAGCTGACCCGCGGCCTTCGAGCGCACGACCGGATCGGCGTCGCTGACGAGCGGCTTGTAGAGCCGGATCGCCTGATCCTTGTCCTTGGGGATGATGTCCTCGATCGCGTCGACGCTCGCGCGCCGGACTTCCTGATCCGAGTCGGCGACGAGGCGGCGCAGCAGCGGCACGCCCTCGCTCGACGGCAGCGCGCGCACGATCGGCACCGCCGCGAGCCGGACCTTCGCGTCCGGCGAGTCGACCATGTCCGACGGCGTCGGCGCGTTGCCACTGACCTTCTCGCCGAGCTTGATCAGCGCAGTCTGCGCGCGCCCGATCACGTCGGCATCCTTCGACTGCTCGAGCGCGAGCTGCAGCACCGGCACCGCCGCCGCCTTCTCGGCCTTGTACGCCGCGAGCCCCTCGGCCGCGCTGAACCGCACCTCGAACACCTTGTCGGCGACGCCGGTCTTCAGCGTGTCGACGACGATCGGGTTGTTCGCGACGACCGCGGACTGCACGGCCGCGAGCCGGAGGTCCGCGTTCTTGTCGACGACCGCGGCCTCGAGCTTCGCCTTGCCGGACGGATCGCCGACCGCGATCAGCGAGCCCGCCGCGACGACGCCGATCCGTCCCGGCTCCTGCGAGATCTGCGCGAGCGTGTCATGCACCGTCGGGCTGCCGATCTCGCCGAGCGCCTTGACCTGCTGCTCCTTGACCTTCGGATCGCGCTCGGCCTGCGCCGCGGCTGCGACGCTCGTGGCCGCCGCCGCCGTCTTCATCTTCGACGCGCTCTTGCTCGCCGCGAGCCGGACCTGCGGATCCGGATCCGCGATCGCCTGCGCGAGCAGCGGCACGGCTTCCTTCTCGGGCATGTCACCGAGCACGCCGGCGGCCGCCTTGCGCACCGCCCAGTCCTGCGAGCCGAGCGCGCTCTTCGTCCAGTCGACCGACGCCTGCGCGAGCACCTGCGGATCGAGGCCGACGATCGCCATGATCGCGCCGGCCGCGGCGATCTTCACGGACCAGTCGCTATCGGCCGCGGCCTGGACGAGCGCCGCGAGGCTCTTGCGCTCGCCGATGTCGCCGAGTGCACGCGCCGCGAGCGCGCGCGTCGACGGATCCTTGTCCGCGAGCTTCGTCTGCAGCAGGTCGTAGCCGGTGTACTCGCCGAGCGGGATCAGCGCGACCGACGCGACGAGCCGGTTCGGCGAACCGGCGTTGCCGTACACCGCCTGCAGCACCGGCTTGCCGGCATCGTCGCCGATCTTCGCGAGCCCCTCGGCGGCGGCGAGCTGCACGCCCTCGTCCTTCGACTCGAGCAGCGAGTACAGCACCTGGCGCGCCTTGTCGTCGCGCAGCGCCGCGAGCTTCGTCAGGATCACGGCGCCGGCGTACGGCGCGACGTTCGCGAGCTCGGCCTCGTGGGTCGCGAGCCGCTTGAGCGCGGCGATCGCCTGCTTGTCGCCGGGCTGGCTGAGCTCGGCGAGTGCGAGCGACGCCTTGAACGCGACCTCGAGCTGCTTGTCGCGCGCGTAACCGGCGAGTCGCTTGCGCGCGCCGTCGTCGCCGAGTCGCACGAGCGCGGCGGCGTACCAGACCTTGAGCGGCGGCGCCGCGGTCTTCTCGAGCTTGCCGAGCAGCGCGATCGCGCCGCGCGCGCCGATCACGCCGAGCGCATCGGCGGTGTGGCCGCGGACCTCGGCGTCCGGATCGGTCTCGGTCAGCTGGGTCAGCGCCGGCACCGACGGCTCGTCCTTGATCTTGCCGAGCGCGTCGGAGCCCGCGACGCGGATCGCCGGCTCGCTCTCCTTGATCGCGGCGCGCAGCGTGACCTGCGCCTGCTTGCGAAGTGCGTCGTAGTCGATCGCGGGCTCCGCCGGCTTGCCCGGCACCGGCGTCGTCGGCTTCGTCGTCGCGGGCGTGGTCTGCGCCGCCGGCGCTGGCGCCGGAGTCGACGATGTCGACGTCGCCTTCCAGATCGTCAGCCCGACGAGCCCAGCGAGCGCGAGCGAGCCGATCGCGATCACCGGGCGCTTCCAGCTCGCGCGCTTCGGCGCCGGCGCCGCCGCGGCCTCGCGGATCTGCGTACGCGCCGGCCGCGCGCGGTTCATCGTGTCGGCGCGCGCGGGCTGACGCTGCTGGTGGACGTCGCGCAGATCGGCGAGCACGTCGGCGACGCTGCCGTAGCGCTCCGCCGGATCCTTCACGAGCATCCGATCGATGATCTCGGCGATCGGCGGCGGCACGCCGAGGTCGTCCGGAATGTTCGCGAGCCGCGGCGGCTCCTTGAACAGGTGGCCGGTCATGATCGCCTGCAGCGTGTCGCCGACGAACGGCGTCACCCCGGCGAACATCTCGTACACGATCACGCCCATCGCGTAGATGTCGGTGCGGTGATCGATGTTCGCCGCGCCGTTGATCTGCTCGGGCGACATGTAGTGCGGCGTGCCCATCACCGAGCCGGTCTGGGTCAGCTTCTCCTTCGGCGAGTCCGCGCCGACGAGCTTCGCGATGCCGAAGTCGAGCAGCTTGACCTCGTCGCCCTGCTCGCCGCGGCGCAGCCAGATGTTGTCCGGCTTGAGATCGCGATGCACGAAGCCCTTCGCGTGCGCCGCCTGCAGCGCGCGCAGCGTCTGCTCGAGGATCGGGTACGCCTGCGACCACTTGAGCGCGCCGCGCTTGATCCGCGACGACAGCGGCTCGCCCTCGAGGTACTCCATGACGAAGAACACGCGGCCATCGGGATCGCGACCGAAGTCGTAGATGTCGACGATGTTCTCGTGGCGGATCGAGTTGACCGCGCGGGCCTCCTGGTAGAACCGCTCGACGACGTCCTCGCTCTGGCACAGCTCGAGCTTGAGGATCTTGATCGCGCCCTTGCGGCCGATCTTCGTGTGCTCGCCCTCGAACACGACGCCCATGCCGCCCTCGGCGAGCTTGCGCTTGATCGTGTAGCCGCACAGCTCCTGACCGACGAACGCGTCGTAGTCGATCGCGTACATCGGCCGCGTCGCCGCGCCCGGATGCGAGCCGCGCGGCGCGATCGTCGGTGGCAGCGTCGGTGCGATCGTCGGAGCGACCGCACCGGCCGCCGGCACGGGCACACGGGGAGGCTCGGTCGAGCCCACGCCGATCATCGTCTTTCCGTCACGCGCTTGGTCGTCGTTCATGCTTCCTCGTGTGAGCGCCTCGTGTGAGCGAACCGGTCAGAGCACCGCGAGCGCGGCGGCCGCGTAGAGCCGCACGGTCCGGTCGGAGTCACGGTCGGCGAGCGCCGCGATGTCGGGGACGTGGCGAGCGCCGGCGTCGCCGAGCAGCGCGCACGCCGCGATCGCGAGCTTGCGCTCGTCGGGATCGGCGCTCGCGAAGCCGCTCGCGACCCACTGCAGCGCGCGAACATCGCCGAGCCGCGCGAGCGCGATCGCGGCCTCGCCGCGCCGGGCGAACGCCGTGTCCTCGACGACGCGAGCCAGGTAGTCGCGCGCCTTGCCGTCGCCCCCACGAGCGAGTAGTTCGGCCGACGCGACCGCACGTGTTGCATCGGGTTGCGCGAGCTCGGCCTCGAGCGCGGCGCGTGCCTTGCCATCGCCGAGCGTCGCGAGCGCGCCGGCCGCGCGTCGCCACGCATCGCGGCCGGCCGGCGTCGCGGCGACCACGTCGTCGAGCACGGGACGTGCAGTCTTCGCATCACCTGCGTCGGCGAGCGCGATCGCCGCCGCGAGCCGCGAGCCCGGATCGCTGGTCGCACGGCGCACGATCGCGAGCGCATCCTTGTCCCCGAGCTTCGCGAGCACCACCGCGAGCTCGACCTTCACCTTGTCGCCGGAATCGGCGAGCGCCTCGCGCACCTTCGGTGCCGCGTCCGGCTGACCGAGCTCGCCGAGCGCGCGCGCCGCCTTGATCCGGATCTCGGGCGAGCCATGCAGCACGCCGTACAGCAGCGGTGCGCCGGTGCCCGAGCGTGTCGCGGCGATCGCATCGATCGCCTGGCCCTGCTGCTGCAGGTTCGCGGACGCGAACGCCTCGTCGAGCCGCGCCTTCGCGAGCGCGTGCACCGCCGCGCGATCGGCGAGCTTGTCCGCGATCATGACCGGCTTGACCGCCTCGGTGGCTGGCGCCGGCGTCGCCGCAGCAGCCGGCTCGACGTGCGGCTTGCCGCTGCCGCCGAGCGTTGCATAGAGCGCGATCGCGGTCGCGACGATCGCGACGCCGCCGAGCGCGACGAGCGGCAGCTTCGACGATCGCCGCGGGGCGACGGGCGCCTGCGGCACGCCCTGGTACTGCGGCAGCGATCCGGCGAGGCTGCCGCGCGTCGCCTGGCCGGTCACCAGCGGCAGCGCCTCGCTGATCGCGCCGGCATCCTGGCGCACCGCCGCGAGGATCTTCGCGTCGTCGAGCCCGAGCTCCTTCTTGATCCGCTCGAGGCCGAGCTGGAGCTCGCTGATCGACTGGCAGCGATCCTGGACGTCGCGCTCGAGACAGCTCGTCACGAGCTTGTCGAGTGCGGCCGGCAGCCCCGCGACGAGCGTGCCGGGCGGCACCGGCGTCTCCTGCAGGATCTTGCCGGCGAGCTCCGCGAAGCCGTCGCCCTTGAACGGCGCGTGGCCGGTCGCCGCGCGATACAGCATCACGCCCATCGCCCACACGTCGCTGCGCGCATCGACCGCGCCGCCGGTGATCTGCTCCGGGCTCATGTACTGCGGCGTGCCCATGATCGAGCCGGCGAGCGTCAGGCCCTTGACCGCGCCTTCGCCTCGCAGCTGCGCGATCCCGAAGTCGAGCAGCTTGATGAAGTACGGGTTGTTCTCTCGCGCGACGACGTAGACGTTCGCGGGCTTGAGATCGCGGTGCACGATCTGCTTGCCGTGCGCGGCCGCGAGCGCCTTCGCGATCTGGCCGAACACGTGGAGCAGCAGCGGCATCGCCATCGGCCGCCGCTTGCGCATCAGATCGTCGAGGGTCTCGCCCTCGAGGAACTCCATCACGAAGTAGACGCTGCCGTCCGCGCCGTCTCCGTAGTCGTAGACGTTGATGATGTTCTGGTGATCGATGAGGTTGACGGCCTTCGCCTCGTTGAGGAACCGCGTCACGACCGCCTGCTCGGTCGCGAGCTCGGGCCGCAGCAGCTTGATCGCGGTGCGGCGGTGCAGCACCTCGTGGGTCGCCTCGTAGACGAAGCCCATCCCACCCTCGCCGAGCATGCGATCGATCTTGTAGGCGCCGAGCCGCGTGTCCTTGGGCAGCCGCTCGACGAGCTCGGCCGCGGCACCGTCGGTGGGACACGCGCGCGCGTCCGGCTTGAGCAGGCTCTTGCAGGACGTGCAGACGCGCATACGAACGACCACGCTAACGGTGCGCGGGTCGCCGGCACAACCCACTGTCGGGTACGGCAGGGGTTGTCGATCACCCAGGGACGCGCGCTCCCGTAGACGCTCGATCGACAGATCTTCTAGATTGGGTCGATGCGTCTGGTGATGGGTACGTTGAGCCGTGCGTGCTGTGTGGGTGCCGTGCTCGCGATCTCGACCGCGGCCACGGCGGCACCGCGCGCCGATGACAAGTACAAGGCCGCGGCGCAGCTCGCCGCCGACGACGACAACGAGAAGGCACTCGTGCTCGTCGATGAAGGCCTCGCGATCGCGCCGAAAGATCTCCAGCTGCTGCAGCTGAAGGGCAACCTCCAGCTCAAGACGCGCGACTACGAGGGTGCACTCGCGACGTTCCAGGCCTACCTCGACGCCGGCGCGAAGGGCGCGAACCGCCGCGAAGCCCAGAAGATCGTCACGAGCCTCAAGGCGGTGAAGGCGACGTTCGTCGACATCGCGGTCGCGAACGGTCCGGCGACGATCTACCTCGACTCGAAGACGCAGGGCGTGTTCTGCACCGCGCAGCCCGGCTGCAAGAAGGCGATGCTGCCCGGCGAGTACAAGGTGATCGCCGAGCGCCCCGGCTTCGACCGCTGGACCGGCCGGATCTCGATCGAGGCCTCGAAGACCGCGACCGTCGCGATCACGCTCGTCGAGAAACCCTCGCAGCTCTCGATCCGTGTCGATCAGCCGGCCGCGACGATCACCGTCGACGGCAAGCCGTACACCGCGCCGCTCACCGTCCCCGGCGGCAGCCACGCGGTCACCGTCGCGCTCGCCGGCTATGCGACCGCGAAGCTCGACGCCGCTGCCCACGAGGGCAAGCCGCTCGAGCTCGACGTCAAGCTCGTGCCGCTCGTCCCGCTCGCGCTGTCACCCGCGACCGCCGAGCTGCGCGTCGGCACCGAGCCGCTCGTCGTCGAGGCCGGCGGCGTCGCGGTGCCGGCCGGCAAGCAGACCGTGATCGTGCACGCGAACGGCTATCGCGACGCGCGCATCGAGATCCCGGCCGAGCGCGGCGCCGACTACAAGCTCGCCGTCACGCTCGAGCCGATCGGCGCGCTGCTCGCGCTGCCGGCGGCCGCACGCGACGCGCGCGTCCTCGTCGACGGCAAGCCGGCGACCGCGGCCAACGGCGTCGTCGAGATCACGCCGGGCGCTCGCGCGATCGAGGTCCGGATCCCGGGCTATCGCCCGCTGCGCACGCAGGGCACGTTCGCGAGCGACCAGCACGTCGAGCTCCGGCTCGGCGCGCTCCGTCGCGACAGCCGGCGCCGCACGTACCTCGCCGGCGCCGCGACCGGCGTGATGGTGCTCGCGGGCGCCGCGTTCAGCTTCGCCGCGCTCGATCGCGAGTCCGCGTACGACGCGCGCGCCCGGCTCGCCGGCGTCACGGCCGGAGATCCGATGCTCGCGTCGATGAAGTCGAGCGGCGAGCGCTACTCGCTGTTCGCCGACCTCGGCTTCGGGCTGGCGATCGCCGGCGCCGGCGTGACGACGTACTACTTCCTGAAGGAAGGCCGCGGCGAGTCGCACGGCAGCTTGCAGTTCGGCGTCGGGCCCGCAGGCGCGGTCGCGTCCGGTCGGTTCTGACATAAGATGCGCCGATGCACGACACCGCTGCGCTCGGCAAGCTGACGGTCCAGGACGAGCAAGGTCAGTCGATCGCGCTCGAGACGCTGTGGCAGGACCGCGATGCGGTGCTCGTGTTCGTCCGTCACTTTGGTTGAATTCACTGCCGCGAGCACGTGGTGCAGTTGCACCGCAAGATCGACGAGCTGCGCGCGACGGGTGCACAGATCGTGGTGATCGGGAACGGCACACCGAACTTCATGGCCGGGTTTCGCGAGCAGACCGGCTGGCAGGGTCCGCTCTACACCGATCCCTCGCTCGCGACGTTCCAGGCGGCCGAGCTCGAGCGTGGCGTCCTGAAGACGTTCGATCCGCGTGCGCTCGGCGCGACGGTGCGCGCGTTTCGCGATGGCCAGCGTCAGGGCCGCACGCAGGGCGATGCCTGGCAGCAGGGCGGGGTGCTCGTCGTTCGCAGGGGCGGCGCGATCGCGTGGCGGCATGCCTCGGCGCGGCCCGGTGACAACGCGACCCCCGACCAGATCCTCGCCGCGCTCCGCTGAACCGCGACGGTGCTTCGCGGCATCTGGTAGCGGTGGTTGTCGAACGAACGAGCGCGCACGTCGCGTGCTATGAGAGCCCGATGCTGTCGCGCGGCGTGCTGTACATGGCGGCCAGCGCGCTCGGCTTCTCGGCGATGAGCGTGCTCGTGAAGGTCGCGAGCGTGCGGCTGCCGACCGGCGAGCTCGTGCTCGCACGCGGTGTCGTGACACTCGTGCTGTCGTACGTGATGGTCAAGCGCGCCGGGCTGTCGCCGTGGGGCCACGAACGCGGCCGGCTCGTCGTGCGCGGCATCCTCGGGTTCGGTGGGCTGACCTGCTACTACGCGTCGCTCGCACACCTGCCGCTCGCGGATGCGACGACGATCCAGAACACGACGCCACTGCTCACCGCACTGCTCGCGTGGTGGATCCTGCGCGAGTCGGTCGGCTGGTCGACCGCGGTCGCGATCGCGTGCGGCATCGCCGGCGTGTCGATGATCGTGCACCCGAGCGGCTCGGGGTTCGATCCGGTCGGGCTCGCGTTCGCGCTCGGTGCCGCCGCGTGCTCGGCGATCGCGTACGTCACCGTGCGCCAGCTCGCGCGCACCGAGCATCCGCTCGTGATCGTGTTTTACTTCCCGCTCGTCGCGACGCCGCTGTCGATCCCGTGGGCGGTCGCCGAGTGGGTGACGCCCGCGCCGATCGACTGGCTGCTGCTGCTCGCGATCGGCCTGACGACACAGATCGGCCAGGTGTTCCTGACGATGGGGCTGTCGCTCGAGCGCGCGGGCCGCGCGACGTCGGTCGGCTACCTGCAGGTGATCTTCGCGATGATCTGGCAGACCGTGCTGTTCGCGGATCCGCCGCCGGTGCTGTCGATCGCGGGCGCGGCGCTGATCCTGGCGGGCACGTTCGCGGTCGCGCGCGTTCGAGCTACGGCAGCGGCCGCACCGCCAGCCCCACGAGCCACGTCCACAACGCGACCAGCGTGAGCGCGGACGTCGTGTCCGAGATGAAGTGCGCGTTGACTCCGATCCGCGCCGCGGCGACGAACGCGAGCACGAGCGCGAGCGCGATCTTCGCGAAGTACGCGCGCCCGGCGGGCAGCAGCACGATCAGCGGGATCACGACGCTGCCGAACAGCGACACGTGCCCCGACGGAAACGCGACGCCATCGACCCACCAGAACGAGCTGCCTTCGCGACCGAGCCACTGCGGCGGGCGCAGCCGGCCGAACAGATCCTTGAGCGGGTTCGTCGTCACGAGACACGCGACGTAGGTGCCGGCGACGAGCATCCACTCCGGGGTGTGGATGCGCCAGCGCCCGACGATCATCGTCGTGAGCATGCCGGCGACGAGGAACCCGGCGAACGCGAGCTTGTGGACCGGCAGCAGGATCGCCCACTCGATCGCGGACAGCACCTGGTCCCACCACGGCCACGGCTCGTAGATCGCGAGCAGGCGCGCCGCCGGCTCGTCGATCGTGTAGATCGCGATCTCCGTGAACATCGCGGAGAAGATCGCGAGGAACAGCAAGCCATGTGGAGCCGGGCGCCGGTGGTGCCACGGGATTTCCATCGATCCTGGATCTCATGCGAGCCCACGCGCCCGCAACGGATCGATCACTCGGTCGCTTTGTCTCCGGCTTTGTCGTCATCCGGCTCACGACACCGCGCGACGTTGATCCGCGAGGTCTCCGCGAGCGCGGCGTCGAGCGTGAACAGCCCGTGGTCGCCGGCGCCGTACGCGGTCTGCATGCCGATGAACCCGGCGCCATCACCGAGCACGGTCGCGTTGACGTACGGCTCGAAGTACTGCTTCGTGTACGCGATGCACGCGCGCTCCTTCGGATCGTCGGAGTCCGGATCGGCCGCGGGGTCGTGCGGGTCCTTGCACGGTGGCTTCGGGATCTTGCGCTTCGTGGTCTTGCCGCGCTTCGAGGTGCCGTCGAGCACGGTCAGCGTGCCGAGCGCTCCCTCCTGGACGTAGACGCGATCGTCGACGATCCCGACGCCGCCCTCGTAGAGGTCCTCGAACGTCCGCTTCTGCTTGCCCGCCGGCGAGTACACGTGCAGCACGGCGTACGGGCCGGCGTCGCTGCCGGACACCATGACCGAGTCGCCGGCGAACCACAGCCCGCTCGGCATGTTGCCGAGCGACGGCTGGAACGCCTGGGTCGGCCGCTTCGTCGCGAGATCGAAGATCGTCAGCTGCGGATCATCGAACACCGCGACGCGCTTGCCGTCCGGGTGATACGCGACGATCAGCTGCGTGACCTCGTGGTCGGCATCGCGTTTCGGCGGCGTCCAGCACAGATCTTCGTAGCAGCTCGGCTTGTTCAGCTTCGTGACGTCGACGGTGAACCCGACGCCGGGCAGGTGCGTCTCCGGGCGACGCGCGAGCGCGCCGGTCTTGCGATCGATCGTCCAGCACGCGCGCGGCTCCGTGGTGGTCTCGCCGCACGCGACGAGGTCGCTGCCGATCTTGCCGAAGCTCGCGTTCATCGGGACGCATGCCGGCTGCGCGGCGACTGCCGCATCGACGACGACCGGCGCGGCGGCATCGAGCGGCGCGGCCGGCGCGCTGCCCGACGCGACCTGCGATCCGGCACGTCCGCTCGTCACCGCCGGCGCCTCGGACTTGCCGCACGCACCGACCACGAAGACCACGACCCATCGACTGCGCATGGCGTAGCCAAGCACGTTTGCGGCGCGACTGCTTGATCCGGGCGCGCACGATCGCGACCCTGGGATCGCATGCGGATCGCTGTCCTGCTCACGTTCCTCGTGCTCGTCGCGCGACCCGTCCGATCCGCGCACGCCGAGCGCTCGGATACGGTGCGCGCGATCCACGCGGGCGGCATCGCGACGTTCGGCGTCGGGTACCTCGTCGTCGAGCTGAAGCTCAAGGCGAAGCTCGTCCCCGACGGCTGCCGCCACTGGTGCAGCCCGCCGCGGATCGATCAAGGCGCGCGCGAGACGCTCGTCTGGAACAACACGCAGCGCGCCGACACGATCAGCGACATCACCGGCTACTACAGCGCGCCGATCGTCTCGATGGGGTTGCTCGTCGCGTCGACGGCCGACGACCCGGACGCGCGGCGGTGGTTCGACGACGTCGTGCCCGTGCTCGAGTCGGCGATCACGGTCAGCACGCTGCACCACGTGTTCAAGTTCATCGTCGGCCGACAGCGTCCGTTCGTGCACTACTCGACCGGCGATCGCGACGATCAGCTCGACGACAACATGTCGTTCTGGTCGGGGCACACGTCGCTCGCGTTCTCGCTCGCGGTGTCCGCCGGCGTCGTCGCCGAGCAGCGCGGCTACAAGGTCGCGCCGTACGTCTGGGCCTCGGGCCTGACGCTCGCCACGACAACCGGCCTGCTACGGATCTGCGCCGACCGCCACTACTTCACCGATGTCGTCGTCGGCGCGATCATCGGCTCGGCGGCCGGCATCGCGGTGCCGCTGCTGCTGCATCGCGACACGCTCGGCGACGAGCCCTCGATGACTGCGCGGCTGTCACCGCTGCTGTCGTACGGCGGCGTGTTCTAGCTAGGAGCCTATAGCCATAGCCCTGCGGCCTATGGCTGCAGTCTCCTTCAAGATCGGCTCGCGCGGCGCTCGCCTGTACGGATCGGCCTCGCAAGCTGCGGCCTAGTCGCTCAGCGATGGCGGCCGCCACCCGAGTGACCGCTCGAGTGCGACGACGACGACGACGAGTGCGACGATGACGACGACGACCGCGAGCTCGACGAGCTCGACGACGAGCTGCTCGAGCGCGACGGCGTGTAGCTCGACGACGACCGCGACGGCGGGCTGTACGAGCTACGCGACGGCGGGCTGTACGTGCTGCGCGACGGCGGCGTGTACGAGCTGCGGACCGGCGGCGTGTACGTCCCGCGCGACGGCGGCGTGTACGTCGGCGGCTGGTAGGTCCCGCGCGACGGCGGCGTGTACGACGTCGGCGGCTGGTACGTCGGACGCGATGGTGGCTGATACGTCGGCGGCTGATAGGTCGATCCGCGCGACGGCGGCTGATACGTCGACGCGGGCGGCTGGTACGTCGATCCGCGCGGCGGCTGATAGGTCGACGCGGGCGGTTGATACGTCGAGCCGCGCGGCGGCTGATACGTCGACGCGGGCGGCTGATAGACCGAAGCACCCCGCGACGGCGTCTGCGGCACGCCCCACGGGCCGCGATCGTTGCCGCGCACCGGTCGCGCACCGCCGAGGCCGCGCGTCGGATCTTGCGCGAGCCCGCCGCCGATCCGGCCGCGCATCGTGTCGCGCGCGCGCACCGTGATCGGCGTCGTGTTGCGCACCGGTGGCTTCGTCACGACCTGCGTCTTGTCGAGCGCGTCGGCGAGGTTCGTACCGGTGTGCGCGCGGATGTTGTGCTTGCCGAAATCCGAGACCGTCGTGAATCGCCAGTGCGAGTCGTTGTGACGGTGGTCGCGCACGATCGGGCCATTGTGATGGCGGCGGTGATCGCGGATCCGCGGACCGGACGGACGCCAGCCGACGTAGCCGCCGCCGTAGCGCCAGTCGACCCACGCGGGGCTCCACTCGTAGCCGGGGCACCAGCCCCAGAAGCCGGCGTCGAGCCAGACCCAGTTGCCGTAGTGGAACGGCAGCCAGCCCCAGTCCCAGTCACACGCGAACGTCCAGCCGTACTCGGTATAGACCCACGATCCGCAGGTCTCGTACGGTGTGAAATTCACTCCCACGACCGTGGCGTAGGGGCGCCACACACGACCGTACTCCGGGTCCTCGACCCACTCGCCGTACGGCTGCAGCGTCGTGTCGATCTCGACGTCGGTCACCGGTGCGGTCGGCTGGACGTCGGCGGAGGCGCCGTACGGATCCTCGGTCGCCGGTGCCGGCGCGGCGGCCTGATCGTCCTGCACGCCGTACTCCGTACCGGGCGGGTAACCGTCGGGATAACCGGCGGATGCACCGGGCTCGTAGCCCGCGGGATAGCCCGGCTGACCGGGCGCTTCGTAGCCGTAGCCGGGATCGGCATTGCCGCCCGGAGGACCGTACACCGTCGTCGGTTGGGGTGCCGGCGCGGGCAAGGTCGAGGCGTTGTCGTACTGCGAGTAGCAGCTCGGCACGAGCCACGCGACCAGCCCGATCAAAGGCAGCTTCCGCATGCCGCTACTATGGTGCAGCCGCCGTGCCCGTCACGGGGTCGTTCACATTCATTCACGATTCTTCGACGGGCCGGGAAGATACGTGCGGGGACGCTGGTTTGTGCGCGCGCAGCGGCTTGACACAAGCTCGCGTTGCCGTTTACCAAAGCTCAGCGATTTCGCGCCCATGGCGCTGGTGAGGCTGCATGATTCGCGCACACAATCTGACGAAGCTCTATGGCGGGCGACGCGCGCTCGGCCCGGTGACCTTCGAGATCGCCGATGGCGAGACGGTCGGGTTTCTGGGGCTCAACGGCGCCGGCAAGACCACCGCGCTGCGGCTGCTCGCGTGTGACCTCCGGCCGTCCGCCGGGTCGATCGAGGTCGGCGGGGTCGACGCGATCGCCGATCCGCACGAGGTCCGCAAGCGCATCGGGTTTCTGCCCGAGAACCCGCCGCTCTACCTGGAGATGTCGGTCCTCGACTACCTCCAGTACGCGGGCGAGCTGCGCGCGATGACGAAGGCGGAGGTCAAGAAGCGGATGCCCGAGGTCCTCGAGCTCACCGATCTCAAGGACGTCTCGCGCCAGGTGATCGGCACGCTGTCGCACGGCTATCGCCAGCGCGTCGGCGTCGCGCAGGCGATCATCCATCAGCCGAAGTTTCTGATCCTCGACGAACCGACGCGCGGCCTCGACCCGGTGCAGATCGTCGAGATGCGCAACCTGATCCACGATCTCAAGCAGAACCACACGGTCCTGATCTCGAGTCACATCCTGACCGAGATCAGCCAGACCTGCGATCGGCTGCTCGTGCTCGGTCAGGGGCGGATGCTCGCGGTCGGTACCGAGAGCGAGCTGTCCGGTCGCAAGGACGAGATCAACCAGATCACGGTGCTCGTGCGCACGCCGGGTCGCCCCGCGGATCCGTACCGCGGCGACGTCAAGAACGACGACAAGGACGACGCCGCGCGCGAGAAGCAGGCGCGTGACGACAAGGCGACCGACGAGAGCAAGGCCACGATCACGAAGCTGCTCTCGGACATCGATGGCGTGACGCGTGTCGACTCGTACACGCATCCCGATGGCCTGTCGCTGACGCTCGCGACGACGAAGGACTGTCGCGCCGAGGTCAGCCGCGCGATCGTCGACGCCAAGCTCGATCTACTGAAGCTCGACTTCGCACGCAGCGAGCTCGAGAGCACGTTCATCCGTCTCGTCGGAGGTCCGAATGCGAGCAATTAGCATCATCTTCAAGCGCGAGCTGAAGGCGTACCTGCGGTCGCCGTTCACGTGGGTGATCGCCGCGCTGTTCCTGCTGATCGACGGGATCCTGTTCCAGGCGTTCGGCTTCGGCGGCCAGAAGAGCCCGCTGTCGGCGTACGTGCTCGAGCAGTTCTTCATCTACGGCGGACTGTCGCTCGCGATCGCGGCGGTCGCGCTGTCGTTCCGGCTCGTGTCCGAGGAGCGCCAGAACCACTCGATGGTGCTGCTCAACACGTCGCCGATCCGCGATGTCGACATCATCGTCGGCAAGTTCCTCGCGGCGCTCGTGTTCCTCGTGTTCCTCGTCGCGCTGTCGTTCTACATCCCGCTGATGTTGAAGGTCGGCAACAAGATCACGTACACGCAGATCCTCGTCGGCTACGTCGGCATGGTGCTGTTCGGTGCGGCGATGCTCGCGATCGGAATCTTCGCGAGCTCGCTGACGCGCTACCAGCTCGTCGCGGTCGTGATCGCGGCCGTGATCGCGGCGGTGATGAGCCTGCTCTGGAAGTTCTCGACCCGGCTCGAGGGCACGCCGCGCGAGGTGCTCGGCGACCTCGACCTCTGGTGGATGCACTACCAGTTCTCGTTCGCGCGCGGGATCTTGAACCTGAAGGACGTCGTCTATTACCTGGCGACCACGTACTTCTTCCTGCTGCTCTCCGTGAAGACGCTGGAGGCGAAGCGATGGCAATGAGAACAGCTTCTCCGTGGTGGGCCTCTCTGATCCTGTGGGTCGGCCTGCTGTTCATCTTCCTCGGCGAGCGCCTGCTGTCGACGCTGTCGAGCGCGCGCGTGATCTTCACCGGCGTCGGCCTCGTCGCCGTGATCGGCATCTTCCTCGCACGTGCGTGGACGTGGTCGGCGACGAAGGGCGCGCGCAAGCGGATCGAGCGCACGTTCCTCGTCTCGCACCTGTTCACCGTGCTCGCGCTCGTGCTCTACGCGCTGACGACGAGCTGGGGCCCCGAATCGCTGCAGTCGCCGAAGGCGCAGGGCGCGCTGACCGTGCTGTGGGCGATCATGATCGCGGCGTCGGTGATCCCGACGATCTTCGCCGAGATCGCGCTCGGCACCGCGCTGCGCGACAAGTTCGACGTCCAGACCCAGGACGATCGCGAGGAGTCCGCGGTCGATTACTTCCGCACGCGTGACCTCAGCTGGTCCGGCCTCGCGCTCGCGTTCGCGCTCGCGCTGATGATGGTCACGTGCCGCGTCGCGAAGGAGCGCAACGTCCAGAAGGACGTCAGCTACTTCAAGACGTCGGCCGCCGGCGAATCGACGCAGAACATCGTGCGGTCGTTCACCGAGCCGGTGCGCGTCCACATGTTCTTCCCGCCGAACAACGAGGTCACCGAGCAGGTCAAGAGCTACTTCGAGCAGCTGCAGGACTCGACCGGCAAGGTCGAGTTGACCGTGCACGACCGGCTCGCCGACGCCGAGCTCGCCGCGAAGTACAAGGTGACGAAGGACGGCGTGATCGTGCTCGCGAAGGGCACCGGCGACAAGGAGAAGACCGCGACCCACGAGATCCCGGAGTCCGAGCTCAAGGACGCCGACAAGATGCGGCGGAGCGCGTCGCTGCGCACGCTCGACTCGAAGATCAACTCGGCGCTGCTCAAGATCGCGCGCGAGAAGCGCAAGGTCTACCTGACCGTCGGCCACGGCGAGGCGAACGACCCCGAGTCGATCCCGTCGGAGCTGCGCGGCCGGATCGACTCGAAGACCACGAAGCTGAAGCAGCGGCTCGGCGAGCTCAACTACGAGGTCAAGGAGCTCGGCCTGATCGATCTCGCGAAGGATGTCCCGGACGACGCGACCGTCGTGCTCGTGCTCGCGCCAACGTCGCCGTTCCAGGACGCCGAGTGGGCCGCGCTCGATCGCTATCTGCAGAAGGGCGGGCGGCTGATGGTCGCGCTCGATCCGAAGAGCTCGCCGGAGCTCGGCGCGCTGCAGGGCCGGCTCGGCGTCAAGATGGTGCCCGGTCACCTGACCGACGACGTCGCGTACCTGCCGCAGCGCGGCTCGCCCGCGGACAAGCGGATCGCGATCACGACGCAGTTCTCGGCGCACGCCGCGACGACGGCGCTGTCGCGCGCGGTCGACAAGGGCCTCGTGCTGATCGACGCCGGCGCGCTCGAGGATGCGCCGTTCACGGACGCGAAGAACGCGGCGAAGAAGACGTTCACGATCCGGTCGATGGACTCGAGCTGGCTCGATCTCAACGAGAACTTCAGCTACGACGCTGCGGGCGGCGAGAAGAAGCAGAAGTGGAACATCGCGGCCGCGATCGAGGGCCCGAAGGTCGGCGACAAGGATGGCTTCCGCGCGGTCGTGTTCTCGGACATCGATCTGTTCGTCGACATCGCGATCGGCAATGCGATGGGGCAGCGCGCGCTCGTCATGATCTCGGGCCCGCTGCTCGACGACACGATCAAGTGGCTCGGCGGCGAGGAGGTGTACTCCGGCGAGATCGTGTCCGAGGAGGACAAGGCGATCGAGCACACGAAGAATGAAGACGCCGTGTGGTTCTTGCTGACGGTGATCGGCGTGCCCCTGATCGTGCTCGGCCTCGGGCTCGGCGGCACGCTGTACGCCCGCCGCCGGCGCGCCGCGACGAAGACGGAGGTGACGCCATGAAAAGCGCAGTGATTCACGGTGTGCTGCTGCTCGTGATGCTCGTCTACGGCTACCGGACGTGGACGCGCGACAAGAGCGTCAAGCCGAACTACGGCGACGTCGTGCTGTGGAACAAGCGCGACTCCGACCTCGTCGCGATCGAGTACAAGAGCGACAAGAAGACGGTGAAGCTCGAGCGGCGCGGCGACGGTGCGAACGCCTACTGGTGGGGCACCGAGACGACGATCGAGAAGAAGCCCAAGCCCGTCGACAAGAAGGACGACAAGAAGCCGGACGCCGGCAGCGGCAGCGCGGGCAGCGGCAGCGCGGCGAAGGCCGCGGGCAGCGGCAGCGCGGGCAGTGGCAGCGCGGTCGCGAAGACCGATGCCAAGGCCGGCAGCGGCAGCGCGGGCAGCGGCAGCGCGGTCGCGAAGACCGACGGCAAGGCCGGCAGCGGCAGCGCGGGCAGTGGCAGCGCGGGTAGTGGCAGCGCGGGTAGTGGCAGCGCGGTCGCGCAGGGCAGTGGCAGCGCGACGCCACCACCGCCGCCCGAGATGATCGAGACGACGAAGAAGCGCGAGTTCCCGCTCGGCGAGGCCGGCGACAAGATCGTCAAGGGCTACACCGAGGCGCGCGCGATCCGCGACCTCGGCAAGCCGACCGACGACCAGAAGAAGGACTACAAGCTCGTCGACTCGAAGACGACGCTGACGATCACGTTCAAGGACGGTGCGCGCACGTTCCTCGTCGGTGGCTCGGTGTACGGCCAGAGCGATCGCTACGTGATGGATCAGCAGAGCGGCGTCGCGTACGTGCTCAGCAAGGACATCATCTCCGGCCTCGAGCTTGGCGAGTCGAGCCTGCACCTCGTCGATCCGCGCGGCTTCGACGCCACGAAGATCGAGAACGTCACGCTCGACTGGAACGGCCGCACCAAGTCCGCGATCCGCGTGACGACCGGCGACGGCGAGAAGCAGGTCAAGTCGTGGGGCGATCCGGACACGAAGAAGCCGAACGTGCCGCTCGCGACGTTCATCGACAACGCGAACAACCTGCGGCCGACCGAGTACGTCGCGGAGCTCAACGCTTCGTCGCTGCAGCCGGTGATGAAGCTGACGTACAAGGACGCGAAGGGCGAGGTGCTCGGCACGCTGCAGCTGCTCAAGGGCGAGAAGCCGGCGGACGTGCCGACCGATGCCGACTTCGATCCGGCGAATCCGCCGAAGGGCGAGGTCCAGTACTACGTGCTGACCGAGAAGACGCACGTGCCCGCGCTCGTCCGCAAGGACACCGCGCAGCGCAGCGAGCAGGACCTGCCGATCGCGTTCGGCGACAAGGCACCGCCGGTCGAGCCGAAGGGCAACCCGTTCGGCAACGTCAAGCCGGGTGGCGCTCCTCCCGGTGGCAACCCGGTGTTCCCGACGGTGCCGAACCCGCCGGGCGGCGCGCCGCAGAACAACCCGCACGCGCCGGGTGGCCCATCGCCGTTCCCGCCGCCGCAGAAGGGCGCGACGCCGCCGACGCCGCCGGGGCCGTGACCTGATCCACCGGCGATCGCGGCGAGGCGGTCGGTCGTAGAATGCGAGGACGTGATCGGCCGTCGATCACGTCCTCGTCGTCGTTTCGGCGACATCAACCATCTGCAACATCGAGGTTTTTCCTACCTGAACGGGTGGTTAGCAGGTGGAATACAGGCAACCGGTTGACCGGTCCAAGGTTCGTTATCAAGGTCGTTCAAGGCCGGCTCGCCGGCGGAGGAAAACACAGCCCATGAAGCGTCACCTGATCTCGATCGCCGCCGTCATCGGCCTTGTCGGGACCGGGGCCGTGCTGCGGTCGGGTCCCACGCCCGCCGCGGCGGCACCGTCCGTGCTCACCGATTCCTCGATCCCCGACGTCGCGGAGCGCGTCGTCGACAGCGTCGTCAACATCTCGGTCTCGAGCACCGTGAAGGGCGGCCCGGCATCGACCGATCCGTGGTTCACGGATCCGGACTCGCCGTACTACGGGATGGCGCCGTCGCCCCGGCAGTCCGCGAGCAAGGGCTCCGGCGTGATCGTGACCGCGACCGGCCGGATCCTGACGAACGCGCACGTCGTCAACGGCGCCGACAACATCGTCGTCACGCTGCACGACGGCACCGACTTCGACGCGAAGGTCGTCGGCGTCGACGCGAAGGCAGACCTCGCGGTGATCCAGCTCAAGGGCAACGTGCCGAAGCTGAAGCCGCTGCCGTGGGGCGACTCGAACCAGCTGCGGCTCGGCGAGGTCGTGCTCGCGATCGGCGATCCGTTCGGCGTCGGCAAGTCGGTGACGATGGGCATCGTGTCGGCGAAGGGCCGCGGCGCGCTCGGCATCGAGGAGTACGAGGACTTCATCCAGACCGACGCCGCGATCAACCCGGGCAACTCGGGTGGCGCGCTCGTCAACCTCAAGGGCGAGCTCGTCGGCATCAACACCGCGATCGCGTCGAAGAGCGGCGGCTACGCCGGTATCGGGTTCGCGATCCCGACGCACATGGCGAAGCCGATCATGGACATGCTCGTCCGCGACGGCAAGGTCGTGCGCGGCTACCTCGGCGTCAACATCGCGACGGTGACCGCGCGGCTCGCGCAGGAGCAGAAGCTCGGCGCGAACCGCGGCGCGCTCGTCGCCGACGTCCAGCCCGACAGCCCGGCCGCGAAGGCCGGCCTCGTCGAGGGTGACGTGATCACCGCGATCAACGGCACCGAGGTCCGGACCAGCGACGTGCTGCGCAACACGATCGCGATGATCAAGCCGGGCACGACGATCGATCTCACGGTCGCGCGCAACAACGGCAAGCAGGCGGTCGTGAAGGCGAAGCTCGGCGAGCTTCCCGACGAGGCGAAGAAGGTCCGCCGCCGCTCGCGCTGAGCTGCCCACGCCTGTTTGCAGTCGGCCGCCGATATTTTCCGCGGCCGTTTTTGTTTTCGGTTCGCGATCGGTGCAGCGATCGATACAGTTCGCGTCGTCATGCGCGCTGTCTGGTGGCTGTTCCCGCTCGTGACCGGCTGTGCAACCGACGAGGCGAGCACCGCCGAGCACGCGAGCGCGCTCACCGCCGAGGTCCGGCAGGCGCGCGCCGCGCTGATCCGCGACTCGGCGGCCGAGATGGGCGTCCACAACGCCGCGCTGCTCGGCGGCATCGCGATCTCGGAGACGAACCTCGCGCACTGCTGGTCCGAGGCGACGTACGCGTGCAAGGGCCCGGCATCGCCGTCGTGCGATGGCGGACCGATCATCGCCGGCGCTGCCGACGGCCCGTGCTCGGACGAGCAAGGCGGCCTCGGCATGTTCCAGTTCGATGCCGGGACGTACAGCCAGACGATCAGCACGTACACGGACTCGATCCTCACCGTCGAGGGCAACACCGCGCAGGCGGTCGCATTCGTCGTCGACAAGGTGATCCTCGACATCGACGGCGTGAACGACTGGCAGGCCGCGGTCGACTGGATCAACTCGATCCCGATGCGGGCCGGCGATCCACTCGCCGATCGCTGGGGCCGCCTGATGGCGTGCCGCTACAACGGCTGCTGCTCGGACTCGAGCCTGTGCACCTCGCGCGCGGCCGGCTATCGCGACAACGCGATCGATCTGTACGCCGAGCTCGGCGCCGAGTTCTGGGCGACCGCGGATCGCTGCGCGGCAATCCCCGACGGCGGCGTGATCGATCAGCGCACCGAGTGCTACGTCGCCGCCGGCGAGCCGCGGTACTGGCGGCGCGAGGCGAGCGGCTTCGGCGACGATCGCGAGTGGACCGGCACGACCGCCGCCGGCAAGCCGAGCAACTACGCGCAGTGGCTGCTGCGTCCGGCGCGCGCGACGACGTACACGATCGAGGCGTACGTCACCGGCGGCGAGGCGACCGCGGCGAGCTACGAGATCCACCACGCCGGCATGACCGACACCGTGATGATCGATCAAGCGGCGCAGAGCGGCTTCGTGACGCTCGGCGACTTCGAGCTCACCGGCGACGGCAGCGAGTACGTGCTGCTCGGCGACAATACCGGCACCGCGGATCAGAAGCTCGTGTACGACGCGCTGCGGGTCACCGCGACCGACGGCAGCGATGGCAACGGGGGCGGCGACGATCTCGGCAACTGCTCGACGGGCGGTCGCGCGAGCTTCGGCGCGATCGCGGCGGTGGTCGCGCTCGTGCTGCGCCGCCGGCGCCGCTAACGTCAGACCGCTGCGCGATGCTCCCGGGCATGATGCGCGATCCGATCGTGGCGGCCGTGATCGCGCTCGCGGGCGCGCTGCTCGCGCTCGTCGTGACGCGATGGTGGCGGCAGTGGCGCGGGTCGTGGCGCGCACGCCGGCGAGCGGGCAGGGCGGTCGCGGGCGAGGCGGACGCGGCGGTGCTGCTGCGGCGCGCCGGCTACCGGATCGTGGCGCGCCAGGCACGGACGTGGTGGGCGCCGCTGTTCGACGGCGAGCCGCTCGAGATCGAGGTACGGGCCGATTACCTCGTCGAGGACGATGGCGCGCTGCTCGTCGCCGAGGTCAAGACCGGCGAGGAAGCGCCGGAGCTCGCGACCGCGGCGACGCGGCGCCAGCTGCTCGAGTACCTCATCGCGTTCGAGGCGACGGGCGTGCTGCTCGTGTGTCCCGAGCGCGGCGCGATTCATCGCGTCGACTTTCCAGCATGGCAGCCGACAGCTTCTCGGGTCGATGATAGGCGTCGCCGGGCGGCGGCAGGCGGTCGGCACACTTGACGAGCTCGCCCGCGGCGACGACGCGCGACGGATCGTCGAGCGCGCGCACCGCACACACGCCGAGCTCGCCGAGCGTGCCCGCGCGCGGTGCCGCGACGAGGACGATCCGCGCCGGCGTCGCGTCGGCGAGCTCGCCGGCGGTCGCCTCGCGCAGGTGCAGGTTCGGCACGCTCGTGCCGCCGATCTCGATCACGAGCGTGCCCTTCGGGCGCTCGACGATCACGACGCGCGACCCGGCGGTCGGCTGCGGCAGCGTGCTGCGCACGGCCTGCACGAGCTTGCCGAGCGGCGAGTCGTCGTGGCGCGTGTCGACCGGCACGAGGCCCATCGTCACCGGCCCGACGTCGGACGTCGCGAGCTGACGGTCCTCGAGGCTTCCGACGAGCTCCTTGCCCCACGGTGCACCGACCGCGTAGGCGACGAGCGTCGCGCCGTCGCGATGCAGCGCGAGCACCTCGGCGGCGGACCGCACGCGATCGCCGGTCTGGACGTCGAGCGCGAGCCCGAGCGCCGGCACGATCCACGCGCGCTCCCCGAGGTGACCGAGCCGCGGATCGCGGCCGACGACCATGTGCTCGAGCTGGTGCAGCAGCTCGTCGCGGCCCTCGAAGCCGCCGCGACCACCCGCGAGCACGGCGACGCGCGCGATCCGATCGGCGCGCAGCGGATGCTCGTCGTCCTCGGACTCGAGCACGTTCGCGAGCGCGCGCGCCATCGCGGTCGGCGCGTAGCCGGCGCGCTCGAGCAACGCGACCGCGCGTTCGTCGGCGATGCCCTCGGCGTCGCGGCGGTTGACGAGCCCCTCGTCGGGAGGTCGGCCGAACAGCGAGACGACGCTGTGCTGGCCCTCGACGTGCGCGATCTCGTGTGCGAGCACGCCGGCGAGCTCGGCCTCGGACTCGAGCTTCTCGAGCGTGCGGCGCGCGATCACGATCCGGCCGCCGGCGGTCGCGTACGTGTCGTCGCGATCGGCGATCACGACACGCGGCGCACGCGCGAGGATCGAGCCCTTCGCGAGCCGATCCGCGACGCCCTGGATGTAGCCGCGCAGCTCGCGGTCCTCGTAGAGATCGAGCTCGGCGGCGTGGAGATCGCGCTCGGCCATCCAGCCGAGGCAGCGGTCGACATCGCGCGTCGTGCACGGCCGCGGCACCGAGGCGCCGAGGTAGTGCGCCGGCTTGCCGCACGCGCCGAGCTCGACGATCAGCGCGAGGAAGAACGCGTAGAGCGCGACGAGCTTGGGCCCGAGCGGGCGATCGTGATCCGCGATCATCGTGCAGCCTCCGGGGCATCGAGCACGGCCTCGAGCTCGATCTCGCGGCGCTCCGCGAGCACGTTCGTCCGCAGCTCGACGGTGCGAGCGAGCTTGCGGCGCGCGCGCTCGAGGCCGCTGCGCACGAGCTTGCCGTCGTAGTACGCGCCGGGTGCGAGCGCGATCTCGTCGAGCACGGCGCGGCGAGCGGCGGCGCCGGCACCGCGCGCACGGATCGCGGCGATCCGGAACCGCGGCCCGGCGGTGACCGGGATCGTGATCGTGACGCTCGAGCTCGCGTCGTCGAACGTCGCGCTCGGCGCGCCGATCCGCGCGTCGAGCCAGCCGGCGTCCTGGTAGCGACGCTCGAGGTTCGGCAGCGCGCGCGCCAGCCGGTACTCGATGTAGACACCGCCGCGCGTGTTGACCGTGCCGAGCGCGTCCTCGATCACCGCGAGTCGCTCGCCCGCGGGGAACGCGTCGTCGGTCACGAACTCGATACGATCGATCGTGAACTTCGGCCCGAGCGCGACCGCGACGTCGAGATCGACGAAGCAGCCGGCCCGCCGCGTCACGGCGACCGCCGCATGCGCGTAGCCGCGCGAGCGCAGTGCATCGGTCGCCGCGCTGACCACGCGATCTGTCCGGGCAACATCGTCGTACGTCCCGGCGAGGACCGCGAGCGCCGGCACGCTCGCGGCGGGGGCGCCGGTCACCGTGACGGCACCGATCCGCGCGGGATTGCAGGGCGCCGCGACCGCGGGACGAGACGCGACGGGACGATGGCCACAGCCGGCGAGGCATCCGAGCAGAGCGCTCGTGGCGAGCAAACCGCGCACGGGACCCGGTCACAGCAAGCCGCGCACCACCGATAACATCGCGACATCCCGAGCGCGTCCCGCCGCGGTTTGGGGACGCGATCCGCCCGGTTGCGTGCTGCGGGTTACGCCGCAAAGTTGCCCCCCACCCCGCGCGCACCCGACGCTTGGCGCGTGAGCTACCTGCACTGTCCGACGTGCCACCGCGCGTACAACCTCGCGACCCAGCCGAGCTGTCCGAGCTGCGGAGTCCGGCCGGGGACGCCGGCCGATCCGAGCGCGGACATCGTCGCGGCGGCCGAGCAGCTCGCGCGCGCGATCGGTCGTGCGACGCCCGCGCAGCTCGCCGCGGCGCAGGCGGTGCTCGACGCGCAGCCGCGGATGTTCGCGCTCGGCGCGCCGGGCACCGCGATCAGCCCACCGACGCTGCTGCGTCCGGTGTCCGCGCCGCCGGAGCCGGAGCCGGAGCCCGAGCGGCAGGCGCTGCTCGCGACCGTGCTGCTCGCGCTGCTCGGCCGGCTCGTGCCCGCACCGCGCGCGGCATCGCTGCGGCGCGCCGCCGTCGTCGGTGCGCTCGCGCTCGCGGCGCGCGGATCGGCGATCCTCGGCCGCGCGCGGGCACGGTTCGCGCGCTGACATTTCACGCCGCGCGCGTCGCGACCTGCGTTACGGTCACGCGATGGCGCGGCAGATCGAGACCGAGCAGCAGGCGCAGACGAGCGCCGACACCGCGAGCCCGACGACCACCGAGGCGCCGCGCGATCCGACGCGGTTCGGCGGCGGCCCGATCCCGCAGGTCTCGGTCAGCGTCAGTGGTCCCGAGCTCGGCGCGACGGCGCGCGAGTACGAGCGCCACCAGCAGCTCCACGATCCGAGCTGGCAGTACCAGCAGGCCGCGCCGCGCCGGTTGCCGCCGCTGCCACCGACGCCCGCGGGCCAGGCATCCGTGCTGACCGCCGACGATCGCCAGGCGATGCACGAGAGCCTCGCCGGCCAGGCGCTCCAGCATCCGTTCGCCGGCGAGCTGCAGCAGATGGGACTGACCGAGTCCGAGATGCCGGTCGCGGTCGGCTCGATCCGCAACTACGACCAGATCGATCGCACGACCGCGCTGCCGCAGGCGCGGCTCGCCGACGAGCTGCCCGCGCTCGCCGCCGCGACCGAAGCGACGCGCGCCGCGATGCGTGGCGAGGTGCCCGCGGGCTCGAACGAGCCATACCAGACCGAGACGCTCGGCCAGTCGCTGCAGCTGCTCGCGCTGCGGCTGCACCTGTTCATCTCGGACCAGCCGGACACCTCGATCAACAACAAGGCCGCGGTGACGAGCGGGATCACCGCGCTCGTCGAGGGCCGTACCACGTGGCTCCGGCGATCCGCGGCCGAGGCGCGCGGCACCGACGACCGCGGCGGCCACGCGCGGCTGCGCCTTGGCGAGTACACGAGCTCGGTGTCGAACACGAGCGAGCTCGCGATGCTGCGCGAGCTGTCGGTGTTCGATCCCGGGCTCGCGCGCTCGCTCGGCACCGCCTACGTCGACGCGCTGCGATCCGCGATCGAGCTCGTCGGCGCGACGCCGCTGTCCGTGCAGGTCTAGCTCAGGCCAGGTTCTTGTTCGCGAAGTCCCAGTTGACCAGGTTCCACCAGGCCTCGATGAACTTCGGGCGCGCGTTGCGATAGTCGATGTAGTACGCGTGCTCCCAGACGTCGAGCGTCAGCACGCAGCGCTTGCCGGCGGTGAACGGCGTGTCCGCGTTCGGCGTGGTCTCGATCGCGAGCGAGCCGTCCGCGTTCTTGACGAGCCATGCCCAGCCCGAGCCGAACTGGCCGGCCGCGGCCTCGGAGAACTTCGTCTTGAAGTCGGCGAAGCTGCCGAACGACTTGTCGATCGCCTGCGCGATCGCGCCGGTCGGGTTGCCACCGGCCTTCGGCGCCATCGAATTCCAGAAGAACGTGTGGTTCCAGACCTGCGCCGAGTTGTTGAAGATCTTCTTCTCGCTGTTCTGACCGGCCGACGCCTTGACGACGTCCTCGAGCGACATGCTCTCGTACTTCGTGCCGGCGGCGAACTTGTTCAGGTTGTCGACGTACGCCTTGTGGTGCTTGCCGTAGTGGTACTCGATCGTCTCGGCCGAGATCGTCGGCGCGAGTGCGTCCTTGGCCCAGGGCAGCTCGGGAAGAGTGAATGCCATGACTGACTCCCAGTAGGTGGTGGCGCTGTTGTATCCCAGACCGCCGCGCCGGGTAGGCGGGAGCGGGGTAAAGTGACCGTGTGCTCGGACCCGTCGGTCACCTCGGCGCGGGCCTCGCGTATCTCGCCACGGCGCGCCGTCAGCACCGGAGCGATCGCGCGACCGCCGCGCAGCTCGCGTGGCCGACCGGGGTCGCGCTGCCGCCCGGGCTCGAGTTGACGTGGATCGGCACCGCCGGGTTCCGGCTCGCCTATCAGGGCACGGTGATCTGGATCGATCCGTACGTCTCGCGGCTGACGATGCGCGAGGTCGCGCTGCGCCGGGTCGTGCCGTCGAATCCCGATGCGGTCGCGCACTGGATCGATCGCGCGGACGCGATCCTCGTCGGGCACACGCACTTCGATCACGCACTCGATGTCCCGGCGATCGCGCGCGCGCACGGCTGCAAGGTCTACGGCTCGACCGCGCTCCACACGCTGATGGGGCTGCACGGGCTCGCCGACCAGGCGGTCATCGTCGAGCCGAGGCGGACGTACGAGGTCGGCCCGTTCCGGTTTCACTTCGTGCCGAGCGTCCACAGCAAGCTGCAGCTCGGGCTCGGCGTGCCGTTCTCCGGCGAGATCACGTGCGAGCACGTCGACGGGCTGACCGCGCAGGCGTACCGCTGCGGTCAGGTCTGGGGGATCGCGATCGAGGTCGCCGGGTTCTCGATCTATCACCAGGGCTCGGCCGATCTGCTCGAGGACGAGATCGTCGATCGCGGCGTCGATCTGTTCCTGTGTGGGATCTCCGGACGTCGGTTCACGCAGCGCTACGTCGAGCGGATCGTGCGCGCGCTCGAGCCCGCCGCGATCGTGCCGACGCACTACGACGACTTCTTCCGCCCGCTCGGCACGCCGACGCAGTTCTCGTTCAACGTCAACCTGACCGGGTTCGCCGACGAGGTCCATCGCGCGAGCCGCGATCTCCCGATCCGGACGCTCGAGGTCGGCGCGCGGATCGGCTGAACGCGTCTCGCGATTGCGCGCCGGCGCGCGGCGAGCCATCGCGCCACGCGAGATCGCTCGATCGGATCGCGATCGTCGTCGACATCGCGCCGGCGGTTCCGGATCGAGATCTGCAAGGTCGGTCCCGCCATGCCGATGCTCGCGCGCTTCTCGTCGGTCCGACCACGTTACGAGGTGACGCAGGAGGCGAGCCTCGCGTGGCTGGCGCGCGCCCATGCCGCAGCGGAAGCCGCGAGCGCGGGCCTCGATGACGCCGCACGCCAGCGATTCGAGGATCAGCTGAACCGCGTGCTCGGACGCTGCGCGTGCCCGCCGGGCAAGATCGATCGGCGCGGGCTCGCGATCGGCGAGCTCGAGACCGCGCGGTGGGCCGACAACGTGATCTACGACCTCGCGCGCGAGCCGCACGGCGCCGGCACGCATATCCGGACGCGCGTGTTCGGCGAGCTCGTCGACGACTACTTCCGCGACGCGTACTGCGACGACGACGAGCCGCCCGACGATCTGATCCACGTCACGTGCACCGGCTACCTGTCGCCGTCGGGCGCGCAGCAGCTCGTCGCGCACAAGCGCTGGCCGACGCGCGTCACCCACGCGTACCAGATGGGCTGCTACGCGGCGATCCCGGCGAGCCGGATCGCGGCGGGCTTCATCGCGTGCGGCGCCCAGCGCGTCGATCTCGTCCACACCGAGCTGTGCACGCTGCACCTCGATCCGACGAACCACGCGCTCGACCAGCTCGTCGTCCACAGCCTGTTCGCCGACGGCCTGATCCGCTACTCGATGGTCGGCGACGAGACCGGGCCGGGGCTCGTCGTGCGCGGGTTGCACGAGGTGATCGTTCCGGAGTCGGGCGACGCGATGAGCTGGACGGTCGGCGATCACGGCATGCAGATGACGCTCGCCCGCGACGTGCCGGACCGGATCGCGGGCGCGCTGCGCGGGTTCGTCGAGGCGCTGTATCGCCGCGGCGGCCGCGATCTCGGCGCGCTGCGTGACAGCTGCTTCGCGGTCCACCCCGGCGGTCCGAAGATCATCGATCGCGTGCGCGAGATGCTCGAGCTCGACGAGTCGCAGCTCGCGGCGAGCCGCGCGGTCCTGCGCGAGCACGGCAACATGTCGTCGGCGACGCTCCCCCACATCTGGGAGCGCGTGCTCGCGGATCCCTCGATCCCGCCGGGCACGCTCGTGCCGAGCCTCGCGTTCGGGCCCGGGCTCAGCGTGTGCGGCGCGCTGCTGGAGAAGCGATGACGCTGTGGATCCTGATCGTGCCGATCGCGCTGCAGGCGATCGCGATGCTCGTCGACGAGGGCTACTTCCATCGCCGGCGTGGCCTGCCGCGCTGGGAGCGGATCGGTCATCCGCTCGACACGCTGACGATCGTCGCGTGCCTCGCGTGGCTCGTCACCCACGAGCCGAGCCGCGACGCGCTCGCGGTCTATGTCGCGCTCGCGATCGGCTCGACGCTGTTCGTGACGAAGGACGAGCCGGTGCACGCGAAGCTGTGTGGCGGCGGCGAGCAGTGGCTGCACGCGGTGCTGTTCGCGCTGCATCCGATCGTGCTCGCGGCGCTCGCGATCGCGTGGTGGCAAGGCGAGACCGGGCTGCTCGTCGGCCAGCTCGCGGTGACGCTCGCGTTCTGCGGCTACCAGATCACGTACTGGAGCTTCGTCCGCGACGACGGGCCGCGCGCGGTCAACAACGCCTGGTACGGTCCGCTCGGCGCGCGCTGGTACGAGGCCGACGACACGCCGATCGCGCTGCTGCGTGCCGAGTCGCGGCACCGCAACCCGTGGATCGCCGACGAGATCGCGCGCCGGCTCGGCGCGGGCCCTAAGCGCGTGCTCGATCTCGGCTGCGGCGCCGGGTTCCTCGCGAACGACCTCGCCGCGCGCGGCCATCGCGTCACCGGCATCGACACGACCCCCGACAACCTGCTCGTCGCACGCGAACGCGATCGCACCGGCACCGTCGACTACCAGGTCGGCGACGCGTGCGCGCTCGCGCTGCCCGATGCGAGCTTCGACGTCGTGTGCGCGATGGATCTGATCGAGCACGTCGAGCAGCCGGAGCGGCTCGTCGCCGAGGCCGCGCGCGTCCTGGCGCCGGGCGGGCTGCTGTTCTTCCACACGTTCAACCGCACGTGGCAGGCGAACCTGATCGTGATCAAGGGCGTCGAGCGGTTCGTCCGCAACACGCCCAAAGACCTCCACGTGCTGCGGCTGTTCGTCCGCCCCGACGAGCTCGCGGCGATCGCGCGCCGCCACGGCCTCGAGATCGCGGTGCTGCAGGGCTCGCGGCCGCGGTTTCGCTGGCCGCTGTGGCGCATGGTGCTGACCGGTCGGGTCGGCGACGACTTCGCGTTCACGTTCACGCGCAGCACGAAGCTCGGCTACACCGGGTACATGTGCAAGCCCGCGATCCGAGCGGCCGCTCCTCGGCTCGATGTATGGTCCCCGCGTGAAGCAGTACTGGCTCATGAAGACCGAGCCCGAGTCGTTCTCGATCACCGATCTCGAGCGCGTGAAGATCGAGCCGTGGACCGGCGTCCGTAGCACGTTCGCGCGCTTCCAGATGCGCCAGATGCAGGTCGGCGACGAGGTGCTGTTCTATCACTCGAGCGCCGAGCCGCCCGGCGTGGCCGGGCTCGCGCGCGTCGTCCGGACGAATGTCGTCGACGAGACGCAGTTCGATCCGGACAGCAAGTACTTCGATCCGAAGGCGACGCGCGACAAGCCGATCTGGGACTGCGTCGACGTCGAGTACGTCTCGACGCTGCCGAACTTCGTGCCGATCGAGCGCCTGCGCGGCGACCCGGCGCTCGCGGACATGATGGTGCTGAAGCGCGGGATGCGGCTGTCGGTGCAACCGGTCACCGAGCCCGAGTATCACCGGATCGTCGAGCTCGCGCAGACCGCCTGGGAACCGCCGGCGAAGCCGCCGAAGCCGCGCGCCACGAAGGCGAAGCCCGCGCGGGTCGCGGCGAAGCGATCGAGTGCGAAGCCGAAGCCGAAGCCGAAGCCGAAGCCGAAGCCGAAGGCCAGGCGGAAGCAGGCCCGGCGATGACGATCGCCGACGTCCGCGCGCTGCGCGAGGCGGGCCGTCACGACGAGCATCTCGCCGCGGCGAAGCAGTACGTCGCCGAGCATCCCGGCGACGTCGACGCGCACGTCGAGGCCGCGTTCGGGCTCGACCGCGCGAGCTTCGAGCGCGACGCGATCCGGCACTACGACGAAGCGTACCGGCTTGGCGTTCCCGCGGCGCTGCGCCGGCGGTTCCTCGTCGGCTACGGCTCGACGCTGCGCAACGTCGGCCGGATCGACGACGCGGTCGGCGTGCTCGCGCAGGCGGTCACCGACGATCCGGCGTATCCGGCGTTCGCCGCGTTCCTCGCGCTCGCGCTCGGCTCGGCCGGCCATCCCAAGGCGGCGCTCGCGACGATGCTCGGCGCGGCGCTCGATGCGGCGCGGCCCGGCGCGTTCGATGGCTACGAGCGCGCGCTCGCCGAGTACCAGCGCGAGCTGCTCGAGACGGTGTGAGCGCTACGTCGCGGTCAGCGCGACCGACACCTGCATCTCGGCCGCCGCGGTCGGGAACTTCGCGCCGGCGAGCACGTTCTTGATGCAGCCGCCGAGCGGCGTGCCGTTGAGCTGCGTCGGCTCGAGCGAGATCGTCTTCGCCTTGCCGGTCGTGGTGACGACGATCGTGACGCGCGCGTTGCTCGGCGGTACGCCATGCTCCTGCGCGCACTTCGAGATCTCGGAGCGATGCTGCTGGATCGCCTCGTCGTACGGGCCGCGCTTCGGCTTGCGAGGCACGGTCGCGCTGCCGCTGTCGATGCGCTTCACCGGCTTCGCGCTGCCGCTGCCGCTGCCGACGTCGGCGACCGCGCTACCGTCGTGATCGGAGCCCGCGCTGTCGACGAGCGCGACGCGATCCGATCGATCCGCGGGCTCGGTCGTGATGTTGACGACCGCGGGCGGCTGCTGCTGCATCTGCTTCCAGACCAGGAACAGCGCGCCGCCGGCGATGCCGACCATCGCGATCGCGAGCAGTGGCCACAGGATGCTGCGCTTCTGGACGACGACCGTGGCGGTCTTCGGCGCGAGCGGCACGAGACCAGCCCCGCTGCCGGTGCTCGAGTCCGCGCCGAACGGCGGCGGCGTCAGGCCCTGGAAGTCGGTCGCCGCGATCTGGCTCGGGTTCGTGCGGCGCGTCGGCAGCGGCGACGGCGCGATCTCGGAGTCGACCGGCAGGAACTCGTCGTCGTCGTCGAGATCGTGCTCGGGCTCCGGGAGCGTCGGCGCGATCAGCGGCATCGACAGCCGGCCGGTGCCCTGCGGCTTCGTGCGATGGATCGCGGACGCGACCTGCTCGCTCTGCTTCTCGATCTCGGTCGCGAAGTTCGTGCGGACGAAGTCGCCGAGCTCGCCTTGCGTCCACGCGCGCTGCTCCGCGGCGAGCGCGTCCATCACCGCCGAGCCGAGCTGGCGCGCGGTCTGGTAGCGATTGTCGGGATCGCGGTCGAGCGCCTTCGCGAGCACGTCCGCCAGCGAGTCCGGAACGTCGGGCCGATAGCGCCGGATATCGGGGATCGGCTGCTCCATGACCGCGCGGAACGTCAGGTAGTCGGTCTTGCGCTGGAACAGCCGGCGCAGCGCCAGCATCTCGTACACGACGACGCCGAGCGCGAACACGTCGGCGCGCCGATCGATGCTCGCGCCGCGCAGCTGCTCGGGCGCCATGTACGCGTACTTGCCCTTCACGGTGCCGGTCTGGGTCTGGGCGGAGGCGTCCTTGACCTTCGCGATGCCGAAGTCGAGGACCTTCGCGACGCCGGCGTCGGTCAGGAAGATGTTCGACGGCGTGACGTCGCGATGGACGATGCCGAGGAACTCGCCGGTGCGGTCCGACAGCTCGTGCGCGTAGTGCAGTGCGTCGGTCGTCTGCTGGAGCACGCCGCCGATGAACCCGAACTCGAGCGGCGTGCCCTCGCGCGACGACCTGCGGAGCAGCGGCAAGAGCGTGATGCCCTCGAGGTACTCCATGACGATGTAGAGCTGGCCGTCGGTCTCGCCGAGCTCGTAGACCTGGCAGATGTTCGCGTGCGACAGCTTCGAGGCGATCCGCGCTTCGGCGATCAGCATCCCGCGGAACCGCGCGTCGTCCGCGAGGTGCGGCAGGATTCGTTTGACGACAAACAGTTTTTCGAAGCCGGCGGCTCCCTCGAGGCGCGCGAGGAAGATCTCGCCCATGCCGCCCGTCGCGAGCCGAGCCAGCAGCTCGTAGCGACCGAGGCGCGCGGGTGCCTGGACCCCCGGTGTTCCCATCCAAGTCCCAGTTTAGCAGGAGGTTCGCGTCCGCTCGCGGAACCCGCGCGACCTACATGGCCGCACCTCGCGCCCGGGCTATACACGGTCGATGCGCTTCGAGCTGCACTGCCACTCGACCTGCTCCGATGGCACCGAGCGCCCGGAGGCGGTGGCAGCGCGGGCGCACGCGCGCGAGGTCGCCGTGTTCGCACTGACCGATCACGACACCGTCGCGGGCTCGACCGCCGCGATCGCGGGCGAGATGCGAACGATTCGCGCGGTCGAGCTGTCGTGCGAGGACCAGGGCCGCACGGTGCACGTGCTCGCGTACGACCGTGGCGGTGGCGGCTTCGCGGCGCTCGAGGCGCGACTCGCGGAGCTCCAGGAGGCGCGGCGGCGGCGCATGCGGGTCATGGTCGCGAAGCTCGCGCAGCGCGGCATCCGGCTCGATGTCGAGCCGCTCGTCGCCGACGCCGATCGGCGGTCGGTCGGCCGCCCCGATCTCGCGCGCGCGATGGTCGCCGCCGGCGCCGCGACCTCGGTAAAAGACGCATTCGCGCGTCACCTCTTCGACGGCGGACCGGTCGACGTTCCGCATCGCGCGCTGTCGCTCGTCGATGCGCTCGCGATCGGACGCGCCGCCGGAGCCGCGATGTCGCTCGCGCATCCGCACCTCTACGACGAGCGCAGCGCCGCGATGCTGCGCAGGCACAAGCCGGACGGACTGACCGGAATCGAGGCGTTTTACGGCGCTTATGATGCTCGCGAGCGCGCGCGCTGGATCGCGGTTGCCGATGCGCTCGGGCTCGTCTGCACCGGCGGCTCCGACTGGCACGGACCAGAGGAAGCGATCGCATCGCCGGGCGTCGATCTCTCCGACGAGAGATCCGACGCGCTGCTCGCGTGGCTCGCATAAGCGCGCACACGCGGCTACCCGCACGAGCGCGCGGGCACGTGCGCATTCCGGTCAACGTGACAAGTTTGCGTCGACGACGATCGGGGAGATCCCGCGCATTCGTGTGCGATCGGCGGAAAGCTGTAGTGCGCACGACATCGCGATCGAGCGGCATCCTCACTGCTGGCTCTCGGAACCCGATGCCGCTCCCCGACGTCCTCACCCTGGTCCGCCGCGATCACGACGAGCTCGACCAGGCGCTGCGCGTGATGAGCGAGTCGATCGCATCCGAGCGCGAGCTGCGGGAGGCACAGGAGGCCGTCGAGCTCGGGCTCGCCGCCCACGTCGAGGGCGAAGGCCGGGCGCTGCGCGGCGTGCTGGAGCTGACCCAGCCGCCCGCGCTCGTCTATCTGTTGTGCTCGCAGCTGATGACGGCGCACGTGGCCCAGGAGGCGGCGCTCGTCCAGCTCAAGCAGGCGCGGATCGGGACCGCGTCGTGGCGCGAGCGTGCCGCCCAGCTCCGGGCGCTCGTCCGCCAGCACCACGCGCACGAGGAGGCCTGCGTGCTGCCGGCGCTCCGCGATTACGTCCCGCGCGCGACCTACGCCGGCCTCGCCGGCCGCTACGCGACCGCGCGCCTGCGCTCGCTCGGAACGATCCCGATGCCGTCCGGGGTCGACGCGCTTCGCCGCGCGTCCTGACTCAGTCGCGCAGCTCGCGCTTCGTGCCGGTCGTCAGGATCTGCTCGAGCCGCGACAGCTGCGCCGGCTTGATCACGTGCTCGTCGAAGCCGGCCTCGCGCGCGGCGATCACATCCTGCGGTGCGCCGTAACCGGTGAGCGCGACGAGCCGGACGTTCGCCAGGTGCGCGCGCTGGCGGATCTGCTGCGCGACCTCGTAGCCGTTCATCGACGGCAGCCCGATGTCGATGAACGCGATGTCCGGCCGCTCGCGCTCGATCAGCTCGATCGCGGCCGGGCCGTCGGTCGCATCGAGCACGACGTGATCGCGCGACTCGAGCAGCATGCGCAGCATCTCGCGCGAGTCGGCCTGATCGTCGACGAGCACGATCCGGCGGCGCGCCGACGACGGCACGGGCGCGGCCACGGTGTTCGCGGTCGTCGCGTCGCGCAGCAGCGGCAGCGTGACCTTGAAGTCGCTGCCGCGCCCCGGACCGTCGCTGTGGACCTCGATCTTGCCGCCGTGCAGATCGACGATGCTCTTCGCGAGCGACAGCCCCACACCGAGGCCGCCGCGCGAGCGATCGAGCCGCTGCTCGGACTGCACGAACAGATCGAAGATCTTCTGCTGCAGCTCGAGCTCGATGCCGACGCCGTGGTCGAGCACGCGCAGCACGCAGCTGTCACCCTCGATGTCGACGAGCAGCTTCACCGTGCTGTGGCGTGGCGAGTAGTTCGCCGCGTTCGACAGCAGGTTGACGACGACCTGCATCAGCCGGTTCGAGTCGCCGCGCGCCGGCAATGGCACGTCGGGCATGTGGACCTCGAGCTTGACGCCGCGCTCGTTGAACAGCGGCGTGACCGATTCGATCGCGGACTCGATCGGCTGTCGCAGGTCGAGATCGTCGGTGCGGAGCTCGAACTTGCCGCGGGTGATGCGCGAGACGTCGAGCAGATCGTCGAGCAGCCGCTTCATGTGGTGCGCCTGGCGATCGATCACGGCGTAGCAGCGCGTGGCGGTCTGGGCGTCGAGCTTGCGCTCGAGCAGCGAGGTCGCGTTGAGCACCGCGGCGAGCGGGTTGCGCAGCTCGTGCGACAGCATCGCGATGAACTGCTCGCGGCGGCGCGCGGCTTCTTCGGCCTGCGCGAGCAGCGTCTCGATCTTGCGCTGGCGCTCCTCGAGCTCGACCTGCGCCGCGATGATCGGCGAGATGTCGCGCGCGATCGCGGACACGCCGGCGAGCTTGCCGTCGCGATCGTAGATCGGCGAGATCGTCACCGAGACGTCGACCTTGCTGCCGTCCTTGCGGATCCGCATCGATCGCACGTGCTCGACCTTCTCGCCGCGCCGGATCCGGTCGACGAACACCGCGAGCTCGTCCTGCGCCTCCGAGGACATCAGCATGTTCACGTTGCGCCCGATCGCCTCCTCGGCGGTGTAGCCGTACAGCCGCTCGGCGCCGCGGTTCCACGTCATGATCGTGCCGTCGAGCGACTTGCCGACGATCGCGTCGTCGGACGACTCGACGATCGCCGACACCTGCGCGAGGTTCGCACGCGCCTTGTCGAGCGCGCTCATGTCGGTCAGCGACAGCACCACGCCATCGATCTGCGGTGAGCTCTCGAGCTCTGCTCCGGGATGCGCGATGCGGTAGGGCAGGATGCGCAGGAAGTACGGCGTGCCGTCGCGGTCGCGGACCTCTTCCTCGACGGTGACGCCGTCGGCGCGCACGCGCTCGATCTCGTCGATCAGGCCCGCGCGCTCGATGTTGTGCGAGAAGTCGGTGATCCGGCGGCCGACATCGTGCGGCTGGAACCGGAAGACGGTCGCGATCTTCGACGTGAACCGCCGGATCCGCAGCTCGCGGTCGAGGAACACGGTGCCGACGTCGGTGCCCTCGATCAGGTGCGCCATATCGGCGTTGAGCTCGCGCAGCTCGTTGATCTTCTGCTGGTACTCGGCGTTGACCGTGTAGAGCTCCTCGTTGACCGAGTGCAGCTCCTCGTTCGTGCTCTGCAGCTCCTCGTTCGACGCGACGAGCTCCTCGTTCGTCGCCTGCATCTCCTCGTTCGAGGTCTCGAGCTCCTCGATCGTCGCCTGCAGCGTCTCGCGCGTGTACGCGAGCTCGGTCTCGAGCGTGTCCATGCGCTCGCGCGACGCCTGCGACAGCGGCACGCTCTCCGGCGCCGGCGAGGTGTCGAGCTGGCGCTGCGATCGCGTCAGGTTGTGGAACGTCACGATCACGTGGCGCGCGCCGGTTCGCGGATGCGCGAGTGGCTCGGCGGTCAGCGTGCAGCGCTGCTCGCCCTCGTCGGTGACGATGTGGACCCCGGAGTACGCGATCGACGTGCGCTCCTTGAACGCGCGCTGGACCGCGCCGGCGACCACGCTGCGCAGCTCGTCATCGAGCAGCTCGAGGATGTTCGCCGACGGTCGGCGTCGCCGCACGTGCAGCAGCTTCTCGGCGCCGGCGAAGCTGTCGACGAGGTTGCGGTCCTCGTCGATCAGAAAGCCCGGTGGCATGAACCGATCGAGCAGCTGGTCGTAGGTCTGGAGGATCAGCGGATCGGGCGCGTGGACGCGCGGCACGTCCATCGGGATCGCGGCACGCCGCGCGCGCTGCAGCGGCAGCCGGACCTGAGACAGCAGCTGGACGTCGCGGCGCTTGCGGTAGATCTTCCAGTGCTCGTCGACCGGGATGAACTCCTCGGACAGCGCGCCCGGCGTCTCGCTCGCGCCGAGGAACAGCACGCCGCCCGGCGTCAGCCCGAAGTGGAACAGCGACAGCACCGTGCGTTGCGCGTGCGGCTGCAGGTAGATCAGCATGTTCCGGCACGAGATGAAGTGCATCTTCGTGAACGGCGCGTCCTTCGTGACGTTGTGGCGCGCGAACACGATCAGCTGCCGGAGATCCTGGCTGACCTGATAGCCGCTCGACCGCTTCGTGAAGAACCGCTGCAGCCGCTGCGGCGTCACGAACTGGAGCTGGTCGTCACCGTAGACCCCGGCGCTCGCGACCTCGAGCGACGCCTGGTGGACGTCGGTCGCGAGGATCTTCAGCTGGACCGGACGCTGGCGCGCGGTGAATGCCTCCCAGAACAGCATCGCGAGCGAGTACGCCTCCTCGCCGGTTCCGGTGCCGGCGATCCAGACCCGCAGCTCGTCGTCGACGGGCACCTTGTCGAGCAGCTGCGGGATCACGTCGCGCTCGAGCAGCTCGAACGCGTCCGGATCGCGGAAGAACTGGGTGACGCCGATCAGCAGGTCCTGGTACAGCGCGTTGAGCTCGTCGGGCTCGGTGCGCAGCTGCTCGACGTAGTCGCGCAGGTTGCGGACCCGCAGCAGCTCGACGCGGCGCTGGATCCGGCGTCCGACCGTGCTCGTCTTGTAGAGCGAGAAGTCGATCCCGAAGTGGTCGCGCAGCAGGCGCAGCACCGCGTCCATCGCGGGATCCTCGGACAGCGACTCGGGCTCGGTCGGCGTATCGAGCGGCGGCAGCCCGCACAGCAGGCGCGCGAGATCGCGAGGTGGATGCGCGTGATCGACCGAGCCGGTGGCGGCGGCCGCGAGCGGCATGCCATCGAACTTCGCGCTCGCCGCGGTCTCGGCGAGCACGAGCCCACCGGCGCGCTTGATCTCGACCACGCCGCGCGACCCGTCGCTGCCCGATCCGGACAGCACGACGCCGACGGCCTGCTCGCCGACATCCTGCGCGAGCGAGCGGAAGAACGTGTCGATCGGAAGCGTGAACGTGTGCGCTTCCTTGTCGGTCAGCACGAGGTGCCGATCGCGGATGATCATCTCCTTGCGCGGCGGCATCAGGTAGATGTGGTTCGCGAGCACGGGCATGCCGTCCTCGACGACCACGACCGGCATGTCGCTGTGCCGGCGGATCAGCTCGTCCATCAAGCTCCGGAAGTCGGGCGACAGGTGCTGGACCACCACGAACGCCATGCCGGTATCCGGCGGGATGCCTTCGAACAGCTGCTGGAGAGACTCGAGGCCTCCCGCGGATGCACCGATGCCGACGATGCGGCCTTCGGTAGGTGGTTGTGGCGCTGGACGCGCGGAATCCGTCGCGTCCTCTGGCGGTTGGCTGGCGTCGACCACGCGAGATCACTCCCAAGTACTGCGGAAGCTGGCGCCAACCGCTCTTTCAAGAACGTTGCCGATTTTCGGCAGACCTGCCGGACCTTGATAAAGAAAAAACGTCCCCGCCGCATCAGCATTTGGCGGCTCTAGCTGCGCGCCCACGCGCGAGGGCACGCGCGGCCGAGCACACCGTGCGCTAGTGAGACAGTAGGCCCGCGATCAGCTGCGGCCAGTCCGCGATCGGACCGGTCAGCTTGCCTTCGGCGCGCTCCGCGCGACCACCGCCGCGACCGCCCAGCTTCGCGGCGACCTGCTTCCACAGGGCCCCACAGTCGAGCGTCGATCCCGGCGCGCGCATCATGATCGCCGGCGTGCCCTGGGGATCCGGAGCGCACAGGATCGCGTCGCAACCCGCGGACACGAGCTTCGCGGCGATGCTGCGCATCAGCTCGGCATCGACCGGCAGCGCGGCGACCGCGGCCGCGCCGTCCGGCAGCGCGCCGACCAGCTGATCGACGAACACGTTCGCGAGCCGGTTGCGCAGCGCGACCAGCTCGTGATCGGCGGCCTCGGCCGTGCGCTTGAGCTTGTCGATCGCGGCGGGGACCTCGGCGGGGCCGCACGAGAACTGCGCCGACAGCCCGCGCAGGATCTGATCGCGCGAGAACAGCTCGGCGCGCGCCCGCCGGCCGGCGGTGAACGTCACGCGCGTCATGCCCTTGTAGCGCTCGGCGCCGATGATCCGCACCGTGCCGAGCTGCGAGGTCCGCTCGCAGTGGGTGCCGCCGCACGGCGAGTAGTCGAAGTCCCCGATCGCGACGACGCGGATGTTCGCGTCGACCTTCGGATCGCGGCGCAGCTTCATCGCGGCGAGCTCGCCCGGATCCGGGAACCACGCGCGGATCGCGAGATCGTCATCGATCAGATCGTTCGCGAGGTCCTCGGCGCGCGCGAGCTCGGCCTCCGGGATCCGATCGCGCGCGACATCGATCGTCAGCGCGGACTCGCCGAGCCGCGCCGATGCGGTCGGCGCCTGGGCACGATCGAGCAGCGTCCCCGACAGCAGGTGCTGCGCGGTGTGCTGCGCCATGTGCTGGCGGCGGCGGGCCCAGTCGAGCTCGCCCGTGACCGGCGCGCCGGCGACGAGGCGTTCATCGGGCGCCGCGAGCACGTGGAGGATCGTGCCGTCGTCCTGCTCCTGCGTGTCGACGACCGCGACGCCGCCGAGCGTGCCGCGATCGCCGAGCTGACCGCCCGCCTCGGGATAGAACGCCGTGCGATCGAGGATCACGGCGGGCCGGTCGCGGTGATTCGCGAGCGCCACGATCGTCGCGTCGAACCGGCGCAGGTACGCATCCTCGTGGAACAGGCGACGGGTCATTGCCGCGCATCATTCACGATGATCGGCGGCGTGGCCAGCGTCAGCGCGTCGTGTGCGCGTAGGTCTGCGCGCGTTTCGGAGGCACGATCGTCAGCACCCACGAGTCGCAGCCACCGGGCCCCGCGTCGCCGCCGATCCGACCTTGCACCGGGCAATGGCCGTCCTCCTCGTCGGTGCGCAGCACGGTCGCGCCGATCCGCTTGAGCTCGTCGAGCACCTCGCGATCGGGCAGCGTGACCTTGCCGTACATCTTCGGACCGCTCGACACGAGCGCGATCCGCGGCCGCACGGTCTCGAGAAACCCGCGGCGGCTCGACGTCTTCGAGCCGTGGTGGCCGACCTGCAGGATGTCCGCGCGCAGCGCCTTGCCGTGGTGCTGCATCAAGAACTCCTCGACGTCGCCGACCGGATAGCTCGGATCCTTGCGATCGCCGCTCTCGGCATCACCGACGAGCAGCAGCCGCGCGCCGCCGAGCTCGACCGCGAGCACGACCGAGTTCTGGTTCGGATCCTGGAGCTGCTTCGCCTCGGCGTGCAGGATCGTGAACCGCGCGCCCTCGCCGAGCTCGATCGTGTCGCCCTCGCTGAACCGCTGCCAGCGCGGCAGCTGGATCGCGAAGCCCTTCACGGTGACCGTGTGATCGGCGGGGACATCCGCGGCGGAGCGGTACTGCGTCGTCTCCGAGCGGCCGATCGACGCGAGCAGCTCGCGATAGAACACGGCGTCGTTGACGCGCCCCGAGTCCCAGAAGTTCAGGACGTCGTAGCAGTGGACGACGAGGTCGAGCGCGGACGCGTGATCGAGGTGCGGGTGGCTCAGCACGACGTGGTCGAGCTTCTTGCGCGTGCCGTCCGGCTTGCCGTCGACGACGCACAGATCATCGCCCGAGACTCCGAGCGCGGCCTCGAGGTACGCCGCGACGCGCGCCGGCTTTTCCTCTCGATCGTTCGTGCCGGCATCGTAGAGCAGCGCGAAGTCGGCGCCGCGCACGAGCACCGCGAGGCCGGTGCCGACGTCGATCAGGTGGATCTGGTACGTGCCCGGCGCCGGCGCGGCCGGCATGTCCGCCGGCGTCTGCACGCGCTTCCACGTGATCTCGGGCGCGCCGGGCTCCGCCGGCCGCGGGCGCGGCGGTGTCGGATGCGCGGGTGCGCGATCGCGATGACAGCCCGCGACCGCGAGCAACGTGACGACGACGAGCCGAACGCGGAGATGGATACCTGCAGCCATGGTCACCCTCCATGACGTGGCGGAAGCGCGACCATCGTCGCACGACCGCGCGCCCGCGATGTGATCAATCGCGCACGCGCTCGACCGCGCCGGCCGGCACCCAGCCGGTCGCGCCGCTCGCGATCTGGATCCGGGTCCACGCATCGCGCTGCTCGACGATCGTGACCTCGGCGCCGCGCGGCAGCGGCTGGCCGAGCGCGGCCGGTGCACCGGCGCTGTCGGCGGCGCGCAGCACGACGCCGTCGATCACGACCGCGTCGTCGGCGTGGCGATCCTCGAGCACGACGGACGCGAGCATCGCGAGCCACACCGCGGCCGGCAGGATCGCGAGCGCGGCCAGCGAGCGCCGGCGCCGCCCGGTCCACGGCACGAGCATCAGGATCGCGAGCGCGAACGCACCGGCACCGACGACGAGCCGCGTGCTCTGCGGCCAGTGATGGAAGAACAGCAGCGTGTCGGCGGCGCCGGTCGTCGTCGGCGGCCGGAACGGATCGGGCTGGCGGCTGCGCAGCCACGCGAGGTTGCTGCGGGCGCGCGCGGTGCGGCCGTCGATCGCGAGCGCGCGGCGGTAGGCGAGGGTCGCGGTCCCGAGATCACCGGACGCGAGCGCCGCGTTGCCCCAGTCGGTGAGCAGCTCCGGCTGATCGGGGTGCGCGCGCGCCGCCTCGCCGAGCGCGACCGCGGCGCGTGCGAACGCGTCCTTGCGCGCGGTCGCGGACGTCTCGGTCATCGCCTGCTGGTAGAGCGCGCGGCCGTCGTCGAGGCTCGCGTGCGCGTCGGTCGCGAGGCCGCCGAGCACGAGCACGATCGCGGCGCCCGCGATCCGGCCACGCGGCGCGCGCTTGCGATCGGCGGTCCACTTGCGGAGCAGGCCGGCGGCATCCGACCGCAGATCCGGAGACAGCGGCTTCGCGGCGGCCTCGGGCGCGAAGCTCTCGGTCTCGATCCGCGCGAGCAGCCCTCCGTCGTCGGCGGCATGGCCGGTCACCCGTGCGAGCTCGCGCAGCGCCGCGACGAGCGGCCCGGCGAGCTCGCGTGCGGGCTCCTTGCCGGCGCGATCGAGCAGCTCCTCGACGCGCTTGCGCGCGGCGTGGACCTCGGACGCGTCGTCGCGCGAGTCCTGCGTGCGTAGCTGCCAGCTGCGGAACCCGAGCAGCGCGAGCGGCACCGCGTACAGCAGGCCGACGACGATCCACAGCAGCGTGCCGCCGAGCGGCGCGTCGTCGACGTGGGCGGGGCTCGACAGCGCGAGCTCGGCGGGAACCTCGGTCGTGTCATCGCGGCGCATTGGCTCGGTCGACTTGCGGAGGTTCGACACGACCGCGTCCGCGCCGACGACCGTGCCGCCCTTCACCGACAGCGCGATCGGCTCGGAGTGGATCGTCTGGTACGTGCCCTTCTTCGGATCGAAGTACGAGAACGCGAGCGCCGGGATCTCGGTCGCCGGTCCGGTGACCTGGGCATCGACCTTGAACGTCTTCGTCTTGCCGTCGTCGGACAGCTCGCCGGTCGGTGTCTCCGCCGGCACGGTGAACTTGTCCTTCGGCAGCCGGCCCTCGCCGTCGAGCTTGCCGAGCGTCAGGTTGTCGAGTCGCTGATCGCTCTTGACCACGACGTCGAGCGCCAGCGGCTCGCCGAGCGACACGACCGAGCGGCTCGCGTGGACCGCGATCGAGAACTGCTCGCCGACCGCGCCGGAGAATGCCGCCGGCTTGCCGGACTCGGGCAGCGGCTTGATCTCGAGCGCGCGCGCGATGTCGGTCGCGCGAAACAGCTTGTCCGACGGCCGGCCGAAGAAGTCGGGGCGGCCGACGCGCAGCGCGGCGACGACCGTCGTCGGCGGGATCTGGAGCTTGCCGCCCGGCGGGATCGCGCGCGGGGCCGCGAAGAACGTGAGCGTCAGCCGGTTGTACTCGACGCCGTTGACCGTCGCGGTATCGATCTCGTACGGCAGGTCGAGATCCTTCGCGCCGGCAGACAGCGAGATCTTGTTGCGCTGGTTCGGCGCGGTCGGCGGTGCGCTGATGACGAACGTGTCGAGGCTCATCATCGGCACCGAGAACGACTGATCGCTCGGCTCGGGCCGGAACAGCCACACGAGCTTCACCGGCACCGTCTCGCCGACGTACACCGGACGATCCGGCAGCACGAGCTCGACCTTCATCTCGTCGGTGCTCGGGATGCTGTCGACCGTGACCTCGCCCGACGCCGCGGTCGCCGTCTTGCTGCCTTGCTTCACCGTCACCGACGGCACGCGGAGCGCGCCCGGCTTGTCCGCGAGCACGCGCCACCGCAGCACCCACGTCACGCGGGTCGAGTCGGTGCGCTTGCCATTCACGATCTGGATCGAGCGCGACACGCTCGGCGTCGCGCCGGCCGGCGTCACCGTCGCGCCGGCGATCTCGAGCTTCGGCTGATCCGGTGCCGGCGCCTCGTCGAAGCCCTCGACCATCAGATCGAGGTTGAACGGGACCTGCGCGTGCGGGCCGCCACCGCGCTCGAGCCGGAACGCGGCGCGCGGCGCACCCTGGGCCGCCGCCGTCGCGGTCGCGAGTCCGAGGAGGCCGAGCACGATCACGAGCGCGCGCATCACCAGTCCTTGTCCACGGCGTCGTCGGCCTGCTCGCGCTGCTGGCGCTTCTTCTGCTGCTGCGCGTCCGCATCGCGCGCGCGCTGCGCCGCCCCGGCCTGCTGCTGCTGCTGTTGTTGCTGTTGCTGCTGTTGCTGCTGCTGCTGCTGCTGTTGCTGCTGCTTGTTCTTGTCCTTGTCGTTCTGCGGCGGCTGCAGCAGGCGCAGCGCGTTCTCGAGGTGCTCGATCGCCTTCGCCTGGCCGTCGAGCGCCGGCGCGAGGCTCTGGCTCGACGACGTCGCGTCGCGCGCCCTCACGAGCGCGGACTGCGCGTCGGACATCTGGCCCTGCGCCTGGCGAACCTCGTCGGCCGCCGCGGACAGCGTCTTCGGATCCGGACCCTGCGGCTGGCCCTGGGCCTGCTGCGCCGGGTCCTGCTTCGCGGCCGCATCCGCCTGCGCGGCGAGCGCGTCGGTGATCGCCTTCGCGAGCTTGCCGTGCTCGTCCTGGCGGGTGACGAGACCGGGCAGCTTCGGCGCGCGCGAGAAGTCGTCGTCGCCGGCCGCGACCGAGGTCTGATCGCGGGTCTCGCCCTGGTCGCGGATCAGCTGCTGGAGGTGCTCGATCACGGAGAAGAATAGCTCGCGCAGCTGCTCGATCTTGTCGGCCGCGCGCTTCGCCGGCGTCATCGGATCGCCCTTCGCGGCGGCGAGTGCCTTGCCGAGCTCGTCGAGCGCGATCGCGGCCTCGCCCCGCAGCTGCTCGGCGCGCGCCATCTGCTGCTTCGCCGCCTCGAGCTGCTGCTGCTTCGCCGCGTCCTGCTTCGGATCCGGCGCCGCGGCGCTGCCCTGGCCGGGCGCCGGCGCGGTCGTCGGCTGCTCGAGCTTCGCGAGCTCGTCGGCGATCAGGCCCTTGATCCGGGTCATGCGGTCGACATTACGTGCCAGGCTGTCGCGTGTCTGCTTCGCACGCTCCGCAGCGGGCAGCTTCTCGGCCTCGGGCGAGAGCAGGGCGACGATCTGCTGCTGGTCGCGATGCGCGAGCTCGATCGTCTGCTTGAGATCCGCGAACTGCTCGATCGCGCGCGACAGCGCCTCGAGCGCGGTCCGCTCGTGGTCGACCGCGCCGGCGAGCTGGTTCGCCGCGAGCGCCTGGCGCGCCTGATCCATCGCGGTGCTCGCCGCGGTCACGCCGGGCATCGCGGCCTGGACGCGCGCGACGAGCTTGCCGCGCTCGGGATCCTGCGGCTGCGACGCGTCCGGCGCCGGCGCGGTCGCGAACACGAGCAGCCGCGCCTTCACTTCCTCGACGCGATCGCGCAGCCCGCCCTGGCGATCCGCCATCACCGGCGGCGCGAGCCACACCGGCTGCGGCGCGGTCTTGTCCTTGGTCTGGTCGAGCACGCCGCCGGGCTCGCCGCCGGCGGACACCGTGTCCTGCACGAGCGCGAGCTGATCCGCGGCGACCCCTTGCAGCACGGTGATCGGATCGAGCAGCTGCTCGCGCGCCCGCTTGAGCGCGACGAGCGCGGCCTCGGCCCGCGCGACCCCGTCCTCCGCCGACAGCTCCTGCAGCTTGCGCCGCGCCTCGGCGATCCGGGTCCGCGCGTCGACGAGGTAGAGGTCGACCGCCTTCAGCTGGACGACGCGCACCTTCTCCTCGTCGCTGCGCTTGTCATCGGGCTTCTTGCCGATCGCGTCGATCTCGTCGGCCGCGAGGTCGCTGACGACGCCGGCCTCGGCGACGACACCGCGCTCGCGATCCGCGAGGTGCGACAGCGCACCTTGCTGCGCGAGCGGATCGGCACCGCCTCCGCGCTTGATCGCGAGCCACGCGGCGCGCGCGTCGTCGAGCACGCCGCGCTGGTCACCGATCAGCGCGTCGAGCCGCGCCTCGAGCTTGCCCTCGCCCTTGCGCAGCTCGTCGGTGATCGCCTGGACGCGCGCGCGCACGATCGCGAGGTTCGCCTGCGTCGCGGCGTCGTCCTTGTGCAGACGGGCGGCATCGTTCAACCACGACAGCGACTGCTGCGCGAGCTCGAGCGCCTTGCCGAGATCGGCGTCCTTGCCCTGGCGGAGCTTCTCGGCGTGCTGCGCGTACGCGATGCCGAGATCGTAGGCCGCGCGAAACCGCAGCTCGGGATCGACGCCCGCCGTGCTGCGCGCCTCGAGCAGCAGCTTCTCGGCGGCCTCGTGATCGCCCTTCGCGAGCGCCGCGACGCCCTCGTTGTACTTGTCGCGCGCGGGGCGATGCTCGGCCGTGCACGCGACGACCAGCGACAGGACCATGATGACGATGCGCTTCATGCCGCCCTCTCCGGAGGCGTGACGCCCGAGCCGACCCACAGCGACAGCATCAGGAACACGAGCGCCATGAACACGAACACCGGGTAACGCTCGGCGGGCACCACGCGCACCGCGGCGGCCTCGGCCTCGCGCACCATCGGCATCACGTGGCTCTTCAGGATCTCGTCGAGATCGATCGCCGACGTGCCGGCCGGGATGTACGCGCCCTCGGTGACGAGCGCGATCTTGCGCAGCTGGTCGCCGTTGAGCTTGCTGATCACCGGCTTGCCGTCGTGCATCAGCGTCGTCTTCGCACCGGTCTGCGGATCGGTCAGCGTGATCTGACTGCCCTGTTCGCTGCCGAGGCCGACCGTGACGATCTTGACGCCGGCGTCGCGCGCGGCCTTCGCCGCCTCCTCCGAGTACGGATCCTGATCGTCGCCGTCGGTGATCAGCACGATCAGCTTCGCGCCCTGGCCCGGCGGGAACCCGCGCACCGCGGCCTTGATCGCCTCGCCGATCTTCGTGCCGCCCTTGCCAGCGCTGCGCGTGTCGACGGTCGCGAGCGCGGTGCGGAAGAACGAGTGATCCGGGGTCAGCGGGCACATCTGCGCGGCGCGCCCGGCGAACGCGATCAGCCCGACGCGATGCCCCTCGAGCCGATCGACGAGCTGGTTGATCTCGGCCTTCGCGCGCGCGAACCGGTTCGGCGCGGTGTCCTCGGCGAGCATCGAGCGCGACGTGTCGAGCACGAACATCACGTCGGCCGCCGAGCGTGACATCGTCACCTGCTCGAGTTGACCGGCCGCCTGCGGGCGCATCAGCGCGAGCACCGCGCTCACCATCGCGAGCCCGAACAGCACGAGCCGGACCGCCGTGCGCGTCACGCTCGCCTGCGCGGTGAGCCGGCGCTGCATCACCGGCGACAGGAACGCCGCGAGCGCGCTGCGGTTGTGCAGCTCGAGCACGATCAGGACCGAGACGATCGCGATCACCAGCCACACGAGGTGAACGAGCTCGGGATGGACCCACGTCCAGCTCGACCAGTCGATCACGGCAGCCTCCGGAACACGGTCGCGCGGCCGGCGAGCGCGGCGACCGCACACGCCATCGCGAGCACGACGAACCACGCGTAGTACTGGTGGTACTCGACGAACTGCTCCTCCTCGATCTGCGCGCGCTCGAGCTTGTCGATCTGGCCGTAGATCTTCGCGAGGCTCGCGTGGTCGACCGCGCGGAAGTACTGCCCGCCGGTCTTGTCCGCGATCTTGCGCAGCGTGGTCTCGTCGATCGACACCTGCGTCTGCATCAGCTCGGTGCGGCCGTCGCCGACGTCGACGCGGATCGGCGCGATGCCGGTCGTGCCCGCGCCGATCGTGTAGACCTTGACGCCGGCCTTCACCGCATCCTCGATCGCGGTGTCCTCGTCGATGTCGTGGACGTTCGACTCGCCGTCGGTCAGCAGGATCACGACCTTCGCCGGCTTCGCGCCCGGATCCGGCGTCTTGTACTCGACGAGCCGCTGCACCGCGAGCTCGAGCCCGGCGCCGATCGCGGTGCCGTCCTCGCCCTGCGGCGCGAACTCGAGCTGGCGCGCGGCGGCGGTGAGGTTACCGTGGTCGAGCGTCAGCGGGCTGCGGGTCTCGGCATAGCGCGCGAACGCGACGAGGCCGACCGCGTCGTCGACCCGGCCGCCGAGGCCCTTGCCGCCGAGCACGAACCGCTCGAACACTTCCTTGACGGCATCGAGCCGCGTCAGCTCGCGGTTCTTCTCGGACAGATCGAGCGCGCGCATCGAGCCCGAGATGTCGACCGCCATCATGATCGCGATGCCCTCGCGGCGGACGCGCGCGTTGCTATCGCCGGCGCGCGGCCCGGCGAGCGCGATCACGAGCAGCACGACCGCGGCCGCGATCAGCGCGTCCGGCAGCCAGGCAAGCGCCGTGCGCCACGTCTGCCCGCCCGCCGGCAGCGCGCGCAGCGACGAGAACACGACGCGACCGCCGCTGCGCGACGACCACCACACCGCGAGCGCGACGACCGCGACGAGCGCGAGCGCGCCGGGATGCGCGAACCATTGAACCAGCGGGTTCATGCGGCCCTCCCGATCGCGGCCGGCTCGCGCAGCCGCGTGTCCTCGACGAACGTGCGCGCGGCCTCGAGCGTCGCGAGCGACTCGCTGGCGTCCGGGCGATAGCCCGCGAACTTCACGCGATCGCAGCGGTCGAGGAACGAGCTCAGCAGCGCGCGGTGGTCCTCGCCGAGCTCTGAACGCGAGGTCGCGACCTGGAGGAACTCCTCGGTCGTCAGCTCGGGCGCGCGGATCTCGTAGCGCTGCTCGAGGTAGCGCCGCACGATCGCCGACAGCTCGACGAACCACGCGTCGGCGGCCGCGGCGTCGGGCGCGCCGCGCGCCTGCAGCCCGGTGAGGTGCGCGATCGCCTCGTCGTACGCGGAGCGCTGCTGCTCGATCCGCCGGCGCGTGCGCAGCGACCGCACGCCGACGACCGATCCGATGCCAACCGCGGCGACGACGAACGCGATCCCCGCGACGAGCAGCCAGCTCGTGCCTCCGACGTCCGGATCGAGCGCGCCGGCCGCCGGCTTCAGCTCGGCCGACGCGCGCTCGGTCGGCACCGGCGCGACATCGAGCGGGACCTCCTCGGTCAGGAGCTCCTGCGCGGCCGGCTTGTCGGTCGACCCGTGCGCCGCCGAGCCGCGCGCGTCGAGCATCTCGAGCCGGAGCGGTGGGACGCGGTGCTTGCCGCTGGTCTGCGCCTCGAGCGTGTACGTCTGCTCTTGCCGCATCCCGCCCTTGTCGGTGCGGTGGCTGTCGCGCGTGAACCCGACGACGCGAAACCGTCCGAGCCGCTGATCGCCGGCTTCCTGGAACGGCGCATCGATGCTGATGCCGGGCGGCGCGTCGACCTCGAGCCGGACGTAGATCGGATCGCCGAGCGTCGGCTTCGCGGGCCAGACCTTCACGGTCGCCTTGACCGGACCGCTCTCGGTCGTCTTCGCGATCGCGTCCTTCGGCGGTGCGATCGTCTCGGGCGCGACGGTCGTGGTCGCCTCCTCGGAGCCGCACGCGACGAGCATCGCGATGACCAACAGCCGCTTCATCGCCGCAGCCTCCGTTCGCGCTCGCGGAAGAACCGCAGCAGCGGATCGACCATCGACTGCGACGCATCGAACACGATCAGATCCATGCCGGTCGCGCGCAGCTGATCGCGCAGCGCGAGCTGGCGCGTCGTCGCGATCCGCGACAGCTCGCGGCGGAACTCGATCGACTGCGTGTCGACGAGCCGCGTCCGCCCGGTCTCGGCATCCTCGAGCGTGACGAGGCCCGACGGCGGCATCTGCGCCTCGCGCGGATCGGTGATCAGCGCGGCGACCACGTCGTGCTTGCGGTTCGCGTGGCGCAGCACCTGGAGGTAGCCGTCGTCGAGGAAGTCGGAGATCAGGAACAGCACCGCGCGGCGCGGCAGCACCTGGCGACAGAACTCGAGCGCGGCCGCGATGCTCGTGCCGCGCCTCGGTTCGGCACGCGTCGCGCGCTGCAGCTTCGCGAACCACTGGCGTACCGCGCGCGGCAGCTCGAGCAAGCTGCGCCTCGCCTCGACCGCGGACACCCGCGGCTCGCGGGTCTCGCCGCGCGCGAGCACCTCGCGGACGACGCGCAGCGCGTGCTTGCCGCCCTTGCGCGGCGGGATGTAGAGGTCCGCGCCGCCGTGAAACAGCAGCAGGCCGACCTTGTCGCCGTTCTCGACCGCGGACAGCGCGAGCAGCGCGGACAGCTCGACCGCGGCTTCGAGCTTGCTGCGCCGGCCGCTGCCGAAGTCCTGCGAGGCCGAGACGTCGACGAGCAGCATCACGGTCAGCTCGCGCTCCTCGACGAACCGCTTGACGTGCGGCTCGCCCGTGCGCGCGGTGACGTTCCAGTCGATCGCGCGGATGTCGTCACCGGGCACGTACGGCCGGACCTCGTCGAACTCCATGCCTCGGCCCTTGAACACCGAGAGGTACGCGCCGGCCATGACGTCCGCGACCTGACGGCCGGTGACGAACTGGATGCGCTTGACGGCTTGTGCGATCTCCGCGGGGAGCACGACGGGCCTCTTACGGAACCGGGACGTTCTCCAGGATCTGCGCGATCACGTGATCGGTCGTCTTGCCCTGCGCCTCGGCCTCGTAGCTGACGAGGATGCGGTGGCGCAGGACGTCGTGCGCGATCGTCTTCACGTCGTGCGGCGAGATGTAGCTGCGGCCGGACAGCAGTGCCTGCGCCTTCGCGACCTTGACGAGCGCGATCGACGCGCGCACCGACGCGCCGTTATCGATCAGCGTCGCGAGCGCGGGCAAATTCGCCGCCTTCGGATCGCGGGTCGCGGCGACGAGCTCGACCGCGTAGCGCTTCACCTTGTCGTCGACGAAGATCTGGCGCACGACGTCGCGGGCCGCGAGGATCTCGTCGGTGTCCATCACCTTGCTCGCGGTCGGCTCGCTGCCCGCGCCGGCCATGCGATCGATGATCTTCACCTCGTCATCCTTGCTCGGATAGCCGACGCGGATCTTCAGCATGAAGCGATCGAGCTGCGCCTCGGGCAGCGGGTACGTGCCCTCCTGCTCGATCGGGTTCTGCGTCGCGAGCACGAGGAACGGCTCGGTCAGCTTGAACGTGTGATCGCCGAGCGTGACCTGCTTCTCCTGCATCGCCTCGAGCAGCGCGGCCTGGACCTTCGCCGGGGCGCGGTTGATCTCGTCGGCGAGGATGAAGTTGCCGAACACCGGCCCCTTCTTGACCGTGTACGTGCCCTCGCGCGGGTTGTAGATCTGCGTGCCGACGACGTCGCCGGGCAGCATGTCCGGCGTGAACTGGATCCGCGAGAACGTGCCGTGCAGCGCGTCCGCGAGCGTCCGGATCACGAGCGTCTTCGCGAGCCCGGGCACGCCTTCGAGCAGCACGTGCCCGCCGGCGAGCAGACCGAGCAGCAGACGGTGCAGCATGTCGTCCTGACCGACGAGGACCTTGCCGACCTCGGCTTTGAGCGTCGCGAACCGGTTCTGGAGCTTGGTGACGTCTTCGGTGAGTCGATCCGACATGATGTGGGCCGGTGGTGGAGGTGGTGCGGGTGTCGCGGGTGATGCGTTGTCGCAACGCGGAAGGCGGCGTGTCAACCAGCTGACCCGCGCGCGCATTCCCGGCCCGCGACACTCCGCGATCGCCGCATGTGACGTCGCGGCCGGTGCGACCGCCGCGTCATTCCCGCGAGTTGGATCGCGATCTCGTTGGCACGCCTCGTGGTTGCGAGCACTCCATACGCGAACGGGGGTGCGTCCGGTGTCGCGGCTTCAAGGAGTCACTCATGTCGAAGCTCGCCATCCTCGCCACCTCGATCGCGCTGTCCCTCTCCGCCTGCGCCGCAACCGGCACCACCCTCAGCCACGACGAGACCGCACCTCATGCCCGCGTCCAGCTCGATCTGTCCTCGCCGTCGCGCGATGCGATCCTCACCCAGCGCCGCGCGATCGATCCCGAGCTGCCGTCGGCGGATCGGATCGCTCATCAGATCCGCGCGCGGCTCGGTGACCACGTCACCGCCGAGCTCGAGCTCTGCATCGGCGCGACCGGCACCGTCCATCGCGTCGCGCTCGTGCGCGGCACGTCGCTGCCGAAGCTCGACGAGGCGATCCTCCGCGACGCCACGGCGTGGCAATTCGCCTCGCTGCCGGGCAAGACGGCGTCGACCTCGCTGCAAACCTGCCAGCGCGCGACGCTCGCGTATCGCGTGCGCTAGCCGAACAGATTCTCCGCGAATCACCGGCACACGAAGAGCGCAGTTGACCTCTTCGACGGCGTGCGCGAGAGTGAACCCCGAGAACCGGAGCATGTGATGAGCCAGCCAACCCCGTATCAGCGACCGACGCTCTCGATGTGCAAGTGCATCTGCGTCGTGCTCGACGCTGCCCGCGGTGGCGAGGCTCCGAGTCCCTGACGACCGAGCATCACCCTCTCCGCCGCGGGCTCCCGGATCGACTCCTGGAGCCCGTCACGTTTTCGGACCACGTGGTCCGGACCCACCCGGGCTTCGAAGCGCGTCCCCTTCGTTCGTTGCTCTTCGAGGCATCTCATGTCTGCGCTGCTGTCTTCCTCCTCGACACGTATCGATCTCTCCTGGGCCGAGCGCCCCGGTCGCGAGCTGCTGAGACTCGCGTGGCCGATCACGGTCTCGATGGTCTCGTTCTCGACGATGACGCTCGCGTCGACCGCGTTCGTCGCGCAGATCGGCTCCGACGAGCTTGCCGGCGTCGGTCTCGGCTCGGTGATCGGCTTCTCGCTGCTCTGCTTCGGCATCGGCCTGCTGCGCGGCGCGAAGACGCTCGTCTCGCAGGCGGTCGGCGCCGGCCGTCGCGATCGCATCCCCGAGCTCGTCGGTGCCGCGATCGCGACCGCGCTCGTGCTCGGCGGCCTCGCGCTCGTCACCGGCCACCTGATCGCGCCACTCGTCGCCCACCTCTCCGCCTCGCCGCGCGCGGGCGCGTTCGCCGCCGAGTACCTCGCGGTGCGCTCGCTCGGCGCGCCGCTCGTGCTCGTCTACTGCGCGCTGCGCGAGGCGAGCTACGGCGAGGGCGACAGCCGGCTCCCGATGCGCGCCTCGCTCGCGGGCAACGCGGTCAACATCGCGCTCGACGCGATCCTGATCCTCGGCCTCGACTGGGGCGTCAGCGGCGCGGCGACCGCGACCATCTGCGGCAACGCGACCGAGTGTCTCGTCCTCGCATGGCCGATGCGCCACCGCCTGCGCAAGCTGACCTTCCGCCGCGCGGCCGTCCGCGACGTGTGGGCACAGGGCGTCCCGAACGGCGTGCAGTTCATCATGGAGGTCGGCTCGTTCCTGATCCTCACCGTCCTCGTCGCGCGGTTCTCCGCCGTCGACGGTGCAGCGCACCAGCTCGTCCTCCACCTCGTGAACGTCTCGTTCCTCCCCGCGCACGCGCTCGGCGAGTCCGCCGCCGTCCTCGTCGGCCAGGCCGTCGGTGCCGGCAAGGACGCGCTCGTCTCCCACGTCGCGCGCCGCGCGATCACGATCGGTGCCGCCTACTCGACGCTCGTCTGCATCATCTACGCGATCGTCGGCGGCACGATCGCCTCCGCGATGTCCGCCGGCGACGCCGCGCTCGCCGCCCGTGCCACCACGCTCGTCCATGTCGCGCTCGCGTTCCTCGTCGCCGACGCCGCGAACGTGATCGCGCGTGGCGTGCTGCGTGGCGCGAGCGACGTCCGCTACGCCGCGATCCTCGGCATCCTCACCGCGTGGCTCACGACGCCGCCGCTCACCTGGCTGCTCGGCGTCCACCTCGGCCTCGGCGTGGTCGGCGGCTGGATCGGCCTCGCGCTCGAGATCATCGTCGGCGCGGCGCTCTACTGGCTACGCGTCTACCGCGGTGGCTGGAAGCCCGCCGCCGCCGCCGCCCGCCGGGCGATGGCCGGTGCCGCCGTATAACGGGGTCAGGCTACACTTGCTCAACCTGGCGGCGCGCAACTACCGGAGATCGCTGCCACGAACGGGGACAGGCTACACTTCCTCAACTTCCGTCACGCATTGCCACGACAACGGGAGACGGTGGTTGAGCAAGTGGAGCCTGTCCCCGTTCGGTGTCGGAATTTCCGGCGCTTACCGCGCGCCAGGTTGAGCAAGTGTAGCCTGACCCCGTTCAGATCTCGCTTGATCTCCCACAGGGGCCGCACGAGTATGCGCGCCATATGAAGGGTGTTCTCGCCGGGATTGCTGTGCCCCTGACCGTTGTCGTCGTGGGCTGCGCATCGGGCGGGAAGGTCGGTGCGCAGGAAGACGCGGCGAATCCGCCGCCCGCGGTCGATGCGGCGGAGCCGGATGCGAAGGAAGAGGTCGTCGTCGATGCGCCGCCCGATGCGTTCGTGCCGGTCGCGGATGCGTTCGTGCCGCCGCCGCCGGATGCGTGCGTCTCGCAGACGACGCAGCTGCTCGCGAACCCGGTGTTCGATCTGACGCCGGTCGGGACGGGCTGGCAGCAGACGCCGATCGATCCGGCGTTCCCGCTCGTCACCGATCAGGACGGCGTGCCCGAGCACTCGGCGCCGTTCAAGGCGTGGCTCGGCGGCATCGTGTCATCGAGCACCACGACGGCGGCCACGGACATCCTGTTCCAGGACGTCACGATCCCGCCGCTCACGACGTCGCTCGTGCTCACGGGCCAGTTCGATGTCCGCACCGCGGAGACCGACACCGTCGCGTTCGACACCGCGCAATTCGCGGTCACGCAGACGAACGGCACGCCGATCGTCACGATCCTGAACCTGTCGAACCTGACGCCGAAGACCGGCTGGACGCCGATCAACCACACGTTCACGCAGAACCTGTCGGGTCAGACGATCCGGATCCGCATGACGTCGAGCAACGACTTCCTCGACGCGACGTCGTTCTACTTCGACAGCCTGTCGCTCGTCGCCGTCCACGGCTGCCCGTAGGCAGCTACGGCTTCTTCGGCTCGGCCTTCGCGTCGGCCGGCTTGGTGTCGCCTTCGCCGGTGATCGACGCCGGCAGCGGCGGCAGCTCGTTGATCGCGGGCAGCAGCGCGATCTCGATGCGGCGGTTGCGCGCCATCTCCTTCGCCGAGCTGTTCGGCGCGATCGGATCGTGCTCGCCGGAGCCGGCGGGCAGCAGGTTCTTCGGATCCATGCCGGCCTGCACGAGGAACCGCGTCACCGTCAGCGCGCGCGCGGTCGACAGCTCCCAGTTGTCCTTGAACACGCTGTTCTTGAGCGGCTGGTTGTCGCTGTGACCGATCACGAGGAAGCGGCGGTCCTTGAACTTCTTCAGCGTGATGCCGACCTCGAGCACCTTGAGCTTGCCGTCCTCGGACAGCTCGGCGACGCCGGACGGGAACAGCACCTCGGCGGGCAGCGAGAGCACGAGGCTGCCGCGCCGCGAGGTGACCTTCATCGTGCCGGTGTCGATCATCTTCGCGAACTGCTTCTGGATGTCCTCGATCGCGGCCATCCGCTTCTCGGTCTCCGCGCGTTGCGCGCGCAGCGCGGTCAGCTCTTCCTTCGACGCGTTGAGGTTCTTCGACAGCTCCTTCTGCTGCGTGTCGAGCTCGGTGTTCGCCTTCGTCAGCTGCTCGCGCACGCTCTTGCAGTCCGCGGCGTCCTTGCTCGCCGTCGACAGCGCGGTCTGCTGATCGTTGAACTTCTTCAGCGTCGTCGATTCGTTCGTCGTCGCGGCGTCGGCCTCTTGCTTGAAGTGCCACGTGAAGTAACCGCCGGCGCCTGCGGCCGCGGTCATCACGAGCGCCCACAACCACAACCGCCACGGAAACCGGCGAACCTTCGGCGGCTTCCCCGGCTTACCGATGTCGTCGGTATCGTATTTTCCCATCTGGGGTCCCTCCGTCCCGACGATACCGCGTGGCACCGGGAAGGTGTCAAAACGGCTAGGTGCTCCGATGTGGTTGCATCGCGAGCATGTCGCGCGCGGCGGCAATCGCTTCATCGGAACCCGTGAGCGCGAGTACATCGCCAGCGCGCAGTGGTTCGGTCGGTGACGGCGTCGCGAGGCCGTGATCGCCGCGCGCGATCGCGAGCACCGTCGCGCCGGTCCTCGCGCGGAGGTCGAGCTCGGCGAGCGAGCGGCCGAGCACCGGCGAGCGATCGTCGAGCTTGACCGAGGCGAGGCCGCTGAACCCGGGCAGCAGCGCGTCGACCTGCGCGATCGGCGGCGGCTCGGGTTGCTGGAGCAGCTCGAGCAGCAGCTCGCTGCCGGCGCGGACATGGCCCTCGAAGTCGGCGATCGTGCGGCGCAGGATTGCGAGCAGCACGAGCACGACGACGAGCACGATGATCGGGCTGCCCGGCACGAACGGCTGGATAGCCGCGACGATCGGGATCGTGATCGCGAGCGCCATCGCGAGCTCGAACGTGACGACGAGCGCGCGGCGCGGGGCACGTCCGAGGTCGACACCTGCGTCTGGCTGCAGCGGGATCACCTCGGCGGCGAGCCGGCGCGCGATCACCGAGACGCCGCGGATCAGCGAGATCGCGAATGGCAGCATGATCAGCGCGGCGCTGCCGACGAGCAGCGCGATCGCGACGCCGCCATCGATGCCGGCGCGCTCGAGCACGTCGGGGCCGAGCGTCGCCGCGCTGATCGCGACCGCGATGATCACCGCGGCGTCGACGAGCAGCACCGCGATCGGCCGGCGGTAGCGGCGCCAGCCGCGGCGCTCGCGCTGGCGGAGGCGCACGAACCACGAGTCGTAGAAGCTGACGAACGTCGCGATCCGCTTCGGCAGCCGGGCGGCGACCCACGCCGAGATCGGCTCGGAGTTGCGGATCAGGATCGGCGAGGTCAGCGTCGTGGCGCACGCGATCCCGACCGCGATCGCGAGCAGGTCGGCATTGCCGGTCGCGGGCACGACGCCGGCGATCACGAACGACAGCTCGCCGATCTGCGCGAGCGACAGCCCGGCGCGCACCGCGGGCCGCACGCCGTGGCCGGCGAGGAACACCGCGATCGAGACGCCGAGCGGCTTGCCGACGAGCACGACGACCGTGAACAGCGCGATGCGGTGCCACTCCACGACGAGCTCCGCCGGCTCGATCGTCATCCCGACCGAGACGAAGAACACCATCGCGAACACGTCGCGGAACGGCTTCACGAGGTCGAACACCTCGTGGTGCTTGCCGGACTCGGCGATCAGGATGCCGGCGACGAACGCGCCGAGCGCGACCGAGTAGCCCGCGGACGCCGCGAGCGCGGACATCCCGAAGCAGATCGCGAGCGCGGCGATCAGCAGGGTCTCGGTGCGCGCGCGCGTCGCGATCAGCCGGATCAGGCGCGGCACGACGAGCAGGCCACCGACGAGCATCAGCGCGAGGAAGCCGGCGAGCTTCGCGATCAGCAGCACGAGGCTCTTCGCGTCGAGCCCGGCACCGCTCGCGACGCCGGCGAGGATCGCGAGCAGCAGGATCGCGATCAGATCCTCGAACACGAGGATCGCGAACACGATCTCGGTGAAGCCGCCCTTCCAGCCGAGCTCCTCGAACGCCTTCGCGACGAGCATCGTGCTCGAGATGCCGAGGCACGCGCCCGCAAACACCGCGCTGCCGGCCGAGAACCCGACGAGCCGCGCGACCAGCGTGCCGATCGCGATCACGAGCCCGACCTCGAAGATCGCGGTCAGCGCGGCGGGCAGGCCGATCCGCGCGATCGTCGACAGCCGCAGCTCGAGCCCGATCGTGAACATCAGCAGGATCACGCCGAGCTCGGACAGCACGTGGACGAGCTCCGCGTTCGCGACCAGCGGCACCGGCACGTGCGGACCGATCAGCAGTCCGGCGAGCACGTAGCCGAGCACGACCGGCAGCCGTAGCGTCTGGAACACGACGGTGACGAGCGCCGCCGTGCCCAGCACGATCACGAGCTCGACGAGGACGTGGGAGCCGCTCATCCCGTGCTACCGCCGCTTGCGAGCCGCACGCGGATCGGGAAAGTGACGGTGACACTTCGGGCAGACGCGAAATTGCCGCGGTGCCCGGTCGACGGTCTTGGTGTGTCCGCAGTGCGGACAGCGGACGCGCACGGCGCGCGACAGCGCTGCCGCGAGGGCGATCGGATTCGCCATGGAAAGCCTCGTTTCGTGAAGAGTGAAAGACCGAGCTATGCGTGGACGCGGCACGCGCGCGGCGGACCGCGGGCGGTGGCCGGGACCGCATCGACGGACGGGCAGGCGATCGCGATCACGTCGGTGGTCGCGAGCAGCACGCGCGCGGGCTCGCGGACGACCGGCGCGTCCGGCACGATCGCGAGGACATCGCGCGCCGCGCGGGGCACCTCCACGCGACGCGGCGCGAGCTTGACGAGCACCGCCCGGCTGCCATCGCGCAGCTCGACGCGGCGGACGTCGTCGCGCGTGCGCTCGCCTCCTGCGCCGCCGGCCGCCACGAGGCAGACCGTGAGGAGCAGGAGGATCACGCGCACGATCGAATTATGCAGGGATCGGCCACGGAAGCGACTGCAGATCCGGCGCGATCGCCGCGAATCCCGCGCGCAGGCGCGCAGCGGTCGGGCGCCGTCGCGGATCGCGTGCGACCGCGGCGCGCAGCAGCTCGGCGAGGGGCGCGAGCCGGCGCTGCTTGTCGAGCGTCGCGAGCACCGGCGCGCCCGGCTGCTTCGTGAAGTGGCCGTCGATCACCTGCTTCAAGGTCTCGCCGCGGATCAGCACGTTCGTCGTCAGCACCTCGAACGCGACGCACGCCGCGGCGTAGACGTCGGTCGGAAACGGCTCGGTCCGCGGGCTGTCGACCCAGACCTCGGCCGGCGCGTAGTGCGCGCTGCCGCAGCCGGTGCGGATCCGCCGGCCGGCGAGCCCGAAGTCGACGAGCACGGCGGTGCCACCCGGATCGCGCAGCACGACGTTCGCCGGCTTGACGTCGAGGTGCGCGATCTGCACGCGGTGCATCGCATCGAGCCCGGCGAGCAGGCCATCGATCACGGCGAGCGCGCGCTTCATGTCGAGCGCGCTGGCCTCGATCACGCGCTCGAGGTTCGGGCCGCGGACGTACTCCATGACGAGGATCGGCTTCGGCTGCGCGCTCGCGTCGAACGTGATGAACCGCGCGAGGTTGTCGTGCGCCGGTAGCGCGAGCAGCGCGCCGGCCTCCTCGCGGAACAGCGTCTCGAACTGGTGGATCGAGAGGTTGCGCGCGGCACCGCCGGCGTAGTCGGGCACCTTGAGCGCGACGAGCTCGCGATCGGCACGCGTGCGCTCGTCGGCACGCACCGCGAGCAGCACCGAGCCGCCGGCGCCGCGACCGATCGGGCGCACGACGTAGAACCCGCCGAGCATGCGCGACAGCGGCACCCAGCCCGGCAACAGCGCGTCGGGCGCGACCTGCGCGGTGGGCTCGGTCTCGGTGTGCGGGCGGTGCGAGAGCCAGCGCAGCACCTGGCCGAGCGCGCCCGCGATCGCCGGCGGCAAGCACGCGTGCGCGATCGCGACGGTCTCGGCGACCGCCTGCTCGAGCCCGCCCGCGCGGCCGATGTGGTCGCCGATCGCGCGCGCGGCTGCCTCGAGCTCGGGGCCGCGATCGTCGTCGGTGATGCCGAGCCGCTGGCGCGCGCCGAACACGCGGCGAGCGAGCGCGCCGAGCTCGTTCGCGAGCGCGTCGAACGTTCCGGCGGGGATCGTCGCGTGGCTGCCGGCAGCGGTGAGCCGCGCGAGCTGATTGCCGAGCCGCGCGATCGCGAGCCGCACCGACTCGACGCGCGGACTGCGCTCCGGCGGCAGCGCGTCTGCGAGCTCGCCGACCCGTTCCGCGATCGCGCGCACCGCGTCGTCCTCGTCGCCGGTCGACCACGCGCTGTGCGCGAGCCGCGCGTACGCCTCGAACGCCGCCTCGACCTCGGGCACCATCGAGGCCTCGCGGACGATCGCGAAGTCGTCGTCGGGAAACGCGGTCGTCCACGCGAGCAGCAGGTCCGTGATCTCGGCGTGGCCGTCGCGCAGCAGCGCGTCGCCCGCGCGGGTCAACGCCGCCCACACCGCGCGCCGCAGCGACGAATGATCGGCGGCCGCGCGCGCCATCAGCAGGCGGACCGCGGCGAGCCGCGGCTCGAGATCGGCGTCGCTCGTCGCGCGCACGCCGTCGAGCAGGCGCACGAGCGCGCGCAGCCGGGCGATCCGCAGGCCGCCGTGCTCGACCGCGCCGGCCTCGGGGCGCTCCTCGCGCGCGAGCAGCGCCCGCTCGATCGCGGCGAGCGCGCGCGCGAACGCCGGTCGCGCGGGATCGGTCTCGGGTGCGAGCGCGAGCACGGCAGTGAGCGTGTTGTCGGCGAGCAGCTCGCGGTCGAGCTCGCGCAGCAGGCGCATCGAGTGCCGGCGATCGACCGGATCGTCGTCGGTCGCGCGCTCGAGCCAGTCCGCCGACGCCGCGAGCTCGTCGACCGCGTCGCGCGCGGCGCGCAGCGCGGTCGCCACCGTGCCGGCATCGAGCGCGGCGCGCGCGGTCGCGAGCGGGATGCCGATGCCGTCGGTGCGCGGCGCCGCGGCGAGCTCGGCGTCGAGCGCATGGACGAGGCCCCAGCGCCCGTCGTCCTTGACCGTGGCGTCGGTGCGCAGCTGCTCGCGCGTCCACGCGCTCGCTCGTGCGGTCGCGCGCGGCAGCACCGCGCCGGGTTCCTCGCGGTGGAGCTCGGCGAGCGCCTCGACGCCGTCGAGCGGCGCGCGCTCGATCAGCGCGGCCGCGAGCTCGTCGGCGTCGGCCTCGTTCATCACCGCGAGGCCGGCGAGCCCGAGGATCGCGCCGCGCGCGACGCCGGGCTCGCGCGCCGCGCGCTCGACGAGCACCGGCCGCCAGCGCGCCGCCGCACCGCCGCGCTCGAGGGCCGCCGCCGCCGATGCGGCCGCGCGCCGCAGCTCGGTCGACGACGCGGTGGGCCGCAGCTCGCGATCGATGTCGTCGGCGAGATCGGGATCGACGTGCGCGAGCAGGCCGCGCGCGATCCCGGCGAACCGCCACACGAGCGCCTCGCGATCCGCGAGCAGCCGCGCGAGCGCCGCCCGCACGCCGGGTCGCGCGAGCACGAACACGCCGCCGCGATCCCCGGCGTCGTGGCGCCGCACCGCCTCGCGCGCGCCGTGCGCCAGGATCCGCGCGGCGAGCCGGCGTGCCGGCAACGCGCCGGTCGCGGGCAGCTCGACCCAGCTCGTCGCGAGCGTCGGTTGCGCGAGCAGGCCGAGCGCGAGCTCGCCGATCGCGCCGGGCGCGGTCAGCGGCGCCGAGAGCACGACCTCGGTGCGCGCGCGCAGGCCGTCGCTCGCGAGCAACTTCGGCGACGACCGCGCGAGCGCGATCAGTAGCCGCACGAACGTGTCGCGATCGGCATCGCGCAGTCGCGTCAGCACGCGGCGTCCGAGCTCGCGACGCTCGGGCCCCGGCGGCAGCGCCTGCGCGAGCTCGAACAGCGCGAGCGCGCCGGCCGCGGGCGACAGCCACTCGAGCTCGGCGAGCATGCCGTCGCCGAGCGCGGCGCGCACCGCGAGCACGAGCTGCTCGGGTGGCAGCCCCTCGAGCGGCGCCGGCTCGCGCTCGGCGATCTGCGCGAGCATCGCGAGCCCCTGGCGCGCGACGCGCCGCCGCTCGTCGGCGTCGTCGATCAGGTGCACGCTCGCGAACTCCGCGAGGTACGTCCTGCCGGACGACACAGCTCCCATCCGGACCATCGTAGCCGAGATCAACGTCGCGGCGTCAGGTCGGCGGCGGTCAGCGTCTCCTCGTACAGCCGCTCGCCGCCGGGGCCGATCGCGGTGACGACGATCCGGTCGCTCGTCACGTCGAGTAGGCCAGCGTTGTACTGCAGGCCACGAAACAGCACGCCGTCGACGACCGGGCCCGGGGTCGCGATGCCGCGCGCGAGCGGTCCGACCTGGATCTCGCGGACGCCGTGTGCGTGGCGGTGCGCCGCGAACCAGTGCTGGTCGGCGGTCACGAACAGGATGCCGGGAATGCCGACGATCGCGTCGAGGATCGCGTCGCGCTCGGTCGTGAAGCTCGCCCAGTGGTCGTCGCCGGTGCCGTAGTCGAGCGGCACGCTCGTCAGCACGAGCTTGAACGTCGCGGTGCTGCGGGCGAGGCCGTCGAGCAGCCACGCCTTCTGCGCGGCGCCGAGCATCGTCTTGTTCGCGTCGTCGGGCGCCGCGTTCGCGCTGCGAAACCGCCGGGTGTCGAGCACGAAGCACTCGACATGCGCGCCCCATCGCCACGCGCGATAGCGGATCTCCGGGTCGGCCTCGCGCACCGGAAAGAACTCGTCCCACACCGTCATCGCAGCCGCGTAGCGCGCGGGCTCGGCCGCGACGAATGCGGCATCCCAGTTGTTGCGGAACTCGTGGTCGTCGTAGATCGCGACGAGCGGCGCGGCCTCGAGCAGCGTGCGGAACCTCGGCAGCGTGCGGATCTCGGCGTGGCGTTCGCGATAGCTCGCGAGCGTGTCCGCCGGCGGGCCGTTGTCGGTATACGGAAAATCTCCGAGCGAGACGATCACGTCCGGCCGCGCGGCGATGACGTGCTCGACCAGGTCGGTCTCGAACTCCGGGCTCGGATCGATGTCCGCGATCACCGCGATCCGAAGCGCGGTCGCCACGTCATCGCTCGGTGCCGTGCGCGCGACGTGCGGTCCGAGCACGATGCCATCCGCGGTCGTCACGGTCAGCTCGTACGTGGTCGCCGCCGCGAGCCCGGTCAGCTCGATCGCGCCGCTGCCCGCGTCGTCGAGCTCGACCTGCGCGGTCATCACCGCATCGCCGTCGCGCAGCTCGATCGTCGCGGTCCGCGCCCGGCGTGCCCACACCGCGACGAGCAGCCCGCTCGCCGTCGGATCGAGCACGGCCGCCGCGGCGTCGCGCGGGCTCGCATCGTCGCCGCAACCGGCGAGCCGCACCGCCGCCGCACCGACGCCGAGCAGCCGGACGAAGTCGCGGCGAGTCGGGTCGGACATTCCACGAGAGTAACTCGACGCAGCGTCGCGCGAGCGAGCGATCTCGCACGGCGCGGCGACGACGCCCGGCCCGTCGTGACGGCACGGCGCGTGCTCCACGTCCGGACATGCGTCTCATCACAGCTACCAAGTTGCTCCTGTTCGGCAGCGGCGCGGCCGCCGCGGTGCTCGGAGTTCGTCGCATGCGCGCGGGCCGGCAAGACCGGCTGACGTCCGCGCGCCAGCGCGACGCCGGATTCCCGGGCGATCTCGCGGCACGCGATCTCGACGCGATGCCGCAGGACTTCCAGCCCGATCCGTCGGACCCGGTGCAAACGCTCGACGACATGGTGCCGCTGCACCTCGACGCGCTCGAGGTCGACGCGGTGACGACCGCCGATGCCGAGGCCGCGCAGGATCTCGCGACGCTCGACGCCGAGCTCGACGAGAACGCCCAGGAGCTCGACACGCCCGAGCTGACCGACATGGACGCGATCGCGAGCGCGCAGGCGGGCAAGGACGATGGCGTGCTGTACGGCGTGCACACGCCGCGCGCGGTCGATCGCGATCTGCCGGACGACGACCACGCGTTCGCCGAGGGCGAGAACTGGATCGAGGCGCTGCAGGCGAGCGCGACCGAGAACGGCGCCGAGCCCGAGCGCGAGCTAGACGTGATCGACGAGGAAGACCTCGACTCGCCGCCGACCGACCATCGCGATATCCCGGTCGCCGACCGCGGCGCCGCCGGTCCGCGCGGCCTGTGAGCGCGCCGCGGGACGTGACATCTCTGACACGCCCGCGCGCGACTCGTTCAGATTTCTGAGACGCGGCCTACATAGCGCCGGAAGATCGTTGCGAGTTGCGGTGCTCGCGACCCGGCACGGCTCTTGGTTCACGGCGGGGCATGAGACTCGTCTGGCTTCTCGCGGTGGTTGCGATCGCGTCGTGTGGTGGCGGCATGAACGGGATCCCGCCCGGTGAGGACGGCGGTGGCAGCGGCAGCGGCAAGCTGTGCGGCGGCTTCGGCGGCGGGCTCTGCGGGCCCGACGAGTTCTGCGACTTCGCGCGCAATGGTTGCGGCGCCGCCGACGAGGCAGGCACCTGCCAGCCGCGACCGTTCGGCTGTCCGGACACCGTGTTCGAGCCGACGTGCGGCTGCGACGGCACCGTGTACGGCAGCGCGTGCGATGCGGCGGCCGCCGGCACCGATGTCAACGCGAACGGCACGTGCAAGCTCGAGCCGGGCGCGTTCGCGTGCGGCTTCACGCAGTGCAACCTGATGACCGAGTATTGCCAGCGCGCGGCGTCGGACATCGGCAACGAGCCCGACAGCTTTCGCTGCATGCCGCTGCCCGCATGCCCGTCGCAGTTTCCGACGTGCAGCTGCCTCGCGAACGAGCCGTGCGGCTTTCAGTGCGCGGGCGACGCGGCGACCGGGCTGACCTTGACCTGTCCCGGCGGCTGATCGACGCTTCGCGCGTGAGCCACCTCGTCGAGATCGCAGGGCTGACCACGCGCATCGTCGGACCCGCGGACGCCGCGACGACCGTCGTGCTGCTGCACGGCTTCGGTGCGCCCGGCGACGATCTCGTGTCACTCGCCGACGTGCTCGCCACGCCGACGACGCGGTTCGTGTTTCCCGAGGCACCGATCGAGCTCGGCGGCCTGTATGGCGACTCGCGCGCGTGGTGGCTGCTCGATCTCGCGAAGCTCGAGGACGAGCTGCGCCGCGGCATCCCGCGCGATCGCCGCGACGAGATCCCCGATGGCTTGCCGACCGCGCGCACGCAGCTGATGCGCCTGCTCGATCAGCTCGAGGCGCGCTACGGCGTCACGCCGGACAAGCTCGTGCTCGGCGGCTTCTCGCAAGGCGCGATGCTCGCGCTCGACGTCGCACTGCATCGCGAGCGCGCGCCGTCGAGCCTGCTGCTGATGTCGGGCACGCTGCTCGCGGAATCCGAGTGGCAGCCGCGGATGGCGAAGCTCGCCGGCGTGCCGGTGCTGCTGTCGCACGGCCGCAACGATGGCCTGCTGCCGTTCTCGACCGCCGAGGTGCTGCGCGATCGGCTGCGCGAGGCCGGAGCCGTCGTCGACTGGCATCCGTTCCTCGGCGGCCACGAGATCCCGATGATCGTCGTGCGTGCTGCGGCCGAGCTGCTCGGCAAGCGCGCTACATGAGCATGTCGCAGAGCGTCGGTCCGGCGTCCGGACAGCACAGATCGAGGTTGCCGAACTGGTTCGTGTGGACGCAGACGTGCGCGCCCTGCGACGGGTAGTAGTACGCCCAGAAGAAGCACATCTCGTCGTTCGCCGACTCGCCAAACCCGATGTTCTGCGCGCTCGTGTTGTTGTAGATGCACTTGAAGTTGAAGCCGCCACCGTCGGGGATCGTGAACTCCGGCTTGTGCGTCTGCGTCAGCGGCTCGTCCCACTCGAACGGCTGCGGCGCGTAGACGCTCGTCGGGGTCGCCCCGCTCGTCGGCGCGATGCCGACCTGCATGTCCGTGCCGTACTGATGCGTGTGGCCGGTGATCGCGAAGAACTTCGCGCCGGACAGATCGAGGTTCGCGCGGCTCGGTGTGAAGAACTCCTGCAGCGTCACCGTCTGGCCCGCGGGGATGTCGATGTCCGGGCTGCCGATGAACAGGATGTTCGCCTCGTCGTGGATCGCGGCCTCGGGCGCGGCGTAGAGCTCGACGGTCGCGGTCGCCTCGATCGGCGCGTCGGTCGAGTTGATGAAGTGCATCTCGACCCGCATCATCTGGTTCGCGCCGAGCGTGTACGCGACGCCGTCCGGCAGGTACAGCGGATCGTCGGAGCGCTGCGTGATCATGATCGGCGCGACCATGCCGCTCGGGTTGAGCGCGCCGGTGAACGGCTGGCAGTCGAACGGCGTCTTCTGCTCGGTCGTCGCCATGTCGTCCTTGTAGACGATCAGGTGGTGCGAGCCGACGCCGAGCACGTTGTGCATCTGGTGCACCTTGATCGGCGCCGGGTTCGACAGCCGCGCCTCGATGCACTGCGTGTTCTCCTGGCCCGGCTGCACGGTGACCGGGCCGAACGTCAGCTCGTACTTGTCGCCGGACAGCCCGGGCGCATCCGGCGTCGGGGGTGGGGCATCACTGCCGCCGCACGCGGCGATCGAGGTCAGAACGAGCGAGCCGAACAGAACGACGAGACGGCGCATGAGACCCCCTGAATGGGGCGCACTGTACCGATCTGGCCGAAGTCGAACAACAGTTCATTTTCGAAGCACGACGTAGCTCGCCGGCGTGCTCGTGCCGAGCGTGCTGCGCGCGAGCGATCGCACGTCGTCGGGACCGAGCTTGCGCGACTCCGCGGGCAGGTCGCCGTCGACACCGGGCAGGTACGACGCGACGAGCATGCGCTCGAGCTGGCGGTACAGCGCCGGCGTCGCGAACCGGTCGATCGCGAGCACCTGGTTGTCGACGGCGACGGCGAGCCCGACCATGCGGTCGCGGCCGTCGATCGCGGCGAGCGCGTCGAGCAGGGTAGTGCGTCGCGCGGACGGCTCGGACTGCCGCTGCGCCGCGAGCCGGTACGTGTGCGACCAGCTCTCGGTGTCCTCGCGCGCGCTGATCCGGTCGACGTGGCGCCACACGTCGTCCTGCGTGCCGTACACGATCGTGCGCCGCAGCTCGAGCTCGGCGAGCGCGTTGCCCGCACGGAACCGCGTGCCGCCTTCGCCGCGCTCCTTCTCGACGCAGCGCGCCGCCACGAACGCCGTCTCACCCGCGGGGATCACGACGTCCTCGGCGAGCACGCGATCCTGCTTCGCGTCGAGCACGAGCTCGCCGGACATCACGAACAGCGGCAGCTTCGAGCGATTGCTGACCTTCAGCGTCTGGACCTGCCAGTCGTCGTGGCCGGTCTCGCGGACGGTGACGACGCCCTGGTGCATGCCCTCCTGGAGCGTGATGAACCGCGTCGCCGGGACGTCGCCGGTCGCGACGATCGGGACGAGCGTCAGGCGGCCATCGCGGATCGGTGGCCGCATCTCGAACCCGGTGCCGAGCGCCAGATCGATCGGCTTCTGCACCGGCCGATCCGGCTTCGGCGCGAGCTCGGCGCGCCGGCTCGGGCGCGGCGGTGCCGGTGCCGGTGTCGGCGCCGACGGTTCACTGCCACATCCGATCAGCGTGACGACCGCGAGAACACCGAGCGTGCGCATCGAGACCTCCCGAAACCCGCCAACGCGCGGCGCGCGATGGCTATTGCAGGGACGGTGCGAGCGGCGCGCGGTTGCGCGACTTTTGCGCTACGGCGTCACGCGCGTGACCGTGTAGCCACGCGACTTCAGCAGATCGAGCACGCTGCGCTTGCCGACGAGGTGGAGCGCGCCGACCGCGACGAATCCGCCGTTCTGCTGGTGCAGCTTCTCGAACGCGTCGATCCACGACGCGTTGCGCTTGTACAGCATGTCCTCCATCGACTCGTCGTACTCCTTCGCCGTGAAGCCATGCTTCAGCGCGTCTTCCTTCTGCGCGTCGGCGAGCTTCTCGATCGCCGCCTCGTCGCCGGCGATGTAGGCGTCGAGCATGTCCTTCGTCTGCTGCTCGCCCTTCTTCGGATCGTCGAGCATCATCTTGAGCGTCCGCAGATCCATCCACTTCTCGAGGATCGCGGCCTGCTTCGACGCCGGCTCGAGATACACGATCGCCTTCTTCTGGTTGAGCGCGCGGCCGAGCAGCACGCCGTCCATCGGCGGCGTCGTCGGCAGGCCGCGCATCGACAGCAGCGTCGCGGCGATCATCGGCTTCATGTGGTCGATGCTCTGCGCGACCGGCGGCGTCACGATCTCCTCGAGCTTCTTCCAGTAGACCGGGCCGAGCTCGTCGTGCAGCGTGCCCGACTTGCGCTTGCCCATGTTCATCACCGACGGATCGCTGAGATCGGTCTCCATCGCGAACACCGGCGCAGCATCGAGCTTGTCCCACACGACCTTCGGCAGCCGCTTCTCGGCGTCGACCCCGAGGTGCATCGTGCCGAGCATGTAGGTCGTCTTGCCATCCTTCGCGACCGCCCAGAACAGCGGGTGCGGCAGTGGATCGGCCTGCTCGGTCGTCTTCGTCCACGGATCGGCGGCGGCGCTGCCGCTGCCGGGTGCGACCGCGGGGCCACCGCTGCCCTGCTTCGCGACCGGAACGTCGACGGCGGAGCCGGACTCGGCGGTCTTTGTCTTTGCCGGCGGTGGGGACGACTGTTTGCAGCCGATGCCGAACAGCGAAACCAAGGTCACGACCCAGACGGCGCGCTTCATGCGGCCCTTCGTTTAGCACGTCGTTCGTAGGGTTGCTCACAGAAGGCGTGGTCGGTTTTCGCCGACGATGTTCGCGATGCGAGGAGCGGGAGCCGCGCTGGCGATGGCGACGTGCCTGACGCTCGTCGCGCCGTCCGCGCGCGCCGACGACGGCGGGCTCTACGAGCGGCTGTGGCCGCGCGTGCCCGACGGTCAGCGGCTGACGCTATCGCAACAGATCGCCGATCAGATCACCGAGCTCGGCAACACGCTCGGCTATCACCTCGACCTGCTCTCGGACGACATGCTCGCGCTGCGCGTCGACGGTCGCCGTCATCGCGCGTACGTCCGGCTCGCCGTCGGTACCGACGAGCGGTTCCTGACGTTCCGGCTCGCGAGCGACGTCCACTTCACCGAGGGGCTCGCGCGCGTGTCATCGACGGTCGACCTCGGGATCGCGGGCCGCAAGCTCGAGCTCGAGCTCCCCGAGGTCGAGATGGTTCCGGCGTCGTATCGCGGCGAGCGTGGCGTCGAGGTCAGGCTGCCGCTGTTTCGCCGGCGCTGGTGAGCGCTACTGCCAGCCGCCCTGGATGAACACCCAGACGTTGCCGCGCAGCTCCCACCGCGCGTCGACCCAGTGCTTCGACGCGCGCTCGCGCTCCCAGTGGCCCGGCATCCACTCGTACTGGCCGTTGCGCCACTCGTAGTGACCGCGCGCCCACACGAAGCCGGACTTCGGCTCGTAGCGCTCGTCGCGCGGCGGAGGCGGCGGCGTCGTCGGACCCGAGCTGTAGCTCGGCGGCGGCGGAGGCGGCGGTGCATCCGCGATCCATTCGGCCTTCTGCCATTTCCAGATCCCGTTGCCCTGGATCCACTTGCCGGGGACGAAGCGATAGCCCGGGCGCGCGTCGGTGTACGCGCCGCCGAACCACCGCCAGCCGCCGTTCTCCCATCGCCAGTTGCCCGGGTTCCAGATCTTCCCCGGCAGCGGCCGCGGATTCTCGGCGAGCGCGGCGGGCGGCGGCTCGTCGAGCGGCGGGTACGCGGGTGCCGCGCCCCAGCTGCCTTCGATCCACTCCCAGCGATTGCCGCGATTCTCCCAGCGGCCTCTCACCCAGCGCTGACCCGCGCGCTCGCGCTCCCAGTGTCCGTCGGTCCAGTCCCACTGGCCGTTCTTCCACGCCCAGCGACCGGGGATCCACACGAAGTTCGGGCGCGGATCGAAGCGCTCGTCGCGCGGCGGCGGCGGCGCGGCCGTCGGATACAGCGCGACCGTGTCCCAGCGACCGGGCGTCCACTCCCAGCGCGAGTTGCGAATCTCCCACTTGCCGGGCACCCAGCGCGCGTCTGCACGCTCGCGCTCCCAGTGGCCGTCGGTCCACTGCCACTGGCCGTTGCGCCAGTCCCAGTGGCCGGGATCCCAGACGTAGCCCGCGCGTGCGGCGATCCGCTCCTCGCGCGGCGTCGGCGGCGCCTGGTTCGGATACTGCGAGACCACGTCGTCATCCCACGAGCCGTCGATCCGGACCCACGCGCCGTCGCGCAGCTCCCACCGCACGTCGCGCCAGCGCTTGCCCTTGCGCTCGCGCTCGTAATGACCGGCGACCCATACCCAGTTGCCGTCCTGCCAGTCCCAGTGGCCGCGCACCCAGACGAAGCCGGCGCGATTCGCGAACCGCTCCTCGCGCAGCGCCGGCGGTGCTTGCGTCGGCCGCAGATCGACATCGATCCAGTCGCCGTCGATCCGCACGTAGACGTCGCCGCGCTTCTCCCAGCGCGCATCGCGCCAGCGGCGACCCTTGCGCTCGCGCTCCCAGTGCCCGCTGACCCATTGCCAGCGGCCATCGCGCCAGTCCCAGTTGCCGGTCACCCAGACAAAGCCGCGACGAGGAGCGACGCGCTCGACGCGAACGGGGGGCGGCGCTTCACGCGGATCGCCGGAGTACGCCGGACGCCGGTCGCGGTGATCGCGGACGTTGGGCTGGGCGGAGACGTCCGCGACCGAGCCGAACAGCGCCGCGCCTGCGAGCCCTCCCGTGAGCAGCAAACGAAACAAGTGAGAGCGCATCGTTCCTCCTGAACGGTGACAGGGACGCATCGTACTGCGATTTATTCAGAGCTTGCTCGTCGAGCGGAGATGAAGTTCTCGTGCCGGTTGGCCGTGTTACGAACTGTTTCGTGAGTGCTCTGATCGCTCGTTCGATCGAGGCGAAGTGCCTCGCGGCGATCATCTGCGTCGGTGTGCTCGCATGTGCCGATCGCCGCGAATCGGATCACACGCGAGGCACGACGCCACTCGGCAAGCAGATCGCAGCCCAGCTCGGCTCGCAGCTCGGCATGGCACTCGACGTCGCGTGCGCGACCGTGCCGCCCGCGTGTCTCGTGATCCTGCCCGACCGCAGCGAGCTGCCGATCCGGCTCGTTCGCGATCGCGACGCGTGGAGCTGGCAGATCGATGGCCTGCTCGTCGTCAGCGATCCGATCGAGCGCTACCTGCGCGACACGCTCGCCGACCTCCAGGTCGCGCAGTCGGTGACCTGCGCGCCGCGCGTCCGCGTGCTGCGCGACAACGAGCGCGTGCAGTGCATGCTCGAGCGCGGCGGCCGCGCGTTCGTGACGGTGCGCCGCGACGGCACGTTCGGGGTCGAGCTCGTGCTCGATGCGACGGCGGCGCTCGCCCGCTCCGACGAGGAGCCCGGCCACGATCGCGAGCTCGACGAGCAGTCGCGCGCGCTCGTCGACGGCGGCACCGCGCCCGGCGATCCGGACGACGTCGACGACGACGGTGAGTGATCCGCGGTACAGTCCAGCGATGTTCGTGCCGGGTCGTCGACTCGCAAGCCTCGCCCTCGTGCTCCCGATCCTGGCCTCGTGCTCGCAACCCGCGCGCAAGGAGCACGCGCCGCGCCCGCCCGCGCATCCGCGAGACGGCGCGGTCACGCTGACGATCATCGGCACGAATGATCTGCACGGCGCGCTCGATCGCCTGCCGATCCTCGCCGGCTTCGTCTCGAACGTGCGCACCGCGCGCGCGGCCGATCGTGGCGGCGTGCTCGTGCTCGACGCCGGCGACATGTTCCAGGGCACGCTCGAGTCGAACCTGACCGAGGGCTCCGACGTCGTGAAGGCATACAACGCGATCGGCTACACCGCCGCCGCGGTCGGCAACCACGAGTTCGACTTCGGCCCCGAAGGCCCGGCGGTCACCGCGGTCAGCGCCGACGACGATCCGCGTGGCGCGCTCAAGGCGCGTGCGCGCGAGGCGAAGTTTCCGATCATGACGGCGAACATCCTCGACCAGAAGAGCAACGCGCGGATCAAGTGGCCGAACATGCCGGCGTCGATGCTCGTCGAGACCGCCGGGATCAAGGTCGGGATCATCGGCGCGAGCACCGAGTCGACGCCGTACACGACGATGCCGGCGAACTTCGTCGGCCTGCAGATGGCGCCGGCCGCGCAGGCGATCGCCGACGAGGCGCGGGCGCTGCGCCAGCAGGGTGCGCAGGTGATCGTCGTGACCGCGCACCTCGGCAGCAAGTGCAAGGCGATCGATCAGCCGAACGACACGTCATCGTGCGACCGCAAGGAAGAGGTGTTCCGCGTGCTGTCCGACGTGCCGAAGGGCCTCGTCGACGTGTTCATCGCGGGCCACACGCACGCCGCGATCGCGCACCGGATCGAGGACGTCGCGGTGATCGAGTCGTTCGCGTCGGGCCGCGCGTTCGGCCGCGTCGATCTCCGGATCTCGCCCGACGGTCACGTCGCCTCGACGAAGATCCACAAGCCGCACGATCTGTGCGAAGGCGAGGGCGACGGCAACCCGATGCCGGTCGCCGCGTGCAAGCCCGGCACGTACGAGGGCCGCCCGGTCGTCCCCGACGCCGCGGTGCAGGCGATCGTCGACGAGGCGCTGTCGCGCGCCGGCACGCGGCGCAACGAGAAGCTCGGCGTCAAGCTCGCCGCGACGGTGACGAAGTCGTACGGCAACGAGTCCGCGGTCGGCAACCTGTTCACCGATCTGATGCTCGCCGCGCGGCCGGACGCACAGGTCGCGCTGACGAACGGCGGCGGCCTGCGCGCCGATCTGCCGGCGGGCGAGCTCACGTACGGCCAGCTCTACGAGGCGATGCCGTTCGACAACCGGTTCGCCGTCGTCGAGCTCAAGGGCAGTCACCTGCGCAAGCTCGTGACCTCGAACCTGCAGCGCGGCGGCGCGATCCTGTCGTGGGGCGGGCTCGCCGCGAAGGCGCGCTGCAAGGGCGACGCGCTCGACGTCGCGATCACCGTCGGCGGCAAGCCGCTCGTCGAGACCGCCGCGTACAAGCTCGTCACGAGCGACTTTCTCGCATCCGGCGGCGATGGCCTGATCGGCCGGCTCAAGCTACCCGAAGGGTCGGTGAAGATGACCGACGTGATCATCCGCGAGGCGATGGCGGACGTGCTGCGCAAGAAGAAGGGCACGATCGATCCGGCTCAGCTGTATTCCGCGACGAAGAAGCGGCTCGACTTCGTCGGCAACCGCCCGGTCGAGTGCGGGGCCAAGCCCGTCGTCAAGAAGGATACGGAGCCTCCCGAATGAGCGAGATCCCACCGCCGGACTGGTCCCCCTCGAGCTGGCGCGCGAAGCCGGCGATGCAGCAGGTCGATTACGGCGATCCGGTCGCGCTCGTGCGCGTCGTCGACGAGATGGCCCGGCTACCGCCGCTCGTGACGTCGTGGGAGGTCGAGCAGCTGCGCGCCGAGCTCGCGCGCGCCGCGATCGGCGAGGCGTTCGTGCTGCAGGGCGGCGACTGCGCCGAGTCATTCGATGACTGCCGCGCCGATCCGATCGCCGCGAAGCTCAAGATCCTGATGCAGATGAGCCTCGTGCTCGTCCACGGCACGCGCAAGCCGGTGATCCGGATCGGCCGGATCGCGGGCCAGTACGCGAAGCCGCGCTCCGCCGATGCCGAGACGCGTGGCGAGGTCACGCTGCCCGCGTACCGCGGCGACATCATCAACCGCGATGGCTTCACCGCCGCCGAGCGCCAGCCCGATCCGACGCTGATGCTGCGCGCGTACGAGCGTGCCGCGCTGACGCTCAACTTCATCCGCGCGCTCGTCGCCGGCGGCTTCGCGGATCTGCATCACCCGGAGTACTGGGACATCTCGTTCGCGAAGGGCTCGCCGAACGCCGAGGCGTACGAGCGGATCGTCGACTCGATCCGCGAGTCACTCGACTTCGTGTCGGCGATCACTGGCGTCGAGAGCGAGGTCCTGCGCCGCGTCGACATCTTCACGAGCCACGAGGCGCTCGCGCTGCCGTACGAGCAGGCGCAGACGCGCACGGTCCCGCGGCGCTCCGGCTACTACAACCTGTCGACGCACTTCCCGTGGATCGGCATGCGCACCGCGCAGCTCGACGGCGCGCACGTCGAGTTCTTCCGCGGCATCCGCAACCCGCTCGGGATCAAGATCGGGCCGGCGATGACGACCGACTGGCTGCTCGGGCTGCTCGACGTCCTCGATCCGGATCACGAGCCCGGCCGCATCACCTTGATCCATCGCATGGGCGCCGCGCAGGTCGCGCACAAGCTGCCGCCGCTCGTCGAGGCGGTGCAGCGCGCCGGCCGCACCGTGCTGTGGGTCTGCGATCCGATGCACGGCAACACCGAGACCACGCCCGCCGGCATCAAGACCCGGCGGTTCGACAAGATCGTGTCCGAGCTCGAGCAGAGCTTCGAGCTGCACGCCCAGGCCGGCTCGCGGCTCGGCGGCGTCCACGTCGAGCTCACCGGCGAGGACGTCACCGAGTGCGTCGGCGGCGCGCGCGGCCTCGTCGAGGCCGACCTCGAGCGCGCGTACAAGAGCCGCGTCGATCCGCGCCTCAACTACGAGCAGGCGCTCGAGATGGCGATGCGCATTGCGAGACATGTGCGCGCCCGGCCCTCGTTGGCGAACATTCAGGCCGGCGCGCGCTGACCGCTACACGTACGCGTAGCCGAGCGCGGTGATGCTCCGCGTGTCGGTCTCGGTGTAGCTCCACGGATCCATCAGCGCGTCGGCGCCGACGAGGTTCGGGTTCTGGTGGTTGCCGTGCGCCGCGTCGTTGTACCAGCGCCACCACAGCCGATCGAGGTTCGCGTGGTGCAGCCAGAACACCGGATCCGCCGGCGACACCGACGCATCGGACATCGTGCCGCCGCACCAGATGTGGACGCCGCCGTGGATGCCGTTGATCGGTGCGGAGAACTGGTCGTACGTCGTCATCGATAGCGCGCCGGCGGTGCCCGACACGATCGACGCGAGCTGCGCCTCGCTGCCCGGCGAGCGCACGACCTGGATCGTGCGCGTCGGCGTGTGCACCGTCGGCAAGAACCCGGCGAGCCAGTCCGGAACGTGGTGCTCGCTGTCCTGCGTCCAGTCCCAGTACGGCACGCAGACGTCCGGGTGATAGTTGTGCAGCGCCTCCTCGAACAGGTGCAGGAACACGCGATGCCACGGCAGGAGCCGCGCGTTCGTGTGCTGCATGTGATGTTCGGCGTGGATGTCGACGAGCTGACCGAGCGTGCCGTCGGCCTCGATCATGCGATACGCGCAGACGTAGCGATCGCGCTCGCACGCCGTCATCGCCGCCTGATCCTTGCGCTCGCAGACCGGCGGGAACAGCCACTTCAGATCGGCGAGCCGGCCGAGCGCGTTGCGGTTCGCGCGCAGCATGCTCGCGAACGTCATCGACTTCGAGAGCGCCGGCAGGTTGCGCTGCAGCAGCGCGTGCGCCGACTCGGACAGATGCGAATGCGAATGACCCTTCTCCATGTGCCTTCCTCCTGTGAACGGTTCGTCTCGCGAGCGACCGATCGCGTGCAGGCACAGTCCTTCACCCCCACGCCGCCTCTCACCCAAGACGCGGGCATCACAGCGCGCGCACCGCGGCGTTGCAAGCGATCAGGCGGGGGATCCGGTGCCGCGTTTTGCGGCAGCTCAGCCGAGTGGCTGGATCGACAGCGGCTTGAGCCGCGGCCCGGTGTAGCCGAGGAACGGCCCCTCCGGACGGAACGCGGGATACAGAAACCCGGTCACCCGGTAGCGCGCGCCGCTCGCGAGCCCGTCGCGATCCTGCAGCAGGATCCCGCCGTCGAAGTTCGGGCCCTCGAAGTGACCGGGACGGAACGTGCCGTCGATCGTCACGTACGCCGGCCCGGTGATCGCGGGAATGTCGGCGACCGAGATCGCGCGCGGCGAGCGCGGCAGCTGCAAGCGCTCGTCGAGCAGCACGAAGATCGCGCGTGCGTCGGCCGCGCTGACCGGCGCGATCCGCACGTGCGTCCCGTAGCCAGTGCGCGTCAGGTCGCCCTCGAACACGAGCGCGTCACCGTCGACCGCGACGGTCGCGAGCGTCGACGGTGCCAGCCATAGCTCGAGCGTGCCCGGCGGCTCGCGAAACGCGTGGCCGGCGTGCGGCACGAACCCGAGCAGCTCGCGATGCGGCGCGTACAGCACGCGCACGGTCTCGCCCGCGAGCCACGTGACCGGCGGATTGAGATGCTCGATCGAGAGCACCTGGATCTGGTCGCGCGCGCCGCGGCGGTAGAACCCGGTCACGCGGTACGGCGCATCGTGCTCGACGCGGCTCGTGACGCCGAGCAGGTCGACGCGGTTCTCGAGCACCGGCCCGTTCGCGAACGGAAAGCACCGGCCCTCGATGACGATGAACACGCCGTCGGTGAGCTGCGCGAGCTGCTCGACGGTGACCGGCGCGGGCTGCCGCGGCAACGCGAGCCACTGCGCGAGCGCGTGCGCGATCCCCTGGGCGTCGTTCGGCGGCAGCTTCAGCGCGATCCGCTGGTCACCGTCGAACGCGCCGACGAGGTCGAGCTTGCCCGCGGTCGCGGTCGCCGAGACGAACGCGGCGGTCGGAAACTCGAGCGTCGGGACGCGGCCGTTGTTCGCGACGATCATCACGACGCCGCGCGCGTCGTCGTAGCGCAGCGTGATCGCGGCGCCTCGAAACCAGTCGGTCTGCACGCGCGCAGTGTACGCGCGCTCAGAACCAGCCGCTGACCGCGATCCCGACCTGGTCATGCGTCACGACCGGTGCGACCGCGGTCTCGCGCTTCTCGGCCTTCGGCGCCGTGATGATCAGGTACGCACCGGCACCGACGGCGAGGATGCCGGTCACGGTCGTGACGCCGAGCAGCGTCATCTTGCCGGTCGGCTTGCTGCCGCCCTTCGCGTTGTAGTCATCCTGCGTGTTCTTCGCCGTCACCGTCGAGAACACCGCGACGCCGGCGCCGGCGACGCCGACCCCGATGCCGAGCAGGCGGCGCGGCCACGGCGACTTGCCGGCCGGCGTCGTGACCACCGGCGGCTTGTCCGGCGCGAAGTTGATCACGACGGTCTTCGTCGAGCCGTTCGCGACGTCGACGGTCTGCGTGAACGGCGGCTGGCTCGCGGCGGCCGCCTCGATCGTGTGGCTGCCACCGTCGACCTCGACCGGCTGGGAGAGGTTCTCGATCCGGTTGCTGTCGATCGTGACCTGGGTGTCGGCCGGCGCGGCCGAGACGTCGAACGTGATCCGCGCGACCTTCTTCTCGAGCTCGGTGATCCGATCGTTCGCGTCCTTCGCGTAGTCGGGCAGCTTCGCGGCGAGCGAGGCCTGCACGGCCTGACGCAGCCAGCGCAGCGAGGTCGCGACCTTGCCTTGCTTCTCGTAGCAGATGCCGAGGTTCAGCATCAGGCCGGGCGCGGCGGCGTCGAGCTTGTGCGCGGCCTCGAACTTCTCGCACGCGGCCTTCGCATTGCCTTGCTTCAGGAGATCGCGGCCCTCGACGAACAGCTTGTCCGCTTGCTCCTGGTTGGAGTCCGCGCGAGCGAGAGGAGAGCCGAGGCCATGGAGTACGACAACGACGACGACAGTCGCGAGTCCGCGCATCAGCTCGGATGATAACGCAGGTGATCGCTCAGAAGCGGCCGACCGCCATCACTCCGGCACCGTCGCGATCGACGTGTGGGACGAGACTCACCTTGGGCGTGGGCTCGCCGCCGTGCGCGGCCGCATTCGGGGCGCGCAGGTAGATGTAGAGGCCGACACCGACCGCACCGAGCCCGACGACGCCTGCGACCGTGCCGACGGTGCCGAGCGTCAGCGCGCTCTTCGCCTTCGCGTGGTCGCGCGGATCGTCGCAGATCCGGGTCACGGGATCGCAGGTGTGCGGCGGCTCGAACAGCGGGTTGTAGCGGCTGCGTGCGGTCAGTCCGATCGCGACGCCGCCGAGGAACACCGCACCGCCGCCGGCCATCGTGATGACGCCGATCGTCTTGCGCGAGAGCCGCTTCTTGAGCACCGGCACGTCGATCACGAGCGTCTGCTGCTTGACCGCGGTCACCGTCGTGCGAAACGCGACGCGACCGGGCGCGGTCACGACGATCACGCGATCGCCCGGATCGACCGGATAGCGCGCGAGGTTGTCCGCCGGTACGAGGCGATCGTCGACGAGGACCTTCGTCTCGGTCGCCACCGGCGAGGCGAGCCGGATCGCGACGTACGGCAGCTGCGGGCGCAACGTCGCGAGCCGCGCCTCGGCGTCGCGGCCGTAATCGTCGAGGCCTGCCTCGCGCGAGCGGTCCGCGAGATCCTGGAGCCGCGCGACCGCGGACGCGATCTTGCCGTGCTGCTCGTCGCAGATCGCGACGTTGAGCAGGATGCCGGGCGCCTGCGGATTGAACCGCAGCGCCTCCTCGAACTTCGCGCACGCCGCCTCGGGATCGGTCTTGCGCAGCGCGACCGCCTCCTCGAACAGGCGATCGCCGTGCTGCTGGTCGATGTCGGCGCGCGCCCGATGCGGCGCCCACAGCAGCGCGATCACGACGACGATCTGGCTTCGCCGGCCCATGCGGAGCGCAAGCGTATCAGCGCGCGCCGCTCAGTGCGATTTCGAGGCGCACGGGGCGCCCGGTCGGATGCGGTCGGCCGCCGGACAGTCGTCGTCGACCGTCTTGGTCTCCTTCGGGTCCTTGACCGGCGGCTTCGGATCCTTGGCCGGCACCGTCTTCGTCTTGCCGATCGTGCCCTGCGGCTTGCGGATCGCGGGCGTTCCGGTCGCGCGCTGACGCGGCGTCTCGATCGCGGTCTTCGTCTTGTCCGGTGTCTTGTCCGGGACCTTGTCCGGTGTCTTGTCCGGTGTCTTGTCCGGTGTCTTGTCCGGGACAACCCCGGACGTCTCCGCCGCGGACTTGTCCGGGACCGCCGGCGGCGGCGACGGCGGTGGCGTCGGCGTCGGGTTCGCGATTGGCTGCGCGGACCCCGTGGGCTCGGTCGTCGCGGTGTTCGGCTTCGGCTCGGCGGTCTTACTGCCGGAGAACCCGACGACCAGGCCGATCGCGATCCCCGCGATCGCGAACGCGCCGAGCATCGCGAGCGGCAGCAGCGAGCGCTTCTTCGGCGTGCCAAAGATCTCGCTCGGCGTCTGCGCCGGCGCGGAATCGTGGGCCGCGGTGAGCTGGGTCGGTACGCCCGTCGGCAGCGGCGTCTTCGGGATCGTCGATACACCCGACGGCTGCGAATCGCCGTGCCATGGCACCGCGACCGGCGCGCTCGCGATGTCGCGCACCGGCAGTGGCGTCGCCGCGCGGCCGCCGTTCGTACCGCCCTGGTCCCAGTCGACATGCGAGCGACGGCCGAGCACGCGCTGCATGCGCTCGACGAGCATCGACGCGTGATGGACATCCTGCGCGAACGTCACGAGATCGCGGCCGAGCTCGGCCATGTTCGCGTAGCGCTGCTCGGGTGACTTCGCGAGGCAGCGCAGCACGACCTTCTGCAAGGCCGGCGGCGTCTTCGTCATCGGTGCGGGCGCATCGACCGCGACCTTGACGCACATCTCCGAGAAGCTTTCGGCCTCGAACGGACGATGCCCCTCGAGCAGCTCGTAGAACACGGTGCCGAGCGACCAGATATCGGTGCGCGCGTCGACGAGCCGCGCCGACCGCATCTGCTCCGGGCTCATGTACGCCGGCGTGCCGAGCAGCGACTGCGTCTGCGTCAGCTGCATGTCGGTGCCGATCGGCGCCTTCGAGATCCCGAAGTCGAGCACCTTGATGATCGCGCTGCCGTCGGGACGCCACGTGACGAACAGGTTCGTCGGCTTGACGTCGCGATGGACGATCCCGATCGAGTGCGCCTCGGCGAGCGCCTCGGCCGCCTGCAGGATCAACATCGACGCCCAGCCGACCGCGATGTTGCCGCGCTGCTCGATCAACTCCCCGAGGTCGTGACCGTCGAGGAACTCCATGATCATGTACGGGACGCCGGAGTCCTGGAACGTGCCGACGTCGACGACGCGCGCGACGTGCTCGCTGCGCAGCTTCGACGCCGCCTGGGCCTCGCGCATGAAGCGCTCGGTCGCGTCGCGATCGAGCAGCACGTCCTGGCGCAGCATCTTGATCGCGACCTGATCGTTGAGGCCGAGATGCGTGCAGCGCACGACGACGCCCATTCCGCCGTGACCCAGGATCTCCTCGACGCGGTACTTCCCGAGGAAGACCTGGCCGATGCTGATGCCTGCGTCCGCTGCTTGTCGCGGAGATTGCGCCACCGAATGAAAATCGTAGCGTGCGACGCGAAGCGGCTCAACCTCTTGCAACGTGTAGGTTTTCGCCTACCGCAACAAATCACGGGACCGCGACAGCCGGTGATTTCTTGGGTCGCAAGACGTACGCGCGTGGTCAGTGCTGGATCTGGTGAATCTTCAAGACGTTCGTCTGAAGCCCGGCGCCGACCGGCACCGCCATCGTGATGAGGACGTTCTCTCCGGGCGACGCGAGATTGCGCTCGATCAGAGTTGCTTCGACCCGATCGAGCAGCTCCTCGGTCGACGCCGACGGTCCGATCATCACCGGCGTGACGCCCCAGACGAGCGCGAGCCGGCGGAACGTGACCTCGTTCGTCGTCAGACAGACGATGTTCGAGTCGGGCCGGTACTCGCTGATCAGCCGACCCGCACCGCCGGAGTCCGACACCGCGACGATCGTCTTGAGCTTCATCGAGCGCGCGGCGGTCATCGCGGCGTGCGCGATCGCGTTCGTCGAGTTCTGGAGCTGCAGCTGCTGGACCTCGAGGTTCGCGCGGTAGTACGCGCTCTTCTCGATCTCCTCGATGATCCGCGCCATCGTGCGGACCGCCTCGACCGGGTGGACGCCGGACGCGGTCTCGCCCGACAGCATCAGCGCGTCGCTCTGATCGAGCACGGCGTTCGCGACGTCGGACGCCTCGGCGCGCGTCGGCCGCGGCTGCGTGATCATCGACTCGAGCATCTGCGTCGCGGTGATGACGATCTTGCCGCGCTTGTTCGTCTCCTCGATGATCCGCTTCTGCCACAGCGGCACCTTCTCGGGGCCGAGCTCGACGCCGAGATCGCCGCGCGCGACCATGATGCCGTCGGACACCTCGATGATCTCGCCGAGTCGCTCGAGCGCCTGTGGCTTCTCGATCTTCGCGATCACCGGGATCGACACCTGATCGACCGTGAGCAGGCGCTTGGCCTCGATCACGTCCTCGGCGCGCCTCACGAACGACAGCGCGACGTAGTCGACGCCGTAGCGCAGCGCGAACCCGATGTCGGTGCGGTCCTTCTCGGACAGCGCGGGCGCCGAGACCTCGACGCCGGGCAGGTTGATGCCCTTGTTGTTCTTGAGCACGCCGCCGGTGACGACGACCGTCTTGACGTCGTGATCGCTGACGCCGGTGACCGCGAGCCCGAGGTAGCCGTCGTCGAGCAGGATGTGATCGCCGGGCTTCACGTCCTTCGGCAGCATCGAGTACGTCGTCGACACGCGCTTGTCGTCACCCGGCACCGCCTCGGTCGTGATCGTGAACTCGGCGCCCGGCCGGAGCTCGACCGAGCCATTCGCGAACCGACCGACGCGGATCTTGGGTCCCTGTAGATCCAGTAAGGCAGCGATCGCTTTGCCGCGTTTATCGGCCTCGCTGCGGACGATCTGCAGCGTCCGTGCATGGTCTTCGTGACTGCCGTGCGAGAAATTCAGACGCGCGACGCTCATCCCCGCGTCGATCAGCTCTCCGATCCGCTCCGGTGTCGACGAGGCGGGTCCGAGGGTACAGACGATCTTCGCGCGTGGCATGGCGGTGCGAAGTTAACCACACTCGATGGGGCCAAGCGCGGTTAGCCCTTGTAGAAACCGACGCGAATCGATATCACCGGTCGCCATGCTTAGCCGTCTCAGCGCAGTGTCGGGTGCGGCACTCGTGGCGTTCTGGGTGTCGCTCGGCACGTCCGCGTGCACGGTGACGCAGGAGCAGCCCGATCTCACCGGTCAGGACATCCGCCTGACCTTGATCCACACGTCGGACATTCATTCGCGGCTGTTCCCGTACAACTTCGTCCCGAACACGTTCGATCGTGGCTACGGCCTGACGCGCGGACCGTTCGGCGGCATCGCGCGCATCGCGACGGTCGTGAAGGACATCCGGTCGAGCAGCAATCGCTCGCTGTGGCTCGACTCGGGCGACTGCTTCCAGGGCGCGCCGGTGTTCAACATGTTCAAGGGCGAGGCCGAGATGCGCGCGCTCTCGCTCGCCGGCATGGACGGCGCGGTGCTCGGCAACCACGAGTTCGATCTCGGCGCGAAGAACCTGTTCGAGAAGATCGACAACTGGTCGACGTTCCCGCTGCTCGCCGGCAACTACGCGTGGGACGACCCGCCGGCGAGCGTGCAGAACGCCGACGGCCGGTCGCTGCGCGACGTGATCGCGCCGTACGCGGTCTATGACGTCAAGGGTCTCAAGATCGGCGTGATCGGCATGGGCAACACCAGCACGATCACCTCGATCTACGAGGGCGGCAACAACCTCGGGTTCCGGCCGATCGCGGATCAGGACGCGCTCGCGCAGTGGGTCCGGATCCTGCGGCCGACCGTCGACGTGATCGTCGTCGTCAGCCACCTCGGGCTCGACGAGGACGAGGACCTCTCGGCGTCGCAGGTCGACGATCCGAACCAGGCGTTCCAGCAGGAGACGCTCGCCGGCGTCGACGTGATCCTCGGCGGTCACCTCCACATCGTCACGAACCCGCCGAAGATCATCCCGAACGACGACAAGGGGCACTCGACGCTGCTCGTTCACTCGGGCGCGTTCGCGAAGTTCGTCGGCCGGCTCGACCTCGTCGTCCACGTCGGCACCGACAACAACGATCCCGAGAACCGCAGCCGCGTCACGTCGTTCGCGTACAACAACATCCCGATCCAGGAAGGCATCCCGGACGATCCCGAGATCGCGTCGCTGATGTGGCCGTACTCGGTGAAGATCAACCAGGAGATCGATCTCAACGGCGTGTTCTCGTATGTCGGGTCGACCGGCGGCGCGAAGATCACGCGCACCGATCAGGGCGGCGGCGACTCGCAGCTCGGCAACCTCGTCGCGCGGTCGATGCAGCTGCAGGAGGGCGTCGAGGCCGAGTTCGCGATCACGAACTCGCTCGGTATTCGCGCCGACTTCGAGCACGGCCCGCTCACGATCGAGCAGATGTTCAACGTGTTCCCGTTCGAGAACTCGATCACCGTGATCTACCTGTCGGGGCAAGAAGTGCAGGAGACGCTCGACTACGTCGCCGAGCGCTCGGCGAGCCGCGGCTGCCGCACGCAGGCGCAGGTCGCCGGCATCGCGTTCGACATGGTGTGCGGCGGTCCGAACGGCGCGTACGCGAAGAACATCGCGATCGGCGACAACTGCCGCACCGACAACAACCCCGATGGCGAGATCGACTTCACGAAGTGCGCGCGGCTCGTGCCGGCGAGCCTGTACCGCGTCGCGGTCAACGACTACATCGCCGCCGGCGGCTCGGGCTTCGACGTGCTCCGCCGCAACACCTCGAAGCAGGACACCGGGATCTCGCTGCGCGACAGCCTGCGCGTGTTCCTCAATACCCAGACCAAGTGCAAGGACGAGATGGACGACACGGTCGACCCACCGGTCCGCGTGATCGAGAAGTACGGCGAGATCTCGTGTCTCACCGAGGTCAGCGAGAAGCACGACGGCCGCATCCGCCCGGTGTTCGAATGAACCGCTTCCTCCTCATCACTCTCGCGCTCGCGGGCTGCACGGACACGCGCGACGCGATCACCGGTACGCAGTCGCTCGAGGTCACGCTCGTGGCGCCGGCCGATCCATGTCCGGTGAGCGGGCTCGCCGATACCGAGCGCACGATCACCGTCAACATCCGCGCGAAGGACGCGCAGAACCAGCTCGACACCACGTTCACGAAGGACGTCCAGGTCTACGCGCAGTTCCTCGGCACGCTGACGCCGAGCTTCGGTGACGTGCCGCTCGCGACGTTCACCGTGACGAACGGCGTCGCCGACAACCAGTCCGTCACGCTGCCGAATGCGTTCGGTCGCACGACGCTGTGGATCGATGACGGCGAGGGCGTCGGCCCGGACTACGTGCACGGCTCGGTCACCGGGACGTCGCCGATCCTGTGCTACCGCGATCCGTTCATCTCGGATCTCCAAAAGCCGCGCGACGAGACCGCGCTCGACGCGCTGTCGTCGACGCCGCTGCAGGACAAGCAGATCGGCGTCCACACATCGCGCTACGGCGACACCGGATTCCTCGTCGTGACGAGCGTGTTCGCGCAGGGCTACACGGTGTCCGACGTGCAGTGCGCGGACACGAACGCGTCGCCGCCGTGCACGTACCAGGCGTACGACCACGCGATGGTGTTCACGTTCTCGGCGCCGCGGCTCGACGGCCGCTCGATCGAGGTCGGCGAGGTGATCGGCGGATTCGCCGGCGGGCTCTCCGAGTTCAACGGCCTGACCGAGATCGGGTTCCCGCAGACGTTCGCGCCGGTCGACAAGGCCGGCCAGCCGGTCTCGTTCTCGGTCGATCCCGCGCGGATCCCCGCGCCGGCGGTCCTGACCGCGGACTGGTTCAAGAGCCTGACCGATCCGAGCGGCGGCATGATCAACTTCGAGCGCAACGAGGCCGCGCCGATCGAGATCGACAACGCGAAGGTGTGCGATCTCGACGACGACTTCGCGACGTTCAAGCAATGGAAGCTCGATCCCGCAGGCGTCGGCGGTAACTGCGCCGGCAACCGCAACGTGCTCAACGTGATCACGAACGGCATCTCCGAGATCGATCCGCCCAGCCTCGTCGGACAGACACTGCCGAAAGTCGTCGGCGTGCTGCGCCCCGTGAACATCGGGTCGTTCAACGTCTGGATCATTTTTCCCCGCGACGCGAACGACGTGACCTTGCCCTAAAGAGGACTCGTGCGACTCACTCGACTCATGGTCGTGGCGGTGGTGGCCGCCCCGGCAATCGGACTCGCTCAACCTGCTCCCGAACCCACACCGCCGCCGGGAGGCACACCCACGACGCCCGCACCGACGATGGACGACGCACGCGTGCGCGAGATCGTCGATCGCGAGATCGCCCGCGTGCTCACCGAGCGCGCCGCGAAGGAAGCCGCCGACAAGGCCGCGAAGGAAGCGGCAGACAAGGAAGCCGCCGCCGCCGCGACGAACGACGACCTCACCGGGTCGAGCGGCTTCATGGACACGCGCCTCGCGTTCACGCTGACGAACGAGAACATCCTCGCGAAGCCGGGCGAGACGATCCCGAGCGTGCCGGGCTGGCGGTTCGGAACGCCGAACTCGCTCGGCGTGCTGTTCTTCGACAACTACGACACGCGGTTCTCGGGCTTCGAGACGCTGTCGCACGCGGTGATGTACCGCAGCTACTCGCGCGGTCACCTCCAGGCCGAGGGCGCGTTCGTGCTGCGGATCAACGAGCTCGCCGAGAACTCGATCTCGCTGTCCGATGCCGGCTCGTACATCGTCGTCACGAACTGGAAGGATCCGACGCACAAGGATCCGACGCGCATCAGCCTGACCGCGTTCCCGGTGTCGTCCGACCGGTTCCGCCTCGGCTACAGCTTCCGGCTGTCGTGGGGCGGCTCGCCCGAGTACAAGCGCGCGCGCTCGAGCAACCCGGGCGTCAAGCTGCAGTACGACTTCGACAAGGGCTACGCGTTCGTCGGCGCGAAGAGTGCGGTCGTCGTCGATCCCGGTGACGGCGAGCAGAAGGCAGCGCTCGCGGCGCTCGCCGGCGCCGGCTACGACGTCAACGACATGATCCGGATCGAGGCGAACGGCGGCTACTTCGACCGCGGCTACAACGAGCTGCAGGACGTCCAGGATCAGAAGGTGCAGCTGTTCGGCGCCTCCGGTCAGGTCTCGCTCCACAAGGGCGCGCCGCTGCGGTCGTCGGTCGACTACAAGCTGTACCGCTACAACGGCGAGCAGGTCAGCCAGCTGTTCGCGCCCGAGAAGTACCCGGGCGGGCTGTCGTGGATCGCGCAGGCCGAGTTCACGATCATGGGCCAGACGCTGAAGGACCCGGAGAACACCGGTTCGACCGTCAACCAGCTCGGCCACGCCGGCGACCTCAACGTCCGCATCAAGTACAACCGGATCCGGCTGCGCGCCGACCTCAGCTACCGCGACCTCGCGTTCATCCTCCACTCGCAGCCGAGCCTGCCGCCGTACTCGGACTTCCCGAAGGAGTACGACCTCGCGCCGAACCTGTTCGCCGCGGTCGGTGTCGACAAGAACTGGGGCGACTGGCTGACGCTCGGCGTGATCGGCGGCATCGAGCTGCCGGCGACGCTGACCACGCCGAAGGGCATCCCGGGCGGCGAGACCGAGGGCGAGTCGACGGCGGTGATCCGCAACAACAACATCGACACGCTGATCACGCTGCTGCCGCCGGGCGAGGACGCGCTGCCGCAGACCGCGCTCAAGGGAACCGCCAAGGTCGACTTCGGTCGGATCTACAGCGCGGTGCTCGAGGTGTTCTACAGCTACGATCCGAACCAGACCCGCTATCAGCGCGTCTGCGACGATCCGCAGAACTGCCCGTTCCAGTACGTCGCCGGCGAGTACAACCAGCTCGGCGTGAACGCGACCCTGCAAGCGCGCTTCTGATCCTGTCTTGTAGACGCACATATTGAAGTGCGTTCGCGGGAGTGGGCGGGCAAGGGCAACGTGAGTTTTCGGAGCCCGTACGAGGAGCGGCTTGGAGATCGAGGCTAGACTCGATCGGCCGGGCCGCCCGGTCTCGTATGCCGACCCTGACTTCGTTATCGCGTCCGTTCGGAGCCTTCAGCGGCTTCGTCCGGACGGTCGTGAAGAGCGGCACGCGCTGGATGAGCGATCTCGTCGATCAGATCGTCAGCGGCATCAAGCAGATGGCACCGTTGCCGATCGCGATCGCGATGAGCTACGGCTGCCAGTCGACGAACAGCGAAGCGACCGCACCGGTCGCGCTCGCCCAGGAAGCCACGACCGCACCGGCGCCGGTCGCGCCCGCGGAGTCGAACGAGCCGAAGGAGCTCGGCAAGTTCAGCATCACCTTCTACTACGTGATCGGCGAAGAAGAGGTCCTCGCGAAGGCGAAGGCCAAGGCGAAGAAGGCGGCGAACGACAATCAGACGATCACGTCGCCGACCCAGATCGAGGGCGCCGAGACCGAGCTCGCATCGATCACCCAGCCGGAGAAGCAGACGATCTATACGTCGACCTGCGAGCCGATCGCGGAAGTCTCCAATGACTTCGCAGATCAGCTCGCGATCCAGGGCACCGGCAAGCTGCGCGACGGCCGCGTCCTCAACGTGTGGGGCGCGTGCAAGTGCGAGAGCTCGCCTTGCTACAAGGTCACGCAGGCGGCGTGGGGCACGGCGGGCAACGGCCGGCCGCTCCAGCCGTTCCGCACGGTCGCGGTCGACCCGAAGCTGATCAAGCTCGGCTCGCTGCTCTACGTTCCACTGCTCGAAGGCCGGCAGATGCCGGGCCGCTCGCCATGGGGCGGTTACGTCCATGACGGGTGCCTGGTCGCCGACGATACCGGGGGCGGCATCAAGGGGAACCAGCTCGACCTGTTCGTCGGGCGAAAGGGGTGGTTCCTCGGGATGTCGGGTAGCGGCGGCAGCCACGCGTGGGCGCGGCATGTGCCGGTCTTCGATGGCAGCAAGATCTGCGAGCGCAAGGGCCGCCAGGTCTCGCGCAAGAGCGGCGCGATCTAGCTACGGGTGGGCCGGCGGTGCCGGCGGCGTGGTCGCGGGCACCGGCGCGGGGGTCGGCGCGGTCGCGGCGGGCGCCGGCGTGTCCGGCGTGGTCGAGACGGTCGCGATGAACCCGACCATGCCGACGAGGATCAGGCCGAGCCCGATCCCGCCGGTCACGCCTGCCTCGCGCTTGCAGTCCGAGGTTGGCACGCCGGGCCGGCTCATCGAGTCGCAGTCGGCGCCGGTGTTACTGACCGCGAGCAGCGCGACGCCGCCCGCGATCAGCCCGCCTTCGGTGATCTTCGCGATCGTGCGGTGCCGCGGGTTGTTCGGGAAGCAGCCGGGGACGAGGAGCGAGAGCGTGAGCAGTCCGGCAACAGCGCGCATGAACCCGAAGTTGTATCACCGTGGCAGCAGGGCCGAGGCGACGATCCGCCGGTCGGCGCCCTGCGCGAACGCCACCGCTCCCGTGGCCTTCCAGGCCGGGTCGAGCGCGATCGTCACCGTCCCGCGATGACCGGCGGTGGCGACGCGCTCGAGCTTGCGAACGATCCGCGTGTTCGTCAGCGTCGCGCCGGCGTTCTCGCCGCGAGGAACCTTCACGGTGCGCTCGGCTTCCCAGATCGCGACGACGACGTCGGCGTTCGCCGGTGCCGTCGCCGTGATCTCGACCTTGTCCTTGGACCAGATCGCGGTCGCGGGTAGCAGGGCGGGGCGCGGCAACGACGCGATCGCGCGCCGCGCCTGGGCGGCATCGGAGCCGAGCATGCCGACCGCGCCACCGACGACGAGCTCCGGGGTGTAGACCCGGGTGTCGCCGAGCGCGCGCGCGTACTGGTGCTGGCGCTCGGTCCACGCCGGCGTCGAGTACGGATCGGCCCAGCCCAGCCCGTTCCAGTAGTCGACGTGGAACGCCAGCGGCGCGAGCTCGGTGTCCTGGCCGAGCTTCGCGAGCAGGCGGTCCGCCGGCGGGCACGAGCTGCAACCTTGCGACGTGAACAGCTCGAGCACGACCGGCCCGGTCTTCGTGGTGGAAGCCGGCGCCGGGTCGGCCTCCGAGGTCGCGCACGCGCCGAGCAGCAGGGGGACCACGATCGACAGCACAGCTCGCATGACGGACCTACGCCGCGGCGGCGGCCGGGTTACGGCTTGCGGAGCGCGCGCACGATCTCCTCGCGCACGAGGTCCGCGATGTTCGGGGCGGCGTCGTGGGGCTTGCCGCCCGGTGAGATCGTGCGGACGTTCGCGTGCGGCGCCGGCGCGCAGGCGACGACGGCGGGGTCGGCGGACCAGCCGGCCGAGGTGTCCTTCGACGCCGGGGTGGAGGACGACGACGACGCCATCAGCTTCGGCGCGGTCTCGACGGCCCGGTCGGCGGCGCGGCCGATGCCGGCCTTCGCGCGCGCGGCGAGCAGCGGGCCGATCGCGCTGTCGGGCAGCGGCTCGACCCCGCCGAGCGGGATCGCCTCGATCGCGATCCGCGCGAGGTGCTCGACGAGCTCGAGCCGGAGCAGCGCCTGCTCGGGGTCCTTGCCCCACGCGAGCACGCCGTGGTTGCCGAGCAGCACGGCGTCGACGAACTCGCACCACGGCGCGAGCGCCTGCTTCGCCGGCTCGCCGGGCTGCGCGTACGGCAGCTTCGGGATCACCGGGCCGAGCGAGACCAGCGCCTCGGCGATGAACGGCCGCTCGATCGGGTTGCCGCGGCTCGCGCAGATCGCGGTCGCGTACGGCGGGTGCGCGTGGACGACCGCGCCGACGTCCGGCCGGCGCTCGTAGACCACGAGGTGCAGGCCGATCTCGCCGAACACCTTGCCCTGACCGATCACGGCGCCCTTGGTGTCGAGCTCGATCAGATCGCGCTCCTGGATCAGGCGCTTGCTCGTCGCGGTCGGGGTCGCGAGGTAGCGCGCCTCGTCGCGCGCGGTGACGTTGCCGTCGTGGTTCGCGACCCAGCTGCGGTCGTGGAGGTGGCGCGAGACCTCGGCGATCTGCGTGCGCAGCTTCCTCACGGGTGCTCCCGATCGACCGCGTCGACGATGCCGACGATCATCGAGCGGATCGGCACGATGTCGCCCATCTTCAGGATCTGGCGCACGCCGTTGCCCTCGGTCAGCACGATCACCTTGTCGCCGACGCCAGCCTGCACCTGATCGATCGCGACGAAGCTCGCGCCGGCATCCGCACCGCGGTCGTCGAGCGGCTGGACGACGAACAGCGGACGGCCGGCATACGCCGGGTGCTTGACCGCGGCCCACATCGGCCCGACGACGCGGCAGTACCTCACGCCGGGCCTCGATCCGGAACCGCGGGACGCTCGACGTCGATGCCGTCGACGATGCCGACGATCGCGGCATCGACCGGGACGAAGTACGGATCGCACGCGAGCGCCGCCTCGCGCGAGCCGACCAGGTAGACCAGGTCGCCGACGCCGGCCTGCACGGTGTCGACCGCGGCCTGGAGGTCACCGACCGGCGCGCCGTGCTCGTCGACTGGCTGCACCATCAGCAGCTTCTTGCCCTCGAGGCCGGCGGCCTTGCGCTCCGCGACGACGGTGCCTTTGACGATGCCGAGGTACATCCTCGACGGAGCGTATGCGGCCGGCGTGACCAAATCAACGCGACGCGCGGACGAAGCTCTTGCCCGATCGCTTCCAGCCCGTGCCGCCGGTCCGCACGATCGCGGTCGCGATCTCGTCGGGGACCTCGGTGATCTTCGCGAGCCTCGTCGTCGCCGCCGCCTGCATGAGGCGCGTCAGGTCCTCGGCAGACGCGTGACCGGCGCCATAGGCCTCGTCTGCGAGCGCGATCGTGTCGACGAGCGCGAACATCGGATGGTCCGGGAGCTCGCGCCACGTCAGCGGCGACGTGCGGTACGTTGCGACGAGCTTCGCCGGGATGCCGCGGTCGAGCTCGTAGTCGAGGTCGCTGAGCGCGCCGTACAGGCGTGCCTCGTCGCCGTGGCGGCCGGTCAGCTCGTCGAGCCGCTGGGTCTCGGCGGGGCTGAGGCCGCTGCGCTTCTCCTTGCACGCGAGCACGATCGCCTCGGCGCGCGGGTGCTCGCGCTCCATCAGCCAGTCCGCGTAGACGAGGCGCGGGCCTTCGTCGTTCCAGTCCGCGGCGATCGCGTCGAGCAGCGTGCGCTCGGTGTCGTCGCGGCCGGCCTCGAGGGACGCGAGCACGCGATCGAGCGCCGCGAGCTCGCCCTCGAGCACCGCGTGCGGTGCGGGCGGATCCATCACGAACGGCCCGACGATGCGGCGGCCCTGGCGGTGATGATCGAAGTACGTGCCGGTGAAGTCGTTGAACACGGTGCGCAGCGGCTGGGCGACGCGAACGTCGCGCGTGCGCGCGATCAGGTTCCACACGAGCTTCCAGTACTGCGTGCGCTCGGGGCTCATGCCGCCCGCGCTCGCGACGATCGCGAGGCGGACCGCGATCCGCGGATCGTCGGGCAGGTTCGTCAGCTCGACGAGCCGGCGCTCGGCCATCGTCGGGCCGCCGAACGTGATCTGGTGCAGGAGCTGCGGTATCGCCGCCATCGGATCGGCGGCGTACGCCGCGAGCCACGCCTCCATCGCCGCGGTCGGCTCGGCGGAGAACGGCCGATCGAACGTCGGCAACAGGCGCGTCGCGCGATCGATGCGATCGGCGATCGCGGGATTGCGCGTCTCGCGCCACGCGACGAGCATCGCGTCGATGCCGTCGACGATCCGGCCGGCGGCGAGATGGGTCGCGGCCTGGACGAGCGGCGTGCCGGCGACCGTCGGGGCGGGCGCACGCTTCGCGGTGACCGCCGGCGCCGCTGCCTCGACCGGCGACAGCGCGGCGGCGGCGCGCACGAGCTTGCCGATCGCCTTGTCGTCGACGGCAGGCACGGTGACCGCGTCGAGCTTGCCGGCGAGCTTCTTCAGCGCGGCGTAGTACTTCGGCCAGAACGTCGATGGCTGCAGCTTCATGCGCAGCCGCTTGGCGACCGCCGGCGCGATCCGGACATCACCGAGCCGGCCGAGCGTGTCGAGCAGCTTCGTCCAGAACGGATACGTCGAGCTCGACGTCGTCGGCGGCTCGACGATCCACGGCATGGCCGCACTCGCGATCCGCGGATCGTCGGGATACCCGGCGAGCAGCTGACCCGCGGTCGGCAGGAAGCTGACCGGGACCTCGGTGATCGACGGCAGCAAGCGCCCGAGCGCGACCGCCTGCTTGCGGCTCGCGGTGCGCGTCCACTCGTACTCGTCGGTGATCGGCGGACCGGACACGCGCGCCGAGATCGCATCGACGAGCTCGGCGAGCGCGGGAGCCCGGCACGCGCGCCACGCGGCGAGCGCGGCTTCGAGCGCGGCCAGGCCATCGCCGTCGCGGATCGCCGCGCCGATCGCGGCGAGGTCGCCGTCGTCGGTGCCGCGCTTCGGCGGCTTCGGGGGCTTCGGCGCGGGGGCGGACTTCGGTGCGGGGGCCGGCTTCGCGGTCGGCTTCTTCGCGGAGGACTTGCCGCCCGCGGCGCGCTGCAGGAGCTCGACATCGGCGTCGGACAGCACGCGCGGCGTCTGCAGCGACATGCCGAGCGCGCCGGGCTTCGCCGTGATCCCGGCGCCGGATGCAAACTTCAGCTTCGACTTGAGCCCGGAGATATCGGTGATCGGCAGCGTGCTCGGTGCGGCTTGCCAGCCGGCCTCGCCTCGCTCGGGGTCATCGAGCACGCCGACGAGCCACAACGCTTCGTCCGGCGGCCGTACGGTGACGAGGTACAGCGATCCGCCGTCGGCGAGCGTGTCGAGCGACGCGTGCGTGCTCGTGTAGCGATCGATCCCGAGCACGTCGCCGAGCTCGCCTGCGCCCTTCGCCTTCACGAGCTTCTCGAACACCGCCTTGCTCACGATCGCCAGGACGCTCGCCATCCCGCTACGGTGCCTGGCGCGCGGCGCGCCGGTCAACTCACGGCGGCGGCACCGTGCACGAGCCATCGGCCGCGAGCACCGGCGGCTGGATCACGAAGTCGGTCTTCGTCGTGACCGTCTGCTCGAACGTGCAGCTGTCGCCGGACAGTGCGTACTCGAGCTTGATCTCGAGGTTCGGCCGGCAGCCGAACACCGGGAACACGAAGCTCTGCTTGTCGGTCGCCCGGAACCCGAGGAACGCCCCATCGCGCCTGGTCTCGCCGTCGATGCCGGTGTGCAGCACGTTGATCGCGACGAACGTGAAGCTCGCCGGGAATCCGGCCTGCGGCGCGAGCGTGAACTTGTACTCGAGCTTGTCGAAGAAGTCGCAGTCGCACGCGCCCTCGAGGTTGCACGTCAGGTCGCTCGCGCAGCTGCCGCACGAGCCGCCGCAACCGTCGCTGCCGCATACCTTCATCGAGCCATCGGACTTCGTGCACGACGGCACGCACGCGCCCTGGCACTGACCGTCTGCGCTGCACGTCCCGTCGCAGCTGCCGCACGTCCCGCCGCAGCCGTCGTCGCCGCACTGCTTGTTCGTGCAGTCGGGCACGCACGTCTTCACGCAGGTGCCTTGCGGCGTGCACTCGTCGCCGAGATCGCACTGGCCGCACTCGCCACCGCAGCCGTTATCTCCGCACTGCCGGCCGCTACACGATGGCGTGCATTGCGCACAATCTGGATCTGCACCACAGCTGATCGAAGGGCAGATTCCATCACTGGCATTGTTGCAATCACAGCCAATCCCGAACGGGCCATTCGGACGCTCGGCGCATACGAATCCGACGCCGCAGTCGGCGAGCCCGCCGAGCCCGTCGAGGCACGTCACGCCGAACCGCCCGCCGAGGCAGAATCCTTCACCCTCGGCGAGGTTGCCACAGCTGCACCACCGGAAGGGCTCGCCGGACTCGGTATCTGTGAACGCGCCGCACGACGCGCCGAACTGGCTGCAGTCGAGCGTCTGCGGATCGCTGCCGCACGTGCGCGCGAAGCCGGCCTCGCAGTCGGCGAAGTCGCAGCGATGGGGTGGTGGTTCGATCGCGGCATCGGCAGTGGCGTCGACCGGGGGTGGATTGCCGCCGCTCTTGCCGCCGCACGCCGCGACCACGAACACACAGATCAGGAGGCTTCGATACGTCACGCCACCCGATGCACGGATCGCGATCGCGTTGCATCGAAATCTTCGGCCATCGTCCTACACCGGCACGCGCGTCGCCGTGCCGCAATCGCTGCGCGTGATTCCGCCGGGATGCCATACGACGCCGGGTAGGATCGACCCATGACCAGGCCCGGGGACCCGCCTCGCGATCACGAGCCCGATACGCTCGTCACCCCGGGCGGCAAGCCGATCTACGTCGAGGAAGAAGAAGCGACCGATCTCACCGCCGTCAACGCCGCGTACCTCGTCGGCCAGGTGCTCGGGCGTGGCGGGATGGGCGAGGTCGTGCTCGCCCACGATCGCCGGATCGGCCGCGACGTCGCGATCAAGCGGCTGCGCTCCGGCACGCCGAGCGACGACGATGTCGCGCGGTTCATGCGCGAGGCTCGGATCCAGTCGCGCCTCGATCATCCGTCGATCGTCCCGGTCTACGAGCTCGGCCGCGACGACAAGAACCGCCCCTACTTCACGATGAAGCGGCTTGCCGGCACGACGCTGTCCGAGATCCTGCAGGCCCCGAATCCGCCGCTCCAGCGCCTGCTGCGCGCATTCGCCGACGTCTGCCGCGCGATCGACTTCGCGCACACGCGCGGCGTGGTCCATCGCGACCTCAAGCCGGCGAACATCGTCGTCGGCGAGTTCGGCGACTCCTACGTCCTCGACTGGGGCGTCGCGCGGGTCGTCGAGGGCGGCGCCGGCGTCGTCACCGCCGACATCGACACCCTCGAAGGCGCCGCCCCCGAGGGCAAGGTGCTCGGCACGCCCGGCTACATGGCCCCCGAGCAGCTCTCGACGCCCGATGTCGACCGCCCGGCCGATGTCTACGCGCTCGGCGCGATCCTGTTCGAGCTCCTCGCCGGTGAGCCCGTCCATCCGCGCGGCCCCGCCGCGATCACGAGCACGATGGGCGATCCGCAGACCTCGCCAGCCCGCCGCCGTCCCGACCGCACGATCCCGCCCGAGCTCGACGCGCTCTGCCTCTCGATGCTCGCCAAGGACCCCTCGCTGCGCCCCAACGTCCGCCGCGTCGCCGAGCGGATCGAGGACTTCCTCGACGGCGATCGCGACGTCGCCCGCCGCCGCACGCTCGCGATCGACCTCGTCTGGATCGCGCGCGCCGCTCTCGACGATGGCCGTCGCGCCGACGCGATGCACGCCGCCGGCCGCGCGCTCGCCCTCGATCCCGAAACGCCGGGCGCCGCCGAGATCATCACGATGCTCATGCTCGAGCCGCCGAAGACCCCACCGCCCGAGCTCGTCAAGGCCCTCCACCAGGCAGACGCCGTCCACGTTCGCCGCCGCGCCGGCACCGCGATGCTCGCCTACCTCGCGATCGCCTCGTTCCTGCCGGTCGCGATGTGGAACGGCGTCCGCAAGTGGGACGTCGTGCTCGGCGTCGTCGGCATGGCGATCATCATGGCGCTCGCCGCGCTGCGCATCCGACAGCGCCCCGAGCGTGGCCTGTTCGACATGATGATCTACGCGCTCGGCAACGTGCTGCTGCTCGTCATGCTGAGCCGCATGGTCGGCCCGTTCACCTTCGTCCCGGCGCTCGTCTGCTTCATGACGACCTCGATCATGTCCTACCCCGCGTTCGTCGGCCGCCCGGTGCTGCTCGTGCTGACGATGATCGTCGGCTTCACGCTGCCGATCGTGCTCGAAGAAGCCGGCGTGCTCGGCAAGACCTGGGAGCTCGTCGACGGCGCGCTCGTCAGCCACGCCGGTGCCCTCGCGATCCACGGCGATACCTCGGTCTGGATGGTCATCATCGCCAGCATCGCGACGATCCTGATGGCGGGCATCCACTCCGCGACGATCGCGAAGGCCAGCCGCCAGGCCCATCATCAGGTCGTGATGCAGGCATGGCACCTGCGGCAGCTGCTGCCGGCGACGCGCGCGGCCTCGCACGTCTGACTCGGTCTCGATCCGGGGTATCGAAATTCCGAACCCACGGCTGCCGGCGACGATGGCGTCGATTCGCGTCGCGCACCGAGCTCGCGGGCACGGCGAACGGAGCTTCGCCCTTCAACACGCGGGGCGCGCGTGCGAGGGCGAAGCTTCGGGCGGGTGGATAGGCGTACGACGGTGACGCGAACGACGAGCTCGAGCGGCGCTACAGCATGCAGTACGGGCCGCGGTCGCTGCGCCGCCGCCGTTCAACCTTCACCTTGTTGAAGCGCCTGTGCCAGTACGTGCCGTACGGGAACACGCACGGCTCGCCTTTGATCATCTTCTTGCGTGCCGTGCGGTACTTCTTCTGGAACTCGGCGTCGTGAATCGCGCCGTCGCGTTGCTTGTCCTTGTCCTTCGTCGCGCGGGTCGGCTTGATCGCGTTGCGGCGCTCGCGCCAGTTCGCGTAGTTCGGGTGGTTCGGATCGTCGATCG